>JAENYS010000009.1 GCA_016841645.1 Desulfoscipio geothermicus | reverse complement strand
GTTGATTTCCATGTCCCGGACAGGTGATGGATTTTGCTCCGGAATACTCAATAAGTATATCCAAGGATAATGAATACCTTTAATCAAAGCAGCTAAGTAGTTGCTTTATAATAGGAATTAACCAGGATCAAAAAGACGAATTGTTTTCAATAGTTGAATTTTAGAAAATTATTGCTAATAAGCAGTTTTTTCTTTGCCCAAAGAATGCCGGGTAGTTTACAAAAATCAAGGCAATGGATAGATCGTATGTTCGGTGATCAGATGGGTGCTATGATGCATGTTGTGTGATAAGCGAGTATTTGTGAACAATCCCTCTATGTTTAACTAACATTATTAATATAAAGTTTTGTATATTTTTATAAATATCCATACCTTAATATAGTATAATAGTGGTACAAGTTGATAAATCAAAGACCATAACTAATTATAAATCAAAGACCCTCCTACCTTACGATGTGCTGGAGCGGATATCCAACCGTATTGTTAATGAGGTGAACGGTATCAACCGGGTGGTCTACGATATTACCTCCAAGCCCCCGGCCACCATTGAGTGGGAGTAGAAATTGAAAACCCCGGAAGGCTTGAAGTGAAAGCCTATCCGGGGTTTCTTTGTGTCTTGTGATACTATTTTGATATTGCAAAGCACCATTATCCATAATTACCTTCTATTTATTTAAAGTATTGACCGGGTCAAAAAAGAACTTGAGATGGGGAATGATGAGTTAGCGAAATGGGTTGATACTGAGTATTGTGGTGCATTCAAATCTACGCAGACACCCTCTATATATGCTGCATTTTCGAAAATGGTTTAGTGGTCAGTTGATCAAAATCGATTTACACCAAAAGCGTTAAATGAGTTTTCTACGGTTGCGGATGGTTGGGTTGTGGCATTCGCTCTCGTTTATGAACTTACAGTTGTTACGCATGAGCGGCCTGATGGCAATCAGCGTAACAGGATAGTTATTCCTGCTGTTTGTGATGCTTTTAATGTACCATATATTCAAACCTTTGGCATGTTGCGTGACTTGGGAGTGAAATTTGTATGAGCGGGGCAGGAATATGGAAATTAAGATAGATGAACAACAGGCTGTAGACACAATTATTAAAGAAAAATTAATAAATTTTAGCACGTAGAAGCAATATTAAAGTAGCAGAGGACTCCATAGAGGGGCCCTCTGTTTTTTGCATTATACAAGTTTAGGGAATGAGATGTGCAGTAGCCGCATGATCTCCTTTTGCGTTTCGTACACCCGCTCGGCAATGAAATCACAGAACAGATCGGGTTTACCCTTGTTCTGATACTGCCGGATGGTATCATTGTATTCCAAACGGAGTACCGGTGGAATGATGGCCAACTGATAGCCGTCTTGTATCAACGCCAAATTCATGATAAGACGGCTTGTTCTGCCGTTTCCATCTATGAAGGGGTGGATCGACACGAACTTTAGGTGCAGAAGTGCTGCAAAGATTACGGGATGATAATTATTTCGCTTGGCCTTGATCCATTCCTCCAACTTTCGCATTTGCTCCTCAATCTCCTGCGGCCTGGGGAACACATAATCAGAGCCGGAGACGATAACATTCTCCTTCCTCCATGTGCCGGCGTTTGCCTCGTTGATGTTCTTATAAAAAAGGCGGTGCATAACCTTAATATCTCCGACGGTGATGCGTCGCTCCCCGATCAGGGAGAACATGAAGTCATACGCTGCGCCATGCCCTACTGTTTCGTAAAAGTCCCGGAGCGGGCGGCCTCCAATGGTCAGGCCATCCTCAAGCACTACCTTTGTCTCGCTGATCGTAAACGTATTACCCTCAATGGCGTTACTTGACCAAGTGAGCCCGATGCGGTAATAGTCCTTCAGTTGCTGCAGCAAATGTCCCTCAAAGGGACGAATCTCGCTGATAGCCTTGTGGAAAAGGTTTATTTTATCATAAATAGTCATTTTATCATCTTTCTATCTTAAAATAATTTTATCACACTTTTCATTGTGCCGCGAAAGCGGCATGGAGGTGTATTATATTTTTGTCCCATCAGGAAACTCAAAAGAAGAAGAATATAAAGCTCCCAGCGCTTTAGCAATCCCATCAAGCTCTACTGTTGAGAATTTGTCTGTTTTCATCCTTTGGTTAAAGGCCTGCGGCGTTGATCCTATTTCTTTTGCTAACCATGCTTCGCTTTTGTTAATGAAGGCAAGGGCCATTTTAATTTTCTTTGCGTTTGTCAACATAATCACCCCATGATATAAATTATATAACTATTACGTGATAACATCAAATATAATATTGATAAAATAAAGGATAAATTTTAATAAATACAGAAAAACCTTTAAGGATAGTATTAATAAAATAAAGGAAATCATTTATAAGGAACATTAGGGTTTAATAGGAAATAATTGTAATCAAAGAAGAAAACCTCAAGATAAAGTCGGGGCATTAATTGGTTGCACTTGACTGCCTGAATACCACGGGGTAATATTATGTTGAAAAGTTATTTAAATAATATTCAGTCGAGAGAAAGTGTACCTAGGGTTCCACACCGTTAATGGCGGTGGTTTGGTCCAAGCGGTACAGGCCGTTCACGGGTGTATTCCGTGTGCGGCTACACCGGTCGGGATAAAAGCCCAGGCGGGTAGGTTTCACTCCGGAAAACCTACCCCGTCCGGGCTTTGTTATTTTAACCGTTTTGACATATAACTTGTCCATGTGGCGGGGTATGATATTTATGTACATAAATTGCATAAGGAGGACGGACATGAATAAACCACTGGTAGGTATAGTAATGGGCAGTGATTCCGACCTGCCGGTAATGCGCGAAGCGGCGGATATATTAGATGAGTTTGGTATTTCATGGGAAATGATAATATCTTCCGCACACAGGGCACCGGAAAAAACATCTAATTACGCCCGCCAGGCTGCTGACCGGGGGGTGGCTGTAATTATTGCGGGCGCCGGGGGGGCGGCCCACCTGGCCGGGGTTATTGCCGGGCACACGACGCTGCCCGTGATTGGCGTGCCCATTGCGTCAGGCGCATTAAACGGTGTGGATGCACTGTATGCCACCGTACAAATGCCCCCGGGCATACCGGTGGCCACGGTAGCGATAAACGGGGCCAAAAACGCCGGTATTTTGGCGGCCCAGATAGTTGGTGAGGGCCAACCGGAAGTGCGGGATAAACTAATGGACTATAAAGAGAAAATGGCCCGGCAGGTGGAAGAGAAATCGATCCGGCTGCAGGAGTTGGGCATAGAGGGGTATCTAAACGCTAAGGGAGGGAAGTAAAACTTGATTGATCGTTATACTTTACCGGAAATGAAAGCCATCTGGTCACAAGAGAATAAGTATCGTAAATGGCTGGATGTGGAGATAAGCGCTTGTGAAGCGCTGGCCGAAATGGGCATGGTGCCGGCTGAAGCATTGCAGGAAATTAAAGAAAAAGCTAATTTTACAGTGGAGCGCATTGACGAGATTGAAGCAGTTACCAACCATGATGTAATTGCATTTCTTACCTGCGTAGGAGAATATGTGGGAGATGCTTCAAAATATCTCCACCTGGGCATGACCTCCTCGGATGTGCTGGACACTGCCCTGGCAGTTCAAATTAAGGAAGCGGGAGAGCTAATTCTCAAACGCCTTAAAGAACTGCGGGATGTCCTCTTGGCCAAGGCCAAAGAACACCGCTATACCATGATGATCGGGCGTACCCATGGCGTGCACGCTGAACCGATCACTTTTGGTTTGAAAATGTTACTGTGGGTGGCGGAAACTGAGCGCAACATTAAACGCATGGAAAGTGCCATTGCCACCGTCAGCGCGGGGAAAATATCCGGGGCAGTGGGTACTTACGCCAATATCGACCCGGCGGTGGAACAGCATGTTTGTGACCGGCTCGGTATTGAGCCGGCCTTGGTTTCCACTCAGGTGCTGCAAAGGGACCGGCATGCTGAATTCTTAACCACCCTGGCTGTTATTGGCAGCTCGCTGGACAAGTTTGCCACCGAGATTAGGAGTCTCCAACGAACTGATATTTTAGAGGCTGAGGAATATTTCAAAAAAGGTCAAAAAGGTTCATCGGCTATGCCTCACAAGCGTAATCCGATTACGGTAGAGCGCATCAGCGGCATGGCACGATTGCTCCGTGGTAATGCCTTGGCGGCAATGGAAAACGTGGCTCTATGGCATGAACGGGACATTTCGCACTCTTCGGTGGAAAGGGTGATTATTCCCGACAGCACTATCACCCTGGACTATATGTTGCATAAATTCGTTAATATCATGGAGAATTTGCTGGTTTACCCCGAAAACATGAAAAAGAACCTGGACAAGACGCATGGTCTCATTTTTTCACAGCGGGTGCTGCTAGCCCTGGTGGAAGATCACGGCCTCTCCCGGGAAAAATCCTACGAACTGGTGCAGCGCAATGCCATGCAGTGCTGGCAGACGGAAGAAGATTTTCAGAAATTGCTGAAGGATGATCCGGAAGTAGCCGCCATTATACCTGAAGAAGAAATAAATAAAATATTTGATTATAGTTACCACTTAAAACATATTGATGATATTTATAAGAGGTTTGGTCTATAAAATTCGGCAATTATTTTTATTACAAGGTAATGGTTTAAGTATTTATGGCTTAAATACTTGATAAGGAGGTTTATTCGTAGTGGAAAAATTTGAACAGATCTACGAAGGCAAAGCAAAAAAAATATACCGCACCGATAACCCCGACTATTACTGGGTGGAGTACAAGGACGATGCCACCGCGTTTAACGGTTTGAAGAAGGGTACTATTGCCGGTAAAGGCTCTTTAAACAACCGCATTTCAGCTTACTTCTTCCGCATGCTGGCCAAAAACGGTATTGATTCTCACTTTGTGGAAGAAAAATCTGACATGGAGATGGTGGTTAAGGCACTGCAAATTATCCTGGTGGAAGTGGTTGTTCGGAATATCGCCGCCGGTAGTTTGGCCAAGCGCCTGGGGCTTGAAGAAGGCACCCCGATGCCAAAAACGGTGGTGGAATATTATTATAAGAGCGATGAACTGGGCGACCCGCTGATCAATGACGACCATATTCAGGCCATTAAACTGGCCACTCCTGAACAGATGACTAAGATCAAGGAAATTGCTTTAAAGGTTAATGATGTGATGCTGAAGCATCTGGCCGAACGGGATATAGATTTAGTAGATTTTAAATTGGAGTTCGGGCTGCATAAAGGTGAGGTGCTGTTGGGTGACGAAATATCACCTGATACCTGCCGTTTCTGGGATAAGCATACCCGGGAAAAACTGGACAAGGACCGTTTTCGCCGGGATCTGGGCAACGTAGAAGAAGCTTACCAGGAAGTATATCGACGGTTGACGAAATAAACAGTCGCAGTAAATATATAGATCTGGGGGAGATAAAATGGAACGCTTTCGTACCGGATTGCCAGGTGGTATGATTATACCGGACAAACCCAGGGAAGAGTGCGGTGTTTTCGGTATATACGCACCAGGGCGTGATGTTGCCAGACTTAGTTACTACGGGCTTTATGCCCTGCAGCATCGTGGCCAGGAAAGCGCGGGGATAGCTGTTGCCGATGGGGAAAGGGTGCAGCTGTATAAGGGCATGGGTCTGGTACCGGAAGTGTTTTCCGGTGATCAATTGAGCCAATTAAATGGATATATGGCTATCGGTCACGTGCGCTACTCCACTACTGGGGCCAGCCATGCGGTAAATGCCCAGCCGTTGCTGTTTCGCTATGCTGAAGGGATGCTGGCACTGGCCCACAACGGCAATTTAACCAACGTAACGGAATTGCGTTCACAGTTAATGGCCGGTGGTGCGGTATTCCAATCCTCAACGGACAGTGAAGTAATTGTCAATGTCATTGCCCGTTCAAACCGGGGCGATTTAAAGGATGCCCTAACTAAATGCATGATTGATATCAAGGGCGCTTATTCGCTGGTGATGCTTTCCGAGCATAAACTAATTGCCATGCGTGATCCCAACGGGTTCCGGCCTTTATGCCTGGGCAAGCTGGATAACGGCTATGTGGTGGCTTCTGAATCCGCCGCCCTGGGTACTGTGGGCGCCGGCCTGCTCCGTGACGTACAGCCCGGGGAAATTGTTATAATTGACGAAAACGGACTGGAGTCCTTTCAAATATTGCAACCGCGCCGGCGGTCCCACTGTATTTTTGAGTACATTTATTTTGCGCGGCCGGACAGCACTATCGATGGCTTTAATGTCAACCAAGTGCGCCGTGCAATGGGGCGGGTACTGGCCGATGAATACCCGGTGGAGGCCGATATGGTCATACCGGTTCCAGACTCGGGTACTGCTGCGGCTCGGGGCTTCGCCGAAAAGTCCGGTATTCCTTTTGAAGAAGGTTTAATGAAGAACCGCTATATCGGGCGGACATTTATTCAGCCTACCCAGGACATGCGGGATCTGGCAGTGCGCCTTAAGCTTAGCCCGGTGCGAGAAGTGCTGGCCGGCAAACGGGTGGTGATGGTGGATGATTCTATTGTACGGGGTACCACTAGCCATAAAATTGTTGCTTTGCTGCGGGACTGTGGGGTGCGGGAGGTACATATGTGTCTCAGCTCGCCACCGATTACCCGGTCATGTTACTATGGCATTGATACCTCCGATGAGCGGGAGTTGATTGCCGCCCAGATGTCTATGGAAGATATTCGCTGTCGAATAGGTGCCGACGGTTTACATTATCTTTCTCTTGAGGGGCTGTTAAATATATTCGGCGCCTCAAGGGATATGTTTTGTACCGCATGCTTCGACGGTAATTATCCGGTGGAAGTGGCCAAGCTTCATGAAGCCGGTAAATATAGTTTGGAATAGCATTATTATCTGTTGGGGGAGAGTAAGTTTGGAAGAAAATCAGAACACCATAACTTATGCTGATACAGGCGTGGATATCGACGCCGGTAACCAAGCTGTGGCTCTAATGAAAAAATCAGTGCAAAGCACTTTTCGTCCCGAGGTGCTCACCGGCATCGGGGGCTTTGGCGGGCTGTTTGCTCTGGATACTGCAAAGTACTCTCAGCCCGTGCTGGTTTCCGGCACGGATGGGGTGGGAACTAAACTAAAAGTGGCTTTTTTGACGGGTAAGCATGATACTATTGGTATTGACGCAGTGGCCATGTGCGTTAACGATATCCTCACCCTTGGTGCACAGCCGCTTTTTTTCCTGGACTATCTGGCTGTGGGCAAGCTAAAGCCGGAGCAGGTGGCGGATATTGTTTCCGGAGTGGCCGAGGGTTGCCGCCAGGCGGGCTGTGCCCTGATTGGCGGGGAAACTGCCGAAATGCCTGATTTTTACGGGGCCGGTGAGTATGACATTGCCGGCTTTGCGGTAGGGGTGGTGGATAAGCACAAGATCATCGACGGTAGTACCATTGTGCCGGGCGATGTGTTGGTAGGCCTAGCCTCCTCGGGTTTGCACAGCAACGGTTATTCACTGGCCCGCCGAGTATTGCTGGATAAAGCCGGGTACAGGATGGATCAGGTGTACCCCTTGTTTAACCGTACCGTGGGTGAGGAGATGCTTTGCCCCACCAGGATATATGTTTCCAGTTTACTGCCTCTTTTGGATAAGTTTAACATTAAAGGCATAGCTCATATTACCGGCGGCGGTCTGGTGGAAAACGTACCCCGGATACTGCCCAAGGGAACGGCGGCGCAAATAAATACCGACGCCTGGGATGTACCGGAGGTTTTTAAAGTTATCGCTCAGGAAGGGCCGGTAGAAACTGATGAGATGTATCGGGTGTTTAATATGGGCATTGGTATGGTGCTGGTAGTGCCCATTGCACAAGTTGGGGATGTATTGGATGAGCTTAACTCACGCGGTGAAGATGCCCGCTTAATTGGCAGGGTTGTCAAGGGTGATAGAAAAGTACAGTTAGTTATGCAAAAGTGTTAATTTGATGTAATATGGCTTTTGCGGGGAGGTTTCATGAAGGAAAAAAATTTAGGTGTGCTTGCCTCGGGCCGGGGTTCCAACCTGCAATCTATTATGGATTCCTGCGCGGCAGGACAAATACCGGCTCGGGTAGCGGTAGTGATCAGTGATAATAGCGACGCCTACGCCCTTGAAAGGGCAAGGCAGGCGGGTATTTCCGCCATAGCAGTCAACATGAGTGATTTTCCGGACAAGGCGAGGTATGAGCAATATATTATCAAGATTTTGCAGGAACACGAAGTGCATCTGGTATGCCTGGCCGGTTACATGCGGCTGGTAGGCTCGACATTGCTGGATGCGTTTGCCGGGCGAATCATGAACATTCATCCCGCTTTGCTGCCGGCGTTTCCCGGGCTGCACGGGCAGGAGCAGGCCTGGCGTTACGGAGTTAAATACAGCGGCTGCACGGTGCATTTTGTTGATGGTGGCATGGATACAGGCCCCATTATACTGCAAGCAGTAGTGCCGGTATATGATCATGATACCTCAGACACCCTGGCCGAGCGTATTCTGGAGCAGGAGCACCGGATTTACCCCGAAGCTATAAGGCTTTATTGTGAGGACAAGCTGATAATTGACGGAAGAAAAGTGCGCATACAGACATAGTGGAACATGGGGACGGTTCTGCTGCTTCCTTTACTAAATAAATACGTAATGCCTAGCTCACGGGCCTTGTAGGTGAGACTCGGTTCTGTTGCTCAATTTGCAAAATAGAAATTTAAGGCTTTAAAACGCGGCTTTTATTCTGATGGTACATTATTGTGCAATATAAGGAGGTATACAAAATGACTGTGAAACGTGCGTTAATCAGCGTTTCGGACAAGTCCGGTCTAGAGGAATTTGCCCGGGGGTTGGTTCAGGCGGGCGTTGAGATTGTTTCCACCGGCGGCACCGCTCAAGCGTTGCGCGGGGCCGGAATACCCGTTACTTACATATCTGATGTCACCGGCTTTCCTGAAATACTGGACGGCAGGGTTAAAACCCTGCACCCTTATGTGCACGGGGGCATTTTAGCCATGCGTACCCCTGAACACTTAAAACAGTTGCAGGAGCATAAAATTACCCCCATTGATCTGGTGGTAGTAAATCTGTATCCTTTCAGAGAAACGGTGGCCAAGCCCGGGGTAACTCTAGAAGAGGCCATTGAAAATATCGATATCGGCGGTCCCACGATGGTGCGTTCGGCCGCTAAAAACTATCGGTATGTGCTGGTGGTAGTAAGTCCCCAGCGTTATGCCGATGTGCTGGAAGCTGTGCAAAAGGGCAATATTGATGAACAATTCCGCTTGGACCTGGCCAGGGAAGCGTTTGCCCACACTGCCTCTTACGACAAAGCTATAACGGCCTACCTGTCCGGTCTTAACCGGCCGTCTAGTGAATTTCCCACCGTTTGGGATAAAAAATATGAGCTGGTGCAAACATTGCGCTATGGTGAAAATCCCCACCAGCAGGCGGCATTTTACCGCGACCCGTCAGTAGCCGGGGCTTGCATTGCCAACGCTGTACAGTTGCATGGTAAAGAGCTTTCCTATAACAATATTCTGGATATCAATGCTGCTTTTGAATTGGTTAAAGAATTCAATGACATTTCGGTTGTTGTGGTAAAGCACAACAACCCGTGCGGGGTAGCCAGTGCGGCCAAACTGGTGGACGCCTATACCAAAGCTTACGAGGGCGATCCTGTGTCGGCGTATGGTGGTATAGTAGCTTTTAACGCAGCGGTTGATGCGGATACGGCCAGGGAAATGAAACCAATATTTTATGAAGCGGTGATTGCGCCGGATTACACAGACGAGGCTCTGGCTATTTTGCAGCAAAAGGCCAACTTGCGTATTTTAAAAACCGGTCCGTTAACCGGCCCGACCGGTGACCGTTTTGATGTGCGTAAAGTAAACGGGGGCTTGCTGGTGCAGGATTTTGACCGGGGCGTGGTGGTCCCCGAGGAAATTAAAGTGGTTACCCGGAGGGCCCCATCGCAGGCAGAGATGGACGATTTGATTTTTGCTATGACGGTAGTGAAATTCGTTAAATCCAATGCAATCGCGGTGGTTAAGGATAAAAAATTGCTGGGCGCGGGGGCCGGGCAGATGAACCGGGTCACTTCAACCCGTTTAGCCTTGGAACAGGCCGGGGAAGCAGCCCGTGGCGCAGTACTGGCCTCGGATGCCTTCTTCCCGTTCTCAGATTCCCTGGAGGAAGCGGTGAAGGCAGGTATTAGTGCTGTAATTCAGCCCGGCGGCTCAATACGCGATGAGGAGTCCATTGCAGTGGCTGATGAGCATGATGTTGCGATGATATTTACTGGGATGCGTCACTTCCGGCACTAAATGTGTGCCGTCGTTGATTAGCTTGGAGGGAAACGCCAATGAAGGTTTTAATTGTCGGGGGCGGCGGCAGAGAGCATGCGCTGGCCTGGAAAATCAGCCTGAGTCCCCGGGTAAAAAAAATATTTTGCGGGCCGGGTAACGCCGGTATTGCACAGCTGGCAGAATGTGTGGATATTCAGGACAGTAACATACCGGCCATTATAAACTTGGTCCGGCGAGAAAAAATTGATTTAACCGTGGTGGGGCCGGAGGTACCTTTGGTAGCTGGTCTGGTAGATGCGCTGGAGAAGGAAGGCTACCCTGTATTCGGACCGCGTCAGCGGGCGGCGGAAATAGAGGGCAGCAAAGTGATGGCCAAGGAAATCATGCATAGGTATGGTATACCCACTGCCCGGTACGCTGTTTTTGATAATGCCCAACAGGCCAAAGACTATATTAAGCAGCTTGCCGGCCCTTGTGTCGTCAAGGCCGACGGGCTGGCGGCCGGTAAAGGTGTAATCGTGGCTGAAGATGAGCAAACGGCGCTGGCTGCGGTTAATGATATTATGGAGAACCAGATATTTGGCGTAGCGGGCCGGCGTGTAGTAGTAGAGGAACTTTTGCGGGGCGAAGAGGTCAGTATGCTGGCCTTTACCGATGGTGAGCATGTAGTGCCCATGCTGGCCGCCCAGGACCATAAGCAGGTGTACGATAATGATCTGGGCCCGAATACCGGTGGTATGGGGGCTTACGCGCCGGCACCTGTTTTAACCCCGGAGCTCAGGCAGCAAGTGCTGGAAAATATTATGATCCCCGCAGTGCGCGGTATGGCTGCCGAAGATCGCCCCTACCGGGGTGTGCTGTACGCCGGGCTGATGATGACGGACAAAGGGCCGCAGGTATTGGAGTTCAACGCCCGTTTCGGTGACCCGGAGACTCAACCCCTGTTGATGATGCTGCAATCCGACCTGGTTGATGTGATGGAGGCGCTTTTAGCGGGTGAATTAAGTAAGGTGGATCTGCGCTGGTATGACGGCGCCAGTGTCTGTGTAGTGCTGGCCTCCGGTGGTTACCCAGGCACGTACGGCAAAGGCGAAGTGATTAACGGTTTAGCTGATCTGCCCGAAAATGTGGTAGCTTTCCATGCTGGCACGACGTTAAAGAATGGACAGGTGGTTACAGCAGGTGGCCGGGTACTGGGTATAACCGCCCGGGCAGGCGGTATACCGGAGGCTATCGAACTGGCTTACCAGGGTGTAACCCGGGTGAAGTTCAGCGGCATGCATTACCGCAAGGATATAGGAAAAAAGGCTGGAAATCGGTAGCCGGACTTACCTATCTATTGGAGGGTATCACTCTAAGTTGTTTTTTAACGTTAAGGCATAAATAAAAAGTCAGAATTCCTTAGTGTACAGGCATTCTGACTTTTTATTTATGCCTTAACATCAGTTTAAATAAGTCCCGTGCGTTTGGTCAATATTTTTTCGGACGACTCTACCGAGGCCAACCTGTAATAGCATTGCACCTTATCTTATTCATTTTAATACTTTACCGAAAAAAAGGATTTGTTATAAGACTGTCGAAATGCATATTAGTTAATCTGAAATAACAACCTAAATATGTATTAATAAACCCGGGAGGAATATTAAGGTGGCTTACACCGGAAAATTGCGAGAACCTCTATTGGATCAACTTTTTGAAGCTATTTTACTGCTTGACAACACCGACGAGTGTTATCAATTTTTTGAAGATGTATGCACGGTTACCGAGCTAAAAACAATGGCACAGCGGTTGGAGGTAGCCAGAATGCTGCAGGGCAACTTTACTTACGGTGAAATTGCCTCACATACGGGAGCAAGTACAGCCACCATTAGCAGGGTAAAAAGATCTTTATATTATGGTGCGGATGGTTATAAGACGGTATTGAGTCGGCTGCAAACCGCAGAAGATGCGGATGATAGTAAAAGTTAGTGTTGACATAAAGGTGATACTGCTTTAATATTTTATTGTATCATCGCTTTAATGTATTAAAGGAGGGGGTTTTTTAATGCGCATAATTAAATCAGAGGATAAGGCCTTGTTCGAACTTTTGCAAGGTAGAACAGCGGACTTGGAAAAAGTTGAAAATGTGGTAAAAGATATTATTAGTTCAGTCCGAGACGGCGGAGATGATCAATTATGCGCTATTACTGCCCGCTTCGACGGTACAGCTTTGACACCTTCCGACCTTGTAGTGAGTGAAGCTGAAATAAAGGCTGCTTACCAAAAGGTAAATGATAGTTTTTTGGCAGCGCTGCGTGTGGCCGCTCAAAATATTCGGAGTTATCACAGCCGCCAGCTGCATAACTCCTGGATAGACCCGCAGCCCGACGGTACTTTGCTGGGACAATTAATCACACCTCTGAGCAGGGTTGGTATCTATGTACCCGGAGGGAAGGCGGCCTACCCTTCTTCGGTTTTGATGAACGCGATCCCTGCAGCAGTGGCGGGGGTGCAGCAAATAGTAATGGTTACGCCACCCGACCGTCGCGGTGCGGTGAACCCTCATACATTAGTGGCCGCCGCTGAAGCGGGGGTGACCGAGATTTACCGCGTGGGCGGAGCCCAGGCTGTGGCCGCACTGGCCTATGGAACCGAAACAGTGGCCAGGGTGGATAAAATAGTGGGTCCTGGGAATATTTATGTAACAGCAGCTAAACGGCAAGTCTTTGGCGCGGTGGATATTGATATGCTGGCTGGTCCTAGCGAAGTGCTGATTGTTGCCGATGATTCGGCAAGACCGGAATTTGTGGCTGCAGATATGCTGTCTCAGGCCGAACACGATGAGCTGGCTTCTTCAATTCTGGTAACGCCGTTTGCTGAGCTGGCCGAACAGGTTCAGCAGCAAATTACCAGGCAGCTGGCTCAAATAAACCGGCGTAATGTAGCCGAAAAATCAATTAATGAGCGAGGGGCCATGATTATCACGGCTACCCTGGACGAGGCCGTAAAGGTGGCCAATTCATTTGCTCCCGAGCATTTGGAGTTACTGGTGGCCGACCCGTATCGCTGGCTTGGATCGGTAAACAACGCCGGTGCTGTTTTCTTGGGACATTTTTCACCTGAGCCGGTGGGCGATTACCTGGCCGGTCCCAATCATGTCTTGCCCACAGGTGGTACGGCCAGGTTCTTCTCCCCCCTTAATGTGGATACCTTTATGAAAAAAACCAGTTTAATCGGTTATTCTGCCCGGGCACTGGCCCGGGATGGCGAGCATATTCTTACCCTGGCCGATACGGAAGGACTGGACGCCCACGCGGCATCCGTGCGGTGTAGATTAGCTGTCCTGGCCAACGGCATGGATAATAGTGAAACCACTGAATAATAGCTGCACTTGCTTGCCGTGCTTAAGCGCCGGTATAGCTTTGCAGGCAGGCAGCCGAAATAATCAGGTGAAGGAATTCTAAGCAGGTCATGGCAGTGCAAGGGGAGAAAATTTAATGGAAACAAAAAATGCACGCAGTGCAGTAATTAACAGGGAAACAACTGAAACCAGCGTATTGCTGAGCTTGGCAATTGGCAGTACCGGCCCGTCTGAAATCAACACCGGCGTGGGTTTCTTGGATCACATGCTGGAATTATTGGCTAAGCACGGCGGTTTGGAACTAAAGCTGCACGTACGGGGAGACCTGACTGTAGATGCTCATCACACTGTTGAAGATGTAGGCATTTGCCTGGGGCAGGCGTTGAAAACAGCGCTTGGTGATAAGTTCGGTATAGAAAGATATGGACATGTGCTTCTGCCTATGGATGAGGCACTGGTGGCGATAGCATTGGATTTAAGCGGCCGTGCCTACCTGGCCTTTGACCTGCCGCTGCCCACTGCTAAAGTGGGGGATTTTGATACCGAACTGGCGGAGGAATTTTTTAGGGCATTTGCCTCAAACGGTGCGTTAACTCTACATGTGCGCTTGCTGGCGGGTAAAAATGCACATCATATTATAGAAGCCGCTTTTAAAGGTTTAGGCCGTGCTCTGCGCTTAGCCGTTGAAGTTAAAGACCCACATAGTGGCTTGCCTTCCACTAAAGGTTTACTTTAATTGGAAGAGAGGGACATTTTCTTTTGATTGCTATTATTGATTACGGAATGGGCAATTTGCGCAGTGTGGCTAAAGGTTTTGAAAAAATGGGCTTTAAAGCAGAAGTGACCTCGGACGCACAAGTGCTGGAAAAGGCCTCGGGAGTGGTTTTACCCGGTGTGGGAGCATTTTCCGATGCCATGAATAATCTCAGAGCCCGTGGGCTGGTGGATGCTATACATAATGTAATTGCTGCAGGTAAACCATTTTTGGGCATTTGTTTGGGACTGCAGCTGTTGTTTGAATCCAGTGAGGAATGGGGCACTACCAGAGGACTGGCTGTGTTTCCCGGACTGGTGCGGCGTTTGCCACCCGGGCTTAAAATTCCCCACATGGGCTGGAATACACTGTCATATAAAAAGTCCTGCCCGATTTTCCAGGGTATCCCGGAACATGCTGCGTTTTATTTCGTTCATTCCTATTATGTGGAGCCTGCCGATCCAGAATTAACGGTGGTTACTACCGAGTATGGCATGGAATTTACTTCCGTTGCTGCTAAGGATAATGTTTGCGGTATTCAATTTCACCCGGAAAAAAGCAGTGCCCTGGGCCTGCGCATTCTAGACAATTTTGGGAGGTTGGTTGAAAAATGTTAATTATTCCGGCTATAGACCTGCGGGCTGGGAAGTGTGTTCGCCTGGTCGAGGGTAAACTGGACCACGAGACTATCTATTCCGACGATCCCGTAGCTGTAGCCCGAGTATGGCAGGGCAGCGGTGCCCGTTTTCTGCACGTAGTGGACCTGGACGGTGCCTTTGCCGGTTCGCCTCAAAACTTGGATACTATACAGGAAATTATCAAGGCGGTTAATATACCGGTAGAAGTAGGTGGCGGCATTCGCGATTTGCCTACCGTAGAGCGGTTATTACAGTTAGGCGTCTCCAGAGTTATTTTGGGTACAGCGGCTATTCAGAACCCGGCGTTGGTGTCCCAGGCCTGTGAACGCTTCGGCAGTGAGTCTATTGTGGTCGGCATTGACGCTCGTGATGGTAAGGTGGCTATTGAGGGCTGGGGACTAACTGCGGAAAAGGACGCATTGGAGCTTGCTGATGAAATCCATCAATTGGGCATCACCAGGATTGTGTTTACAGATATTTCCCGTGATGGCACTTTAAAGGGGCCAAACCTGGAAGCCATTAAAAAGTTAGTCTTGTCCTGCAAAGTGAAGGTGATTGCCTCGGGTGGCGTGTCTACCATTGGGGATATTGCTGCGCTAAATGAGCTGGCCCCCCTGGGTGTGGAAGGGGTCATTATTGGTAAAGCGCTGTATGCCGGTACGGTAAACATTGAAGATGCCCTGGCTTTAACAGGAGGGGAATAGTCCTTATTATGTTAATGAAAAGAATCATCCCTTGTCTGGATGTAACCGGGGGGCGCGTCGTCAAGGGCACCAACTTTGTTAATTTGCGGGATGCGGGGGACCCGGTGGAATTGGCTGCGTTTTACGACCGGGAGGGTGCCGACGAGCTGGTTTTTCTGGATATCACAGCATCCGCCGAGGGACGCAAAACTGTACTGGACATGGTTTACCGCACGGCCGCCGAGGTTTTTATCCCCTTCACGGTAGGCGGTGGCATCAGTACTTTGGAGGATATCCGGGCCATGCTTTCCGCTGGGGCGGATAAAGTTTCGATAAACACCGCGGCGGTGAAAAATCCCCGGTTAATCGCCGAAGCCTCAGCCCGGTTCGGCAGCCAGTGCATTGTGGTGGCCATCGATGCCCGTAGTGTGGGACAAGATAAATGGGAAGTATATATTCACGGGGGCCGCACGCCTACCGGCATTGATGCTGTGTCCTGGGCGGCGCAAGCGGAAGAACTGGGGGCCGGTGAAATACTACTAACCAGCATGGACCGGGACGGCACTCAAGATGGCTATGATTTGCCCTTAACCAGAGCCATCGCCCAGGCTGTCCGGATACCGGTGATTGCCTCCGGCGGTGTTGGCAATTTGGACCATATCGTTGACGGGCTTACCAAGGGCGAGGCCGATGCTGCATTGGCGGCGTCCATTTTTCACTTCGGCAGCTATTCCATTGCTGAAACCAAACAATATTTACAAAAAAACAATGTGCCTGTGCGCATTTAACGGAGGTATGACAAATGCAGTTAAAGCAAATTAAACCCGAAGACCTTAAATATAACAGTGATGGATTAATACCGGCCATTGTGCAGGATGTAGCAACCAAAGATGTGCTGATGTTGGCTTATATGAACAGTGAGTCTGTGGGCAGAACGCTTGCCAGCGGTGAAACCTGGTTTTGGAGCAGAAGCAGGCAGGAATACTGGCATAAGGGCGAATCATCCGGTAACGTGCAAAGAGTAAGAGAAATGTATTTTGACTGTGACAGTGATACTTTGCTGCTGCTGGTGGAACAAAAGGGTGCAGCCTGCCACGAGGGCTATTACAGCTGTTTCCATTACGCGTTGGCCGGGGATGGTACAGTTACCATTAAGGGGGAGCCCATGTTTGATCCGGAAGAAGTTTACGGTGATAAAAAATAATTGTTATTCCTGCAATGAGGTTGCAGCCCACCTCTTTTAACTGTGACAATAATGAAAAATGGAGATTATCTCTACAAAAAAAGCCACCGCAAGGTGGCATTTTAATGTAATAATACGTTCGTTAATATGATATAGTTTTTTTGTACACATATACCGCAGATTTTTGAATATAAGTGGAGGGTTTTATGGATTTAACCGCGCTGAACGAGGCCCAGAAAAGAGCAGTTACTTATCATGACGGGCCGCTGCTGGTGCTGGCCGGGGCCGGTAGCGGTAAAACCCGGGTGCTTACCACAAGAATTGCCTATTTACTACTGGAAAAAGGTGTAGACCCCTATAACATTTTAGCGATCACCTTTACTAATAAAGCGGCCCGGGAAATGCGGGAAAGGATCGCCGCCGCAGTGCCGGAGCAAGTGCATGATCTCTGGGTTTTTACCTTTCATGCCACCTGTCTGCGTATTTTGAGACGACAATCCGGGTTTGCCGGGTATACAGCCAATTTTGTTATTTACGATACTGATGATCAAAAGACAGTGATTAAGGATTGTCTCAAGGAATTAAATCTAGATGATAAAAAATTCCCCCCGCAGGCTATGTTGGCCGCCATATCCCAGTCTAAGAACATGCTTTACGGGCCGGCGGAGATGGAAAAGAAATCTTTTGATTATTTCAGTCAAATTGCCTGCAAGGTATATAAACTTTATCAGGATAAGCTGCAGCAAAATAACGCCCTGGATTTTGATGACTTGCTGATGCAAACGGTGTTGCTGCTGCAAAATAATCCGGCTGTACTGAACTATTACCAGGAAAAATTCCGTTACATACTGGTGGATGAATACCAGGATACCAACCATGTCCAGTATGTACTGGTTAATTTATTAGCCCGGAAGTATCGCAATCTATGCGTGGTGGGAGACCCGGATCAGGGTATTTACGGCTGGCGTGGGGCGGACATACAAAATATTATGAGCTTTGAAAGGGACTACCCGGATGCTGCCGCCATTGTTCTAGAGCAGAATTACCGTTCCACCCGCACAATACTGGAGTCCGCCAACGAGGTCATTCGGCATAATCAGGACCGCAAAGAAAAAAAACTTTGGACCGCCGGATCGCCGGGAAATCCGATCACGATTTTTACCGCCCGGGACGAGCATGCCGAAGCCCGTTATGTGGTGGACCGGATTAACCGCTGGCACCACGAATTTAAAAAACCGTACCGGGATTTCGCTGTTTTATATCGCACCAACGCCCAGTCCCGGGTGCTGGAAGAAAAATTTCTGACTGCCGGCATACCCTACACCATCGTGGGCGGGCTGCGCTTTTATGAACGCAAGGAAATCAGGGATCTTTTAGCTTACCTGCGTCTGCTGGTCAATCCCAATGACCGGCTTAGCCTGCGGCGGGTAATTAATGAGCCTAAAAGGGGTATTGGTGCCGTATCATTAAACAAAATATTTACCAGGGCTGATGAAACCGGTCTGGCGCCGCTTACTTTGCTGGAAAGCGTCCCCGCCATGTCCGGTCTATCCGGAAAAGCCGCACATGCGGCCAGTTTTTTTGGTCAAACTATGGGTGATATCAGAAAAAGGATGTCGGCTTTGCCAATCACCGCTCTGGTGCAGATGGTGCTGGAGGAAACCGGTTACTGGCGGGCACTGGAAAGTGAGCTGAATGTGGAGTCCAGAACCCGCTTGGATAACCTGCGCGAGTTTTACTCGGTTACCGGGGAGTATGATGGGCGAGGCGAGGGCAGCGGCCTGGATGATTTTCTGGCCTCTTTGGCCCTGGTTACTGATTTGGATAGTTACGAGCAAGACGCAGATCAAGTTACTTTAATGACCATGCACAGTGCCAAAGGACTGGAATTCCCCGTGGTTTTTATGGCTGGCCTAGAAGAAACTGTATTTCCTCACTCCCGTTCTATGGAGGACAGGCATGAGCTGGAGGAGGAAAGAAGGCTGTGCTATGTGGGTATAACCAGGGCAATGGAGCACCTGTATCTGACGCATTGCTGGCAGCGCACGCTTTACGGTCATACCAGAATGAACGAGCCTTCCCGCTTTTTGCAGGAACTGCCGCCTGATTTGCTAAATACTCGCGACCCTTTAGATACAGAAATAGAAAAACAAACCCATTTGGCTAATTCAGCCAGCGGTAATTCTCTAAAAGAACCTGCTCAAGCTGACAAGCGCCCGGGCCAAAATAAGCCTTATAATGCAGGGGAACAAGTTTATCATCGCAAATGGGGGCAGGGTACCATCATAGAAGTGCGGGGCAAAGGTGATAATTCCGAGCTAAAAATCGAGTTTCCGGGGCAAGGTATTAAAACACTCCTGGCTCGCTATGCACCGCTGGAACGTTAGAAAGGGGACAGGTTTCATGGGCGGCGGACACGAGGATATTCGCCAAACTATTGATCAGCTGCGCCGGGAAATTGAACAGCATAATTACCGGTATTACGTGCTGGATGCACCAACCATTACGGATGCACAATACGATCGCTTGATGGCCGGTTTACAGCAATTAGAAAGTGAGTACCCTTTTCTGCTTACCCCGGACTCACCTTCACAGAGGGTGGGGGGTAAACCGCGGGAGGGTTTTGCCACGGTGCAGCATACTGTGCCGATGCTTAGCATCGCTAACGCCTTTGGTGATGCCGACCTAAAGGAGTTTGACCGCCGGGTCAGGGGGGGGCTGGGTAATGAACCGTATAATTATGTGGTGGAGCTCAAAATAGATGGTTTGGCGGTGTCTTTGACCTACCAAGATGGCATCTTGGTACGAGGAGCCACCCGGGGCAGCGGAGCAACCGGAGAGGATATCACCGCTAACTTGAGAACAATTCGAAGTATTCCGCTGCGTCTGCATAAGCCGGTGGATTTACTGGAAGTGCGGGGTGAGGTATACATGCCCAAGGAGTCTTTTGTGGAATTAAACCGCCGGCGTGAAGAGCGTGGCGAGCTTCTTTTTGCCAACCCGCGCAATGCCGCCGCCGGCTCACTGCGCCAGTTGGACCCGGCGGTTACCGCCGGGCGTAATTTAAGTATTTTTGTTTACGGTATTGGTACTGCAGAGCTTGATGGTGAGCGGCTGCCGAATTCGCACAGTGCAAGTCTAAAGTGGCTGGAAAGTTTGGGGCTGCGGATTAACACCTACCACCAGCTTTGCCGGGATATCGGTGAGGTAATTAGCTACTGCCGGATTTGGCAGGATAAAAAGGCCGCTTTACCCTATCAAATAGATGGTATCGTGGTTAAAGTCAATTTACTGGCCCAGCAGTCCACCCTGGGTGCTACTATGAAAAGCCCCCGCTGGGCGATAGCCTTTAAATTTCCCCCCGAGCAGGCCCAAACTACCGTACGGGATATCATGGTCAGTGTGGGGCGCACGGGGGCAATCACACCCACTGCGCTGTTGGATCCTGTTACCGTGGCGGGTTCCACCGTCAGTCGGGCAACTTTACATAACCTGGATATCATTCGAGATAAGGACATTCGCATTGGTGACCGGGTGATTATTCATAAAGCCGGCGATGTAATACCCGAGGTGGTGGAAGTATTAATGGAGCATCGCACGGGCGCGGAGAAAATTTTTAGCATGCCCGCGGAATGCCCGGCCTGCGGTGCCGAAGTGGTGCGCCCAAGCGGCGAATCCGCCCACCGCTGCACAGGGGCCGCCTGTCCGGCCCAACTGCTGGAGGGGCTGATTCATTTCGCTTCCCGGGGGGCAATGGATATTGATGGGCTTGGCCCGGCTGTAGTAACTCAGTTAGTGGAAGCCGGGCTGGTTAAGGATGTGTCCGATTTATACAACCTGACCTTGGAACAACTGCTGAAGCTGGAACGATTTGCGGACAAGTCGGCTGAAAACCTGGTCCGGGCTATCGCGGACAGTAAAGAAAACCCGCTGCACCGGTTGATTTTTGCGCTGGGCATCCGGCATGTTGGTGAGCGGGCGGCCCGCCTACTGGCCGACCATTTTGGTGATTTAAGAAGACTCATGGATGCACGTTTTGAGGAGCTTACCAGTGTTTCGGAAATTGGCCCCAAAATAGCCGAGAGTGTGGTAAACTTTATGCGGGAGCCGCAAAACCGTTCTTTAATTGAACGGCTCATCGCACAAGGCGTTAACGTGGTGGTCGAGGCAGCGTTCACAGCCGGATATGGAGGCCCGCTGGCCGGTAAAACGCTGGTGCTAACGGGTACTCTGGCGACGTTGAAAAGGGAGGCTGCCAAGGAGTTAATTGAAAAAGCCGGGGGCAAAGTAGCCTCATCGGTCAGCAAAAAAACTGATTATGTGGTAGTCGGTGAAGATCCGGGCAGCAAGTATGAAAAAGCCGTCAAACTTGGTGTCGCGGTAATTGGTGAAGATGATTTATGGGATCTTGTAAGATCCCATGACTAAACTTAGGGATATTCTTGACCATAATTTTAACATGTAACTATACTTGAAAATAATTATCGCATTTTTAACTACGCCTTTGGGTTGTACAGTATGTGTTTGCCAGGCGTTTTACGGTTTGAGAATAGATTATCTTACCACTGCCAACAGTATTAGCCTGGTTGCCTATCCCAGGATGGCTTTGGTATAATAATGTCAGTTTTTGAGAGATAAGGAAGGTGTAGCATGATTAGTATAAAGGATGTTGAACACGTGGCGCTGCTGGCCCGTTTGACATTAACTGAAGACGAAAAGCAGATTTATTCCAAACAGCTGAGTGATATATTGGAGCACGTTCACAAACTGCAGGACTTGAATACAGACGGCATACAGCCCACAGCGCATGTTTTGCCATTAAAAAACGTCTTCCGGGAAGATCGGGTAGGAGAGCATATGCCTGTTGACCAAGTGCTGGCCAACGCGCCTGACCGGCAGGATAAATTTTTCAAAGTACCTAAAATTGTCTAGCAATTTGGAAAGCGGATAGGGGACACACCTCTGCGAGGAATGTCCCCAAAATATATAGATTGGATCAATGGCTGGAGGGAAATGTATTGCAATTACATTACTTAACCGCACACCAGTTACATGATATGCTGGTTAGCAAGCAAATTAGTGCTGAAGAGCTTACCCGGGCGGTGTTTGATCGTATCGAGCAAGTAGAGGAAAAAATCCGTGCCTACGTAACTTTGACCCAGGAACGGGCACTAAATTATGCCCGGCTGGTGGACAAGGCCAGATTGGCCGGTGAGGCATTGCCGCTAATGGCCGGTATACCGGTAGCTATAAAAGATAATATGTGCACCAAAGGAGTACGCACCACCTGCGCTTCCAAGATTTTATATAATTACATCCCCCCTTATAATGCAACTGTTATAGAACGTTTAAACGAAGCCCGTACCGTGATGGTGGGTAAAACCAACCTGGATGAATTCGCGATGGGTTCATCCTGTGAAAACTCAGCCTTTTTTACCACCTGTAACCCGTGGGACACCAACCGGGTGCCTGGGGGTTCGAGCGGTGGTTCGGCGGCTGCGGTGGCGGCAGGTGAGACTATCCTGGCCTTGGGTTCCGATACCGGCGGTTCTATCCGCCAGCCGGCATCATTTTGCGGTGTGGTGGGCATGAAGCCAACTTATGGTGCAGTATCTCGTTATGGATTGGTGGCTTACGCTTCCTCGCTGGACCAGATTGGCCCATTTGCCAGAGATGTTACCGACTGTGCTATGCTGTTGAACGTCATATGTGGACATGATCCCCTTGACTCCACATCTGTACCATACGATGTGCCGGATTATACTGCGTTTCTTACCGGGGATGTTAAGGGTGTAAAAATAGGGGTGCCAAGAGAATATATGGGTGAAGGCATCGATCCGGCGGTCAAGGAAGTAATTAAAAAAGCCATTGATGTCTATACCGGGCTTGGGGTAGTAGTGGAGGAAACCACCCTGCCGCACACTGAATACGCCCTGCCGGCTTATTATCTAATTGCCCCGGCCGAGGCTAGTTCCAACCTAGCTCGCTATGACGGGGTGCGCTATGGTTACCGGGCTAAAGATGCCGGAGATCTGGTGGATATGTTTATGCAAACTCGCAGCGAAGGATTCGGCGCCGAAGTAAAAAGAAGGATCATGCTGGGCACCTATGCCCTTTCTGCGGGCTATTACGATGCCTATTATAACAAGGCCTTAAAAGTTCGTACGCTCATTAAAACTGATTTCGACCGGGCTTTTGAGCAATTTGATCTCCTACTGGGGCCTACCGCCCCGGTTACCTCTTTTAAACGGGGTGAAAAGGTGGACGACCCGTTGCAGATGTACATGGTAGATATCTGCACTTTGGCTGTTAATCTTGCCGGTATCCCTGCCATTTCAATTCCTGCCGGTATAGTGGACAACCTGCCCGTTGGACTGCAATTAATCGGCCGGCCCTTTGGCGAGGGAGATATACTGCGTGCCGCCCATGCTTTTGAACAAAATACCGATTACCATTGCAAGTTACCCGAGTAAATCCAGGGAGGTGTACTAATTTGGCTCAATATGAGGCTGTTATCGGCCTGGAAGTGCACGTTGAATTAAAGACTAATACTAAGATTTTTTGCCACTCCGGCACCGAGTTTGGTGCCGATCCCAACCATCACGTGTGCCCGGTGTGCCTGGGGTTGCCCGGAGTGCTGCCTGTAGTGAATAAAAAAGTAGTGGAACATGCCATTAAAGCCGGACTGGCATTGAACTGCCAGATCGCCGCTTTTTCTAAATTCGATCGCAAGAATTATTATTATCCTGATTTGCCGAAAAATTATCAAATATCTCAGTATGATTTACCTATTGCCGAACATGGCTGCCTGGAGATAAATGTTAACGGAGCGGATAAGCGTATTGGGATTACCCGGGTGCATATGGAAGAAGACGCAGGTAAGCTGGTGCACCAAGGCACTATTTCAACAACTCCATATTCACTGGTGGATTACAACCGCACCGGAGTGCCGCTGATTGAAATTGTCTCCGAACCAGATATGAGAAGTGCCGATGAAGCGGTAGCCTACCTGGAAAAATTAAAGGCGATCATTCAATATACCGGAGTCAGTGATTGTAAAATGCAAGAAGGGTCACTGCGCTGTGATGCCAATATATCCGTAAGGCCGGTGGGACAGGCTGAGCTTGGAACCAAGGCCGAAATTAAGAATATGAATTCTTTTAAAGCTTTGCATAAAGCAGTTTCCTATGAAATTGAGCGCCAGATTGAAGTCTTGGAGGACGGGGAAAAAGTGGTGCAGGAAACCAGGACTTGGGACGAGGCTCAGGGTGAAACCCTGTCCATGCGCAGCAAGGAGGAAGCCCATGATTATCGTTACTTCCCCGACCCTGATTTGGCTCCAATGGTAATTGCCCGGGACTGGGTTGAAGAAATAAGAGCCGGCCTGCCTGAATTGCCTGATGAGCGCAGGGAACGTTTTGTAAGCGCCTATAGTTTGCCCGAGTACGATGCTACGGTACTGACCGGCACTCGTGAACTGGCGGATTATTATGAACAGTGTGTTGAACTTTATAATAATCCTAAATTGGTCAGCAACTGGGTGATGGGGGACTTGGCCAGGATGATGAATATTAGCGGCCAAGAAATCAAGAACGTGCGCATCAGTCCCGCCCAGCTGGCTAAGATGCTTGAACTGCTGGATAATGGCACTATCAGCGGAAAAATTGCCAAGACTGTATTTGAGGAGATGTTTAACACCGGTAAGGATCCCGGTCAAGTAATCGAAGAAAAAGAGTTGGTGCAGATTAGCGATGCGGGACTGATTGATAAAGTGGTGGTGGAAGTTATTGCCGCCAACCCCAAATCGGTGGAAGACTACCGTGCCGGCAAAGAAAAGGCCATTGGCTTTTTAGTGGGCCAGGTGATGAAATTAACCAAGGGCAAAGCAAACCCGGGACTGGTAAATGAGTTGCTTAAGATAAAACTTGATAAATAAAGGATGAGCAGGGAAACCCCCTGCTCTAATACATATTATGCATAATTTGCAATGTTGTTGTATACAACATTATCTATCGCTAAATCTTGTCATTATTGAAGGAATATGATAAGATCACTTTTGTAATCTAATTTTGGTTATACATATTTATGTAATAAATATGTATATGATTCATGGCAAGAAAGGAAGATAATTAAATGACTGAAGACAATAAAATTCTTAAAATTCAGAGGCTATCTCCACCGGCTGATGAAATTAGAATTATTGACACCACTTTAAGGGACGGCGAACAAACCGCCGGCATAGTGTTTGCCAACCGTGAAAAGGTAAGAATTGCTAAGTTTTTGGATGAGATGGGAGTGCACCAAATCGAAGCGGGTATTCCCACCATGGGTGGTGATGAAAAGGACGCTATCAAAAAAATATGCCGGGCCGGTCTTAAAGCAAGTATTATGGGTTGGAATCGCCCGGTAATCAGGGATATTGAAGCATCACTTGCCTGCGGTGTAGACGCGGTGGCGATTTCCATATCCACTTCCGATATTCACATTGAGCACAAGCTTAGAACCACCCGGGGACAGGTATTAGAACAAATGGTTGCTGCTGTTGAATTTGCCAAGAAAGAAGGCATGTATATCTCCGTCAATGCCGAAGATGCCTCTCGCAGTGATATCAACTTTTTGATCGAGTATGCCAAAGCCGCTAAGGAAGCCGGCGCCGACCGGCTGCGTTATTGCGATACCGTGGGTGTAATGGAACCTTTTATGATTTATAATAACATCAAAACGATACGGGATGCTGTAAATATTGACATGGAAATGCATACACATAACGATTTCGGCATGGCTACAGCCAATGCGCTGGCTGGTGTAATGGCCGGGGCCAGGTGGATTGGCGTCACCGTTATTGGCCTGGGTGAGCGAGCAGGGAATGCGGCTCTGGAAGAAGTAGTGATGTCTTTGAAACACTTATATGATATTGATCTGAACTTTAAAACCGAGATATTCCGGGAAGTGGCTGAATATGTATCTCGCGCTTCAGGCCGTGAATTACCGGCTTGGAAAGCTATAGTTGGTTCTAATATGTTTACCCATGAATCAGGTATCCATGCTGACGGCGCGTTAAAGAACCCGAAAACCTATGAACCCTTCCAACCTGAGGAAGTAGGGCTTGAGCGTCAAATTGTTGTTGGAAAACACTCTGGAAAAGCAGCAATTAAAGCTAAATTCGCGGAATACGGTATTCATTTAACTGATCATCAGGCTGATGAATTATTGCCTAAAATTAGTTCTTATACTGTTTCCTTGAAACGTCCCTTGTTTGACAAAGAAATAATGTACATTTACGAAGATTTTTATGGAATACCTAATTTAGATTAGCTTATGCTATATGAATAGCCAGTAAATATAAACCCAGTATGACTAAAAAGCGTTCAGTAGTACCCAAATTTTTGGGCTGCTGAACGCTTTTTTATTAGCTAGCTATCAGGAGATAGTGTGCCTAAAGCAAGTTGTTTAAGTGCATAAAAAAGGGTGCCATGAAGGATAATACATTCAGCAGCATTGAAACTCAAATATAGTAAATGGAGGGCGAAAGTCATGGCTAATCCTACCAACTTCGGTTCTGGAGAATATAAGCTAAAGGCTATGCATGAAGCAAGTTACCCGGGAGGAATAGTGGTGGATCCCACCCCGATTACCAGCGGCGAGGAAATTACTGTGTTGTATGACGGATTACTTGCCGACAGCGGTGCTACACAGATGTATTTACATGTGGGGTATGGCGATGCTCGGGATTGGCACAATATACAAGCCCATCGCATGTCGAAAACGGGTTGGGGATGGGTAAAAACTTTAGAAATGCCTGACGATACCAGATTTAACTTTTGTTTTCATGATGGTTACGGCAACTGGGATAATAATAACGGGTTTAATTGGAGTTTTGAAATCCATAACGGCAAAAGACATTAATATAAATAACTTAAGAATGCAACCCCGGCATCACACAGCATTTTGCCTAAAAAGCACCTGTAGGCGTAACGGCAGGTGTTTTTATCTGGGGATGTTTTTTATTTAAAAACATATTGCAAAGTAATAATAATTTAACTTATATTTACATACTATAGAAATGTTGTATTTAATGAAAAGCAAACCCAAACAAGGAGGATGGTTAATGCGCGTAGCGATGTTTTCTTGGGAATATCCCCCCAAAAGTGTGGGTGGATTGGCACAGCATGTTTACGATCTGACTAATGCCCTTTCTGATATGGGGGTTGAGATACATCTGTTTACTTTGGGTGAACCGGGGTTGCCTGAAATAGAAAGGGTAAACGGTGTTCAGGTATATCGTATCATACCTTACAATGTTTCATCGCCAGATTTCACCACCTGGGTAGCTCAGCTTAACGTGGCCATGCTGGAAAAAGCCATCCCGGTATTGGGTGAAAATGCGGGCTTTAATATAGTGCACGGTCATGATTGGCTGGTGGCCTATGCAGCCAGGGCGATCAAGCATGCCTATCACATACCGCTTGTGACAACCATCCATGCTACAGAATATGGCAGAAACTATGGTTTACATAATGATACCCAGCGTCATATCAGTGATGTGGAATGGTGGCTTTGTTATGAGGCCTGGCAGGTGATTTGCTGCAGTCACTATATGGAACAGGAAATGAAATATGTATTTCAAATTCCCGACGATAAATTAAGGATTATACCCAACGGTGTAGACCCGGGAAATTTCATGCAAAAGAATGATAAACGTACCCGAAATGATTATGCCTCGCCAAATGAGAAGATTGTTTTTTACGTAGGGCGACTGGTGCGTGAGAAAGGTGTGCAAGTATTGCTTGATGCAGTGCCGATGATACTGGCTCGGGTGCCGAATACCAAATTTATTATAGGCGGTAAAGGCCCCTATATGCAGGAGCTACAGGAACAGGCCGCCCGCATGGGCATATCCCAACATGTTTATTTTACAGGATACATAGATGCTTATACCCGTAATTCGCTCTATAGCTGGTCGGATGTAGCGGTATTCCCGAGTTTATATGAACCTTTTGGCATTGTGGCTCTAGAAGCGATGGCTGCCCGCACACCGGTCGTGGTTTCAGACACTGGTGGTTTAAGCGAAATAGTTAGGCATAATGTGGACGGCTTAAAAGCATACCTGGGCAATCCCCGTTCTCTAGCCGATATGATATTAAATGTGCTGCTAAACCCCCAACAGGCGCAGCAGCTAAAACAAAACGCATACCAGATGGTTTTACAAAAGTTCAACTGGGAGGATATAGCGGCTCAAACCCTGGAAATTTATAAAAAGGTGTGGGATGAACACCGCAGCAGCAACTGGCATGTACGTCAGGGGGGACTGTTTGGCCGCTTTTCAAAGGTGCTGGGCAGGAATTAGTGACGTCAACACCTGGGGTCAGACCTTGACATTTGACATCCAGACATTCATGTATTCATGGGGTCACTTGACAATGTCAAATGTCAAGGTCTGACCCCCACTTTAGAAGTTTATTTTTGGGAGGGATGTACATTGAAAGCCATTATTATGGCAGGTGGGGAAGGGTCGCGTTTACGACCGCTCACCTGCGGAATTCCTAAACCAATGGTTCCGGTGATGAATCGTCCCATTATGACCAGCATCATCGAACTGTTGCGCAAACATGGCTTTACAGATATTGGGGTTACTTTGCAATACATGCCTGAGACTATCAGCAGCTATTTTGGTAATGGCAGCGATTATAATATAAATTTAAAGTATTTCATTGAAAAAACTCCCCTAGGCACAGCCGGGAGTGTAAAAAATGCTGAACAATTTTTGGATGAAACCTTTATAGTTATTAGCGGCGATGCGTTAACTGATTTTAATCTTACCGAGGCGATGATTTTTCATAAAAGAAAAGGTGCTATGGCGACGCTGGTATTGACCAAAGTGCCCTGCCCGCTGGAATATGGGGTGGTCATCACAAGTAGCGGAGGGCATATTAAACAATTTTTAGAAAAGCCTAGTTGGGGTGAAGTGTTTAGTGATACCGTTAATACGGGTATTTACATCCTTGAACCCGAAGTGTTGAATTATGTACCGGCCGGACAGAATTTTGACTTTAGTAAAGATTTATATCCCCTGCTGTTAAGTGAAGGCAAGCCATTGTTTGGGGTGGTGCTGGACGGTTATTGGTGTGATATAGGTGATTTAAGCCAGTACTTACAGTCTCATTACGATTTTCTTGCCGGCTCTATCGGCCTGGCTCTGCCTGAAAAGGAGATCATGCCCGGTGTGTTTGCGGGCAGAGATGTACACATAGATGACACCGCCGTAATAAATGGACCGGTACTGCTCGGTGACGGTGCGACCATAGGCAGGGGAGTTCAAATAGATCGGTATACAGTGATAGGTCCGGGATGCATGATCCAAGACGACGCCTCTATTAAACGAAGTGTGCTTTGGGATAATGTATTCGTTGCTCCCGGGGTTAACTTACGTGGTGCGGTGCTGGGAAGCAGGGTGCAGGTGCAATCCGGAAGCAGTATCTATGAAGGGGCGGTTATCGGCAGTAATACAGTTATTAAAGAAAGATGTATTGTTAATCCAGAAGTTAAGCTATGGCCCCACAAGACAGTGGAAACAGGCTCGGTGGTGCGGGAAAGTATGGTTTGGGGCAGTTGTGCCCCCAAGCGTATTTTTGGCTTGGAAGGGATATCTGGTATTGCCAATGTAGAAATGACCCCGGAATTTGCGTCACGTGTTGCGGCGGCTTTTGCGGATGCTCTCGGAGTCAGGCCGCGCATTTGCTTAAGTAGTGATATTTACCTGCCTTCAAAGCTGGTTAGGGATGCCTTAAATTGTGGCTTGCGGTCCGCAGGAGCACAGGTATATCAACTACCCGAAAGTATCACCCCGATGCATCGTTTTGGAGTGCGCCGGTTGCAATGTAACGGGGGAATGCATGTAAGGGTATCCCACAGGCAACCCGAATCCGTCAATATAATATTTACCGATCCCCAGGGCGGTAATATAGCCAGAAGCGTAGAGCGGAAGGTGGAAAACCTACTGGCTAGGGAAGATTTTAAAAGGGCGGGATTTGTCCATATTACAGAATCACAGCCGGTTCCCGAAATAGCGGAAGCTTACCTGCAATTTCTTCTGCAGGATGTGGATATAAAGGCTATTAAAGAAATGGAGCTTAGTATTGCTGCTATTTATGACCCAGATTGCTCAGGTGAATTTTTAAAGCCGTTGTGCCGGGAGCTGAACATTAATCTTGAGCGGCTTACCCTGGGTGGGCCGGTTAGAATGCCGTTAAACTGGTCTCAGTACAAGGAAATGACAGGCCAAGTGTCGGCTGCGGTTACCGGGCGGGGTTTGTCTATGGGACTGATTATGGATTCCGGGGCCGATCACCTGACGCTCATTGACAACAGGGGGCGCACTATTCAGGATAACTTGCTGGTAACTTTAACAGCCCTGTTGGTATTGCGTATCCAGGGAGATGCCGTAGTGGTGCCGGTAACCGCCCCCCGGGCTGTGGACCTGCTTGCGAAGAAATTCGGTGCCCGGGTGATTCGCACAAAAACCGCTGTACAGGATTTTTATGAAAAATTAGTCTATCAGGACAGCCTGGCCGGCCAAGAACAGGTTTCACAAATATCTCAAGCATTGTTGCATTTTGACGTGCTGGCTACGATTATAAAAATAGTAGAAAATTTAGCCGTTCAGAAGACTGATCTGGCCAGTCTGGTTGACGAGATACCAGCGTTTTTCATGGAAAACAAAACTACCGCCGTGCCCTGGGCAACCAAAGGGACGGTCATCCGTAGTCTGATTGAAGAAATGCCTCAGGAGAACCTGGAACTGTTGGATGGGGTGAAGGTTTATCATCCCGACGGGTGGGCTCTCGTGTTACCGGACCCGGAAGAACCGGTCTGCCGTGTGTTTAGCGAGGGAAGCACGATGGAAATAGCAGAATCGTTGGCTGATTTTTATATAGACAAGATCAATAAAATTGTTGAACCGGTTCCTAAAATGACCTAAAGTAAAAAATGGGGCATATGTCCCCATTTTTTTATACAATTGCCGTATGAAGTTATGATAATATTTGTTTGACGATACTTACTTGGCTATCCTTTACAAATTGGTGTGCCTAGAGGAATAATGGTCCTGCCAAAAGCTGTGTTCAGTACTACACCACAGGCAGTGTATAAACCAAATATTCCTGCAATGCCCAGGAAGTTACCGGATACGGCGTGCCATTCATGGCCAAGTATACCCATATCCATAAAGGCAACCACAGGAATAGCTATATCAAGGGCCAGCACGCAGGCTAAAAGGCTTAATGGTGACTTAAAATACCCGGGGGTCCAGGTTAAAAGCGCTATGGCTAGCGCCAGCCAGGCCCACCCATCAATGCGGGCATCAATTGACCAGCCATTTTGGGCGGCAAAAAATTTAAATATTAGTTCCAGGCCGGTTACCAGCATGAAGAAGGCCGAGAAAAAGGTGAATATATTACCGCTCACTATATTACCGTGGTTAAGCTCCATGATACCTACAATAACCTGCACCACAAAACCGCCAAGGAGCCAGATCCCTAGTAAAACTGCGGCAGAACTATCTACTTTACCGGTATGCATAGCGTAAAACGTAAAACAAGCCATAGCCAGAGCTACCAGGCCCGCTGGTCCCGGGTTGGCCGGTGCGTGTCCTTGAGACATAAAATACCTCCTTATAATATGAAATTAGAACGGGTGTTCACAGATATCTTATGCTGGAATATCACCTCCCGAAGTTTTTGTGTTTATTGCACAATTTATAATAATTTATTGTTATTGCAAAAAACGTGTCAGTTAATCGTTTTTTAAGAAATTATTATCTACATAATAAGCCTTTAAATATGTTATTCTGACATCCTAATAGTTAGTTAAAAACTTCGAATTATATACATGGTTTACACAATAATAAATTTTCAGTAAATTAAGTAAATATGAGAACAAAAAAGTATTAAAAACCCAACCTTTAAATTAGGGTTGGGTTAATTGTAAATCTTTATTTACACTGTATACTTTGTTAACATAATATGGATATATTTGGACTGTTTGCTATTTTTATAAAACATGATTAATAAAAATACAGGATATTGACTTTGAAATTGCCTAAAGCAGCTGATGTAATTATTCACGTAATTGATAAACAATTTATATTATCGGATGATTTTTCTATGCCTAATTCAGAGTGCGAAATTTGAAGTATAAAAAAATGGGGGCATAGATACCCCCATTTTAATACAAACGTCAAAGTACTTATTAAGACTTATTTCCCGACAGTTATCTGATGAACATATTCTTTGCGAACCCAAGGCCATTTGTCCATAAACGTATTAAACATAAGAACAGCCATTAAAAAAGCGAACTGACCTGCTAAAAAACCCATTGTTGGAAAACCCATGCCAAGATTATTTGCCCCATAAGGTAAAAGCATAAAGGTCTTTAGCCAAATAACTCCGTAAATAACGCCACCTACAATCCAAATGGCAATACGCGTGAAGACTCTGGCAGCAGTATTTGGTACCAGTTCAGCGCTCGGATAATCCTCAAATAAGTGATGCCAAGCCAACATAAAGACGATTACAGAAAGCTCTAGTGAAGCTATAACAGCATCCACTGGTGCTCCAGGCAAAAGGTTCATGGGTTCTACTATACCTCTAAGAGCTGGCGGGATGATCAAACCAGCAACTAAAGCAATTAAAAACCCGACAATAGCCATATAAGGCTGTTTTTTGGTAAAAAGTTTCATTGGGTACTGCTCACCGCCCTCTGCGGGCATAATGGCAAAGAAAACAAAGGCCTGGCAAAAGGCCACAAAAGTCGGCCAAGAACCAAAAGGCTGGGCAGTGATATGATGGCCATCAATGGTAGGATGCAAGAAACTGGGCACAATCAATGCCAACCAAACTACATAAGTAACTAATGTACTGTAGAAAAGAACACTTAAACCCTCAGTGGGCTGTTTTGAGGTACCGGCAAAAGGCCATTTATGCAGTAAGGAAGCAAAAGGAATCTGAGCTATGATAACTGCCAAGGCAAAGAAATTTGCTGCTTCCCAACCTTCGATAGCTAATGCCACGTCAGTAGCAGTTTGGGGCATCAACATCAGGCCCAGGTTAAAGGGTTTCCACCAAATGCCGACAAAACCGATTAATACAATATAAGCTACAATTCCGGATAACCATGCTACTAGGACATACCAAATACCTGCCATTGGTTGTTTATCACCAAATTTTGTTTTGCCATAGTTTCCCATAATTAAAGTTTGCCAGATCCAGGGGTTAATCACCAGCCAAAAGAAGCTACCTTCCACCATTACCTGAAGTAGCTTACCACCCTCTTCCGGTCCAACTGCTGCTAAGCCTTGCGCGGCTAAAGAGGCAAATATCCCTTTCCATACTATTGACCATATGGGCCATAAAATCATAGCTAATGCGAAACAAGTTAATACTGCGGCAAAACCAGTTCCTAGTTGACTATTAAATGTCCGTTTCATAGTAAGATCATTCATTCCAAGACCTCCTTTGATAGACTTTGACATTCCACTTTTTCTCCCATTTCTTTTTTGGGGTTGAATATCACCTCCCGCCAGTTTTTTAGTTAATTGCAAAATTATGTCATACGCTATATGAGATGATATAATTATATGTCATTCAAAAGGTAATGTGAACCATTAATTTCAAAATAATCACACGTTTTACAAAAAAATTAACATTCAATTAATTTATGCAAAATATAAAAATAACCCCCTTTTTAGGGGGGTTAAGTTATTTTTATATTATTAGTTTTACCCGGTAGCGGAAAACACTTGTCCAGTTATCTTTTTATAGTAATTAATATTAATATCTGGAAAAATATTATTTTTATATTCCAGATCGTTCAACATTCCCTCGTCTATATTCTTGCTTTTTATCTGCTCGTACAGCCGAAGAAAATTTTGCACATGCTGTTTGGTGCGCCGTATAGCATATTCTACCATAGTTCCAGTATACATAATAAAAGCCCAGTCGCTGCTCTGGGCCAGCAATAATTCTCTGGCGGCCTGATTTAATGCTCGCTGTTTGAGACCATTTGCACTAGAGTTGTTTTCCACCAGTTCGGTCATTTTGTCGGCTATAATATGCAAGTGCCGGTAAACCCAATCGTTTTCCCTGCAAAGCCATACTTCGTTGTAACCATTGTTGCCCCAAGTAGAGGGGCAGGGAGTAGCAACCTGGTTGCAGGGGTATTTTTTCAAATAATCCTGTGGTGTGGCAGTTTCGATATTGGGAAAATCATAATGTACTTTACGCAGCACTTGTTTTAGCCAGTCCGGCCCTTCAAACCACCAGTGGCCAAATAATTCAGCGTCGTAAGGTGCAACAATGATGGGTTCCCGGTCCATTAGCGAATTCAGGTGCGCTATTTGATGTTCCCTATTGAATAGAAAGTTGCCGGCATGGATATCAGTTTTACGCAGTGCATTTTCCCGGCAATAAGGTTGTTTTTCGCAATCCTTACCCGTTACGCGAAAATATTTAATACCGGTATTGACCCGAATGCCGTCCGGGTGAATATATGGTTCTATATAATCATATGGTAAGTCGTGACCTATATCCCTATAATATTCACGGTAATCTAAGTCACCCGGGTATCCTTCATTTGAACTCCAGACTTGTTTGGAGGATTCAATGTCTCGGCCGAAAACCGCTACTCCGGTAGGACAAAAAATAGGCGCGTAAATGCCATACTTGGGTCTATGTGAGGCAAATAATACTCCGTGAGTATCAGTGAAAAAATATTTAATCTCAAATTCCTTTAATAGGTTATCAATACCGTAAGTATAAGCGCATTCAGGCAACCAAATGCCCGGTGGCTTGTGGCCGAAATACTTGGCATAAAGATCTACGGCTACTCCGATTTGGGCACGCACTGCTTCGGGATGATTAATAAGTAGGGGCAAAAAACCATGTGTTCCCGCGCAGGTGATAACCTCCAGCCGTCCGTAGTCCTGGAGTTTTTTAAAGGCGTATATAATATTGCGATGATACTTTTCAGCGAACAGGTATCTGATGCGATAAAGGCGGTCCCTGTACATGAGCGCAGTGGGATAAAAGACAGTGTCTTTGGTGCGCGCCGTTTCTTTTTCCGCAAGCTTGATTGATTTATCTAAGTGTTTCAGATATCTTTCCTGTAAGAGTCCGTCCGTTAACATGGTCATAAGAGGCGGTGATAGAGATATGGTTACCCGAAAAGGTATATTTTCTTCGACAAGCTCATCAAAGGCATCAATCAAAGGTACATACGTTTCTGTGATAGCTTCATACAACCATCTTTCTTCTAAAAAATGCTCGTGTTCGGGGTGCCTTACAAATGGCAAATGTGCATGCAACACAAAACAAAGATATCCTTTACCCAAGTTTTACTCTCCTTTAATTTCAATATAAGATTAATTTTTTCTATTCCTCAAGCCTGGTGAACTTATGCCCAGGGGGATAAGACCCATTCCCCGGCCTATCTCTTCAGTTACCATAGGGGAACTGCCCATATGCAGGCGAGTGAGTGTGCGATAGATACCTTCTATCCACATCCATTCTTCATCCAGCAAGTTGGAAACAGCTATACTTGGTGTTTGTACAATATTAGAACGTAGCAGGGTAATAAACGTACCATCGGGGAAAAGCCTGCCCAGGTCTACACAAAAAGTTGAATTGGGACGTTCCATGTCAATATGCCGGCTGTCCACATAATCATTAATGGAAATGTCAGTAAAATCATTGGCATTTGAACCATTAAAACTTTCCACGCCTGTTACATCATATACCCGTAAAACAGAACGGGAATTGTTCCAGGCGTCATGACCAAAGTTGTTGCTAAATTCTTGCTGTTTAGTGGCCGATATCTCCCAATAAGCAAAAAGCCAATTGGGATCGCGAACCATAAGCGTCATGCGATCTTTGCCGTAATTCCAGGGTATCACAGGCATGTCGGGTTTAGCTGCCGGTTGGGGTGGAAAGGTGACGGGGGTAGCCAGTTCTTCGGCAAATTCTTCCCTGGTCACCATTGGCACATGCCGAGGTACAGGTTTTTTTTGTTTATTGCGGGTCGACCATAAGATAACGGTCAGGAGCACCAATATCAGTGCGCCTCCCAAGACCAAGGTGAAAGAAACGCTCATAAAATGCCCTCCTTCGTATGAAATATTGTCAGCAAGATATAATCCAGCGGTAAATTAATAAACTTAACATTTCCGCGGCATAATTGTTTTATCCGCAAAGCCTCTTTTATTATGGCCACAACACCCTGTGATTATAATGCTTTTTATCAGCCGGCATTGCGAAAATCAAAAAAAATTATTAACCAGGCAGGTATATTTGTCTAAATAATAGAAAAATAAAAGTATTTTCAGAATTACCAGGAGTGGATACTATGAACAATAGTGTTACAGAAAAACAAATAAGAGAAATACTGCAGCAAAATCATACTATTGCGATAGTCGGCCTGTCCGATAAAGCCCACCGCGATAGTTACATGGTAGCCGAATATATGCGGGACAAAGGCTATCGTATTATTCCCGTAAACCCGCGGTTAAAAACAGTGTTGGGTGAAACCGCCTACCCTGATCTATTGTCCGTTCCGGGTAAGGTGGATATAGTGAACGTATTCCGCCGTAGCGAGGAAGTACCCTTCATTGTGAATGAAGCGCTTAAGATTAAACCAAATGCTATATGGCTGCAGTTGGGTATTACTAGTAATGCAGCAGCTGAAAAATGTATTGCTGCAGGGATCAGTATAATTATGGATAAATGTATTAAAGTGGAGCATTGCAGGCTCTTATCCGGGGAGGCTTTCTATGACAGATAAAAAAAAATTTTAGAGCTACTGTCTGAACATATACCGAATGTCGAACCCACTTTGCAATATAGTAACCCCTTCGAATTATTAATAGCTGTTATTTTATCCGCCCAGTGTACCGATAAACAGGTAAATAAAACCACGGAGGTTTTGTTTGAAAAATATAAAACACCGCAGGATTTCGCGGTTTTAAGTCAGTATCAGTTGGCCGATGAAATAAAGGGCTGCGGCTTATATCGAAATAAAAGTTTAAATATAATCAAGACGTGCAAAATATTGTCGGAAAGGTACGGGGGGCGTGTGCCGGGTAAATTTATTGATTTACAGTCCTTGCCCGGAGTTGGACGTAAAACAGCCAATGTGGTGCTGAACCTGGCATTTGGCCAACCGACCTTCCCTGTTGATACACATGTTTATAGAGTTGCCCGCAGACTAGGACTTTCTTTCGGTAATACACCGCGCATGGTGGAAAAGAGTATCACCGACCTGATACCTATGGCCGAGCGAGGCGCTTGGCACCACCGTTTGATACATTTCGGGCGCACTGTTTGCACCGCACGGAATCCGAAATGTGCTGATTGTGTAGTGTCCCAGTATTGCCTTAAGTTTAAAAAACATGAATTAACCTTGGATAAGGAGAATTGATTAATATGCACCTGGTGCTGGTGGAACCCGAAATACCGGCCAATACAGGTAATGTTGCCCGTACCTGTGCCGTTACCGGTGCGGAGTTACACCTGGTAAAGCCACTTGGCTTTTCAGTTGATGACAAACATTTAAAAAGGGCCGGGCTTGATTACTGGCATTTGTTAACGATACATTATCATGATAATTTTGAAGAGTTTCTTAATGCTTATTCAGACTGCCGCTTTCACCTGGCCAGCACCCGGGGCGGTAGGGTATATACTGATGTCCAATACGAGCCGGATGATTTTTTAATTTTTGGTAAAGAAACCGCCGGCTTGCCGGAAGAGATTATTGAGCGCTATCAAGATTGCTGCATTCGCATTCCCATGATCAGTGAGGCCCGGTCTTTAAACCTCTCCAACTCGGTGGCCGTAGTATTATTTGAGGCCTTGCGCCAAAACGGTTTTCCCGGACTTAAACAGATAGCCATAGATCGTAATAAATAATAATTTTTCCTGGCAAGCTACAGCCCGTATATATAAAACCAGGAACTGGGGTTGTTAAATGTCACTCAGTAGTAGTGTAAATAATACATTAAATGTTTTTTTGAAAAATAAAGATGACCAGGACTTATTGAGAAAAGAAAGACCGGTATTGATAAATTGGTGCAAATTGTCAATGAGCCTAAAAAGCCATTGTTAAAATAGTTATTTTACGATAAAATTCCCTTGAGAGCAAGGGAATTTTTTTATGACGGAGGTTTTTAGATTGTTTGTCCACCTGCATGTACACACCGAATACAGCCTGCTGGACGGGGCGGCTAGAATTAAGAATGCGGTTAACGCCGCGGCTCAGATGGGCATGCCATCACTGGCTATTACCGACCATGGGGTTATGTATGGCGTGGTAGATTTTTACAAGACCTGTAAGAAACAAAATATCAATCCGGTCATTGGCTGTGAGGTGTATGTGGCACCGCGAACCAGGCATGACCGCACACCCCGGGTGGACGATAATCTCCATCACCTTGTGCTGCTTGCGGAGAATAACACCGGGCTGAGAAATTTGTTTAAGTTGGTTTCAGAGGCTTTCACCGAAGGCTTTTATTATAAGCCGCGGGTGGATAAAGATCTGTTGGCCGCCCATAGCCAGGGATTAATCGCGCTAAGCGGCTGTATCGCCGGCGAAGTGGCCAACCATATTATTAAAGATAATCCTGCGCAGGCGGCGCAAAGCGCGGCTGATTATTTAGAGATATTCGGCAAGAATAATTTTTATTTGGAGCTGCAGGATCATGGTTTTGCCGAGCAAAGAACGGCCAACCGGGGGCTGCTGCAGTTGCACAAAAAAACTGGTATACCGTTGGTGGTCACTAACGACGTGCACTATGTTTTGCGAGAGCACGCTGAAATGCAGGATGTGCTGTTATGCATTCAAACCGGACGGACTGTTGATGATCCCGGGCGCATGAAATTTCAGTCCCAGGAGTTGTATTTAAAAAGTGAACAGGAAATGGCCAGGCTGTTCGGGGAACTTACTGAGGCTATGGAAAATACCACGCATATTGCCGATCGCTGCCACGTTGAGCTTGAATTCGGCAATCTACACCTGCCCGAGTATCAGGTGCCTGATGGTCATACATTGGACTCTTATCTGCGGGAACGGTGTCTTGAGGGTATTAAATGGCGCTATGGCAATGTAAATGATGACGTGCTCAAAAGATTGGATTATGAATTGGGCGTTATAAGTCAAATGGGCTTTTCAGCATACTTTTTAATTGTGTGGGATTTTATTCATTATGCCCGGCAGCAGGGCATTCCGGTGGGGCCTGGCCGTGGCTCGGCAGCGGGCAGCGTGGTGGCTTATGTGCTGGGTATTACCGAGTTGGACCCGCTTAAATATGATTTGCTGTTTGAGCGGTTTCTTAATCCCGAAAGGGTGTCCATGCCTGATATAGATATAGACTTTTGCTTTGAAAGACGCGGCGAGGTCATCGAGTATGTAGCCAGAAAATACGGTTCAGATAGAGTATCTCAGATCGCCACCTTCGGCACAATGGCTGCCAAAGCAGCCATCCGGGATGTGGGCCGGGCGTTGGGTATGTCCTATGGCGATGTGGACCGTATTGCCAAGCTCGTGCCCAATGATCTAAAGATTACCATTGAAAAAGCACTGCAAGATTCCCCCGAATTTAAACAAGTATACCGGGAGGACGGTCAGGTGCATAAGTTAATTGATATGGCTGCTCTGCTGGAAGGCATGCCCCGGCATGCCTCCACCCACGCTGCGGGTGTGGTGATTACTCAGGAACCCATAACCCACTATTTGCCACTGTATAAGGCTGCCGACGGCCCGCTGACCACACAGTTTGCCAAGGACCCTGTGGAAGAACTGGGCCTTTTGAAAATGGACTTTTTAGGTTTGCGTACCCTGACGGTGATCGCTGATGCGGTGCGCATGATCAGACAGAATCATAATGTAAAAATAAACATTAATGAAATACCTCTTGACGACTCACCCACATTTGAATTGCTCTGCCGTGGTGAAGGAGTGGGCGTGTTCCAACTGGAAGGCAGCGGCATACGCGCTGTCCTGAAAGATTTAAAGCCCGAGGTTTTTGAGGATATCATTGCCCTGGAAGCCCTGTACCGGCCAGGACCGCTGGGCAGCGGCATGGTGGAGGACTTTGTTAAAAGCAAACACGGTAAGAAAAAAGTAGAATACCTGCACCCGATCCTGGAACCAATTTTAAAGGACACGTATGGGGTAATCCTCTACCAGGAGCAGGTTATGCGTATTGCCAGTGACCTGGCTGGATTTACACTGGGCGAGGCCGATTTGATGCGCCGGGCCATGGGCAAGAAAAAGCCCGAAATACTGGCCGAGCTGCGCGCCCAGTTTACCGAGGGTGCGGTGAAAAACAATGTGGACGGAAATGTTGCCGGACAGGTGTTTGATTTAATTGAGTACTTTGCCGGGTACGGGTTTAATAAAAGCCACTCAGCGGCTTATGCGTTTGTTTCCTACCAAACGGCTTATTTAAAGGCTAACTACCCGGTGGAATTTATGGCCGCGCTTTTAACATCAGTACGGGACAATACGGATAAAGTTTCCTTTTACATTGAGGAGTGCCGGCGCATGGGCATTGCTGTGCTGCCGCCGGATGTTAACGTTAGCGGCGTAGATTTTACCGTGGCTGGCGACAGCATCCGCTTTGGTATGGCTGCCATTAAAAACGTGGGCTTAAATGCTGTCAAATCCATCATCGATTCTAAAGGGAGCGATACCACGTATACTTCTTTTGCTGATTTTTGCCAGCGGGTGGATACCCGGGTAGTCAATCGTCGGGTGCTGGAGAATCTAATTAAGAGCGGCGCCCTGGATTCCCTATGTCACCATCGCTCACAAATGATGACTGCCATAGAAGCGGGATTGGGGTTGGCCCAATTGGCCCAGCAAGATCGCCAAAACGGCCAGCGGTCGCTGCTGGATTTTTGGGGAGAAGATGTGCAAAAAACGCTGTCTCTGGATATGCCCAATATAAGTGAATATGCCTCCGGGGATTTGCTGGCTATGGAGAAGGAGGCGCTGGGCCTTTATGTCAGTGGACACCCGCTTGACCAATACCGGGAAACCATATTAAGACTTACCACGCACCAGACGGTGAACCTAAAGGAACTTGAGGACCGTACCGAAGTGGTTGTAGGGGGCATACTTAATATGGTGAAAAGGATTACCACTAAAAAGGGAGATAATATGGCCTTTGCAAACCTTGAGGATTTATCCGATGTGGTAGAATTGGTTATCTTTCCGCGCTGTTACCAGCAATGCTCTTCCCTGCTCAAAGTGGATAGCCCGGTGCTGGCTAGAGGAATAACCAGTACCAATGGGGAAGAGGTCAAAGTTATTGTTAATTCGCTGGAAACTATGACTTTAAGGAAATATGGTGATTTGTTTATCAGGTTTGAAAATATCACAATGGAAACAATTAGTAGAGTGCAGATGGTTTTATGTGCTCATCCCGGTGAATGCCCGGTCTACTTATACTTTCCCGGGGATAAAAAACTGGCGCTGGCGGATCGCCGCTTTTGGGTTAACCTTGATTCCGATGTGGTGCAACAGCTTACAAGCCTTATGGGACCGGGACAGGTAAAAATAAAGGATACACCGGTAAGACATGATAACACCTGCCTGGCCGGTCGGGTAATTTAGCTTGTCAAACAGATAAGGACTATGTTATTATGACTGCTATAAGTTCCATCATTCCGAAAAGCTAAATAAAGGTGAAATAATGATTGCCCAGTTTACCCAACATACATCTGCAATAAAGATATGCGGCCGAGCCCAGGTATTGACCAAACATGGCAATCTGAGGTCGGACGATGATTAAATTTTTGCTGAGAGATTAATATCCAGGGGCATTACTCTGGATTTTTTTACTATTATTTTTTATGGTAAAATTTAACTAGTGGTTTATGAGCATGTTGGTGAAAATATGGCTGCATATTAAAGTTGTGATAGTAAAAAGTATTATTGTTATAATATTATATTTATTTAACAGCGTTTAGGCAAAGCCACGTGAAGGAGGTACCTGCTGTGCAGCGTATTGCCGTTTTAACAAGCGGAGGTGATTCTCCGGGCATGAACGCCGCCATCCGGGCAGTGGTTAGAAAAGCAATTTACCACGGCTTGGAAGTTATCGGCATTAAAAGAGGATTCAGCGGTTTTATTGAGGCCGATATGTGGCCGATGGACTTGAGTTCGGTAGGAGATATCGTCCATCGGGGCGGTACCATTTTGCGCACCGCCCGGTCGGAGGAATTCAAAACTCCCGAGGGAAGGGAAAAAGCATTTGCCAATGTGCAGCGCTTTGGCATACAGGGATTGGTGGTCATTGGCGGTGACGGTTCTTTTAGAGGAGCGGATACATTTAACAGTGAATATAATCTGCCCGTAATAGGCGTGCCCGGTACGATAGACAATGATATCATTGGCACGGAATACTCCATTGGATTTGATACCGCAATTAACACTGTAGTAGATGCTATAAATAAAATCCGCGATACTGCTACTTCCCACGAAAGAACTTTTATTCTTGAGGTAATGGGCCGCGAGAGCGGGTATATAGCTTTAATGGCCGGTCTGGCCGGCGGCGCGGAATCAATACTGATACCGGAACTCCGGTACAGTATAGACGAAGTTTGTGAAAAATTGATACATGGTTATAAACGGGGTAAACTGCACAGTATCATCATTGTAGCGGAAGGTGCCGGAAGCGGTCTTGATGTGGGTAAGCGAATCAATGAAAAAACCGGGCTGGAAACCAAGGTCACCATTTTAGGCCATTTGCAGCGGGGTGGCACACCGACGGCCTTTGACCGCATTCTGGCCAGCCGTATGGGAGCCAAAGCGGTGGAGATACTCATAGAGGGCTATCGCAAACACATGGTTGGTATGGTGGCTGATAAAATTGTGGCCAGTTCATTGGATGCCTCATATAAGGGCAAAAGGGCTATCGATCTAGACATCTATAACCTGGCTAATATACTATCCATATAGGGAGGGATTATGTTGCGGCGCACCAAAATAGTATGCACTATCGGACCGGCAAGTGAAAAGGTGGATTTGCTGGAGAAATTGATGCTGTCAGGTATGAATGTGGCCAGGATGAACTTCTCTCACGGCACCCATGATGATCACGCTCGCCGGCTGGTTGCTGTTCGTCAAGCCGCCGGTAACGTGGGTAAGAATATTGCCATAATGCTGGATACCAAGGGTCCGGAAATACGGCTGGGTTACCTGGAAAAAGATTTTGTACATCTTAAAACCGGCGATACTGTTTGCCTAACCACCGAAGCTGTAAAAGGAAATGAGCAAATACTGCCGGTTAGTTACCGGGGTTTACCTAAAGATATTAAGACAGGTGATCAGGTGTTAATATCTGACGGGTTAATTGCCTTGCGGGTAAACAATATAACCGGGGAAAAAATTGAATGCACCGTAGAAAACGGTGGTGAGCTGACCAGCCAAAAAGGAGTAAATGTACCCGGTGTTTATGTGAAATTGCCGGCCATTACTGAACGTGATGAACAGGATATCGTTTTTGGAATTGAGAATAACTTTGATTTTGTAGCCGCCTCGTTTGTGCGCCGGGCTAACGATGTGCTTACAATTCGTAAAATAATTGAAGATAACGGTGGGCACATGGATATTATTGCCAAAATTGAGAACCAGGAGGCCGTTAATAATCTTGATGAAATTATCGAGGTATCTGATGGTATAATGGTGGCCAGAGGCGATCTGGGAGTGGAGATACCCCCGGAAGAAGTGCCGCTGATCCAAAAAACAATTATTAACAAGTGCAAGCAGGTTGGCAAGCCTGTTATTACAGCCACCCAAATGCTGGAATCAATGATTCAAAACCCGCGTCCCACCAGAGCGGAGGCTAGCGATGTGGCCAACGCCATACTGGATGGCACTGACGCTGTGATGCTGTCCGGAGAGACAGCTGCGGGCAAATATCCGGTTGAAGCGGTGAAAACAATGGCACGTATTGCAGCCCGGGCTGAATCGTCCATCAAATTTGATGAGCTGCTTAATAACAACCGACGAGTGCTGCCCAAAACAGTTACCGACGCCATCAGTCATGCCACTGTCTCAACTGCCTTAGATCTGGGGGCGGCGGCCATTATTACTTCCACCGAATCTGGCTATACTGCCCAGATGGTAAGCAAGTACAGGCCTCAGGCACCCATCATTGCTGTTACTACCCAAAGAACGGTACTGCGCAAAATGGCACTGGTTTGGGGCGTACAGCCGCTTTTGGTGGGGCACACAGAGGATACAGACAGCATGATAGCGGCGGCTGTTGACGTTTCGCTGGCTGCCGGAATGATCAAGGTAGGGGATTTAATTGTTATCACCGCCGGTGTGCCGGTGGGAGTACATGGCACTACCAACCTTATTAAAGTACATACCGTGGGTGATATTATTGCCCGGGGTACGGGAATCATTAAACGTTCGGTAACCGGCAAGGCATGCGTGGCAAATTCTGCTCGTGAAGCTTTAGATAAAATGGAAGATGGCAATGTATTGGTAACCTATGCTACCGACCGTGATTTTATCTCTATTATTGAAAGGGCTGCAGCACTAATTACTGAAGCAGGCGGATTAACTTCTCATGCCGCTATTGTGGGCTTGGAGTTCGGTATCCCTGTGATAGTGGGGGTGGAAAACGCTACCAAGCTAATTCCCGACAGGGAAGTTGTAACAGTGGACGGCCAGCGGGGTTTGGTATATAAGGGTAAAGCTAAGGTTTTATAGCCCAAACATTTTTACCGGTAGCTAACCGCCGCTGAGCTCTTGAACAACAACTTTTCAGATTAATATTGAATTAAAAGTTTCTGCGCGATTCTTGAAAGAACCGCCTTGCCGCAGGTTATGCTAATGCGGGAGGCGATTTTTGCGTGCAAGATTATTTAGTGAATTATATCGATACGCTAGGTTTGAGCGGGCTATTGGTTGGTTTGATGATTGAGGCGCTTGGCCTGCCCTTTCCCGGTGGAATAATGATTATGTTTTCTGGTTTTTTGATTAATCAGAACCGGCTAAATTTTTACACCGTTTTTTTAGTGGCGGTATTGGGTTTTAATATCGGTGCTACCATGGCGTTTTATGTTGGCCGTTATATGGGGGATTCCGTATTGCATCGCTATGGTAAATACCTGCGCATTAGCACCAATAAGTGGGAGAAAGCCCGAAGTTGGATGGAGCAGTCTGCGGCAGTGTTCATTATTATAGGCAGGTTTGTGCCCATGATCAGTAACCTTACCCCATACATGGCCGGTGCCAGTGGTCTTAAACCGGCCAGATTTTTATTATATAATGTTATCTTCACGGTGATATGGGTTTCCTTTAATATTTCCGTAGGTATTTTATTTGGTCATAAGTGGCCTGTCATAGCGAGTTATCTTAAGGACCAAGTGTCTCTGGCGGCGCTGGTTTTGTTGTTGGCTTATGTGATTATCAAAGTGACAATTTATCATATCCATACCAAAAGGGGTGAAAAAGTATGACTAGCAGTATCATTTGCCTGGGTGACAGTATTACCTTCGGTTATCCAATTGGACCGGAATTTTCTTGGGTTGAACAGTTGCAACAACGTACGGATAAAAACCTGATCAATCTTGGCGTTAACGGATCCACCTCCAGGGACATGCTGCGCCGTTACGAGCGATATACTCCAACATCAAGAGTTGCGCATGTACATATACTGGGAGGTGGCAATGATGCCTTGCAGCAGTTGACATGGGCCGAAACCCAGCGCAATATCCAAAATTTAGTAGACTTAATTAGGCAGCGGGGTACTATACCAATATTGGGCTTGCTCACGCCCCTTTGTTACGATCCGGCGGGAGGAGGCGAATTTGTTCCCTCCTTTGCCATGGAGGCTCTGGCTAACTGGAAAGCCCGCTATAGAAATTGGCTGCATGATTATGCAGATAGCGAGTCTGTTTTACTGATTGATTACTTTACTCCGCTTTGTATTCCGGGGACCGGCGAGGGTGACGGGCAGTTCTTTTATGATGAATCTCACCTTAATGAAAAAGGTCATGCTCTTATAGCGGATGTGGCGGAAAGAACTTGGATAAAATTGCTGTAGAGTTAATTATTTTATGAAATAGAAATGCGCCTTACCTCGTGAGGCGTTCTTTTTTACTTGAAAATATTTTTTAAATCATTAATCCCAAGCAACTGCAACAGCAAATTCAGCAGATTGATGTACAAATTCAGCAATCAAATCAAAAAAGCAAACAATATCAAAATAATGGGCAAGAGTTAATGTCGGTAACTGCTTTGGCAAATGAAAGCTCTACTATTAATACTCTTGTATGAAGCTATCTTATGTACCTACTGAAGGAGAATAAAAGCGATTTTTTAAGAGAACGACATTATGGTAATTATCCGGCAGTACTGTTTGCCGGAATTTTTTTGTCCGACCAATAAGGGATACTCATTATTATCGACCAATAGTGCAAGGTAACGGTTTTTCTGATATCTGCGGATTAGTTAGAAAAAAGGATAAACGTTCAAAAAACTATTGACAGATTAATTAATCCATAAATATAATGATAATGAAAATCATTATCATTATATTTATGGATTAATTAACATTAATGCCAACAACGAGGAGGGTTAAGAAATGGAAGCTATAGATTCAGTATATACCAGCGCATTAAGTGATCTATTGCCGGGAAGTAAGGGAAAAGTTGTTCGCATTGGGGCGAAAGGCAATGTGCGCAGAAGATTTCTTGACATGGGCATGGTTCCTGGAGTCGAAGTAGTCGTTAAAGGTGTGGCTCCCTTAGGTGACCCGATAGATGTGCTCATAAGAGGTTATCATCTGAGCCTGCGCAAGAAGGAAGCAGCGGATATTTTTGTAGAGGTGATGTAAATGATGCCTTTGTCTTTTCTTAAAACCGGCCAAAACGGAGTAGTAAAAAATATAGTTGGCGGGAATGGTGTATGGCAAAAATTATCGAGAATGGGATTTGCACGGGGGGTAACAGTGCGCATGGTAAAAAATGATGGCTTTGGGCCTTTAATAATAGCTCTTGGAGAAGGACGGCTTGTACTAGGCCAGGGCATGGCTCAAAAGGTAATGATTGAAGAAGTTTCATAGGAATCGACGGCAATTACCGGGAGGTGAAATTAATTGGAAACAGCACTAAAACTGGAAACAGAAATAGAAAAAATAGTAATTGCCCTGGCGGGCAATCCAAACTCAGGTAAGACGAGTATATTTAACAATTTAACAGGGGCACGCCAGCATGTTGGAAACTGGGCGGGCGTTACGGTGGAAAAAAAAGAGGGGCGGCTCGTTTACCGGGGGAAAGCCCATAGTGTAATTGACCTGCCGGGAACCTATAGCCTTGGCGCATATTCAGAAGACGAAGTAATCGCCCGTGACTTCGTGTTAAATGAGAAGCCCGACGTAATTATTAATGTAGTTGACGCTTCAAACATTGAACGCAATCTCTATTTAACTATTCAATTATTAGAAACCGGCGCTAATGTTGTGGTGGCTTTGAATATGATCGATGAAGCAAGAACCGGGAATATAACCATTGATATGGCAAAACTTTCAAAGTTTCTGGGAGTGCCGGTTATTCCTACTGTGGCAACAAAAAAAGAAGGCATGAAAGAATTGGTGGAACAATCAATTCAAACAGCAAAAGCGGACAAGAAAAGCCCGTTAAAAATAAATTACGGCCAAGAGGTGGAAGAGGAACTTGGCAGGCTGGAGTCGATAATTGGTTCCCATGCTAAGCTGCCAATGATCTTCCCGGCCAGGTGGCTGGCGGTAAAACTGCTTGAAGAAGATGAAAGTATTCATAATCAAGTCAAAAAGTATACCGGTACTAAGGATCTGCTTGCTCAATATGAAAAAAGTGTAAAACATTTGCAGAATGTTACCGGTGAAGACACAGAATCGTTAATTGCCGATCGCCGTTACGGTTTTATAGGTGGAGTAGCCAAACAAGTTATTACCAGGCGTGCTACGGCAGAGTACAAACTCTCCATGTCCGATAAGATTGATAAAGTCGTAACCAACCGCTTGTTGGGTATCCCGATATTTCTTCTGGCCATGTGGGGTTTATTCCAATTTACTTTTACCATCGGTGATCCCATGATCGGCTGGATAGGATTCTTCTTTGCATGGTTCGGCGGGGTAGTGTCAGGTGGTCTTGCAGCAGTGAATGCTTCTGAGCTAGTCACTTCCTTAATTGTTGATGGGATCATTGGTGGTGTTGGCTCGGTGCTGGTCTTTATACCTAATATATTCCTGTTGTTTCTCGCCATTTCGGTTTTAGAGGACAGTGGTTACATGGCTCGCGCTGCCTATATTATGGACCGCTTTATGCATACGCTCGGGTTACACGGGAAGTCTTTTATCCCGTTGCTTATCGGGTTCGGGTGCAACGTTCCGGCTGTTATGGCCACCCGTACGCTGGAAAATAAACGGGACAGGCTGATAACCATACTTATTAGCCCTCTCATGTCTTGTGGGGCCAGGATGCCGGTGTATGTATTGTTTGTCGGGGCATTTTTTAGTACCAAGCAGGGTTTGGTTGTCTTTTCTCTTTATATGTTAGGCATTATACTAGCTGTAATAATGGGGAAATTTTTTAAAACCATCCTTTTCCCCGGTGAAACGGCCCCGTTTGTAATGGAGCTTCCGCCCTACCGTATCCCCACGTTAAAGGGAACGCTTGTGCACATGTGGGAACGGGGAAGCGCGTTTATCAAGAAAGCAGGGACAATCATTTTTGCCATTGTTGTAATTATTTGGGCCTTATCTATTCTTCCCTGGGGAGTGGAGTATGCCGGTCAGGAAAGCTTGATCGGCAGACTGGGAAGTTTTATAGCCCCAATTTTTGCCCCCTGCGGATTTGGCACATGGGAAGCCGGTGCTGCCCTCTTCTTCGGGATACTGGCAAAGGAAGTTGTGGTGGCCACGCTTGGTGTGGTTTACGGTGTTGGCGAAGAGGGACTTGTTACAACGATACAACAATTCTGGACACCACTTTCAGCTTATGCGTTTATGGTTATGACGCTTATTTACGTTCCCTGCGCGGCTGTCATCGGGGCCATCAAAAGGGAGACCAACTCCTGGAAATGGACGGCGTTTGCTGTAGGATATACCATGATCCTCAGTTGGCTGATGGCGTTTATTATCTACCAGGGCGGGCGTTTCCTAGGCCTGGGTTAGGGAGGAGTATTGCAAAGCTATGGAAGTATTGATTATGTCAGGAATTATTATCTTTGCTTTTGGAATGGTGACAAGGCATATATATAGGTCGGTCAAAGGCGTTAATTGTTGTTATCAATGTGACGGTTGTTCCGGCTTCAAGAACAACATGAAAGTTAATATTCCTTCAAAATAACATTTTCTAAGCATTACAGGCAGAATTTGATAAATTATGCCATGTTGTATACTACCTGTTTTAGTCCGGTCTATAGTAATAACTGTCTTAGAGTAAAAAAACAGCAGTACCCGCTATACGCGGGGACTTGCTGTTTTTTTGTACTAACGATTAAAATTTACATGGGTGCCAGCTTAACCGCACCGACGGCGGCCAGTTTATCATTTTTTATAGCCAATGCACCGGTAACTGAATTTATACTCATGGCAAACTCCACCGCTGCCTGCAGGTCATCCTCATTTTGCACCCGATTGCCCGTAGCTGTGGCCACAGCGTCAGCCAGTATTGCCGAGGGTGCCATAATTACTACTGCATCGGCGCAGCCAAAGCTGAGGGAATGGCCCACGGTACCCGATGAGGTGCAAATGCCCAGCGGGGTACGGTGTGGTTGTATTTCCAGTGCCAGCCGGTTGGTAAAAGGGGATGGGCCGGCAAAAACACCTATTTTGCGCATTTTGCCGGAACGCAGATAAATATCACCGCCGTTTTCCACGATTACTTCACGGCAGCGCTTGGCCAGGTATAAACCCACGTGCTGCGCAACGGCGCCCGCCACCGCGGACATAGGCCCGGTACCGGCGGCTGCTGCGGCGCCGGCTATAGCCCGGGCGATCTCAGGAGCGTACGGGCCTGGTTGATACGGTTCCAACGTATGCAAAAAAATCCGGTTCGCCGCAATATATTGTTCCAGCTGCGAGCGTATTTTGATTATTTCCTGTTTTGCGCCTTCCACCAGACCGGAATTGAATTTGTCACGGGGTATGCCTATATCCAGGTCGGTCTCTTTAATGGCGATTTGGAAAAATACCAGGTCCTGCTGCCGGTGCAGCAGCCTGTAGGAACGCTCCACGTATTCTTTCAAAAACGAACCTCCATAGCTTTCATTGGACATGCTTTTACACACAGGCGGCAGACAACGCAGCGGTCGCTGTTAAACCGCACCACCATATCCGGTCTTTCCATATATAGGGCACCGGTCGGGCAAATGTCAGTGCAGGCACCGCAGCTCACACATTTTTCCTCGTTTTGGATAATTTCTTCTGTCAAAGATTGCACTCCCACGCCCAACTGGCGCAGGTATTCAATACCCTGCTCGGTATTGTCACCGGTAAGTTCCATTACCAGGGTACCCTCTTTTTGCGGGTTGATATCAGCTTTTAATATATTAATAATCAGATCGTAGTCTTTTACCAACTTGTATATAATAGGCTGATCAGTTATATCGGCAGCAAATCGCAGCACTACTTTTTTTGAGGACATTTTTACACGCTCCTTATGCGCAAATTAACCCTTCAAGGTATTGGCATTGATACCCGCGTCCGCATTTGGCAGTAGCTGTACCGGCTCACCCAGCAGGAAGTCGCCCTTTTGGATCCACTGTTTTAAGGTACGGGCTATTTCTTTGGCCCGCGGGTAACTGGACATCGGTGCGGTGGGCACTTCTTTGCCGTTAACCTTTATTTTACCGCTTTTCAGCTCTCCATAGCTGACATAGCCCAGGTTGGACGGGTTGAAGTTGGGGTACGCATCACCGTAATCCACGATGGGGGCGTACAATTCATCGTCCCCGGCGGCCGCAAAGCGGCAGACTTCCTCATTAAGCAGGGGTATGGGTATGCCAATTCCTACCGTTAATGTGGCGCCGTAACCGAGCATGCTGGTACCCGCCAGCCAGCGCGGGTTCATTTGTTTTAAGTCACCCATTACGGACAAGGTGCCCCCGGCATGACCAAAGTTATTGCCGCTATCATCCAGGTTAACCCCCGGGAAGTGCTGGGTGCCGTTCCAAACTACGTAGCCAATGCCGCCGCCCAGGAAAATTCGCGTGCCCACCCCGATGGTTTTAAATGTGGGATCCTTCAGCAGAGGGCTGAGCTGTCCTGAAGTGGAATAGTGCGCGTTGCCCAGATTGGCTTTGAGCATGCCCATGTAAGTATAAATTGTCCGAGTGCTCAGGTTGACGGCACAGTTATAATTTTGGTAAGCATTACGCGGGTTGAAAAGTATTGCTTCATTAATATCATCAATAGTAATTTCGGTTTCGATCTCCTTGCGAGGATAACAGTCCGTGCCATAGCCGGTGGCTTTAAGGTGTACTGTTTTGTGGGACACCAGGTCATGGATGACATGCCCGCCGCCATACCGGAACTCACCCGGATAGACACTGTTTAAAGGATCGTCTTCCGGCACTTCGGTAGCACCGATAAAGGCATCAACCGCAGCAATGCCTGTATAAGCAGGCACATCGTTCAGCCAAACTTTATGCATTTTCATACGCGGCTTGGTATGACCCAGACTTAAAAACGCGCCGGAAGAGCACATGGGGCTGAATGTTCCTGTCGTTACCACATCCACTTCAGATGTGACACGGGTTACTCCCTTTTCTTTAACCATCGTTACCAGTTCCTCAGCGGTTACCACTACGGCCCGGCCTCTTTTAATTCGTTCGTTAATCTCCTGGAAAGTTTTTTCCACTGCCATTTGCGCAACACACCTCCACATTTTTGTGCTCTGCTCCGACAAAATGTAAACCTCTTCCAAGCACAGAAGAGGTTTGCAAAATATCTGCACCTCTTATCTGTCAGAAGTTTAACTTCTGCTGGAATTAGCACCATACTTTCAGGTAAAACAAAGCTGGTTGCCGGGTTTCACAGGGCCAGTCCCTCCACCACTCCGGATAAGAGCACTACTATTCGGTTATTTCATGCTATATCAGTTTATCAATTAGAGTGGTTGATTGTCAATAACCCGGACCAATTATTTAGAATGCCAATTATCTCTATGTAAATAGATGATTTAGAACCTACCGGGTATATAGATAAAACTATCTTAATTTGGTTGGGGTAATTACCTCTAAAGATGTACGTTACCATCACCATAACCGGCTTGTAGCTGATTCAATGAGCAATCCGGTTATTTCTTGTGGCACCGATGATAAAATTTGGGAAGTAGCGGAGCTATTACATGAATATAAAATAGAACGCATGCCAGTAGTGAAAAACGGTAAAGTAGTCGGAATAATAACCAAATCCAATGTAATGAAAAGAATGGGGCAACTATATGATTCGTTAACCGGTATATATAATTCCGGTTATATATATCAAGTTGCTTCAAAGTTGCTTTCTGAAGGGCATGAAATCTCTGTAGCTTTATTCGACGTAAATGACTTTGGGCAAATAAACAAAAAATATGGGCATTTATATGGCGATCGCTGTTTGAAGCAAATTGTAAAAGTTTTCAAAGATAATATAAAAATTAACTGTGACTTTGTTTGCAGATATGGTGGCGATGAATTCGTTCTTGTATCTATAAAAAAAATAAGTAGTTTTGAAAAAATGGTAAAATTTTTAATTGATTTAATAGCTGTCAGTACTATTAAAGCCGGTGTTCCCGCTACTGTGTCGGCTGGTATCTGTGGTGGTCAGAGAAAGTATGTCAGAAATGGAGTAAAATATTATGAAGTTGTTGAAAATCTTATAAATAAGGCAAGTTTAGCCTCTACAAAAGCAAAAACAACTAATAAAAGTTACGTTGTAGAAATAGGTTGACCAGAACAACATTAATTTTCTCGTTTTTATCAATGTAAGCATCCATCTTATCACAAGCTGCTATACGGGTGTTAATAGAGAAAACTCATTCGCGAGAAGTAACAATAACAGCTGATATGTTGTCCGGGCCGGTCAGTCATCCTTATTAAAGGAAATTAAAAACATATAGCGAATTACTACTATTAAAGTTTGGACAAGAAGGAGCTATAATGCTTAGCAATATCAATGATCAGTTGCTGGATCATTTTCATTATGGACATGGGGCGGCCGAATATTTAAGAGGGAAAATCCCTGGTTTTGTTCATAAGTTGAGGAGCTTTATGAAGGCGCGCACAGATATCCGGCGTTTACAGGAGGGGGAAAAGGTTGCACAGCTAATTTTGGCAACCACTTATTTTCGGAATATCATGGAGCTTCGCTCTCAGGTAGCTACATATGAACTCATGCATATGATCCAGTATAAAAACCAATATGAGCATACAGCCCATACACTTTATCTCTTTCTTTTAGGAGTGTGGATATACGACAGTTTACCTAACGTTAAGGAATCAATAGATAACTCAATTAATGAGGATGCTCATCTTAAAGTGAAACGTTTTCTCTTCCAGTGGACATACGCTTCCTTGCTACACGATATTGGATACATTTTTGACCACATTGTTGTTGAATCAAAGGTACATATTGACAAACAAGGGCTTCGCCAATATGACAGAATGTTCGAGTTAGAATGGATTAGGCAACATATTATTGGAGATTTAACTCCAGAATATGAGTCGATATTGGAGGGGCTTTGTGGCGAGTTTCGTAAGAACTATAAAAGGTGGAATTTGGTTGATGAACCAACTCCTGAAGTAATAATAAAAAAACTATGTGATGTTAATTGGGTCAACGATTTTTTAATAGTACAAGAGAAAAAAGAGGATGCTTTTTCTTGGTTGTCCTTAGGAACCTTTGATCCTACAGGGGAAAGACTTCGCAATGAAGCAATGAGAATCGCTTCTGAAGGGTATCATGTTTCCGGGAAAAAAGATTCAGAACCAAAAGTAGATCATGCAGTAGCCAGTGGTTTAATGCTCTTTCAATATACTTCAGCCTGGTATTGGCTCTATCATAGAGTTCGGCAAGTTAATAATAAGATGTATGATTCAATGACTCAAACAGCTAAATATGAAGTACAATTTTTTGAAAGACACATTATTTCAGCCTGTAAAGCTGTAATTTATCACAACCTTCAGAATGCCGGGGATTGTATATTAAAACTCGAGTTGGCTAAAGACCCCCTATTGTATTTAGCAGTACTTTGCGATGAACTGCAAGTTTGGGATCGCTTTTATGTAGGGACCAATCGAATAATTACCTGGAGGCAGAGAGTTCAGGTTACCGCTGAAGATATGATGATCGATGTTGATTTAAACGGTAATGACATGGTAATTGTATTAGAATTTTTTAATGTAGCTAAAGAACAAAGAGTGTCAATTCGTAAAAAAATAGATAGCCGGCTAACTGGTTGGGAAAGTATCATTCAAATTCGGGACTAATAGTAGATAGTAGGCTTTAAGGATTTGTCATGCTTAATTTGACAAGAAAAACAGGCTAAAGCCTGTTTTTCTTGTCAAATGCAAACGAATGTGTTAGTTGAATATTAAACAAAAGGGTTACAAGGTTTTTCCCTGAAAACTCGTAAACTAAGGGTTGGAGCCGGTGGCCGAAACTGTTAAGTAATTTTTTGACTACCATTGACAACCTTTTCGAACACCACTTTGACCGGCTTAGACCACTCTAATACTGCCTGCGACCACTACGTTTACTATTTGCTTTCACCAGCTTCACTCGAATTTGATTCTTTTCTAGCCAAGAATTCAACGTAAGCATCTGGATCCCTAAGATAGGGCTCTGTCTGAAATTTGTCCATGTTTTTTAGATTATCCAATGTTATTTTTGCCATTATCAATACCCCTCCCGATTAATAAAGTACATAAGTAAAGCCTGCTCAAAAATGGTTATTGATGCATTAACCGAAGCCCCATTACCCCCGTGTAACGATGTGTTCCTTATGGTTATTATTATAAGCAACGTTTTTTTACTGTCAACCCTATTAGGAACTTTTTGTTGAACTTTATCGAAAACTTGCATTATAAGGAAAAGTTGCTTTATTGTAATTATGGCAATAGTTTGAGGTTGGATAATTATGTCTTTTAATTGGTATGGAATAAGACTCCCAATTATTCAATAAAGAGCACAGAGCCTGTTTACTTATAACTTTGCTTAGTGTTACAATAAGTTGATAAATATTCTTAGTCGATGTGTGTGGCAAGCGATTCGGGTCAACGAATTAACGGACCGGCACGAGGCTGACGAGCCGGCAGCGATGTATAATTTAAGGGAGGATAACATCAATATGAGGAATTTTATAATCGGAGAATCCAAAGAGCTTGGGATCAAGGTTAAAGCTGTGGATGGGGAGGATTTTTCAATTACGGGCGCGACTTATGAATATAAAGACAGATCCGGGAATTTGTTAGAAACTGGAGAGGCGACTGTTGATGATAAAATGGTTTATACTGAGCTGACTCCGACTGTTGTTGGTTTTGATCAGATCGTAACATTCAAGGTAACATTGAAACCGGTCGATGTGACTAAGAACCCGGAGACGGTTAAGGCGGATGTTATCGTTAACGTGATGAAAGAACAGTAGAGGACGCCGGTTGAACGGAAATAGCGGTTACCCTATCGGCGAGGTATCCAATATGATGAAAGCCGCCATCAGAGAGGTTCCGGATGGGAAGCAAGGCTAAGCAGTATGAGGTTTACATCAGGTATTATAAGGAGCAGTAATGAGTATATTAACAGTAGCAAATGTAACACACGGCTTTGGCAGCAGGGCAATTTTGGAGGATGCGTCCTTTCGGCTATTAAAAGGAGAGCATGTAGAGTTGGTGTGGGCAATGGAGGAAAAACCAGCTTCTTAGATATTATCACCGGAAAACCGCTTTAACCTCTAGCTAAATGCGGCCTGACCAATGATCATATAACCCGGTTTTAAGCGGTGGTGAAAACGCTAAAGTAAGGCTCTGTAAGCTGATATTAAAGGATGTCAACTGGCTGGTGCCGGATATTTTTGTCAGGACTGGGTAACTGACATATGGAACGTGAAGATTGGATAATCAGGCTTGTCTAAAAATTAAATTTAATGCATTTTTTGAACCAGGTAAAATCACCTGGTTTTTGTTGTTTGTGACTAAGGATTTCTCCGAAGTGTGTTAAGATTAATTTTCTCCTTTATTCCTTTATTCTACGGTATATCCAGTCACGATTTCCTGCACTAACTCCTCCGGTACCTCATACCTGGCGGCAAATTCGTAAATAGAACTTTGTAGTGTTAACCTCAGGTGGAGGGACCTAGTGATGCATGAGCAAGCATGTTTTGCCTACCAGAAAGACCGGTGTAAAGCTCTGACGGTGGAAAATTGCCGGGGGCCCGACTGGAAGCAGTCGAGGGGTCAGACCTTGACATTTGACACCCAAAATTAGGTACCAACGATAAGATTTGAAGACTTACCGGCAGCTTGCTGGCTGGTAAGGGGTAGAGCTTAAGTAAAATCAAGCCGGGGAAAGGCGGTATTGCATATGGCTGTTACACAAAAACCTATTACCAGTTACCACTAAAAACTTATCGGCATTGACATACTCTAACCAGGTTACTTTACTCTTTGTAACTGCCAAATCGCTAGCAGACACCCAACCACAATAATTGTAAACTTGCACCAAATACCACTGTTTATCTAAACTATGATGAAGAATAAGTACCGGTTCCGCTGCTCCAACTGCCGTCTCCTGGAACATATCAAATTCCCAGTCACCAGGTTCACTTAAAGATATGTCTGTTGTTGGAATGTTCTAATGTTGGTTCTTTTTACTGTTGGGCATAGTAAACTTGGTTATTCTCTTTAATACCCGGTAAATTCATCTGCTTTTTTAACTTTTTATAGTAAGCTGAATCTACCTTTTTATTTTCCAACCGTGATGACTAAAACCTTCGCCTTTAGGCGAAGGTTTTAGCATAGTTTTTCCTCCCAATGCCATAATACGGCTGGGGGGATAACATGGCTGAATATCGAAAAGGTAGTCATACGATCTATAATATCGAGTACCACGTAGTTTTAGTTACGAAGTATAGATACCAAGTGTTACGTGGTGAAGTTGCATTGCGTACGCGAGAGTTAATACGGCAAAGCTGTTTAAGCCGAGGTATAACAATCGTTAGAGGTAGCGTAAGTAAGGATCATGTGCACCTGTTGCTCTCCTGTCCACCAAGTTTAGCACCCGCGAAGATCATTCAATATCTTAAAGGGCGGTCATCACGGTTACTACAACAAGAATTCGAGCATTTGCGTAAGAAGTATTGGGGTCAACACCTCTGGGCAAGAGGATATTTTTGTGCAACAGTAGGTACGATTACAGAAGAAATGGTTAAGGAATATGTTGAGAACCAGCAAACAGATGGCCCTGAGGAAGCATTTAAGGTTGAAGACTGAGTTTCAGTCAGAGCCTTTTAGGTGTCCTTAAGCCACTGGTTGCTTTTAGCCGGCTTTAGTCGCAGGCGACTTTCAGTCGCTATAAAACCCACCGGCTTTAGCCGGTGGTCAGTTTAGTTTATTAGGCGTTAACTGCTAGGTGGGGTAAACCAGGCTGGTATTATTTAAAACGCCAGCGCTGGGCAATGGGCATGCGGCGCCCCGACCCGAAAGCCCGGGAGGTCACCCTCAACCCCGGCGGAGCTTGCTGACGTTTATATTCAGCAGCGTCCACCCGTCGGGCTATATCCAGCACCAGTTCTCTGCTATGACCCATAGCCACAATTTCATTGATCGGTTTAATTTCTTCTATATAGGCTTTAAGAATTTGGTCCAATACTTGGTAGGGAGGTAGACTATCCTCATCTTTCTGATCGGGCCTCAGTTCGGCGGAGGGTGGTTTGTTAATAACGCTTTGGGGGATGATCTCCCTTTCCCGGTTTATGTATTCAGCCAGCCGGTATACCATTACCTTGGGCACATCTGCCAGTACGCTTAATCCCCCTGCCATGTCCCCGTATATTGTGCTATATCCCATAGCCATTTCCGACTTATTGCCCGTAGTTAGAACCATCTGACCTTCGCGGTTGGAGATAAACATGAGTATATTGCCCCTGATCCGGGCCTGTATGTTTTCTTCCGCCAGATCCATAATGGAACGGCCTTCCGGGTTGAAAAGTTCAGTGTAAGCCTTAAAGATATTTTCAATGGGCAGCAACCGGTATTCAATATCCAGGTTTTCTGCCAGCAAGCCGGCATCGTCTCTACTACCCTGGGAAGAGTAACGAGAAGGCATAGATACTCCCATCACATTTTTCGGGCCCAGGGCCGCGGTAGCCAGGGCCGCGGTTACCGATGAATCTATGCCGCCGCTTAAGCCCACCAGTACCCGGCTAAAACCATTTTTATACAGGTAGTCCCGGGTGCCCAGCAATAACGCCTGGTAAACCCAGCTAATATCCTCATGTCCGGTTTCATCTAAAACTCTTTTACATAATTCACCGGTATCAAAAACTACAAAGTCTTCGGCAAATTTATTTAACTGCAGGCACAGGGTGCCCACCTTGTTGACGACAGCGCTGGACCCGTCAAATATAAGGTGGTCATTGCCCCCGACCTGGTTGACATAGATCATATCTACTTGGTGCTTGACAGCCAATTTGCTGAGCATGTCGGTACGCAGGGCATATTTGCCGTAGTGATAGGGCGAGGCTGATAAGTTAATAATGATCTCGGCTCCCTGCTGTACAAGTTCTTCCAGGGGATCTATGTCATACCGCTGTCTGTTCCAGTAATCCTTATCGTTCCAAATGTCTTCGCATATGGTTACTCCCAGCTTGTTGCCTTTAAAAGCCATGCACTTTCTTTCTCTGGCGGGTTCAAAATATCTTTTTTCATCAAAAATATCATAAACAGGCAACAAACTTTTATACTGCACATACTGCAATTTTCCCCGGTACATTAATGCTGCTGCGTTATAAAGCCCGTTGATACCACGCATTGGTACTCCCAGGATAACACCGGTATCACCAATTACCAGGCAGATTTCCTGCAATTTGATTTCCACCGCATCCAGAAATTGGTCGTTCAATAGCAAGTCCTGAGCCGGGTAGCCTGTTAAAGCCAATTCCGGAAAAATTACCAAATCGCACCGGGCTGCGTTGGCCTTGTTGATATACTCAAGTATCTTGCCGGTGTTGTACTCTAGATCACCCAACACCGGGTTTATCTGAGCTAAAGCTATGAGCACCTCTATCACTCCCGTTAAAATGTGCTTATTTGTTTATTATGCCAGTATTGATAAAAATGCCCAGCATTCCCCCAAAAGGGAACACTGGGCGACATTGCCTCATTTCAGGTCTTCAACGACTTGAACCGTTTCTTTATATAAGATTATATAACAACCAGAGCTGATTGCGAATATTCGATCCGAAAAAATTTTACTGCTTGATTTTTTTTAAGCTTAGCTTTATAATCTAAGTTAATTATAAATACAATGATACAGTGTTGTTTCAAAGGCATAGTTGCCCCCGTATAGAGGAATAAGCCTCTCTGCGGGGGTTTTATTTTTATCTTTATTATCTTTGACAGGGGGGAGTTATATGCAATTGAATTTAAGTCAAAAATACAGATTTGCACCGGCTATCGTGGATACAACTTTAAGCGACGGTGAACAGGCACGGTCACATCCTATAACCGGCAGCTTTACCATCACGATTGTTTTTATCCTGACCAGGGCAAGCCGGGTGATCACCTGGTAGTCGGGGCATGTTAAATAACGAAGAAATAATGTTGACAAAGTATTCATTTGTATTTAACATAATTGATACATTACAAAGCATACAAATGTTAAATCTTCGGATAGCTTAAATATTAATTTAAATAAAACTGCGGTTGCATCCGTGGTTACCCCTTATCTTACACGGAAGTAAACATGCATTGAGGCATTCACAGTCGTTTTAGCTGTGGGTGTCTCTTTTTTTATTATCACATATGGGGGGCTGAAAAGATGAGACAGATAGCTATTTATGGAAAAGGCGGCATAGGCAAGTCCACTACCACCCAAAATCCAGTGGCAGCTCTTACTGAGATGGGCAAAAAAAGCCCCATCATAGCGGAGTGCCCGCAAAAGGTACGTATTATTAAGGAAACTGATTTTGCCTCGAGTCGCACGGCCTGCCGGGAAACCGGGGCCAATATAGCCATCGGCCATTCCAACATTAAATACCTGACTGAGAAAGAAGGCCTCCCCCTGGTCAGGTTGGGCTTTCCCATTCATAACCGGGTAGGAGGCCAGCGGCTGCTCTCAACAGGCTATGCCGGTACTACCATGTTTCTGGACCGTGGGCGTATTTGGTCAGCATCAAACCATTGGTGGACAGGCAGAAAATAACTTCCTGATCGGCTTCTTTAATCAGCTCTATAGATCTTCTGACGTTTTCCCAGTTGGCCAGGGCGTCTCCCGGCCCGGCTATGCCAACCACGCTGAGATGCTCGATTTTATCGCGCATCAGTAAGAATTTATCCCGGGCGGCCTCGGGCGTAAGCACTTTGCTGGTCACTCCGGGTCTGCTTTCGTTAACGCAATCATACTTGCGATTGCAGTAGTTGCAGCTGATATTGCACCGGGGCGCCACCGGCAGGTGCATGCGCGCGTATTGTGATGTGCTTCGTAAGAATAGCAGGCATGCCGGCCGGTCATTTCCAATGTTCTGGCATCCGCCTGCAAGGCAAAATCGATGTTGCTTACACAGAAAAAGATCAATTTGTTCACCTCACCTTTCCGCGCAATACCGTTCTTCCCAGGTTTTGCTGTAAAACTTTCGGTACATGGTGGCACGGTAGTTGTTATGTTTATTTTCCAAAATGGTGTTGACTATAGTCCACGTTCCAGGAAGAAATAGAAGACCAGGGGCTGTCCGGTGAAATATATATCTCCAATACCGGTTTTATAAGAAAGATAGCGCCGCATAAAATTACTGCGTCGCTATCTTTCTAGACTCTATCTTCTGTGACACCTGTTTCGGTATAGTTACGGATTTTGCAGGATCGCCGTTATGGTTTTTTTGTGAATACAGCCGTTTACACAGCCGTATCACCTTCTTCACCGGTGCGAATTCGGATAACGTTTTCAAGATTGGTAATAAATATTTTACCGTCACCGATTTCTCCGGTTCTAGCCTTCTGAATAATTATCTTTACCACCCCTTCCACGTCCTTGTCGGCCGTAACAATTTCAATTTTTACCTTGGGCAGTAGGTTGATACTGTATTCCGTGCCCCGGTAAACTTCTTTACGGCCCTTTTGCAAACCGCAGCCCATTACCTGGGCTACGGTCATGCCGCGGATCCCGTATTTGGAAAGACCGTCCTTGATTTCCTCCAATACGCCGGGTCTGACAACAGCTTCTATTTTAACCATCAAAAACATCCTTTCTATTAGGTTATTATTCTTCTACAGTATACAAACAGTTTATTTAAATGGAGTAAGCTCTTTCACTATGCTCATTAACATCCAACCCTAATATTTCGGCCTCATCATCAACACGTAGCATAGTAATGGCACCAATTATTTTAAGGATGACAAACGTTACCACTGCGGCAAATACGATTGTGACAGCCACACTTAAAGCCTGAATGCCGAACTGTGCCGCGTTGCCATAGAAGAGACCCTCAGAGCCTTCGGCCACTGAGAACAACCCGGTAGCCAGGGCTCCCCACATACCGCCAACGCCGTGAATGCCGAATACGTCCAGGGAGTCGTCGTAACCCATTCTAATCTTGACATGGCTAACTGCAAAGTAGCAAAGTGCGCCGGCCACAAGTCCGATAGCTAGTGATCCAATTGGGGTTACGAATGCACAGGCCGGGGTAATGGCCACCAGGCCGGCAATGGCACCTGAAGCTGCGCCCAGCATAGTTGGCTTGCCATGACGCAGCCACTCCGCCAGTACCCAGGACATCAAAGCCGCGCCGGTGGCAATTTGTGTGTTTAAAAATACACTAACTGCCAAGCCGTTGGCAGCCAACGCGCTGCCGGAATTGAATCCAAACCAGCCAAACCAGAGCAATGCCGCGCCCAAAACTACGTAAGGTATATTGTGCGGCACCATTTTCTCTGTGCCGTAGCCTTTGCGTCTGCCAAGTACAAGTGCAGTCACCAGAGCCGAAACACCGGAAGAAATGTGCACCACGGTGCCGCCGGCAAAGTCAAGGGCACCCAGTTCCATCAGCCAGCCGCCGCCCCAGACCCAATGGCAGATCGGGTCATACACCAGGCTGGTCCACAGCACCAGGAACAGCAGAAAAGCGGGAAAACGCATCCGTTCTACAATGGCTCCGGTAATCAGCGCCGGAGTAAGTACGGCAAACATCATTTGGAAAACTACGAACAACTGGTGCGGAATGGTTCCGATTGGTTCCAGACCCACACCTTTTAACCCAAAGTAACTTAAGTCACCGATAAATTTACCAATGTCAGAACCGAAGGACAGGCTATAGCCATAAACAAACCACTGAATTGTAACTACGCCCAAGCAAATAAAGGACATCATCATTGTATTTAGCACATTTTTCTGGCGTACCATACCGCCGTAAAACAGGGATACTCCGGGCACCATCAATAATACCAAAGCCGTTGAAATAATAATCCAAGCTGTGTCGCCGGAATCTATGCTCTCCTCAGCGGCCCAGGCAAACACGGGAAATATAAACATCAGAATTACTGCCATTAATGTAATTAAGCCCAACCTCTTTTTCATTAGCTTTACCCTCCCAAATGATTTAAGAATGTACAAATAAGTACGACAAAAATACCATAAACATCAATAAAATTCCGCTGGCGACAACCACCATTCTTTTACCTTAAGTTTTTTATGCTTTTCTTTCAATACGCCCCACCTCCCTTAATAAGAAAAACAAAAAGACGCTTATTTAGAGCATAATTGCTCATCATAAGCGTCTTCGCTTCCAATCGAAGGAACTCTCGGTGGGGGAAAAACCACCGAAAACACCCTGTAGGCCCCTCTGCCTACCAGACCCAACGTTGGATTAAAACTAAGTGTAAAAATGAAAAATGCCTTTTGAGGTTTAGTTTGCTAACCTCAAAAGGCTCCGTTGCCAAATATTATAATAATATTATTTCAAATCTTTAATAAATTATATCAGCTAATTACAAAATGTCAATACTATATATACTTTTTTTCATTCAGTACTCTTTCAGCCATAACACAGATAATATAAACATATTGACGGCGATCAAGTAAAAGGAACATACTATTAATGTTCACAAATATAAAGGTGGTAGATCAGCAATGCGACAATTAAAGGGAATTAAAATATTATTAGTGGACGATGAACCAACTATACTACAATTTATAGAGCTAGGCTTACAAAATGAGGGGTTTGAAGTACAAACCGCTCTGGATGGTATAACAGCCATTACGCTAATTAAACAATTTCAGCCCCATGTGGTTATACTGGATGTTATGATGCCCGGAATGGACGGCTTTGAAGTGTGCAAAATGATAAAAAAAATAAATAACGCGGCAGTGATTATGCTGACGGCCAGGGACGAAGTGGATGACCGGGTAAAAGGCCTTAATCTTGGGGCAGATGATTATATGGTGAAACCCTTTAGTTTTGACGAACTTCTCGCCAGAATCTATGCCAGAATTCGAAATCAATTTCCTAACTTATTTGGAGAAGTTGTAATCGGGCTGTTTCATATTGACGATCGTCGAAAAGAAATCAGGTTCGAAGACAGGGTGTTGGAGTTGTCCCCAACAGAGTATGAACTCCTTAAATTTTTAGTTCTTAACCATGGATTGGTTTTAAGCAAAAAAATAATTTTAGATAAGGTATGGAACTATGATTTTGCGGGAGAGGAAAATATTGTTGAAGTGTATATAAGGTCATTGCGGGATAAATTACGCGACAAAGACCATCATATAATAAGAACATTGCGCGGAGCAGGATACCTGGTTGATTTACCATGAAGTCATTTTTTCCTTTCAAATCGCTCCGAATTCAACTATTATTCCGGTCATTGTTAATACTAGCCGTTTTGCTTGTACTAATTGGCCTGTTGCAATACGTTTTTATGCGAGAGGTTATTTACAGAAATAAAGCTGTCAGCCTGCGGAGCCAGGTTATGTCAATTCCTTATTCTACCTTGCATTATCCCGGTACATACCTGGAAAACGATCATATGCGTTCCCCACGTTTCTTTATTCCGGAGGCAAGTTTAGCTTTTATAGATATAGAGGGCAATTATTCCATATTGTCTGTCGGACCTGGCAGCATCAATCCTCCGAGATTGGATGCCCAGGTATATTTAGATATATTAAAGAAAATAAACCGGATTGGATTACAAAAAATAGATAATATTGGAGGTAATGGGTCCGGTATAATAAAGCCTCCAAAGCCGGATACGGAACGATTGGAACTATTTAAGAAAAAACCGGAGCAGGATTACAAAATAATAAATGCCGGAAGAACGGAACAATTACTGGTATTTCAACCGGTTATTGAACACGGACAGTTGCTGGGTATTCTTCAAATAAGTACTTTGACAAGTCCGCTCGAGGAACTGTTAATTCGTCAATTATTGACATTTTTGTTCCTTTCCCTCATTGCTATGCTGATTGGCTTGCTTGGCTTTTCACCAATACTCAAAAAAACTTTGGTACCCTTATTTAACATGGTGGATACCGCGGAACAAATTGATGCTGGGAATTTAGCAAAGCGTTTCCCAACCTGTCAGGGGCAGATGGAGGTAGATCGCCTGGCGGAATCCTTTAACGGAATGTTGGAGAGGCTGGAAGCCTCCTTTGAAATAGAGCGGGAAACAAAGGAACAGATGCGTCGTTTTATAGCGGACGCTTCACATGAGCTTCGCACGCCATTAACCTCAATTCACGGATTTTTGGAAGTACTGCTCCGTGGTGCGGCCAATCAACCTGAACAACTGTATAAAGCGCTAAGAAGCATGCATGGTGAATCAGAGCGGCTAAATAAATTAGTACATGATCTTCTTCTTCTGGCTAAACTGGATCGTACACCATTCCTTGAGCTTGAAGAAGGCATGCTGGATGCCGTTATTCGGGACATGGAACCCCAACTGCGTATCTTGGCCGGCAGCAGAAGGCTAGACCTATGCATCGAACCAAACATAAAGTGCAAATATAATGCGGATAAAATGAAACAGGTAATTTTAAATTTGTTTCAAAATGCGGTACAGCATACAGACCCTGAAAAAGGTTATATCCAGATTTCATTATGTGGTGGGAACAATGGAGTGGAATTGTCCGTGCAAGACAACGGACCGGGAATTAGCGCTACTCATCTTCCTTACATCTTTGATCGTTTTTATCGCAGTGATTCCTCACGGACCCGCAAATATGGCGGTGCGGGTTTAGGTTTGGCAATTACCAAATCTATCGTAAACGCTCACGGAGGAAATATTAGCGCTGAAAGCCAGGAGGGGGGAAGCTGTACATTTTATATCCGGCTTCCCTAACATTCGGGGTGCTAAAGGGCATTCATGCACGGTTTACTTGTGTATGAATGCCCTTTTTGTACTAAGCACGCTGCTGTTTCAGCATATATTCAGTTATCACTTAATTAACCTTCAGTTGTTACTAACTGTCTGTACCCCCTCAGAATAAAGAATCACAGAATACAAATGTGAATACTGTGATCTTTTATCATCACTCGGCAAAACATACCGTAAAAGTCGTTCCTTGCTCTACTGTGCTTTCCGCAATGATTTTGGCATGGTGATTATCTACAATGCTTTTGGCAATGGCAAGCCCCAAACCGTAGCCACCTAGATCACGCGCCCTGGACTTATCGGAACGATAGAAACGTTCAAAAATATAAGGCAAATCTGCCGCTGGGATAGGGGTGCCGGTATTGTTTATTTTTAGGTACACTTTTTTTTGATCCCGCGCCAGCGTTACCGTAACGATACCTTTGTTACCAGCGTATTTACAGGCGTTATCCAGTAAGTTTGCTACCAGTTGTTTGAGCTGGCCCTTGTTACCGGTCAGGTTGATATCTGGTTCGATGTTAGAGTTGATGGTGACACCCCGCTCGAATGCTATCGGTTCAATTGGCAGCAGGCAACTCCATACTGTATCACTGAAATTTAGTTCAGAATGTACCAGGGGAGCACGGTCGGCGTCTGATTTGGCTAAAAACAACAAGTCTTCTACCAGCTTTTTCATGCGAATGGCTTCCGCCTGTGTGTTTTCCACCCATTTGACTTGCTGGAGAATGGTATCTTGCCGGTGGTCCATTAGGATACTGCTATTGGCCAGAATCACCGTCAATGGCATTTTAAGTTCATGCGAGGCGTCTGCCACAAATTGTCTCTGCTGTTCCCAGGCCTTTTCCGCCGGGCGCAGCGCCCAACCGGATAGGAACAGGCTGATGAAAAAAAAGGCTACCAGGCTGCCTGCACTTACCACCAAGGATATAAGGAAAAGGCTTTGCATAGATTGGATCTCATTACTCCGATCAGCAAAGGCAATTTTTATACCTTCACCGATGTCTCTCCGGAGAAAGCGTAGATTCAGTTCTTTCAGAATACCTTCGGGGTACTCGGAAGCCAGTGCTTGTTCCACGGCTTTTTTTAGATCATCATCAGATATGGAGACATTTTGCTGTGCTGTATAAAGGATGTTATTGTTGTTATCAAGCACGACAGTAAAAACCGGAGTAAATGGAAGTGGCTTTTGCCCCGAGGGCAATCTGCCCATTTCCGGTTTGGGTGGCGGCATATCGATTCTGTGCTCCATCGCCCGTTGTAAGGCGTCGTGGCTTTCTGACTGCAATCGCTGATAGTTTGACATGAAGATGGTGGCAAAGAGAAGGAGCAGCACCAGACTGATCAGCGCCATATTGATCAGGATGAATTTGCTGCGCAGCTTTTTAATCATAGCTTTCCTGCCTCAAGCCGGTATCCCACTTTCCGTATGGTGCCAATACTCACTTTGGAGCCGAGAAAAAAGAATTTTTTACGCAGAAATGAGATGTAAGCTTCTACATTGTTATCCTCCGCATGGGATTCCACACCCCAAACCTTTGTAATCAAATCCTCTTTTGGCACTACCATTTTCGTGTTAGCCATTAGTATTTTCAGTACTTCAAATTCTTTAAAGCCCAAATGCACCGATTTTTCTCCCCGCTGCAAATCATAGGTGGACAGGTTTAGTCTCAGATCCGCATAAGTCAACTCCTCCAGCACTACATCTCCTTGTCTTCTGGAAATGGCACGGATGCGGGCCAGCAATTCCTCAGGCGCAAAAGGTTTGGTCATGTAATCGTCAGCGCCGCAGTCTAGCCCCGTGACCTTGTCGGTGATTTCGTCCCTGGCGGTAAGCAGCAGCACCGGAGCAGCGTTTTTTTGTTTTCGGAGCTCCCTCACCACCTCGAAGCCGCTGCGCTTAGGCAGCATCACATCCAGCACGATCACATCATATTGTCCGCTTAGTGCGTAATTCAACCCGTCTTCACCGTTATATACAATATCCGTTGCGTACTTATGTTCTAGCATAATCTGTCCCAGAGCATCTGCAAGCCGCACTTCATCTTCAACTATTAACACACGCATATATATCCCCACCTTACTGTGTGCCCTTAATTATAAATGCGCTATATTTTCCTTGCAATCATTTTAATAAAGAAAGCTGAAATTAGTCTGAAACGGCTTTTTCAGGCTAATTTCAGCTAAACAATCTATGATAGGTACATCAGGATAATAACACCGACTGGAGGTATCCGATATGGCAGAAATTCAAGATGTATTTGAACGATATGAGAAAAAGTATCTAATGTATGAACATCAGTATCACGCCTTAACCAAATTATTGCAAGGGAGGATGATTTTAAATGAGTTTGGTCGCAATACTATCTGCAATATTTACTTCGATACCCAGGATTACCGGCTAATCCGTGCATCAATAGAGAAGCCGGTCTACAAAGAAAAACTCCGGCTGCGCAGCTACGGCGTGCCCAGGAAGGAAGATAAAGTATTCATAGAACTGAAAAAGAAATACAAAGGCATCGTCTATAAAAGGCGGGTACCGATGACATTGCGGGAAGCCGAGTTATATCTGCTCCAGGGGAAAAAGCCGCAAAATAATTGCCAAATTCTAAAGGAAGTCAACTGGTTTTTAGACTTTTACCACCCGATCCCCAGGGTATATATTGCTTACGACCGTATCGCCATGTGCGGTAGTGAAAATGCTGACCTGCGTATTACCTTCGATACTAACATTCGTTGGCGGGAGAGTCTTCTGGATCTTTCCAAGGGAGTGTGGGGGAGTACGCTGTTAGAAAAGGGGCGACACCTGATGGAGATAAAGATCCCAGGGGCAATGCCCTTATGGCTCAGCCAGGCACTGACAGAACTTAGGATATTTCCTACATCCTTTTCTAAATACGGAAACTGCTATAAAAATTATTTGATTAATACTGTTGATATGGGAGGAATACATAGTGCTTGAGAATATTTTGTCAGCCAACGTGACCGATTCAATCACCTTACAGGGACTGCTGCTTTGTACACTGGCCTCTCTCGTCCTTGGCGTTGGCGTGGCGTGTATTTATATGTACCGGAGCAAGTACACTAAAAGCTTCGTAATGACTTTGGCTATGCTGCCGGCAATGGTACAAATTGTTATCATGCTGGTTAACGGTAACATCGGTACCGGCGTGGCTGTAATGGGCGCCTTTAGTCTGGTACGGTTTCGCTCGATACCCGGCACTGCCCGGGAGATCAGCAGTATTTTCCTGGCTATGGCTGTCGGACTGGCCACCGGCGTGGGTTACCCGGGTATAGCTACCCTGTTTCTGATTATTATCGGCGCCATGACAGTTCTGCTGACCTGTACCAAATTTGGCGAGCAAGAGAAATCGGGAATGGAACTAAAAATCACTATTCCAGAGAATCTCGACTATACCGGCATTTTCGATGACCTGTTTCAAAAATACACCAAAAGCTCTGAACTAATGAGAGTAAAGACCACCAATATGGGAAGTCTGTATGAACTGCAATATCACATTGTTTTGGAAAACGAGTCTGCTGAAAAGGAATTCCTTGATGAGATCCGCTGTCGAAACGGTAATTTAAACCTTACCTGCGGGCGGGTGTCTACAGCCAAGGCAGAACTATAAGGAGGCAATAATAATGCACTGTAAAACATGTACCGACTGTGGCAAAGACTCCTATTCAGCAGCAGTCAATTCTAAATGGATATGCCCCTACTGCAACATTGACCTGACCAATGAACCAGCTAAACCTGCAACTGCGAAGGATGAAGTACACAATGAAATTCAAAAACACCTGGTACACATGAAAAGCAGTAACACGCTTGCTCTTGGGCAACAAATAGGTCCTAATAGGAAAGGGGTCTAATTTAATGAGGGCCTTAAACGATTGGAGAAGGAGGATATGATTATGTTCCCTAGATTAGGCAAATTGATCACCTTGTTGACTATCACTATGTTTATCATATCAATGCTAACTGGTTGCCAGACAAGTTCATCAGCTGAAGTATCTACTGAAACAACTACTGCGGATACGATGGTTATTATCGATCCTGGCTATAGCGATCGAGATCTGGCAGGCACCTGGGATGCAGAGGCTGCCACAAGGATTTCCCTTAATGGCTCGACCATCAATGCCTCCGGCTCGGGAGCAACAGCTTCTAACGGCACGTTGACCATAACCACCGCCGGTGTCTATGTGCTGTCCGGCACGCTGAATAGCGGACAGATTATCGTGGACGCTGCTGAATCAGATAAAGTACAAATTGTGCTGAATGGTGTGTCTATTACTTGTCCTGACAGCGCCCCCATCTATGTTAAGCAGGCTGATAAGGTCTTTCTGACCTTGGCCGACGTTACGAAAAACACTGTAACCGATGGACCGGCCTATATTTTGGCTGATGGCGAGGATGAGCCTAATGCAGCGATTTTTAGTAAGAGCGACCTGACTATCAACGGTACCGGTGCGCTGACCGTCAGCGCCAACTATAATAATGGCATCGCTTCTAAGGATGATCTGGTAATCATAGGCGGCACCATTAAAGTTACCGCTGTCAATGACGGTCTGCGCGGCCGTGACTCGGTGGCTATTCATGACGGTGCCTTGGTAATTAACGCAGCGCAAGGTGATGGCATTCAATCAAACAATGACCAGGATACTGACAAGGGCTGGATCTCCATTGACGGCGGCACATTAGATATTACCGCAGGTAATGACGGCATCCAGGCGGAAACGGTACTGCAAATAACTGACGGCACAGTAGCCGCCAAAACAGGGGGCGGCAGTGCCAACGCCAGTACCGACAATAAGGGCAATGAGCGGTCGGGCTGGGGCAGATGGGATAAGCAAACTACTCCCGCTGCTACAGAGGATAGTGCAGCTAGTTCAGATAGTACCGATAGCGCTAAAGGGTTAAGGCCGGAACCGCTATCTATGTAACCGGTGGAAAGCTGAATATTGATTCTTCTGACGACTCAATCCATTCCAATGGGGACGTTATCATTAGTGCAGGTACATTAAACATGTCCTCAGGTGATGACGGTATCCATGCGGATTCTTCTCTGGTAGTAAAAAATGGCACCATTGATATTTCGCAGAGTTATGAAGGGCTGGAGGGGACAACTATCACGGTAAACGGCGGCAAGATCCATGTAACCGCCAAAGATGACGGCTTCAACGCTGCGGGCGGCAATGATGGTTCCGCACTTGGCGGAAGACCCGGGGAAAACAACTTTACTGTAGAGAAAAGCAATGATGGAAACGACAGCACATTTATCCGCATCACCGACGGCTATGTTAACATCAATGCCTCTGGCGACGGCATCGACTCCAACGGCTCGCTTTTTGTGGACGGTGGTACGGTGCTGGTCAATGGTCCCACAAACAATGGCAACGGTCCGTTGGACTATAACGGTGTCGCGGAAATTACCGGAGGGAATTTAGCGGTAGCAGGCAGTTCCGGCATGGCTCAGAACTTCTCCGATTCTTCCAGCCAAAACTCATTGCTGGTAGCGTATTCATCTGTTCAAAAAGCCGGTACTCTGGTGAGCCTGCTGGACGAAAGCGGCAATACTATCTTGAGCTTTACTCCCGCTAAGGACTATCAGTCCATCGTCATCAGCACACCAAAACTGGAGCCAGGCAAAACATATACCCTTTACTCCGGCGGCAGCACGGGCGGGAAAAATACTGACGGGCTGTATACAGACGGAAATTATTCCCCGGGTACTAAGGTTGTGAGCGTCACCCTTTCTGGAGTTGCTACCAGTATTTCAGATACTGGTGACCAGATCACCGGAATGGGTGGACCCGGCATGGGCGGCCCAAAGGGAAGGCCGATGCCGGATGACAACCAAGGCAATATATCATAAGAGTCTTTTAAGCAAACTTTAAGGTTTCCTTTAGGATGGATTTATTTTGCTTCCTTATACTTAGGGCATAGACAACAAATTAAGACTGCTGCTTATGCTGAAAGGTACTCGTAGATTTGAACGACCCAGCAACCAGGTTTAAAAGATGCACAAAGGCTATTTTAGGGAGGCCATCCCATCGGCTTAAAGGAAAAGGTTCGGCGACACTTACCTTTTCCCTCTCTTATCAAAATTAAGTAAGGGGGTGGTATATGTTTTATTAGGTGTATTAAAAAGAAACTTATTCAGCCATAAGAAAAGGGGGTATTCGATTTGTTTAACATGAAAAAGAAAGTATTCATTGGTGCTTTGTTTTTGAGTTTTTTATTGGGAGGAACCGGTATGTGGCGCGTCTCAAATTCTGAGGCAGCTAATTATTCTGGTGGCTATCAAGGAGGTTTTCAACCATTTATTGGTATTCAACAGGCAGGCATGGGAGGTTCAGGCCAAGTAAGAATGGGCCCTCAATTCACTACACAAATGCAGCAGCAACAGCTGCAGCAACAACAGCTGCAGCAACAACCTAATCAACAACAGTTCAAACAACAAGTACCTAATCAACTGCAACCTAATCAACAACAGTTTAACTGTGGTCAATTTGTTCAAAGCGGTCATAATATTCCAATGGTAGGCGGCAACATTATTTCTCAAGTGGCTGATATTTTGGATTTGGATGAAGATACCGTTTTGGAAGCTCTACAGGATGGGCAAAGTTTGCTTGAAATTGCCGATGATTACGACGTAAGCGAAGATGATCTGCTGGATCAATTGGAGGATATACAAAGTGATGCTATTGATGATGCGGTGGATGAAGGTACCATCACTGAGGAGCAAGCCGAGCATTTCAAAGATCAATCGACCGAACGCTTGGAGCAAATGGTAAATGCAACTTTTGACAACTAAAGTTAAAGAACAAACTTTCTTTACGGTGTCCGCACTAGGGCATAATATATATACTTGCTAAGATATTTATAAAAATGAGGTGTGATCGATGAAGATAAATAAACTATTTTTAGCATTGGTGGTAGCTTTTGTTGCAATGTATGCAATTGGTTGTAGTAGTGCTACACAGACACCAAACCAAGCTAATGAAAACATTGCTACAGAGGATAAGCAAATTGTTATTCCGGAAGAAGAACCGACATTAACCGGTAAGGTCAAGGATATTGTGGATAATAAAGTAACAGTATATAAAGCAGCAGTACCAGATCAAGCGCCCGGTCAACCACCCGCCAATGAAGGAACCCCGGGGGAAAACCCACCCGGTAAAGCGGACCAAGCAACTGACTTCAATAATGATAAACCAAGACCGGGGAATAGGCCACCTGAGGTTCAAGTAACCGAGGAAACCGAAACATTTACTATACCGACAGATACTCCTATAGTGTCACTGCAGCGGGGGAGTAATGAAATCATCCAAATGAATTTGACGGATATAAAAGCAGACCAGTTTTTAAGAATATGGCAAAAAGATGATGCAGTTTATTTTGTTCAGGTGATGGGTGGTGTTGGACCAACAGGCAACCCTGAAGAAATAGGTAATAATGGATCAGGGGCGGCTAATCCGGAAAGTACGAGCGGTAATTGATTACCTTTATATTCATCTTTTTTGTGATTTGATTGTTAAGTTAAAGGTTTAGTAATAAGGGTACTGGTGAATACTGGGTTCCAGATAAAAGATTATTTGTCGTATGTTTTACTCTATGACACTATGGATATTGCGTTTCTTCATCTAAATGCGCCTTAGGTGGATGGCTTTACAACAAACATGGGGGAGGAGGGCCGTGTCGAGGAAAAGCGAAATATTAAACACAGTTCAATCTCCCGATCAGATATTTAATCTGCTATATATCACCGGTTACAGGTTGACCGGTAACCACCAGCTCACTGCTGAGCTTATTGACGCATCTATTAGCGAGTTGAACCTACAAGGCCGACAAGGCCACAACAAGTTATTAAAAGGTTTAATTCAGACGTTGAGTGGGAGTAAAAACATAGATGTTAACGCCATCTTTAAAACTCTATGCGCTGCGTTCATAAAAAAACCACAGTGGTGTGCGGACCGGATCATGTAGCTGCTTCATTGTCAGTTTATGGAGACTTATCTAAACCGCAGATACAAGAAGCGTTGCTATACTTGCCGCCCATAGAAAGGCTATTGGTGGTGCTAAAAGATATATTGGGCCTGACCTATGCTGAAATGGCTGATCTAACCGGGCTGGAGAAATCCGATGTGTCTTGCTTGCTATCTATGGGAAGGTTATCGCTGTAGGAATTACTAGACGATTGATGGCTCCAAGCATATACGTGATAGGCTGTACATTTTATATCGGCTTCTGAATACTTCTGGTGTTAAAGGGTATTCATGCACGGTTTGCCTGTGTATGTATGCCCTTTTTGTGTAAAGTACGCTGCGTTTTCAGCATATATTCAGCTACTATTCAATTAACTTTCAGTTTTTACTAAGGGACAATTCAGCTTCAGGGGTTATTATTGCAAGAAAAGCACCGTCTTTCGTAAATAACGAAGAGGCTATGCTGCATGAAAATTATCAAAGTTTTGAATATCCCTTTTGTAGTTTCATCGCCGGTAATCGCGCTGGAGTTCATAATTACCCATAATCCTTGATAATTGTTCCGAATTTTCATGGTATATTAAAAGTAGGGTAAAAAGTATTACAGGAGGAAAAGTTGATGAGAAAAATTCGAAACCTTCATTTATGGATAGGTTTATTTACCTCATTATTAATACTTATAGAGGCTATCACGGGACTTCTAATGCTTGAACCGTGGCTAATGGGTATCAATAACACAATGCCGGAACAACGGGAAATGCATAGAAATCAGGGTATGGGGCAAGCCATAGCGGAAGACATTGAAGAGGAGGAAATGGTATCTAATAAAAATTTTAGACCAGCCGGACAGAGGAACAGTATGCTTGGCATTGTTAAAAGTCTTCATACTGGAAGGATAGGCAATACTGATGTGTCACTGTTGCTTGATATTGTAGCTATTGGGTTAATCATACTAACGGTAACGGGGATGATAATGTCTATTAGGGCTTTAAAAGTGCGGGGAGTTAAATAAAAAAATAGTTATCAATCATATTTCAATACTATCATTAGAAACCAGATCTTACTTGATGAAGGATCTGGCTTTTTCTAAGCAATTATAATGGTAACTAATGACAATAATTGATGCACTCATGAATTTCAAGGGGAGGATTACCATGCTAAAAATATTAGATTTTATAGATAAACAATTAAAAAAGAAAAAGTTGATCATTGGTATATCGTTAATTGTAATAGCTGTACTCTTTGGTTTTTATTTACTGGGAGGAGCTAAAGAGGCAGAGGGTAATTACATAACTGAAATTGTCCAAAAGGGTACTATCTCCAACACTATCTCGGCCAATGGCACGGTCGAGCCGGTAGATACGGTATCGTTAAGTTATAAAAATTCGGAAATAATTAAAAAGATACACGTTAAACTGGGCGATCATGTGACCACCGGTCAGCTGCTGGCTGAACAAGATACAGCCAACTTGCAGGCAGAGGTAACCCAAGCTTCGGCTAGTTTAAAATCAGCCGAAGCCAACTTGGAGATAACAAAAAACAGCGCCAGGCCGGAGGAATTGGCTGAGGCCGAAGCTAAAGTCAGCGCAGCTAGGGCGAGTTACGAACTTGCTAAAACAGATTTTGAACGTAATGAACAACTACTTCAGCAAGGATTTCTAGCCCAGGCCGATTTTGACCAAATAAAGTACGAATATAACAACGCCGCTGCTAATTTAAAGCAAGCTGAGGAATCTTTGAAGCTGCTTAAGGCGGGCAGTCGTCCGGAAGAAATTGAGGCGGCAGCCGCCCAAGTCGAGAGCAGCCGCGCCCAGCTTCAAATGGCGGAAAAAGAGCTGGCTGAATCAAAAATGTATAGCCCCATGAATGGTATTGTAAGCTCTATAAACGGCGCGGAGGGACAGCGGGCCACGGCTAACAATGATAATACCAGCGGGGAAGGATTTATAGATATAATATCGGAAGCCTTACAAGTTAGGGCTCAGGTTAATGAGTCAGACATCGGAAAACTGAAAGTTGGCCAACTGGTGGAATTTACGGTTAATTCTTATCAGGATAAAACCTTTACCGGCAAAGTAAGCAGCATTTCCCCACAGGCGTATACCGAATCAAACGTGCAGCTTTATGATGCCATTATTCAACTAAATGATAACCAAACAGGATTAATGGCAGGGATGCCCGCAAATGTGAATATTATTGTTGAAAGACAGGAGAATGTCCTCACCATACCTAAGGGCGCCGTTACTTTCGGTGCCAGTTATCAAAATAATATGAGGCTAAGCGGCGATCAGAATGTCAAATCTCCGGAAGATAGCACTAATAGTGATCGCCCGAACAATTCAAGTTCGGATAGTAATGCGCGTATCAACACTGATAGCACCGGTGGTGCTCCAGATAAGGCGGCTACACAAAAAGAACAGGAGGTTGTTGTCGTCCTGGATGGATCCAACAAACCCGTACTCCGGAAGGTGGTACTGGGTTTATCGGATCTGAGCAACTATGAAGTTATTGAAGGCCTTAATGTCGGTGAAGAGGTAATAGTCGGAGCCCTTGGTAAATATACCAAGGCTGTAAGTAGTCAGAGTAGTAGTCAAAGCAGTAATAAGAGTAGCAGCCCGCTTATGCCTGGTGGGGGCGGTAGACCTCCTGGCGGCATGAGATGAGGCCATGATGCGTATCAAATATGATCATTATGACAGATCGGATGGTGATGGGACGTGTCCGGTAAAACAGCTATTGTAATGGAAAATATTAAAAAAGTATATAAAATGGGAGAAACAGAGCTTCATGCATTAAAAGGGATCAGTTTAACAATTAAAAATGGAGAAATGGTTGCAATTATGGGATCTTCCGGTTCTGGAAAGAGTACTATGCTGAATATTATGGGCTGTTTAGACAAGCCTACCGGAGGAACGTACTATCTAGACGATGAAGATGTTTCCCAATTGGATAAAGATCAGTTGGCTGCTATTCGTAGCAAGAGGATTGGTTTTATTTTTCAGGGATTTAACTTATTGGGGAATGTATCTGTACTGGCCAATACCCAATTGCCAATGATCTATGCCGGAGTGGGCAAGACAGAAATGATAAACAAAGCTAGAGAGGCTTTAGATTGGGTTGGGTTGTCAGAATATATAAACCACAATCCAGGTCAAATGTCGGGGGGGCAGCAGCAAAGAGTGGCCATTTCCCGGGCATTGGTAAACAACCCTTCTTTGATACTGGCGGATGAACCCACCGGTGCTCTTGATTCAAAAACAAGCATTGAGATTATTGCGGTAATTCAAAAGCTCAACATCGAAAAAGGCATTACTGTGGTAATAGTTACCCATGATAAAGATATTGCCCTTTATTGCCGCCGCTTAATTAATATCAAAGATGGTAAACTTATTGGTGATACACCGGTATTAGATCAAAGAAATGCAGCTAAAGATTTGGCGGCCTTGGCGCAGGAAAGGGGTTTTGGGTCTTGAAGTTAATGAGTAATTTCCTGGTGGCAATTAACGGCCTGAAGACAAATAAATTAAGGTCTGCCCTGACAATGCTCGGTATTATCATTGGTGTGGCCGCAGTTATTATTATGATCGCTGTGGGACAGGGTGCCGGCAATCAGATTTCCAATCAGATTGCCAGCATGGGATCAAATATGTTGACGGTTTCCCCTGCTTTTGGGCAGGGACCTGTGCGGGGGGCCGGGGGAAGTGTCAACACTTTGACATTGGATGATGCTGAGGCCATTGCCGAACTGAATATGGTTAATTACGTGGCTTCGGAGTTAAGTACCGGCGCCACTATAGAACACACCAGCCAAACTTGGACTGCCGAGGTTGTCGGTACTTCCCCGGAGATGCAAATGATTAAAGACTGGCCGGTCAGCATAGGTTCTTTTTTTACTGAAGATGATGTGCAGGGAACGGCCATGGTAGCGGTTCTAGGCAAAACGGTGGCCGATAATCTTTTCACGTCCGGCGTCAATCCGGTGGGGTCAACCATCAGAATTAATAAACTTCCCTTTATTGTGGTGGGGGTTCTTACTGCCAAAGGGTCTAATATGATGGGACAGGATCAGGATGATCTAATATATATACCGGTCAGCGCAGCTCAAAAAAGGTTAATGGGTGTAAATTATATCCGTAGGATTAATGTACAGATCCAGTCAACGGAAAGTATGAATTATGTTCAGGGCAACATAGAAACACTGTTGAGGGAGAGACATCGCCTGGTTGGAGTGGATGATGACTTCCAGGTGCGTAATTTAACTTCTGTCTTGGAAACCGCTGAAAGCACCACTGCCATTATGACACTGCTCTTGGCCAGCGTGGCGGCCGTTTCCCTACTGGTGGGCGGTATAGGAACCATGAATATAATGTTAGTTTCCGTTACTGAAAGAACCAGGGAAATTGGCCTGCGCATGGCGATAGGGGCCACCGGCAGCAATATCCGCAATCAATTCCTAATCGAAGCCTTGGTGCTTTGCTTGCTCGGTGGGGTGATAGGGATTCTCGCTGGCACTGCCGGGTCATATATTATCTCCAACGTCTTTGGGTGGCCCACATCGGTTACGATGTTCTCGGTACTGCTATCCGTAGGTTTTTCTGCGGTCATTGGTGTCTTTTTTGGGTATTACCCGGCTAACAAAGCTGCGAATATGGATCCTATAGAAGCATTACGATTCGAGAAGTAAATCCGTACGTGTCAAGGACATTGTGAGAAATTAAGTAATGTTATTAATTTGGCTTGGTGCATTGATTGAACTGATAGGTGCAGCTATTAAAATTTGGATGCCAAGGTAAAAAAAATTAATTTTATAAGTTGTAAAGTGTTGTTCTTAACAAAGATTATGCCCAAACTGATATTCCTTACGTAGGTAAATCGAGTTTCTAACTACTAAACAATATCTGAACGTACGATTTCCGCGTTTTTTTGTGACTGTTCCATTTATGATGGTATCTTTACTGGGTCTAGAGATATTTTAGGCCGCAACCCCTGGCCGCCAATGGGATATAGCATTTGTCTGTGTGGACGCTCCGCTGCACGTATTACCGGGTGGGGCTACCATTGAGCATATTGATTTAAGTAAGGTAATTACCCTTTGTAAAGTGTTTGATTTAACCTCCCTGACCGGAAAGATCAGCGTAGCTTATTTAAAAAGCAAAGGCATCACCGGCGTGGGCATGCCCTGGGAATAGAAAGGTACCAGCCCTGTCATGAAACACATAAAATATTATTTGAGTCCGGGATAAATACTGGAAGGATTAAGACTGAGAGATGTCGTAGAAGGTAATTATCTACTTATTGCGGTACCCTTAAAAATAAAGGGCGTTGAAGGGGCACCCACTAGGGCTGTTCTTATTCAAACTCTAGTTTAATACCACTATATAAAGGAATTTAGTAAAATCACTCAAGCCTACTATTGGATTTTCAACATGGTTCATTACAGATCGCCTTAATTGGTGGTCTTTTATTATATAAAATAGAACTCGATATAGCTTATTGACATATGTAATAAGCATTGTATAATAAAATTGAAAAAGACATATGTCGCAAACCACCGATTTGTTATGCTGGTAAAGATGCAGGCTATATCCGACAGGCTGGAAAGACCCCTTGGAGTTTTACTATAGGTTGGCACTTGATTGTGGCGTTGCATGTTCAGTTTCGATAGAGTCATTGAGTTCACTTATGTTATGTGGTCTTTAATGAAAAATTTTTTGTTCAGTCTATACATAAAAATGCGGATATTTAATATTGATGCACTGGAATGTAGGGTATGCGTTGCACATGGCATTGGGTTAGAAAGGAGAGTTTGATATGTTAATAGAATCAGTTTTAAAGGCTGCACAACCGTATTTACTGGGTAGGAAAGTGCGAGATGCAGTAGTTGGCATCTCTTTGCTTGCTGTAGAACTTGACAACGGAAACATAGGGGTATCTTATGTTTTAAGAGAAGATCTAAAAGCTGGCTGTTCCATATTTCCTTTCGCTCAAGAGTTAATTGGACAAGATGCGACTGACATTGCACAATGGGTTTTGTCGGGCGGAGATGATCTGCAAAAGGGTATTGGGATGGCGGTATTAGGTGCCGGGTCAATGTCGCAGAAATTAGAAGATTCCGAAGCACCAGATCGCCCCTTTGGTGTTAATGTAAAGGATACCGATACCCTGGGGATAATCGGCTTTATAGAGCCTGTTGTAAAAATGATTGGTTCAAAGGTAAAGAAGTTATATGTTTTCGATAAGGGCATTTCCCAGTGTGGTGGAATTAATAGCACTGTAATACCAATGGAGGAACAGCCCCGTTTGCTTCCTACCTGTGACATTGTAGTGCTCAGTGGTACAACAATGATTAACGGTTCTATTGACGAGCTTTTAAGGATGTGTGAGCAAGCACGGGAAATAATTATGATTGGTGCATCGACGCCTATGTTCCCAAAAGCGTTTTTAGATACAAGGATCACAATGCTTGCAGGTTCATGGTGGAAAAGCGAGCACAAGGAAGCCATTTTTAAAAACATTTCTCTGGCATCCGGTATTCGTATGATTAGCGCATATGCCATCAAAAAAACAGTGAAAGTAAAAGCATGAGTTTGTCCCCGGTCTCTGTTTTGGGGGAAGTTGGGGATAAACCCACTATCTCTTCGGTTTCACTTGTGCAGCGCTGGTGCATCTCAAAAATGTGAACCGCCTATGAGCTTTTTCAAAGTAATAATCTGAAATAACTAGTTTTCTTTACTAATTTAAGCTGGCTAAGATATTTACCATGCTAGTTTTCGGTACGGCAAGGCGTTAATCTGAATAAGTAAATAACCTGTCAGGATAAGCAACCAGGCAGATCGCCTTAGATGTCGGTTTTTATATTTATATAAAACTGAAAATGGTTATTGATATATGCAGTAAACCTCGTATAATAAGAATTGAAAAAGACATATGTCATATAACATTAGGAGGTGAGTCACATGACAAGACAAAATGGAATTGATCCGATGGGGAGGAACTACTGTTAAAGGTTTCGGACCCTTGTGCCGAAAAAAAGCTGGTAAATACAGTTCAGGCTTTGGACTGAAATAATTGCTTAGATGCGACGCGGTTCAGGACGGAGGTCTGGTGGAAACTATAACGTAAACCAGGCTTACTCTAAAAAACATAAATAGTTGTTTCAAGAACAAAAGTGATGTGATGTTAAGCGGACTTGAAGTTATTGATAAGCAATGTAAAATATGTAAAAGCCATAAAAATAGCCAGAGCATGATCTGGCTACTTCTGTTACCTTTAAATGCGAGGTGAAAAGATTGCTTTATTCATTTGACGGGAAGCAACCTGAGATCGGTAAAGATACTTATGTTAGTGAAACGGCGCTGATAATTGGAGATGTTAAAATTGGGGACAACTGTTATATTGGTCATGGTGCAATCTTGCGTGGGGATTACGGAGCTATTGAAATAGGCTCCGGAACTGCTGTTGAAGAGGGTGTAGTAGTACATGCTCCGCCAAATAATGTATGCAAAATCGGGAAAAAAGTAACCATTGGCCACGGAGCGGTAGTTCATGCTGCCGAGGTTGGCGATTTAGCTGTACTTGGCATGGGTTCTATTACCAGTATACGTTCAGTAATCGGCGCTGGAACCATCGTGGCCGAGGGAGCGGTAATAAAAATGAGGCAGGTAGTGCCTGAAAAAATCGTCATGGCCGGAAATCCGGCCGTTAAGGTTCGCGACATAGAAGAGAAAGATACTGAATTATGGAATTATGGGAAGCAGCTATACATTGATCTCGCTAAAAAATATCTTGATATTGGAATGCATCTAATTCCTACGAATAAATAACTTCTTTATTAGTAATACCTCTCTGGCTAAATTCTACCAGAGAGGTATACACCTTTTAATATGTTAAAAGTTACGTTCTTGGCATCGAAGATGTCAAATGTCAAGGTCTGACCCCCATCTAAGCCTCGGCCATAAATTGTTCCGACAAGCGGTCAATGGCCCTTTTTTCTATTCTACTTACATAGGAACGGGAAATCCCCAATTTTTTAGCGATTTCCTTTTGCGTTTTGCGACCTTTGCCACGCAAACCAAAACGTAATACCAACACGTTTCTCTCTTGAGGGGGAAGTTTTTTTAGCTTTTTCCATAGCTGTTCCTTGTCCAGAATGCGCGAAACCATCTCAGCTACTGCCTCAGCATCTGTGCTGAGAATATCCAGAAAATGAATTTCATTGCCTTCCTTATCAGTGCCGATCGGTTCATACAGCGACATTTCCGAACGCTTTTTTTTCTTGGAACGCATATACATTAATATCTCGTTTTCAATACACCTGGAAGCATAGGTGGCTAAACGTGAAGATTTAGCTACATTAAAGGTGTTCACTGCTTTAATTAAGCCGATAGTGCCAATGGAAATTAAATCGTCGAAATCATCTCCGCAATTCTCGAATTTTTTAATAATATGGGCTACTAATCTGAGATTGCGTTCAATCAACACTTCTTTTGCCTTCTCATCACCCTGCATCAATTTTTCCAGGTAAAAATGTTCCTCTTCCTCTGTTAACGGTTTGGGAAAACTATTTTGTGCCACATATGAGATAAGTAACATAATTCCATGGATTATCGACGCCACCGTTAGGGTCCAGAAACCAGGCAATGCACATTCCCCCTTTTATGCAATAGTTATATATATTATGATTAATAATCTTAGACTGTGCCTGTACAAATAAAAATGTTATTGACATAGCAAATTATACAAGGTAGAATCAAAGTCAAATACATAAATTGAATCAATATTCATTTTTTAATTGCTTACTTAACATTTGTTTGTAGGAGACAGTGATGGTATATCATAAAACTGAAAAAATAATAGAAAAACAACAGTCACGTAAAAGGAAAATACTTAATGCAGCTAGAGAAATCCTGGCTGAAAAAGATATGGGAAATGCCTCTATCAAGGCAATTGCCAAAAGAGCTGGAATTGCAACAGGTACCTTCTATCTATATTTTAAAGATAAAGAAGCATTGATAGACGTTATGCTTAAAGAAATCTATAAGGAACTGCTTGATGTTATAAAAAAGGAAAGGGCGCCGTTCACAAATGGTTTTGACAAGCTGGAGGCTACTATGAAAGCTTGTATAGATACGTTTATGGGGAAAAAACATCTGGCCAAAATCCTCTTGGATCTTAGTCCTCAAAATAATACAGTTTTTAACACTAAATTTTCAGATATTATAAATGATCTAATAAGATTTACCAAGATCGACCTTGACGAATTAATGGAACAACAGTTGATTCCGGAACAGGATACTCAGGTTAGTGCAACCGCATTTGTAGGTGCTTTCCGAGAGGTAATTTTATTTTGGATCAATAGTGATGAACCATTAGATATAGATCTAGCTTATAAAACGTTAATTAATTTCAATATGAGAGGTTTGGGGAAGAATTAAGAGATGGATTATTTATCGATAGAATCTTTGCAGATAAGCTATGCTCAGGACAACCAAATAACCCCTGCTCTAAAAGATCTTAGTTTATCCCTCCCTTTGGGGAGTATAGGTGTGATTATTGGACCGTCGGGATGTGGAAAGAGTACACTATTAAGCGTTTTAGCCGGACTGAATCAGAATTATCAAGGCACCGTATTAATAAATAATAAATCACCTAAAGAATGTGACGCCACAGCTTTAATTCTGCAAGAGTATGGTCTTTTACCCTGGAAGACAACCTGGGATAATGTTGGCCTGGGATTACAAATTAGGGGATTTTCAAAGAAAGAGACTGTTATAAGGACGGAACAGATTCTCAATAAATTGGGACTCTTTCATTTAAGGAAACGCTATCCAGCCCAACTAAGTGGAGGACAGCGACAAAGAATTGCGATCGCCAGATCTTTAGTCCTTGAACCGGAGCTTCTTTTAATGGACGAGCCTTTTTCTTCCCTAGATGCACTTTCCAGGGAAGAAATGCAAGATTTCCTTCTTGAGCTATGGCAGGAAACTAATCTAACCATTCTCTTAATTACTCACAACATTGAAGAAGCAGTTTTCTTGGGACAAAAGATATTTGTCATGTCGGAATGCCCTGGTACCATCATAAAAAAACTCTCAAACCCGCTGGCTGGTGATTACTCCGCCCGTGGAAAAATAGAATTCCTTGAAACATCAAACTCTTTGCGCTCAAGCCTGAGAGGATTGAATTAATATGCAGAAAATAGAACTTATGCATAAATCCTTTAATATTTTAACGGGAGTTATAATCCTAATTGTTTTTTGGTATCTGTTATCCCTGATTCTAAACACCCCGGCTTTACCGACTCCTTTAACTGCATTTAGTAGCTTCTTCGAACTATTCACTAGTGAATTAATGCCACATTTGACGATTAGCTTTTACCGTGTTGGGGTGAGTCTACTAATTGCTACTGTTTTGGGAGTCCCATTGGGGTTATTTATAGGCAAAAACAAAAAAGCTGATGAGTTTTCAGCTCCCTTGATTTATATAACCTATCCCGTACCCAAAGTCGTATTTCTCCCTATTTTTTTAATTCTATTGGGGATAGGCAATATTTCTAAAATTGTACTAATTACTTTAACTATATTTTATTTAATACTAGTAACTACCCGGGATGCAGCGAGAAACTTGCCCAAAGAATATGTTCTTTCGGTTAAATCCTTGAGAGCGAATGAATTTGAACTATATCGACATGTGTATTTTCCGGCCTGTCTTCCCGCCATTCTAACTTCTTTAAGACTCGGATTGGGTATAGCTATGTCTGTGCTATTCCTCGTAGAAACCTACGCCACCCAGGAGGGTATCGGCTACTTTATTATGAATTCTTGGAGCAGTTTAGCTTATGATAAAATGTTTGCCGGGATCATTGCTATGGGTCTAATGGGATTTTTTCTATATTTGCTGTTAGATGCCGGTGAAAAAGTGTTATGTTCCTGGATTCATTTATAAAAATTAATTAACGGGAGGTAACCATATGCGATTTAAATCTTTATTTATTAACCTGCTTAGCATAATTCTTTTGCTGGCAGTGACAACCGGCTGTGCTGTAAATGGTAAAGAAGATATGCAAGAAAATTCACATGCCAATAAATTAAAAATTGGCTCCCTAACGATTGAGGAGAATCTACCCATCTTGGTAGCTCAAGAAAATAGTTATTTTGACGCTGAGAATGTGCAGGTCGAATTTGTTCCGTTGCAAAGTCCTGTTGAGCTCCAGAGTACTTTTCAGTCTGGTGAGCTTGATGGAATGATCACAGACATGATGATTGCTCTCATGCTTAAAGGTTCGGGGGAGGATTTGCGTATAACATCTATTGCACTTGGTTCAACCCCACAAGAAGGACGTTTTGCCATTGTGGCATCCCCTAATAGTAAAATTAAAACAGTACAAGATTTAAAGGGCAAAAATATTGGTATTTCCAATAATTCAATTATCGAATATGTTACGGATGGGATTTTAAAACAAGCAGGAATTAGCCCGTCTGAAGTTAAAAAAACTACGGTCGCAAAAATACCGGTAAGAATAGAAATGCTTTTAAATAATCAGATTGATGCTATAGTGGTTCCGGATCCGCATATTTCTTACACAGTAGCTAAAGGCGCTAAGGTTGTCGCTGATGATACAAAAGGAGAAAACCTTTCCCAATCTGTAATGATTATGACTCAAGAAGCACTAAACAGTAAAACAGATGCCATATCCCGCTTTTATGAGGCGTATGCCAAGGCGGTGGAAGATATCAACAGTGATCCTGATCAGTATAAAAGCCTAATGGTTGCGAATATTAATATCTCTGAACAAGTCGCAAATAGTTATAAAGTGCAGAACTACCCGGAACCTCAACTTCCAGTTGAAAGAGACGTCAACAATGTTGTTACCTGGTTAAAAAATAAGAATTTACTTAAAAATGAAATTGAATATACAAATTTGATCCGGAAGGGCTTGTATTAAAGATTTGTTGGGAATACATTCACCAGGCAGCTTCTTGACCGAACCAATGAAAACGTTTATGCAATCCAGTGAAATTTTTAAATAAACTTTTTTTAGAATCTGCTAAAGTATGCACGAACTTAGAGACTGGAGATGATAAAGCCGGGTATCCGGCTTTACACCAATAATAATACTGTCTACCTGATAGCCTTGTGGTACATGACTATATACCTATCCAGCTCCTCGCTGGTTGTAAGTAAATCGTCATATTTAGCGCCTGCGTCGACCAAATCTTGTAATCTGGCACGCAGGCACACTATTTCTATGACTAAATCTTCCCTAGACATTACGTGTCACCTCAATGATATACATTTCTTGGTGAACAGTGTCATATCCTGCAAAATAATGTTAAAAACATTGTCGATTTTTGCGCTTATTGCGGAACATGTAAAGCCCTCGCCCACTTAAGGATAAAACATTAAATTTAATAAATTAAGGCCTCCGGTTTTCCGGAAGCCTTAATTTAACTGGTCGGAGCGACACGACTTGAACGTGCGGCCTCTACCACCCCAAGGTAGCGCTCTAGCCAAACTGAGCTACGCCCCGTCGACATCTTTTATTCGATTGCAATAGCTATTATATATTCAGACCTATTAAAAGTCAAGGATATTTTGTTTGTCAAATCGTAGCTATAACAATTAGTTCTATTAATACGATGAATAACTTGTAATAATAGGCATTATTTCTCACTCATAACGTATTTATATTTGGCCATAATATATTTCGTAAGGTTCGTAATGGCCGAGCCAAGATTGTTACAGGGTTTAAACAGCTCTGTAATAGTCGGCCAAAGGTTAATATAGGGTCATAAAGGCTCTGTATTAGCCGGAGGATAGGTCTGTAACGTTCCGGCAGGCTATATTGCAGTCCATAATGATTGTAATATGGTCGTAAGGGATGTTTACCGATCGAGCTAAGATTATTATGGGTACTGAGCAATTTTTAAAGCATTTTAAAGGTTGCGCTGGTTTGCAGTAGTCGAGAGATTGTTGCAGGCTGAAAAGGTATCCATAATAGTCAAGTCAAGATCATTATTAGTGTTGTAATGGTTCATGGCAGCCGAAAGGTTGTTGTGGGCTACGCAGATACTAATAGTGGTTGTAGCGTAGGTCATTGCGGGCTTATAACATAGAAGCCTTCTTCCATTAATATGGAGGAGGGCTTCTTCATCAGGCATTCCGGTTTTATCTTAGAACGTAGTGTGCCAGAACACTTTGAAGCTCGTAAATATTATGGCTTTCATTGAATTGTTTACATATAGGTTTTGAATCGCCGGAAATCCATATCTTTAACTCTGCATCCAGGTCAAAATGTCCTGTTGTTTCGATGCTGAAATGGGTAATGCTGCTAAAGGGGATTGAGTGATAACCTATTTTTTTTACCGTAACCCCTTGCTTGTCAACCAGAATAAGACGCTTATCGGTAAAAATGAATAAATCATTGATTAGTTTGTAAGCTTGTTCAACTTGTTCAAAAGGGGAAAGGATATTAGCAAATTCTTTTTGAACTTCCGTGATATTAACTTCCGGGGAGCCACCCATTAAATCACTTAAAAAGCCCACTTAGAATATCTCCTTTACGGCTAATATATTGATTATTACTTTCTATGTGGCGTTCAGTATTCCTTTGTCTGTTCCGAAAAAGTTTCATTTAATGGGGTCAGACCTTGACATTTGACATCAAATTTGTTTTATTACCAGATGAATTAGTACAATGGTATCAGGAGATAAGCATTATGGGAGCGGTGTCGGAAGACGTATAGCCAAAACTAAGGCATGCTACAATGTTTATGTTTTTGTACTCATATCAATAAGGGTAACCACTTTTGGGGACACACGGGTCCTCGTGACTTTTCCCGGCTAACTCTTCACTGAATTAAATTGAGGGAAGTATTATTTAAGTCCTCATCAGGACAATGAACATGAAAGGGAAGGGATGCAGCAAACTTAATTTTGGTTAGCCCTATATTCTAAATAAGTTTTAAAACTAGGTTCTTTTAATAGATTATAATAAATACGTTTTGTTTCACCAATCATTTTTGATGCATCAAATTTATCATTGACTCTTTGTCTGCCCCTGTAGCCAAACTCACTTCTTATGCTTGGGCAATCAATTAAGTAAGCTATTTTAGAGGCTAGCTCTTTGTGGTCACCAGGTGGGACTAGAAAACCATATTCACCATGTTTAATAATCTCCGGCACCCCTCCGACAGATGTGGCCACAACCGGTAAAGAAAAGGACATTGCTTCTAATATGGTAAAGGGTAAACCTTCTGTTATTGACGGTAGTACAAATATATCCATTGCAGAGTACGCCTGAGTAATATCCTTAACCATACCGGTAAAAGTAAAGTAATCATTGATTGACGACAAACGTGTTTTTCCCTCAAGGTTTTCTCTTAAAGGTCCATCACCAACTATCATAAAATGCACGTTATATATACCAATAAGCTGTTCTGCCGCTTCTATCAGCACAGAAAGCCCCTTCTGAGGAGCCATTCTGGCTACAGTTCCTATTACGGTTCGGTTCCGAGGGATTTTCCATTTCTCCTTAAAATTATGTTGCAAGTTACTTTTGTCAAAACTGGTGAAATGAATACCATTATGGATAACTTTTATTTTAGAATCGGAAATCCTTTCTCTATATATAATTTCTTGACCTAAAGCATTTGAAACAGTTAATATGCAGCCGGTGGGCCACGAGAGGATGTGCTCAACAACGGCTACCATATTGTTTTTCCAAGCCGGCCAGTTTTCATTAAAAATAGAGTTATGCACTGTATATATAGAGGGCACCCCTGCCCAAAGAGCTGCAGGCCTGGCAATAAGGGCTGCTTTAGCCCCGTGGGCGTGTGCAAGGTGAACCCGTTCTCTAAGCATGAATTTGCGAAGAATGTTAAATGATGCGCAGTCTTTTTTGATAGATATTTCGCTGCCTAAAGGTAGCGGCAATGTCTTTATATTTTCTGATACGAGTATATCTTCCAGTACACTTTTTTGTGGGCAGGCTATCGTAACATCGAATTCTTCCTCTAATCCGCCCATCAAAGTGATAATATGTCTTCCAATACCTCCTTCCGTAGGCCTAACAATTTGCAATAGCTTTGGTTTTTGGAACATAATTTAACCCCCACAATTGCTTTGATCCATTAGATTTTACATAAGTCAACATCATTTTCTAGTGTTAGCTATTATTTAAAATAAATTCTTGAAGTAAAAGAAAGTATAAAAAATGATGTGTTAGGATCTTACAGACTTGGTATTCGGAGGGAATGTCGCTAAGCGGCGAACTAAAATCCAATAAAGAAGTTGTTAATAACAACACATACCTTATAAAAGCTGCTGAGACTTCTAAATCACCCAAAGGAACGCCGTATGTAAGACTAAAGCTTGAGAAAAACGGGCAGGTACTAGAAGCGTTACTGCCCGGGCATGACACAGTAGATGAGTTGATTGGTAAAGCAGCCACGTTGACCCTAGATAAAAAAGGCACGGTATTGGTTGCCAACGGTTTTAAGGTGGTGGCATAAATGCTAAACAACCACCAAATAGATAGCGCATGACAACACCGTGACTGTTTGTATTTAGCTATGCACTCATCAAAGGGCGGCGTATACCTGGTACGGGTTAAACCGATTAAAAACAACGGTATCGAAATAGCTCACTCATGCCCGGCTACTAAAGGATGCTGGCATCAAAAATATGCAATTCAGGCTTATAAGGAATGGCGCTGGTGGGAACCGGCACCGGAAAAAGTTGTTTGCAGAAAGGAGGTCATACTGCTCAAGCCGTATTGGGAACAGATCCTGGTACCTGGCGTAATTACACCGGAACTGGAGGCGATTTTAGATGGGTTTGCAAAACAGCATATTGCCTAATATTTACGATGTGGCAATAAACAACGGCATTACTTTTAGTAATCGTCCCGTCCATAATCGCCCGGCCGAAAAGAGAGCATTATGTCCTTTTCATGTATGTACAACCCACAGAAAGCCTGAGTACCATCTTTATATAAACATAGATAAAAATACTTTCAATTGTTTTTCCTGTGGTGCAAAAGGCGGGGTTGTAAAGTTCATTGCTCTGCTTGAAGGTAAAACCGAACAGCAGGTTATAGATGAACTTAAGGCCCAAAGAGAAAAATCTAAAACCAAGCGTAAAAAATTACACCCGGTTGAAACTCTAAGCGCAATTCAGTTGAAAGCCATGGGGTTTGACCATTTTGTAGGGTGGTATTAATTCAAAAAGACCTGGCAGCATAACCCCTGCTACATCCAGCGCACTATGAACTGGATGTGGCAGGAGTGGCAGGCATATGTCCAGTACCGTTTGGAAAATGCCTACAAAATCCTTCTATTGGGGCTCATGACCGGTACCTATCGTTATGCGGTAATTCGCATAAAGCGAGAATCCGATCGGCTTGGTGTTGATCTCCTAAGTAAAGTGATTAAAATATACAGCCAACCCCAAAGACCATCATGGACTGAAGACATGAGAAGGTTAGCTATGCTCTGAGTGCAAACCCCTTCTGAAAAAAAGTCAACTACCCCCACTTAACGGCTATCGCCGTTTGAAGTGGGGGCTTGTAGGAGTATAGCAAAAATGTTTGCTTATGTCTGCAAGCTTGGTTGATTAGCCACAGCCACCGGGTTATACCCGACTAAAAAAGATGTTTACGAGGAATTTGTAAATGCTCCGAACAGAAATTCAGATACCAATCGTAATTGATACTAATGAATTAGTGCCGACTCTTTACAGCTTTACAAGACTGGCCGATTTTATTAATGATGGCAACCTCTTGCTTGTATGGAATATATACATGAGAGATGAAGCTGAACGGATTATTAAAAAATTAGCACCAAGGTACTACAATAAATCTGGTGTAACAGAACAAGTAGTTACAGAACTTTTGTATCTATTTTATAGTATGTTAAGATAAAGGATATCGAAAACAGTGAGATTTGCCGGAAGCGTGTGCCTGAGTTGGGCAGCCTTGTCCGGGCTAGATGAAAGCCGGGGAGAACGTAATTAATTACGTTCTCTGTTAAAGCTCAAAGAATACCAACAACGTGCACTGGATACTCTCCAAGCTTACTTTATTGAATGCGCGAGACTTAATAATGCTGATACTGCCTTTTATGAAACTACCCGTAAAGTTCATGGTTTCAGCATTCGATATAACCCGGTTAAACAACTGCCTGGTATGCCATATATATGCTTGCGTATCCCCACCGGTGGCGGTAAAACATTGGTTGCTTGCCACGCTATAAATATTGCTGCTCAAAACCTGCTTTATACCGATCATCCTACCGTGCTTTGGTTAGTCCCTTCAACGGCTATACAACAGCAAACTTTGAAAGCACTTAAAGATAGGAAACACCCTTACCGGCAAGCCTTAGAACATACCATGGGAACTGTGACTATCCTGGATAGCATAGAAGCCCTTTTCGTACAACGCTCTACATTGGATACCGAAACCACTATAATTATCTCAACTATCCAGGCATTTCGTGTAGAGGATACAGATGGCCGTAAAGTATATGAGCCGTCCGGGGCACTTAGCCATCACTTTTTAGGTGTACCCCAAAATATTTTAGAAAGCCTGGAGAAATATAAAAATGACCAAGGACAGGGCACGGTAATTCATTCTCTGGCAAATGTTTTAAAAATGCGCCGCCCTTTAGTAATAGTAGATGAAGCACATAATGCCCGTACTAATTTATCATTTGAAACATTAGCCCGAAACATTAGCCCGGTTTAATCCATCCTGTATTATAGAATTTACCGCAACCCCTGATAGAAATGACATGCCAAGCAATATACTGCACAGTGTTTCGGCAGCAGAACTTAAAGCGGAATCAATGATTAAACTGCCAATGAGACTTGGAACTAGGACAGAATGGAAAGAAGTACTGTCTGATGCAGTTAACTTTAGAAAACACTTGGAGAACATTGCTAGAAAAGAACATCAAGAGACAGGTGAGTACATCCGTCCGATTATTCTTATACAGGCCCAACCCAAGTATAAAGGACGGGAATCGGTTACGGTGGAAAGGGTAAAACAAACTCTTTTGGATGATCACAATGTACCAGCTGAGCACATTGCTGTCTCTACAGGTGACCAAAAGGAATTAGAAGGTATAGACATATTAAGCAATAATACTGCAATTCGTTTTGTGATTACCGTTCAGGCCCTAAAAGAAGGTTGGGATTGCCCTTTCGCATATATACTTTGTTCTGTTGCCGAACTAAGCTCATCCACAGCAGTAGAACAAATATTGGGGCGAGTTTTGCGATTACCAAATGCAAAATTAAAGGAAAATGAAGAATTAAATATGGCCTATGTCTTTGTATCATCTCCTAGATTTTTTGAAGCTCTTAATGCTTTAAAGGATACATTAATAGAAAAACATGGGTTTGAAAGGTTAGAAGCAGATCAGTTAGTGGGGAAAATCCCCGAACGAACTCTCTGGGATAATAACCAAATGGCAAATAACAATCCTGTAACTGTTTCGATACCAGATGATAAGATAAATGTATCTAAAATACCTGAAAAAATATCAGAAAAGATAACCATTAATAAAGATGAAGGAACAGCTTCTTTCAAAGGAATTATGACCGCAGAAGAACGCCGTCTGCTTAAAAATTGCTTTACAACAACTGCAGGCAAATTAGCTGTCGAAAAGTTATACTATAAATCTCATGAGCAGCAAGAAACAGGGAAGCAGCGGAAAAAGTTAAAACACCATCCGAAAAAACCGAAGTATTCTCTATTCCGATTCTTTCTATTAAACAGGGCAATTTTTTAGAGCAATTTGAAGCAACACATTTTTTAGATATGCCTTGGGAACTATCCAAATATGACGCAACATTGACAGAAGCAGAATACTCCACCCAACGGCAAGAAGGTAAAATGGGTGAAATAATAGTAACCGCAAAAGGTCAAATTGAAGCTAAATTCCTTTCTGATTTGCAATATCAGATGAAAAGCCTAGCTTTAAAGGAAGAATGGTCATTAATATATCTTGTTGAATGGCTTGACCGGACAATACCCCACCGTGATATTGCACCGGATGAATCAACTGGTTTTCTAAAAAACATGGTACATAATTTAATCTATGATCGGGGCCTTACATTAGAGGAACTTGTGCTTGATAAATACCGACTTAGACAGGCTGCAATTTTAAAAATAGATCAATGTCGGCAGCAGGCTAAAAAGTCCGGGTATCATTCATTGCTATTCCCTGACTGTGCCACCCCACTTATTGTTTCTCCGGAAAGATGCTTTACTTATGACCCGGCTAACTATCCGTGCAACACTTACTATCAAGGGGCATACAGATTTCAGAATCACTATTATCCCCAAATAGGAGACCTTAAAAATAAAGGGGAAGAATTTCAGTGTGCGCAATTTTTAGATATGCTACCCGAGGTTAATTTTTGGGTGAGAAACCTGGAACGTCGCCCATCACATGCTTTTTGGCTTCAAACCTCAACGGATAAGTTTTATCCGGATTTTGTGTGCTTATTAAATGATGGTAGGTATCTGGTTGTGGAATATAAGGGCGAAGACAGGTGGAGCGATGATGACTCCAAAGAAAAACGGGAAATAGGAGAGATATGGGAAAGAAGAAGTAACGGTCAATGTTTGTTTATAATGCCAAAAGGGAAGGATTTCGATGCTATAAGAGCTAAAATTAAATCTTAATAGTCGTCCCAACACTGGAGGAATCCCCAATGAGCATAGGCCGCAAAATCAGGGTGCTAATAGACGGTGTTGAAAACTTCATTTTTGAACCCGAAGAAGATGATGATAAAACATATTCACAGGCAAGAAAGAAGCCGGCTAAAAAAAAGGAAACACCTAAAAAGCAAACCTCCAAGTCACCCGACAAAACATATAATTTCGGGTGGCTTATTATTAACTTCAAGAGGAAATCAACTATTGATATAAAATGCCGCACGGGAAAACTTCAAAATCTGGCTACGATCATGGAGGAACTGCAGGAAAAACATCCAGGCGTAAAAATAATCGCCCAATGGAAATATAACCAACAGCCTACCAGGGGGTGGGTAACGCTGGAGGTTAAAATTTATGGTAGAAAAATAGACGAGAAAGCCAGGGGATAAGTTCAAGATGATTTGATAAAACAATTTCAAATAAAGGGGTAGCACCGCAAAACGTTAGCCATATAAAAAACGCGCCTCTCATTTCCTTTTTAATCTTCATTTCAAAAATTATTATTAAAAATATTTTGCCGGTAACTAAGGTATTACATAAGATTATATACAAGAATCTCCAACAATTCCCCCGGGGTTAGGTGCCATTGGCGGCCCGATCAATATTCTCACCTCATTGCATATTTTAAGCCAGTACATATGTTTTCATATAACTATCCTATTGACTTAGTGATTACTATATTTTAAAATACACATATAACTTACAACATATATAATATATATAACTTATGTAATCTTTTAAGATATTTTTAACATAAAATTTTAAATTTGCATAATATAAATAATAAAAAAAACTGTAGTGGTTAAACTACAGGTAGAAATGGGGTCCTGATAGGGGTTACTGATATTCATTCTAAGCTAGGCCATTTTAGTTTGAGTTATAACGGGTAGAGCTGACACTCTACTTATCGTCCGATTAATGTGGGAATTAGCGCTAAAACTAATACTACAGCATTAGTAAAAGAAGTTGGATTAGATAGTCATGTATTCCCATGGCTACCAAGTGAGAAATAATATCTACTACAAATAATAGTATCCAGTGCATTATGTAGTTTCTCCTTTCTGGCACAGGCCCAGAAAGGAAACATCAGTAACACCCAACAGAACTATATTTTAAAGCGAGCCAAGGGGATGGGTCGCTGAATTGTTTTGTCTCTCCATTTTTTCTACAGTAGTATATTTAGACACTTATAATACTAAAAAAGTTCCAATATTTTAACATTTAATAAATAAATAGCGTATAAAAAGCCATATTTGACCATATTTTAAAAATATATTTTTGGCTTATTCTTTATATTTATATAACAGGATATAGCAAAAGTGTATGAAACAATAAATTATGATCTTTTATTTCCAGCCATTTGCTCTTATTTTTGCCGTTTTATCAATTATCACAACCAATATAGTCCTGATATCTTTGTTTAAAATGAAGGTTTATGAGCCTGGGGCAAAGAGACAATAACGGTTTAAAGTAAAGTCTCATGGCCTTTCTAAATAAATGCACTTAAACAGCTTATCCCAGCTGTTTTTTTCTTTGCAATTCCAATGCCTAATTATACTAAACTTTGTTGTTAAAGGGAAAAAGAAAACAGCACCTCAAAACTGTTATTTTGTTCATTTTGCTATCTCTTGCTACTTAAGAAACTTAATAGCATAAAAATTCACAGATTTTGGGCAAGAATATTAGAATCGGAGAATTTGAGATTACTATTTTTACAAGAGTAACCCCGGCCCTGATTTGCTAATAATGATCAGTCGTAAACCGAAAGCCCCGCATCAATCATAACCACCCGTAAAACGGGTTGTTTGCTCTAGCCCTATAAGGGCTTTATTGCAAGCCAGCACTTAAAGGTGCTGGCTTGCACTTCGTTCAAGCCATTTTGCAGTTATTACTTGGCTAACCCCTAAATGGGTCTTCTAGCTCATTGATACTTACCTTATCCATCATCCGATCATGCAGTTGCTGTTCTCGGGACTTCCTGGCATTAAGTCAAACTCCCATCTCAACTTATCCAGGTGCCATAGTTGCGATACCTGTAATTCCATTAGCTAGCGGTGTCTTTCTTGATGGGTTGTAGCCTGTTCTATTTCCGCCTTAAGTTGGTAAATTTTGATTTTTGTTCGCTCAATGACGGTCCAAAGCTCATCAGGGGTCATAGTGGTTAATCCTTATTTCGTCATTTGTTTTTACAAGGAAACATCTGGCTATGCCGTATTGACTAGGTATCACTTTGACATCGTTTGTTTCTATAGTCGTGATTATCAACCATTGACCCATCCCCATAACTGCAGCAAGTAATTGAAAATAAAAAAGGTAGTTTTAAAGCTGAGTTCGACGAAACAGAAAATGCGCTATTTATTCAACTTTAACAGGATCACTTGAGGAGCTTACTTGGATCTTGTACTAACATATATTTCCGATCTATGGTCGGTGCAATTGTCAAAGCCCACCTACTTAATAATAAATAAACATTTTTTTATATTCATTAAGGGGTACAGCCAACATTTTAACGAAAATATACGCTAAGACAAATATTACCGGCCATATAAGTGGTTTTTTTACTCTAAGACAGTTATTACCATATAATTTATATAGGCCCATTGGGATAAATATATCGGTTTCCTTAAGACCGGACCAAAACAATTCTATCTCAACTTTTACTTTTGCCGCATAATCTTTGAACTGTGCAACATTAAAATAGCCATCATAGCGATAATAGCTATAACGGCTATTTTGCACACTTCGGTTATGCTTTTCTTGCAAAAATTCCGTATGTTTCAGAACCCTCGAATAGAGTTTCACCTTTTAAATTCTTATAAATCTTTTCAACCTTAAAATTATACTCGTTAAGCAATTTTGTAATTTCCTCTAACCCAAATAGCCTGTGATAGAGTCTAATAACCCTTGTGACACCGTCTTCATCAATAATTGTGTACTGATTTCCTTCGGTTTTAGGCTCTTCATACATAAATATGTTAACTATTTCTATATATGGATTCGGACTCCAAAATCCTCCTTCACAAACAGAAATACTGGTTGATACTGAAGATTTCCTGTTTTCAGAAACCACATCAAATATAAAAACTCCATCATCTTTAAGTGACTCGTGAATTTTGGAGAGCAGTATCTTCTGATCATCAGTACTTAGAGCACAAAAATCATAAAAGATAAGTGTTGCAATATCAAAGGATTTTTTAAAACTGATATCAAGATAATTCATATTAAAGAATTCTATATTTTTATAGTCTGATTTAATGTTTTCGTTAGCGTATTTTATCGACCTGTCAGAAAGGTCTATACCTGTAACCTTCGCTCCTGTTTTGGCAAATTGCTTAACATATAGACCCGGACCGCAACCCAAGTCTAGCACTGTTTTATCAGCATCCATATTGGTCCATTTGATTATGAAATTTGTTTCAGCTTTAATCGTTTCTTTAGTTTTACTGGCAGCCTCTACTTCAGGATTTAAATGCAACTTTAGCATTTGCTTGGATATGTGTTCATCGTCCCAGAATTTGTCAGTGCTTTTATCGAAAATTTCTGGTTTAGTAATGAAATTTTTCAGTGTGTGCAAATCAATTTTGTTATGATTAATGATTCTCATAATTTATAGTCTCCTTTATATCATTTGTTTTTTAAGGTAAAGTTAGTTAGTACAGAATTAGCCATGCTAATTCTGCCATAATTCTCAAAAGCTACATCCAAAATATCGATAACTTTTGAGAATATAAAAACGCCCCAGAATTCTGAGGCGTCAAAAGCAAAAACACTCAGAATACCTAAAACAACTCATCACAAATAAACCATAAGAATACTAAATGGTAATGTAAATAGTTTATTTGGGATTATAAAATCGTTGTTTTAAATATCCTTTTCCAATTCATTCAATTGTTACAATGAACCGGATAAATCACTCCTTTAACTTTACCTTACATGTAAAAAATATCACCTTGTGTAAAAAAAGTAAAGGGGAACGTATATTTGACTTATTTGCCCAATACATCCTCTTTTCAACCTTTCTAATGCATTGCTGTTTCGTATAATGAACAAAGTGCATCACAATAAAATTTTAGTAACGCTTAAAATATTTCCTAGAAATACTATTCTCGGAAATATTTTTTTGTTTTTCTGTTGATATTATACCGAGAATACGCTAAAATTACTTATAAACTAATTGCCAAGAATACGCTTTGCGCATTCACTCAAACAAAAGGTGATTATTATGGGTGATAAAAAAAGAATACCACAAAGTGCGGCAGATCCACGTCCGGGTAATAAACCGTTCTATATAAAGCAAAACTGCCTGAAATGCGGTGCTGAATTGGTATTGCTTGATACTTTATTATTTCCAAGCAAACCCCAAAATCAGATTTGGCATGATGAGTTTACTTGTCCGATATGCAGAGATGGTATTTATATTGATTGGCCGGAGGAATGTGATATGGAATTACAAAATTTATATAAATATATTGATCAAAAGAAAAAAATTTTAGATGCTAACAGGCCTCTGCCGCCTGAAGTGATTGAAAACCTGAGAGAATATTTTTTGGTGGATTGGACTTATAACAGCAACGCCATCGAGGGTAATACCTTAACGCTGCTTGAAACCAAAGTTATACTTGAAGGTATCACTGTTGGTGGTAAATCCTTACGTGAACATTTTGAGGTTGTAAACCATAAGGAAGCCATTTTATATGTGGAGGAGCTAATATTAAACAAAGAACCTTTAACGGAGCATATTATTAAACAGCTACATTACCTGATATTAAAGAATATTAGGGATAGGGATGCTGGGAAATACCGTGAAGTTAACGTATTTATTACCGGCAGTAAACATGTTCCGCCAATGAATAGCCTGGTACCACCACGAATGCGGGAACTTATGGATTGGCTATATTCGGATGAGGCTAATGACCTTCATCCCATCGAAAAAGCAGCTAGATTTCATCACGACTTTGTTTATATTCACCCCTTTGTCGATGGTAATGGAAGAACTGGCAGATTGCTTATGAACTTGCTTCTAATACAAAATGGCTACCCTATAACAGTAATTAAAAATGCCAGGAGGCATGAATATTATAAAGCTTTAGAGAAAGCTAGTGTTGAAAAGGACTACAACGATATTATTACTTTGGTTGCTGAGGAAGTGGAAAATTCCCTGGATATTTTTATAAAAGCTTTAGGAAAAGACTGAGGATAGATTATGAAAGACGCTTATGTCACATGGCTTAAGAACGAAGATAAAAGCGAGAAGACTGTAAATGAATATCCGGTGATACTCAAAAAGCTCATAAAATGGTTTGAGGAAACCGAAGGTAATAAATTCGAACCTAACATGGTTACCACTCTCCATGTACATGAGTTTATTTCTTTTTTGGATAAGGTTAAACATTATGAACCGGCCTATATAAATAAAATACTGGCTTCACTTAAGACTTTTTATAAGTTTGCAATGGAAACTGGGTTAGTTATATATAATCCTATGCTAAAAGTAAAAATGAAAAGAACAATGAAACAGTATGCGCCTCCTAAATGGCTAACTAAACAGGAAGTGGCCAGATTTTTTCATGCTATAGAGCAAGAAAAAAACATAAAAAGAAAAAGCAGAGATATTGCAATATGCAGACTAATGGCCGGGGCTGGTTTAAGAGTTCAGGAAGTATCAGACCTTAATATCCCTGATATCTGCATTGAAAAACGCAGAGAAAATGTTATTGTAAGGGGCGGCAAGGGTAGTAAATTCAGGATCGTACCTTTGAATATTGATACTGTTGAAAGCCTAAAAGATTGGTTTAAATATCGGGAACATCCTAACAATGAACCCCTGTTTTTAAGTGAACGAAATTCCCGGATGTCGGACAGGACTATAAGGCATATGGTTACTAAGTATGCTAAGGATGCAGGACTTGAGGATGTTTCCCCTCACACACTAAGGCATACATTTTGTAAAAGCCTAGCGGATCAAGGAGTCAGGCTAGAATATATTGCATACCTGGCAGGCCACGAAAGTCTTGAAACTACCAGGAGGTATACACAACCGGGAGAAAATGATTTAAGGAAAGCTGTTCAAACAATATCGGAAATAAGATAATCTATATAATGTTTGAGAAACTTCCGTTATACTGACTTTTGCTAAAATTATCCCGACAGTGAGTGCATCAACAAAAGGTAGGTGGCCATAATGTATGCGAGAGTAAGGGAGTTACTCACTTCGGAAGAACGTTTAGGGGTCTGCTCACGAAACGGAAAAAATCGCACGCTAACCATATTTTGGTAAGTTCTTCGGGTCTGGCTGCGCACTGGTACTATCCCGTTAAGCCTCACCGTGCTTTCGTAGCGGCCGGAACTTACCCTGTTCGACCAGCTCATCCTGTCGCCAGATATAGTCTCCTGTCAGGTTGATATGCTCCCAACCGAGCGGCGAGATGTGGGATAAAAGCTTTTCATTGATGTCCTGGCCGGAATCTCGCAGCGCCTGAATCGCCCGATCCAGGTAGACCGTGTTCCACAGGATGATGGCGGCCACCACCAAGTTGAGTCCGCTGGCGCGGTATCGCTGGTTCTCAAATCTGCGATCGCGGATTTCGCCGAGCTTGTTTAGTAATACCGCGCGTGCGAGCGTGTTTTTCGCTTCACCTTTGTTCAGGCCGATCTGCACGCGGCGGCGCAATTCGGGGTTCTGCATCCAGTCGAGCGCAAACAATGTTCGCTCGATGCGCCCGAGTTCGCGCAAAGCCAGCGCGATGCCGTTCTGACGCGGATAGCTGCCGAGCTTGCGCAGTATCAACGAGGCTGTGACGGTACCATGCTTAATCGATGCCGCCAGCCGCAGGATTTCGTCCCAATGGGCGCGGATGCGTTTAATGTTGACGCTGCCGCCGATCATACTGGCAAGCGTCGGGTACTGCTTGGTGTCGCCGTGGATGTACAGGCGCTTGTCAGCCAGGTCGCGGATGCGCGGTGCAAAGCGGAAGCCCAGAAGATGCATCAGTGCAAACACGTGGTCGGTGAAGCCAGCTGTGTCGGTGTAATGCTCTTTAATGTGCAAATCCGATTCGTGGTACAGCAATCCGTCAAGCACATGAGTTGCGTCGCGCACCGTGGCATTGATGACCTTGGTGTGGAACGGCGCGTACTGGTCAGAGATGTGGGTGTAGAACTGTACGCCTGGCTCCTGACCATACTTCAGGTTTACCTGGCCAGCAAACTGTCCCCGGCCGCCGACCTTGAAGTTCTGGCCGTCCGACGACGATGTGGTACCATCACCCCAATAGGCGGCAAACGGCTGGCGGAACTGGGCATTGACCAACTCGGACAGCGCGGCTGAGTAGTTTTCGTCGCGGATGAACCAAGCCTGTAACCAAGTCAACTTGGCGTAGGTCGTGCCGGGGCAGGACTCGGCCATCTTGCTTAGTCCCAGGTTGATGGCGTCAGCCAGGATGGTCGTCAGCAGCAAATGACGATCTTCGGCCGCCGCTCCGCTCTTGAGGTGTATAAAGTGCCGCGTGAAGCCGGTCCAGTTGTCAATCTCCAGCAGCAAGTCGGTGATCTTCACATGCGGCAGCAGACTGTACGCTTGCTGAATCAGCGCTTCGGCTTCGTCCGGCACCGCTTTGTCCAGCGGTGTGATCTTTAGCCGACCGGTACTGGTAATAGCGGCATCAGGCAACTCGTTGGCGGCGGCAAGCCGTTCCACCGTCGTCATCTCGCGTTCCAGCACGCCCAAACGGACCTCCAGATAGCGCTCGCAATCGGTTTCAACGGCCAGATTGAGTTCCCGCTGATCGCGCTGCGCCGCAAAGCGTTGTGGCGGCAGCAGATAGTCCTCGAAGTCCTTGAACTGGCGAGATCCCTGTACCCAGATATCGCCCGAGCGTAGCGAGTTTTTCAACTCGGACAGCACGCACAGCTCGTAGAAACGACGGTCCAGCCCGTCCGGCGTGTGCACCAGGCTTTCCCATCTCTTGCGGACAAACGACGTAGGCGCATCGTCATGCACCTTGCGCGCTTGCCGCCGGTTCATATCCTTCAGCACTTCTACACCGGCCAGCAACTCACGCGCCGCCGGCGCGGCCTTCATATTCAATGCATCCAGTAGGAACGGGGTGTAGCGCCGGAGTTGATTGAAGCTGTCGCCAACCAGGGCCAGGTAGTCGAACTGTTCCGGTTGTGCCAGCTTCTCGGCTTCGGCGATGCTGTCGCTGAACGCCTTCCATGGAATGATCGCCTCGATGGCGGCGAACGGGTCACCGCCCGACTGCTTGGCGTCCAGCAGAGCTCGGCCAATGCGCGAGTATAGACGCACCTTGTCGTTAATCGCCTTGCCGGACTCTTGAAAACGGTCGGCATGATTATGTTTGGCCTTGCTGAACAGCGAGCCCATAAAGCGGTCGTGGAGGTCGATGATCTCGTCGATCAGCGTCGCGCGCGTATCGATTATAACTGCCACCAACGTTGCGTAGCGACGGGATGTTTCAAGATCGCGCAGGTGCTGGGCGGTCATCTGCCCGCCCTCGCGGGAAAGTTTCATCAGGCGGTTCTGATGGATGACGCGCTCCAGCCCGTCGGGCAGTGCCAGTTCGTGGATGGTCCTCAGTCGTTCCAGATGGGCCAGCACATATTTGGGCTTTGGTGGACCGGGCGGCTGGCGCAACCAGGTCAAGCCGCTGCCCTTGGTACCTTCTCGAATCTCCAACAGACTATCGAGCGTGCGACGGTGATGGTCCGTGAGCAGCCCGGTCAGCGCTTCGTACACATGTCGCGTGCCAAGTGTTAACGCTTCGCTGCACACACGCTCGATAACATCAATCGTTGGCAGAATGATGAGCTGCTGTTGCAACGTTTCGACCAACGTCTCGGCCAAGACGATGCCCCGGTCGGTCTGTTGTGCTAGCTTTGCGAGTTCGCGGACGCCATGGCGGTAATGTGAGATGGAGAAAGTTGTCAGGCCCAGCCACGCCTGCAACTCCACCACATGATCACGCCGGGTTTGCGGCCGCTGAGCATATTGTGGCCAGACATCCGGGTCGATGCCCAATTGCCTGCCGACGACAGTCAGTTACTTTCCTGTCTGCGCTACCTTCCCCTACCACATCGGATGATCTGGCTCTTTT
>JAENYS010000008.1 GCA_016841645.1 Desulfoscipio geothermicus | reverse complement strand
AGCTATTTTAGAACTTGACATTTGAAAATCATATTTATGCAACGCTAGTGAATAGACTTATAGTTTTAGCCTTCCACCAGTTCAGTAACAGGCACCTCTATAATATTCTCATCGTCATTTAGCGATCTAATCCTAGCAGTTTGGTTACCAGCGCTTAAACCTTCGATCCATACCGGGGAACCGTTAAACAGTACTTGAAAGTTTTGTTCGGAATTATAAATTTGCTGAGCTCTAGTAATATTCATGAAAATACACCGTCCTTAATAAGTAATAATACCCTGGGTATTATTACTATTATGGCCAAATTAATAGCTATAATGCCAAGCTACTTAATAATTTTTTCGAACCAGCTTTTTTCCCGTTCCTCTTTTGGAATGTACTGGATAATGTTAACTGCCTGACGGGCAAAGGTGTTATTTACGGAATCTCCAAATGTAATGGGCACCGCAAGTTGACCTGCGGTTTTCATTAGCTGTTGAATGTCGTTAAAAGTTTTTGCTTCTATTTCGGGAGATGGTGTCCACATTTTAATGGTTAAATATTCATGAAACAATTTATTCCTTATTTTTTTATCCAAGTCATTTAAATAAACCTTAGCTGCTTTGGTCGCAATTTCAGGTTCATACTGTATCCATAACTGTGCTTTATATATACCATTTACAAATCCCTGAACAGCCTCGGCATGATTACTAATTATTTCCGGTTTTACTGTGCACAGTACGGAAGGAAATGCTTCAGACGCTTCACCTAGGCAAGCAATGATCTGCCCTGCGCCGTTTTCCTCGGCCATAAAGGCTTGGGCACCGGTAAGTTGAATATATGAGCCGCTGCCGGATTTAAATACTCCTAAACGCAATTCATCAGGGATGCGGTTATACAGGCACAGGTCGCGCATGGGCACCATGCCGGCATCCCGGATTATTTTTTCCATAACCAGGCCCGATTCGGTTTCAGGCGGGTAGCAGATAATATTTTTATTTCTAAGGCTCTCCCAAGATATCTTTTCCTTTTCCCTGGCCAGTAAAAAGGTGCCGTCGTGGTGGGCCAGAGTTGCTACAATAAGCGGTGCGGAAGGGTTTACCGATTTGTGGTATATACACTCCACCGGGTCGGTTAGTATGATATCGACCACGTCATCTACGTATGGATCTTTTACTGCCGTATAGGAGTTATTTTGTAGTTGTACTATGATACCCTGTTCGGCGAAGTAGCCTTCTTTCATAGCTACGTATAGTGGCACGTGAAGCATATTTTTTTCACTTTCCCATACTCTTAAAATAACATCTTCTTTTTTTTCATCCGGGCTACTGCGTATATAGAAGACTCCGCCACTTGTAATGATACTCAATACAAGCAATAATACCAAAATATTTTTTGGTTTAAACATATTGGACCACCCCTGAAACAAGTATTCAATTTATTTATAGCTATGTGCTTATGACTATTTAATGACAAAAAACTATTAACCTTTAAACAAGCATATAAGTATCTTTATTGCATAGGATATAGTAAATTTTTTTCTCGGGGGTAGATTATATGTTCAAAGGTATAACACTGGTTAGTTGGTCCCGCAGAGATGGACAGGCTGGTTTGCTAAAACCGGCTGCAATTTTGTCCGGGATTGTATGGGCGTTGACAAGTACGGCATTTATCTGTACGGCCCTGATGCTTTGGGTATTTATAACGGCACATGAGGTTTATCATTTTAGCAATCTGATCATGGTGGGTATTGGGCTGGGTGCATTATTGGGCGGTGTGGTCGGCGGTAGAACGGCGGAATATCTGGGCTGGGTGCATGGTATGACGGTAGGACTTATATACTTCCTGGCTGTGCTGCTGCTTTTGGCTTTCTGGAGTACCGGGCTGCCTGCATTGCCTGTCTGGTTTAGTTTTGGCCTGGCGGTAATAATACTGTCTGCTGTCGGAGGTATCATCGGTGTAAACATATCCGCGGCAAGACGTGGCGCAACAATTAACAGCACTCACCGGAAGCGTTTTCCTGTTTAGCGGTACACTGGTTGACAAGATTAAATAAAATAATTAAGATAAAAGGAGTTAATAACAAGCAAAGAAGGGGAGTATGGCCGTAAGTGGCGATCTCAGAGAGGGAATACCCGTAGCTGTGAGGTATCCCGATTGCAGCGGTCATTGTCGCCCCGGAGCTGCCGGTTTGAACGATTATCCCTGTGATTATTCTAGGAATAAGTTGTTAGAACCATGCCGGTTCAGCCCGTTACAGCTGATTAAGAGCCGTGCTTGGGATATGCTCTGCTTATCCCCCCGGAACTAAGGTGGTACCGCGGAACCTTTTTCGCCCTTAAACGAAGAAGGTTTTTATTTTTGTAGGGATATAAATTTCCATTACGGAGGTATTCTGCCATGACCAATCAGTTTAACATGCCCACTACCTATGATCCTCATGTAGTTGAGGACAAGTGGTACAAATACTGGGAGGAAAATAAATATTTTCGCTCCGTTGTAGACCCTGAAAAGGAACCCTTTTGCATTGTGATGCCGCCGCCCAACGTAACCGGGCAGTTGCATATGGGACATGCCCTGGATAATACCCTGCAGGATATTTTAACCCGCTGGCGCCGCATGCAGGGTTACAACGCCCTGTGGCTGCCCGGTACCGACCACGCCGGTATAGCCACCCAAGCAAAGGTGGAAGAGCAGCTGAGCAAAGAGGGTACCAATAAATATGAACTGGGTCGGGAAAAGTTTTTAGAGCGTGTCTGGGCATGGAAAGAACAGTACGGTGATCGTATTACTCACCAGCTGCGCCGGCTGGGTTCTTCGTGTGACTGGGACAGAGAGCGGTTTACCATGGATGAGGGCTGTTCCGAGGCCGTGCGAGAGGTTTTTATGCGTCTTTATGATCGGGGCCTAATTTACAGGGACTATTATATTACGAACTGGTGCCCCCACTGTCAGACTACCATCAGTGATATTGAGGTGGAGCACCTTGACAAGCCCGGCCAGCTTTACTACATTAAATACCCGGTTCAGGGCTGCCCGGGGGAATTCATCACCGTTGCAACCACCCGCCCTGAAACCATGCTGGGCGATACGGCAGTGGCGGTGCATCCGGATGATGAACGTTACATGCATTTTATCGGCAAAACAGTGATTTTGCCTCTGGTGGAGCGGGAGATTCCTGTTATTGCCGATGAGTATGTCGAGCCGGAATATGGTACCGGTGCGGTAAAAATTACCCCGGCCCACGATCCCAACGATTTTGAAGTAGGCCGGCGGCATGATTTGCCTTCGGTGCAGGTTATTGACCGGGATGCCCGGATGACCAAAGATGCCGGTGCCCGGTATCAAGGCCAGGATCGCTGGGAATGCCGGAAACGCATTGTTAAGGATTTACAGGCCAAGGGGTTACTGGTAAAAATAGAGGATCTGTCCCACGCCGTGGGACACTGCTACCGCTGTTCATCGGTAATCGAACCCATGCTTTCTAAACAGTGGTTTGTCCGTATGAAACCGCTCGCCGAACCCGCCATTGCCGCTGCCAGGGATGGTCGTGTACAATTTATCCCCGAGCGGTTTGCCAAGGTGTATTTGAATTGGATGGAGAATATCCGGGATTGGTGCATTAGCCGCCAGCTCTGGTGGGGGCACCGTATACCGGTTTATTACTGCCGGGATTGTAAGGAAGTAATTGTAAGCAAAACTTGCCCGGAAGAATGCCGTTGTGGTTCGACCAATTTGGAGCAGGACCCCGATGTGCTGGACACCTGGTTCAGCTCAGCATTGTGGCCCTTCTCTACCCTGGGATGGCCCAATAAGACGGTGGACCTGGCTTATTACTACCCCACCTCGGTGTTGGTGACTGGTCGGGATATAATATTTTTCTGGGTGGCCCGTATGATTTTTAGTGCTCTGGAGCACATGGATGATGTGCCTTTTCGGGAAGTCTTCATCCACGGTCTGGTTATGGATGCCCTGGGCCGCAAGATGAGCAAATCGCTGGGCAATGGTGTTGACCCCATTGAAGTTATTGAGAGCCACGGTGCGGACAGTTTACGGTTCATGCTGGTGACGGGTAATGCACCGGGCAATGACTTGCGCTTCCATTTTGAACGCCTGGACGGAGCTCGTAACTTTGCCAATAAAATTTGGAATGCCTCTAGATTTGCTTTGATGAATTTACGAGACTATGCACCGGAAAAATCACCCGGATGGGAGCTCTACACACTGGCCGACCGTTGGATTATAAGCCGTTACCGGAGGACGGTGCAGGAGTGCACCGAATTTTTGGAAAAATACGAACTGGGAGAGGCCGCCCGGGTGTTGTATGAATTTACCTGGAATGAATTGTGTGACTGGTACATTGAACTGGTAAAACCACGTCTTTACGGCAAAACAGGGGTTGCTGACCGGGAGGTGGCTCAGCATGTGCTGACTGGTGTCCTTCGTGGGGCGTTGGAACTGCTGCACCCGTTTATGCCTTTTATTACCGAGGAGATCTGGCAGCGTCTGCCGCACCGGGGTACTACCGTGATGCGTGCCCCCTGGCCTGAATACCGGCAGGATCAGGTGGATGGGCAGGCCGAGGAATGCATGGAGATAATTATGGAGGTAACTCGTGGCATCAGGCAGATTCGCAGTGAAATGAACGTGCCGCCGGGCAAGCAAGCCGAAGCTCTTATCATCACTGCTGTGCCCTCCCTGCGTGATGTGCTGGAGGGTAACCTGACTTATATAGAGGGGCTGGCTAACTGCCAGGCCAGGGTTATAGCGGGGCTTAAGGAAAAGCCTGAACAGGCCGCCACTGCTGTGGCCCGGGACATTCAAATATATGTGCCCCTGCGGGGATTAATCGATGTTGATAAAGAACTGGTCCGGCTCAACAAGGATAAACAGGCCCTGGAGAAAGATTTGGCTCGGGTGGAAGGCAAGCTTAATAACCCCAGTTTCCTAAATAAGGCACCTGCCGAGGTTGTGGACAAGGAACGTGGCAAGCAAGCAGAACTTTCTTCTAAATTAGAAGCTATTAATGAACGCCTGGCTATGTTCGGTGGAAAGTAGGGCTTAAATATTTTACGAATCGTTTTATATATGGGTCCATAGATTATGTAATTATTTATTTGCGAGCCACACAATTTGTGTAGGCTCGCTTAATAAATTTTTACTACGACTTAAATTGCCATGGTTTTAATTACCAAACAACATAAAAATGATTAATTTTTCTTATTTTATGGTTTAATAGTATAGGAATAAACTCGCTTTCTGTCGAATCAATTTTAATATCTTCACCGGAGTGTGATGACCTTGTTATATGATGAGGCTATGGTATACTTACAAAACCTAACCAAGTTTGGTATGAACTTTGGACTGGATAGGATTACTGAATTGCTGCGCCGTCTGGGTGACCCCCACCGGCGGGTTAAAGTGATACATGTGGGCGGTACCAATGGTAAAGGGTCGACCACCGCGATGCTGGCCAGTGTTCTGAAAGGTGCGGGTTACCGGGTGGGAACATTTACATCTCCCCACTTGCATTGTTATACTGAGCGTTTCCGGATCAACGGTACAGAAATTGACCCGAACCAGTTGGCTATTCTAATCTCCCGGCTGTGCCCACACCTGGAAGCCATGGCGCGGGATGGTTTTGAACACCCTACGGAATTTGAGGTTAGCACTGCCCTGGCTTTTTGTTATTTTGCCGAAGAATCGGTGGATTACCTGGTGCTGGAGGTGGGTTTGGGTGGTGCTATCGACTCTACCAATGTGGTACACCCGCTGTTGTCAGTTATTACTAACGTGGCTATGGACCATATGGACTATCTGGGTAATACTGTGTCTGATATAGCCCGGGTTAAGGCCGGTATTATAAAACCTGGCGTTCCAGTAGTTACCGCCTCGGATAACCCCGAGGTACTGGCGATTATTCAGGAAACATGCCGAGCTAAAGGCTGTCGTCTGATTCAAGTTGGCAAGGATATAACCTGGACGTATGGCAAGTATTCTCTGCGCGGACAATATTTTGACTACCAGGGTCTTAATTGTAGCTTATCGGAACTATGGATTCCTTTGCTTGGCCAACACCAGGTGGTTAATGCCGCCACAGCTTTGGTTGCGCTGGAGGTGCTGGCCGGTCTGGGTGTACACATTGCAGAGAACGCGTTGAGGAACGGGCTGGGTAAAATAGTATGGCCGGCGCGCTTGGAGCTCTTTGGCAATAAACCGCCGGTGCTGATTGATGGTGCGCATAATTATGAGGGTGCTCGGGGCTTACGCCAAGCCCTTGATACATATTTCCCAAATCGGGGGATAATCATGGTATTGGGTATGCTGGGCGATAAGGAGCGGGCCCGGGTGGTGGCTGAACTGGCTCCGCGGGCGCGGAAGGTGATAGTTACCAAGCCCAATAGTCCTCGGGCCGGTGACTGGAAGCAAATGGCCGGCCAGGCTCGCCAATATGTTTCTGATGTAGACACGGTGGAGAGCATTTCGGATGCGGTGCTTACTGCTTTGAAGCAGGCCGGACAGGGTGATTTGGTATGTATAACCGGTTCTTTATACATGGTGGCCGAGGCTAGGGAAGTAATGCTTGGGTTACGAAAAAAGGAATAAATTTAGAGGTTAAAAGCAATATTTATTGACGAAAAAGGTGTTTTGAGGTAGACTTGAATGGAAAAAAGCTCCATTATAAACCGGTTTAGATTAGATTTCCACCCCTGATAGCGATACAATTGGTATTGGGATCCGGTAAATGATTTTGGAACTATCAATTACCTCGATTTGAACCCGATCCCTGCGTACTAAAAAGGGAGATGGGATTTTTTTTGGGCTGGTTATATATGATGTTTATATTTATGATAGAATATATCGCAAGGAAACACTTACTGTATTTGTTAGTGTGCATTTGAGGTGATTTAATGGCCAAAACTTATCGTGGGGGCAGCAGTGTCTGGATACTTTTTTTGCTGTTACTAACCGGTGGATTGGTGGGCAGCGCTATTTCCAATAGTCTTGCTAAAGTTGTACCATTTTTAGCAACATCAGGTAAAATTGGTTTGCAACCAGCCACTCTAGATTTGCAGTTTATACAGATAACTTTTGGGTTTATCATTAATGTTGGACCGGTCACAGCTTTGGGGCTGGTGTTGGGGTATCTTGTTTACCGGAATATATAATATATAGTAATAATGCTTTGACCATAAATATAATGATAGAAGAGTTTGGGTTTAAGAATGTTAAATATAACAATTTATTTGGCATCGTCGTCTCCCAGGCGACGGGAACTACTTGACCAAATCGGTTTGCCTCATACTGTAATAACCATGGAAGTTGATGAAAGCCTGCCGCCGGGGCTGTCGCCTGTCGAACAGGTGATCACGTTATCACGGCGCAAAGCCGGTGCTGCGGCCATAAAATTGGCCAAAGGTATTGTTATTGCCGCTGATACCGTGGTGGTGTTGGATGGTCAGGTGTTGGGCAAACCAGCCAATGAAACGGAAGCCCTGGCTATGTTAGAACGCTTGCAAGGGACCATTCACGAGGTTTTTACCGGTGTTACTGTGATTGAACTGCCTGGCAGCCGGGTGTTGTCGAACTATGAACGCACCGAAGTGCAAATGCGTGACGTATCACGGGACGAACTTGTTCGATACGTTGCCTCCAAAGAACCTTTTGATAAAGCCGGGGCTTATGGTGTGCAGGGGTTGGCGGCGGTGTTTGTGGCTGGCATCAGGGGTTGTTATTTTAATGTAGTGGGATTGCCGCTATTTAAGCTGGCTCAGATGTTGAAAGAGCTGGATGTAGATGTATCCAATTACTGGAGGTAGGTTGCGTGGAATCTCCGGTTTATCGCGTTTCTATTAAGGACATGCCGCTGTCCTTACGTCCAAGAGAAAGACTACTGCAGGAAGGGCCGGAGGCATTATCCGACATTGAGTTATTAGCCATTATGCTGCGTACCGGTCATGCCGCCGCCAGTGCGGTGGAATTGGCCACGGCGCTGCTTGGGCATTTTGGCGGTATTAAGCAATTGCTGGGTGTTTCAGCCGAGGAACTGAGCGCTTTTAAAGGTGTGGGCCCGGCTAAAGTGGCTCAAATCAGGGCTGCGCTGGAGTTGGGGCGGCGGGTGGCTATGGCTACCGTCTGGGACAGGCCCTGTATAAAGTCACCGGAAAACGCTGCCGCACTAGTAATGGAAGAAATGCGCTACCTGGACAGGGAACACTTTTGTGCTTTGCTGCTGAACACCAAAAATCAGGTACTTGCCAGGGAAACGATTTCCATTGGTACACTGAATTCTTCTGCTATCCATCCGCGGGAGCTGTTTAAAGCGGCCATTAGGCGTAGCGCCGCCGGGGTGATACTTTTGCATAACCATCCCAGCGGTGATCCCACGCCCAGCCGTCAGGATATAGAGGTGACCGGTCGCTTAATTGAAGCTGGGAATATTATCGGTATTCAAGTCCTAGATCATCTGGTTATTGGGGATAATAAGTTCATTAGTTTTAAGGCCAAAGGCCTAATATGAAACAATGGCAGAGAGGGGCCAGTATTAATGCGATTAGGCATTTTTTCCAAAGATATGGGTATTGACCTGGGAACGGCAAACTCCCTGGTCTATGTTAAAGGTAAAGGAATTGTTCTCCGGGAGCCGTCGGTGGTGGCTATCCAGCGTGATAACGGCCATGTGCTGGCAGTGGGTGAGGATGCCAAACAGATGATTGGTCGTACCCCCGGCAATATAATAGCTATTCGTCCCATGAAGGATGGGGTGATTGCCGATTTTGACGTTACTCAGAGTATGATTAAGTACTTTATTAATAAATCGTTGCGTGGCCGCACTTTTCTAGTTAGACCTCGTGTGGTGGTTTCAGTGCCCTCCGGAGTTACCGCTGTGGAAGAGCGGGCGGTACGGGAAGCCGCGATTCAGGCCGGAGCCCGGGAAGCCTATCTGATTGAAGAACCCATGGCAGCTTCCATCGGAGCTGGATTGCCGGTACATGAGCCTACGGGCAATATGATAGTGGATATTGGAGGGGGTACCACTGAGGTGGCGGTTATTTCCCTTGGAGGTATTGTCACCAGCCGTTCGGTACGCAAGGCTGGGGATGCGATGGATGAGTCTATTATTCTACATGTCAAAAAAACCTATAACTTAATGATTGGAGAGCGTACTGCTGAGGAAATCAAGATTGAAATTGGCACTGCTTACCCCCTTGATGTGGTGGAAACGTATGAGGTGCGGGGGCGTGACTTGGTCAGTGGACTACCTAAAACTGTTGAAATTACTTCGGAGGAAATTTATAAAGCCTTATCTGATCCTGTTGACAGTATTCTGGATGCCATCAAAAGCACCCTGGAACAGACCCCGCCTGAACTGTCGGCGGATATTATGGATCGGGGAATAGTAATGGCCGGCGGTGGCTCTTTGCTGCGCGGATTAGACCGCCTGGTTAGTGAGCAAACCGGTATGCCCGTGCACCTGGCCGATGACCCGCTGCTTGCAGTTGCTTATGGCACAGGGCGGGTACTGGAGAATATTCATATTTTGCGAAAAGTTATCATTCATCCCAAGAAGCTGGCTTGATAAATGTAATTTACGATTAAATAAAAATGAATAATATGATTATATAAGGTGTGTGTCATGTGTCCCGTCTATCGCCAAGGAAAACCTTTTTTTTATTAAGTATAGTAGTAGTTATAATAATAGTGGGTATGCATTTATCCGCAGGGAATACAGATAAACTAACTCCTTTTGAGTCCACGACCAGGGATGTGCTGTCACCGGTACAGCGGGTAGTTATTGTGATGGGCGGTAAGATCAGTGATTTTGTTGCATTCCCCGTACGGTTATACAAAGTTTCCGAACATAACCGGCAGCTTGAGCAGCAAGTGGTAGAACTAAAGGAAAAGCTATCTAGATATAACGAAATTAGAGCTGAGAATATCCGTCTTAAGGAGCAGCTAGCATTTAAAACCAGCTTGGTGGGCCAGTTGAAAACAGAATCAGCTGAAGTTATTGGACGTGAGGCGGATAATTGGTTTAGTATTGCTATTATTAACAAGGGTTTTGCCAGCGGCATTCGACAGGATATGGTTGTGATCACCCCGGCCGGTCTAGTCGGACGGGTAACCAATGTTACCGACCATACCGCAGAGGTGCTGCTCATCACTGACCCCCGCAGCGGTGTGGGTTGTTTGGTTCAGGAAAATCGTGCACCGGGTATTGTCGAGGGAGTGGCCGGTGGACGTGGCACTGTCAATATGGTGAATATATTATCGGATTTGGCGCCAAAAAAAGGAAATCGGGTTGTTACCTCCGGATATGGCAGTGTTTTCCCTAAGGGCATACCGGTAGGTACTGTACAGGTAACCCGCAAGGAAGAGTCTGGCATGTTTAAAACGGCAGTGCTTGAGACCTTTGTAGATTTTAACCGGTTGGAGGATGTACTGGTAATTACTTCAATCAAACTTTGATCCGGCTAGGTAGCTTCCGGAGGTGGGAAATTTGCAGCCGTTGTTTTTTTTGTTGTTAGTACTGGTGACATTAATTCTTCAAACCACAGCTCTAAATTATATGGTTATTTATGGGTTCAAACCCGACCTTGTGCTGATACTGGTTATTCTTAATGGCTTCCTCCGGGGTACCCGGGAGGGGGCTTTTTTGGGTTTTTCAGCCGGTATCTTGCAAGACCTGGTTAGTGGAGGTTATTTTGGATTGAACGCTATAACTGAAATGGTTGCCGGTTACTTGGCGGGGTTGGGGAAAGACCGGCTTTACCGGGATAATCGTGTTATTGCTGCCGGGTTAACCTGGGTATGTACAATGGGGGCTCAGCTTATCTTTTATATATTGCTTTTGTCGGTTGATGTGCCGGTACCCGTGGTAAAAGCATTGGCGTATGTTATTTTGCCCACAGCTTTTTACAATGCGTTGGTAGTGCTGGTAATTTACGCTTATTTATATCGTTTCTACCGGGGTGATCCATCTAGTAATGGTGAATATTTTAACCCCTAATAAGAATCTTTGCTATGGACAGGCAGTCTTGACTTCTTCAGGAGAACAGGAAAGGGCGCGTTTATGAAAAGAAAAACACTAGTTGAGAATAAAATGAAATATTTTTTGGGCGCAATATTTTTGGTGCTGCTGTTATTACTGGCCAAGCTATCCTTTATGCAATTGGTGCAAACCGAGCAATTTCGTACCATGGCGCGTAATAATTACATTCGCATTGCTCCGGTTTTTGCCCCGCGGGGTGAGATTTTTGATCAGAACGGCGAAAAAATTGTCACAAACAAACCTATTTATACAGTGTCCATAAATGATTTGAATTTGCAGGGAACCACTTATCACCTATACCTAAACTGCATTGGACCGGAAACAGTAAGTATGGTCGACGAACTTTCTTGGATACTAGCCGGTGATGAGGAATCTGTACAGTATTTTCAGCAAATAAGCGGTAAGACCCCGGAGCAATTTTATGATGATGTTACAAGGGACAATGATAAGGCTACCTATACGGCCAAAAAGCTGGCTATTGAAGAAATCATCAAAGAGCGGATCAGCAGCAATAAAGTTAAATTGGAAAATGGCGAGGCGTTGGAAATTGCCGTAGTCTATAATCCTTCCACAGTAGCTACCTTGCGCCAGGAAGATTTGGACTCCTTTGGCATCAGGATGGAAAAGAAGACCGATACATTGAGCGAATTAGTGTCCATGCTGCATAAAGAGGCGGTTTTTGATGAAAAGACCGTGTATGAAGTGGAATCAGATGTGCGGGCAGCTATAAGGGAAAAAAAATATTACAAGCCATACGAACCCGTTCTGGTGGCAGAGAATATCCCTGCCAAAACGATGGTGACACTACGAGAAAGGCAAATTGAAATGCCCGGGGTGGTGGTTGACACCCAACCGGTGCGGGACTACCCTTACCAGAGTTTGCTTGCCCACGCGCTGGGCTATGTGCAGAATATCAAACAAGAGCAGTACGAGGAACATAAAGACGAAGGTTATTTTATGAATGACCTTTACGGGCAAAACGGTCTAGAATTAATTTATGAGTCAGACCTGCGTGGAGAACCCGGTGCCAGACAGATGGAAGTAGATGCCAACGGCCAACCGGTGCGGGATTTGGGCTTGAAACAACCTATACCAGGTAACGACCTGGTGTTGACGGTAGATCTTAAATTGCAGATCGCTGCGGAACAGGCATTGGCAGATGGGGTGGTGCGGGCCCAGAAGGCAGGGTACAGCCTGTCGAAAGCCGGTGCGGTGGTAGTTTTGGATGTCCGCACCGGAGCCATCCGAGCTATGGCCAGTTATCCTTCATATAATCCCGGTATATTCACTGACGGGTTATCAAACACCCAGTGGCAGCAGTTGCAAGATTCCGGTGCACTACTTAATCGCACCATATCTACTATTTATCCACCAGGGTCAACTTTTAAGATGGTTACTGCGTCGGCTATACTGGAGAATGAAATAGTGGATCCCGGCCATAAAATATCTGATCCCGGTTATTACCGGTTGGGCAAGGGCATTTTTCGGGATTGGAAACTGGATGGTCATGGTATGGTGGATTTACGTAAAGCGCTGGAAGTGTCCTGCGATACTTATTTTTATCAATACGGTCTCATGGCCGGGGTAGATGCTATTGCCGGTATGGCCCGGGAATTTGGGCTGGGTGAAAAAACAGGCATAAAATTGCCTGGCGAAATTAGCGGTGTAGTGCCTACTCCCGAGTGGAAATATGAATTAGTTAAGAGTATGTTAATCAGGTATAACGACGATTTTGCTAAAGTACGTGATCTTAATGAACAGATTGAAAAGGCTACCAGTGAATCCCGTAAAAAGCAGTTGCAAAAATCAAAAGACGATGAAATGGAGAAGCAATTAAAAAAACATGAATGGGATCTTAACTGGCAGCAATATGAAACCGTAAATATGTCTATCGGACAGGGGAATAATACCTATACGATTATGCAGCTGGCTTCTTACGTGGCTGCCATAGCCAACAACGGTACATTATATCGGCCCTATTTGGTAGATAAAATTGTTGCTCCGGATGGCAAGGTCATTAGGAAGTTCGAACCCGAGGCTAGGCGTGAGGTAAATATCTCCAAGGATAACTTGCAGATACTACGGGAGGGCATGCACATGGTGGCGACACCTCCCAACGGCACCGCATCAGCAGTTTTTGGGCTTGATGCAGCGGCTAAAACCGGTACTGCGGAGGTTTTGGATGTCAATGGCAAAAAAATAGGAAACCATGCTTTGTTTGTAGCCTTTGCGCCCTATGAAAAACCCGAGGTGGCCGTAGCTGTGGTGCTGGAATATGGTTATGCCGGTGGCTCTTACGCCGGGCCAATTGCTCGGCAGATACTTGATGCATATTTTGCTGACCCTGAATCAAATGTTAATTTAGATAAACAGACTGATGCGCTCGGAAGCCAACCGAACAATATTGTGGAACTTCCTGAGGACTGGGACGCGCTGCAGGCATTGAGCTGGCCGGGCTGGGAACAGTTGCCCGTTTCTAGTGTGTCGTCACAAGGGGATAAGCCATCCCAAAGTAAACAGGTTCAGGCGGAACAAGTTCCTGCGACATCGAGCCGGCCAGTAACATCAACTGAACCGGTTCAATCAACAACAGCCCCGGTGCGTGAAACTCAATCGCCACCAGTGGCTACTCCGCCGGGTGAAATTCAACAACCGCTTCCTGATGATGCTCAGCTGCCGGGTGAGTCTGAACAACCGCTGGCCGGGACTTCACCAACTGCGGTGACATCCGAACCAACACAACCACGGACTGAACAGCAGCCACCTCAAATAACGCCTGTCGTACCCGCGGTACCAACTCAGGAGCAAATGTCTGAGGAACAGCCGTAACATTGGCTGTGCGGCTGCTGCCGGTTAGTCCCGGTGCTTGATGGAAGGAAATACAAAAATAAAGAAGTGATAGGTAATTTATTCTATTCTGAAAAAATTTTATTGTAAATATGTGGTTTTTATTTTTTTAGCAGGATCTGGTTATATTGTGTAGAATTAATTATTTGCTTAGATTTTTATAACCTGGTTATGCGGGGAGGCGAAAACTATTGGCTCCAGATTGGACTAACGGTAATTTGGTGCAATTCCCCGGCGGAGGAGGGGGAGAGCCCGAGGAGATGATGGATGAAAATACTGTTCTGGTCCAACGCACCCTGCGTTCCGGCCAATCAATATATTTTGACGGCAATGTGGTAATTGTTGGTGATATAAATCCCGGGGGGGAAGTGGTGGCTACCGGCAATGTGGTAGTGATGGGATATTTGCGCGGAGTGGTGCATGCAGGTGCCGGTGGCAATGAAAAGGCAGCCGTTTATGCTTTTCGCATGCGGCCAACCCAGTTGCGGATAGCCAACCATATAACTCGTGCCCCGGATGGGAGCGATAGCGGTCCCATAGTACCCGAGGTAGCAAGAATTAAAGACGGTACTGTGGTGATAGAGACTTTCTCATTCGGACCGGAACGCTAAACAAGAAGTCAACTTAATGTAAATGCACAATAAGGGAGGAAGTAATTCTTATGGGCGAAGTAATAGTCATTACTTCAGGCAAGGGAGGCGTGGGTAAAACTACCACAACTGCTAATTTGGGTGCCGGTCTGGCCTCTTTAGGTAACAAGGTTTGTCTGATTGATGCTGATATTGGATTGCGCAATTTGGATGTGGTTATGGGCCTAGAAAATCGTATTGTTTATGACCTGGTGGATGTTACTAGCGGCAATTGTACCTTCCGGAAGGCATTGATTAAAGATAAACGCTTTGAAAATTTATTTTTATTGCCCGCTGCCCAAACCAAGGATAAAACAGCGGTTAACCCTGATCAGATGCGGGTGCTTACAGAAGAAATAAAAAATGAGTTTGATTATGTTATAGTTGACTGCCCTGCGGGGATTGAACAAGGCTTTCGCAACGCCATAGCCGGTGCCAACCAGGCCATAGTGGTTACTACCCCCGAGGTCTCGGCAGTCAGAGATGCCGATCGTATAATTGGCTTGTTGGAAAAGGAGGATCTGCGCGAGCCCAAATTGGTGGTTAATCGCATGCGTTACCAAATGGTCAAGCATGGAGATATGATGAGCATTGACGATATTATAGACATACTGGCCGTGGATTTGCTTGGTGTGGTGCCGGAGGACGAGCAGGTAGTGGTAAGTACCAACCGGGGCGATATGGTGGTAATGGATAATACATCCAAGTCCGGGCAGGCTTACCGCAATATTGTGCGCCGGATCAAAGGTGAAGATGTACCGATGATGAACCTTGATGATGAAAGTGGGTTTTTTAAAAAGTTAAGACAGATAATTGGCCTTAAGTAACAGGAAAGGGGGAGAAGCGCAATGCTAGAGCTTATTAACCGCTTATTAGGTCGTGAGAACCATTCCAGTAAAACTGTGGCCAAAGAAAGATTGCGCTTGGTGCTTGTTCACGATCGTGCAGGCGTTTCACCGGAACTTTTACAGACGTTGAAAATCGAATTAATTCAAGTGATATCTAATTATATGGAGATTGATGAACATGCTCTGGAAGTATCGCTGGATAGCAGTGAAAACCAGGTGGCTTTAGTGGCTAGTATTCCGGTGAAGAATATGAAAAGATCCGTACAAACTGAAACCGCCTAAACACCTGGTGCCCGGCCCGGGTTTAACTTGTCCGAGACTCGTGGGGTAGGGGGGGCGATTTTACTATTATGTTTTGTCGGTAGTTTAATTTTGCCGGCTTTTTTTGTGCCATCGCCTGTTATATAATAAAATCTGTATTGTTTCACCTGATTAACTTGGCGTTTGACTCCCGCCTCTTTAGGCGGGAGTCAAACGCCAATTAAATCATGCATTTGCAGTTCTAAAATTCAGATGGAGTAAAAGAATCTCCATCTGAATTTTAGAACTTGCTTCAAAGCAAGGCGGTGTTTATAGTTTGCTTAATAAACGGTTTTTTAAAAACCTGGATTTAACCCTGGTGGGGGTAACCGGTGCTATACTGGTGTTCAGTTTGGTGATGATCGGCAGTGCCGGCACCGATTACGGGTGGTGGATGCGACTGGGTTTGGATATAGATAAATTGCAGGATGCCAGTATTTTTCAGCGCCTGCTGTGGATGAAAAAGGAGTACGTGGTTAAACAATTTATTTGGATACTGCTGGGCATTGCAGCTGCTGCGATCATTATATATATCCCTTATGAAGATTGGCGCCGTTATACCAAGCACCTTTATATTATGAATTTGTTGCTACTCGGGTCGGTGTTGGCATTAGGGCATACTGCCATGGGTGCAGAGCGCTGGATTGAAATCGGTCCCTTTGCTTTCCAGCCTTCCGAGTTTGCCAAGTTAATTATTATTATTACCCTGGCTGACTTTTTAGCCAAAAGGGAGGGGCACATCCGTACAATAAAGGATATGTTACCATGCTTTATTTTTGTGGCATTACCTATGCTACTTATTTTAATGCAACCCGATCTGGGTACATCACTTGTTTTTATAGCCATATTATTTGGTATGCTATTTGTAGCCAGCTTAAAACCTCTATTGGTGACCGGCATATTTAGTGCGGGGTTGGCCGGGGTGGTGGGGATGGTCTGGTCACACCTGAAGTTTGACACTTGGATCCCCTTGCATGAATACCAGCTAAAGCGGCTGATTATCTTTCTTGACCCTTGGTCTGATATGCAAGGGTCCGGGTATCACGTTATCCAATCCCAAATTGCCATTGGTTCCAGCGGTTTTTGGGGCAAGGGACTGCTGAGGGGTACCCAGAGTTTTTTGGAGTTTTTGCCTATCAGGCATACCGATTTTATCTTTTCGGTGCTGGCGGAGGAGACCGGTTTTCTAGGTGCCGCGCTGCTTTTGATATTGTTTGGTGTTTTCCTGTACCGGGGAGTGAGGATTGCCCTCGAAGCCAAGGACATGTTCGGTACCCTGCTGGCGGTGGGTGTAGTAAGTATGATAACTTTTCAGATACTGGTTAACGTTGGTATGACCATTGCTATTATGCCTGTCACCGGGCTGCCTCTGCCATTGTTCAGTTACGGGGGCAGCAGCATGATAGCTAATATAATCGCCATAGGGGTTTTGTTGAATATTAACATGCGTCGACAGAAAAGTATTTTTTAGTTATACACGGCAGAGAAAGTATGGCAGGCGGTTTTGATTGTAAAAGCTGCTTGTCTTGTTATTATCTAAATTAATAATATAATTTCCATTTACCATAATATAAAATAGATTAGATGAATGTCAGTGACCGGGGCACTTATTTGGTTACCGTTGAGGTAGATGGCTATGAAGCCGCGGAACAGGTGGCTGTGGTTATGCTGCATGATCGAGTTTATTTTATATTACATCGGCTACAAAGGTCATATTTGTCCACCCCTGCAAATATATATATTATAAGCCAGCTAACATCAATTGGGCAGTTTAATGGTCGGGGGGGGAAAATACTATGAAATGGGACAAGTTAACTCGCCTGGGCGGGCGTAAAAAAAGCGGGTTTGATGAATGGGCTGATTATTACCAGTCCGTAAATGGCAGGCGTCCAGTGCAACAATCATACAATCGTTCAGCCAGGCGTAGCGGCATTTTTCGAATTGCTGCCGTACTACTAATATTGGCCGTACTAATGATGGTGCGCCAGTACCCTCATCCTGTGGGTGAACAGGCCCGGGAAGGTTTAAGACATTTACTCACGGCGGAATGGGATTTCCAGCCTGTGCTGAATAAATCTATACAACTGGCTGCACAACTAGTTAACTGGGACAACCCGGTAATTCATGGGCCGAGCACCGGAATTGATGCCGAACCCGTAACGGGTGCCGGCCTGGCAAAAGAAGAGTTGTTTTTGCCGGTTTCCGGTAAAATGGTGGAAGAGTTTGGTTGGACGCAGTCTCCAGTGGATGACATGGAAAGATACCACGCCGGTATCGATATTAGCGCACCACCGGGTGCCGACGTTGTTGCCGCCATGGACGGTCAGGTGGAAAGGATAGGCGAGAATAAAGAGCTGGGGCAATATGTATTAATAAATCACGGTAAAGGCACATACACATTGTATGGCTGTGTGGCTGACGTCACTGTATTGGAGGGCCAAAAAGTACAGGCGGGTCAGGAAATTGCTTTGGTCGGCGAAAGCGGTGATATCCCGGGCGGGGGACTGCATTTTGAACTGCGGGAAAACGGAAAACTGGTAGACCCGCTCGCTCGCTTATCTATAAACAGAGAATAACGGAGGATGCCGTATGCGATTGGGACGTGTATTAGGGGTAGATATTTATTTAAACCCCTTTTTCCTGGCTTTGCTGGCCTTGTTTTTTGTGGCCGGGGTGTTGGACCGGGGGCTGGTGGCCTTCGGTGTAGTGTTGGTGCATGAAATGGCCCATGCTCTGGTGGCCCACCGTTTAGGTATTTCTTCAAATGAAGTGGAATTGCTGCCTTTTGGCGGGGTAGCCCGGGCGGGCACTGAATTACAAGTAGATCCGGTGCGGGAAACATATACCGCCCTGGCCGGTCCCGCCAGCAACCTGGTGATGATCGCCCTTTGTGTAGCATTAAAAAATTACGGGCTCTGGCATGCTGACCTGAGCTTGTTTTTTTTACAGTGCAACCTTTTAATGGTCGCCTTTAACTTGTTGCCTGCCCTGCCGTTGGATGGCGGTAGAATATACCGTTCTTATCTGGCCTCCCGGATTGGTATCACGCCGGCTACCTACCGGGCCGCCGTACTGGGACAAATTTTTGCCGTAATCATTGCGTTTTCAAGTATTTTGGGGATATGGTTGGGGGCATGCGGGTTGGATATTCCGGTCACAGCATTGTTCCTCCTTTACGCGTCAACCCGGGAGCGCAGCGCTGCACCTTATTTGTTTATGCAGCTCTTAATGCGGAAACAGCAGGAGCTGCTCCGGGAAGGGGTGATGCCTGTAAAACAACTGGTGGCTACCGAGAACATCCCCCTGGGACAATTGATGCAGCCTTTTTTGCCACGCCGGTTCCACCTGGTGACAGTGTTGGACCGGCAATGGCAGTATTTGGGTATCGTGACGGAATCAAACATTATTGATACATTACTGCACCGGGGCGTCGATGTGCCTGTTGGTGAGCTAATTAAAAGATAAGGGCATGGCTTTGTAATATTATTTTATATAGGTAAAATAATATTGGGATAAATAGGGTAATAATTTCATTGGGCTATATTTTATGGTATATTAGATAATAGTATTTGCTGTATGATTATTCTCTTAATTGTAATAGCGGCTATTAATAATCTGGAGGACTGTTGTTTAATGGAAAAACAGCTCGAAAAGATAATACGGCGGGTGCAGAAGCCCGGCCGGTACTCCGGTGGCGAATGGAACACAGTATGTAAGGATTGGCAGAGCACGTATATTAAGATGGCCTTTGCCTTTCCCGATGTTTATGAAGTGGGCATGAGCCACCTTGGTCTGCAGATTTTGTATGGTATAGTCAATGGCCGTGAGGATGCCCTGCTGGAAAGGGTGTTCGCGCCCTGGCCGGACATGGAGCAACAAATGCGCAACACCGGCCTGCCGTTGTTTAGCTTGGAATCTCGCAGGCCGCTGCGAGAGTTTGATATTATTGGCTTTACCTTGCAGTACGAATTAAGCTTTTCAAATATACTGAATATGTTGGATCTTGCCGGTATACCCCTCCGTTCGGCAGACAGGGCGGGGGGAGACTATCCCATGATAGTAGCCGGTGGACCATGCGCTTTCAACCCTGAGCCTATGGCGGAGTTTATTGATGTATTTGCTATCGGTGAGGGTGAAGAGCTGCTTAATGATTTGTTGGACGCATATCTTGCATCAAGGCGGAGCAGCGAGGGTCGGCAGGATTTGCTTATACGGCTTGCCGGTATCGACGGAATTTACGTGCCTGCACTATACCGGGTGGAGTATAATAACCTTGGTCATATAAACACGGTAACATCGGTATGCGAAGGTGTACCCGCTCAGGTGCAAAAAAGGTTTGTGGCGGATGTCGACGCAGCATTTTTCCCCACCCATATGGTGGTGCCCGCAATTGAAGCGGTGCATGACCGGGCTATGCTGGAGGTGCAGCGGGGCTGTACCCGGGGTTGCCGCTTTTGCCAGGCCGGTGTAATTTATCGCCCGGTGCGGGAAAAGGAACCGGAAATATTGCTTCGCCATGCTGATGAGCTGCTCGGTTCCACCGGATGGGGAGAAATATCGCTGACCTCATTGAGTACCTCGGATTATTCCCGGGTGACACCGCTGGTTAACGAGCTTATCAAAAGGCACGGGTCTGCAGGCGTCAATGTGTCGCTGCCGTCATTGCGTGTAGACGCTTTTTCTGTTGACCTGGCTAAAGAAGTACAAAAAGTGCGTCGTTCCAGCCTCACCTTTGCTCCCGAGGCCGGCACCCAGCGCCTGCGGGATGTGATTAATAAAGGTGTAACCGAGGATAATCTTATAGCTGCTGTCGATGCAGCCTTCTCCGCGGGTTGGCATTCAATTAAACTGTATTTTATGATCGGCCTGCCCACGGAAACCGATGAGGATTTACATGGGATTGCAAATCTGGCCCGGAAGGTGTTGGATAGAGGGCGCAAGCTGGTCAGAGTTAAAGGGCGGCTTAAAGTGACTGTCAGTGTCTCTTCATTTGTGCCCAAGTCCCATACCTCATTTCAATGGGAACCCCAGAATTCCATAGCTGAGTTAAAGCGCAAGCAAGCCTTATTGCGGGAGCTTTTGCGTGGCAGGGGACTAGTTTTTAAATGGCACGACCCGGAGGGCAGCTTTTTGGAGGCCGTACTGTCTCGCGGTGATCGGCGTCTGGCCGGTGCTATTGAGGCGGCTTGGCGCAATGGAGCCCGCTTTGACGGCTGGTCGGAGTTTTTTGATATAAACAAGTGGCTAATGGCCTTTACCAGTACCGGCATTGATCCTGATTGGTACGCATACCACCGGTATCACTATGATGATGCTCTGCCTTGGGACCATATCAGTTCGGGGGTAAGTAAAAAATTTTTAATGAGGGAGCACCTATGTTCTCTGGAAGGAGCAACTACTCCCGATTGCCGCAGCGGGCGGTGCCACGGGTGCGGTTTGTGTGTCTCCCTGGAAGCAAAACCGTATTTGGCTGGGGGTGAAGCTATTGCCTCGTTATCGGATACAGTACAGTAAAAGAGGACCGGCCAGCTATATATCTCATTTGGATCTAGTGCGCACTCTAGAGAGGGCCTTTCGCCGGGCTGGTTTGCCTATTGCTTATTCCGAAGGATTTAATCCGCATCCCCGGTTTAGTTTTGCTGCCCCGCTACCCGTAGGTGTTGAGGGGCTTGCCGAGGTATTGGATGTTGAAATGCAGGTTTCCGTAGATCATCGGGATTTGGCCGAACGTTTAAATGGCGCTTTACCGCCGGGGTTGGCTGTGCTGGACGTGACTGTAGTATCGGATAATACCCCGGCGCCCATGGCCGAGTTAAACATGGCCGGTTATATAGTGCACCTTGACGAAGATGACTTGCCCGGGCCGCTGCCTGCCGGAGCCGTGCAGGATTTTTTGATCGAGGAACATATAGAAGTGACCCGCAAAGGCAGGGACGGCAGGGAAAAAATACGCGATATTCGGCCTGGAATACTGAAGCTGGATGTGCTTTCTCAGGTAAACGGTTTAACTATGCAGCTTGAATTACAGACCGGCAGCACTTTAAATGTGCGTCCTGAAGACGTAGTGGAGGTTTTTTTCCGGCACGCCGGTATGGCGGTGGATAAAGCGGATCTGCAGATTATTCGAACAAGGCTATTTTAACCTTCCCGGGCAAGCGGAAAGAAAAGATGGTGGAAAAGAGAATGTTTAAAGAGATAATTATTAATGTTGGTGAAGAGGAAACCAGGGTAGCCGTGCTGGAAAACAAAGTTTTGGTAGAAATGTACATCGAGCGCGCGCCAAATCAGCGGTTGGTGGGTAATATATTTAAAGGCCGAGTGGAAAACGTGCTGCCCGGCATGCAGGCTTCCTTTGTGGATATAGGTTTGGAAAAAAACGCCTTTTTATATGTGGAGGACGCCATCCCCGCCCGTACCCCCGACGCCGGGCCGGGCCAGGGCAGTTCAGCGTTGGGCGCTAATATATGTGATATTTTAAAGCAAGGCCAGGAAGTAATTGTGCAAATTGTTAAAGAACCTATCGGTACCAAGGGGGCACGGGTGACCACTCATATTACGTTGCCGGGGCGGTATCTCGTACTCATGCCCAACGTGGATTATATCGGCATATCCAGGCGTATTGAGAATGACAATGAAAGAGACCGCTTGCGGGAAATGGCTGCCCGTATTAAACCTGATGGTATGGGGGTAATTGTACGTACCGTGGCCGAAGGGGTCGATGAGGAAGAGTTATGCCTGGACATCAAAATGTTGACCAATCTATGGGGCAAAATCGTCAATCGTTCCAATCACGGGCCGGTGCCCAATTTGCTGCACCGGGACCTGGAACTGGTGCAGCGTATTTTAAGGGATATCTTTACCGAGGATGTTGACCGGCTAATCATCGACTCAAGCTATGAATATCAAAAAATATTAGATTTGTTGGATATCCTGGGTCCGCGCTTAAAGGTGAAAGTTCTTTTGGAAGAAAGAAAAAACCTTTTTGAAGAAAACAATGTTGATATAGAAATGCAAAAGGTCTTAAAGAATACTGTTTGGCTCAAATGCGGGGGTTATATCGTTATCGACCAGGCCGAGGCACTCACTGCCATAGATGTAAACACCGGCAAATATGTGGGAAGCACCAATCTTGAGGACACGGTGCTTAAAACCAATCTGGATGCAGCGGTGGAGATAGCTCGCCAGCTTCGTCTCCGTAACATTGGTGGTATTATTATAGTGGACTTTATTGATATGGGCAAGGAGGAGCACCAGCGGCAGGTGCTTGGCGTACTTGAGGAGGAAATCCGCAAGGATAAAACAAAAACTAATATACTGGGGATCACTCAGTTGGGCCTGGTGGAAATGACCAGAAAAAAAGTGCGGCCCAGTTTGGCCGAGGTGCTGCAAAAAACCTGTCCCTACTGTGATGGGCGGGGCAAAGTATTGTCCGAAGAAACAGTGGGTATCAACATTAAACAGCAGATTTACCAGATGGCCAAACAGACCGGAGCCGGAACTATATTAGTGGAAGCCAATCCGCTGGTGGCTGCCAGGCTTATCGGTAGCGGGGGCGCCAACCTGCGAGATTTAGAGGCTCGCACAGGTAAAACCCTATACATCAGAGGTTCTGCCGAACAACATATTGAGTCGGTCACCGTGCGTCCCATTTATGACCAGGCCGATATCAAATCCAATAATCTACCGGTCAAGCCCGGTCAGGTGCTGGAGGTGCTGGTGGAGGAACCTCATACCGGCAATATTAATGATGGTATTGCCAGGGTTAACGGGTTTATACTGGATATTGAGGGGGGCGGACCGATGGTTGGCGAGACAGTGGCAATAGAAGTAGACAGGGTGTTCCGCACTTACGCTCGCGCCAAATTAATTAAAGGGTAAGGTTTTGCCGAAGTCACAGGCATCATAATCAGTTAAGCTTGACAATGGTTACCGTTGTGGTAAAATTATTTGTTGTAGGCCATAAATAAATACCGCTCGGAAAGGGTTAAAACAGGTTAATTATGAAAGAAATGACCTTACCCACTTCCGGCGAGTCCTGAAAATAAGGGGGAAAATCATGTACGCCATTATCGAAACAGGTGGTAAACAGTACCGCGTTAGTGAAGGAGATACTCTGTTCATTGAGAAACTATCCACCGAACCCGGGCAAACTTATGAAGTAGACAAAGTGCTGGCCGTAGAAAAAGACGGTCAGCTGCATGTTGGTACGCCTGTGCTGGAAGGTGCCAAGGTAGTGTTGAAAGTAGAAAAACATGGCAAGGATAAAAAAATTATTGTTTTTAAATATAAACCTAAAAAAAATTATAGGCGTAAAAAAGGTCACCGTCAGCCCTTTACCAGGGTTGTGGTGGAAAAAATACAAGCCTAACCACGGAGGTGAAGTAAATTGGCACATAAGAAAGGTGTAGGTAGTTCACGTAACGGTCGTGATTCCAAACCAAAAATGCTTGGTGTTAAGCGGGGCGATGGTCAATTTGTTACCGCAGGCAGCATTCTGGTTCGCCAGCGAGGCACTCGGATACATCCCGGTCAAAATGTGGGACGCGGTGGAGACGATACCTTGTTTGCCAAGGTGGACGGTACTGTATCCTTCCAGACCAAAGGTAAAGATAAAAAGGTAGTTAACATTAAAGAGGTCGAAGAAGCAGTCATATAATTTCAGCAATCTAATCAAAATAATTGCGTTTTTTGCAAAACAGTATATGTTTACGAATATCTTTGGTGAACATAAAAAAACAGCCTTGACCATGCGGGCTGTTTTTTAATTCGTATTATCCCTGTCTTCGAATAGTACCGTTATTTAGCTCAAAAATGTTTTTTTATGGTATAATACCAAATATGCTGCCGGTAAACTGGCCGGTTTATCCACGTAAGATGGGAGATGTTTTTTTGGATGCTGCAAAAATGCTGGAACTGCTTTCAGTACAAAGGCATGATTTTCTCAACCACCTGCAGATCATATCCGGACTTCTGCAATTGAAAAAGGAGACCGAGGCCAGGGAATATATACGTAGTGCCGCCAGTGCGATTAGCCGCTTGAGCAAGGTTGTGCATCTTGAAATTCCCGAGGTGGCCGCCGTTTTGCTGATTGCCCATAACCGCGCGGCGAACTATCAAATTAAGATTGAGTTCGATGTGCAAGCTAATCTAAGTGGCTGCGTAGTTTCCGGTGAGCAAATAGCGGCCTTGCTGGATGAAATTTTAAACAATATTGTAAATAACCTGGCATCAACAGAGGTTGCCGACCGCGAAATATTAATTAGCATAACCGGCAAGCCGGTTGACGGTGCATGGCAAATCGGCTTTAGCGCTGATGGGGTCAGGCTTAAACTTTATATAACCAACTATAATAACAATATATTATAATTAAAGAAAACACAGTGTATAATACTGGATGAGACATCGATTTAGAAATGCGAGGTGTCTCCAAACTACAAGCACAGGTGAAATAAAATGTTTTATGACAGGGCAAAGATTTATGTCAAGGGGGGCGATGGTGGTAACGGCTGTGTTGCCTTCCGGCGTGAAAAATATGTGCCTGAGGGTGGACCTTGGGGTGGTGACGGCGGTAGGGGTGGTGGCGTAATTTTTCGTGGAGATGAAGGTTTACGCACTTTGGTAGACTTTCGCTACCAGCGCCATTACAAAGCCGACCGTGGCCAGCACGGGCAGGGTAAAGGCATGCATGGCCGCGGGGCCGAAAATATGTTAATTCGGGTGCCCTTGGGTACGGTAATCCGTGAAGAGGGCAGTAACCAGCTACTTGGAGATATCACCACCAATGGCCAGGAAGTGGTGGTTGCCAGGGGCGGGCGTGGCGGCAGGGGTAATGCCCGGTTTGCTAGCTCGCATAATAAAGCGCCCACCATGGCCGAGAAAGGCGAGCCTGGTGAAGAACGCCAGCTTATCCTGGAGCTGAAGCTGTTGGCCGATGTTGGGTTGCTCGGTTATCCTAATGCCGGAAAATCTACGCTGATTGCGCGAGTATCCGCAGCCAGGCCTAAAATAGCCAATTATCCATTTACCACTTTAACACCTAATTTAGGGGTGGTAAGTCTTGGTGAAGGCGAAAGTTTTGTGGTAGCCGATATACCGGGCTTGATTGAAGGAGCCCACACCGGGGCCGGGCTGGGGCATTATTTTTTGCGTCATGTGGAAAGAACCAAACTGCTGGTGCATGTGCTGGATGGGGCCGGCACCGAAGGCCGGGATCCACTGGAAGATTTCCATATTATTAACCAGGAGCTGGCGCTTTATAACGAGGTCCTGGCGGCGCGGCCCCAGGTGGTGGCAGTGAATAAAATGGATCTGCCCGGCAGCGAGGAAAACCTGGCTAGTATTAGAGAGGCACTGGCCGGTGAGTATGAAATATTCCCTATTTCGGCAGTGACCGGGGCGGGGGTACCGGAATTAATGCACAAGGTCCATTATTTGCTAAAGGAATTGCCTGTCCCTGATTTGCCGGTGGAACATACAACAGAGACGGTGCACCGTGCCGAACCGCGGTTTAATATTCACCGGGAGAATGATGAACTGGTAGTTACGGGCCGGGAAATTGAAAAACACGTGGCAATGACGAACCTTGATAACGAGGCTGCGGTTGACCGCCTGCAGCGGATTATGCAAGTGATGGGCTTGGAAAAGGCGCTCCGGGAGTACGGTGCCAAAAACGGTGATACAATTCGCATTAAGGATATGACCTTTGAATTTGTCGATTAAAAAGCGGAGTGTTTATATGGATAGTAGAAAATATAGCCGTTTGCAGCGGATAGTGGTCAAGGTTGGTTCAAGCTCGCTTACCTATAAGACCGGTAAGTTAAATATCGGTCAAATTGAGGCGCTGGTCAGGCAATTATCCGACCTGCATAACCAAGGCCTGGATGTGTTATTGGTTACTTCCGGGGCGGTGGGAGCCGGTATGGGTAAACTGGGTTTTACCCAGCGACCACGCACCATGCCCGAAAAACAAGCGATTGCTGCTGTGGGACAAGGTTTACTGCTGCATATGTACGAAAAAATATTTGCCGAATACGGGCTGGTGGTGGGGCAGGTACTCTTGACTAGGGAGGATTTTGCCGACCGCAAGCGGTTCTTAAATGCCCGCAATACTTTGCAAACTATGATGAACATGCATATCATACCGGTGATCAATGAAAACGACACTGTAGCAGTTGATGAAATCAAACTGGGTGATAACGACAACCTGGCGGCTATGGTGGCCGCGCTGGTGGATGCGGATATTTTAATGCTGCTTTCGGATATAGACGGGCTATACAGCGATAAGCCTGGTAAACCAGGAGCCCGGATAATTCCGGAAATACACGAGATTAACGATGAGTTAGAGTCCCTGGCCGGCGGCGTGGGGTCGACAGTGGGCACAGGCGGCATGACTACCAAAGTTCAGGCCGCTCGTATTGCGATGCACTCCGGGCTGGTTACTATCATTGCCCGGGCCTCGGAGATCAATGTAATCAGACGCTTGGTGGCCGGCGAGCCACTGGGTACTGTATTTTGGCCCTCCATTAAACTGGTTAATAAAAAAAGATGGATTGCCTTTAGCGCTACTGTCTGTGGGCAAATATACATTGACGAAGGGGCGGCCCGAGCGCTGCGGGAAAAAGGTAAAAGCCTGCTGCCCTCAGGTGTTACGGGCGTTGAGGGCAGTTTTGAAATGGGTAACACAGTGAGTGTGATTTCTCCGGACGGCAGAGAAATCGCCCGGGGGATCGTCAATTATGCTTCGGCTGAAATAGAACAAATCATGGGTAAGCAAACCAGCGAAATAAACCGGGTACTTGGCCATAAAGACTATGATGAAATAATCCATCGGGACAACCTGGCGCTGGAGTAATAATGAAAATGTTTTTTAAAATAACTTAGTGAGGAGGTCAAAAACTATGGAAAAACAGGTTATCGCCAAGGCGCAAAAAGCCAGAGAGGCGGCTCGTAAGCTGGCTTATATATCCACAGATATCAAGAATGATGCCTTACTGGCTATGGCGGACAGCTTGCTAAAGAATACCTATAACATACTCGAGGCCAACGAATTGGATGTTAGGGAAGCCGATAAAAACGGGCTTTCCCGGGCGCTGATCGACCGGTTGTTATTAAACCAGGCACGGGTGGCGGATATGGCGAATGGCCTGGCCATGGTAGCCTCGCTGCCCGACCCGGTGGGCGAAGTGGAAAGCATGTGGACCCGCCCCAATGGATTGCGGATAGGACGCACCCGGGTACCCCTGGGCGTTGTGGGCATCATATATGAGGCACGGCCAAATGTAACGGTGGATGCAGCCGGTTTATGCGTGAAAACGGGTAATGCGGTGGTGCTGCGGGGCGGTTCCGAAGCTATTCACTCCAATACTGCCATTGCCAATATCATTGCTGAAGCTGCTACCCGGGAGGGACTGCCCGACGGGGCTATCAACTTGATTGAAACTACCGACCGGGATGCGGTTAACGTCATGCTTAAACTAAATGATTATATTGATGTGATTATTCCCAGAGGTGGCGCCGGCCTTATTCAAACCGTGGTGCAAAATGCCACCGTACCCGTTATTGAAACCGGTGTGGGCAACTGTCACGTTTATGTTGACCGTTATGCCGATTTGGAAAAGGCCCGGCGTATTGTTATCAACGCCAAATGCCAGCGCCCCGGAGTGTGCAATGCCCTGGAATCGCTATTGGTCCACCAGGCCATTGCGGCAGAGTTTTTACCCGAGATGTTGGATGCGCTAAAGGCGGCCGGAGTGGAAGTGCGCGGTTGCGAGCGCACCAGAGCGGCGGCAGACTGGGTTAAACAGGCTACTGAGGAAGACTACACCAACGAATTTCTGGATCTGATTATAGCTGTTAAAGTAGTAGATAACCTGGATGAAGCGCTGGATCACATTTATCGTTACAGCACCAAGCATTCAGAGGCCATTATTACTGAAAATTACACCCGAGCCATGCGCTTTTTAAATGAAGTAGATGCCGCGGCGGTTTATATTAATGCTTCCACGCGTTTTACTGATGGCGGGCAATTCGGCTTTGGAGCCGAAATCGGCATTAGTACTCAAAAACTGCATGCTCGGGGTCCGATGGGCTTAAAAGAACTGACCACCAACAAATATATATTGTTCGGAGATGGCCAAATCAGGGAATAGCACACCTTGACATCTTAGTACCTAATAATTACGGAGTTTAGTGAAGATGAGTAATGGGCTCTATAGGCCAGAAAAAAGAATAATCGGTCTAATGGGCGGCACATTTGATCCTGTGCACTACGGACATTTGGTTGCGGCCGAAGAGGCCTGCTACCAATTTGGCATGGAAAAAGTCATCTTTATCCCGGCCAGCAAACCACCGCATAAAACTGGAAGGGATATTTCCACATCCGAGCAGCGGTTGGAAATGACTAAAAGGGCAATTAGCTCCAACTCTCATTTTACCATTTCCGATATGGAGATAAAAAGAGAAGGTTTATCGTATACTATTGATACAGTACGGGCCATGAAGGAAATTTATGTCGGGTGGGAAATTTATTTTATTACCGGTGCGGATGCCGTGTTGGAGATATTGACCTGGAAAAACGTTGAAGAGCTGCTGCAGGAATGTTTTTTTGTCGCGGCCACCCGGCCGGGTTTTAATCTTGAGACTATCGATTGTAAACTAGGTTACCTGTCTAAAGACCTTCTGGCTAAAATTAAAACCGTCGAAGTACCGGCACTGGCCATTTCTTCCACCGATATCAGGCAGCGAGTGCGTGAGGGCAGGCCGATTAAATATTTGCTTCCTGAAGCAGTGGAAAAATTTATTTATCAGAATAAATTATACCACAATTAGATATGGTAAAATCTTAGCCCGTTATTATTGCATCAGTCATTTTCCTTTTGCAAATAATACTTACACATTGTTTAATAATGTGTAAGCAACAATGGAAAAGAGGTGATCTGGTGGCGCGCACATTATATGTGGGTAATTTACCATGGGGTACTAAAGCCGAAGATTTAGGTGAGGCCTTTTCAAGATACGGAGAAGTTTTGGGCAGCCGTATTATCACCGATAGGGAAACCGGTCGTTCACGCGGCTTTGGTTTTGTGGAGGTAAAAGACGAGGACGCCGAAGGGATGATTGCAGCATTAAACGGTACTGATTTTGAAGGACGGGTCATCACCGTCAACGAAGCCCGGGCCAGAGAATAACATAGCTAGTAGAGTGAGCCTCCCTTGTTGTGGGAGGTTTTACTTTTGGATTATAATAGAGGAAAATCTTTTCCTTTGTTGAAATGTGTAAGAAACATCTCAACGGGGGTTTTAGGCTTGAAATGGGTAGCAAGAGCGATTTGATTAACAAAAGGCGTATGAAAATTTTACATATTCTGGCTTCATGCCATGATGGACAGGCTGCCTATACTTTGATCTTGGAAAAACTTAATCAAGACGGTTTCAATGTGGGGGAGCGGACTATACGTGGTGACTGCAAAGAACTGCTAGGGCAAGGTTATTTGTATGAGGTCAAAAAAGGTGCTGCTATAACCGAAAAAGGCAGAAATATTATTGATGGCGAAGGTGTAATTGGGGACAAGGTTAAAGAAAAATATTTAAAACAGCTGGCTATTTTAAAATCCTTGTACGAGTGTGAAATGAGAACCAATAAAAATTCGGTTAAAGGGCTTCTGCCGGGGGATATTGCCCGGCTTAAGGGTATTGGGGAAGAAGATACTGTTGAAGATATTCTGCAGAAAATGGCTTTGGAAGGGTTGGTCCGGCAAAACGGTTTTCGCTGGTCATTAGGTGCTAATTTTCCAAGACCGGTTCGGGTGGAGGGTAAAAAAGACGCAAGTTTATTATATGAATATCTAAATACAATTGCCGGTTTGGTACCTCTTTCCCCCGACCTGGCCATACTGAAAAGCAGATTGGTCCCTTTAATGATCATCCCCGGGAGGGACCGGTGGCGGGAAGAGTTAGCCAAGCTGGTCGAGCGAGTTGTTGTGCACGGAAGGGGAACGGGGGATGACCAGGATATTCACCAGGTGAAAGCACTTGTTGAAGACGCGGTTTACAACTATCGGGTAATTAACTGTGAATACCGGGGACGTTCCCTTAAGCTGCAGCCTTTAGGTGTGGTTTATCATTGGGAAAAACTGCAGTGGTACGTTATTGCCCAAAATAATGCCACTAATACAATCATGCCGTACTTTTTAAATCGTTTTTCCCAGGTGCGCATCAGCGATGAAAGCTTTAGCAGCCCCGCCGGCTTTAAAATGGATGAATACCTGCAAAAACGTTGGGGTATCAGCAGTGATCAAAAATTGGAAGTAGTAATTCATTTTAAGAGCACTGCTCGGCACCGCACTGCACTGGAAAAATTAAGGGCCGACGTATCCCGCCGGCAGCTATGTAATAGTGATTGTCAACTCGAGGTGCAGGAAGATGGTTCAATCATTTTGTATGATAAAGTGGAAGGTCTGTCAGAGTTTGCCCGCTGGATAAGAAGTTACGGCGATGCTGCGAAAGTTGTTAAAGCTTCATCACTACGCGAAATGATGGCTAAAACAGGGCAAAAAATGCTGGCCAGGTACTGTCAGGTGGTGAAAGATAATGAGTAATCAAGTATTGAAGCGTCTTATTACAATATTCTCCACCCTGGAATCCAATCCCCAGGGGCTTAGTGCTTTGGATTTAGCCCGGATAACCGGTTATCCGGCAGGCCTTATTTTGGATGATTTAAACCGGACCTCTTTGTATACCGATTTGGGAAGCCATTTTTTGCTGTATCCGGAAGAAGATGATGTGGGTGATACGCCGGAAGAAAACGGGGAAGACGAAGATATAGATTCCCCAGTTGACCTGATAATAAAAGACCCCACGGTAAAATGGAATTTGTCCATTACCACGTATCCGTATCCAACGTTAAGTTTAACACCTCATGAGACCATCACCCTTGCCTGGCTGTTTGCTGAATTTCCCCCGCCGGTCGATTTGAATTCGCTGCAGGAAAATCTTAAGAAGAATCTGCTCTCCGATGATGAAATATCTGCCGCTGAAGAAATGTCTAAAAAACTTTATACCCGGGGTGGGTTTGTTTTTAGAGAAACTAATTATTTAGATAAACTGCGTGCGGCGGTTTTAGAGGAATCAAAGGTTGAAATAAAATATAATACCGGCCAAGGCAAGGAAGTTAACTGGCTTATTTGGCCGTATGGGTTAATATTTTATGCCGGTAATGCAGCCTGGTATTTAGTGGCAAGGAAAGAAGAAACTCGCGAAATAGTGGCGTGCCACCTGGGCAGAATACATGGGGTAAAAATGCTGAACGAACAGTTTGTTTACCCGGAGGAATTTTCTCTTCGCTATTACCTCAGAAAACGCTGGGGTATGGACATGAGCCATTCGGAAGTGGTCAGGGTACGCTTTTATAATGATAGGCACGTGGGCACCGTCTTTGCCCCGGGAGATCAATTTGGCCGGGGCAGGGTTTGATATGCACGGAATTACATTTGATAATGCACAGCACCCCTGGGCAGGGACTTCTTCCTTTGCGGATATATATAACTCCGCCGTGTCGTTCTCTAACGTTATCCATAAGCTATCTTTACAGTTTTATTCGCCAACAACCTTCAGGAGTCAGGGAGTCAACTATCCTTTGCCTGACCCGCAAAAGGTTTTCACAAATTTACTTTATAAGTGGAATCATTATTCACCTGTATATTTAGGCGATAACTTTAAAAATTTTGTTGTGGATAGTGTGTTCCCCGCCGCCTATAAGTTAATGACCCGGATTATGCACTTCAGTAACTACAAACAGGTGGGTTTTGTCGGGCAATGCAGTTATGGAATTAAGCGGCAAAGTGAAGACATTATGGTCAGGGTGGTACATATGCTGGCTGATTTTGCTTTTTATGCAGGTGTTGGTTATAAAACTACCATGGGTATGGGACAGACACGGTTGGTTAGATAAACTGAATTAATATTGTAATATATTGTAATACTTGGTGTCTTTTTTTTTAATAATTTTTTTGATACAGTGCTATATATATAAGTACAAAAATTAACCCCCAGGGAAAACCCGGGGTTAATTAGGCTAGATATAAATGTTGTTAGTTTTTTAGCAACCTGGAAAAGTCATCAATCGTTTCGGCATTTATTGCTTTACGTATCGTGTTTTTGATAGTTTCCAAGTCTTTAAGCTCTGCCAGTTGTCTGCGTAGTTCATTTGGCACCTTGCCGAATTTGGCCTCCAGCACGTCGAAAAGCGTATCCAATCTACCTTCTACCCTGCCTTCTACTCTGCCTTCCGCTTTGCCTTTAGCTTCACCTTCGGCTTCACCTGCGGCTTTACCTTTGGCTACCCATTCCTCTCGAATACCGTCAAACAGCGGAGAGTTTTCCATCTTGCTCACCTCCAGAATATTTGTGATCAATTCTTTCGGAAACTTTAGCGTCGCAATTACTCCCAATGCCAGATACAGGGTTGCTTTATCATCTTCTGCGGATACCTCGTTTTCCAAACGGTCAGAGCATTTCTGCAGTACTTTTTCCAGTTTGTCTTCTTGTCTCATTAGCGGAGTTAGTGGCAAAAGACCCACCGGTCCCTGATGAAGAAAATCATGTCCGGATATATCTTGAAGGTTTATCTGGTGATAGTTAAAGTTTACCACCGTTATGTCCACACATTCAATTGTATACCGGCTATATTTCTGACCACTACCGGTTAAATTTATCACAACAGGATATACCGGGTTGCTGTACCGCCGGTGGTGCATGGCTGTATATTCCAGTAAACGGCTTGCTATTTTGCGATCTGGCCTGGTTTGGAATTCCACAAGCATTATGTACTCGTATCGGTTCTCGGTTATTTTGTACAGCACATCAGATGTCCGATGTACAGCCACGGTTTCTTTATCTGTAGGCACAATCCGCTCAGCCTCTACTTCTACACCGCGAATTAAAGCGGCTATATGGCTTGTGTATCATTGTTATTTCATGGTTTTTGTTTTTTGTGTACCTGGTCAATGCAGATGACAAATTAGTTGTTTTTTATATCTGAGCACGTGAATATGGTACTCAGGTGCGCTCCGTGAAAGTGGCCTCGGAATCACTTCGTTATTGTGCCGGCATTTATATTATTTAAAATCAAGGTCAATCTTTTGAAAAATATTTCCTCGCTAGGCTATTTATAATTTTCTGGTAAGTTGTCAATAGGTAATTATAAAAACAAGCGGGGTGGTCTATTGTTCATGAAATTATGTCCCTATTGTAATAAGAAATCTTACAGCGCGGACGGCAAAGGTCAGTGGCGTTGTCCGTACTGCAACAAAGACTTAACTAATATGGAGTTGCAAATTCCGGATAGGACCGGTGATAACGTCGATATCAAAGTTGGGTATGGTGAGGATGGAGAGTCAGATTAAGAAAAGCTTCATGCTTATTTACGTCCAGTTTAAATTAACCAGCCAAATAATAAAAAAAAGTGAGGGGGTTGACTTGAGCCAATTTGAGGCCATGAAAAATAAGCTGGCGGCGGAGTATGCCGCCCTGGATGACCAATCAATCGATGAGCTTGGGACCGAATGCTTCTCTTGATGATGTGGCCGGATATGTCGATCAAATAGATGCCGTCGGTATGTCGGGATTTATCAACAATATCAAGGGCATTTATCATGAAATGGAATTTGTCGAAGCGGAAAACGCTAACGGTGATGATGTTTTTGCTCGGCTGCATACTGACAAAAATCACCCCGGAAGTGATGTTATTCTCTACGATAAAAGCAGCGGGGAAGTTGTGAAAGTGCAGTTAAAAGCTACGGATGATCCTGGACTGGTGGAAAATGCGCAGGCCAGGTACCCTGATACGGAGATATATGTTACATCCGAAACGGCAGCCCGGTTTAAAGATAATCCCATGGTGCACGATTCAGGATTTTCCAACCGGGAAATTACGGGGCGGGTGGAAAATGAGTTGCGCGATATCAAGGCGGCCGGCGCCGGGCCGCTGGATTTTATCCCGCAAACGGCTATCTGGTCCACTGCCTTGGCCGCCGCGCCGGTAATCAAGGAATGGTGGCAGGGGCGGATAACTAGGGAGGAGTGCCGTTAAGGTGGCCAAAATCACCGGACTCAAGGTGGCCAAAGTGGCGGCAATATTAGCCCTGTTGGCATTTCCGCCTACGTCGGCGCCAACTTCCATATATCTGGTGGCTAAAGTTTGTTATGAGGTGTTTAAGGCTTATAGTAGGTGATGGCTTTAATAATCCATTCATGGAGATATTTTATCAATATGAAATTATATTAAAATATAGGAAAATGAAACCAAAATGTAGAAGTTAAACATTAAAATAAAGAATTTGTAATATTGAAGAATGGGTGGGGGATATATGGATACTCTACAAGCCACGTATAAAGTGGTTACGCCTTTATTTATGGGCGGCGCAAACCCAAATACAATCGATTTGCGTGCCCCTTCTTTTAAAGGGGTTTTGCGCTTTTGGTTCCGGGCAACCGCTCTTCCGTTTTTAAAATCTCGGCCACAGGTGCAACAAAAAGAGCGTGAATTCTTCGGAAGCACGGAAGGACAGGCCCGGTTTATGCTTAGTTTGCGATCCGAAGGTAATCCGAACATAATAAACGCCGGGCAAAGATGGGGAGACCAGGGAAGCGCCTACCTGGGCTATGGTTTAATTAAACATAATAGACAAACAGAAAATATCAGGCCGTATATCAAAGAGGGCCTTCGTTTTACGGTTACAATTGCTCTGAGGCCGAAAAATGTAGCGCAGGAGCAGGAATTGGTTGATTACCTGACAAGAGCTTTAGTTGCCCTTGGTTTGTTTGGCGGTATGGGTTCTCGCTCTCGTCGCGGATTTGGTTCTTTAAGCCTGGAATCGTTGCTACATAATGGGCAGGAAACCTGGACTGCCCCAGGTGATGCAAACGGACTAAGAATTACAATGCAAAACTTCTTTGCGAGTTTGGGAACATTATCCGGCCAACTACCTGAATATTCGGCATTTACCGCTCTAAGCCGCGTTTCCATCGTAAAAACCGGGAATAATCCGCTCAGACTACTGGATGAAGTCGGTCGAGAAATGATTAGATACCGGAGCTATGGGAGGCGGGACCGAACCCAAACATATATATTGCCCTGGGGTGAACACGTGGAAACACAGGTTTTTTCTAATGATCACGATTTAGTATGGCAGGTAGCATCTCAAAATAAAAACCCCACTACCCACCCCCGCCGGGTTGCCTTTGGCTTGCCGCATAACTACCGTTATTCAAATAATGACATAGTGTATGTTAAACCCGAAAGACAAGAAAGGCGCGCCAGCCCGCTGTTTATTCATTTACATGAATTGAGAGGACAATACGCCGCTGTCATAACTGTATTACCTGCTCGGTTTCTTCCAGATGATGAGGGTATTACAATAACTAAAAAAGGAAATAGGCATGAACCACCTTCAATACAGCAGAATGTGGATTTTAATGTTCTGTATGATTTTATCAATCGTTTCCGTGACAGACTGGAGGTGCAGCCATAATGAGCAGTACTCGTTACCTGCATTTTACCATTGGCCCGGTACAGGGTTTTGTATCGCAATCCCGGCGGACCAGAGACTTGTGGGCCGGTTCATTTTTGCTTTCATATTTGGCCGGGCAGGCTATGCATGCGGTGCTGGATGTAAAAGGCAAAATTAAATTTCCTGTTGTGTGTGATGACCAGGGGAACCTGCAAGATGCATTGCTGATAGCCATTGCAGAAAAGAAAAAAGGTCGTAAGCTAACCGTTGGTCCAAAAATCGGAACACTTCCCAATCGTTTTAAAGCTGAGATTCCTGTAGATTTTGACCCGCAGGAATGCGTCAAAGCAATACAGGAAGCATGGTCAAACATTGCCCGGTCGGTTTGGGATGAGTATATCGCTCCGGTGGCCCATGCCGGGCAAGATGTTACCTTAATATGGGACCGCCAGGTTAACAGCTTCTGGGATATTGCCTGGGCTATTAGTGATGATGAAAAAAGCAATAATTTACTGGATATGCGTAAGAACTGGCGCAGTCATGTTCCAGAGGTGGAGCCCGGTGATAAATGCACTATCATGGGCAATTTACAGGAATTATCCGGATTTGTGCGCGCCCGAAAACCTGAAAAAGAAAAACAGGACGCTTTTTGGGCTGCCCTACGAAAAAACGCCAGGCTGGATTTACGGGAAGATGAGCGGTTATGTGCGATATCGTTCATTAAAAGGTTTTTCCCTTTGCTGGCCGGCAGGGTTATTTGGGGTGTACCGATAGTTTACCCTTCAACCACTTATATTGCTGCTGCCCATTGGATGGAGAAAGCCATGCGTGAAAATACTACCCTATCTTGTGATTATGCATCCCTAGCTGCCGGTAGTAAATTAGTCCAAGGCAAGGGTATACAACCTGGCGAGGCAATCAATTGCATTAGACAATTGGTTTATAAACATCCTCACCTGGAAAAGTTTGCTTGCCTGGACGCTAATTTGTTTTACAATTCCATGCTTGACAATGACGGGATCTGGCCGGATGATACAGCAAACCAGCGGAAGCAGCTAAAAGGGCTTTTAAGTAAATTTAACGGCAAAGCTAGTTCATACTATGCCGTATTAATAATGGATGGCGATAAAATGGGGGCTTTGCTGCAAGATTTTAAAGCCCAAAAGGTTAGTAAGGCACTGGTGGATTTTGGTAAAGATGTTCCATCTATTATAAACGACAAAAATGGCGTATTAATATATGCCGGTGGTGATGATGTAATGGCTCTTTTACCGCTGGAGGATGCTCTAGATGCGGCGGTAAGACTTTGCCTGTCTTACCGGGAATCGTTTAAAAACACTGCTATCCCCGGCAGCCGTGCCACTATATCAGCAAGTATTTTATATGCCCACCATCACGCGCCGCTTAAGTCCATATTAAATAAAGCTCACCAAATGCTGGATAAAGTTGCTAAGGATAAAACAGGTCGTGACAGCCTGGTTGTCGGTGTATGGAAAACAGCCGGACCGGATATACTTTGGTCTTCTCCCTGGGAAAAAGTAATTGTCGATAATAAATATAATATCATTGAACAGTTGGTTGATAATTTTACCGGTAACTCTAATGAACAGCGGCAATACAACAGTGCTTATTTTTATAATTTGCGCCAGCGCTTTAAAATATTAATGGACGAGAATCAGCTTATACCTGAATTTAATCCAGTTAAGTTACTGGCTGTTGAGTACATGAAAAACCGTGATCGTGCCCAGCTTAATATGCAGGAAGCGGAAAAGCGAATGGAAAAACTGGTGAACTTGTGCCGGTGTAGCCGTCGTGAAGTTACTGGGAGCGATGTGAAGAATATCCAGGAAAGCAATCTGCAGATTGATGGAGCTCTGCTGGTTCGCTTTCTGGCTGAAAAGGGGGTGGGTGAGTAAAAATGAAAATGTGGAAATTTAATGCCCTGGACACGTTCTTTTTCCGTGACGGTATGCCATACAATGCGGGGGAGGGCGGGCAGTCCGGAGTTAACGGTTGCTTCCCCCCATATATGTCCACTTTACAGGGAGTTATTCGCACAACTTTGGCTTATTGGCAGGGGTGGACGCCTGAAATGCCTCAGAAATGGCCGGAAGAATTGGGCACACCGGACGATTTAGGACAGCTAAAGCTTAAAGGACCTTACCTTTTAATGGATGATCAAGTTTTGTTTGCTGCAACATTGTTACTGCTAAAGCAAGAATCTTCAGGTCTATATACACGCCTTGTTCCAGACGGAAAAGAAGTTTTTTGCGATCTGGGCGCGGTGAGATTGCCGGTTCCTTGTATAAAGCATCCTGGTGCTAAACCTATGGAGAAGGAATGGTGTACCATGGAAGGAATGGGTGCGGTGCTTGAAGGGGGTCTGCCGGCTGCGGGACAGGTTAAGCAGAGAAACGAGCTGTGGCATGAGGAGTACCGGGTGGGCCTAGAAATACAGGCAACAACACACACGGCGCAAGACAAAAAGTTATATTCATGTGTACATGTCCGGCCAAACCGTAATATATCACTGGCAGTTGGGGTTGATGGTCTACCAGATGACTGGCAGAATAATGTATGCGAAATAGTAAGGCTGGGTGGTGAGGGCCGGCTGGCCCAGCTGAAAATTGCTGACTTCAATTTGACTTTACCGGAATGTCCATCTTTAAAGCCGAAAAATGGTGCAGTCAAGTTCGCTGTTATACTCATTACTCCAGCCTTCTTTAACTCAGCCGGTGCGGCGCAAGAAACCATTAAACATGGACCTGGGGTAGTTCCGGGCCGTTGTGTTTCGGCTTGCACTAGCAAAGTTGAGCAGGTGGGTGGATGGGATATGCTAAATCATTGTCCACGCCCGCTTAGTCCGGTAATACCGCCAGGCAGTACCTGGTTTTATGAAGCTGGTGAAGAACACTTGGAGCAGGTTACCGCACTGCATGGTAGTATTTTGGGCAATAAAAGGAATTACGGTTATGGACAAGTATTAATAGGACGCTGGGGGGATGAATAAATGAAAAATGCCATGATTGGCTTGTTGGCGGAAACAAGCTTGCATCCTGGGACAGAACAAAGCACCGGGGTGGTTGACTTGCCGGTGGCCAGGGAATCTTCAACGGGTTATCCTGTTATCGTGGGTTCCAGTTTGAAAGGAGCTTTGAGAGATTTAGCACGTCAAAAAGAATCACCTGAAATAAATGAGATTTTTGGCAAACAAGATAATGCCGGTGCGGTTGCTGTTACCGATGCCCGGCTGCTTCTGTTGCCGGTGCGCTCGCTTACCGGGCATTTTAAGTGGATAACCTGCCCTTATATACTTGAACGTTATATGCGTGACAGTAAATTAGCCGATCGGGAGGTTGCCTTTAATATTCCAAATCCTGAAAAAGAACATGCTGTAGCAGCAGAACATATAGATGGTTTATTCCTGGAGGAGCTTTCTTTTGAAGTTAAACAGCAAGATGTCACCGCGATAATTGCGGCTATCCAGCCGCTTATTTATCACCGGTCTGTACGGGAACGGCTAGCTGGCCAGTTGGTTATTCTTTGTGATGATGATTTTAATTATTATGCTTCATACGGACTGCAGGTTAATGGCCGCAATAGCCTGGACGAAGAGACAAAAACCAGCAAGGACCTCTGGTACGAGGAAACCTTGCCGCCGGACAGCCTTTTTTATGCTTTGCTAATTACCCGTCCGGATAAAGAAAATGCACTGGAGAGGATAAAAGAATTATTCAGTGGGCGTCCTTACCTGCAGGTGGGTGGCAACGAAACTGTGGGGCAGGGTTGGTGCGCTGTCCAGTGGTTGGGTGAGGGGGAGGTGTAGCGGAGTATGACCCTGGAACAGATGAGGGCTGCCGATGCCTTTAACAAAATCATGCAGTTGGAGCAAAGAAATGCTGACTGGAACTATAAATATACTTCCTATGTGAAAAGTTTACCGGCCACTATTTTGATGAATGGGTTGGGGCAGGCTGCCGCTACATTATTGGCCGCTGCGAGAGGGAATCAAGATGATGCGCATAAGGTCCTGTATCGGCATATGGGAGATTGGCTTTGCCGCAACGATAACAAAGCTCCTTACCGGGGGGCCAACGATTTAATGAGCGCCATTGTTAATAATGAACGTGATACTTATATCCGTGCCCAGGCTGAGGCACTGGCCTGGTTGCAGTGGCTGAAAAAATTTGCTGCGGCTTACCTGAAATCGGGGAGTGGTATAGTATGAATTTGCCCTTATACAGGTTACGCAATGAGCCAGGGGAGTTTAATGCCGGGACAAATTGTGGCCTGTGGTACGATAAGTTTTGCCATGTTTGGCAAGTGAACAACAACTTATGGTCACTGGCGGCCCGGGGAAATAATAATCAAAATCCGAAAACCGATTGGATTAATAGAGTTACCAGCTGCAAGATCGGTGACAGTTCAAGAATAAGAGATATGTCCATGCGCCTGACGGAGATGGTTTTGAAACTTAATGGCGAGGTACGTCCCTTTAAAACACAATGGCATTTTGTTACCGGCCTGGGCAGAAATCACCCTGTAGAAAATGGTTTTGCCTGGCATTTTACGCTGGGCACACCTTATTTGCCGGGCAGTTCTGTAAAAGGGATTATCCGTTCTTGGGCTAAAAATTGGCAGGAGGTAAAAGACGAGGTTATCAAACGTATTTTAGGCCCGGTGGGCCAGGAGAGTAAAAGTGTTGGCAGTGTAATTTTCTTTGATGCCCTTCCGGCGGAGCGGGTTCAACTGGCGGCGGATGTAATGACGCCACATTACTCTGAATATTACCGTAATAACGGCCAGAATGAGACACCCCCCGCTGACTGGTTAAGCCCGGAGCCAATCCCGTTTTTGGTCGTGGCCCCCGGTGAAACATTTATTTTCGCTATTGCGCCACGTCGACCGGATGAGCAGGCAGACCGGACGGATGCTCATACAGCTATGCAGTGGCTGGAGGAAGCTCTTACCTGGAACGGTGCCGGGGCTAAAACGGCGGCCGGTTACGGTAGATTCGTGCCGGATGTAGAGAACGAAAAGTCATTTAAAAATCAATTGCAAAATTTTCAGCAGAAAGAACAGGTACTTAGGCGCAGTGAGGAGGAGGAAAAACAAGCCGAGCAGCAACAGCAGGCTATGGCAACTATGAGTCCCCACCGGTTTGAAATGGAGCAGGATGGTTATAGTAATGATCCGGAAAAGTTTATGAAACAGCTTACTAATAAATGGCTGGACCGTATGGACGGCGCGGGGGCATCGCCTGCTGACGCACTTGAGATAGCACATTTACTGGCTGAATGGTATAAAACTAAAAAAACCAAACAATGGAAAAAGCCAAATGATAAAAATGCAAAGAAAATAGAGCGAATAAGAATTGTACTAAATAAGGGCGATTAGAGGTAAAAGTAATTATTTAATATTATTGGGGGCAGGTGTGGCATAGTTATTTTCTTAATAACTTTGGGGTTTGTACTATGAGTTGGCTGGTGCTTTGCACAACCTGCCCTAGAAACACTTTATATTAAAGGAGATAGTTAGGTTGATAAAGGCACTAAGTTTTCTAGGTTTGCCGACACCACAAGATGGTAAAGAAGGCCGATACAGCGTTTCTGAATATGTATTTAACGACAAATCTTACAGGACCGAGCTTTTTCCCGAAGCGGTGGTGTCATTTTTTAACCCGGAAAGGTTAATTGTTTTTGTCACTCCCCAGGCCAAGGGACATACACATTTTAGCGAATTAAAAAGCAGGGTGGAAGGGAACCATAATGTACTTTTCCAGCCGGTGGATATTTCCGAGGCCAAATCGGAGGAAGAGCTATGGCAATTTTTCGATAAAATTACCGGTGTAGTCGATCCAGGTGATGAGGTTATTTTGGATATCACTCATGCTATGCGTTCTCTACCATTGATGGCTTTTATTGCCATGTCATATCTGCGGGTTGCTAAAGATGTAAAGCTCAAGAAAATCGTGTATGGAGCTTTTGTTCGGGGAGAAAACACGGGAGATGTGCCCAAAGTACCGGTTTTTGATTTAACCCCTCTTGAGCAGTTGTTGGAATGGTTGGCTGCTGTAGATGCTCTAAAGCGCCGGGATGATGCCGGTCACCTGGCCGAATTGCTTACCCGTGCCCATACCTTGCCCTACAGAGAAAGACAATCGGAAGCGCCGGAACATATCAGGAATACTGCAAATGCTTTAAATGACATTAGTCGATCTTTACACTTGTCTCGTCCGGTGGATATTTCTAAACATGTAAAAGCATTTCTGGATTATTTGCCTAAAGTGCAGCAAGAAATAGGGCGCTGGGCTAAACCCTTTAATATGTTGTTGGAGGAAGTGGCGGAACAATATCGTCCCTTTTATGTGGCAGAACCCCAAAAACCAAGTCACCACAATCTTACTGTTCAACTATTGCTGATTGAGCGGTTTTTGGAGAAAAGATTGATAACTCAAGCTATCACCCTGAGCAGGGAATGGATAGTTTGCTTATTGGCCATGAACTTAAACATACAATGGTTTAATATAAAAAGGCGTTTTGAATTGGAGAATGCCTTGGGCGCTGCTGCACAATGGTGCCGTAATGAAGATAAAAATCTTCCACCTTATTGGTGGGATGAGTTACCTATGGCACGCGAATTGGCAAAAAATTGGGATTTTATTACTGATCTTAGAAACGATGTAGCCCATTGTGGTATGCGTGAAGATCCCGCTGGCGTTGAAAGCATTTATAAACGTGCCTGTGATCTTCCTAAGATGTTAAATGCATTGCTGGAAGGCTTTGCAAATCCCGAGGTTCAGGGCAGGGATACTGTTGTGATAGATTTAAAGGAAGTATATGGTGACGTTGCTAAGCTGGACAATACTATTTATTACATTAGTAAAATTTTGGAACAGGCGGGTGAAGGCAAAGAAGTAGTTATAACCGGTCAAGGCCCGGTGTGGTTATATTTAAAGGTAGCTCATGCCTTACATGGAAAAGCTAAAAGGCTTCTTTACAAATCACCAACTACTGGTTTAGTGACGGTTTTTGACCACGCCCCTAATTAAATTATTTAACTGCGGTACGATGACTGATGAGGTACTACCCGGACCCAATGTATAAAAAATTCGCATAAAAGCCAAGTAGCACCAAAATGCAACAGTCCTATCGCCTGGTGGAATTGATTTATCTCGAGGAAATTAAATTAGCTTATTAGTTTAAATCCCGGCATACTACATACCGGGATTTAATTTATCAGGCTTAAGAGAATACAAACGAAACGTCCCCGTGTCTTAGTCAAAACTGGTATTCTATAGTTTATGGACAGTGATGTCTTTTGGAGCAAGGATAGAAATACATGTCTTAATGATTTTATTTATATCATCTGTTGTTTTAGGCATTTGACCACTTCCTTTGTGTTTGACATCGCAGTTTTAAAACGGCACCCGGTGCGCCAGGTTTAGCAGTCCAGCGGCGGTTTCCTCATCCTGATGCTGGAGGGCCTGTTCCAGCACTGGGGGCCAGTCGGTGAAATAATCAACCATAGCTTGGGGCAGGCCGGGCTGGCTGAAAATCTCCCGGTGTTTGTTTAAAGCTTCTTTTACAGCGTTTTTATACTCTTTCCTGTATTTATCACCGGCCACGGCCAGGTGTCCGGCTTGTTCCGCTAGTACCCCCAGGCCGATGGTTTGCAGGGTCAAGTTATCTTTATCATAAAAGCAGATTTCCAGGGAGCGGTTGTGCCAGTCCAGCCCGGCCTTGATACTGCCGGTGGCCAGGTAGTAGCTGCCCTTTTTCCAGGTAATTATCTCCACCGGGTGGTCTTTAAAATCACCCTGCAGCACTGGGTGGTTGTCCAGATCGTTTTTTTGCCAGGCTTGCTCCATTGTAGCGGCCAGATCTTGTTGACCGGCATTTGCTGCTGCTGCCATCAAGCGGGCGTATTGCATCAGGCCGAAGTCATATTCCCTGTGTTGATCACCGGCCAGGGCTGCGGCAATTTCCGGCAGGTCAAGCACCTGCTGTTTTTTATCAACCCCTTGGGCCAGGTAGTGCTGTGCCGCTATTAAGCTGCCGGCGTCTGTTTCTATTTGGCATCGATACATATAATGCCGGGAACGGTCATTGAAGCCGGTAAATTCCGTGAGTGCCGCGTCGGATTCGCTGCGAGCCGGTCCGTAGTAGGCAGGGTCCAGTCTGCCTTTAAACATATAGGCCTGTAATCTGTTGCCCAGTATCTTGCCTTTAAGATCGGATTTGAGGTTTTCCGGAAATATTTCAGGCAGGGCGATGGGGTAGAGCTCAATTGTATCGTTATAAAATTTCTCCAACGTATCCATTAGTTTAATGGTTTTGTTAAAGTCATAGCAATTATTGAGATGCACTGACTCGTAAAATAAAAATTCTATAATGTGCCGAAAGTTTTCCCATTGACCGGCCAGCTTGGGGATAATTTGTTTAATCTCATGGATGAGTTGCTCCGCCTTGTTAATACAGCCCCTGTGGTTGGCAATAGCCAGCACTGCTGAGGAAATCTCCAGTTTCATCAGCTCAATTGAAGTTTCTTCCAGCGCGGCTGCGGGTGAGTCTTTAAGGGGGCGCAATAAATGGGTATTGAGCAGGTACAGTAAAAACAGGGCTTGGTTATACTGCTTGTCCACATTGATTATATAATTAATTCTACCTTTAATCGTATTCAGTTGGTAATTACGTCCGGCAGTCGGCAGTTCCACAAGACGGTTAACTAATTGTGGCAGGATTTTGTACAGCTTTTCGGCGGTGCGCCGGTTGTTGAACCTTTGCTCCTGCAGCAGTGAGGTGCAAATCTCGTAAAAGGCTTCGCTCAGGTCCCCGGCAGCCATCAGTCTTTCTATGGCACTAATGGTGCCGTGCTCCAGCACGGTATATACATAACCATGTTCATCGAGTAGTGTCTGCAGTTCTATACGCTGGTCACCCGAAAACTTTGTGTTTCTGCAAAACCAGGCATGGCATAGTACATCCGCCAGCATTAGCCTGTTTTCATCTCTGGCCGATCCTATAATAAAGTTATTCATGTGCCATTTGCTGCTGCCATCGGTTATTCCCCGTCGCAGCCACGCCCAGTGCAAACGTTCCTGCAGGCGGGTTGTGTATTCCTCTGATTTGATGTCCGTTAATGAACCGGGGTGCTGTTTATCCTCTACCATGCGTATAGCAGCCTCAATGGAAAGGCTGATCTGCTCATACCGGGCATTCAGGGTGCTGAAGAGTTGGGTGATACCCTCCGCCAGCATGTTTAAGTAAGTTATGTTTGGGTCGACAATTTGCAGCCTTTCCGTGTTTTCAATAATAAATATTATAACCTGCCTGGCTGTTAGCTGCCGGGCAACGGACAGGGCCATTATGGGGAACTTATCGCGGGGCAATTTATTGGCGTGCAGCGTTCCCCGTCCGGACCAGTTTATGCCGGACGTCTGGCAGGCGGTTAATAAAATATTTTTTGCCTGTTCTTCGGTTAGCGTACCGCCCGGGGTTAGTAAACCACCCACCAGCGAGCTGCGCCGGTCGTTTGATGTTATGTCATTAAATAACCCGCTTTCATCTAAAAATAAATCTAAATCAACTGGAGCCATGGTTTCCTCCTTATTATTTTTTGTTTGTTTATTGGATTGATTAGTCAAATAATATAATTTTTTCATAGTTAGTTGCAATATTACAAATGAAATTACTTTGTCCAACTGCTTAGGGTTTTTGAAAATTTTTCCCCTTAGCCTCATTGTATCCTTATTTAAGGCGGGGTGCTGCCCAAACAGTTAAGGTTGCTGGATATTGGCACCGGCCCGGGCACAGTGTCCCTGGCTGTGCTTTATTTTTACGATATTTTATTTTCAGTTACAGGTATGCATGATTTGAGTGTTGAAATAGCCTTATTAGATCGCCGCCAGGAATATCTTGATTTTGCTGCGGCAAACATTAAAAGCTGGCTGGTACTACAGCATATATCCATTCCTGTCTGGGTCTGCCGTTCTGTTTGTGGCTGCCTGGAAAAAGAAAGTGCCCGGCTCCGGTGCGTGCTGGGCAGGGGAGACTACAACCTGGTGGTCTCTTCTCATGTAATTAACGAATACGAACTGTATGACACGGCATCGGCACTGGCACTTGTTGAATTTGCACTGGAGATGACTGCGGATGACGGCAGCCTGGCTATTATAGAACCGGCTACGGAAGTCATGTCCCGGAGGATTGCTGATTTGCACTGGCAGCTTAAATCCGCTAATTTGGCCAGCGCTTTTGCCCCATGCGCTTATCCGTGGAAGAAGTATCCCGGATTGCAGCAGCGCTGTGCTTGTTGGAGTCACGCTTGCGAGTCGTGGTGGAAACCGGCTTCCATACAAGTCTTGGAAAGATACGGGGCGCAGCATAAAAACGATGTGGATTTTAACTACCTGGTACTGCGTAAGGATGGATTTAATCGGTTTAAGGCTTATCGTACTCCGGACAAATATGCCAGCGAGGGCTATGTTAAACTGGTTAATGGTAATAAATACTTGGGTCAAAAGGTAAATATAGTGGGAGTGGCCACCAATATTTACCGGAACAATGATCTGATGATTATTGATATTTGCGACGGTACCTGCGGCACACATAACTTTTGTTATATCGAGGCCCGGGGGAACTGCTGGAGCCGGATCAATGACGCGCTGCGGGGTGTTAGACACGGTGATTTTATTAACCTGCGCGGGGTCAATGTAACACCTGGTTTGCGCGGTAGTCAGTATACTTTGAATCTGGGATCAGACACAATGGCTTTAGTGTACCACTAAATTGTCAGTTAGGGCATTAGTATCTGATAAGATGAAAATTTCATTATTGATTCTTACGCAAGGGCGGCGGGTGCTTTAATTAGAATAGTTTCAAGGTTTTTTATTAATAGTTGTGCTGCCTTGCGGTAGGAGGGTTGACATGCGACAGGAAGACCGGAACAAACAGGTTAGCCTGAAGTTTGGCAAGGTAATCAAAGTGTTTCCGCTGGTGGATTTGCCACAAAAGCATATCGTAGTCAAATCGTCCAAGGAACTGCATGGATGGTGGCCGGGTAAGCGGGAGTGTACTGCAGAGCGGATGCTGGTTAACCCGTACAACGGGTGCACCCATAACTGTTCATTTTGCTACGCCCATGCTATGTGGGGTTATTTCAATCTGTACAACAGTCAAAAAATAGTTACTGTTTTCGAAGATTTTCATCTTGAGGTAGCTCGCCAGCTTGACGGTCTGGAATTAGCCTGCTGCGGTTATCTGTCCCCGGTGACGGATCCTTTTCAGCCCCTGAATATTAAGTACCGGCTGTCTGAAAAGTTAATCAAGGTTTTTGTGGACCGCAACCTGCCCATTGAATTTATTACTAAAAACGTGGTTACGGATGAGGCGCTCAGGTTAATGGAAAAACAGACCCACTCCTTCGGGCAGGTGTCCATCATTACTCCGGATGAGGATCTGCGCAGGCGCCTGGTGCCCGGCGGTGCCTCTACGGAAAAGCTGTTGGATAATTTAATCCTGCTAAAACAGGCCGGTAAATTTGCTGTATGCCGCATTGACCCTATTATCCCCGGTATCACTGATGATAAAAAACACTTGCAAAAACTGGTGGGCATGGCGGTTAATGCAGGAGCGGACCATATTATCACTAGTTGTATGGACATTCCGCAAAAGATCAGGCCTTCTTTGATAGCACATCTTGCGGGCATCAACAGCAGCATCCCCCGCTTATATAAGGAGCTGTATACGGAAAATCTGGATGGCCAGTGGCATGCTAATATCAACTTCCGGCGGCTGCTCTTTCAGATGATGGCAGATATCTGCCGGCAGCATGGGGTGGGATTTGCTCTGTGCATGGAATATGAATCGGCCGGTGGCCTGGTGCGTGGTTTAAACCGGGAGTTCATGACCACCAGAAACTGTGAGGGGGCGGATGTACCCCTATATATAAGACAGGGCAGTGTTTTTCATCCGGTGAACTGCGATGGGGCTTGCCTGCTGTGCAGCAACCCGGTTTGCGGTATCATCGAGCTGGCCGGCGGAGGTGCCTGGAAGTTAAAAGACTACCGCAGGTGGAGCAAAGAAATTAACCAAGCAAAAGAATACACGTTATTCTAATAAAAACTTCTTTTTACAATACACGGCATGCAATAGTGGAGATTAAAATGAAAAAATTACTAAAATATATTAACGAAGTTACCGCTGCTTCAGGCAGCCGGGTGTATATTGTGGGTGGCTGTTTGCGGGACCGGCTGTTGGGCCGGTCACCCGGGGACATAGACCTGCTTGTGGAGGTGCTGGCCATGCCCGTGCCTGATTGGCAAGCGGTGACCCGCAGGTTAAACGGTACGCTGGTTATTCTGGATGAGGGGCGCGGGCTGTACCGGCTGGTGGTGCCGGCAGGTGGCGGTAAAATTCAGGTGGATATCGACGTGGTAGCCGAGGGTACTCTGGCCGGTAACTTAAAACAAAGGGATTTTACTATAAATGCTTTGGCCTTGCCTTTATCCGGTTACCTGAATGGGGAGCTCAAAGAAGATAAGGTTATTGATCCACTGGGAGGCCTGGCCGATCTGCGGGCAGGCTTAATCCGGGCCTGCGGGCCGGATATTATTGATGACGATCCCCTGCGGGCGCTGCGTGCCTTTCGTTTGGCGGCCAGGCTGGGGTTTTCCATTGAGCCCCGTACTATGGAAATAATCAGGCATTCCAGTCGGCCTGTGGCCGGCTGCGCAGGTGAGCGTGTGCGGGATGAGTTAAATGCGATTTTTGAACTGCGGGCTGCGCCGGTAATCAGGCGGATGGATAGAGAAGTTGAGCTGTTGGAGCAAATACTACCGGAAATTAAACCTTTAAAAGAACTGGACCAGGGTGGTTATCACGTGGATGATGCCTGGGAACACAGTTTGAAAACACTGGAGCAGTTTGAAGTTCTTTGGCAAAGCACCGGTGGTCTTAACGATAAAATTGCAGAGTATCTTAATGGTTTCATCACCCGTTCAAGAACCCGTTTACCTGTATTTAAAATGGCTTGTTTACTGCATGATGTGGGTAAACAATTTACTCGTAGTTACGCGGGGAACGGCAAATACACCTTTTACGGGCATCACCCGGCCGGGGTGCCCGTGGCACGGGCGGTTGCGGAAAGGCTTAAGTTGAGTGGTTGCGAAAAAGAAGTATTGGCTGCACTGGTGGGTGGGCATATGGACCCGCTGTTTCTTTACAAAATTGCTCCCCCGACCCCGGTGGCCGTGCGCCGGTTTTTTAAGCGGGCCGGGGAAGAAGCTCCAGGATTGCTGCTGTTGTCTTTGGCGGACATACGTTCCAGCCGGCTGGCCGCCGGCCGGGAACAAGAAGCCGAGGCTTATGCGGCATTTATCCAAGATATGCTACAGAGATACTTTAATGAGCATGATATTATTGCATATTCGCAAAGGTTGCTGAACGGCCATGAAGTGTGTGCCCTGCTGGGTATCAAACCCTCCCCCCTGGTGCGCCGGGTGCTGGAGTCGCTGGTAGATGCCCAGGTTGAGGGCAAGGTCAAGACCAAAGCGGAAGCAGAAGCTTTTGTGCTGCGCATGGGCAGCTCATCAATTTCTTAGTTTCAAATGCTTCGTAGTAAATCAATGCTCTAGGTAGTTTGTGGATTTTCAGTTTTGGGGGAACAATCATCTTTTAGTTTCAGTCAAATTCTTAAAGCAAGCACGGGTGCAGTGATATTCATTTGGTGGTCATAATATGTACCTGGTGCCGGCTAAGAATTTGAAACGGAGGGATTTACTACGTTGATAAGAAAGGTTTTATTACTAGTAGTAATAATTATGTGCATCATTTTAACATTAATAGGTTGTTCTGCAACCAAACAAGCAGATACGGGTGGTGACAAGTCGGGACAAAGCCAGATTATCGATCAGGAAAGCAAAGCACAAAAAGCATTGATGAGTGAGTTCAACGCATTATTGGAAAACAATGATGATATTGCAGAAATAATTAAATATGTGGATAATAACATTACCAAGCTTACTCCGGAAAACGCTTCGCAAATGGTTATAAAAATGGAAAAAGCCCAGCAAGACTATTTACCCGAGTTTGAAACCAAGTTTTATAGTGCTTCTATAGCACAAAAGTTTTTTGATGCATATAAAAACGGTATTGATATAAACGATGTTAATGCTGTACAAGATCAGGAGTTAAAGCAGTTACTGACCCAAACTAAAGACGCAGGTTTTAAAGTTGATACGGCCGAGGGAATGTTTTACCCGATTATTGACTATCAACAATATCGGGACTATACTACTTTGGTGACGCCGGATATCAAAGCATATATTGATATTATGTCGGTAGAATCCGATAATCCCCCTGCTAAGGATGCCGCGCTGGTTATTGGTTGGGATGAAGTTTTAACCAGAGCGCTTAACCAGGAAAAGTTTATTAATACGTACGATGCTTCGGCCAAGTTTTCTGATGTGCAAAAACTTTATGGACTTTATGTTCAATTTTGTTTATTAGGCACCAACAACACGCCTCTTTTCAGTTATGATGATAAAACAATGTCGTTCGAAGCTAAGTCAAGCTATGCTAAGGTCCTGGCTGAAAGCATACCAAGTAAATTAACTAAAATAATTCAAGGCTTACTTGACACAGCGGAACAGAACAATTATAGACTAACAGCTGAAGTTGAAGATTACAGAAAAAATTGTATTAAGGAGTTAGGCATTAATTAAGGCAAAACTTTAATTTTTTGTGTATAATAAAATATAATATAGTTTGGATAAAGGAGATAGCTGGATGGATAATATCGAGAAAAATAAAGATGCGCGTTATTTACTGGCCGCGTTAATTGAAATTTACCGTGGAAACAGCGTTTTTTTACCGGATTTTGACCCCCAAATGGAAAATATTTTGTTGCGTGATGTTTTTTCTTCAGCAATTAGCTTTGCGCAGTATGACGAGTCCCGGTTTACATTAAGTGATGAAATTTTTAAAAGCGCCAATGAAGGGGTTACCGTGAAAGAACAGGTTGAACTTGCCAGAATCCAAACTCCGGATGTTTTAAATGCCAAAATGATTGCCGCAGCACATGTTTTGAAACTTGTAGATGACCAGCAGTTTATGCTTTCCTAATCATTATAATATAACTTTTAATTTGCGTATAAGATAACCCTACTATATGTTGGGGGTTATCTTTCTTTGTTTTTGTTTATTATAACTTCTAATCATTCAAATTAGTAAATACTATTACTTATGAATATGAGTCATTGACTTGACAAATCAAGCAGAGTGAAGTATTGTATTTTTAGTTTATTAAGAATAATTCCTGTTTAGGAGTGATACTGTTTTGAGTGTGCAGGACATTATTGTTAAGCTAAAGGAACATGGTTATAAAATAACCCCCCAGCGTCAGGAAATTGTCAATGTTATGGCGCAGGAGAACAGGCATATGACGGTGGATGATATCCACGGTAAAATATCGGCTCGTTTCCCCAACTTGAGTGTGGATACCGTTTATCGTAATGTCGGCGTACTGGAACAGTTGAATATGTTGGATAGAACGGATTTCGGTGATGGCATAGGCAGGTATAAACTGGTGGAAGATGGCGGTCACCGGCATCATTTAATCTGCCTTAAATGTGGTTGTTCCGAGGAAGTGGATTTTTGTCCTTTGGATTATATAGATCAACAGCAAATAAGGGACAAAAATTTTGCTATTGCCAGGCATAATTTTGAGATATTTGGCTATTGCGCCAGGTGTTCGAAAAAGGAGGAGTAGATAGTGCGTAAAGCAACTGTTTTACTAGGATTGATCTTGTTATTAATTTGTATTGCGTTAACAGGCTGTTCCGGTACTTCCGATCAGGAAGCAACGGGGCCGGTCCAAGATGATGTGTTGGTTTACGCAACTATCTATCCGGTTTATGATTTTGCCGCCCAAATATGCGGTGATAAGGCCAGGGTAGTGCAATTGGTGCCTGACGGAGTGGAACCACATGAATGGGAGCCGTCACCAAAGGATATGGTTAATTTACAGCAGGCTGATGTGCTTATTTATAACGGTGCGGGTATGGAAACCTGGGCTCAAAAGATGCTGAGCGGTATTAAAGATGGTGGTCCGGTACAGGTGGATTGCAGTGCAGGTATTGAACTGCTTCCGGTGGATACACAATCGGATACCGGCATCCACACTCATGATGGGGACGCTGATTTCCAAGACGACGAGCATGTGCATGATACGAACACCGACCCGCATATCTGGTTGGATCCTCACAATGCCTGTTTGATGGTGGATAACATACTTCAGGGTATGCAAAAGGCAGACCCGGATAATACTGCTTACTATAGTGACAATGCCCGGCAATATAAGGAACGGTTAAACGATTTGGATAAAATGTATGCGGAAACGTTGGACGGGTCTGCCATGCGCAAATTTATTGTTTCTCATGCAGCATTTGGCTATCTGGCCCACCGGTATAACTTGGAACAGGTGGCTATCCGGGGTATTTCTCCGGAAGCGGATCCCAGCCCTGCACGCATGACGGAGATTATTGAAAAGGCACGGCAGGCCGGCGTCAAGTATATCTTTTTTGAATCGCTGGTCAGCCCGCGGGTATCCGAAGTGATTGCACGTGAAGCGGGTGCCGAAATACTGGTGCTGAACCCTTTGGGTGGTATTACTCCCGAGGAAAGACAGGACGGCAAAGATTACTTGACCATTATGGAGGAAAATTTGCACCATCTTTCCCTCGCTCTGGGGGTGAAATAATAGTTTTGATTCAATTAAAAGACGTTCATTTTACTTACGGGTGTCACCCTGTGCTTGATGGTATTTCCCTGTACGTGCAAGAGGGCGAGGTAGTGGGGGTAACCGGTCCCAACGGGGCAGGGAAGAGCACATTGCTGCATGTTATTATGGGATTAATTAAACCCCAGTCCGGTGAAATTAAAGTTTTTGGCGTGCCGGTAAGTAAATTCAAGGATTGGCACCGGATCGGTTATGTTTCCCAAAGGGCTGCTTTTTTTAACCGTAGCTACCCGGCCACGGTGTTCGAAGTGGTGCTTTCGGGCCGGGCGGCACTGCGCGGCATGTTTCGTTTTTTTGGACGGGAGGATAAGCGTTGCGCAGAGGAGGCGCTTGAGAGAGTGAATATGCTGTCCCGGCGTAATGTCGCATTGGGCGAATTGTCGGGGGGACAGCAGCAAAGGGTGATGATTGCCCGCGCACTGGCGGTGCAGCCTAGAATTTTAATAATGGATGAGCCCACGAACGGTGTAGATGCTGTCAACCTGGTCGAATTAAGCCGGCTGCTAAAAAATTTACACGATGAAGGTGTCACCATGATGCTGGTCTCTCACGAGTCTGAATGGTTATCGTCCCTGGCCAGTAAACGGGTTTGCCTCGATCGCAAAATTTGCTCTTGTAATTGTCATTATTATCCCGGTGAAATACGCTGGCGGGATTGTATGATGAGCCGGCAAGAAAAATATAGTCTGGATTGTGCCGACAGCTTGGTCAGGGGGTAGGCGTTATTGGATATATTTCAATATGAATTTATGCAGCGTGCCCTGATTGGTGGGCTGCTGGTAGGAGTAATCTGCCCCATTATCGGCCTTTTTATTACCCTGCGCCGTATGTCCATGATTGCGGACGCCCTGTCTCACGTTTGTTTATCCGGAGTGGCGGCGGGCCTTTTAATGGGTGCTCAGCCCGTGATATCGGCATCGGCCTTTGCCTTGGGCGGCTCGCTATTAATAGAATTACTGCGGGAAAAATACAAAAATTATTCCGAACTGTCCATAGCCATTATTTTATCTGCAGGGGTAGCTATAGCAGCAATACTAATTGGCCTAGGCAATGGTTTTAATGGCGGTATTATGAGTTACCTGTTTGGCAGTATCGTGCTTATCACCGTGGAGGATATTTATGTCATAGCGATAATCGGCTTGCCTGTGCTGCTGCTGACGATTCTTTTTATAAAGGAGTTATTTGTGATTACTTTTGATGAGGAAACCGCCCGTGCAGGAGGGCTGCCGGTAAAGTTAATTAACGTGGGCTTTACGGCACTGACGGCCTTAACTATTGCCGTATCTTTGCGCATTGTGGGTATTCTGCTTGTTTCATCCCTTATGGTTTTGCCTGTAGCGATAGCTATGCAATTAGCTAAGAGCTTTCGGGGAACTCTGGTTACTGCGGTTGTCTCCGGGGAGATATCTGTTTTAATTGGATTGCTATGTTCTTTTTATCTTGATCTGCCTCCGGGAGGTGCTATAGTAATGACGCTGGTGCTGATGTTGGTTTTAGTGTTGGTGCTTACCCCACGTCGGGCAGCATCTGTATGATGTGTCATATTTAACCATTTGTTACTGGAGAGTGAAAAAATCGTTGCACAAGTAACCGGAGGGGAGCCGCTGGCCGGTGATGATCTGGATCAAGTGGCTTTTTTTGATTTGTCGGGTCTCCCTCCGTTGGCTTTTCCCACTGACCGGGTGGTTACTGATCGATTGCGCGTTGATAACGGAAAAGAGTAAGAACCGGCCTTTATTGCGGCTGGTTTTTTTATTGCCTGCAATTTAACAAATTATTTGTAATGGCTATTAACACTTTCCAAGGGCGTTGAATAATATAGTTTGAAAGCTGGTGGAAAGGAGGGTTATAAATGGCTTACGGCGGAACTAGTAGTAGTTTTATTCTGTTTCTGATCCTGATCCTGCTGGTATTTGGCATGGGGTTCTATGGATATGGCGTTAAAGCGGCAGAAGAATAAATGTTGTTAGACAACAATACTTATATTAAAAAGGAGGAAAAAATAATGGGTTTTGGTACTGGTGCTGCTGGTTGTCCCCCATACTTCGATGGTAGTTTTATTCTCTTTTTAATTCTGATACTGCTTGTTTTTGGCATGGGTTTCTTCCCTTGCAAATGCTAATACAATTGCTAATGGGTTGCTGTTTCATCAGCAACCCTTATTATTTTTGTGTCAACTGCAGTTTTAAATAAAATACCCGGGATCAATGTTCTCCCGGGTTTATATGTTTGATTAAAACTTTATTTGCTCCAAGGCGCCTTGCCTTTTACCGGTTTTCCGGAGGGTGGTTTGGTCATAAGGGAAAAATGTTGCTTATTTTAGGGGGCATTCTGTTGCCGGTAACATTGTTAAGTATAACTGAATAGTATGTGATTGCGATTACAAAAACAATAGGAGGCGTTTTTAGATGGCATACGGCGGAACTAATTTCAAAGGTGGCTTTATTCTTTCCCTGATATTGAAAAAGGAGAGACAATTATGACAGTTAATATTACCAGAGTCCATAATCATTCCACGATGTTGTCCTTTCTGTCGGTGCCCGCTCTAGTTTACAAGCAAGGGGCTGTGCCGCCTTCTGCAAATAAATATGCTACCGGTATGCGTTTTGTACCCCTGGTTAATCCGTTATTAAGGCATTTACAGTTTGCTAATTTTGTGGCTTTTGAGAATGGACAGCCGGTAGGGCGAATAACAGCGTCTATTGATAAGTTAAACCCTCGGCCGGAAGAAGGGTTCTGGGGTTGTTTTGAATGCGTAGATAATAATGATGCCGCTACCGCCCTTTTTGATGCAGCAGCCGGTTGGCTAAAAGAACAGGGTAAAACAGTAATGATTGGTCCCGCTACTTTAAATACCAACCAGCAGGTTGGTTTGATGATTAAGGGTTTTGAATATGAACCGCAAATGGAGATACCTTATAACCCCCCTTATTATCAAAAGCTGGTAGAGAGTGCCGGGCATGAGAAAATACATGATCTTGAATGCTTTAAATGGGCACTGCCCGATGAGCTTCCCAAAGAACTGACCCGGTCGGAGGAGCAAGCCGGTATAGTTATTCGAAAAGTAAATTATTTAGATGCCCGTGAAGCTAAGGTTATCCAGGAAATTAACAACAAGGCCATGGCGGGAATCTGGGGCTTTATACCAATGTCACTGGCGGATACTCAGGGGTTTTTGATGAGTCTGGTAGGGCAGGTTCCACCGGATTTGTTTATGATTATCGAGGTAGCCGGCCAGCCGGCGGGTATGTTTTTATCCATTCCTTATAAAAAGCCTGGCCGGGGAGATGACGGTGGGATAATAAGACTGGCCATTGGTGGTATGGTTCCTGAATTCAGGCATAAAGGTATCCATTGGAAAGTATTGAGTAGTTTCTATACTTGGTGCAAAAAGCATGGTTATACTGAGGGGGAAGCTTCCCAGGTAGCCGAAAGTAACAATACTGTTAAAAGGAAAATTATCATGCCTCTATTTGGCGGCCAACTTATAAAGCTATTCAGGGTCTATCAGCGGGAGCTGGGTTGATTGGGGGATGCATTCTTGAAATACAATCCTGCGTAAGGGTGATCTAAGAAATATATGGCTACTTTTATAAGGTGTAACACTTTTATAACCGGTTAAATACTATGTTATCGTAAAATTTAAAAAAACGAAGGAGGAGTCTAAATGTCCGGTGTTGCTGGAACGCCTTATTTTGATGGGAGTTTTATTCTTTTTTTAGTGCTGATACTGTTAGTGTTTGGCATAGGCTTCATAGGATGTGCTGCATAAAAACCAAGTTAAAAATCAACATCTCTCGTAATGAAAACCTCTTCTGTTTTTTGCAGAAGGGGTTTTCTATGTTACGATAATTACTGATGCAGGAATAAATATCCTGACAGGCGAAAATAATAATCGTCATGTCCTCATCAGATTATATTTTTACCGGGATTAAGTACGGGAGGATAAAATTATTTGAGTATATTTGCCATTGCAGATTTGCACCTATCTTTTTCAGGTTTATTGAACGTGGTGAATTGGGAAGAAAACCTGGAGTATAAGCCTATGGAGGATTTGGACCAAACTTGGCATAATCATGCCCGCAGGATTTATGAAAATTGGCACCGGGTGGTTCAAGAGCGGGATATAGTGCTGGTGTCTGGGGATATATCCTGGGCTATGCGGCTTGATGATGCCCGCCCGGATTTAAATTACCTGGGATTGTTGCCAGGACGCTTGGTTTGTGTCCAGGGTAACCACGATTACTGGTGGCAGAGTATTTCCCGGGCCAGGGAAGCGGTGCCCTCCAATGTGCAATTAATTCAAAACGATCATGTTAAACTAGATGGCGTTAATATTTGTGGCACCCGTGGTTGGCTTTGCCCCAATAGCACTTACTTTAAACAAGAGGACGAAAAAATTTATCGCCGGGAACTAATCCGGCTGGAAAATTCATTGCAAAGCGCCCAAACTGGGCCTAGATTGGTGATGATGCATTATATGCCTACCAATGAAAAACATGATTACTCCGGTTTTATAGAACTGTTTAAAAAATATGAGGTGGAAACAGTAGTATACGGGCATATACATTCCAATGCCTGCCGTTACAGGTTGCCCAACAGGGCTTGGGGCATAAATTTTCATTTAACCAGTGCTGATTATCTTAATTTTACGCCCCGGTTGATTATAGAGTGTTAGCATCATCCTTTAGATGATTAAAACAATTCGGGTGGCCAAAAATAAGTTCCTTGTCCTTGCGGGCGTGTAATGCCTTGGTACCGGTAGGGACTTCCTGATCGCAAACTCTGCAGGGGAGAGTTTCTCTGGCTGGTAAAATTACACCATGCAGCACTTCACCCTGCCAGTAAACGTGCGCCTGTTGTAGCTTATTTTTGTGCGGTTTGACCGGTGAACAAGCGGGGTGGTAATAATGACTCTTTTTTTTGCCGAAATCCCTAAAACGATACTGAACTATGGGGCTATAAGGCAGTATTTTTTTGCGGCACCGGGAACAGATGCGGGTGCCGCCGGCATTGCCCTTTAATGTGTAGCGAAGTCTGGCCGGTTTACAACGTACTTTTATATCTTTTATATATAGGGTACGGGCGGGGTCCTCTTTGATCCAGGCATCAACTTGCCGGTAATAATCCCGGTAGTTGCGTTCTTCAAGCCGAATTTCTGCTGGAAAGCCGGCCGATATAATTTGTTGTTGAAAAGTGTGCTCGGCTACTTCATGGGCCAGGCCGTCCATTTTTGCGGTTTCCCAGTGGTAGCCGTTTTCAGTGAGCCATTTATGCAATCCGAAAAAAATATTACCGGAACAGACGTACAAGTAGTCATCTTGTTTGACACCCGCTTGTTGCATCATTTCCAGTACCTTCCGGCGGGCCATTTCTTCCAGGCTAAGCTTATTGTCCCAGGTTAGCGGTAAAAAACTTTTATAGATGAGCCGGGGGGTTTCGCTGACCAGTACCAGTACTTCGGAGAATGACCTGCACCCGCCTCCTGCGTCCTCAATGTACCATTGCATATTCAGTTATAACCTCCCACATGCACCGGTGCGGCAGCGGGTTAGGTAATTGTGCCTGCCGTAAATAGTTCCTGATTAGCATACCGGTGTTATGATATGATATATTATAACATAGGGTACTAGTACTTATGTCTTTTTTTAGTGGGGAGCACATAAATGTTCAGGTTTAATAATAGCATTTGAATTATTGCAACTGCGTATAAAATGGGGGATATCTTTATATAAGAAAGATATCCCCCATTTTTCTGTTGAGTAGATTATGTTTTGTCGCCTTAAGCCGGCTATAGATGAAATTCTCTGGCCAATTCGGTGAAAGCGGGTATAGAGTTGCGGATTATTTGCATGTCCATGCAGTAAGAAATTCTGAAATAGCCCGGTAGTCCGAATCCGCTGCCGGGTACCAGCAGCAGATTATATTTTTGTGCCCGGCTTACAAACTCTACATCGTCATCAATCAAGCAGCGGGGAAAGAAATAAAACGCGCCCATTGGCTTGGTTACTTCAAATCCCAGCTCGGTGAGGTGTTTATAAAGAAAATCTCTTTTTTCCCGGTAGTTATCTACATTTATTTTTACCCGCTGCAGCGTTGTCACCAATCTCTGCATTAATGCTGGGGCGTTGACAAAACCCAGAGTGCGATTGCAAAATAGTAACCCGTTAAAAATATGCTCGCAATCAGTAATGTCCGGGTTTATGGCGACGTAGCCGATGCGTTCACCGGGCAGCGCCAAATCCTTACTATGAGAGGTTACTATTAATGAGTTCTTAATATACTTAAACACATTGGGCACAGTAACGCCGTCATAAACAATTTTGGCGTAGGGTTCGTCTGAGATTACATATACGGATATGCCGAGCTCCTTTTCTTTTTCTTCCAGCAGCCGGCCCAGGCTGGCCAGTGTTTCTGCCGGGTAAACTGCACCGGAGGGGTTATTGGGTGAATTGATAATTATGGCCCGGGTTTGGGGTCCGATAGCGTTAACCACTGCTGCCGGGTCCAGTTGGAAACCTGCCGAAGTGGGCACTTTCCGTATTTTACCACCATGGTTTTCTGCATAGAAGCCGTATTCTACGAAATAAGGGGTTGTGACGATTACTTCCTCGCCGGGGTTGAGCAACGTTTTTAAAACCACGTTGAGCCCGCCGCCGGCCCCGCAGGTCATGACAATATGGCCCGCCGTTACGGGCCGGCCGCTTTCCTCAGCCAGCACACCGGCAATGGCTTGCCTAGTTTCATCATAACCGGCGTTGCTCATGTACCTGTGCATGCCCGGTATGGGGTTGGCGGCGATCTTCTGCAACTCCCGGTTGAATTCCTCGGGCGGCTCTACGTCGGGATTGCCCAGGGTTAAATCATATACCTTGTCTGCTCCATAGATTTTGCGTAGTTTCTCTCCTTCTTCAAACATTTTGCGGATCCAGGATGAATTAGCCAGGGAACTTTCTATTTTTTGCGCAATGGGCATAAATCCACTCTCCTTCCAAGGTGTGATGCCGCTCCCCGGGCAATATGGGTTCAGTGGTTAATCCGAAGGGAGGTTTGGCATCAGGTTGTTTGTTATAATAAGATTCGTATTACCGGCAGTAAATTATTTCTGGCTTAAATCAAAAAAACCTGCATGAAAATAAAAAATTAGAGACTACCAAGGCGAAGTTATTCATCTTGGAGATCAAACCTTCTTCGGTCTAGAGTAAAACTTTGTTCCAGGTTACTTACTGAAATGGCATCCGCCGCCACCAGGCGTCCTTTGCCTGTTTCATCGGGACGAAAATGCAACAGTACTACGGAGTAAGTTGTTTGCGAGGTCTGCAGTCCTCGCAAACCTGCCGCGCCGGAGGTGCCGGCATTGATTAAAATACTGCCCTCTTGTTTTGTTATTGCCATCCGGTGATTGTGACCGAATAGTATTACCGGCACATGGCCGGCCAGTGCGTTAGCCATTTTATCATTATGCAGCAGTGCTATATCCACTCCCGGCGTAATTTGATCTATTCTATCAATAACTTGCTGAGTCAGTCTGGGAATAGTACTCAAATCAGGCGGTAGCACGGTATTACCAGTTGAAGATGGGTCGGGTACGCCGTAAAAATACAGCCCATTTTTTTCTGCTAAACCGTTAATCACGGTTACGTTAGGGATTTGATTCATTTTATCTATAATAGCCGGTGCATCGTGATTGCCCGCAATGAAAAAGTAAGGTAAATCAATATGGTTTAATTGTTCAAGCAGTAGTGTTTCCAACGGTGTGCCAAAATCAGTGATATCCCCAGTATCAATGATTATATCCGCATCAAACAGGTTGGCTACCTGCAGTACAAAATCCATGCCCGCCGGGTTATTATGTAAATCGGATATATGCAATATTTTAAACTCCTCTGTAGTTTCGCCAAGCGGTTGAAGATTATCCAGTCTTTCATAGATTTGATTAAGGTTTTTAGCTATAGTTTCCAGGTTTTCTCCCAAAGTCTCAATCTTGCCGAAAGTTTCCTGGGCCAGGCTAACCATCCACGGAGCCATACGCAGTACGCCGGAGTATTGCGGGTTGTGAAAAGCACGGATATCGTAAGAGAAGTAAGTTGCCGCCAATAAAGCGCCTGTCAGCAACACAGCGATCATTGAGCCGGTTAAATATTTTTTCAAGCTCCCCTTGCGGGTGAGGAAAACGCCCAGTACTCCGCCAAGCACAGCCAGCCCTAGTAGTTTAACAATAAATATAATGGCCACCTGACGTAGCACAGTTTTGCTATGCTGAATAACTTTGTTGCGCTCGGTGGTGTTACTTAGAAACTTCTGGGTTAATTGCAGGTCGATATTTTCCAGCCGGAAGGATATAAGCAGCGGTGTAGTGTGGGTATGTGCCCGCACGGTACCCAAAGGTGGTATTTCAACTTCGGTGCAACCTTTTTCGTTAATTTGAACCGCCACGCGAAATTGTAGCGCCTCAATATTAAATTGAATACGTCCGAACAGGCTGATTAACAGTATAGCGCCTGCTATGGCAAGCAAAAGACTTATAAGTATTTCTAATTTTTTTAGATTAGTCATTTTTTGCTCCACTGATATGTGCTAATAATATATTTGCCGGATAAATCACTTCATTAAACCTGTTGTATATAATATTTGTGATTAATCTCACATCAAAAGTGCTAGCTATATAAATTAAATCAGTGGCCTTTAGGGGTATATTAATGACATGTATATTGTATATAGTAAAAAAACGAGGTGATGGACATGGCTGAAAGACAAATTGTTAAAATAGACGAGGAGAAGTGCAACGGTTGTGGGCAATGCGTAAGCCCATGTGTGGAAGGTGCCATTACCATTGAAAACGGTAAGGCCAGGGTTAAACGAGAGGAGTTATGTGACGGGGCCGGTTTTTGCATCGGAGTCTGCCCCCAGGGCGCATTAACCGTGGAGACACGGGAAGCGGCCGATTTTGATGAGCATGCGGTGGAAATGCATGTAAAACAAAACCCGGGGTCATATATTCCCCAGGCCTGCTTTAACTGCGGTAAAACTGAAAATGAAGTGACTGTTTTGCCATGCCGTAAAAAGGGTCAAAGTCTTTGGGTGTGCACTAAATGCCTGCCGGTCCTGATTCACGGTTAAGTTATTTAGGATTACCGGGCTCGTTATCTAAGCTTATGAACATGGCGCGTGCATGATCAAAGCTTGTGTTCAAGGCTGTAATCCCTTCCCGGAGGGTGCCTAAAGAACGCGATGTTTGGTCGATTAATCCTCTGACATATCCAAGTTTGACTTCTGCCTGGTTATCGGTACTTAGGATCAGCAAAATAAGTATTAAAAACAACGAAAAAGGATTTGCATTATTAGACAATTATATGGCCTCCTTTCACCCAATATATATTTTATAATATGCCGTAAAGGTTTTATGGTGAAAGGCAAAGATCATCTCCCGTTGGTATGTTGTAGTAACCGGCGGGAATTTTATTGTATAGCTAAACTCTACGCAGCGGCACGGAAATTACTTGGTCTTCTCCACATACCGGGCAGGTAAAAAGATGATGGCAGTAGTCATCCTCAAAGCTTAGATTGTAATAAGGGCTATACGGACCTGCGTAATCTGTTGCCGGGCCTGAATCGAGCATGGTTTGTCCGCAGGAACATTTGGGGAACAGTCTTTCCATAGAATTGCATAATACACAGGCAGTATCCATTAAGCAAAACATCCCCTTTTATTAATTATGTTCCCCGGCAGACGGCCGGTGCATGAAAAAAATTAGAAATGCAAATATTTACAATTAATTATGATACGGGCTGAATGGCCAAAATTTCCTGTCCTTTTCAAAGTTAAGTTAACGAATTATACCAAGATGTATAGAGGTTGCAAAATAGCAAAAAATATATACCATAAAAATCTTGGGGAGGTTGCTATGCATCATAGGGTTAAAATTCACTACGACAACAAAAACGGTTTTTTGGAGCCGGTCATGTGGGTGTGGGTAAGTGACGGGGCTACTCTGGAAAGGGAAGTGGCTCCCAGCGGCAGTGATGATTTTGGGGTTTATTATGACCTGTCCTATAACCGTAGCAGTTTCAACTTTATATTTAAGGATGGCCAAGGGGAGGACGTTCCATGGGAAGAGGACAAATTTAACAGGACATTTCACGCCCATCTGGGTGAAGAAATCTGGTCCATGGCTGACAGGCACAATTTATATAATGTTCGTCCGGTATCTCCCGTGGGTAATATTAAAGATTATTACCGTAAAATCAGCCACCTTGTTCCAAAAGAAAATTTTTATCTTCCCGACACCGACGTTTCCGGTCTTGGTATGACCTCAATGCTGGGAGCGAATACTTTGGCTGACGGGACTGTAGTTTTCGGTTTTTTTCATCCTCGTGCGGCAAGTGTCTACCTGGTTGGAAATTTTAACGACTGGCAGTGTCCTGCTCATCCTCTACCGCAGCCGGATAAATTTATTCCAATGGAGCTCTATCAGGGTTTTTACTATCAACCCAATATCTGGTTGGCAAAAATTAAATCTGAAAAAAAATTTCCCATTGAGTATAAGTTCTATTTACAGGGTGGCACCCTTGAGAATGAACGATATGTAACAGACCCTTATACCAGGCTGTTTAGCGATGATTATAAATATCGCAATGCTGTGGTAGTAGATCCGACAAAGTTTATATGGACCGATCAGGACTGGAGAACTCCGGATATTAAGGACTTAATTCTTTATGAATTGAATGTATACGGTTTTACTGATAACGATCCCGAAATGCCCGAAGATATGCAGGGAACATTTAAGGGGGTTACCCGCCGTATCAAGGACGGATATTTTGATAAGCTTGGTATAACCGCGCTGGCACTGATGCCTACGGCTGAAGTTCCAATGAAGAAAGGACTTGGTTATGAGCCATGCACTTTCATGGCCGTGGAAAAGGACTTTGGTACCCCTGATGATTTTAGAGAAATGATTAATGAAGCACACCTGCACGGTCTTGCCGTTCTCATGGACCAGGTTTTTAATCATACCTCGAACGACTTTAACCCTTTATGGAACCTCATTGACGATGGGTCCGGTGAGGGTGGTTTTTATTTCTCCGGTAAAACAATGTGGGGGAATAAAGTGGGCACGGGAAAAGACGAAGTAGATAACATGCTCATTGATGCCTGTAAACTGTTTATTAAGGAATATCATATTGATGGTTTTCGGTTTGACGCTACCCACAGCTATTTTTTAAATCATAAATTGCTGCACCGGTTGGCTCACGAAATTAAGAATAAGGGATTTAAACCGGATACCATTTTGATTGCCGAAAATTTACCCAATGAAAAAGACCTAAATATAGAAGGATATAACGGCTATGCTCAGTGGTCCAATCTTTTTCACGATAAAGTAAAGGCTTTACTGCGCGAGGGGGTATTCGAGGGAGTAGACAATGGAACGGATAACCTGGGTGGCATGATTTATTTCAGCAAAGATAGATTTGCAGCCCATACCAACAATGTTATCAATTATTGCGAAAGCCATGACGAAAACAGCGTTCAGTTTGAGGTGGCTACCGGTGGGGAACACTTACAGGATCCGAAAGTAAAGGAAAGAAAAGCCCGCCTTGGGTTAATGACTACCATGGTAGCCCTGGGGCAGCCAATGATCTATATGGGGCAGGAATATGGCGTTGAGAGAGAAAGGAATAGAATAAAAGTAAGGTGGAGTAAGTATTCGGAGGATACCAGTAAATTTTACCAGTGGGCTAGCGCACTGATTAACCTTAGAAAAAGGTATGATGCGCTAAAGCTTAGTGGTTATAATCCTATTGATGATGGTAAATTTAACTGGCTGGTGGGGCCCTGGATGGGTGACAACAAGGGTGGTAATAAAAAGGTTATTGGGTGGAAAGCAAACAGCGGCAATTCCCCAGCTGAACAATTGCTGGTCATGCTAAACTTTGAAGGGCATGATGTTCCCGTAGAGGCTCCTTTTGACCCGGGGTGCTGGATTAAATTAGGCGATATTGAACATATTAATGACCTACCGCCTTTTGGTAACAAGGATCCATTGGACGCAGACAGCATTATTGTCGGCGATAACGTAACGGCCCGGCACTTTGTGCTACCTCCTTACAGCGGATTTGTTTACAAATACCACCAGGCTTGAACAACCTCGTCCTTTGCTTTACTCAGGACGGGACATCCAGGCCGAAGAGTTAAAATTTGCCAGCAGAGGTGACCAAATGAAAAATGTATATGTAATAATGGCTTTTCATGCCCATGAACTGCTATGGGATCTGCCGGAAACCTTGTTAAAGTACTTGGATGAAAAAAATCCCATGAAAGAATCCTTTCTGGATGAAAACTACCTTAAAAAAAGGAAAAAAGAGGGGCGTGATATCTACTCTTTATGCAGCATACTGGGTGAAAATCTTGACGCGCCCATGTGCGTGGAGTATACTAATGAGCTTTTGATTCAGGTTAAAGACGTAATGCCGAAGGTATTTGACAAACTAAAAGATGATTTCAGTAAGGGACGGCTGTACCCGATATACGGTCATGCCCATCATTCTCACGTTTCATTGCTGCGTTCTGAAGAAATCACCCAGGAAATTGTTTGGAACAGGCAGTATCTGCATAACTATATGGAGGTGCCTTATCCCAAGTATAACGGACTGTTTCCTCCGGAAGACTCTCTGGTGTACGGAAAAATGGAAGCAATAGAAAAAGCAAATGTTGATTATGTCATTTTTCCCCATCTTGGCGAAAACAAGGTGCCATTTGAAATTTTGGGTGAAGGGGATTGCGTTTACAAGCCATTTTTAATCCGCACGACAAGGAAAAATATTATCGCTCTCCCTCGGAATTTCCCTATTTCTCAGGAGATTTGGCGGCCAATTACCAAAATGAAAAGGGATGATGTAAAATCTCAAGGGTACATGCTGGGTGACTTTCCCGTATTTAATAATGAATATTTATACGGGGAGCGGGAGGAGTACCCCATCGACATGAATACGGGAGTAAGCATTTATAAAGAAGTTCTGCTTCGCGAATTGGATAAAGCTCCAGAAAATGGTTTACTGCTATATGTTCAGGATCTTGAGTTGATGGATTTTGGTGATATTGCCCTGGAAATAATCGAAAAATCCTGGCAAGAGATACTTGCCGAATACGGTGACAAGTACAAGGTGCATTTTGTTACTCCTGACCGTTATATTGATGAGGTGTTGGTTCATGAAGGGTTAGATAAACTTCCTGAGATTAAGTTTGACCGGATTACCTGGGCGCCGGAAATAAGACTTATACTGCGAGCTGACGGGCACTATCCTCCCCTGGGGGTTACCGGTGTCGGAGGGTATGACACGCATAAAACTGGGATATATGAGCACCCACATGTTTTCTGGGAAAACGGTAAATATTTTTGCGGTATATTTGATACTTTACTTGAAAACTTGGGTATATTCACAAATACTCCCGCTAATGTGGAACGATTAAGTGAGACCGGGTATGATCTGGCCGGGGAAAGCTCCGATAGCCAGGCGATACTATACCTGCGCTTGATGAAAAGGGCATGCAATTGGGGATGGAGGCCTACGGAAGGAAGGCAAAAACGTCCATGTCTGCTTGGGTACTTGCTGGTTGATATTTTGCTGGGCAGATTACAGGAATTCCCGGCACATTTAAGTTTAAGCCGGCAATATAAAATGATCGATCCTCGTAATTTTGCGGGACTTTGTGAAACGCTTAAGGTTTTTATCGATAATCGCCTTAACTATTTGCGATACGGCCTGGATCAGTATGCTAAGGAAAAAGGAAAGGATTTGCGGCCAGCTTATGCTTTGTTCGAACCTGTTGAGCAATGGAAGGCGGTGGCAGTGGCTAAAGCCGGGGAGATGTTTGTCGTCAACCGGCGGGGTCCTGCTGAATTGCAAAATTTTTTAAAGCTGTTACAGGAATATACGCAGGGTGTATACATGGCCACGGATTATATACAGGCGATTTGGACGGAAAGTCCGGATGCCGAATATCTTGTGGATAAAATGTATCATTACCTGTATGATATCTATCCACCTATGTTCCCGTCCATGATTGAAAAAATCGATGCCATGAGTGAGCGGGATGTGGAAGAATACTTTAATTCCATTGTGCAACCGCAAAACCTAAGGCACCAGGTAGAAATGAGTGTTCATGTTCATCCGGATCAGCAAGCTGATGAACATGATCCGCTCTTTACACAATAATTAGTACTACAGTGAAAGACTTGCCTCGCTACGCATCAGAGACAGGTTCCATTATATTTCCGATTATGGTATGGAGACATAACTCTGATAAACCGTCGGAAAATGTCCCAAATCTTTCTCTGCGTTACGGTGACAAGGGGATACTCCTCTGTAGAGGTGTGTCCCCATAAAACACCCGTGGTCGGACTTAAATACAGTCAGCTTAGTCCCGGCGCATAGCGACTGCTTAACAATGCTAAATGCCGTTCCGTTTGCCTTCCAATATGATCATCTGTCCTTTTCGCAGAATATCTTCTCCGGCTTCATTGCTCACGCCGTAAGACGTCCTCTGGGAATTGAATATCTCCCTGCCTGGGATATCCTTTATAAAAACATCAGCGGAACCAAGGTTAAATAAACCAATTAGTTCTATATGCCGGTTCCACCGAGTTATTTTGACCACCTGGCTTTTTTTATCCACTTCCACTTTTAATTTGTTCTTATCCAAGGTTTTTAAGATTGGGTGAGAAGTTCTCAAGCTGATTAGATCCTTGTAGAAGTTAAACAGCATTTGCTGCTGATTTTCCCACCGGCTGCGGGGAGTTAGTTTGGAAGTATAAAAGGTTTGCGGATCCTGGGGGTCGGGCACATCCTCCCAGCTAAACCGGGCAAATTCTTTTCTTCTGCCCCGGGACACGCCCTCTTGTAAAGCGGGGTCCTGGTAATCCGTAAAAAATAAAAAAGGATTTTTTTCCCCGTATTCCTCACCCATGAAAATCATGGGCAGGTAGGCCGAAAAAAAAATTAATCCGGCGGCGGCCTTTAAATAGGGTAATTCTACCATTGTTGAGAGCCTGTCTCCCCCGGCCCTGTTACCCACCTGATCATGGTTTTGAATGGATACTAAAAATTGTCGGCCGGGATTGCGGGAACCGTCTGTTCCTCGAGCTTTCCCCCAGTATTTTGAATATTCACCGGTATATAAGTAATTTTTATAGACTTTTTCCAAATCTTTGATGCGACCGTAGTCCATGTAATACCCTTCCCGCTCGACGGTTAATACAGTATGGATGCAATGATGGAAATCATCCATCCACTGGGCATCCATGCCTAAGCCGCCTTTATCCAGGGGAGTGATGAGACGGGCATTATTTTCATCACTCTCAGCGATGATGAATTTTTCCCGGTTTTGCTTGCCGGCGGAGTTTTTAGCAACCAGGCTTATTTCCTGGAGTATATGGATCGGGCTGTCGTCTTTAATGGCATGAACGGCGTCCAGCCTTAACCCGTCAAAATGGTAAACCTCCAGCCAGTACCGGACATTATCCAAAACCATTTTTCTGGTATGCTCGTTATAGTGGTCGTCGAAGTTTACAGCCTTCCCCCAGGGTGTTTCATGCTTGCTGGTGAAGTAGGGGCCGTAAACCGGCAGATAGTTGCCTTCCGGACCGAAATGGTTATAGACAATGTCCAGAATTACCGCCAGGTTTTTCTGGTGGCAGCGATCCACCAGGTGTTTTAAATCATCTGGGTTGCCGTAATTGTGATTCACGCTGAAAAGGTTTACTCCGTCATAACCCCAGTTCCACCTGCCGGGAGTTTGGGTCACGGGCATCAACTCGACGGCGTTAACCCCCAGTTCTAAAAGATAGTCTAATTTTTCGGCAATGCCATCAAAAGTACCGGTATCTGAAAATGTACCTACGTGTATTTCCATAATCACCAGCTCTTCGATAGCTATGCCCGGCCAGTGATCATCCCGCCACAGGTAGGTTGCGTGGTCGACCAGCTTGGAAAAACCATGCACGCCGAAGGGTTGAAAGTGAGCATAAGGATCGGGGTATTCTTTATCTCCGTTTAATTTAAACTTATATAAAATGTCTAAACCCATACCCTCAATGGTGGTGCCGTAGACATTAGGCATTTCTTCAACCATGGGAAACTCTGTTTTTTTATCGCCCGACTTGACAACCAAGGAAACCTTCTGCTTATCGTGGACAAAAACCTTGAAAGATACTATACTTTTTTCCCTGTCTATAATATTTGCGCCCATTTTGAACATAGTATATATAGCTCCTTGTGTATTTTCTCAAAATTAAGTATATCCGTATTAATTAAAAAAATTAGATAAAAGAGGTTATGCCCGTGGAACTTGTAACAACCACCGTAAAAAAGTACGAAGATTATTTCAAGATAATTAATATTGACACCAAGGCGCAGTTGGATTATTTTGTAAATAAAATGCAAGGAAAAAAGATAGCCATGGTAAATGCCACATCATATGGTGGGGGGGTAGCCGAGATACTTCATTCCATGGTGCCACTGGCCCGGGACATGGGGTTAAACATGGATTGGTGGGTAATTAAAGGTGCCGGCGAGTTTTACAATGTAACCAAGGCATTTCATAATTGCCTGCAGGGAGAGGAAGGGACCCTCAGTCCGGAGGATGAAAAAATATATCTTAAATATAATAAATTAAACGCTGCCGCTGTCGAGGAATGGGATTATGACTTTATTATTATTCACGACCCTCAGCCTGCGGCGTTAATAGAATTTATGGCATCAAAATCAAAGGAAAGTGCTAAGTGGGTTTGGCGTTGTCATATTGATACCTCAACTCCCAATCCAGATTACTGGCGTTTTTTGTATAATTACATTAAACAATACGATGCTTGTATTTTTACAATGGAGGAATTTGTTCATGAAAAAGAAAGGCTCCTAAACCTTGCCTTCATTACCCCGTCAATAGATCCCTTAAGTACCAAAAATATAGAATTAGATGCAGAAGAGGCCAAGCAGATAATCGCTCGATTTGGGGTTGACATCCACAGACCGTTAATTACTCAGATTTCGCGGTTTGATCCGTGGAAGGATCCATTGGGTGTTATTGACACTTACAAAATAGTAAAAAAAGAATATCCCAGCGTCCAGCTGGCCCTAGTGGGTTCTATGGCTTCGGATGATCCTGAAGGCTGGGGTTACCTGTACCGGACTTTGAGGCGGGCCGGTGAGGATTACGACATCAAAGTTATAACAAATTTTAACGGTGTGTCCAACAGGGAAGTCAACGCTTTCCAAACTGCTTCCGATGTTATACTGCAAAAATCCCTCCGGGAAGGTTTTGGACTGACTGTTTCCGAGGGAATGTGGAAGGGTACACCCGTTATCGGGGGTAATGTAGGTGGTATAAAATACCAAATTATTGACGGTATTACCGGATATCTGGTAAACACCGTGGAGGAATGTGCCGGAAAAGTATTGCGATTGCTGAGAAACCCCACCCTGGCCCAGGAAATGATAGAAGCGGGCAAGGAAAGGGTTCGCCGACATTTTTTAATAACTACCCATCTTTTAAATTACTTAAAACTATTGGACAAGCTGGACGGCTAAGTGGGGAGTTAACTTAACGCATAGCCTATCGGACGAGGTAGTTGATCGTGCATTATGGTCGTAATAGCCTGGCTACGGAAAATGGGTCTGAACTTATAACGCCGGTAGCAAATAACTCCATAGCGCCGAAATCGGCCGTACGGTTAAACACATTACCGCGGTCCACCAGGCGGGCCACTATGGGGAAGTCTTTCCAACTGCCGGCGTCCGCTTTCCCTCCCAGAGGCGGAAGATAAACTGCCACGTTAAAACTTTGTAAGAGGGTTTGCTGCTTTAGACGGTTTAGCACACGACATACCGCTTTGCCAACCAGCCCGAATTTATCAAAGGTTACAGGACCCGGGGGTAGTAATATCCAAATTTCCTTTTCCTTAATAGGAGTAAGTAAAGATAGTAGGCAGGATTCGCCTTCAGCCCAACCTAATCCCAGTGCTTTGTGCAGGATATATAGATCCTGGAAGTAATTATTGCTATATTTACACGCATACCGGAGACTGCATTGCCGCAGCTGTTCAACCTTCGGATAATGGCGTTTAGTGGTCACGGTCAGCTGAAGATGTCCGTGTACCACGGAAGAACCGGCAGGCCAAAGGCAGTTCCACATTAGGAAGGGGTAAAGCGTTGCACCGTTGTTACCCTCTGAGGCTGCGTAAGCTTTTACCTCCTGGAACCATCGGGCCGCCACTAGGAAATAATCCTCCACCATATCCTCGTCGAACCGTAGCGGGTGATGCTCCCGGGGTATGATTAAACTGTGATGACCGTCATATTTGGTCAGGTTGGCCGCTGTAAGGCAGTATTTTCCCCGGATGCGTCCGAAACTATCCTCGGGGGTGCAGTCTTCCGGTGAGCAAAAAGGGCAGCCCCGTCGGTGTTCCTCCACCAGGGAATTCAGGTCCCTGCTGGGAAAGCGTGTCATAGGGCGTTTGCTGCGGAGGCTATTAAACAGTGCTCCTTCTCCGGTTATTAAATTGGTCACCCGTATAATTTTCTGATCTTCCACCTCCGAAACGTTTCCAAAGTTTTCATCAACCCAACTGCGGATATTAGAAACTAATTTAAGTTTGCTCTGCAAGACATCAACTTCATAAATTCTATTCCACAGTTCTTTTTCTCTAAATGGTAGTTCTTCCGCCAACCGAAGTAGTTCGAAAATAGCCACAATAAATACTCCTTCTTTCAACTGTGCATGCGGAGAGCTAATTAATTAATGTCTTAAAGTAATTTCTAAAATAGTTTTTGCTGTACTGCTCCAAAACATTCACCGTTTGCAATGTGTTTAAGCTTAAGTCACAGGCCTCAGAATATAGTGACGGCTTAATCCGGTTTGTCTGTCGATTTGGATAGTATGGTAAGCAAATTCAAAGTATAGCTGCAAATGCATAAGAATAAACCATATACAGAATTGTTTCAATATAGGTTGATGAAGGCGATATGAAAGGCGGCAATTTTGTAGATATTAACTTGTAAAAAAGCCAGGATAACATTGTTGTCCTGGCTTTGTTGAATTTTGATCAGCTGACTGGATTCACGATGTCTTTCTTTTTCTCACCAAATAAACTATAGCCAGCCCCACTCCGGCACCAAATAAATCTCGGATCAAATCGAAAATGTCGGGGCAACGGGTGGGGACAAAATACTGATGAATTTCATCGGTAATGCCATAAAAAAAGCATAATAAAAGGGCTTTCCAAAAAGGGCGGTTATGGTCGTACTTTTGTAAAGCAAGATAAAATAAGGGCCCCAGCACAAAGTATGCTAATATATGACCCGGGTTAAAGTTATCTATAAATGAAAATAATGATTGCAATTCACTGCCCGTGCGTCCGGACAGGTAAAATATCAAGGCCATCCAGAGGATGGCGGGAATCCAGTACATAGCTGTTTACTCCTAGTTTTTAATATCCAAATATGTGGTATTATATCATATAGCGTTATATTTAGGGAGGTTTTTCATTTGCGCTTGACTTTTATCGTGCTGGTAACATTACTGCTCGACCAGTTTTCCAAATATATAATCACCTCGCGAATGCTGCAGGGGGAATCTATACCCGTGTTCCCGCCGGTATTTTATATCACCTATATTTTAAACCCAGGTGCCGCCTTTGGCATACTGGCCAACCGTACTACTTTTTTTATTGTTCTATCGTTGCTGGTGATTGTGGGTGCGCTGGTATTTTACCGTTATTTACCAAAGGAAAGGACTTTGATGTGCCTTGCTTCCGGATTGGTAGTGGGAGGTGCACTGGGTAACTTGATTGACCGGGTGCGCCTGGGACGTGTAATTGACTTTTTGGATTTTCGGGTTTGGCCAATTTTTAATCTGGCGGACTCGGCTATAGTAATCGGGGCTTTGCTTTTAATTATCGATCTTTGGCGCAATGAAAAAGTTGAACAGCAAAGGGTGGATGCCGGTGCCAACAACTGAAATATACCAAATAGGATCGAGCGATGCCGGAGCGCGCTTGGATGTTTTCGTGGCATCCAGGGAGGAGCAGTTGAGCCGGTCATTTGTGCAAAAGCTGATCGGCGATGGTGCCATCACGGTGAATCAGAAAGTTGCCCGGGCTAAATATCGCTTAAAGGAAGGAGACTCGGTAGCGGTGGCCGCACCACCGCCCGTGGAACTTAAAGTGTCTCCAGAGCCCATACCTCTTGATATATTTTATGAAGATAAAGATGTCATTGTCGTGAATAAGCCCAGGGGGATGGTGGTACATCCGGCAGAGGGTAATTACACAGGCACGCTGGTCAATGCTTTGCTGTATCACTGCCGGGATCTTTCCGGCATTAACGGCGTGCTTCGGCCTGGCATTGTACACCGTATTGACAAGGACACTTCGGGGTTATTAATGATTGCCAAAAATGACCTGGCTCACGAGCATTTGGCGGGCCAGTTAAAGGAGCATACCGTTCGGCGTGGCTATTTGGCGCTGGCCCATGGTATACTGGCCAGTGAACGGGGTGTGGTGGATGCGCCCATTGGCAGGGATCCACGTGACAGGCAGAAAATGGCTGTAACCAACCGTAATGGTAAGGCAGCAGTGACCCATTACCGAGTGCTGGGCAGCGCGGGTAATTATACATTGTTGAAACTGCGCCTGGAAACGGGGCGTACACACCAGATCAGGGTGCATATGGCTTATATCGGCCACCCCCTGGTGGGAGACGTCAGGTATGGGCCAAGTAAGCCCCATTGGGGTTTGGGGGGGCAGTTTTTGCATGCTTACATGCTGGGTTTTGTCCACCCTCGCAGTGGTGAATTTTTGGAATTCAGGGCACATTTGCCGGAGGAACTAAATGCTATTCTGCAAAAGTTGGGCATTGGTAGAAACAATATTTAAACTATTGAAATAAACGGATCGTTTCCAGAAACAGCGCAGTAAGTCCGGCCGCCATCAGCGGTCCCACAGGAACGCCGTCGAAAAAAACAATACCGATCATTGAACCGATCAGTATACCGAATATCATTTCCGGGTCAATTTGTAATAACCGCAATCCTTCGCCGTTTAAATGAGTGGCTAGTGCTCCTCCGAGGATAGCCAGTATGCCCGGCAGTGAAGTAAAAGTAATTAATAATTCTTTTTCAGTTACTTTACCGCTGGCTACGGGCACTAATATTGCTAATAATAAAAATAACAGGCCTATCTCCAGACCTCTTTTTTCCAACAGGGAAAAAATAAAATTCAGGTTGCTGAATTTAATAATCAGTAATACGCAGGCAGCGGTGGCAATTAAATTGGATCGGGAAATGATACCTACCAGGAGAAGTGCCACTAGTAGAGGTACTCCATTCATAGTTTCGCCTCACAAGGACAAATTATTAATAAATATATGCCACCGTTACCCATTGTATTACCAGCTTAAGCTGAATGGTTACGTTACAATTATGTTATACAATACTTAAAGCCGGTACATATATAACATAATATGGATTTAATTATATTTGGTTGCCTTAAATTTCGGACAAATCGGCTATGGCCAACTTCAGGGTATCGGCCCGCAGGCCTACGCGCAAGGCTTCAACAGCGAGAACTTCCTGTGCAGGGATATTCCCCAGGTTTACGTTCGAACCGAACCGGGTAATCAGGTCCTGCTGTTGAATTTTAAGTGGTGCTTCCCAGATAATCAGTGACGGTTCGCCAATATAATTCATAAATACTTGTAAATCATCATCTGCTATTTTACCTTTGGCATCGTAAAGCCCTACATTTAGACCGCTTTCCCGGCCCTCCAGGATGACCTTGTAGGCACCGTTTTGCAAATCACGGAGGGCCATTTTGGCTAGCGTTTTTACAGGGATCTCTGAACCATTAACTTTTTTACCCACCTCAGTCAATATCTTGAACCCCATTTCTGCAGCCAATCTGATAGTTTGTTCTCTCACCTCCCCGCTCAAGGGTATTGTCCCATCGCTAACTTCAATGGTTGTAAAGCCCAAAAGATGGCAAGTGTCGAGGAATTCTCTAATTTTATTTTGCATTATGGCAACTTCCAAAAAGGTGCCCCCCGGGTAGATGTCAACGTCATAAGAACGCACTAAATGTATTTTTTCCTCTAAAGTGCCTGCAGCATAAAGCATGGAGGTACCAAAGCCCAGCTTGATAAAATCTATATGCTGATAATTGATTTGTAACAAGTCACGGGTTTCTCCAATACCCATGCCCTTATCGATTACCATGGTCAACCCCTTGTCCCTGGGTTTGGCCATCCGCTTGCCCAGCGGGAAGGATATAACCTCACGCCAGAAATTGTTTTGTGCAAATTCGGACAAAATTTTCATCTCCCTTTCCGGTTATTACACGCGTGCTTGAATGGACGCATGCGGATGCCCACCCCCTTTAAGTTATTTATCCGGGAAAGGGATTTTTGTGCACTTGGTAAGAAGGTATTCAATTTTTTTAAAGTTGGTTACCGGGTTGGCCTACCAAATAACGGTACTATTGCATATTTCAAGCCAAGTGGTTAAATCCATCCAAAAACATTGACATACGTGATATTGATATTAATGTTTGGATGATAATTTAGTTGAAAAAATTGTAGGACTTGTGAAAATAAGATAGATAAAACGAGACAATAAAACGTGTAAGTATTTGAGCTGGAAGGGGGGCCATAATGGCTAAGATGTACTACTGTATTCTTGGGTTGCCAACCCTGTGAGTTAATGAGAAAATAAAAAAGACCTGAAATGAAAGATGGTGCCTGCTTTGCCCCAATTAGTATTTGACGATCGAGTGATAGAATACACAATTAAATACAGCAATCTAGCCTCGTCCTTAAAAATAGTGGTTGATGCAAAGGATGGTGTTCAAGTTACGGCACCGCTACAGTATAACGCTTCGACTATTAGTAGCATAATGCAGGATAAAAGTACCTGGGTATTAGAAAAGCTAGATTATTTATCGGTTTTGGCGGGGTGTACCGTGCCCAGATTGTTTGTTGATGGTGAGCAATTCTTTTTTTTGGGTAACCGGTTTACAATCAAAGTGAATACTAGTGACAAAATAGTAAATAATGCAGTAATAATTAATGGTCAACAAATGCTTGTCAAGGTACCGCCGGCAGCATATCAAGATGACCGGGCCGTCGCGGTTCGTAATACACTGGTAAAATGGTATAAAAAGCAAGCTGGTTTTATTATAAAAGATAGAATTTATTTGTATGCTGATAGCATTGGTGTTGAATTGGCGAAAATCAGGATTAAGGAGCAAAAACATCGCTGGGGTAGTTGTTCGGGAAAGGGTAATCTAAATTTTAACTGGCATTTGGTGATGGCTCCTATAAGTATCATCGATTACGTTATTGTGCATGAGTTATGTCATTTAAAAAGACTTGATCACAGCCCGGTATTTTGGAGCCTGGTGGAAGCAGTGCTGCCGGATTACCAAATTCGTCGCAAATGGCTGAAACAGTACGGGCCGGTGCTCACTTTTTAATAGCAGGCCAAGCGATTCATAATTTTCAAAATTAAGTGCTAATTGACTGATAAGAAATAAGATAGTTTAAAGTGACTCTGGGGATAATGTGCTCCTTAGTCTGTTGGGCGGGAGGTGAATTGAGTTGGTTTTACCGGAAAGCAAACTTATGGGTGCGATTTGTCACGGTTCTTTATTCCTGGGTTTACCTATTTTGGTGCCTTTAATTGTTTATTTACTAAAGAAGGATGATGAGTTTGTGAACCACCATGCCCGGGAGTCGCTGACCATGCACATTATATCACTGCTCCTGGGCGTGGCGGTGGGGATACTGTGCATGGTACTCATTGGACTTTTATTGGTTATACCACTGGCTATATTGGGGCTGGTATACGCTGTTTTTGCGATTGTGGCGATTATTAAATGCCTGTCAGGCGAATATTACCATTACCCGATTACATCGAAATACGCGGACTCCTGGTTTAATTCAAAATAAATTTTTGTAATCATAATTTTGTTGGAATCTTGTCACTTATGAAAAATTCACTTTCTGCACTTGATAAGGTTATTAATCACCTTGCCAAGGTTTGCTATGATCAACTGGTTTCTGTAATTTTATATGGTTCCAAGGCGCGAGGAAATTTTACCAAGGATTCTGATATTGATTTGCTGGTTTTAGTGCGTGATCGTAATGAAGTTGACCGAGATAGGCTTTATGATTTTTTGCTGGACGATGGTATTGATTATAGCCTCAATTTTTCATTAAATATTTATGACGTTAGGGAGTTCCAGCGGTTATCAGCTGTAAAGGCCCCCTTTGCCATGAACGTTATGGAAGAGGGTGAAACTTTGTGGACCAATAAACTTCTAAGGATTTAGCCCTTTACCGGCTAAAGTCAGCCCATGATCGTCTGCTCGGGCGGTTTTAGCTAATTTAGAGCTTGATTCACGGAAACACTCGGGAGTAATTAGTTTATTTAACCTTCATTTTGTTAAAACAGGCATTTTACCGAAGGAATTTCGCAAGATCATTGTAAGTGCTCAAGACTTGCGTTTAGCAAGTGATTATGATGATTTTTATATCGTGAGCAGGAAGGATGCTGAACAGTCCTTGCAAAATGCAAAAACCTTTATTGCCGGAATAAAGAAATATTTAAATAGTCAGTAATGAGGAAGTCACATGCCTTGGTTACGCAACGCTTGTGGCTGTTAACCGTGCATGTTTTTTGCTTATTGGTTGCAAGCGTTCAAACTCTTTCTGATTTAATTTCACTTGTTATCCCCCGCGTTTTCCTTTTCCCCAGACAGAGGTTTACGGGTCGGGTTAAATACAAACTCTGTTTTGACGGCCTGTATTGCCGGGGTATTTGCTTGCTGCGGCTGCTGACCTTGTCCCGTAGCATTCGCCATGCTCAAGTCTTTGACTCTGATGAAAAACAACGCTATCACTGCTGTTACTCCGGCCAGTATGGCACCGCCCCAGTACATGTAGGCTTTACTTATGCCCATCAGGTAGCCGAACAGAGGAGGTCCCGCGGCTACACCTAAAAAGCGTACACTGCCATATATCGAAGTGATCAAGCCCCTTTCCTCGGTGGCGGTGGTGCTGGTAATGATAGTGTTTAAACAGGGCAAAAGTAGTCCCGTACCCAGCCCGGTAATAGAAATGCCGGCAAAGAAAAAATAAATATTCTGGTACATGTTTAATGCGGCCAGGGAAACTGCCACCAACCCGAGTCCGGTTACCACCAACCACTTCATCAGCCGGACATTTTTTTTGATGAGCAGGCCGGTGATATATGATGTAACGGACATAAACAGCACCGGTACGGCCAGGGCTGCGCCTTTAATGATACCGGTAAGGCCAACGGTTTCTTCAAGGTAATCGCTCAGGAAAAATAATATGCCGAAAAGAATAAGCAGGGCAATCATACCACTTAAGAAAATTGTGGCAAGTAAAACCGATTTCTTTTGAAAAACTTTTTTTATAGATTTACCATACTGGGCTACGCTTTGAGTGGCCCGGTTGCTTTTAGGCTCTTTTACTAAAAACCAAATGCCCAGTGCAATGGGGATAATAATGGCCGGAAAAAATAAAAAAGTAGCATACCAGGCAATCAAGCCGATGGCGGCGCCAAGTACGGGGCTGAGTACTTTTCCAAAACCGTTGGCAGCTTCCACCACCCCCAGCGCCTTGCTTCGTTTGGGACCGGCAAATAAGTCTCCGGTTAGGGCCATGGCGATGGGGGTGGTGCCCGCAGCACCGATACCTTGGACAATCCGCCCACTGATAATCCATATATAGGCCCTTTCATGCAGGAATACTGCAGCCAGTCCGGCAATTATCCCGCCAAGGCCATATAAAATCAAACCGGGAATAATTACTTTCTTACGGCCGATGCGATCGGATAAAAAGCCGGCTAGTGGTATGAGCAGGCCTGGTATGGAAAATGCGGTGATGACCATGCTTACTTTTAACTCGCTGAGGTTTAGCGCTTCCTGTAATTGCGGCAGTACCGGTATAAGCATGGAATTGCCCAGCACCATAATAAACGGCACGCCGGCAATAGCGGCCAGTGCGGCGGTTCCGGCTTTCGCCCCCATGGTGATCCACATCCTTTCTTGAACACCGATATTTTACCTCGTGATTTAAAGTGCTATGCATTTTAATGCCTGTCCCCGCATAAGAAAAGATAGTAAATAATCGGGGGTGGGAAATAATGTTTTTTTTATTTGATAAAATTGTTTTTTCTATGGCAGCCATGCGGTTTTTATCGGCGACCATTGAATTTACAGCGGCCATGTTAATGCTACATTTTAATAAAGTGGAGACTGCCTTTAAAATTAATGCAGTACTGGCCATGGTTGGTCCCACCGTGCTGATTATTGTTACCACCTTGGGACTGGTGGGATTGGCCGGCAAAGTGTCATTCTTGGGCATGGTCTCTATAATGGTGGGGGTGGCCTTGATTTTTTTAGGTATTAACAAACTTTAATATTACCCATTTTCCCTGTGTCATTTAACTTTCAACACCTGGCCCAACTTAACGGCACCGGCTATATCGGTATCGTACCTTATTACCTTCAGGTGCCGGCAAATCGTTCTTTTGGTTTGATAAACTATGTTTTCTGGAAGTAGCAAAGCGTCGAAGGTAAGACGATGGAAACGTGAAAATTTGGAGAGAATGGGCTGCAAAAACCGTTGACGCCTTCATTTCTTTTTGATAAAATTATTTAGGTTAAAAACCACCTTAAAATCGGTCCCGTGAGACCGGTAAGGATACATAGTGTAAAGCAGGATTAATGTGCCTGTCTATGCCCTCTTGCCGGATAGACAGGTTTTTTTAATGCTATTATTTGTAAACGGGGGGTATTGTCCTTGCCAGTATTGAGGGAAAAGACCCGAATAATTGATAAAGATGGTATCAGGCGTGCCCTGACCCGTATCGCCCACGAAATTATTGAGCGCAATAAGGGTACGGATAATTTGGTGCTAATTGGCATTAGGCGGCGGGGTGTACCTCTGGCCAGGCGACTGGCTGAGAAAATCAAGGAGATTGAAGGTAGTCAGGTGCCGGTGGGAGTGCTTGATATTACACTATACCGGGACGATTTGTCTACCTTGGGTTACCAGCCGGTTGTACGGCAAACTGATGTGAACTTCTCCATAGAAGGGAAAAAAGTGGTGCTGGTGGACGATGTTTTGTATACCGGTCGTACTATCCGGGCGGCTATGGACGCTATTATGGATTTGGGGCGACCAAGGAATATTCAATTGGCGGCACTTATAGACCGGGGGCATCGAGAATTGCCTATCAGGGCAGACTATGTCGGTAAAAATGTGCCTACAGCCCGCCTTGAGCTGGTGGAAGTGCACTTGGTGGAAATAGATAGTGTGGACGAAGTATTGATCATGGAAAAAACATAAAGTTTGGCTCCTTTTAAGCGGTCCCGTGAGGCTGGCAAGGGAGAGCTTCAAGCACTAATGGGGATTATGTGAGCATTTCCCTGTGTAATAGCTCAGTCGGCCTCCGCCGGGTTTTTCAAAAACCGGGGAGGCTTATTTATTGGGGAGGGGGTTCACTTAGATTGTATAAATACAAGGATTTGTTGGAACTAAAAGAGCTGACTGCTGATGAAGTCAACTTTTTGCTGGACACGGCCGTGCCCATGAAGGAAGTTATATCCAGGCCAATTAAAAAAGTACCCACGCTGCGGGGGCGTACGGTAGTGAACCTTTTTTACGAAAACAGTACTCGCACCCGCAGTTCTTTTGAACTGGCGGCCAAGTACCTGAGTGCAGACTGTATCAACATATCCACTTCCGCCAGCAGTGTGGCCAAGGGTGAAAGTTTATATGACACCGCCCGGACCATCCAATCGCTGGGTGCTGATGTGATTGTGCTGCGCCACCCTATGTCCGGGGCACCGAACTTACTGGCCAAAATGGTAAAGGCAGCAGTGATTAACGCAGGGGATGGAGCTCACGAACATCCTACTCAGGCACTACTGGATCTTTTCACGGTACGGGAGCACCGTGGGGAAATAGCCGGTCTTAATGTGGTCATCGTGGGAGATATTTTGCACAGCCGGGTGGCTCGTTCGAATATCTGGGGATTCACTAAACTGGGGGCCAAGGTGCGAGTTTGCGGGCCGCCCACGCTGATGCCACCCGGACTTGCCCAAACCGGTGCCCAGGTGTTTTACCGGCTAGAAGAGGCTCTGGTGGGCGCGGATGTAATTATTATGCTGCGCATCCAAAAGGAAAGGCAGCAGCAGGGCCTGTTCCCGGGCTTGCGGGAATACTCCCGGCTGTATGGGCTGAACCGGGAACGCCTGGCCTTGGCCCGGCCGGATGTACTGGTCATGCATCCCGGGCCTTTGAATCGCGGGCTGGAAATCACTCATGATATTGCCGACGGACCTGCGGCGGTAATTGAAGAACAGGTAACCAATGGGGTGGCGGTGCGTATGGCCTTGCTGTACCTGCTTACCGGAGGAGGTGCTCACAGTGAAGCTGATTATTAAAGGCGGACGTTTATTAGACCCTGCTTCGGGCAGGGATGAGACGACTGATGTATATGTGCAGGACGGTATCATCTGCGCCCGGTTTGAACCGGATAAAAGCACAGAAATAGTTGACGCTGCAGGCAAGATAGTGGCGCCTGGTTTTATAGACATGCATGTGCATCTGCGGGAGCCGGGCTATGAGGCCAAGGAAACCATTGCCACCGGCACTGCGGCGGCGGCCCGGGGTGGTTATACCGGCGTGGCTTGCATGCCAAACACCAATCCGGTGGCAGACAACCGTTTTATTATTGAGTTCATCTGCAAGCGGGCGGCCGAAGAAGGCCGGGTTAATGTCTACCCCATTGGTGCTATCACCAGAGGCAGCCGTGGTGAGGAGCTGGCCGAAATGGGTGACATGCGGGATGCCGGGGCGGTGGCCTTTTCCGACGATGGCCGGCCGGTGTCCGATGCCGGGCTGATGCGCCGGGCCATGCAGTACTGCAAGATGTTGGATGCTCCTGTGATTTCCCATTGTGAAGATCAAACCTTGGCCGCAGGGGGAGTAATGCACGAGGGATATAATTCCACAATACTGGGGCTGAAAGGGATTCCCGCCTCAGCCGAAGAGGTTATGGTGGCCCGGGACATTATACTGGCAGCCGAAACCGGCTGCCCGCTGCACATTGCTCATATAAGCACTGCGGGTTCAGTGGCGCTGGTCCGTGAGGCCAAAAAACAGGGTTATCCTGTCACCGCGGAGGCGACGCCGCAACATTTCACTTTAACCGACCGGGCAGTGACCCGGTACAATACTGCTGCAAAAGTTAACCCTCCGCTACGCGGGGAAAAGGATGTAGAGGCACTGCGTGAAGGGCTGGCGGATGGCACAATTGATGTAATCGCCACCGATCACGCTCCCCATACTTTTGACGAAAAGAACGTGGAATTCGATTTGGCTCCCTTTGGTCTGGTGGGGCTGGAAACTGCGGTGGGGCTAGTTTGGACGGAACTGGTGCATACCGGCATACTTACTCCTTTGCAGGCGGTGGCTAAATTATCACAGCACCCGGCCCGCATACTTGGCGTTGACCGGGGCACTTTGACCGAGGGAAGCGCGGCGGATATTACTATTATAGATCCCGTATTTACGCAAACGGTGGATCCCGAACAGTTTGTCGGAAAGGGTAAAAATACTCCCTTTGCCGGTCGCACCCTGCAAGGGCTACCGGTAATTACTATAAGGTCAGGCCTTTGTATATATGCTGCGTAACTAACGCATAGGTTACCAATCTTTTCAACAAGCGTTAAAATACTATAGGCCCAGGTGTAATTGAAAAAACTGCGGAGGTGATGCGTTTTGAAAGCCTTTTTAGCTCTTGAAGACGGGACCCTTTTTACTGGCCGGTCATTTGGTGCCACAGGGGAGCAATGGGGTGAGGTTGTGTTTAACACCGGTATGACCGGTTACCAGGAAATATTAACCGACCCTTCTTATTGCGGTCAGATAGTGGTGATGACTTACCCACTAATTGGTAATTATGGCATCAACCGCGATGACTTCGAAGCCAAAAAATCCTTTATTAAAGGCTTTGTGGTCAAGGAGGCATGTGGCCATCCCAGTAACTGGCGGGCCGGTTACCGCATTGGTGACTTTTTAGCCCGGGAAGGAGTACCGGGGATCAGTGGGGTGGATACTAGGGCGCTTACCCGGCACCTGCGCAGTTACGGAACCATGCGTGGTGTTATCGCCACCGGCGCGGTGGACACTGCTCAACTTGTAGAGAAGGCTAAAACCTGCCCGTACCTGAGCGGCCAAAAATTAGTGGCCGATGTAGCCGTCAAAGAGTCCTATACAATTGAAGGCCAGGGCCCCAGGGTCATACTTATTGACCTGGGTTCCAAACAAAATATTATACGAAAGCTCAAGGAGCGGGATTGTGCGGTAATCGTGGTGCCACCTGACATTACCCCCGGGCAAATCGACCAACTTGCCCCGGACGGGGTGTTGATTTCCAACGGCCCCGGCGACCCCGTAGATGTGCCGGTTACTATATCTACCACCCGGTTTATTATCGGCAAGTACCCCCTGTTCGGCATTTGCCTGGGTAACCAGGTGATGGCGCTGGCCCTGGGTGCCAAAACCTATAAAATGAAGTTTGGTCATCGTGGTGCCAATCACCCGGTGAAGGATTTGCGTACCGGCAGAGTCTACATTACCTCGCACAATCACGGGTTTTCTGTTGATGAGGAGTCACTAAAAGGCTTGGATATTGAAATCAGCCATATAAATTTAAACGATAACACAGTGGAAGGCATTCGTCACAAACACTTGCCTTTGTTTGCGGTACAGTACCATCCCGAAGCATCACCGGGACCGCAGGAATCCGATTATATATTCGATAAATTTATGGATATGATGCGCGGGGAGGGACAGTAACATGCCAGTAAAGAAAGGGATTAAAAAGGTTTTAGTGGTAGGCTCCGGTCCTATTATTATCGGCCAGGCCGCTGAATTTGACTACGCAGGCACCCAGGCCTGCAGGTCGCTTCGGGAGGAAGGGCTGGAAGTGGTGCTGATTAACAGCAATCCGGCCACTATCATGACCGATGCCAATATGGCCGACCGGATTTATATCGAGCCCATTACTCCTGAATTTGTCACCCGGATCATTGAAAAAGAAAAGCCTGACGGGTTTTTACCCTCCCTGGGCGGTCAGGTGGGATTGAACATGGCGCTACAGCTATCTGAATTGGGGGTGCTGGAAAAATATAATGTACAGTTGCTGGGCACCCCGCTGGACGCCATTAAGCGGGCCGAGGACCGGGAACTGTTCAAGTCTACAATGCAAAGGATCAATGAGCCCGTACCTGAAAGCGTTATTGTTTGTTCTGTGGAAGAAGCAGTGGTTTTTGCCAAGCAAATTGGTTTCCCGCTGGTGGTGCGCCCAGCCTACACCCTGGGCGGGACCGGCGGCGGCATGGTTTATAATATGGATGAGCTGGTCAGTACTTGCACCAAGGGTTTAAAGGCCAGCATAATTCACCAGGCACTCATTGAGCGCAGCCTGGTAGGCTGGAAAGAAATTGAGTTTGAGGTGATGCGGGACAGTGCTAATAACTGCATAACCATCTGCAGTATGGAAAACATTGATTCTATGGGTGTGCATACCGGCGACAGTGTAGTAGTGGCACCGGCCCAAACCTTAAGCGATCGGGAGTACCAGATGCTGCGCACTGCCGCACTGAAGATTATCCGCGCATTGGGCGTGGAGGGTGGCTGCAATGTCCAGTACGCCCTGGATCCCAACAGTTATGCATATTACGTCATTGAGGTCAACCCACGGGTGTCCCGGTCATCGGCTCTGGCTTCCAAGGCCACAGGTTACCCTATCGCCAAGGTGGCCAGCAAGATCGCCATTGGCCTCAACCTGGATGAAATTAAAAATGCAGTGACCGGTAAAACTTATGCCTGCTTTGAACCATCGATAGATTATACGGTTATCAAGTTCCCCCGCTGGCCCTTTGATAAGTTTGCTATGGCTGACCGGTCCCTGGGTACCCAGATGAAGGCCACCGGTGAAGTAATGTCTATTGACCGCACCTTGGAAGGGGCGCTGCTGAAAGCGATTCGCTCCCTGGAAATTGGTGTGCCGGGACTGATTTATCCCGGTTTGGCGGAGCTTTCCCAGGAGGAAATTGAACAAAAGTTGACACAGCCCAGCGACGAGCGGCTGTTTGTGCTCGCTGAGGCGCTGCGCCGGGGCATGCTTTTTGACCATGTATTTAACTTGACTAAAATTGACCGCTTCTTTATCCAAAAGATATATAATGTGGTGCAGTTGGAAAATCATCTGCATCGTGGATGCCGGACGTCTTTATCAGCAGAGCTGCTCAGGAAAGCCAAGGAAATGGGTATGGCGGACGCTTATCTGGCTCAGGCTGTGGGTATTGCGGCAAATGAGGTACGGGCGCTGCGCAAAGGGTACGGCATTGAGCCGGTTTATAAAATGGTCGATACTTGCGCTGCGGAATTCGAGGCCGTCACACCTTACTACTATTCTTGCTATGATACCGAGGATGAGGCCAAACCTACGAATAATCGCAAGGTAGTTGTGGTGGGCGGCGGTCCCATCCGAATCGGGCAGGGCATCGAATTTGACTACTGCTCGGTGCACTCGGTGTGGGCATTAAAGGAGATGGGCTACGAGGCCATTATTATCAACAATAACCCGGAAACTGTCAGTACCGATTTTGACACTGCCGACCGGCTGTATTTTGAACCGCTGCTGCCCGAAGATGTCATAAATATATTGGAGAAGGAAAAACCTGCAGGCGTAATTGTACAGTTTGGCGGCCAGACGCCGATCAACCTGGCGGAGCATATAGATAAGGCCGGCTTCAATATTTTGGGCTCTTCTCTGGATAGTATTGACCGGGCTGAGGACCGCGAGCGTTTTGACGACCTGGTTAGCCGTTTGGATATACCCAGACCGCCGGGGGGTACCGCCTTTTCACTAGTTCATGCCGAGGAAATTGCCGGCAATATCGGTTTTCCGGTGCTGGTGCGCCCTTCTTATGTGTTGGGCGGGCGGGCCATGGAAATCGTTGATAATATTGATGATTTGAGAAACTATATGGCAACGGCGGTTAAGCTGACTCCGGAACACCCGGTGCTGGTGGATAAATATTTTCTGGGCGAGGAAATTGAAGTGGACGCCATTGCCGACGGGGAAACGGTACTTATTCCCGGGATTATGAAACACGTGGAGCGGGCCGGGGTTCATTCGGGGGACAGTATTGCCGTTTATCCCGCTTATCACCTGGACCGGACGGTGCAGGAACAAATCGTTGACTATACCACCAAGTTGGCTTTGGAGCTGGATGTGCGGGGGATGATCAACATTCAGTATGTGCTCTATAACGGCCAGATCTATGTAATTGAAGTCAACCCCCGGGCTAGCCGTACCGTGCCTTATATGAGTAAAGTCACTGGTATACCCATGATTAACCTGGCCACCAAGATTATCATGGGCCAAAAGCTTAAAGATCTGGGGTACCAAGGCGGTCTATATCCTGAGGGCAAGCTGGTGGGGGTCAAGGCTCCGGTGTTCAGCTTCGCTAAACTACTGCAGGTAGATATATCTCTGGGGCCCGAAATGAAGTCTACAGGCGAGGTGCTGGGTGTGGATGCCAGCTATCCGGTGGCTTTGTATAAGGCGCTGCTGGGTTCAGGCGTGGTGTTCCAGCGGCAGGGCAACATATTGGTGACGGTGGCCGATAAAGATAAGGAAGAGATGCTGCCCATTATCAAGGGCTTCAGCAGTTTGGGTTACAATATATTTGCCACTACCGGTACGGCTTGCTACCTGGAAAAACACGGGGTGACAGTGACGCGAGTGAACAAGGTGCGGGAAGGTTCCCCTGACATTGCCGACCTGCTGCGCCAGGGGGATATTCATCTAGTGATCAATACCCTGACCAGGGGCAAAGCCCCCGAACGGGACGGCTTTGTGATCCGGCGGGCCGCCGTAGAGCTGGCCGTGCCGTGCCTGACCTCCTTGGACACTGCTAGGGCCATCCTGGAAGTATTGGGTGATATCAAGGAAGGTCCTGATTTCCCGCTGGTGCCGCTGCAGGAATATGGTACCGGGTATTAAAAGTTGAAAAGTTATGGCATGGCGGTTTTGTTTATACTTAGCCCCGAACGGAACATTTATTCCATTCGGGGCTTATCATAATCGGGCCTTAGCCCGGATTAGGTTGAGGGAAAAAAGACCTGATTTAATCGCTTCTCCGCAATGATTCCACGGCTAGCATCAGGTCCAGGTTCAAGTTGTTGAACCAATCTTTTAGCTCCTGGTTCTTTTCAGCTTTTTCGTTGTTGGATCGAATTATTTGAATTAGTGCGTTTATGGCGAGCTCTTTATCCGACATACGCAATACCTCCATTCATTTTTATAGTATACTATATAGTTATTAAATGTTCATGAACTTGAGGAAAAACTAGAGTAAAGTTAATCTGCTTTGCTTAGTTGGAGATATTACTATTTATATAAAACTCTCAAGCACCAATAAATTTACAGTTTATGTTTTGTGCGATACAATCATAAGCATGGATTATTAAATACAGGGGGTAACCATTTTATGTCCCAGTTAGTGCAGGCGGAGATAACCGGTTGTCGGGAGACCGCGCCCGGTATATGGGTCACTGAATTTTTGGCCCCGTCCCTAGCCCGGGGGGCCATGCCCGGGCAGTTCTTACATATCCGCTGCGGAGAGGGCAGCGACCCGCTGCTGCGCCGACCAATAAGCATTCATTCCGTTGACCGGCAATCCGGGAGGGTAAAAATAATGTTTCAGGTGGTGGGTAAAGGCACTGCTTGGCTGGCCGGCCGCCGGGATGGTTTTATTGATATAATGGGGCCTTTGGGCCGCGGGTTCACGGTGTTTACCGGGGAGCAGGCCGGTCTTGATTGTTCTAACCCGCGCCTTGTCGTGGTGGGTGGTGGCATTGGAGCTGCGCCGCTGTATTTTTTATTGCAGGAACTAGCCCGGGTGGGCTGTGTTCAGCAAGTTATGGTGCTGCTCGGTGCACGAACTGCTAATCAACTACTGATTCTTGACGCTGCCAAAGTATTGGGTTTTAATGTGCGCGTGGCTACGGATGATGGTTCGGGCGGTTACCGGGGTCTGGTCACCGATTTGCTGGCGGAGGAACTTCAACAGAAAACAGATTTTGTTTTTGCCTGTGGCCCTTTACCTATGTTAAAGTCGCTGTGTGATATGTTGCGTGACGCCGGGGTGCCGGGTGAGGTGTCGGTGGAAGAAAGAATGGCTTGCGGCGTTGGTGCCTGCCTGTCCTGCGTTTGCCGGGTAAAGGACACCGGCGGAATAGAAACATACCGGCATGCTTGTGTTGATGGGCCGGTGTTTGCGGTCGGGGAGGTGCTCTTGTAATGAATACAGGGGTAAATCTAGGCGGCATTGTTATGAAAAACCCTGTGACTACGGCTTCCGGCACGTTCGGATTTGGTTTGGAATACCAGCCCTACGTTGCTCTGCAGAGGCTGGGGGCGATTACGGTGAAAGGTACTACACTTAAACCCCGCTTGGGTAACTCACCGCCGCGTATTGCTGAAACACCTTCGGGGATGCTCAATGCCATTGGGCTGCAGAACCCCGGTGTAGAGCGCGTGGCGGAGGAAATCATGCCCCGTTTGGCCGGGCTGGGTGTGCCGGTGATTATAAACATTGCCGGCGATACGGTGGAGGATTATGCACAGGTAGCGCGGCGTCTGGATGGAGTTCCCGGGGTGGCCGGTTTGGAGGTCAATATATCCTGCCCCAACGTTAAAAAAGGTGGTATTCAGTTTGGCAGTGATCCTCACACGGCGGCCGAAGTAACCCGGGCGGTCAAGGCTGCTACCGGTTTGTCCGTAATCGTCAAGCTATCTCCCAATGTAACAGATTTGGTAGCTATGGCCGAGGCGGTAGCCGGGGCCGGCGCAGACGCGCTTTCTATGATAAATACCCTGCTGGGCATGGCTATCGATGTGGACAGGCGCAGGCCGGTGCTGGGTAATATTACCGGCGGTTTAAGCGGCCCGGCAGTACGCCCTGTGGCAGTACGGGCAGTTTGGCAAGTGCACCGGGCCTTGCCCCTTACGCCCATACTGGGAATGGGAGGAATTATGACAGCCCGGGATGCTCTGGAGTTTATTTTGGCCGGCGCTACGGCGGTGGCGGTGGGTACCGGAAATTTTGTTAATCCCCGGGCTACCCTGGATGTGGTGGAAGGTATTGAGCAATATATGAGCAATCATGGTTTTACAGATATAAGTGAACTGGTTGGCTTGGCCCAGCGGTACACCGGGGAGAATTAAAGTTTAAGTGCACTTTGGTTTATTTCTTCCTAGCAAGGAGTGATAAGGCTTGTCAAAGGATAAATTAATCGTGGCCCTGGACGTGGACAGCCGGGAAAAGGCGTTGGAGTTGGTAAGTGAGCTGGCCGGACACGTGGGATTTTTTAAAGTAGGCATGGAATTATTTTACGGGGCAGGGATCGGGATCGTTCAAGAGATAGTGGCTGCGGGGGCGCAAGTTTTTCTGGATCTAAAACTGCACGATATACCAAATACCGTGGGCCAGGCTGCCCGAGTGCTGGTGCGTTCCGGGGCTTCGATAATCAATGTACACGCCTCGGGGGGGAGTGCCATGATGCGGGCCGCGAGCGCATCCGCTCGGGAAGAAGCCGACCGGTTGGGCTTACCGGCTCCGATGGTTGTGGCGGTGACCGTGCTTACCAGTATAGACCGTGAAACTTATCAAGGAGAAATGGGTTTTGCGGGGGAAATTGCAGAACGAGTACGTTCCTGGGCACTGCTGACTCAGGTATCGGGTTTAGATGGGGTGGTTTGTTCCCCCCGGGAAATTAAGCTGGTGCGTCAAGCCTGTGGGCAGGATTTTAAAATTATCACCCCCGGCATCCGACCGGCCGGAGCGCAGCTGGGCGACCAGCGCCGGGTAATGACACCGGGAGAGGCCGTTCAAGCAGGTGCCAGTCACCTGGTGGTGGGACGCCCGGTGACCGAGGCTTTGGACCGCGCTGCCGCGGTGGCAGCCATTTTGGATGAAATAAAATAACTGGTGCCGGGTGTTGAAAGGTGAAAGTATAGCCATTTAAAGTATTGAGTTAAACCCGAATAACCGGGACGACCTCAATAGTGTGTACTCATGTGTAATGAGAGCAAGTTTGTTACATGTTACTTTGTTATGCATGGTCCGGCAATTCAAAAGCCCTTCCTGAGGGAAGGGCTTAGTTAAAAAAATTGTACTTGATAGGGTCTGGGCGATTTATTGCGATAGTCTATTATTTATTGGCCGGTTACTCAGTTTTGCTGTCTGCAATGTCGGGCGCAGTTAATGAAAGTTCTTTTGCATTGAGGGCTTCCTTCGGCAGTTCTATATTCAAGGGGGCGTTATAGTCACTATATGTGAAATCATAGTTAACCTGCATTGTTTCAATGGGCATTGGCTGCCCCTGAAACTCGGCAGCGTAAGTGACTATGGAATCATTACTGGCTTTTAATGGCAAATAAGTTTTTTTGTCGACATACATAGTGCCGGCGTAACTAAATGATTGCAGCATTCCCTGAGTTTGATCAAGGCTTTGTTGTAGTTGACCACCTAGTTGACCAAGAGCGGCTATCATTTTAGTCAGGTCTTTAATCTCACCATAGTACGCCAGTTTAATTACTTCTTTTCCCGCCAGCTTTTCTTCACCTAAATATCTGTAGTGGAACATGTTTTTAATTTCTTCCGGTATTGGGTTGGTTTGCTGTTTCAGTAAGTCCATCATATTGGGGAATACATCACTGGGTATTTTTGTCCAGGTAACTTGCTTTGTCTCTGGATCCGGCATACTCATAAACATACCGTCATGGGTCATGTACTGTTCCATGGTGAAGGCTTCCTGTGGCAGGTTCTCGCCTGGTGACATAGAGGTTTCCATAACGGTATGCATCCCTTTGTCCATGACCAGTTCAGTTTCCATGCTTGCTGTGGTTCTTATGCTGGAAGGCATGTCCTTGGCTTCCCCAACCTGTCTCATGTTCATTTGCATATCCATTTTTCCGGACATACGCATGCTGGTAATGCTCTTATTGGCTGTCTCCATCTTGTCGGTTATTTCCCGGCACTGCTCCGCTGTTCCAAATACATTGGCAAGCAGACCAGCACCTTCTTGAGGGGTTAAAACTTTTTTGGCATCCACCTGGGTTAATAAACCTTCACTAACCATCCAGCTATAGTTGGTAAATGCCCAGTGACTGCCAGGAATTGATAATTGGCTTGTTTCCCGGGGTAATACTTTTTGGGGCAGGCCAAGTGCCCTGGCTATAAAAGCTGTGGCTTCGGCCTGGGTGATGGGTTGGTCGGGCTTAACTTTGCCGTCTAAAAATCCTCTTAAGATATTTGTGGATAATAGGGTTTGGAAGCTGTTTGTATACCAGGCGTCAGCCTTTACGTCGGCCGGCCATTGAGCTACCTGGCCGGCAGGTTGCAAGTTAGCTGCTTTAACCAGCATGGCACAAAATTCAGACCTGGTTAAAACGTCGCCCGGTTTTCCTGGTAAAACATCCAACAAATCCGAGCTGTCGGCAGCATAGGCAGCTGAACACAATGTAAAGAGTAGTAACATTGCTAAAATAGTTACCCGGCGCATTGTCTTAATAAGCAAGAAAGTGTCCCCCTTATTTTAAAATAAATAGAACAATTCACCTCCTGTTTTAAGGCTTAAAAATATAACACATCAGACTTATAATTTGTGACAGTTGTACTATTAATTTTCCGATATTTAAAGGAAAAGCCGGGCTTACAGCTGAATTGTTTTACGCATTTTATACATATTTAGGTGGTTAAAGTGGTGTTTATAAAATACAATGGTCAATTGAAGTTTGCCGGGCAATTTCTTTTTTTGGTTTATAATACTTAATAACGTAAAATACTTTTCAACCATACCAATAATTGATATAATGAAAGAGAACTATTTTTCAAAAACAAACAACTTGTTATTTTTAATGATGTGTCTGCAAAATTTTATCATTTTTATAATTAAATAACAAAATGGAGGTGGCTCGATGGAAAGTTTAATCAACAAAAAGAATCTAACAACGCACCCGGATAATGATAAACGTCAAGTGGCTCTGGGGAGAGCGCAAGAACTAAAGCATCGTATAGAAGGTTACTTGGAGGCTGTTGAACATATTCCTACAGGATTTAAATTAGAGGAGCAAAACCAGGCCAGGAAAAGTAAAATACTGGATTATTTTGGTGCTACGGAATCGGATTGGAATGATTGGCGCTGGCAGATGCGCAATAGAATAAGCGATGTTAGAAAATTAAGTCAGCTTTTACCTCTGAGCGATGAAGAAGCCGGGCAAATTGAATTTGTCAGCAAAAAATTTCGCTGGGCAGTATCGCCCTATTATTTAAGCCTTATGCAGGCAGACAACCCCGGTTGTCCGGTGAAAATGCAGGGCATACCGAGCATTTTGGAAATGCGTGACAGTTGGGGTAAAGAAGACCCCATGGCTGAAGAATATACTTCGCCGGCACCACGGATTACTCGCCGGTATGCAGACCGTCTGATTATTAATGTGACTAACCAGTGTGCCATGTTTTGTCGTCACTGCCAGCGCAGGCGCAATATTGGTGAAGTGGATAGTCCTGCATCGGTGGAGGATATTAAGGCTTCTATTGATTATATCCGGGCAAATCCCGAGGTGCGGGATGTACTGATTACAGGCGGTGACCCGCTGACTTTATCAGACGGCTGGTTGGATTGGATATTGACCGAACTGGACAACATTGAACATGTGGAAATAAAGCGTATTGGCACCCGGGTGCCGGTAACCATGCCCCAGCGCATTACCCCCGAGCTTTGTGATATGCTGGAGAAACATCATCCTATTTATGTAAATACTCATTTCAACCATCCCATGGAGGTTACTCGGGAAGCGTTAAAGGCTACCCGGATGTTGGCTAAAGCCGGTATTCCTCTGGGCAATCAAGCGGTGTTACTTAAAGGAATTAACAATGACCCTCATATAATGAAAAAATTAAACCAAGAGCTGCTAAAAATACATGTTCGCCCGTATTATATTTTTCATGCCAAGCCAGTTAAAGGTACAAACCATTTTGTAACCACCATTCAAGAAGGTCTGGAAATCATGGAAAACTTACGCGGTTACACATCGGGATTAGCCGTGCCTTGGTATATTATCAACGCGCCGGGTGGTGCCGGTAAAACACCATTGCTTCCCCAATACTTGTTATCTCTGGAAAAGGATAACGTGTTGATTAGAACCTGGGAGGGAAAAGTTTTTCGCTTTGCTAACGGCGGAAATACGGCAAATAGTAATGATCCGCAAGCAAGTATGCCTGGTCGCCATGACTGTGAGCAGGGTTAATAATAATTAGTACGTCAATGCCATTAGATTCGTAAAGAAGGACCCCTGTTCTGAGAAAACAGGGGTTTTCAGCGGAGAGATGGGATTTAAACTTTTTACAACTCATTGTTACTGAAGTTAAAGTGTGTGTTATGTGGCGCAATCTGTTGCAAAAAAAGGATGCGCTATATAGCGCATCCCCTAACCTGCTTCCCTAAATCATTGACTGTTCTGCCTTTTGTATAGCAAGGCGGACTAAATTGCCGCAGTCTCTTGAAGAAACGCTGCCGAAACCGCCTTCTGCACGAACAATATTGGCAACCCCAAGTTCCTCGGCTAACTCCATTTTCAGCTTGTCCGACATAATGCCGCCGCCGCGCCTTCTGGCCATGATTAGCCTACCTCCTTTGGGTTTTTAAAGATGATTTAGGGTTTAGCAAGTTATGTGCTAGTATATACTGAAATGCATTTGCTATACCTGTTAAATATTTATTGCTTATAACCAGAGTAATGAGATAACCTGGCTACCGTATTTATCTTTGAATTTTATTAAAGGAATATTTTTCAGTGATAAGGTCTGAATTATGGAAAGGAATATTATGCTGGCTGGTTATGCATAACTTACTTGTTAAAAAATACAAAAATAAGTAAGCAGGTAAAATTCAATAAATTCAGAATATGAGATAATAAGTGGCCAGAACATTGAAGGGCGTGAAGTATAATCATGGATGTACTCATGAAGCTTGACCGGGTTACCAAGACATACCATATGGGCGAAGTAACGGTTAATGCCCTCAGGGAAACTTCCCTGGATGTTTTCAAGAGGGAAATCCTGGTGATTTTGGGCCCCAGCGGTTCGGGCAAAAGCACCCTTCTTAACATCATGGGCGGCATGGATCTTCCCACCACCGGGGAAATGCTTTTTTTGGGCGAAAATCTCAGCCAGGCCAGTGATCACCGGCTAACCAGTTACAGAAGAAACGAAATTGGTTTTGTGTTTCAGTTTTACAACCTGATACCTGACCTGACGGGCAGGGAAAATGTAGAATTGGCAGCTGATTTAGTGGATCAGCCGTTGGATGTGCAAAATGTGCTCAGAGATGTGGGTCTGGCCGATCGGATGGATCATTTTCCCTCGCAAATGAGCGGTGGTGAGCAACAACGTGTATCCATAGCCCGGGCGGCGGTGAAAAATCCGCGCCTCCTGCTATGTGATGAACCTACCGGCGCTCTAGATTATCAGACTGGAAAACTCATTCTTGCCCTGCTGGTAAAAATCAATCAGGATCATGGCAGCACGGTGGTGATTGTTACCCATAATACTCCTATTGGGGACATGGCCCACCGGGTGGTGCGCATGCGGGACGGTGCCATAGCCGATATCAAGGAAAACACTGCTCCATTGCCACCGGAAAGGATTGAGTGGTAATGAGCACGCTGAACAATAAATTATGGCGCACTATCAGCAGGACCAAAGGGCAGTTCATCGCCGTGGTGGCGGTGGTTACGGTAGGCATAGCTGTTTACATAGGCATGACTACAGCTTATTATAATTTAAATGCCTCCAAGGAAAAGTTTTATCTGGACAGAAACTTTGCGGACTATTACTTTCATGTTGTAAAAGCCCCTCAGCAGGTGACTAAACAAATTGAAACCATTCCCGGGGTGAGGGGAGTAAAAGGGCGTATCCAAAAGGATGTTTCCTTGGTCAATGACTTCAATAAACGGGCCACCGCCCGCCTAACCAGCTATACAACGCCCGTGGAATATGAAATTAACAGTCTGCAACTGCTCACCGGGCGTTTTTTTGCGGCCGAAACAGTAGCTGCACAGCCCGGGGAGCATACCCGCACCGGGGATATCGAGATATTAGTGGACCCCCAATATGCTAAAGGTAACCTACTGGACTATGGGGACACTGTCACTATAGTGGCCGAGGGAAAGGCTGTTCCTCTAACCGTGGTGGGCACTGCCACCGGGCCTGAATTTATTTATCTAATGAAAGACGCCGGTACTCTGTTGCCTGATCCCAAGACCTTCGGTATTATTATGATATCCCGGGAAAGGGCGGAGGAAATACTAAATCTAAAGGGTCAGATAAACCAGGTGCTGATAACCCTGGTCCCGGGTGCTGACGCTGATCGTGTAGCCAGGCAGGTCGAAGACGTGCTGGAGCCCTATGGCAACTTGGCTAGTTACCCCCGCAAACAACAGCTCAGCAACGCCATGCTGGAGGCGGAACTGGATGGTTTGAGGGCATCATCACGCTTTATGCCGGCTATTTTTCTGGGCATCGCCGCGGCCATTCAGTTCGTCATATTAAGCCGTATGGTTCGCGCTCAGCGCTTGCTAATCGGGATCATGAAGGCGCTGGGTTACCGCAGTTGGCAAGTTATCCTGCATTATACCGGGTATGCGGTATTGGTGGCTTTATGCGGTGCCCTTTTAGGAACGCTGTTGGGCCTAACTCTGTCTTCAGTCATGTCCCAGGCTTATGCAATGTATTTCAACCTGCCCACTAACATTGGTGCTGTTAATACCCAGGCTATTGTCTACGGTTTTGTCCTTAGTATTGGCATTAGCATCCTGGCCGGTTTGACCGCTTGCCGCAGTGTGGTAACTATTAGCCCGGCCGAATCTATGCATCCTGAGCCTCCCAAAGGTGGCGCTAAGACATTGATTGAGAACTGGTCATGGCTGTGGTGCCGGCTGGATATTGCCTGGAAAATGAGCATTCGTTCTGCTGCCCGGAACCGGAGCCGCTTCGGCATTACTATGGTAGGCGTAGTTTTTGCCGTAGGTATGCTGGTAGTGTCCTTATTCACTCTTGATGCCGTTAACTACATGATAAATAAACATTTTTACCAAAACCAGCGTTATGATTACTTGGTACGCTTTGCTGCACCGGTAAATGAAAGGGAACTTTTAAATATAGAGGGCATAGAAGGCGTACAAAAATCGGAACCCTTGCTGGAGGTGCCGGTTAGGATCAAGTTCAGCGGTAGAAGCGAAGATGATGCTATAACAGGATTAAATCCCGGAACCACTTTAAAGAAGCTGTCGGATCAGCACGAGCACTCTATTGAAGTGCCCGGGGAAGGCCTGCTGATCAGCCAGAGGACAGCGAACAAACTGGGAGCAAAGGTCGGCGATATGGTGGAAGTGGAAACGTTGCTGGGCATTGGTCCTTCCAGGCAGACTCCGGTTAAAATCATGGGCATTAGTAATCAGCTAGTGGGAGGCGGTTGTTTCGTTTCCCTGCAACAGGCCAATTTATTGCTGCAGGAGAGACAACTGGTATCCGGAGTGATGCTGAAGATAGATCCTGCATTAAGCGCCGGGCTGGAAGCGGAACTGGAGGAGATGACTGCTGTGTCATCCATTCTTAGCCGCCAAAAGGAACTGGACAATTTCAACAATAATATGGAGGCCACGGTTTACTCAATTTCTATACTGGTTTTCTTTGCCCTGCTGCTGGGCTTTGCTATAGTATATAACTCTTCGGTGATCAGTTTTTCTGAAAGACAGAGGGAAATGGCTTCGCTCAGGGTACTGGGCTTTTCGATAAAAGATGTCTCAGGTATACTACTGAAGGAAAATCTGCTGCAATCCCTGCTGGGAGTGGCCCTGGGACTGCCTTTCGGCTATTTGATGGTTAAGGGCTATATTGGTGCGGTGAGCACAGACTTGTACAGCTTGCCGGTAATCATTTACCCGGCTACTTATGTATATGCTGTGCTGGGCAGTTTTTTCTTCATCATCGTTGCCCACCTGCTGGCGGTTAGAGGTGTCAAACAGCTTCAATTGGTAGAAGTATTGAAGAATAAGGATTAACGGGGGGGTAGATTATGAAGCCGGTGGTCAAACAAAGAAAAAAGATATTACTGCTACTAGGCATTATGATAATATTAGCGTTAGCAGCTATAATAATGGTTAAGAACGGCGGCATTGAGGCGGAAACGGTTCAGGTCGGGACAGGTGATATAATTCAGGCTGTGGAGGATACCGGTTATGTTCAGTCCGCCACTAAATACGACCTGCAAGCTGCCCAGAATGCTAAAATCATCCGGGTGCCGGTGGAGAACGGCCAGCGGGTGAAAAAAGGACAAGCGCTGGTGATATTGGAAAACCTGGACCTGACCATTCAAATATCTGATACCCGTTCGCAATTAAACCAAACCACAGCTTCAATATCAGCCGCTCAGGCGGCTGTAGACCGGACTCAACTGGAGTTAAAAAATGCAGCGGACAATCTGGAACGCACCCGGCAACTATTTGAAGCCGGGGCTTTGACTACGGTTGACTTTGAAGCCGCCCAGTTAAAAGTGGAGACTTTAAAACAAAGCCTGAAGGAACAGACCCTATTGTTGGAGAGCACCAAGGCCCAGGAGGCGGGATTAAATCAGTCCCTGCAAAACCTCAATCGCAAGGAGCGGCAGTTGGTACTGCAAAGTCCGGTGGATGGTGAAATATTAAATTTGCCGGCCCAACAGGAACAGGTAGTAAACCCCGGTACATTGCTGGCCAGTGTGGCGGTGGCGGGCAAAATGGAAATAAAGGCGGATATTTTGAGTGACGACCTGGGTGAGGTAATCCTGGGTCAGCAGGTAAAAGTCACCGCTCCGGTCCTGGGCGCAAAGGTGCTTAACGGTAAGGTAGTGGAGATATATCCTCAGGCAGAGGAAAAACAATCCGCCCTGGGGGTTATCCAAAGACGGGTGCCCGTAATCATTATCCTGGACGACTTCGCCAACCTAAAACCGGGCTATGAAGTGAAAGTGGCCATCGAAACGTCCGCCAGACAGGGTGTATTGGTTGTACCCAGAGAAACCGTGCGTACTCTAAAGGAAGGCAGCAAGGAAGTAATGGTAGTGAAAGATAACCGGGTTGAACACCGGACGGTGCAGACCGGAATCGGTGACCGGGAGAATATTGAAATTACCGGTGGACTAAAAGCAGGAGAAGTGCTTATTCGCGATGGCAGCCTGGACCTAAAACAAAACGCCAGGGTTAAGTGAACAAATTAAAAAAACGGGGACAACATTAATGTTAAGCGAAACAGCCCCATTTGCTAGGGAGATATATAAATGGATGATGCAATATATAGACGTTATCAGAGCAACAGAGAAAAATATTTGACAAAACTGTCTGTGATAAATAAGCAAAACGACTTGTTTGTATTCCTGCGCCCGCTGGTTTTCCTTGCCGCGGTGGGTTTATCCCTGGCCTACTCTTTTTGGTCAACAAAGCCCGGTTACCTGCTTGGCATTGGTTTGCTGGCCATAATTTTTATTTGGATGATTACTATACACAAACGCATAAAAGCTCAATTCACCTATTGGGAATCGTTAGTGCACATTAATGAAAACGCTATCCGCCGCTTGGAGGGCAAGTGGTTGGAGTTTCCCAATACCGGGGAGCGGTTTATCGACCCTGAACACCGTTATTCTTTAGACTTGAACATATTTGGTCATGGTTCTTTATTCCAATACATCAATGCCACCACCTCGCTGGTTGGTGAAGACAGGTTAGCTCAAATGCTCAGTTCTCCAGCCGGCTTACCGGAAATTGAACAGCGCCAACAGGCTCTCAAGGAACTGAGCCGGCGCCTGGATTGGCGTCAGCATTTTCAGGCCACAGGCATGTTGGATAACGGTAAAAAAACCGGTGATTTGGATAAACTGCTGGCCTGGGCGGAAGAAAGGCTCTTGCTTACTAATAAATATGTACCATTATTTTTGATCGTTCCGGTGGTCACCCTTATTTTAGCTGGTCTAGGGTATTTTCATTTAATTCCTATATATCTTTGGGCTTTTCCTTTAGCGTTACAGATAGTTATAGTAGCTTTAACCGGAACAACCGCCCAGCAAACATTTGTAAAAACAGGTAACACAGTAAATGAATTAAAACGTTACGCTGCCCTGTTGACTTGTATTGAACCGGAAAATTTTGCGGCACCCCTGTTAAACAATTTGCGGAAAAAGCTAAATAGGGGCGGTGGGGCTCCGTCCAGGCAAATTAAACAGCTTTTCACCATAGTGGAAATGACCAACATGCGTTATTCCAGCCTGCATCCCATCATTAATATCGGTCTTTTATGGGACTTGCAAACGCTGGTTAAGCTGCAAAAATGGAGAAGCACCTCCGGACGGTCGTTGAGAGCGTGGGTCGAGGTGATTGCTGAGTTTGAAGCCTTATCCAGTCTAGCCGGTCTGGTCCAGGATCATCCCGGTTGGGCCATGCCCGAAATAACTGATGCCAAGCCGGCGCTGAAGGCAGTTGCGCTGGGACATCCATTAATCAAAGAAGAGATGCGTGTTTGCAACGATGTTGAACTGCCCGCGCCGGGTACAGTTTTGCTCATTACCGGTTCCAATATGTCCGGCAAAAGCACCCTGCTCAGAACGGTGGGGATTAATCTAGTGCTGGCCTGTGCCGGGGCGCCTGTATGCGCCGGGCAGTTCAGGTGTTCCCTGATGGATGTGTATTCCAGTATCCATATTAATGATAACCTGGAGAAAAACATCTCTAACTTTTATGCAGAACTGCTGAGAATTAAGTTAATCGTAGATGCCGCCAAAACCGGTAAACCTATGATTTTCCTAATCGATGAAATTTTTAAAGGAACTAATTCTAAGGATAGAATCTTAGGCGCTCAAGCGGTAATAAGGAGTTTGCATGAGCTGGGTGCCATCGGACTGGTATCTACTCATGACCTGGAGTTGGGCCGGTTGGAAAATAAAATCCCCTTGATCAAGAATTATCATTTTACCGATAAGATTAGCGGCCGGGAAATCACTTTTGATTATCGTCTCAAACCCGGAGTTTCCAAATCGACCAATGCATTGGCTTTGATGAAGATTATTGGCCTTGAACTATAGCAACAAAAGCCGGTCATGCCTGCTTAAGATCATTAGCCGGCCTAAGTTTATTTATTATCCCCAAACATCCGCTTGAGCATATCCCGCTGCATCCCGACCAGGCTGCGGATTTGGTCCGGCTTGATGCCGTAGTTGACCGCCTCTTCAATTACCTGGTTCCATTCTTCCAGATGCTCGTCCTTAACGTAAATATAGTCCCGGTACAGATTAACCGACGGCGGATCCTTTAAAATCTTAACCACATGCCCCTGGATCTGGTCATCCGGTTTTAGCGCAATATCTTTGTACTCGGGGTTAGCCGCTCGCAAAACATAACGGCCGTTATCCTTAATGAAAAACTTAAGCGTTGTTTCGTCGTAATTGACCAGCGCCACCACAATCTGTCCCTGCAGGGCTTGAGGGCTGCTTTTGCACAGCACGAGGTCATTTTCAGCTATGCCCACCCCGATCATGCTGTCACCATGGACGATGAGCGCAAAATCTACGCTGCCCTCCAGGTCGGCAGGGATTTCCACCGCACCGACAATGTTTTGCTCGGAGAGCAGGGGAATGCCGGCCCGGATGTAGCCGACGATCGGTACCTGGAGTTTGGCCTTGGCCCCGGCCGGGTTGATTAGAGAACGGAGGATGGCCATGCGCTGTTCATTGGAAATAGGCTGCCCGCCGGCCGTGATATGCGCAGGGCCAGAGTCTTCCAGGAGGTCCAGAAGCTCTATGGCCGGATTTGGCCGGGAGTTCCGGCTTTCGGCTAACTTGTCGGCCATGTCGCTATAGCCCGCCAGCACTAATAAATCACTAAGGCGCAGTTGATAAGTCTGGGCGATTAATCTGGTGAGCTCAAGCCCCGGCCTGGCCTTGCCTATTTCTAGATTGGCAATGGTGGTCTCCTTGACCCCTAATGCCCCGGCCAGCTGCTCTTGCGATAATCCTTTGTCCTCCCTTAGTGCTTTCAGATATTCGCCAAAGGTGTATTCCCTGCCCAGGAGGTAGTCAACAGTCACGCCAAAAAAATCAGCGAAGCCCTTTAAGACGGTTGAATCCGGCTCCCGTTTATTAGTTTCATACATGCCGATGGTGCTTTGGCCAAGTTTAAAAAAACCGGCCAAATCAGCCTGGGAAAGTTCTTTTTCTTTTCTTAGCTCTGCTAACCGTTCGCCAAACGTTGCCATAATGCGGTCACCTCAATCACATATTAACACACTATGTGATAAAAGGAAAGTAATAATCACGAAGGAGGGGTATTTTTAATAAAAAAGATTTGACATGTCACACTATGCGATTATAATAAAGGTAAAGCAGCATCACATGACGCGATTGGAGGTGACAACAGTTGAAAAATTTGAGGATGCTCGAATTGAGAAGAGCATCGGGCCAAACGCAGGAGGGAATAGCAAAAGCCGTTGGTATTAGCCAAAGTTCTTACGCCATGATTGAAGGCGGGCACAGGTACCCGCGTAGAAATGTACAGAAAAAACTAGCTGATCTTTTTTGCGTCACGGTAGATGAACTTTTTTTTGCTGACCTTGATCACAGTACGCGATTAAATACTGCTCTAGGCAGTTAATAAAAGGAGGCTTATTTTATGGCTACACAATTTCACCGCGCCCAACACAAAAAAACCAGGCTCCGCTTGGCCATCGCCGGCCCGGCCGGCAGCGGAAAAACCTACAACGCCCTGATGATCGGGTTCGGCCTGGGCGGGCCGGTTGTCCTGATCGATACGGAAGGTAAAGCAGATGAACTCGCCCACCTGGGCGAATACGACGTCTGCAGTTTAGCAGCCCCGTTCACCCCGGAAAAATACGTGGAAGCGATCACGGCGGCGGAAAATGCGGGCTATGAAGTGATCATCATTGACAGCCTGTCCCACGCCTGGGCTGACCTCGGCGGCGCGCAGGACGTGCAGGGGCAGGCGGCTGAGCAAGGCGGTAATGCCAATGCACTGGAGGAGGCACTGCTGCAAAGCCGGTGCCATATCATTGCTATCCCATGCTCGCCAAAAGAAGACGAACCAACCACCGATAACGGAAACCCCATCCAGCAAACCACTAAACCGGCGCCCACAGCCAACAAAAAGAGACTGTTTTAGCCAAAAGGAGGCACCATAAAAGATGTTCATTAAAAAACTAGGCATCCAAGATTTCCGCAACTTTAAAAACAGCGTCATTGAGCCGGCTAAGCTCAACATCTTTGTCGGCCCTAACAACAGCGGTAAATCCAGCATTCTGGCCGCCGTGGAATGGGTGCTGACCGGACGCAATCTGTGGACCGACCGGGCCGGCCGGGGAGCGGGCGACCTGATCAGACGGGAGGCCAAGGACTGCCGGGTATGGCTGGAGCTGGCGGGACTGGGTGGCGTGGTGCGAGCCATGCCGCCCCACTCCCTGTCCGTGGGCATAAGCAGCAGCATCCAGGAAAGCCAGTCCGCCATTTACCACCATTTAGGCGCAGACGAACAGCTTATCCGGCTCGCGCTAAAAGCCGGGGCATACAACAATCTGCCCCCCGCTGAACAAAAGGCCTTCCTGTTTGCCCTTTGCGGCATCTCCTGCCCAGCGGCCACCATCACCGCCGCGACCGAGCAGTACCTGTGCGGTACCGGGCTGCCTCAGGACCAGGCCAGGGAGGCGGCGGCTAAAGTGACTGCCCTGCTTCCGGCAGGTTTTGGCGGAGACCCCGCCATTTTGGAGGGCCTGGAGAAGCGGGCGCGGGAAGAACGCCGGGGGATAAAAAAGGACCTGGAGCATACCCGCAGCGCGCTGGCGGAAATGGCACCGCCCAGTCTGCCGGAGGGCTTGGAGCTGGCCGACAAGGAGGCTGTGACCTGTCAGCTGGCCGAACTGGAAGCGGAAAAAAACGAACTGCTCAAAGCCTACGGGGCGCGGCAGGCCGCGGAAAAAAATATGGCCGTCTGCCGCGCTAAAACCGAGCAACTGACGGCGGAAATAACTCACCTGGGCAAGGCTAAGGCCGCACTGGCCCAGGAGGCAGCCGACACTGCTGCAACCGCTGACCCCGTGGTCAGCAAGGGCCGGTCCGAGCTGGCCGCGGAATTAGCCGAGCAAAAAGAACGGCTGGAGCAGCTGGCGCTCGCGACGGACGGACTGGACCGGGAACTGGCCGCGCTGCAGTCCTCTAACCGGAATCGGCGGACAGTGCTGGAAAAGCTGCAAGCCTTCAACGGGCAGTGTCCCCTGGCCCCCGGGCTGATTGCCTGCCGCCTGTCGAATAATGAAGTGGCGGAGCTGGTCAGTCAGTTAGCCACTGAAGACAAGGCCGACTCCCCCCACATCAACGGTCTCAAGGACGAGCTCCAAAAAGCGCAGCTAGAAAAACTGGAGCTGCAGCACCGGATCAGACGCCTGGAGCAAGCCCTAGCCGTTTTGGATAACTCCGAACGGGAACTGCACCGCCTGGCGGCCGCCCTCGAGCGCGCCCAGAGTGAACTGGACAGCACCCGGCTCGAGGAGGCCGACTGGGAGGAAACGCTGCGCAAGGGCGGCGCTGACCCGGAGGAAATCGACCGCCTGCAGGGGCGCATCGACCGGGGCCGGGAGTTCCTGCGCCGGTTGGAGGTGGCCGAACACGAGTGCGGGCAGACCGGCCAACTGCAGCAAGCCCTGCAGGTTTTGGAACAAGAACTGGCTGTCGCTGAACGCATGGTCAGCGCCCTGGGCCCGAACGGCATCAGAAAAAGCCTGCTGGGTGACCGCCTGGCCGGGTTTACCGGGGAGATCAACACCATGCTGGCCGCCTGCACCGAGGGGCGCTACCAGCTATCCTGGCAGGAGGACTTCACCCCGCTGATTACCCGTAAGCAGCAGCCCCTGCCCTTAAAACTGCTCTCCAGAAGCGAACAGTTCCGGGTGAGTATAGCGCTCCAGGCTGCCATTGCCAAGTTAACCGGCTTGAATTTCCTGGCCGTGGACGAAGTGGACATGCTCGATCAGGATAACCGGGACCTGCTCACGAGCTCACTGCTGAATGTCATGGACCAGTTCGACCAGATCATGCTCTTCTGTACGGTGGGCGACGTGCAGCCCCAAGACCCCGGGCTGCCGGGCGTGAAAACCTTCTGGGTGGAGGACGGCCGGATCAGCGAGCTCGGCAGCAGCGTAAGCAACCCGGCCGGCCCGGAAAGTAGCGGCTTCCCTGTCTTCCAGTGAAGCTAACCGGCCTCACGAAGGATGCACCGCGGCCGGACTCTGCCATGAATGGGACAAGCTGGACGGCCTTGCATGGGCGGAGCACCTGGAGGAATGAATGAAAGCGCTAGACAAGCTGGTCACCAGAATACAAAACCGTCTGGAAGCGCCGCCGGGGCCGGGGGAGGACAAAGTTGCCTATGCCCTGTTCGCCTTGGCGGCAGGCTATTTATTGGTGAGACTGGGCGCTTGCATTATTTGAGATAATCAGGGGGACAAAATGGCTAATCCGCAACCTGACGAATTCACACGCATTTCCAACGAACTATTTGAAGCGATCATCTTAGCCAACTTTAAAAAACGGCAGCTGAACATCATCCTGCTGGTAATCCGTTTAAGCTACGGGTGCGGCCGCAGCTACGCCGTTTTGCGCCAGGTTGATTTTAAAATTATCGGTATTGATAAAAGCGACATCAATAAAGAACTACAGCTGCTGGCCCAGTGCGGCGTATTGACCATCACCGGTGAACGCGTTGCCTTAAACAAGGACTATGACTGCTGGCGTATTGCCCGGGCCCAGCCTGGCGGAGCGGATAGCTTTAAACAGCTCCTGAAACGAAATCTGGTGGAAAAAACAGTTGGTAAAACACCAACCGTAGCTAATGGAGCAGTTGGTGAAACACCAACCGGCGAGTTGGTAAATCACCAACCTGGAAGTTGGCAAAACACCAACCCCGGGGTTGGTAAATCACCAACTTCACAAACCCCGCAGGCCAACGGGGGCAAGGGCTCAGCGGGTGCCGAAAGAAATATTAAAGAAACTATAAAGAAAAGTAAAGAAAAAGACATATGTGTGTTTGACCCCCATTTTGAAAAATTCTGGACTGTGTATCCCCGTAAAGTGGAAAAAAAGCGGGCTTACCGATGCTTTAAGCTTTGTATCAGGGAAGGTCTAGCAGAAGGTCTGACCATGGAAGGCCTGGTTAGGGACCTGGTAAACGCCGCAGCAAACTACGCCGACGAGTGCCAAAGACAGGGTACGCAGCCGCGCTATATCAAACACGCCGCTACTTTTTTAGGGCCGGACAAGCCGTACCTGGACTGGCTTAAGCCGCCTGCAGCGGAGGCAGGAACTAAGCAGCAGTCAAACAGCCGGCCAAACAGACAGACCGACGAGAAAAGGAAGTTACTCCAGTCGCTGTATTTGAGTTAGGGGAGGGAGTATTGTGGAATTTTTACTTGAATAGGTCACTTTTGTATGTTAACTTTAACTTGGCCGAAAGAAATTTCGGCCTTTTATTATCTGCTTTAGCAAGTTCGAAACGGATACGTTTCGAACATAAAACCACCCGTTTCACGGGTGGAGACAAAGAATTATAAAAAAGAAATCCTCCTTTCGCTATAATGATGATTGTTCAAGCCATCAAAAAGGAGAAAGGGGAATTTCTATGGATAAAAGTTTAGCACACACCAAATGGATGTGCAAATACCACATCGTATTCACACCGAAGTATAGGAGGCAGATAATATATAAGCAGATTAAGTTAGATATAACTGAGATAATAAAGGATCTATGTAAATATAAAGGCATCGAAATAATAGAAGGACATGCAATGCCTGACCACATCCATTTGCTGATATCGATTCCACCGAAAATGAGCGTATCAAGCTTCATGGGTTATCTAAAGGGAAAGAGCGCGATGATGATATTTGATCGGCATGCCAATTTGAAGTATAAATTTGGTAATCGGCATTTTTGGGCAACAGGATATTATGTAAGTACAGTAGGGTTAAATGAAGCAACCATAGCAAAATATGTCCGAGAACAGCAATTGCACGATCAGATGATGGATAAGGTTAGTGTAAAGGAGTTAGAAGACCCCTTTAGGGGTTAGCCAGGTAATAAGTGCAAGATGGCTTGAACGAAGTTCAAGCCAGCACTTTTAGGTGCTGGCGAGAACGTAATTAATTGCGTGTAAATGGTTAATACTACCAATAAAGGAGTTGACC
>JAENYS010000036.1 GCA_016841645.1 Desulfoscipio geothermicus | reverse complement strand
CAGTAATTAAAAGCACCGGTTTTTTTAGGCCAAACTTCAGATAATTCTCTATGGACTATGGGAAGTTGGTTGCTTTGGAAACAACTTTTATGTGATATGGCTCATTGTAACGAGTTTAAATACTACTTTGCTATAATTCTATATGCGAGAATATATTTAAAATATAAATGCCAATCAGAAATTTATACTTTATTGTCTGCTCATACAGATTCTGCAAATTGTTGTTTTTAAAATAATATCTGGGATTTCATTATAAGTTGAAAGCTCTCTGATAAATTTCTTCTCCCAACGTATAATTAACTACTTTATCCTTTTCTGAATTTTTCCATTGTTAATCACAATAAATTTGCTTTACCTCACAGCAAGCATCGTTTTCCAAATAAAATTGAGAATTTGCCTTAGTTATCTATTCTCACATCATAATTATGATTTAATTGATTATAATGTTTCTTATTTTTTCGGGGACATTGTAGTATATTCTTTATGTGAGTTATATATAGACTCTGCTAACCTAGTACCTGTTGAAACTAATCTAGCTAAAACTCTAAGCTGTTCACTACATGCCACACTACCCGTTGGATTTGGGTAATTGATATTATGATCAATTTCTCCCCAAATTTCTTCAAATAATGTTCTGACTTGAAGTTCACAAACAATAGTTCTGTTTCTATTATTAGGTCTAATTAGATAATGAACACTTGTATAAAAGCTTTCTTTTCTAGTACACTCAAGGTTGTATTTTTTGAAAAGTTCTTCAACCTCTGGATCCCAAGTATAAGCTTTTGGTGGCTCAACTAGTGACCAGTCTTCTAAGTATATTTTTTCCAATAATTTGTTGTGTATGTATAAAAATTGATCCATATATAAGTGAAGAATTCTAACTCCTGCTAGATCTGTTACTTCATTAAATATATTATCCTTAGTTATGGTTCTACCCTCGCTAAGTTTCCTTTTCAATTTTTCTCTTAAATGCTCTGGATCTTTTAGTCGAAATTTAAGAGAATGTATTATGGGAAATTCTTCATTATTAAGATCTGGATCTAGTAGGAAATAGTCTTTTACTTGGTTGAGAAATCCTTGTATGTTATGTTTTTCTTTTATATACGCTGCAACAGCCTGATCAATAGTAATTTCATCCATATTGTTACACCTCTTTTTCGTCTAACTTTGCAATTCTTTTTAAGAGGTCATTTGTAAATTCTTCATATTTACTTTTTGTAATTTCATAATCCCTACGATTGCCACGTATTGTTCCTTTATCATCTTCCTCAAGATTTTCTATTCCAGGAATATCCCAAAATGGTGCCTTATACTTTTGCGACATACTTGGGAATGTATTGTGAGAATGCATGATGGCTTCTCCACCGATTGGCAAAGTAATCATATCTTCTTTCAAATGAATCCTAACTTCAGGTGTAATAAATTTATTTATGTATTCAGGAATTTGCTTGACATAGTTGTAATGGGCAAGAGCAAGATTATACCTTTCAGCGCTTTTAGAAGATTTATTATTCATCTTTGCATTATAAATTGTGTAACCTAGAAATTGCACAAATTCTGTTGGGAAGTAAGATCTCTTTGATGTTGAAATTAAAGTATAAATATTATTAAACTCGTTCTTCCATAACTGAAGATTTTGGCCAATATTTCTAATGCCGTAAAGTGAAAACATATCAGGTTGGCAAGGTATAAAAAAACCATCAACTGTTGATATCACTACTTTATTTAAAATTCCCAAGCTAGGAGATGTATCTATTACTATAAAATCATATCTGTATTTAGTAGCATATAACTCTGAAATACGTCTAATTGCAGTAATAAGCCTAATTACTCCAGGATCCCCACTATAAAGACTATTCCAATTTTCTGCAATCTTGTTTTCAAATTTATGTAAACTTAATCGACCTGGCACAAGATCCACGTTATCTTTTAACTTAATTGGTGGTGAAATTTTTTCTAACTCAGCCAATCCTTCTTCTGTCGGCTTCAATAGAAAATGTGCAGTTCTGGACTCATTTAGCATACTGTTATACTCATCAGGACACTCTTTCATGCTGCGACCATAATCATCAATATACTTATCTTCCGCTTCCCAAATTTTCAATAATTGATCTTCACTTATGCTATTTATTGTTAAATTGCACTGTGGGTCTAGATCAATCATTAATACTTTATAACCAAGACACCCAAATGAATGAGATATATGGTACACTAAAGTTGTTTTCCCAACGCCCCCCTTATTATTAAATATTGAAATTATTTTCACTTCTACTCCTCCTTCCAGAATATACTATATATCATTCAACAAGTAGATGTAAGATACATCCTTTTATTTCCATAACATTGATGTCATGTAATAATGATTTTTATATATCAACTACTCAGCCACTACCCTCCCAATCCTCCTATTTACAAATGATACTGTTTAACATAATTAAAAGGTTATAAACCACTTATATTCCTTAAGCTAAGCTAGCATTTAACCACAATTTATTTGGGAATTAATATATCTATCACTAGCAAAACTACTTCTTAAATAAAGCAGGAGTAGGACTCTGAAATAAAACGCAAATTCATAAGGATTGCTTAAATCAACTATAATTTCCTTTTTATCACTATTTAAATTTTGCCAAAATTTAATGCTTGGTTTCTCAAAATCATATTCTAAACTAAACCAACCTAATTCTTTATTATCTTTATTATTTATAGAATATTCTTGATAATTATTATTTACTAACGAAATCGTTCTTTCAATAATAGCAATAAAGGAAGTGACTAAATCAAAATATACGTCTAAATCCTCTATTTTAGGAATTTCATATTTATGTTCCATTCTATTTCTAATTGTGTTTAACCTATTAAGAGAATATGAGCTAAAAACGCCTGCTTCTTTCAAGAAATCTAATTTTTTTTCTATTTTTAAATTTCGTTGGTTAAATATCTTAGAAAGGTTAAATATATAAAAAAAAGTATCAAGCTGACTATCAATAGCACGCTTTAAATGTCCTATACAGTTAATTTGCCTAAAGGAATTATTACTACAAAGTTCTTTTTCCGCAAAATCCAAATAATCCCTAGGGATTAAATCAAATTTTGGAAAGTCCCTGCAACATCCAGAGCCACCTTCGGGTACTATATATTTAAGATTATCTGTTATGAACTTTCTTAAAAATTCAATTTTCTCGCTCATGGAATACCTCACAAAGTTTCTATATATAATTTCCATGCATATAACGATCTTTGACTGCCATAAAATAAAAAGGCCCAAATAATACCTGACCCTTTAAAAAAGCAAAAAATTACTCAAGCCCTTAACATCATTTCTCGCGTTTTTCTTTTGGGGTAAACCCCAAAACCTTACGCTATCGCGACTTTGACGGGCTTTTCCAGCCCGTTTCGTTCGACCTCCGCCCCTTTAAAAAAATTGCCTAAAGCAATTTTTTATTAATGGGCTCCAACGAACGAAACGGGCAAAGAGTATGTATTGTCAATGAACATATCGTTTAACACATAGTGCCACACTAACCCATAAAACCAAAAACAGGGCGAAGCTACCGCTTCGGTGGCGCAGGCACACATCCTTTGTGGGACCTACCTGGTTTATCAGGTAATAGTGCCTTGCTAGCCGTTTTAAGGGGTCAGTTGCCAAATCCCCACTACTTTACCAAGTATCTCACTTGGTTTAACTAAATACACCCGACGCATTAAAACGCCCATGCCGTCTATTCCCGGTCCGGCATGTAACCTTCATCACCCGGAACACATGTTCCCATCGTGCTCTTTTTGTCCCGGTGGACCTGATACCGCTAACTTCGTCCGGCTATATCTAGTGCTAACATTGATATACCACACTTGGTTGTCAGAACCAGGTTCCAATGTTTAGGCTTTGCTCATCGCCTTAAGCCTTTATCCGCAAGCCCTGCTTGGCGGTTTAGGCTTTGCTCCCCAAGTTGCACCCGCTTATCGCTAAAGATTTTACCAGGGGCCGATTCTTCAACAGTTGCGCTTTTCGCTTCAACATGTTCCGGAGCTTCCATCCGCACCACTCCTGGGAATGAAATAGTGGAAGAATTCTATAGAAGTTACCCATCAGCTGTGGCATAGCCAGCATCACGCTTGCAGCTGAGGTTTTTCCTTCGTGCCGTTTAGCATCACGCATAAAGCATGAAGGTTACTATAAAGTAATAATTAAATATACATTATTATGTTACCATAGAATGCCAGGTTTCAAAAGACTTTTTCCAGTGGATTATATGATACGTATCGTGCCACCCATTTGCCCCGGTCTAAATATATCTTTTCGAGTTCAACTTTTTCTGGCAACCCTCGTAATGCATATTTTTCCAGTTCATTTAGGTCGGTTTCAAAAGGTAGAGGCAGGTATTTTTCCAGGAAGTATTTCTTTATTTTTCTTTGCCCGCTTCCGCCCAATGTCCATGATTTTGGCACTTTATATTGAAATCCTTTTTGTTTTAGGTCCTTGGGAGGCCGCATATCTTCACCTGTAGCTTTTTTCTGCCACCTGCCAAGGGCATCCCTCAAACCTTCTTCCCGCTTGGTCATTGTTTGAAGCTGAGTGGTCAATTCTGATGTTATTTTCTCCCTAGCATCTGCTTCAGCATTTAACTGGCGACGGACTTGGTTTTTTATTTCTTCCACAATTTCCGGATGTATCAAAGTATTCTGCAGTTTTATCATTTGATTTTTAAGGTTCTGATTTTCCTGCTGCAGGGTTTTAATTGTACTCATGTTTTTTTGGAGTTGGGCATTGTAATTGTTCATTAGGTTGATATATTCAAGTTCCTCCATTTCCACGATAATATTGCCCTTGCGTCCTTTTTTATCGTATATGTTGTCCCTTGCTTCCTCCAGGGTGTCATACTGTCTGCTACCGAAAAAACTCAGCCCATCAACGCGAAATTTCATACACGCCTCCTTACAAAAAACATGACAGTGGGTATTACCTTACCCACTGTCTTAATGTGATCCATTTTTACCTAATGCGAACCATTCTTCCAAGACCTCATGTAAAACCTTGCGACATTTTTCCAACGTATTTTTATTGGCCCATACACCCGGGCATTCTGCAATTTTTCCGTAATATGTACCATCGTCAAGTTGCTTGTATTTGGCTTTTGCCATGGCTTTATTTACCGAATTATAATTATGGCACATTAGCATCCTCCCTTTAGTCTGTGGGCAGCCCGGTAAAACCTGGGCTGCCATTATAGGGCCGGGTTTTACCAGGGGCTTAGGCATTATAACCTTACTCATCCATAACACTCTTCAATCCAAAGTACTTTTCAAAAATCGAACTATGCACATATAGCTTGTTATTCTCAATAAAAGGCTCGTAATTCGCAGGTAATTGAACCAACCTTGCGCTTTCTCCGCCAAACAATTCAATTACATTTCTCGGTTCAATTACCAGGGTATCAATGCTGTTTCCATTATCATCAGTAAGGGTTTTCCCGTTCAGACTGGTTACAATAGCTCGGCTTTGGCTGCTTTCCCATTCAACGTTATAGTCAAACACTTCGCATACATTGCGTAAGCCGTAGAAATAAGCTTCTTCAACAGGAATGAATCCATCGTCGTCAAAAATTGCTTTTGCAATGCAATCCTGAACTACTACACTTTTCTCGTTAGCTGGCACACTAGCAAATACACTTGTCGGCGCGATTACCATTACAAGAAAAATCAAAACTATCATAGTAATTTTTTTCATGCTTTTAAACCTCCTCAGCTTATTTTTTAAAGCGTAAGTTTATAATCCGGGATTTTCACCGGATACGGTTTTATAGTTACCACCTTGCGCGCGGTACCAAATCTACTGTCCGTTGCTTCGATTACAAGTGTTGAATCGGAGAAACCACGCATTCCAACACTCGGGAATCTATAGTTAAAGCTTTTAGTAAATGAGCCCGAGGATTCGGAATAGCTTTCCGACCAACTTTTCACTACGGGTCTGGTTAATTGCGGGTTTCCGAACTGATTAGTCGGCGTCCATTTATATGTTTCAACGCCTTCACCATGAGTTTTAACAGTCATGTTATATGTTTTACTCCGGTAACGGATATGTCCATTACTATTCCGGTAACGCTCATATGGTAAGTAACCTGATATTTTTACTGTGAAGGAATACGTCTTTTGTTCTTTATAGCAATCCCATATGTCAGGGCCAATTATTTGGATATCTCCTGACAATTCTTCTCGTTGCGGAGTTACGTTAATGGTATAGGTAGTTTTATTATCAGTGAAAGTTGCCTCATCTACAGGTTTATTCTTGTCAGGGTTAACTTCTACGGTCAGGTTATGCTCACCAACGCCTGGTGTAACGGTTATGGAAGTATCCTCCTGACTTATAACGTCATAGTCTTTTATATCCTTAATTATCTTACCATCTAGTGTCCAGACAACACGGGTTACAATCATACTGCCGCTGTCGTTATGGATTCTCGCAGTTGCGTTAATGGAATTACCTTCCGTAGTTCCTAGCTCAGTATTGCTAATCGGTTCTGTCCATAAGTTTTGGTTGAGCCTAATTTGGGCTTCAGCGCGGTTATTGGACCAGTCGGCGTCAATTGACGTATCAGCAGGCCATACCTTTGCCTGAACCACACTGTTCCTGTTTTGGACGGTTACGGCTATTTTATACTGTTTTGATTCGCCCGGGTTAAATTCAATAACTCCCTCGTTATCAAGAGCATTGCCTGGATTAAGCGGCTCCAGCACAACGGGGTAACTTGCCCCTACAACATGTAATGCACCCAGTTTAGCTCTTTCCGGTTGCGGGTGGTTTGCATTTAGCTTATATGTGGCTGTAAGTGTTATCTTGTCACCGGGGTTCATTTTTTGAAATTCATACCGGTCCAATGTGACGGAGAAATCAGGTGGTTGTATGACTTGTTTCGGCACACCGTACCAAGTGATAATAGCCGGTAGGTACCAGCGCCAGCCTTCGACCATGTTGCCGATATCGGCCGGTTCGTAGCCAATGTATTTGCGGTTCTCAGGGTCTTTTAAATCAAGCGTCCCACCTTGATTTAGCTCAATAAGATCAAGTCCCCATTGTACCGATGCGGTGCCTGTATTCAGGTTTAGGCTGGTGGCGATTTGGGCTGTTAGGTTTTTGGGGAGGTATTTAAGGTAATTTCTATTAAATGCTTCCCAATTCATTTGAGCCGGCTTTCCGTCCGGACCGTACTGGCGGCCGCCGGCGGAAGTGTATTCTTCTTCCTCAAATGGATAAGTTACTTCCACCCGTGTAATTTGCCATTCGCTTAACTTATCCTCTGCCGAATAGTCAAACGGCTTGGTTCCTTTGTTTGTTTGGCCAGGTACATCAGGTGTACCATCATTATTGGTATCCAGCCAGTTACTGCCTTTCCAGGCATCAAAGTAGCCGACAATTACTTCTTGTTTGATTATTTGTTCCTGTGCCTGATCACTGGGTAATGCGAAAGCCGCCCCAGTTGGGACGGCCATAATGATTGCCATTAGCAACCAGTTAATTAACTTTTTAAACACTACTAATTACCCCCTTGATAGATAGGGTTTTGGATGTTGAGCATTTCACCGCCACATTCAAACAGAATGTGGGTTACTTTTGTTAAATCGGGTGTAGGAAGTGGATTATTTGGACTCCGACCGATATATTTCACATCTTGCGTTAATGTACCGGTTTCCTGGCCCAAATAACCGCCGCCGCCTTCGTATCGTACCACTTTGTTTTCTTCCACTAGATAAAATCTTGGCAATGAACGGCTTGGGTCGGTGGCTGTTATAGTTATTCCATCCTTGGTAACTTTCATATCATGAATAATAATCCCTATACCTTCACCTACTTTTATTCCGTTGGGCCTTAAATCAGCCACGGTGATTTCTTGGATTACAGGATTCACATCAATTGATAAATCCCACTTTTTCTACAACCACGCCTGTTTTCCCAGGTCAAAATTCCACCCGTTAAAGCTGAATGGTTTACCGTCAATGGGCTTGGCCTTATTGAAAAGCTCTTGCATACTACCGGTGGGGTTAACCGGCGGCTGCTGGGGTTCAGACGGAGTTACCGGGGCCTGACCGGTGACGTGTTCAACTACATTGCTTATATCCGGCTTCTCAGCCCCCTTGGGCCAGCACAGTACCACTTGATTTTGAGCATCCCAAGCCACTTCATACCCCAGAGCCTTGGCTACAAACCGGGCCGGTAGGTAAGTACGGCCTTGCTTTAAAAGGGGAGATACGTCCATTGCAGTGGCTTGTCCGTCGCTTTTAATGGTTTTACTGCCAACAGCCAGCTCCACCACCGGGAAACCAGGTTCATTTAGAGTTGCTTTGGGACTTTTCCAGCCAATATGTTTTACTCCCACGCCCAGGGCGTTACTTAGATACCGTACCGGCACGAAAGTGCGGCCGGTTTCAATAAACGGCTTGGCATCCATTTGAATGCCGGGAGTTTCGTTATTAACAAAATAATGGTCATTGCCCACCACGAATACTACGCTTTTTACCAACTCTTTTTGCTGGTCGTATACGTTAACCTGCTCCTGATCGGCAGCCATGGCCACCGTCACCGATGCAACCAGCAGTGTCATGATAACCAGGGGAATAAGTAAGTTTTTACGCATGTTATACGCCTCCTTAATTCAGCTTTGGTACATTATACCACGGGTTACGGACACAAAACTGCCAAGCACCACCACCTTTCACATTTGCCATGTAGTGACCACCAGATAGTCACTACATGGCCTTACCGCTTACCTTACCAACTAACCAACCAACAAACACCCTCTCAGAAGCCCGTAAAAGGCGTTTAAAGAGCCTTTCTATATTCATGGTCATAGCCTTTATGCCCTATTTTCCCCTGGCACCGCAAGCAGCTCCACCGCCAACAAAAAACCATCCCTTAAGCCCTGTTGAAAGGAAAGGTCATATTCAATCTCGGCCATGGATCCTATATTTTCATCGAGCTTCACCAAAAGGTTTCGCTTATTATCCGGTATAACTAGCCTTAAAGCCTCATAAATCCTTTCATACATATCGTATAGCTTTTCATATTCCTTTCCCTTATTCGGATCACGAAAAGCATTAGGAAGGCGCCTTGAATCATAAATAGTAGACAGTGGACTTATCAAGTCATCCTTATTCAAACTTTGTAAAACCTTGGGATCAAAGACTCTCTTAACCATCTCTAGCAACTCATCCTGAGAATTAACACCCTGCCATTGCCCTAACACCAATATCCCTCCTATTCATAGCGGCATGACCTTGTTTGCTTTCAAGTAGTGATTCAGCAAAAACCTCTAGCTCAGCCATAGGTAGATTGTCAAAATCCTTGTAAACCATCGTTAGATAAAGCTCCGGTTCTAAAATTACCGCCCTTAATAAACCAATCAGGAATGTATCATCTTCACTATCGTCCGGTGAAGGTTTGATTTTATAAGCGTCATCCTTTAAAGCTTTCCTTTTAGCCTCGTCATAACTGGCAATTACAATAGCTAGAACCGCAGTAAAATCAATCAGGCCTAATTCTTTCGCTAATGCCAACCACCAATCGTCCACTGGCTCATCTAATAAAAGCACTGTTTCCTCCACGAGCCTAGTCAAATTAATCAATCTTGAATTATTTTCTTGCCCTTCAACGCATCCAGCATCTTCCACAATAACCCCTCCTTTGATACAATAGGGGTACCAAGGCTTACAACCCCTTGGGGGAGCGCATTACACCCTTCAGCCGCCAAGCATAGCGGGTGTGATGCCTCCCACTCCAACAAATGGCCACTTTTATAGCTCTCATACCTGATTCATATCACCGCCTTTAACTTTCGTTTTCGTAGAGCCTTTTAATTTGGTGGCCGCTAACTCAATTTCCAGGGCCGCTTTTTCTTCCCGGCACTTGGCCAGTGTTTCCTGTAGTTCCCGCATGTCTGATAGAGCTTGCCTTTGCGCATCAAGTACGGCTTTACCTTTTTCTAATTCAGCCCGTTCCAGCGTTTGCTGAATTTTTTGGGCGTATTCCTCTCTATCGGATTTGGCTGCTGTGTCGTACAAGCTTGCCGCTTCTTTTAATTTCTGTTGGGCCTTCGCTAGTTCATGCTCCAGCTGCCCGCGCTCCCGTTTAGTCTGCTCTAGTTCCTGCTGATAAGCTTCGGATTTTTTCGCCTGCTCTCGTAACCGTTCAACATTGGCTTCAGCTTCAGCAGCTGCCTTTTCCGCCAGGGCCGCCAGGCGGGATGATTGCTCCCGGGCATCCTCCGACCGGGCCAGAGCTTCACGCATAGCTGCAATTTCCATTTCTGCGTTTTCCCGAACCCTGGCTACCGTAGACTCAGCAGTATTCACTCGTTGGTTAGCTTCCTGGCTGACCAGTTCTACCCGTGCTTGGGCATCCAAAGCCTGGGCCTTGGCCTGCTGGGCATCATCCGCAGCCTGTTTAATCAGGGTAGCATCGACCTCTTGGCGATCCTGGGCACCCTTTACGATGGAAATGTATATTTCCTCCACGCGGGTTAGGTGGTGGCGCAGGTTTTCAGATTCTTTTGATTAAGTCATGCTTTCCCGGACCCGACTGGTCTCGTAAGTGGTGACCAGCCGATTTAAAAAGTCTTTGGCTGTTAGCCCGGACTGTTCAACCAGTTCAGCCAGCTTATCCTTCGTTTCATTGTCAATCCGCACAGAAAAAGTAGCATCCGCTGCCATGTAAACATTACCCCCTTGATTTTACTCATGTTTACTTGTGTAAACATGAAAACATATTGTAAACATATATAATACCGCCAAACTTTACCCCATCGGGCAAACCACCACAGAGTTTATCCTCGCTGCTTAACAACTGCTGGTATCCCGAAGCCCAAAATCTTACTAACATAATGCCCAAGGTCCTTGTCGTACTCAAATGCACTGCCTGCCCATTTTAGCCAGTGGTTGCCATACAAACAATCCCTGCCCACTCGGAGGCCAGCGTCGATAGAATTCACCTTTACATCAATAGCCTGCTGGCGTTCCATGTACGGGTCATACGGGCCACCGGTGAATTTCTTCCTGCCAGCTCCCAGCCTGGCTCCCCCATGGCCTTTAGCCGAAGGTATACCGTGTTCCTTACGGAAAGCCCTAAAGGTCCGCACGGATACATCCAGCTCACCAGCTATTTCCTGATCTGTTTTTCCTGCTCTCACCAGCTCAAGCACACTGGCCGGGTCAATATTTTTTTGTGGCCTGCCGCGTTTCTTTATTGCAGCTTGATTTGAGGACATACAAAGCTTCACACCCTTCCGTTCCGCTTTTTTCTAAGCCTGCCGAACCGTTACTTTTTCCTGATTTTGTGTTAAAATTTTAAGACAAGACTTTATTGTTGCTGCTGTTCGGATTCAGCTAGCAGCTCGCTAGCTGGGATGCCGAAGAATTGTTCCAACCTGCGCTGTAATTTCCATGAAGGATTACAGCGACAGCTTACGATATAGCTAATCATTTGCCTTGACACACCAACTGCCTTACCCACTTCTGTATAGGTAAGTTGCTTTTGCTGTATTTTAGATAACAACATTTGTCGCTTCATCCTGCACCCCTTCCCGTAAGTATCACTTACTATATTTTTAATTATACCGTAAGCACAGCTTACGTTCAATAGGAGATTCCATGTTTTCAAAGATAATTTTTTCAGAAAGGCTATCCTTGCTTATTAATAAAAACAAACTTTCTAAGCAAGCCGTGGCTAATGCCATTAATGTAAGCCGCCCGGCTGTAAGCCAATTTGCCAATGGCGAAAACCTTCCATCTGTTGAAAAATTGGTTGCTCTTGCCGACTACTTTGATGTCTCCCTGGACTACCTTGTGGGCCGTTCCGATGATCCTCATCGGCGGTAGCCCTATTCCCAATAACCTGAAAGGAGCATGAACCCATGACCAACGAAGAGTTTCAAACCCTGGTACTGCAACAACTCCAATCACTCACTGAAGGCCAAAAGTCACTTACCGAAGGCCAGGTCCGCCTTGAAACCCGCATGGACAGGCTTGAAAAATCCCAAGACATACTGGCAACAGAAGTAATAGCCTTAAAATCCAAAACAAATGAAATCGACACCAAAGTAACCAAGCTATCCGTACGCATTGAAAACGAAATCGAACCCAAAATCAACGCCCTGTTTGAAGGCCACAAACAACACACCGAGCAGTTAACCCGCATTGAAGAACAGGTCAGCAAACATGAGCAGTATATTTTGCAAAGGATTAAATAACCGTTGTCCGGCCTCGTTATCCAATGATGCACCAACTGCACCACCCTCCGCATCGTGAAACAAGTAACGGGCCAAGGTAAACTTTGACCCCTTGATTTCATTGAGGTTTACTAAGGTAAACATGTTTACCTTTAATATGCATATGCAATATCGCCGAGCCCCGCAAAGACGGCAACCGCAGCACCAGCAATGGGAATATAAAATATTTCGTGTAAATGGTTTTTCCTCTTAACACAAAACCATCTT
>JAENYS010000007.1 GCA_016841645.1 Desulfoscipio geothermicus | reverse complement strand
AGGTCTTTAGTAATACCCTTATAATGGAAAAGTGCTTTTATGCAACACTAGTGTATAAATATAGATTTTCTTTTTTAGGAAAACAGGTAGATCCTTTTGTATCGAATAAAAAGCCATTACCGAAACTTCTAAATGAAATTTTCCCTGAAGTTAATGCTGACCAAGTTAATCCTTTTCTAAAGTAATATTCTTGATTTTTTACTCTTCCACCGGGTCTTAATTTACTGATTTCGGCAGTAAAATTTTTTATTTCACGACCGTCATCTTTCCAATTCACAACATACTCATGGTTACCATGCCATTTCCTAAATTTACCACCCTTGTGATATGGAAACCATTTTTTACCTGACAATTTTGCATCATTAGCGTTTTTTGCACTAAAATTACAATTATTTACTTCTACTTCAAACCAAAATTTCAAAAACCTATCATTATCGCTAGTGGCCATACCTTGCTTTATATCTGAATATACATCTAACGATTCATTACTAACAAAGACTGCACCTATTTTTTTACTTGACCAATACGCAAATGGCATACCGGGAATTTTGGAGAAGTTTTCTTGGTTGGTTATATACAAATTATTTTTGTCCAAGAAAGCGGATTCTTTTTTCTTCTGACTACTATAATCTACTAATCTAATATAAATACCCCGATATTTTTTCAAATGGTTGTTTTGAAGTACAAATGAAGTAGTCTGAACCACTTCGCCGCCGATTTCTTCAAAGGCTCTTGCGCCAAGATGTGCCATGTTAATTATATTTTTTCGCAATACTTTTTCTCTCAGTTTTTCAAAGCTGGAAAGGAACATCCAAACATGCTGAGTAATCATAGCCTGATACCTATTTACATTTGTCATCTGACTGCATCTTTCTATAAATACCGCGAACAAATCGCTCTTGCTGTCTGGATATTCTCGCTTAACAAAAACAGATAACTTTGCTCCCATTCTATTACTGCCCATATACGGTGGATTAGTCACAACAACATCATATCTTTGTGCCAGCACAATCGCAATTTCAACCAGTTGGCGCAGTTGTAACTGTGTGTCGTTCAGCCTTACTGAATCAAAAGTCATCTGACCATTGACTTTCCAACTAACAACAAATGTATTTAATAACGCCCAGTCGAGATTTTTTATATTTAGAATCGAACCATATTCCTTGGCATCTGTCATTGTATCTAAAAGATACTGTATCTGCATCAAGGCAGAATCCTTTTCACTATCACTCATGCCCACTCCAAAATATTTCAGATGTGCACGGTTAATGCCGTTGCTTTCCTGAATCGAATAAACATGACATTTAGTCTCACCGTTTAAAATGCGGCGATTATACTGTCGTGCCTTCATCATCACTGCAAAATAAGCCAGCTGATAGGCACGATCGTCAATATCCAACCCATACAGGTTATTTTCAATAACACTTTTGGCTGCATCACGTTGGCTATAACCGTAGCTTTCATAAATCTGCATCAGCACGTCAAAAGCGTATACCAAAATATGGCCGCTGCCCATGCAGGGGTCGACGATCTTGATATCTTCCGGCTTGATTGATTTATATTCCTCCCGAATTTGTGAGAGTTGCGCCTCAACCTCTGGTTCTTGCGCTGCTTCTTCAAGATAATACTTCCACCCAAAGTAACTGCCGTTTAGATACTTATCTGACAATCCCGAAGATGCCCGCTCACGCTCTAACCAAAGACGGCCAAGGCTGTTTTCCACCATATAACGGACAATCCAATCTGGCGTAAATAACTGCGTAGCTGCTGGGATACGCTCCTTGGTAATCTTGACGTTCTTTTTAAGCAGAGCAAAGGTCTCAGCCTTAGGCTCGGTATTGTAATACTGATACATCCAGCCGATAATCTCGACCTGACCTTCTTTGGACACATTGAAGTCATCCTCAGCTATATCATGTACCAGATGATAAACCAATCCGTCCCGATCTGTGAAAGATACGTTCAGCAAAAGCTCAGTATAGTCATGGGTTTTCTCAAACAACTCCGGCAAAATGGTATTCAGTACGTTGCATTGCTTGATAAAAAGCATACGGAAAAGCTCGTCCAGCTGATTATCATTTTTGAGTTGCATTATCCGGTCTTTTTCATATGGGGTATAATCCAGGTTAGCATCCATAGGATTGGTAACCAAATCCGGCTCAGTCTTATTGCTGCTTTCGGAGGACAGCACCCGAACATGCGTGGGGAGATAATCGTTCACCTCCATAAAACGCACCGCAATCAGTCGGTTAAACCAGGTGTAGGCTACTTCTTCAACTACATTTTGATAGGCAGTTTTATAATCAGACTGGCCGGCTTTGCGTTGAATTACCTCAGCCAGCTTTTGGCGCTGTTCTATTTCAACACCGGTGATGGAATAAGGTTCCCTGGTGCCAATATCGAAAAACTGAACTGCCTGAGTGGACTGCGGCAGGGGGCTTTTTATTTCGTTGTCGGTGATACCAAGCAAGCCGGCTTTATATGTAATCTCTGCAATGAGCTTGTTTCTGGCCCATATGGCAAAGTTTTTAACCGCTGTTTTGTTCATCTGCACTTGCTCCCCTAAAACTCAATATTTACGATGGTATCCATAGTGCGACAAATACCATTTCCCTGCGGAAATGATATAATTTTTGGTTGTAAATGCGAAATAATAATTTCGGCACACTTGACAATCATAGCTCATATACTATAATAGAACTAGCTCATCTGCCATGCGTAGAAGGAGTTCCTGAAAACGTCTTGCATTACAAGGCGTTTTTTGCTATATTTCAAGCCGATTTATATTTCTCATAGTGCTTAATTTTTGCTTTTAATGAGTGGTCATGCTTAAAATAGAAAGCTGTAATAAGGAGACAGTATGATTTACGCCGTTCTAATACCACTATGTAGCGTTCTTCTTCAAGAAGCAAATGCACTCTTGTCGTCGACTTATATGGCTCGCTCCACACTTTTATGCCATCGCAACTATCACAGTGAGTAGGGTCGCATTGATAATTTTCAATAAAACTTCTTACCCACTTGATACGTTCGCATCTCCTAAAGTCTGGGACGCGCTCACCATCTTTTAAGTAATCTTGGCAAGTAACATGAAAAAATGCTTCTTCTTTTCCGTATTCCATCGGATGCTTTCTTATATTTACCTGCTTCCCTTCAAAAGAGGGCTTTCCATCAACAAAGTCATACCTAAATATGGAATATAATGCTTCCTGATATACTTTCCAATCACTATCGTATTGCTCAAAATACAATTGCTCCGGGAGCCAACAATGTTCATCCATGTTATTCCCTTGCCTTCCATACAAGAAGGTTACATTTTTCTTCTCGCAGAAAAGTCGTTTTTTTTAACGTATAACCTGAACGTTTCATTATGAGATTAATTAAGGCTTGTTTGGTATCGCTCTTTTTAAATCCATCCGGGAAGCGCCTATTTTGATAACCAATAGCCCCTATCATAATATCAACTATTTGCATGATTTGAACTTCATTAGAACGGATCGGCTGTAAACGCTGTATAATCCGTTCTGAAAAATCATACATGGAATTACAGCATACTTCCCTTAATTTTTGCGCTCGTGCATAGGAATTTGTATCCTTAATGTCAATATAAATTTCATACCTATCAGACGGTGACAGAATTACCTTAAGCATATCAAAATACATTTTGTAATACCATGTATCATGATCTTGACCAAAACGTTCATGGTCGAGTTTACTCTTATCTGGAACAATCAAGGCGCGAAAATGCAGGTCATCATCATCAAAATAATAGTTTATAAGATCTTCGTATAAATCAAGTTTTGCAGAACTTACCTTTGTCCACTTTAGTTCTGCGGTTAGCGATATCCCATTACGCGCTTTTATTTGCTTTATTCTCTGATTTATGTCATGCAGTTTGGATTGCGAACACCATATGGCGCCAAGCACCATCACGTTTATGTCATCATGTTCAAGATGACAACTTTCGTCGCAATATATATTATACGTTACCGCTGTTTTATTCATCTGCACTTGCTCCCCTAAAACTCAATATTTACGATGGTATCCTCATCCAGTTCTTTTAAAATCCGTTCTTTTAGAGCAACCATATATTTTTCAAGTTCTTCGGCAGTTTCAATTTGCCAAGAAGCAGAAACGCTGATTGATTTGATGCTAATATTTTTCTTTTTCTTCTCTCTAGGCTTAGGCTGAAGATCAGCGATTTTGCCACCATCTTGCCCATATTTTTCCCGTTCTTCTTTCACCCTCTGAGCTGCCAGCCAGGCATCTTTTTTGTCCATCTCATTGAGCAGGCGAACTTTTAAGGCATCAGCTTCCACTTTGATATTCTGCAAGGTAGCCACATTATTACAATGAGCCACCTTTTCGTAAAGTTCATCAAACTGTTTGATGAAACGTTCGCTGAACTCAGCCTTGTAAGCTTTGGTGCTGAGAATTTTAAGTACCCTGGCTCTGGCATCATCAATGGCCGCTTTAATTGGGGGTACCATGCTCTCCAGGACACCGGCATAGGCATCGTTAAAGTTATCCAGCAGTTCGGGGAGTTTGGGTATATCACTGTAAGGCGCCTCTTTTTGCAGAATAGTTTTCACCGCGGAGACATACTCTTCAACCTTTTCATCCACGATAAAGGTCTTGCTTTCATCATAAATTTTCATTAATCGAAGAGCTTTTTCAAATATAGTTTTTTGCTCACCGGAAAAGAACGCTTTGACAGGCTCATAATCCTCGGCAAAATCAAGGTAATCGTCTTTGTCGTGATTAATTTTCTGGAAGAATTCCACCGGAGATAGAATCTGGATATCCCCACGGAGTAAACCTTTCCCGGTTGTAACAATCTTTTTACCAGGCAGATTCTGGCTGTTATACATGATTTCAAATTTCTCCAGTTCGTTGATCATAGTCTGACTGTAGCTTTGGAAGGAACGCATCATAGAATCATCGTCATCGTGGATACTGGTTATGCCAAATAATTCCTTCATGACTTCCCGAACAGCCTTTTTCTGGGTATCAGTGGCTTTTTCGCGACGTTCGACAAGCAGCTTCTCAACGTATTCTTTCTTGGTTATATAACGAACGATTTCATTCTCGGATTTATTGAGCAGGGTAACCGTGCTGCTATTCACGGTCAATGAAATATTGCCGTTCTTAAAAAGCTTGGCTACCAACCATTCCACATCATCTTCTACGAAGCCATAAGGGGCTTTCATGAAGCGATCCATCAAGCTTTTCATGGAGGTTTTCATGTGCATGGAGGAATTGCCTCCAATATAATTAAGCATGTCATTCAGGGCATGAATATTCGGCTCTGCGTCGCCTTCCAGCGTCAGGGTCAGCTGCTTTGTATTATTAAACAAAGCTCTGATGTTAGCTTCACTCATCGCCACGTCAATATAAGGCAGTTTATGATACACCGTGGCAACCAGCCGGCCCAGAGCATCGTTGATTCTGACGGTCACATCTTTTGTGCCTATTGGCGCTTTGTCACCGTTGACATAAATATCTGCGTTCTTCATTGCCTCAACTAGAAATAGCTTGGCATTTGAACCTTTTTCCCGCATTTCTACCCGCTTGGCTTCTTTGATCGTCTCAAATTTGACCAGTGCATTAGCAGTGGTAAGACGCAGGTATTTTTCAATTTTCAGCGCACCGGTCATTTCGTTTAAAAATGCAGCGTCGTTGGGCAGCACGACCAGCACTTCCTTGCCCTGTCCGGACATCATCCGCAGAGTTGTTTCCTGTGCACCATAATCGGAATTTGGGGTCAACACCCGCACACCGATATCATGGTTCTGGTTGGCCTTATAAGGACGGTCGTCCACAATTTGATTAAAGGCAAAACTATACCGTCCATTAAAGGCAGGATAACGATACTTTTTATCGCTGAAAATATCCTCAAAAATCAGCTCGGAAATCTTGCCGATAACTTCAGCCATTTCCACATGCTGGTTTTCAATTTCACGGTTGATTTCCTGTTCTTCATCAGTTAGGAAGACATAGATGTCGCCGTTCCTTTGCACCAGCATCTGGCGGACCAGAATTTTAAGCGCTTCCTCAACCTGCTTCTTCAATGCAATGCGGTCGATGTCAATATCAGGGATCATCAGGCTGGTGATATTATCCAGGTTGGCGGTAATCTCTTTGACGTATTTAATCATAAAGAGGGTTTTCAGGACGTTAACATTGAAGCACTCAACTTCATGGTCGGGATTAATGAAGTCATTGTCCAGCGCTCTTGAGATAACCCCCTTGTGGCTGTGGTCCAGGAACTGGTGCAGCGCATCGTAGAAGACGTTGAAGGGAATCATGGCGCCGGGCTGTTCATGCATCAGCTTCATAGCAGATTCCTTGAACAGGGCAATCATGGAGCGCTCTCCCTCGGATAAATGCTTTCCGGAAGCCCCGTGGGTTCTGATTGATGTCAGAACACCGGCCAGCAGGTTGAACTGATAAGGCACAAAGGGATATACGGCTGCAAAGTTATCATCATCGGAATATAGTTTTTTCTCAACCCCGTCATTGAATACGATCAGGTTTTTAATGATCGTTGCTTTTTGCTCGTAAAGTAATCTCAGTGTCTGTTCAGCAGTAGTCGTTTTAGCCAAAATTCTTTTCTTAATCACTTCATCCACGTTGGCTGAGGAAAGAGACAGACGGGTATCAAAACGACCTGTAATTTTAGAGAAATCATTACCCTTCGTTTGGGTAACGGAATCAATATCCTGCTGACTGGTGACAACGATCCAGACTTTGCCCCGGCAAGCCGTACCAAGGTCTTCGGTAACGGTTTGCAGGTTTAGCATTAATTTAGAATCATCCCCGATGTACTGGCCGATTTCATCCACAAAAAAGACGATATGGTGATTGTGGCCTTTGCGGTCGAGATATTCTTTGACCATCTTGGCAAAGTTTTCGATACTGATACGATAAGGTTCGGTTGCTTTTTCGCACCAGTTTCGGGCAGCCGCCTCACTCATAAAGCCCAATTCAGCCAGAACGTCCACAATACTATCCTGGATGAAATCAAATTTATGTCTGGATGCTTCCCAGGTACTGCCAAAATCTTTTTTAAATAGTTGCTTGAATTCTTCATAGCAGCCTTGTTCAGTAAGCTGTCTTTCCAAGTCGGCCAGAAAAGGAATGGAGCCACAGAAACCCTGCATTTCATTGAAAACTTTCAAAAAAACAGAGACAATGGCATCCTTGTTATGTTTGCCGGTTATTTCACTCTTGGAGTCAATGTTAAAAAGGATCACATCAGTAGGTACGCCGGCGGCCAGTTTCATGTCGGCCAGCACCATTTGATCGACTATCTTATTATCCTCGACAAAGTACTCAATGGCTTTCTTGCCGTTCACTTCTTTGTTCTCCAGCAGGTAGGACAATATTTTTAAAAAGTGCGATTTACCACTTCCGAAGAAACCGGAAATCCAAACGCCCATTTTATCGGTGTAACCGTTGCTGCCTTTCTTATAGCTTCTAAAAAAATCTGCAAAGTGTTTTTGCAGTTCTCTTGTCACAACATATTCTTCCAGTTCCTGCCGAATATTTTCATCGTCGGCCTGACCGACTTTAATCACGCCTTTAATATCTCTATCTATCCGCTTGGCGAACATATCTTTAATTAGCATCTTTATCTCCTCTAATCCACGAGCTTAAATGCTCTGTAGTAATTATCGTCTTTTATCTCTGAAAACAAAATCAGTTCCTGTCCATCATATTTGCCCGGATAGAACAATACTACCGGCACTCGATCGATTACCTGATGAAGGTTGTTGAGTACTTTATGTGAACGAAGCAGGGGGTAGCATTTCCCTATCCCAACTAAGAAAATAACTGCATCCCTGGGGGTATGTTCTTGAATATACTGAACAATCAGGTTGTTTTCATCATTAAATTGCAGGTAATTTCCCACAGCTTTAACTACCCGTTCTAGGCCTTTTTTCTTTTCGAACTTAAAGCATTGTTCCATGAAGCCTTCCTTCTCGAGAAGGTCGATAATAATATCGTAAAGGTCATAAACAACCAGCTCAAATCCATCGGTTCCTTTAGAGTTTTTGCTCTTCATGTATTCAATTCGTTCTCTGACAAGCAGTTCTTTGTCCGCAGGGTAATCAAACACATAATAGCCGACTTCATTGCCCAGCCCTTTATTCTGCCGAAAACTCTCGGTTTTGATCATGCGTTCCGCAGCATCAAGTTTTTCTTCCAAGCTACACATTTATCTCACTCCCGTCAATGCATGGAGCGTTATTTCCATACCATTTACCAGCAGGCAGTCTTCCAACGATTTATCTAAGATTGGTTTTAAGATTTTTCTACTTCCGATTGCCCGGTCTATGACACCCGCTTCCATGAGCATTGTCTTATAGCAGGTGCTCAAACGTTTTATAGTGTAGTCCGTCCATCCGGCAACTTTCTCACTTTGCATCTGCTTATGTTTGAAAAAAATACTAAAGTCTCTATCAGTCAATTCATTGTCACCGATAATCAATTTTTCACGGTAGACTTCGTATATAAAATCAAAGAATAAACTGTCGCTCTGCATCACAGCTGTCAGAACAATTATTTTTTGATTTGCGATATCACATCGCTCAAATAATTGATAAAAAGACTTGTCTATGCTTTTAATACGAGCAGACACCGCATTAAATATTTGAATTGCCCTTGCCAGTGTCGGGGCTGAGAAGATATTTTCTTCCAGATTCATAGTTTTGATTTCATTTAATGTTTTGCCGCTGTTAAGCATGTTGACCACCTTGCGAAACTCGGCAAACCAGAAGGATTGCTTCACTGCTCCGGCGCTGTATTCTTTTCTCGCCATATCCTTATCACCCAATGTTTTTATGATCTATCCTGTTCAATTAGATCTCCTATATTCAGGGACAGTCACTACCTCAACAATATCGCCGAAGTCACAATTCAAACTGTGGCATATTTTTAACAAAACTTCCATAGAAACGAATTCATTATTTGATAATTTTGTTAAGGTGTTAGGACTGATGCCGGTCATTTTCCGAAGATCAGATTTTTTAATGCCTTTATCTATCAACAACTTAAATAATTTGTTGTAGCATACCTCCATAACTTACACCTCTAAATTAAATATACTAAACATAATTATAAAGCTTAGCTTATTCTGTTAACTTCCAGATTTGGATATCCTCTCCAACTTGTCAGGGTTATCTTAATTATTTTCGCTGAGCCAAAGTACCCCTTGGGAGTGTAAGCTATAATACCGTCGGACAGAAATTCATTATAATTTTCAGGAACTTGTGGCTTGCCTGTATGCACGACAGGCTCACTAACACCGCATCCTCAGCCAATACCTATAGGTTCAAATTCCACGATAATGGATCCGTCTCCGGCAAGAATATATGCCTTAGCGTCTTCCGAAATTTCAAACTTAATGGTTTTAGGCGAATCACTAGACGCCGATTTATTTACCGCCGCATTATTGGTGTCAGGGTTAATTACAGACATTTTAACCATCTCCCCTGGTTTAATTTCCATTAGTATACCCTTTCAACTAAAACCCTTCAATAACATTATAAAGCCTAATGTTGTTGTGCCGGAAGTTATATTCGTCAAGTTTTTGATTTACTTCTTCGTAGACAGGCTTTGTCCCGGATGGATCCCGTAAGGTAACTAATAAACAGAATTCTTGACTAAGGTTTGTAAATTCCACATAATTTCTAAACAACCCCCGCAAGCATAAATACCATTTTTTATCTTTCGTTAGGTGCTTTAATTGATTAGAATCGGTCATCTCCGATAGATCCACTGCATATTTCTTTACGGGATTGTATTTATCTCCTTCTCTGCCAACGGGGTTAAGAATATTTATCCGTGTAGTATCGAAATCTTTTTTTGTATCAAAAGTCCCCATCTCAATATCTATATTCGATTGGCAATATTCAGCTTTTTGGGATGAGTCTAATATGGGATTATATACAAGCGTCACAATAATCTTCCCATTGTAATATTCACCGTCTACCAAACAATCCGGCATGGGAAAATCCATTATATCTATATACTCTCCATTTGATATTTCGTCTCGTAGTATTAATGTTACTTCGTTAGGTGAGTTGTATAGGATATTTCTCATGCTTTGCGGCCTACCGAAACCAACCTGATTAACTCGTTCCGCGTTAGGGACTTTCAATAGTTCGGAATAACTTGCTGAATGTATTATCAATCCCTTTAATAAGAGCGGATCAAATCCTTCCGCCATTTCTTGATATAAGCCGGCCGCTAAAGCTGTAATACGAGCTGTTGAGAAGCTTGTCCCAATTGACCGGTGGATTAAACCATTGCTGCCAAACGATTTAACGCCCGTCGGTATAATTTTCCCACGCGCATCCACTCCAGCATTCCCGCCATAATGAACAACCTCCGGTTTAATAATGTTAGAGGGGCCTCCGGCAATTGGAGTAAATGGAGAGGGGTTGTCTATTTCGACAAGATCGGTTGCCGACTTTTTATGTGCAATTGAACCAACTACTATAGATCTTACCGAATCAGCGCCATGATATATCTTCCCTTTTGGATGGTCGGTCTTAAAATTAATACAATTTCCTGCCGATTTACATATCAATACATGATATTTATCCTGTAGATCATCTATTGCTATCGCATAGTCGGAAAAATTAAATTCATCAACATGTGTAGCTATACTCAGTGACAAATTCCATATCTTTATATCTTGATGATGAGCCTTTATTGCCTCTTGGATGTTTCTTATTAATTCATCTTCATTTGTACCTTCTTTGGCCGCATCGGCGAAAACACAAGCATCAAATATTTTTACGCCGTTAGCTTCAACCCATTCCCGGTCTTCAAGTTTATCTCCGTATACTACAATTCCGGATACAAATGTTCCGTGAGTTTTTTTAATATATGTATCGGGATATGCGGTCCATTTTTCTTCACATAGCCATGGTTTTAGATGAGGAATATCTGCTGTACCGCTATCAAGAATTCCTACAGCAGTATAATTTTTCCCTTCCTTGGGAAGTAGAATATCAACCTCGGAATTTTCCGGTTCTATACGTATAGCCACTTTATATTTGGGCATGGGTTCAATTGAAAAGACAGCTGCAAAAGCTTCAGCGCTAATTATTGTTTGCAAAGTAGCCGGGCCGACAGATTTGATATTGTAAATAATATGATCCGGGGTGTAGTAAGTTTTAGCTACTTGCAACCCCAAATTTTTCATGGATTGCTCAAAATATTCTCTTATCGACGTGTTTTGTTCGTAATTTTGGTAGTTAATTAATTTAACTTTATAATCAATAGCTTCATCTTTATCGCTTCTAACTATTTTAGGCTTAAATTTATCAATATCATCAATACAAGAAATGGCATATCCGTATTTGTCAGTATCTTTTAACCTTTCAACGATAGCATTTATTTGCTCGGATTCCTCTAGTTTTATTAATAGCTCATCGTATTCTACAAGACCTAATAGATTATTTTGGGCACTGGTTTTAAATAGATTACTAACTTCACGCCGGTGTGGTTTAGCTGTTGTATCATTGATTATCTTTGCCTTAGCCACAAGTGGTATTAATGAATTAGTTTGTTCTTTATTAATAACTTTCTTTTTTAACTGTTCAACCGTATGAATAAATACTTTTGATTTTATAACAAGTTTATCTTTGTCGAGGAGCAACTTGGGTAAATCATTAGATCCCCCAGCTTCCTCTCTTAAGGTATCAATATCTCTTTTGGCAAAAAACTTTATCGGCAATCTTTCCTTAGCCATATTTTGCAAACACCTCGTAATTACTCATTTATTTTGGAGATTACACGAATCCTCCTTAACGAGTAATTGTAATTAACATTATTCCCTTGTGGGTCACACCATAATGCAATAAGTACTTTCTCTATTACATAGCGATTTTAGCAAATTGAGTTTAATTGCTTACAAATACTAAGAGCTTATTCAATATGATAAGACAGCTTTCTTGCTAATCTCCCTAAAGAATTCATAAAACCAAAACTAGCGATTTTAGAAATGACTTTACCAAATTTACGGTAGAATAAACTAAATAAAATATAGGGCACTTTTTGCTTTGGGTGATCTGGTATTCTCTTGAAAATATTTTTAAAAGAGTAAAACTCTTTGTATATCCATAAATACCCTTTTAGCAACTCTTCTTGAGTCATCTGTTTAGGGGTAAAGACAACGTTTGAAGTATTATAATGACTTAAATCAAAATCAATAATCCTTCCCTCTGCAAAGAACCTTTGATATAAAACTGTACCGGGATACGGTGTGAGAATGTGAGCGGTCATTGTTTCCACCTTGTTTTTAACCAACCAGTCTAGAGTTTTCTGAAACACTTGGGGAGAATCATGATCAAAGCCAAAGACAAGACTCGCATTTACCATAATACCCCGTTTGTGCAGCTCATCAATCAAGCGCTCATAATTTCCTCTTTTATTTTGGAACTTTTTAACACTTTGAATGGACTGTTCATTAATTGACTCGAATCCAATAAATAGGCTTTGGCAACCACTCTCTTGCATTTGATCTAATAAATCCAGGTGATTGAGTATATTAGCCGATACAGCGGCATTCCATTTGAGACCAAGTGGTTTAATTTCCTTAATAAATGCCCTGGTCCAGGCGATATCACCAATCAGGTTATCATCAATGAACATGACGTGTTTGGTTTTTAGTAGTTTTATTTCCTCAAGTACATTGGCTATTGGCCGATTGCGATATTGATGGTGTACATACTCGCAACTATTATAGCAGAATTCACATTTAAAGGGGCACCCACGGCTTGCAACGATGATATTGGTATACAGGTATTTTCTAGATGGGATTATACTCCAGCGTGGAATTGGTATTTTGCTAGGATCAGCCATTGTCATCGAATAATATTTTGGTTTTAGTTGACCAATACTTGCGTCAGAAAGAATATAACGCCAAACATTTTCAGCCTCTCCAATACAAACAGAATCTGCAAACTGTAAGGCTTCCTCAGGATTTGCACTTACATGAATCCCGCCAAGTATAACTGGTACCTTTTTCTTGCGATAATACTCGGCAATTTGATACGCTCGATTTGAGGTATCAATATTTACTGTAATTCCAACTAAATCAGGGGAATCCTCCAAGTAAAGTGGATTTGCATTTTCATCTTCAATGATAATTGAATGTTCCTTCGGAGTAAGAGCGGCTAATACTAATAGAGATAAGGAAGGTGACATTAAGCGTTTAAACTCTGAATCCATAGGTCTAAGACTCATTTTTGGCTGGATTAATTTTACTTTCATTTGTTAAACATCCCTACTTTATTATCCTTGAGTGTCTTCGTCATTTTGGTATTCTAAAATATCTCCAGGCTGACATTCTAAAGCCTTACAAATCGCCTCTAGAGTTGACAATCGAATCGCTTTTGCCTTTCCATTTTTCAATATAGAAAGATTAGCCATCGTTATTCCAACCCTCTCCGAAAGTTCTGTGACGCTCATTTTCCTTTTAGCCAGCATCACATCAATATTGATTATAATCGCCATGTTATTCACCTCAGACCGTTAAATCATTTTCTGATTTTATATCTATGGCATTTTTTAATAGCTTTTGAAGAACAGCAGCAAAGACTGCAATCACAATTGAAGCAAAAGTAATGACCATTCCGATTAGTATGATACCTGGGGCGTCGTCTTGCTCCGCTATAGGAATTAAGAGAGGTATGAGTCCTGCATATAAAATACTGATTGTGATTGCACAGTATTTTATATACTTTAAAGCATTTATAGATAATTCTGAGAAAGCTTTGTTCTTGTCAATATAGCTTAAAAGTTTTAAAGTCTGATACAGAGCAAAGAAAAATGGGACCGCCGCTGCATACATACCGATTAAAACTGGATAGTGCAAATAATTTGCAAATGAAGGCAACCCAAATATACACAAAGCAAGAACCGGAATTCCAATAAGAAAAACAACTACCTTTAAAAAGAGTGTTTCTCGTTTCATAGAAAGCACCTCACTTGTTATTGTTAATTTAATTTTAACAAAGATAATATCGTATTACAATAAATTATTATCAAAACTCATTATATTTTTATTGTACACCACCATGGGAAACCCGAAATTTGCGGCCAGTTTCATGATCTTTTCCATAAGCATCTCTCCTTTGCTTTTAATTTTGCTTAATAAAGAAGGGATAGCTTTCCCCCGGGCTATCCCCATCTTATCGATACGATTTATTGTTCATAAAGCACATTTGTTGTGGTTTCGATAATCTCCGCGCTGTACTTGGACACCAGACCGCCGCCGGCGGAATTAAAAATGTTTTTGGCGATAATCTGGTCCATCGCGGCGGTCACTTCGGCCGAGTCAGGTTATCTTTGGGGTTGTCCCCTCTTCAAGTAGGCGTTATCGTCACGGTATGATAAACTGGTTTGGTGAAGAACACTATTCGAAAAGAGGTATGGGTAGTGGTTGAGGAAAAGATTCTGATTGCTGATGATGAAGAGCTCCTTCGCAGCATGCTTAAGGAGTATCTCAGCCCGGCCGGCTATCTGGTTGATGAGGCCGCAGACGGAGACGAGGCGATAGCGCTTTTCAAGAAAAATAAGTATGCCCTGGTGGTTCTGGATGTGATGATGCCCAAAATGAACGGCTGGAGCGTGTGCCGGGAAATTAGGAAAATATCCGGTGTGCCGGTGATCATGCTGACCGCGCGGGGGGAAGAGTATGACAAACTTTTCGGTTTTGAGCTGGGTGTGGACGACTACTTGGTCAAGCCTTTTAGCCCCAGGGAGCTGCTTGCCCGCATGAAGGCCATTATCAGAAGGAGTACCACGACGCCCGCGGAGGCGCGCGATAATAAAATTCGCTTTGAAGGTTTGGAGATCGACTTTGATGCCCACAATGTTTATGTCGACGGCATGCTTGTTGGCCTGACGCCTAAGGAATATGATCTGCTGAATTTTTTTGCCCGGAATCCCAACCGGGTTTTTTCCCGGGAGCAGCTGCTGGAAAAAGTATGGGGCTACGATTTTGCCGGCACTGACCGGACTGTAGACACCCACGTGAAAATGCTGCGAGAAAGTCTCCGGCATTACCGGCAGTTCATTGTTACCGTCTGGGGGACAGGCTACAAATTTGAAGCGGGAGTCAAAAAATGAAAAGTATCGGTTTTAAGCTCTGGGCAGGCATGATGGCACTGGTAATGGTGGTCTTTTTCCTGCTATGGCTATTCCAGATCGTATTTCTGGAAAGTTTTTATACCCGCATGCGTATAGCGGCGGTTAAAGAGGAAGGCGCTGCCATTGCCGGGTTGTTGGCAAACGGGAATGATGCAGATTTCAAAGACAGGCTGGATGCCTTTGCCTATAATAACAACCTGAGCGTTGAGCTGCTGGACTCAAGCGGGAAGGCTGTCTACACCACCGGCTTAACCGGCGTCGGCGGGCAAATGCATATGCAAAGAAACGCGGTCCGTGGGGAGGTCTTCAAGGCGACCTTGGGCGGTCAGGAAGTAATTATTTCGCTGACTCACCCACGCTTTGGCAATCAATTTATGCTGATCGGCCTGCCGGTGAAACTGTCCGGCGGTCAGTCCGGGGCGCTTATGCTCAATATGCCTCTGGCTCCAGTTGAGGATACCGCTCAGATTTTAAAAAGGCAACTGTTTTACATCACCCTGGTGCTTTTTGCCGCCGCCCTGCTGCTCTCTTTACTCCTTTCCCGCAGTTTTACCAGGCCCATTTTATCTATCCGGAAAACTGCCGGGGAGATGGCCGCCGGGAACTTTACCGCCCGGGTCGACTTGAAGCAACAGGATGAAATCGGCCAGCTGGCCGGGACAATCAATTACCTGGGACAGCAGCTGGCTCAAATAGAGCAACTGCGCAAGGATCTGATTGCTAATGTTTCCCATGAGCTGCGCACGCCTTTGAGCATTATCAGAGGCTATGCTGAAACCATCCGGGACGTGACCGGCGATGCTCCGGCCAAAAGGGAGAAACAGCTGGAGATTATCATTTTAGAGACGGAGCGGCTTGGTAAAATTGTGGAAGATATTTTAAACCTTTCCCAGCTCCAGTCGGGATTTTCCCAGCTTAATTCACAATGCTTCGACCTGCAGAAGTCGCTTGATGCAGTAGTTAAGCGGTATGCTGTCTTAAGCGAGAAAATCGGGGTGCGGGTCATCCTGCAGGAGGATATTAATGCGACCGTGGAAGCAGACCAGGAAAGAATTGAGCAGGTGCTTTATAATTTAATCAACAACGGTATCAATTACACCCCACCCGGCGGGAAAGTTATGGTCAAGGCCATCGATCGCGCCCAAGCAGTCCGGATTGAGGTGGTGGATACGGGTACCGGTATCCCGCAGGAAGACCTGCCCCATATTTGGGACCGGTATTATAAAGCCGATAAAACCGCCGCTCGGAGTTCGCTGGGGACCGGACTGGGACTGGCCATAGTCAAGAGCATCTTGGAAGCACACGGGGCAGCCTACGGGGTGGCCAGCCAGGACGGAGCCGGCACCACCTTCTGGTTTGAACTGAAGAAACCTTAATAGAACCAAATATTTTAAAATCTTTCACCGATCTATCATACTTTTATCACAATTGCTCTTTAAAATAAAAATGCAATCTAAAACAAATTAAAAGGAGCGTGCGATGATGAAAAATTTAAAGAAAATGCTGGTAGTGGCAATAGTAGTGGGCCTCATGGGCGCGGCAGGCGCCGCCTATGCAGCAGCAGCAAAAACACCGGCCGAAATTGTATCCGATTTAACCGGTAAGACAACAAGTGAACTTTACCAGGAGCGCTCAGCAGGAAAAACTTACGGTGCAATCGTTAACGAGGCTGGAAAGCTGGAACAATTTAGGACGCAGATGCTTAAGCAAAAGAAAATAATCCTTGATCAGAGAGTTAGTGAAGGAAGGCTGACCCAGGAGCAGGCAGACAATATTTATAAAACTATCCAAAGCCGTCAGGCTAATTGTGATGGAACCGGCAACGCCGGTATGTGCGGGAATTACGGCGCAGGTTTTGGAAAAGGCCGGGGTTTTGGCATGGGGAACGGTATGGGCAGGCAATAGCCGCATGTAGCAGGGGTCAGACCTTGACATTTGACACTTAACTGCGTGTCAAATGTCAAGGTCTGACCCCAAAATATTTGTCTGTCATTAGAATATCATCTAAATAGCACCCAATAGCACCCACAAAAAATCCCCATAGCGCTTATATTTTGCTATGGGGATTTTGCACAAATTGTCGTATTTTTTGTTTTATTAAAAAAATTAAATAAAGTATCCGGTATTTTACACTGGTGTTCTTCTTGAATTCCCGGGGTAAATTTTGCCGCAAAATACAATTTAGCTAATTCTAAACAACGTTGACTGTTAGGATACATTTAAGCTTCAATAAATATTTTTTACGTATCCCATGTGTTTTTTTTAAATATTTCAAAAATAAAATAAATATTTCAGGTATCCGCATAACAACTTTTATTGGAGCTAGTCCCCCTTCTGTCCGGATGAATTTAATTCAGGGATGCTTTAAGCTCCATGGCTTTGTGATGCAGGCTTCCAAAAGGTGTTCCTATCGGAAGAACCGTAAATCCGTAATGAGTATTTAACAATGTAGCTGCAGAACCGTAGAATGACATTAGAGAAATTCCCAATTCGGAGTAGGCGGCCAGTTTATGCCATGACTCCCCGCCCCAGTCCAAAGTATTCATGAATAAACCAAGGAATAGCATGTCGATTAACACGAAGATTATAAATAGTACCTTGTTAGTGCCCATAGAACCTATTGTCATAAACATTGTGAAAATAAAATAGCCTAAGAAGGCGTAGCCTAGTTGGTGGGCATCAAATCCGGCCCCTTTGCTAATGATGCCGGTGGTCTGCATATACCAGGTCGAACCAACAGCAAACCAGAACAAACCATATCCGCAAAAGGCAGTAGCTCCGAAAGTATTATTGTGTTTATAATCCAGCCAACCGGCTACAAATTGAGCTGCAGCCCCCAGGAAAATAGCCCATGGAACTATATAGGCTACACCCGAGGTAATCTCAAGTTTTTGAGAGGAAGCAATTAACGTTACCATTGCAAGACCAAGCAGACCCAATGGGGAAGGATTACCAACCAGCTCCTGCACATGCCCCGAAACCTTTACTTGATTATCATTTGACATAACAACCCTCCAATTAATAAATTATGGTGAGCGCAATCAATTATAATTAATATTTGGCTCGACGTTCATATTCAACATCAAAATAGAAAATCCTTCAAAAATGACCATAATTAACAAAATTTTTTTTAATGCGTTAGAAGTCATTTTCTGTCACAGTTGTACGCGTAAGGGGTCAGACCTTGACATTTGACACTTAACTGCGTGTCAAATGTCAAGGTCTGACCCCTTAGGTGACCCCTAGAACTACAAGTCGAGTAGTTCGAAACCAGTGCCGGGGTCTATTTTTCTGCGTGCCGGTGAATTAAGCAGTTCAAAAATAACTACTTCACCAATCTGCCAGATTGTTACGCCTTCTCTTGTACACCCTGTAATTGTGTCTCTATTACGCCCAAAAGCGGAGTGCAGGTGTAGTATTGGAACCTTGTTTTCGTTTAAAAATAAAGTTCCAATACCCACAGCTTCGCTTGTTCCAAGTAGTTCTGTAACCACCGGGCGTGGCTTTTCAGCAGTTTCGTCCTCCGGCCCCACTACAATTTTGCTGTTAACGCCGGCACCGCCTAGGAAGTGTACTATTGCAGAATCGATTTTATGCTGCTTGGCAAATTCCTCGATAGTGTCGGGAATTTTATCTGCATTTTCAAGTCTCAAGATGAAAATTCTACCCAAGTTTGCCTCTGAATACTTCATTATCGTCTCCCCCTTTTATTATGGGACCTGGGAAAACATCTCCCGGAGCAAGTCACGCTCCGGTTGCTCCCCAGCTATTAGAAGACTACCTAAAAGCATAGCTAAATAGACTACCCATAAAATTAAAAGATTTTATCACTATCAAGCAGAATGGTAACGGGACCATCATTGATAAGTTCTACATCCATATGTGCAGCAAAAACTCCGGATTGCACTTTTGAAATACCTATAATGCAAAACTTGTCTAATATGTAATTGTAAATTGCATGCGCAATTTCTGGCTTGGCAGATCCTGAAAAAGAAGGTCTCTTTCCCTTTCTGCAATCTCCGTATAATGTAAACTGCGATACTACCAATAACTCACCATTTATATCTTGAAGGGACAAATTCATTTTTCCAGTGGAATCTTCAAATATCCTTAAATCTACAATTTTATTAGCCAAATAATCCGCGGAATTATAGGTGTCGTTGATTCCAATACCTATAAGAACCAGCAACCCTCCGGATATTTGCGAAACAACCTGTCCATCAACAAGAACTTGGGCTTTTTTAACTCTTTGAATAACTGCACGCATATTAATCTCCTTTTACCATGGATGCAGCTGCTCCGGGTTTATCTCCGACTGACTGACAGCCATGTTCAGCAAAGTGAATCCGCATACCGAGCCTACCGGACTCAGGCTTTAAAGCCAAACTTTTCTGCGATAATTTCATAAACGGGTACAGGCACATCATGCTGTTTTACTAAACGCACCACTTCAAATTGTTCTAATACTTATTCAGGCGATTTTTTAGCGATGGGGAGGAATCCGGAGGAGATATTGCGGGAATGTATCAAGATAAACCGGTCACATAAGAGCGCCGCATTGGGTGCAGCAATTGTGTTTTAGATCTCTTTCTTAACTAAACGACGTTGAAAATATACAAAAATCGGCAAAGGGATTATGATCCAACCAAAACTTTTAATTAGGTTATTCTTGGCTCTGTTTGCTTGCATTTCCTTTTCTCTTGATACCATTGCTTCGTATTGCTGTTTTAGCTCTTCTTCCGTCGGACTTGCATCCTTTTCTATTGTCTCTGTATCAATACGGGTTTTTTCGCTATTAAGTCGTTTAAATTCATCAAAAGTTTGGTAATATGGAGCAGGTGATACTATATCGGCAACCGCCATAAAAGCACTTACACTTCCGCCAATGGTCATCATTAATGTGGCAAATAGCACCAAGTATATGTATACATTTTTAATCACGTCTTTCCCTCCTTTGTCTGCTTCAGCTTTAACCCCTGCCACTAAAAGAACGATTAAAACAACAACCAATATAGCCCCAACAACAAGTAATAAAAAACTCATCTTTTAACCTCATTTTCCCATATATTATTACTAATAATCTCCCCGCATACCATGATACACTATTTAGGCAATTAAATGTTAATAAAATTTTAAGAAAAACTTACCAAAAATACTCGAAAAAAAGGGTGTTTCTACCGGTTGGTTGTAATTTTTTTTGATAACTTTATTTATTAGAATTGTTGCGTCAATTTGTAATAATTAAAATCAACTTCCTTAATGTTTATCTGGCCATAACAATAATCACCTTCAGGTAAATTCCAAATGGCTTCTCCATAACTTGCCAGTTTTACACCATTAAAGTCCTTATAGTCACTGACCGGTGTTGACCATCTTGCTTGACGGAACTCTTTACCCGAAGTAGTAAGGTAGCGGTCATCGGAAACAAAATTTATCATTTCACCCTTTTCATTGAAATACAAGAGAGCTGAAATCGTAATTCCATTATTGGTGAAAATGGCTTTCACCGTCAATGGATCAATTGTTTTCCATTGTATTCTCTTATCAATGAGACTGGCCGGTGCTAATAAACACATATCATTAAATATCGTCACTGTTTCAGCCTTATTCATAATCTCACCCTTAGCATCGGCAACTTTAAAAAGGGAAGCTATTTTAATACGCATGGAAGCTTTAGCCTCTTTATATTCATGCAGACCTACCACAGGCACACCATGCATTTTTAATTTGATATAATAAAAGCGGGCGGGTTTTTCAAAGAAGTTATATTGCTCAGAGACCATAGGGACCAGATCTTTTTGCGGATCTGGTCTGAACCGGCCTTCACTGACCACGCGCACATTCTGTACTTTTTCTCCCCCGGTGACACCGGTATAGGCCAGATACTTTTGAACGGGCAGGGGCAGGTGCTTTGTCTCGCCTTCTGAAAGAATTGGGCTGTCCAATGGGTGAACCTGTTCCAGTCCTTGCCGGATATCCTCTTGATAGGCCTTTTTCATACCTTGGGATTTATAATAAAGCGCTGCAGCTGTAAAGAATACAATAATTAACAAAACGGCTTTGATGTAATATTTCTCCATGAATATTTTCCTCTCTTTCGGTTTAAGGAACACTAAATTTTATGTACTTTGGATGTTATTGGACCTCCTTATTTTTCTTTTTATTTATTATTTTTATCAAAATAGTCGCTCCGGCAAACACAACTACCGCGGTAATTAAATATTGATAATAGTTATTAAGCAGTGCTTCCAACTTTGTCATATTTTGTCCAATAACCAGCCCTAATGATATTAGCATGGTTATCCAGCAAGCAGCTCCCAACACGGCCATGCTCATCGCAGCAATAAAGGGCATTTTACTTATTCCGGACAGATAGGGCACAACACTACGGGCTACCGGTAAAAAATAAGCGATAAATATAGCGTAAACACCGTATTTATTAAACCATGTTTCTATTTTTGCTATTTTTTCAGGTGTTAATCGTACATAACGGCCGTATTTTTCGATAAACGTTCTTCCGACTATTCGGCCAATACTGTATCCCGAAGCAAAACCGCTCAATGTACCTACCATAGCTACTATAAAAATCCAAGTAAAATTAAAAATACCCATTTGTGAAAAATATCCCGATAAGGTGAGCATTGTCTTTGAAGGCATGGGGATACCCAGGGTATCAATAAACATGGTAAAAAAAAGCGCCCAGTATCCATAGAGGTCAACTAGATTCAAAGCCATACTTTTAAAGTCCAATTTTTCCTCCTAACATTCATTGCCATTAATCAAAACCCACTAATAAAATATTATACTATTAATTTTTTAGCAATACCCATTTATTTCATTATATATATACTCTATGCAGAGCCGGTTTACTTCAAAAATCATCAAGTCTCCAATTTTCAGCTTCCGGCATAAATACCACCGGCATTTAAATAGGCTGCAATGTTCATATAAAAAAAGTGAAGGCACTCATCGTACATAGCCTCCACTTGTTGATTTAAATTTATGCTTATTACTGAGCGTAAACCTATTTAAAAAAACGAATGAACTAAAATTTGATCAATCGAACTTCTAACGTCCACTTGTCTTACTTACTTGACAGCCTCAATTATATAAGAAGCAACAAAATCTTCAATATGCTGACCTATTGCCCAAGATCGTATAATCTCTTTGCTGTTATTTTTTGGGGCCATTTTAATTTCCTTATATCCTGCTTTTTGTAGCAAAGATCTGATGTCTTTAACAAGTTCGGCACCACCTATACAGCTAGCATTCATTGCCATGTCTTGTTTAATGTTTTGAGGTAATGGTGCTGTAGCCACAACGTCAGATATGGATAACCTCCCACCGGGCTTGAGGACTCTAAACGTTTCATTAAATACCTGCTGTTTATCCAAGGAAAGGTTAATTACACAGTTCGATATGATAACATCCACTGATGCATCGGCTACAGGTAAATGCTCAATTTCACCCAACCGGAAATCAACATTGTCGTATCCACTTTTCTCCGCATTTTTTCTGGCTAACTTAATCATATCAGGTGTCATATCAATACCTATTACATAGCCGGTTTCGCCCACCTGCATTCTGGCAAGGAAACAATCAAAACCTCCCCCACTGCCAAGGTCAAGGACTGTTTCTCCTTCTTTAAGAGCCGCTATAGCGATCGGGTTTCCGCATCCCAATCCCATGTTGGCTTCCGGCGGCACATTGGCAAGATCGGCTTCTGTATATCCTATTTGGATTGACGATTTACTAATATCCAGCGGAACAGGGGTGCAACAGTTGCTGGCGCCACTGCAACACCCTCCACCGGACCCCTTCACCGCAATCGATGCATAATTGTTGCGAATAAATTCCCTGATAGCTTCCTTATCTTCCATTAGATCACCTCATTTATTTGTGGTTGTTAAACTCTCTTCATTCATAAAGACGCAGGATAAGAAAAAAGGACGCACCAAAGGGGTCAGACCTTGACATTTGACAAACCATCTCATTTAGGCTTACCTGACATGTTAACCAGGCTCTGCCAAGTTATATTATTTGAATCATTTTAGTTATTATGAACAGTATGTTTGCTATTAATAATAATTATAGCAACAAGAAGCTTAATAAATTATCTCTATTAGTGACAAATGAAGATTATTGTTATACTTAATATGTACCTATCCAGTTAATATAATTTTGAGAATGAAGTGAAATAGTATTGTTTTTAAAGATAAAGATTTTTATATCAGTTTTATTACTGGGCTTTTTAATTTATAAATTTGATTGGCCGGCATTAATAGATGTTTTCGTAAAGGCAAATCCAAGTTGGCTGGTCTTAGCCGTAGTGCTCATTGTGCTCTCCATGGTTGTAAGCGTAGAAAAATGGTCGCAGATTTTAAAGGCGGAGGGTATTTATCTGCCCTGGTATCGGCTTTGGAAAGCATATTGGATTGGGATCTTTTTCAATAATTTTCTTCCCTCCAGTATCGGGGGTGACGGGATTAGAATTTTTCTCGTTGGTCGCAATATCTCCAATATGCCGGGTGTAGCTTCATCAGTGATCATTGAGCGTCTTCTAGCCACCTTGGGTTTGGCCCTGACCGGGTTACTGGCCGGCTTTGTTGTAAAGTCTAATTGGCAAGTGAGTTGCCTTTTTATTATGCTTACTCTTGTTGCTATAGGCCTGCTTTTTTTCTTAATGTGGGGGAGCATACCTACTTTTATTGCCGGGAGGAATGGCAGGGTAAATGACTTTATGAGCAGCTTACTCTCACACGGCCAGGCTGTGCGTGGTCATGGTAAAAGGATTCTTATGGCAGGCTGCTTTTCGGTATTATTCCAACTTACCGTTGTCGCTGTAAACTATGCTATTTTTCACAGCCTCCATGTTAACTCCTTGGGGTGGTTGGAGTTAGTGTATATGATACCTGCTGTATCTGCAATCGCTATGGTTCCCATTGGGATTAACGGGTATGGTGTACGCGAAAGTGCCTATGTGCTTCTATTTGCCTCCTATGGAGTAGCAGGTAGCGTTGCCCTGGGGGCCTCTTTGCTATTTTCGGTACTTGTAAGCTTTTGTAGCCTCTATGGAGGTTTGTTCTGGCTGGGTAACCGGGAGAGGAGTTTGGATATGAAGTGCCCTTCGAAAATGACACCTGAAGCAAATTAGCTTGTAAAAATATATATACAAGGGTGATGTTATGAAAAACAGAATTAAACAAATTGTTATCGACGCTTATAACGGGAAACTTCTTAGTCGGCAGGAAATAAAGGATCTTTTAGAACTTGACATGTGTTCGGAAGAGTTCTATTTACTTATGTTTACAGCCAGGCAAATGAGCGAAGAAGTTTGTTCCGGTAAAGCGGAAATTCATGGTCAGGTAGGAGTTAATAGCGGGCCATGTGGCTGTAATTGTGCCTTTTGTTCCTTTGCGGCCGGTAATAAAATCTTTAAAGATCAGCGTTTAGAACCTCTGGAATGGATTATTCAGCAGTCTCTTGTCCTTGAGCAAGCCGGGGCTAACGCCATTTACCTGATGGCCACCGCCCAGTTAAACTTTCAGCGTTTTTTGGAGATTGGGCAGCAGGTCCGGCGTGAACTCCGGACTGGTATACCGTTGATTGCCAATATGGCTGATTTTAATTATGATGAGGCTGTTGCTCTGCGCAAAGCTGGCTTCGCCGGGGTTTATCATGCTGTTCGCATGGGCGAAGGCGTGATAACCCGTATCAAGCCTTTGGGCAGGCTGAAGACCTTCGAGGCAGCCAGAAAAGCAGGTCTTAGTATAGGAACGTGTGTGGAACCGGTTGGACCTGAACACAGTGTTGAGGAAATCATCGAGAAAATTATCATTGCCAGGGAGGCCAGGCCTGGCTTCAGCGGGGCGATGCGTCGTGTGACGATAACGGGGACGAGCCTGGGTAAATATGGTATGGTTGGTGAGACGCGGATGGCCCTTATTGTAGCGGCAGTCCGTTTGGCCACACCAAGAGAAGTGCCAGGCAACTGCACTCATGAGCCTAACGTTCTCGGGGCGGTAGCAGGCGCTAACCTGCTATGGGCAGAAGCGGGCAGTAACCCGCGTGATGTGGTTAATAATACTGAGACAAGCCGTGGTTTTGATGTAGGCCGCTGCAGGAAAATACTGATAGATGCGGGCTGGCAGCTCTTAGACGGTCCGTCAAAATTCTTTTAAGCATTAACATAAAAAGAAAAGGAGGTGACAGTTTATGAAAAACATATTCCGCGGGTATAAGGGAAAATTATTGTTCCTGGTTGTTCTTGGCTGCGTATACTACTTTGTTCCGGTTGTCAGAATCAATATTAACCAGGCCTTTTTTATCTTAAGCAACGTTGATGTTGAAATGGCGCGAGGCTATATTTTGAGCTTTGGCATTTGGGCACCCATTGTTTCCTTTTTCTTGATGATGTTTCAATCTGTTGCGGCACCTCTACCGGCATTCATTATTACTTTTGCCAACGCCGGTCTCTTCGGTTGGGTATATGGCGCCATACTTTCCTGGTCAAGCGCGATGGCCGGGGCAGTGCTCTGTTTTTATATTGCCAGGTACCTGGGCAGGGATACGGTAGTAAAGTTTACTTCCGTCAAAGCGCTGAAAACCGTCGATGATTTTTTCGAGCATTACGGTAAGTATGCCATCCTAATTGCCCGGCTCCTACCGTTTGTTTCCTTTGATATTGTCAGCTATGCCGCCGGGTTGACTGCGATAGGGTTCTGGCCGTTTTTTATTGCCACCGGTATCGGCCAACTGCCGGCTACAATTGTTTATTCCTATATCGGCGGAATGCTTACGGGTGGGGTAAGGACAATGGTATTTGGCCTGTTAATCCTTTTCGCCCTGAGTGCTTTGCTGGTTCTATTGAAGAATGTCTGGAAAGATAAAAAGCTAAAGGAGGGAAATGACTTTGCGGAAGAGATTTAAATACCGGCAGCTGTTGCTTGTATTAATGGCTTTGGTGCTAACCATAACCGTCAGTGGTTGCGGTAAGGAGCCGGCGTCTGTGGACAACCAGTCAGCCAAGAAATTTGACATCTCAGTTTATGAGAATAACGATTTTCTCATCACCCCTCAACGGCTGCATGCCATGTTAGATAGCGAAAATCTGGTCCTACTTGACTGCAACAAGCCGAATATTTACGCGAAAGAACATCTGCCCGGCGCTATTGGGATTGGCTTGCAAGGTTTTTGTGATATTGTTGGCAAACCTGGCGATCCTGGCTGGGGGACCATCAAAAATAAAGAAGATTTGCAGGGAACCCTGGCCTCATTGGGTATTAACAATGAAAAGGCAGTTGTTTTTTACACGGATCTCACTGCCGGCCCGGGGGCCGATGGCAGAGCTGTCTGGCAGTTAAAGCTGGCCGGGCTGGATAATGTAAAGATGCTGGTAGGGGGAACTACTTGCTGGAAGGAACTGGGATACAAGACAACAAGAGAAGTGATCCAACCCAAGCCTGTTATCGGAGTTGTTCTAAAAGATTACGATCAGAGTTACCTGGCGATAAAAGATTATGTATTTGAGAATTTAGGTAAACAAGTGATTGTTGACTGCCGAACAGATGGGGAATATCGAGGTTCCCAAAAGGCCGGGGAACCCCGTGGCGGACACATTAAAGGGGCGATACATTTAGAATGGCAAGATTTGCTTAATAAAGACGCCGGCTACACCTTTAAGAGTCCGGAAGAAATAAAGACGCTGATGGCCTCCATTGGTGTCCATCCGGATGATGATTTTATAGTTTACTGAACAATGGGTATCAGATCTGGTTATATGACCATGATCCTTAGAGCCGTAGGCTTTGAGAAAGCTAGAAACTATGAAGGATCTATCTATGAGTGGGGCGGGGACCCGGATATGCCGATGGAGAAATAATGCTGGCATCATACTTGATCATGAGCTGCGTATGACGCCAGCTCTTTTTTAATTATTATCCCGTCTGGTTGCATCCCTTTTTAGATGAATTATGTCTATTGTTTTGTACGGTTGATCATGCTTATATTCTCCATAATAAACCGGCCGGTCCTTACCGGAATCGCCGGGTGTCCCGGGTCCACTTTTTTAATTTCCCGCGCTAAAGCTAGCAGGTCGGACGGGCGATCCACATCACCTAAAGGTTTTAGAAGTCCATAGGTAAGGTTGTAGAGCCTACAGGCAGCAACAGTCCTTTCCAGGACATCACTGTGCCCCCAGTGAATATCTTTAAAAATGCATTCTCTGGGATGACAGGTGCCGATTAAATAGTAACCACCGTCCAGGGCCGGGCCGCAAACAACCTGATACTTGTTCAGCATGCTTATTGCTCTAGTTAAATAAGCAGCAGGCAACAGAGGCACGTCCGTACCGATTAAAATAACAGGCGAATAGCCAAGGCCATAGGCGTAACAGATGGCTGACAGCATGCGCCGGCCAAGGTCGCCATTTGGTTGTGGGATAATTTCCACTCCGGGTCCTGAAGCCAGCCTCAATTCATTGATCCTGTCCGGCGGCGTTGCTGCTATATAACATTTGATACCGGTCACTTGCCGGGTTTTATCTATTGTATCTTTCAAAAAAGCCCACTGTAATGCTTCTCGCTGCTTCGGGTTCAAAATTTCGCTTAACCGGCTTTTCCCTTCAGTAGATGGAACTCTGGCCATAATCACCAGTGCAGGTCTCCCCATTATTTCACCCCTTAACCGGCAGGATTCAGTAACAAGTATCCAGAAAAACAAGGTATTATGATAAACAAAAATCTAAGAATCAGCATTATCATTCCAACTTATAACGAGGCCAGCACAATAGAAATTACCATTGAACAACTGAGAAACCTGAATGGTATCCACGAGATTATCGTAGTGGATGGTGGAAGCACTGACGACACTCTAAGTTTAATTGGCGAAGGGGTTAAGTTAATTCAAGCCCCTAAAGGCAGGGCCGTTCAAATGAACGCCGGCGCGCAGGCTGCTTCAGGGGAAATATTGCTTTTTCTGCATAGCGATACAAGACTACCAGGCGATGGCCCGCAGCAAATCAAAGCAGCCTTTGCTAATCAAAATGTTGCCGGCGGCGCTTTTAAATTGAAGTTTGATCATCCCGGCCTGTTTTTTTACCTGGCTGCTATGGGATCAAATCTGAGAGCAATGTTAACCGGCATTTATTTTGGTGATCAAACTATCTTTGCCCGGCGCAAGGACTTTTTGCAGATAGGGGGTTATCCCGCAGTTGAATTAATGGAGGACTGGATATTCTCCCGAAAACTAAGGCTAACGGGAAAGACAGTGTTGTTAACAGGGCCTGTTACAACTTCAGCCAGGCGCTGGCTTACCTACGGCAAATGGCGTACTGCCTGGCTAATGCATAAAATTAAATTTCTTTATCTTCTGGGAGTTAGTCCATATCATTTAAAGCGTATGTACAGTGACCGGCATCGTTGATGCTTGCTTTTCGCGATAGCAACAATTCCAGCGTGATAGCTGCGGTGTTGCCGGTAATTTTTTTACACCGTGCGTTCTTTAGGGGTGAAAATTTCTTACGCAGCCCTTTACAGCAAGTTAAGCCGAACTCGTCAATAAACCTTCGGTGCAGTTCAGCAGTAACCTCTGTAATTGTCCGGTCAAAACCCTTAATACCGGGACCTGACAGCAAAAAGCCTATGGCCAGTACCCCACCGGAAATCGCGCCACAGGCGCATCCGGAATTCATCCCGTGCCCAAAACCAGCAGCAAGCTGTATGATGCCTTCTGTCCGGCCGTTAAAAACTTCAATATTGCTCATGGCCACTGCCTGGGCGCAGTTATAACCATCGTTAAAATACTTTTCCGCCCTGCGGCGCACTTCTTCATCTAGACTAAGCATAGCTTACCTCTTCTGTTTTTTTACTGCCATAATACAAAAATGCTTCAAAATTATAATTTAGCTCCATAGTGAAATAGTACTTAAATTAATAGCGAAGTTAAACTAGGTTGTAATATTTTTAACCTTTAAGTAAGTATATTTAACCACTGGCCCATTAGATCCTTTATTATAAATATTAAATTGTTTTATATCAACCTTGTATGAATTAATATTATTTATCATGAACCGTCCTGCGACCTGGGGGTCAGACCTTGACATTTGACAAAACAAACAAAAAAAATAAACAATAAACGGGTTTATTTGATAGTGATTCAGGCTGGTATTGCTTTGGGACTTGGTTATTGGATGCTGATCAGTGCTGGGCCGAAAGGGTTGGCAGAGGCCTATTTTGTAGCAAATCTGGTAGTGGTTCTTCTGGTCGGCGGACCTCTGTGGATGAATATTAAAAGAATGTTAATTCGTTTTTGCGCAACAGGCATAATATAAAACCAGTAAGGCCAATAAATAAGTTAATCACGCCAAAAATAAAATAAACAGCGCTGAAAAATTCGGTTTCTAAAGCGGCAATTATTATAAATACCAAGCCTAGTATGGCGAATGACAAGGATCTTTTTTTAGAAGCCATAATATTTTCCTTAATGGAAAGGGCTATTTCCTTTCCTGATATAAGGGTGTCCCTTTCCTCCTTCCATTTTTCCAACGTAAAAATGGGGTGTTGAGTCCTCTTGGCCAAGCGCAGCAGCCCGTAACCATCGATAAGGTAGATTTTGACCCGCCCATTCATTTGCCGGACAAACCGGCGAGCTTCTTCGGTAAACGAGCCGCTGGTTATCACCATGCCTTTGTAGAAATGATCTTGCTTGATCTCCTTCAAAAAGTCCCTAATTTGATTGGCGGATACTTTTTGGTCTTCTCCGGCTAAGTTTATACACATGACGCCAATTTTTTGATTGCCCAGGTTACATGAAATATCAATAGTTGAATCTGCGCAGGGGTGAAGATCTTTCAGCTTTCCAAAGGGGGTTAGACCTTCGAGCAATTCCTTAACGAGCTGGGCGAATTCCCCCCGGTCTTTAATGACATAGATATTTTCACGGCATTTGCGGGCACTATACCAGATGTCCCGGTGAGTGTCTAGTGCTTTGCTGCGGTTGATTTCTACTTTGGTGATTAATATTAACTCGATTAGCATTACGAGAATGACTATGATTTTTGCTGTTGTTAGCCCTAGTGGCAAAAACTGGGCGATAATAATTGTCATAATCCAGGTAAATAATAGAGTAAGCGCAAAGTCCACAGCCTGAGCTAGCCGGGTGCGTTCATCCCGGGGCGGGTTTTGAATATAATAATTTATGCGATTGCCAAACATTTAATTAAACCTCCATTGTAAATCTTTTGATACTGTGTTAAAATAATATCAAATACATATAGAGAGTATTACCGGTATTTGTTTTTTTAATCTAATTTCTACCTTTTGATTTCAATTACATGCACATTTTTTTGGGCTTATCGAATAGTATATATAAGGAGCTTTTTATTTTAAAAAGTCACAATATTCAATTAAGCGTGTAATGTTTAAATACCCTCGCAAATATCCTCGTCGGAAATCCCGTCTATATAACACATTAGTTATTTTATATTTTTTTATTTAAAAGATGTCTAAATATTCAAACGTTTATAAGCCTGTATAAGGCTAGAATTAATGAAAGGAGGTTAGCAAGGAACTGTTTTAAAATGGCAGTGCTTGTATCGGCATTTTGCTTTTGCCCAAGCTATCATTACACTGCGTAATTTATGTAGGCTATATTACTTGGATAACTCTTGCGTAAAATTAACAAAATATTCTGTGTTGCGTTTAATTTTAGTTAATTATGGCAACAAATAAAAGGAGGGGTTATAATGTACGTATCTAAAATGGCAGCAGTGACGGCGGCTTATAATAATAATCAACAATATCGTAACACTTTGGAATTTTTGTATTGTACTATATTTTTTTAGTTCTACCTAAATAAGTCTAAATATTCAATGTTGCATATAATTACTAGTGGAGGGTCTTCTTAACATGACATATTGGTGCTCGGCATGGGCTTGGGTGGATCCGGCTGTGTTTAGGCTGCTAAATAACCTTGTAATGGTCGAATCTCCTTTAGCCCGTATTTTGATAAAGCCGGCCCCTTTTAATGGGCCGGCTTAGCTATTTCCCCTGCTTCCGGATTCTTTAATTCTCCGACTTTAAAATAGCCGGTCATATCTTTTTCAACAAACCTCCAGGTCTCTTCAGCGTTAGTGCGCCAGTTGGTAGGACATGCAGACAATGCCTCGACAAAGGAAAAACCCCGCCCGGCCAGCTGGTTTTCCAGCGCTTTCTTGATATAAGCTTTTAGCTGTCTTAAGTTAGCGATGGTGCCCCGGGCTACGTAGGCACCTTCCCTGGTGATGGCAGCCACCATTTCCGGTCCGAGCATAGGATAGCCTGTGGAGCCGGGGTCTCGACCATATGGGGAGGTTTCGGTTTTTTGGTTAGGCATGGTGGTGGGGGCCATCTGGCCACCAGTCATGGCGTAAATGGTGTTGTTGGCCAGAATAACCGTGATATTTTCATTGCGGCCGGCTGCGTTAACCAGGTGTTGGGAGCCAATCGCATAGCCGCCACCGTCGCCCATGTAGGCTATACACACAGTATCGGGGTTGGCTCTTTTGATGCCGGTTACCACCGGGGTGGTGCGCCCGTGGTGCGTTTGTACACTGTCTACGTTGAAAAAGTCATAGGACAGTAATGAACAGCCGATATCACAGCCATATACGGCGCGTTGCTGAATACCCAGTTCGTCGATGGCTTCACCCAGGCATTTTAAAACCAGTCCGTGGCCGCACCCGGGGCAAAATTTATGCGGCTTGGTTTGTTCGCGCCAGCTGCGGGGCATTACCGGTTGAGGTTCAGGCATAGTGGTTCCTCCTTGTTGTTCATCTAATTTCAATATCACCCGGCAAAGCCCGCGCTATACAAATGAAAAGATTTTTTTTAAATGTTCAGCTCCCTAATTACTGCCACTTCGTCACAATTGGGGAATTTAGGGCAGTTGATGCATTCTTTCCATACTTTTTGAGGTAAGTCTTCTTTGGCAATTAGCTGAAAGCCACACTTGATAAAAAATTGGGCCTGGTAAGTAAGGGCAAAAACCTTGGGTATTTCCAGGTCAATGGCCTCGGCTAAAAAATTGTCCACCAGGCCGCGGCCGACGTTCTGGTTCTGATATCCTTTCTCTATAGCCAGTGAACGTATTTCTGCCAAATCATCCCAAATAATATGCAATGAACCTGCCCCAATGACGCGGCCGCCCACATCTGCAACGCTAAACTCCCGCAAACTTTCATATAAAGATGAACGGGAGCGGGCCAACATCTGGTCTTTATCGGCAAAGTAAGTAATTAGTTGATGGATGGATTCAATATCTGAAATTTTAGCTTTACGAAAGAGCAATATAATTCCCTGCCTTTAACGGTATATGCCCAGGATGATTTACTGGCGCGGCAGCCGGGGCATCTGAAGCGCCAATGCAAAGATTCTAACAACCGGCTCCGGTTTGGGCGGCGTAGACTACGGCATTGCGGAACAGAGGCATGCCGTGGGGCTCGCCTAATGAGGCCCGCCGCCAGTTGGGATGGTGGAAGGTTTCCACAAACCTTTCCGGGTGTGGCATCAGCCCCAGTACCCGACCGGTTCGGTCGCATATGCCGGCGATGGCGTGCAGCGAACCGTTGGGGTTTTGCGGGTAATCCTGTGTAGGCTGCCCGCTTGCGGCACCGGCGTAGCGAAATACCACCTGCCTGGCCTGCTCGATTTTCTGTAAGGTTGTCTCATTGGTGTAAAATTTACCTTCACCATGGGCTGCCTGGTACTGTACCACAGTGCCTGCCAAACCTTTAGTGAATACGCAGTTATTTTGTTCAATCAAAAGGTTTGTCCAGCGGCATTCAAAGTGGCCGCTGTCGTTTTGCATCAGCGTGGCTTTGATACTGCCCAGTTCTCCCCAGGGCAAGAGTCCGGTGCGCACCAACACTTGAAAGCCGTTGCAGATGCCCAGCACCAGCTTGCCTTCGTCCACAAACCGGCGCAGCTGTTCGTTTAAAAAGGAGGCCAGTTCAACGGATAATACTTTACCGGAGTGGATGTCGTCGCCGTAGGAAAACCCTCCGGGGACGGCCAATATTTGGTAGTCAGAGAGTTTCGCCGCACTGCTTCTTAGCTGGTTGACGTGCACCAGATGGCTTTCTCCGCCAGACTTGTTGAAAGCGTAAGCTGTTTCCTGGTCACAATTGGTGCCGTCGGTGCGTAATATACATATCCGCGGTTTAGATTGATTTATATTTAACATCCGCCGAACACCTCCTGCATGGGTTTTTGCCAGGCTGTAAACAGTCTGGCAGTTGAAATATTAAAGATGTTTTTATTTGCCTGGGTAACTGACATATTTTGCTCTGCTGTAGTGCAGCCCAGTATTATATGGGGCACGTTCTTGAACAGTTCTTCGAGCTGAGCTTGATCGGCTAGTTCCACTAAGAAGCAGCCCGCTGTTTCATTAAATAGGCTGTAATCCGTTCGCTCGTTGGCCGGCAGGCTTACGGCGGCGCCCATGTCTCCGCCCAGGCACATTTCGGCCAGCGCTGCCAGCAGCCCGCCTTCGCTAATGTCATGGCAGGCTAAAACCGCTCCGCTGTGGTTGGCCCGGTGCAGGCTGCGCAGCGTGGCAATCAACTGGTCCGGGTTAATTAGCGGCACCCGTGGAGAGGTTGCACCTGTAATGTCAAAGTAAGCGGAGCCGCCCATTTGCTGTACATCGCGCTGGCCTACCAGGGCGATAATACTGCCGGGGCGCTTAAAGTCGGTGGATATCGTTTGTGCTACGTCTGCTACCCGCCCAAAGCAGGATATGCAAAGCACGGGCGGTATCTTAAGTACCAAGCCGTCCGGTGCTCGGTAGGTACTGCTCAGACTGTCCTTGCCCGATATAAAGGGCATGCTCGTGGCTTTGACAAAATCTACACAGGCATCTACAGCCCGGTCCAGGTCAAATAGTGACGCTTCGTCCGGGTAGGGCCAGATGAAGTTATCTATTAAAACCAGTTCATCCGGGTTGGCACCTGAGGCCACTGCGTTGGCCACCGCCTCGGTGGCTGCCCAGATGCTGCCGGCGTAAGGATCTATGCTATTTAGCACGGGGTTTAGCCCGTGGGCAATCACGGCCCCGTATTTTTGGCCGGGCACCGGTGCAATTACTACAGCGTCGTTGGGGGCGTCGCCCGCTATCCCGGAAAAAGGCGGCAGTGCGTTGCTACCCTGCACACCGTGGTCGTACATACGCACGATGGGCTCTTTGGAGCAAACGTTGAGATGTTGCATTACTTGAGTGCAGACCTGTTCCCAATCACCGGGTAAATCAGGTTCGCTAACGGGCAGCGAATGCTCCTGGGGTGCGGCAGTCATGACGCGCTCGGGCAGGCCGTGGTGCAAAAATTCCATCGTTAGTTCTCCGACCGGCTCGTCGTGGTAGAAAAGCTCGAGCTTACCGGTGCCGGTAAACTCGCCAATCACGGTAACTTCCACATTATGCTCACGGCAGATGGCCGCCAGGCGCTCCATATGCTTCGGGGCTACGGCCAGGCCCATTCTTTCCTGGCTTTCGGAAAGCCATATTTCCCACGGCGCAAGGCCTTGGTATTTCAGTGGTACCCGGTCCAGATAGATGCGCACACCGGTATCCTCACCCATTTCTCCGAAAGCGGAAGCGAAACCGCCTGCCCCGCAGTCGGTGATAGCCCGGATTAATTTTTCTTCACGCGCTCGTAAAAGGGCATCGCTCATACGTTTTTCTTCAATAGCATGGCCGATCTGCACCGCGCTGGCGTTAACGTCTATAGTGCGGGAGGTCATTTCACCGCTGGAAAAAGTGGCCCCGTGGATGCCGTCCCGGCCGGTCCGGCCTCCGATAGCTACGGCCAGGTCACCGCCGACCGGCCGCCTTTTGCCGGCGTCTGCGGCGGGGATAAGGCCGTAGGCGCCCACGATAACAGAGGGTTTGGCCCTAAAGTCCCGGTGGAAATGCACCGAACCATTGTTGGTGGGGATGCCCATACGGTTGCCGTAATCACGTACCCCGTCTACCACCCGGCGCAACAGGTAATGGGGATGCAAACAGCCCGGGGGCACATCGGTGTCGGGCAAGTCCGGCGGCGCAAAGCAGAACATGTCAGTGGAGGCAATTACCTTGGCGCCTGTACCGGTTCCCATGATGTCCCGAAAAACCCCGCCGCTGCCGGTCATGGCACCGCCGTAGGGCTCGATAGCTGATGGGGAGTTGTGGGTTTCCACCTTGCCGCACAGGGCCAGGCCGTCATAAAAGTGCATCACGCCCGAATCGTCCTCAAAAGCGGACAGTACCAGCGGGTGGTTAGCCTGGCCGGTAGATTCACGAAGCCTTTGGTAAAAAGGCTTTTTAGCCTGGCCGTCTACCATAATGGTGGCCTTAAACGTTTTATGCCCGCAGTGCTCCGACCAGGTCTGGGCAAGGGTTTCTATCTCGCAGTCGGTTGGGTCGCGGTCCAGGTTTATAAAGTAGCTCCGGATGGCCCGCATTTCATCAATATTTAAAAACAGGTTATCATTGCTCAGTTCAAGCAGTGCCGCATCATCCATATTTCTTATAGGTATCACCCTGGTGCCGCCGGGTTTTCCTTTAATGATTAGGGTGGCAGGTTTCTCCGTGACTACCATTTCCACAGTTTCATTAACCAGCAATCCGGTTAAAATGAACTCGGTTTCAGCATCTGTTAGAGTGCCGTAAAAGCCGTATTCATAACTGGAATCGGCAGCCACTATTTCGGTGATGCCCAAATCAGCAGCAGCCTTTAAAATGGAACCCGTTTCGGGGTTCATAACCCCCGGCTTAAAGGCTACTTCCACCAGTTTATCGGCATCCTTAATAATCGCTTCGTTGACCGTATAAATTTGAAACACTTCTTCGGCCAGCAGGTGGCGGGTTAAAAACTCGGCTTGCTGAGCGGAAATGCCCTCTAAACGGTAAACCTTGGCGGTAACCAGCCCGGTGATGCTTGTAATATGCAGAGTGTTTTGAATTTCATGCAGCAAATATTTACCCTTGATATCTTCCAGGTAGGGTACGGTTTGGACTCGCACTTCCTGAATTGCCATGTATTCACACCTCCAGGTTTTATGCGGTGTTAAAAAAATAAAAATTCCGGCCAATTCAGGCCGAAAACCAATTTGACTAGTACTATTGTATTGTAATATATCCCGGCTATAAAAACAATATGGACTTATCCATATGGATAAAACACTTTCTATCTAACTACCAATACCGGGCACGGGGCATGTTTTGTAACCCGGTTGCTTACGCTGCCCATCAGGTAACCCTTAATGGCACTCAGGCCGCGGCTGCCCGTGACAATTAAATCGTATCCTCCCTCTTTGGCCTCTCGTATAATCTCCTCGGAGGGGTAGCCCCACACTAGTTTTTTGTGAATGGTTAAATCTGTGTCCGCGTATTTCAACAAGGCATTCGCCAATATTTTTTCGCCCTGCAGAGTAAATTCTTCCTTTAGCTGTGTGTAATCAATAGCTGCATGTATACTAAATTCATTCATAAAATTTAAATTGGGGCAGACATGGAAAAAAATAACCTCTGCGTCAAACTTTGCGGCGATTTGTATTCCATGCTTTGCTGCAGCAGTAGCAGGAGGCGAGCCATCCAGGGGGACCAAGATCTTTTTAAACATCCTTCAATCATTCCTTGTGTGAATATTTGTAATTATTATACATCATTTTAGTTAATTATACAATATACCGGACGTCCTTCTAATCTTTAAGCCAAGCTGATCAATAGTTAATTTGCTTTATACGACAAAAAACTAAAATGGCTGAAGTTATTGCCAGTAAATAACAGGTATGATAAAATTACCTGCGTGATGGTCTTAGTGCCCTGCATGCAGGCAGGTTTGTATTGAGTAGTAAAGGTGGGTGAGATAATGAAGGAAGTGGAAATATATACGGACGGGGCTTGCAGTGGCAATCCCGGGCCCGGAGGGTACGGCACGGTACTAAAATATGGTATTCATGAAAAAGAATTGGCCGGCGCTTATGAAAATACCACTAATAACCGCATGGAGCTGATGTCGGTAATTAAAGGGTTGGAAAGCCTGAATGAACCCTGCCGGGTTACTATATACTCGGATAGTAAATATGTGGTTGATGCCATTACCAAAGGTTGGGTAACCAAGTGGCGGTTAAACGGTTGGATGCGCAATAGTAAAGAAGAGGCTAAAAATGTTGATTTGTGGAAAAGGTTACTGCAATTGGTCGAAGGCCATCAGGTTCGGTGGGTGTGGGTAAAAGGACATGCGGATAACGAATATAATAACCGTTGTGACAGACTGGCTGTTAACGCGATAAAAAATTGTTCCCGGTTACCTGACAACCCTGCTTGATAGCGGTGTATTACCAAGGAACAAGCAGGTAAAGCGTGTGTTGTTTAATCATTCACTTTGCCTGCTTGGAGAATTTTTTAAAAAGTAAATTGTAGCACGGTGTTGCTTTTACTATCTACCTGACTATTAACACTGGGCACGGAGCGTGTTTGGAAACACGGCTGCTTACGCTGCCCATTAGGAAATCCTGAACTCCGCTAAGACCACGACTACCCATGACAATCAAATCATACTGTCCTTCATAGCTCTCCTCAACAATTTTTTGGGCAGGATCGCCTGGTACCAGTTTTTTATCGATGGTTATACCCTGTGTATCAATTTCCTTGATTGCATTATCGAAGATAGTTTCACCCTGGGCATTGAATTCTTCAAGCAGTTGGTTGTAGCTATCTGCAGCATATAAACGAGGAAGGTTTATGTAACTAGCCAAGTTTGGGAGTATGTGTAAAAAAGTCACTTTTGCGTCAAAACTAGTGGCAATTTTTACAGCATGCTTCGCTGCATCCAATGAGGGAGCAGAGCCATCTAGAGGGACTAGAATTGTTTTATACATGGTTTAAGCCTCCAATTAGTAAGAAGTTTACTTATGATATAACAAAGTGGAACTCTTTGTCAATGCAGCATTAAGAATATTCAAAAGAGTCAAGCCTGTGTGCTATATCTGACTATTATAACCGGCAGGGGGTAAATATGGTGACCCGGTTGTTTACGTTGCTAATCAATTAATCCTTTATTTAATTAAGGCTGTGACTGACCTGACAACCAGGTCATATATTGGCTATAAACTGCAGCAATTTGTTGAGAGGCTTCGCTGCTGCTTGAAGAGAGAACTGAGCCGTCCCTGTGCTTTCCTAATAGTAAAGGGCCCAGAAAAACCACATAATCATAATAAATTGAATGGCCAGCTTGATGATGGTACCGCTTAGCAGGCCCAGCAGCGTACCAACACCAATTTTAAAGGCTATGTCCGGTGGTTTTTGGTTCAGCAATTCCCCGATGATGGCTCCTGCAAATGGACCGAAGATGATGCCGGCTGGACCCAGGAGAATTATGCCTACAATGGTGCCGATGATACTGCCGTAAACGGAATACCGGGATCCACCATATCTTTTGGCCCCGTAAGCACCGGCCAGGTAGTCCACGATGTATACCAGGGCTGCTGCCAGGGCCTGCCCGATAAAGAAAGCAGTGCTCAGAGTGGCAAATTTGGTTAGGATACCATAAACCAGCATACCTAACCAAATTAATATTGCCCCCGGTATCACGGGCAAAAACGATCCGGCCAGCCCGACGATGAAAAATAGTACAGCCAGAATCATTGCAAAAACATGCATACTATCACCTCCGAAAAAATATTTATGTAAAGGTTTTACCTTATTTTATAATACTAAAGAGATGACGTCTATATTCCGGTATGTTATCCGGATACGGAAAAACGGGGCCTGCGGCCCCGTTAAACGTTTTTTATTCATTTGTCATGGCTAAAAAATTATGAGTTCTCCGAACTATTAGCTTCCGATTCTAGGCTATCCATTGATTTTTCGGATTCTTCCAGTGAGGATTCCGATTCTAACGAATCGTTTTTCTTGGCAGTTTGGATTTCGCACCAATCGTTTGAGCTGGAGCTAGAGCTTGAGTTAGAATTGGATGAGCTATTTATACTTGACAAGAGTTCATCACCTCCTGCCCTTATTTTGCCCGGCCAGGTCTGGTTAAATACATATTTTTAACTTATGACACACCTTTTTCCTGAACAAGCACCTTGAAAATACCGCCCATTCCGCCGGGCAGCACCAGTTGTTTGATTGCGGAGTTTATTTTTACGAAGTCCGGGTTTTGGGTGTAGTCCGGTTGTTTTTGCAGAATATCCAAAATGCCGAGGTTTAATAAAAATTGTGGCTGGTTTGTTAGATCTTTTTTATGCAGCCCTAGTTGTTCGCCCCAGGTAATTAAAATGGAAAAATTAACGTGGGCTGTGATATCCTGGCCGCCGATGTTAATTAACGGGTCATCCACCAGCCGGTGTTTGTAAAAACAGCGCAGGGTGCCGTCAAAGCGATGAGCGGCGTAAAGTTCTTCTGAAGTGGTACCATAGTCGATAGTTATCAAGTAGCCATGCTTTAGATGGGAGGATACTGCTGCCAACCACTCGCGGGCCTGCAGGTTGACTTCGGCCTGCTGGTCTTTTTCTAGGTGCACGTTTTGTATACTGAAGTATTCAGCCAGTTCCGGTGTGGACAATGGTCCTGCCACCAGGGTAAATGCGATGTCGTCTTTCCCGCCTCTTAGACCCACGTAAAGTTCCTGAAGCTCGCTATCGCTTTGCTTGACTAGGTGCACCGGGAAGGCGTCCACTAATTCATTGGCTAATACGCAGCCATTCTCTATGTATCCCGGTCCTATTCTCGCAAGGCTGTCGATCCAGTTAAATTTATTTATTTCCACCAGTTCGCTTGTAGCAAGTGTCTGTTGCTGAACTTTTTTTAACGCATCGCTGATTTCGATTAAATAGTAGACCAGTACAGTATATAAATCGGGGTGGTTTTGGCGCAAGGCGGCGGTTATGTCCCGGGCCAGTATGCCGGTTCCGGGGCCGTATTCAACCACCACCCATTTATCCGGATGGCCGGCCCAACCCCACATTTGGTAAAGCTGGCGGGCCAGCATGGCTCCGAACAGCGGGTTTACGGTGGGTGCGGTGTAAAAGTCGCCGGCGCGGCCAATTTTGGTACCCGGTGATTTATAATAACCCAGTTGAGGATGGTAAAGGGCCTGCTCCATGAACCGGGCAAAGGTTATGGGGCCGCTTGTCTCAATTTCCTGCTGGATAAGCTTTGCCAAATCAGGCAATATAAAACCACTCCTTTGTACGGTTTATCCATTAATGATCCGCTTTTCCTATTGCAGACAATGCCCTGCCCGCCACGCGCTTGTCACCCACCCGGCGGGTAATTTTTTCTCGGTCCATGTACTCCAGTAGCGGCAGCGCGTATTTGCGGGAGGTTTGCAGTAAGTCCCTTAATTCGCCCAGTAGTAATTCTCCTTTTTCGGACAGGTGGTTTTTTACCAGTGCAGTTATTTCTGCCAGTGCCCACTGGTGGAAGAACATACCATCCGCTACTTTCACCAGTGGGCCCCGGTTTAGAAGATAGTTCAATATCTCCTGATCGTCCTTGGTTATACCCGCTTCCTGGACTGCTTCGCTCCAGCCCGGGGGTTGGTAAGGGTTGGCCAAGAAAATTTTCTCCAGCCGCTTTATAGCGGTGCTTTGGTCGGAACCGGGCTGGGGCGTAAAGCCGCCGATGGCTACGCTGTTGGCCCGTAAGTCCAGGCTGCCGGTATGCTCCAGGCCCGTCAGCAGCATCTGAAAATGTTTGTTGCTCAGAGCTGGAAAAAACCGGGAGCGCAGCTCTTCTTTGGGATATCCATCTCGCAAGGGATATTTTTGGTGATATTCGGACAGAGCTTGTTTGATTTTATCCTCCCATTTGACCATTACCTGGACAGAGAGATAAGTCTTTTCTCCTTCAGAAAGCAATTCAACCGCATGTCCCCGGTCGAGCAACTCACGCAGTGCGCCCGTTACCGTTTCCACAGTCAAACCGGTGCCTGTGGCTAGATCGGCCGAAGTGCATAGGCGGGCGTTCGCGGCCAGAAATTGCTCCAGTAGCTCGGCGGGGGTCCCCTTCTCTGCAGTTTTCAGCGCTTTGATGATCTCTTCCCGGTAGCGCTTGTGCTTGATAGCGGTAGGATCGACAACCACACCTCCTCCGGTGGTACGCATGGGCGAATAGGAGCGGATCACCAGGTGATCACCCCTGGCTGCCGCTACCGGTTCTTCCAATTGCAGCTGAATATAGGTCTCAGCGCCCGGCTCCAGTTCTTCGCGGTCAAGCAGGATTACCCGGCCCAATATTTCAGCCGTGCCCAAATAAACCCGCACTCTCGCCCGGTGTTTTAATGGTTTGGGTGCGCTTTTTAAAAACTGTAATTTCACATCCAACCTGTGAGTGGGCTGTAGGCTGCCCTGGGCAGCCAGTACCTGACCGCGATCAAGTTCTCCGATTTCCAGTCCGGATAAGTTAATGGCAACTCGTTGGCCTGCTTCGGCAGTTGAAACCTTGTGACCGTGTACCTGGATATTGCGCACCCGGTATATCCCGCCGGCCGGATAAATCTGCAGGTTATCGCCTGTGTTTATTGCCCCTGAAAGCAGAGTGCCTGTGGCTACGGTACCAAAGCCCGTGATGGTGAAAACCCTGTCTATGGGCAGGCGAGGTGGTCCGGTATATTTTCCTGTCTGTATTTCGCTTTCGGCGGCCAGTTGATTGATCACCTGCAGCAGCTCGTTCATTCCATCACCCTTGACGGCGGATACGCTTACCAGCGGTGCATTTTCCATTACGGTACCTTTGATAAAATCGCGGATATCTTCGGTAACCATCTCCAGCCAATCTTCATCCACCAGATCTTTTTTAGTGATCACCACGACACCACGGTTAACATTGAGCAGTTGGATAATATCCAGGTGTTCTCTGGTTTGGGGCATAACCCCTTCGTCAGCGGCGATTACCAGTAAAACAATATCTATACCACCCACCCCGGCCAGCATGTTTTTAATAAATCTTTCGTGGCCGGGTACATCAATAATGCCTGCGGTTTGCCCGTTGGCCAGCTTAAGATAGGCAAAACCCAATTCAATGGATATGCCCCGTTCTTTTTCTTCTTTGAGACGGTCGGTGTCCAAGCCGGTCAGCGCCTTGATAAGCACCGTTTTGCCATGATCTACGTGACCTGCCGTGCCGATAATGATATGTTTTATTTTTAGGCACCTCCCTTGAGCAATCCAGCCAGCACTTTTACTAAGACACTTTCCTCGCCTGGTAAAATAGTGCGCAAATCCAATAGTAATTTCTCATCCTGCAGCCTGCCGATTATTGCAGGCTGTTCCTCCCGCAGCCTGCCGGCCAGTTCTAAAACAGTCATGCCCCGGGGGACAACTTCTACTCCCCAGGAAGGTAAACCGGCGGTGGGCAGCGCTCCTCCTCCCACGGCAGAAAATGTTTGTATCGGAGTGCATAAGGCCCGGTCACCGGCTGCCGCGGTCAGCTTCTCGGTTAAGGAGTCCGCTCTTAGCTTTAAAATGTTGATGTCTGCTGAGAGCATACCTAGAGTGGGGATGCGCTGCCAGGCTGTTTTGGAGTCAATGTACTCCCGCAGGGTGGCTTCCAGAGCGGCTACGGTAAATTTATCAATACGCACCGCTCTAGTGAGCGGGTTCTTTTTCATGCGGTCTATGTAATCTTTTTTCCCCACAATGATACCTGCCTGAGGGCCGCCAAGCAGTTTGTCTCCGGAAAAGGTGACCACATCGGTACCGTCTTTGACTACCTGCTGGACGGTAGGCTCTGCAGGAAGCCCGTAAACGCTCAGGTCAATCAGTGAGCCGCTGCCAAGGTCGGACATCACCGGCAGTTTACTGGTCCGGCTCAGGTCAACCAGCTCGGCGGTGGTTGTTTCCCTGGTAAAACCAACAATGCGGTAGTTGCTGGTATGTACATGCAGTAATAAAGCCGTTTCCGGCGTGATGGCCCTTTGGTAGTCTGTTGGATAAGTTTTATTGGTGGTCCCCACTTCCACCAAGCGGGAACCGCTCTGGGCCATCACGTCGGGTATGCGAAAGGAGCCTCCGATTTCCACCAGTTGACCCCGGGAAACAATTACTTCCCGGCCGTTGGCCAGAGTGCTCAGCGCTAGAAGGACAGCTGCAGCGTTATTGTTTACCACCAGCGCTGCCTCGGCGCCGGTCAACTGGGCCAGTAATTGTTCCACCGGGGCGTAGCGCGAGCCCCGCTTGCCGGTGGACAGGTCCATTTCCAGGTTGGAATAACCCGATGCGGCGTTATTAATCGCCTGCCTGGCGCTTTCAGCTAGCACTGCCCGTCCCAGGTTGGTATGCAGCACGACACCGGAGGCATTGATCACCTGGCGCAGTTTGGGGCGATTTTGGGAGCGAGCCTGGTCTAATGCCCTTTGAACAATTAATGACATAAAAAAATCCCTGGACTGCAGTTCGGGTTGTACCGGGAGCCGACCGGTCGTCAATTCCTCTCTTAATTGGGTAATGGTGTCCCTGATTGCCTGCAGCACTATAGGCCGTGGCGCGGACTTGGTCAATGATGCTATTACTGAATTATTGAGCACCTCATCCACCGGCGGTATATGTCTTAACAAGCTGTTTGGGTTATTATCGAACATAAAGATCCTCCTGCTATCAATATCTTAAACATTATATGGCAGTGAAGACTACGACGCAAGTGGAGTGCTACAATGACTTTTTAAAGCCCGGCCCGCCGGCGCACCCGCGTAATCGCGTCATTAGACTGCAACAGCACGTTACGCTCGTCAATAGTGGTTAACCGGTTATTCTCAAAAACTATCTGACCGTCAACCATTGTCAATGTGACATCGCAGCTTTTAGCCTGATAGACCAGCTGGCTGTAGATATTATTTTCGTCTACAGGCGTACAATGCAGATTGTTTAAATTAACCAAAGCAAGGTCAGCTTTTTTGCCTTCTTCCAGCGAACCAATTTGCTGCTCCAAACCCATGGCTGCAGCTCCCCCCCGTGTAGCCATCTCAAACGTCTGCCAGGCCGGCATGGTTGTGGGCCCGTGCAGCGGTTTTTGGATTAATGCTGCGGTGCGCATTTCCACAAACTGGTCCAGGTTATTATTGCAAGGGGCACCGTCGGCTCCGATGGATACTTGGACACCTTGTTGCATCATTTGGGGTATGGGGGCTATGCCCGAGCCAAGTTTGAGGTTGGAGGAGGGGCAATGAGCTACCTTGGTACCGCTGCGGCGCAATATATCTATTTCCCGGCTATCCACCCAGATGCAATGCGCCAGTATTAAGTTAGTGCCGGCCAGTCCCAGGTGATCCAAATAAACGATGTTGCGCATGCCCCGCCTGGCCTGTACAATAGCAATTTCGTCCTGGTTTTCCGAAGCGTGAGTATGCACTGCGACGTTGTATTGGCGAGCTAAATCGCGCACCTGCACCAGCAGTTCCTCGCTGCAGGAAACTACAAAACGAGGGTTGAATGCGTAAAGCAGGCGGCCTCCGGCAGCGCCATGCCATTTTTCAAGCAGGTCGACGCTTTGCTGCAAGGAGGTGTCGGTATTCTCCAGCAAGTTACCGCTACCTTCAGGCCCGCAGTCCATCATGCATTTGCCGCTGATGGCCCGGATACCTGTATCAGCGATAGCCTGGAAGGCGTGCTCGGTGTGATGCACCGTCTCCATATCTATGATGGCGGTGGTACCGCCCCGGAATAATTCGCCGATACCCAAAAGAGCCGAGTAATAGATGGTTTCCGGGTCGTGGGCCCCTTCAAGCGGCCAAATACGGGTTTGCAGCCAGTCCATTAACGGCATATCGTCGGCCTGCCCTCTAAAAAGTGCTTGGCAGAGGTGCACGTGGGTCTGGATCAACCCGGGAATTAACACTTGGCCGCGTGCATTAATAACCCGGTCAGCAGTATGGTTAATGCTGCCAACAGCGGTGATACGGTCATTTTCTACCAACAGGCTGCCCTGCAGCACCTGGCGGTCTGAGTTCATAGTAACGATAAGCGCGTTATTTATTAATATGCTGGACAATAGGGCTTCTCCTTTAAACGGTTTTTATAACAGGCTGCAGCACATTATTATACTGACATGTTAATTATCCTTACATTTCAAGATTATTTAGATAAATCCTTCAATAATATTTTCTGCAGGTTGTTAAATTACATGCAGCAGGGGCAGCATGTTTAGCACTAACTTGCGATTGTCTAACAGTGTCGTACACGATGAAGGCATAAAAATAAGGTGCCCGGTCTCTTGCACCTGGTACCTCATTAACTATATTACTCTAACATTTCGGGCATGGGCTATATTAAAATTAATTGTTTTTAAATCTCTACCTATTTGCCGTGTATCTTTTTCCTTTTTCCCATGTTGGCTTCTTCAAATCTAGGCAGTTTTGTATTCCTGCCAAAAACAACGATGATATCACCTTGATTTAGGAGGGTGTTTGCTGTGGGCTGAACAGGTTCGTAACCTTGATATACCAGTAAAACCCAGATACCAAACCGGTTGGAGATATTAAGTTTTTCCAATGTTTTATTGGCAAAGCCTTGTCCTACTTCCAGCTGTTCAACTACAAAGCCCTGAGGCAGTTCCAGAGTGCCAATTTCCGCCTCGGTGGAGATAACGTGGGCCAGCCGGAGGCCCATATCCCGCTCCGGGAAAACAATCCGGTCGGCGCCCATCTTTTGTAACACGCTGCCTCTTCTTAGATTTTGCGCCTTTGCGGATACCGTTACACCGGCATCCTTTAATATGCTGGTGGCAATTAAGGCACCTTCAAAATCTGAAGTCATAGCTACCACGGCCTCATCAAAATTCTTTTCGCCGACTATTTTAACAAATTCATCATCATTATCCCCCACATCAAGCACGGCACCTGATACAATCATATCCCGTATGTTATCAAGTTTTTCTTCATTCTGGTCAATGGCGAAGATATCATGCCCTCTTTCGTATAGTCCTTCGATCACGCCCCGGCCGAAACGGCCTGCACCGATAACCAACACGGATTTTTTCACAATATTTAATGCACCTTCCTAACATGCATGTATTTGGATGGTTCAACCGATGAGTATATCCTCCTTCATGTAATGGTATTGTCGTTTTTCTCTACCGGCCAGTATCATCACCACCGTGAAAACACCAATGCGGCCCACGAACATCAAAAGCCCAATCAGTACCAGTCCAAAGGGGGACAACTGGGTAGTTATACCCATCGATAAGCCCACCGTGGACAGTGCCGAGACCACTTCAAACAGTACCGGCACCAGTGGCAGGCCTTCTACCGTCATAAGCAGCAAAGTGCTTACTATGACCAGCATACCGAACATGACCACCACGGTAAAAGCTTTAGCTACGGTTTTTGGGGCTATTTCTTTTTCAAAAAGCACTACTGCATTTTTACCACGGACAATGGACCATACGGCTAAAACCACCGTACCCAAGGTGGTTGTCTTAATGCCTCCGCCGACGGAACCCGGACTGGCCCCAATGAGCATCATAATAATCATCAGAAAAATAAACGGTTCGTTCCAAATCGTAACCGGTACGGTGGTAAAACCTGCGGTTCGAGTGACTGCTTGGAACAGGCTGATTACAATTTTATCTTCCAGTGGTGCGCCTGCAAGAGTGTGATTGTATTCACTGGCTAAGAAAAAAATACTACCCAACAAAGTAATGGCACCGGTAACCAGTAATACCATGCGGCTATGCAGGCTGAGCCTGTGCCATTTGCGCACCAGAAACAGTTCTTGTAAAACAACGAAGCCCAGGCTACCTAGTATTATCAGGGCCATCATCACTATGTTGATACCAATGTAATGAGTGAATGGTTGCATGCTTTGTCCGGTCAGGTCAAAGCCTGCGCCGTTAAATGCGCTGATTGCATGAAAGGCGATAAACAGTAGCCCCTTAATGATACCATTGTCCCATAAATTGGGAAAAAAAATACTTAATAAAACTGCACCTATGGTCTCTAGCAGTAGAGTTAGAAATAAAATATTGCGCACCAGGCGTATTACCCCGGACATGTTATAATAATTGCGATCTTGGGTAATTAGCATGCGCTGGCCCAAATGAATACGCAGACCTAACATGGTCATTGTGATGGTAACCAGGGCCGCGATCCCAAGTCCGCCAGTTTGCATTAACACTAAGATTACTAGATGCCCGAACGTGGTCCAGTGGCTTGCTGAGGAGACCACCGTGAGCCCGGTTACCGTTAGCGCGGAGGTGGCAGTAAACCAAGCCACTATTAAATTTGTTGACCCAGGTTCGGTAGATGCTATGGGCAGCATAAGCAGTAGTGTACCCACCAGGTCAACCAATGCATAGCTAATGAGCAGCGGTTGTCCTAGTTTTAGTCTTCTTCTTGGCATTATTACCTCTGGTTTTGTTTGGCAATATTGGTATGGCAGGAATTTTAATAGTGCCCTGCGTAAACATATTATTGGTTTTTTGCAAATTATTTAATAGAATTAATTAAAAGTATCCGTACCTTTTGAATTAAAGAATACCAAAAGATAAAGGCCATAACAAGGAGTATGGGAGAAAAATTAGTGCTTGCATACTAAAAACCCTGCTGCCGTTAACCGGTGCAAGGTCGGGACAACCTTTTTGGAAATATAAATAATTCAATAAATGTTTAGTTTTACCCGTTCGTCGATAATTCCGCTTTTATAGGCATAATCGAAATAGGTAAGCAATGCTTTTTGTTCCTCTTCACCAAATTCCTGGTGAAGGATATCCAGGTAGTGATCTACCACTTCAAGTGGCAACCCGGAACGCCGCCGGGCTTTATCGAGGAGCGCTTCTCTTTGGGCCCACCCGGTTAGATTAGATTCATAAAGCAGGTTAGCAATTTTTTCGACGATGTAAGGAGCTGTTTGGGCAAGGGCGGCATGGGCTACCCACACGGCGTAAACCATTTTTTGCTTGGTAAAATCTTTCCAAGCTTCGCCCAAGTCAGTGACTATAAGATCACGGTCGGTATTTAGCACTTGTTGGTATGCCCTCATGGCATCATCACCGATGAGCAGTGCCCCGTCCGTCGCAGCCAGCATGGCGTCAAGGTCAGGGGCGGCGTTAACCATCTTCACTTCCACATGGTAAAAGTGTTCGAACAGTATGCGCAGCTGCACCACCGAGGTGGCGCAAGAAGTGGTTATTGCAATGGTTTTGCTTTCCAGTTCGGTGGGCGGAAGCTGACTGAAAAAAAAGATGTTTGCTGACCGGCCATCGGTACTTATGGACAGGTTAGGTAATATTATGCACTCATTGGCATGCCTGGCATATTCAATGGAAGATAGGGGTGTTATATCCAGTTCACCATTGAAAAACATATTATTTAACTGACTGGGCTGACCTTTAACCAATTCTATATCGCTTATCAGTAGACCTTCTTCCAGGGCATGATAAACCGGTATGCAGGTAATATGGTCAATCTGTCCAATGCGTATTCTGGACATCTGAAAACCCTCCTCCATTACAAGGAAACGGGATCTTAAGCACGCCAATTAAGATATGTTCAATCATTATTGTGCTGTGTTATACTACCATGAGCTTTAACGCGGTGTTTTCCGCAGCACATAAACCAAGCAGTTCCTGCAGGCTTTCTCTATCTTTACCGGGCGGCAGCTGTGTTAATATAAGCTTGGCTTTACCTGCATAGTCGTTAATTTGTATAGTTGGGGCATTCCTTGCCAGCAGTCCGAAAGCCATTCCCAAATTTAGTCCTAATTGATACAGTTTATCTTTAGTAAAGTTGTCTGCACCGGCCAAATCAGCACCAAGATAGGCACCACAGGCTAAAAGTTCCGCACACTCGCCGCGGATAACTTCATGATAAGCCGGCGGATTGGTTCTGGCCAGATTCGGGTTATTCAAATCCATTACCTCGTTTTTATTAATGGTGCAGATAAGTTCCGCCATATTTTTCAGGTAATGTACAATACCGGCATTGCATAGGGTTGTAAAGAATCTGCCGTATAAGTAGTCACCCACCAGCACGGGATACTGGTAGCCGGTGCCGGTATTCGCCGGTTTTTCTTCGGCGGGGTTGTCTTCCGATAATCTTATATGTACCTGAGAAGCCATATAAATAAACTGCAGTACGGCTGCCAGGGCCACGGTCTGCCGGTTGGCCGGACTGAACAGGCGATGGCAGATAAGTACCAGCGCGGGTCTTAAATTGTTATATAAATAACTAACGTCTTGATTAACATAATCTTTAATATGGCCTGTTCTAATTAATAAATTTTTATGAATTAGTTTATGTACCATGTCTAAATCATTGCTGATATGCTGAAAAATATGCATTTTTTGGTGCAGCCTCCTTTGCTTAAACACTATTATATTCGGTGCTGTATTAAGATTTCCTTCTCCCGGCATATATTTGCCTAAAAAAAGCAATGACCTTGCGTTTGTATGCCAAACAGCAAGGTCATGCTAATCTTCACTTAAGTTGGTACTAATAAATATCCCTCCTAAAGATTTACGGCTTCCTGTAGCATTATATCAGGAAGTATCCCCCGTTTTGTCTCTTTAGCTGTGAGATGCTTGGCGCAGAACTGCTCTGTTAAAAAATTGCACGCATCCCAGGGATCCACCTTGTCTCCACAGGTAAATACATCGACAGCAGCATAACCCAATTCAGGCCAGGTGTGAATTGCTAAATGTGATTCAGATATGACAACCACACCACTGACCCCCTGCGGGCTGAATTTATGGAATACAAATTCTCTGATCTCGGCACCGGCTTCAAGTGCAGCGTTAACCATAATTTTTTCCACTTTGGCTATATCATTGAGAATATCGTATTCACATCCATAGATTTCAGCTAATACATGGCGGCCCAAAGGTTTCATTCTTATTATCTTCCCCCTTTATTTAATTGTTTTAGACGAGCCTGCGATAGTAAAAATAACTACCTTATACCAACCAAACTCAATTTTAGCATAAAATCATGTAATGTCAACAATATTTTGTGTGTTGTTTGAATTAGGTTGTTTTTTAATGAGATACCTTTGTTTTTCTCTGTTTTACCCATCTTTAAAATGAATTAAAAGTGCTGTATATATTTAATTTGTATTAGTGCACTTCCGGGCGCAGCGAGCGGATGACCAGGTAGAGCAATGGCGGGGCACCGAAAATCATGGCGGTGGCTGCGGCAACTACACCGGAGTCATTGAATATAAACGCCATAATACTGGCCGTGGTCACTCCAATAAACCCTATATACATATCGGTGTAACGGGAGAATATACGTTGCATGACCCCTACCGGTCGGTAAAATAAGATTACCAAACTGGCCAGGCTGGCCAGGAAAACCCGGCTCCAAATAGTGTACTTGATCAGTTTGATGTTCATACTCAATTTACGGGTAATTATGGTGAGCATCTCGCCCGGGCCGTTTTGTAAAATTAGTTGGGCCGTGCGACCGATATGGGACTGGCTTTCCAGTGGCCTGTGCAGGTCATAGATAATTAACAGCAGCAGAAAAAGGCCTACTGTGCAAATCGTTTTAATAATAGCTTTAAAATTAAATTTAACACCTGCCAGCAATAAAAAAGTAACCAGGAATGCAAAGGCCCCGGCTAGCGAACCGCCGACGTTGGTACCCTTTTCCGGCGCTGCAATGGCGTATAAAGTAATTAAAAAGTATAAGCCTGAGCCGGCTAAAATTACTTTGCGAGGGCAAGAGGTTAAGCGGGTAATCAGGGCGGTGGTGCCGATAATGGTTGAGCCAATAAGCACGCCCATGTACTCGTTGCCAATGCCATAAAATCTGGCGCCTGCTATGGGGTCATAGCCCAGCAGTGAGTTTTTCTGCAGTGGTGCGCCCGAAAACAAATCGATGAGAATACACAGTGATGTGAATAGGCTTACGATGATAAACGGGTCGAGATCATTGGCATGGTTTACCAACCATAAATTAATACCGGCTGTTATGCAGAAAGTTAAGGCAATTAATTCCAGTACCAACACCAACAAGGACTCGTGGGGGAGCAGGGTTGCCAGCAGTAAGGCCAGGGGTACGGCCATTACAGCCAACAGCATTGGTTTTAACATATGCATCAGTGCACTGGTGTAGGGCAGGAATATAGCCGTCAAGGACAACAGGACCAGTATCAGCAGTACCAGTACATAGTTGTGCAGTACCGGAGACCGGGACAGGTATGTTTGCTCTAATTGCCTGTATAACGAGGCCAGTCTGAATACATTTTGGTCTGTGCTGATCGCCTGCAGATGTCGGCCGTACATCTGGGACGGTACATCTAAATGGTAAAAGCCCAGTATAGTTGGTGCTAAGTCAGTGTTTCTAATTATCCCGGGCCGCCTGGTGGTGGGTGAGGTTAACAGGCCGGGTTCGATGGAGCAACCTGCGACCATTACGGGGGTGACATAGTTGGTGCCCGGCAGATAGTTACCTCTGGGTGTGGGTGAAACCAGAAGCAGTAGATCGCGCTTTTGATCAATTTGCCCAAGCAATTGAGTGATTAAAGAGGCTATTCGGGCCAATGCTTCCTGGCGTTTGGCCTGCAGCATACTTTCTTCCAGGTATTCCCCCTGCTTTTCCAGACGCTCCAGGTCGCCCAGTTCCACAACCGTCAAACCAGGGGTTTTGCTGTACTCAGAAAATAAAGTTTGCAGTTTGTCATAGTTGGTCCGAAGTCCTCCGGGGAAAGACGGGTCATTGATTAATAAATTATCGCTAACATCGCCGCTGTGCACCAGCCCGTCTTTATTCATTGCAAGTGCCACTACCGGGCGGGCGGTATATTCATGGCCGTCGGCGTTGCCCAGTACGGACACTGCCATACCGTTTTCCTGCAGTACTGTGCCCAGCGAACCGGGTATGGCCGAGTAACGACTTTCTTCGTTTATTTTTCTGATGCGGGCTATATCCAGCTGCAGCACGGAACCAGTGGGTGCGGTAAGACCGGTTCTTTGCTGGAATATTTCACTGGCCGGAATGCCTTGCAGCAGTTCCCGGTTGTTTAATCCATGCGTACTGGTGCCTGATGCATTTATAGGGGCCCCGGCACCGATGGAGGCATAGGTGCTGTCTGTTGTTAAACCACCTTCCACTCCCACGCTCATCAAGCCCAGAGCAGCTTGCTCAGTTATTTCTTTAAATAAATCCGCGTGGTTGACCAGGTCTTTCAGTACCAGGCGGTTAATCGTGATTAGATAGACATGGCCAGACTCTTGAGGATATTCGATGGCCTCCGGTTGGGGTAGCCCGTAGCCGTATACCGGTGGCACAGTGGGTGCTTGGCCTGAGCCAGACGGCCATAGTACGCAGACAAGTAGGGTTATTATGGATCCGAGCAAAACGGCCCAGAGGTGCAATCTCTTCATGTATAATATTCCTTTCGCAAAATACATGTTTAATTATAGCTAAAATAATGGCGGTTGGCCAGTCAACAAACAAAAAAGCGCGGCTGCATATATGCCAGCCGCGACTAGTTTTGAAAAGCATTTAATTAACGCTTATGGCTTCCGTAGGACATCCATCGGCGGCCTCTGATGCAAGTTCCTCCAAATCACCGGGTATTTCATCTACGACGGAATGGGCTTTTTCATCATCGTTCCATTTAAAAACATCCGGGCAGGTATCAATACAAGCCCCGCAGCTGATACAAAGGTCCTGATCTACTTCTGCATGCATTAAGATGCACCTCCGCGATATTATTGCTAAAACGGTACTAGTCTGACACTTTTTTTTAAATAATATACCTGTTAGCTGTATTTAAAAAGAAATTCTTGATTCAAGTTATATATTATCAAGGTGGCTGGTTGACAAAAATTGCTGGTAAGCCAATAATGTTAGGCAGGGGACCATACCGCAAGGGTTAGATTTTTCTTGGCTTGGCGAAGTATTTTCCTGGAGGGATGGAAAGTTGGGAAAGATGTATAATAAAGAAGCTGATCAGTTTAAAAGAAAGATGCTTATTTTTTTAATCTTTGCACCGGGGATTTTTTTTATAGTTTACTGGCTGTACACCCAGACTAGCGACCAGGTCGGGGTGCCTACAGTGAATATACCGGTTCAATATGTATTGTTGGGACAGCCGGTTTATGTAAATGGGGAACAATATGTGGTCAGAGGTGGTGAACCTGTTTTTACCGATACGTTGGATTTATCTTATTTATCAAAAAACGTGGCTGTTGCGGAACCTGGTCGGGTATTTGTAGGGCTGGCCCTAGTTACCGGTGCTAAGGTGGACAGGGCCAAAGTGCAGGTAATTGATGCCCTGGGACGTTCCTACAGTCCTTTAGATGTGAACCGGGCTGTTTTGGCCCATAATTTTAAGCTGCCGGGTAATGAGAATCACTTGTATTTGTTTAAGGTTAATTCCAGGGCTGATTATTACTTCATACAGTTGAATGGTGATAACCGCCTTACCTGGCGCTTTGAGAATAACTATTTTAAGAAGCCATAACCTGCCAAAATACCAAGCTGTAGAATTCAATTATTATAGCAAAGCCGTTTCCTAAATGCGTTGGCACGGGAACGGCTTTATATTTTATACCGGCAGCGTTATTAATTGTTTGTTTTGGTCTGCGGGTTGCGCCCAAAGGGTACATGAACCCAATCTGAGTATTTGAATTTTTATTCAGAAGCTTAGCGATCCTTTTGTGCCAAAGCTGAAGTATTAGCGGTTGAGCTATTGGATGCGAAAATGATTACTAAGTGATCTCAAAACAGTTGACAATAATTAAAATATCCATATAATTAAATATAGTAATAATTAGTTAACTTAAGGAGGGAAAAATAATGAAAGTTCACAAAGCTCTACTGCATAGGATTAACCTGCAAGCATATACCTGGGTGGTCCTGCCGCTGGTGGCCATAGGCGGATGGTTTTATCCCCTGCTGGGGTTTTTGCTGTTCGGGTGTATGCTGGGCGCGGTCGGCGTCTCCTTTTTCCGGGGCCGTTACTGGTGCGACTGGATGTGTCCCCGGGGTGCCTTTTTAGACCTTTTCCTGGGACTCGTCAGCAGAAAATTCACAATTCCTTCTTTTTTTAGGCATGAAATAGTGCGCACTTTCATGCTGTTGCTGATTTTCACTGTAATTGGTGTGCAGTTTTACTTGGTCTGGGGTAACCTGCCGGCGATGGGGTTGGCTCTGGTCAGGGTACTAACCATTACCACGGTGGCGGGAATATTGCTGGGTTGGGTTATTCACCCCCGCACTTGGTGCCACATCTGCCCGATGGGTACGGTTGCTCACTGGGTCGCTAGGGGCCAAAAATATCTGCGTGCCGGGAGCAATTGTGTATCGTGCGGTATTTGCGCCAAAGTTTGCCCCATGCAGTTGACCCCTAACGAATTGGACAGGGATAACTCAAGCGACTGCCTGAGGTGTTTATCATGTGTGCATAGCTGCCCTAAAAAAGCGCTGTCCTTTGAAGACAGCACAATTAACCCGAAGTCTTGCGATAAGGTGGCCTGATAAACCAGTCTTAACTTTTCGGTGCAAGCTTTATATAATTCCTGGGCACCCGCTGGCAGTTAATTGCACATAATACCTCATATGAGATCGTGCCAATTTTTTCAGCGATGTCGTCTGCGGTGATTTCTTCGTTACCCTGCCGGCCCAGCAGTACCACCTCTTCACCAAGCTCTATACCGGGTATGTTTCCCGTGTTCACCATAAACTGGTCCATGCAGACGCGACCGGTTACCGGTGCCCGCTTGCCTCGTATCAGCACTTCTCCGTTTGATGAAAGCAGTCGGTTGTAACCGTCTGCGTAGCCTGCCGGGATGGTAGCGACCACTGTGGGAGAGGGGGTGGTATAAGTTACCCCGTAGCTTACCCCGAAGCCGGCGGGTACCTGTTTAACGTGAGCCACCCGGGACTTAACCGCCATCACGGGCTGCAGGTGCACCTGGCGGTTAGCTAGCTCGCTGGATGGTCTAACACCGTAAATCGCAATACCGGCCCGTACCATATCCAGGTGGGTTTCGGGCATATCCATTATCGCCGCGCTGTTGGCCGCGTGCCGGCAGGGAAATTCAAGTCCCTCCCGGGCAAGGTCGTCTAAAAAGCCGGTGAATTTGTGCCACTGCTGCCGGGCATAGATTTTGTCCCGGCTGTCCGCAGTAGCGAAATGGGTGAAGATACCTGCCAATTCCAGATAGGGTAACCTGGCGATGTTTATTATATCCTGCATTCCACCGCTGTCCGGCAAAAAGCCAAGGCGGCCCATGCCGGTGTCTACTTTAATATGAACCAGCGCTTTTTTATTGGCCCTGGAGGCTGTTGCAGAGAGTCCCCGGGCTATTTCGATGTTATAAACGGTTTGGATAAGGTCGTTCTGCAATATTAGAGGATATTCTTCCGGTACGGTATAGCCCAGCACCAGCACTGGTGCATCAATGCCCGACTTGCGCAGCTCGATTCCTTCGCTGACCCGGGCCACCCCCAGCCGGGTGGCTCCGCTGGCCAAAGCTGTCCTGGCCACCTGCTCGGCGCCGTGACCATAAGCGTTGGCTTTAACTATCGCCATTAGCTCGGCCTGCGGGCTGGTGACGCTCCTCAGCTGCCGGACATTGTGGGCCAGAGCTTCGAGATTGATTTCCGACCATACCGGTGCGTGGTAAATCATGATTTAACCTCCGGTTGCTTAATGGCTTTACTCTATTGTTTTGAGCACTGCGGGTAGTTGCTCCAGCATATCGCCGGCTAAAAGGCCGGCCATGCTCTTCTCCCGGGCAGCGGCGTCACCCGCCAGCCCGTGCAGGTAGACACCCGCGGCTGCGGCGTGCAGTGCCGGCATACCCTGGGCCAAAAGGCCGGCTATAATTCCCGTCAGCACATCGCCAGAGCCGCCTGCGGCCATGCCCGGGTTACCCGTGTTGTTAATAAAAAGTGTATGGTCCGGGCCGGCCACTACTGTACCTGCGCCCTTGAGCACCACCACGGAGCCCCATTGGGCTGCTTTGGCGGCCGTTACGCCCAGCCGGTCATTTTGGATTTGTTCGGTGCTGCGCCCAGTCAAACGGGACATTTCTCCCGGGTGGGGGGTGAGTACCAGATCCGGCCGCACCGCTTTAAACAGTTCGGTTTTACCTGCCAGCACATTTAGTCCGTCGGCGTCAAGCACACAAGGTATTTCCAATTTCAGCAGTATTTCTTTCACTAATTCCGCAGTTTCGTCACCGGTGCCCAGTCCCGGACCAAGAGCCAGTACGTCATTATTACCGGCACGATCCATAATTTCCTCAAGGGCAGCTATACTAAGTGTTCCCCGGTCGGACTGAGGCAACGGGAAGGTCATCACTTCGGTTAGTTTGGTCTCTGCGATATCGTGAATGCCGGCGGGCACTCCCAGTGTGACCAGACCAGCACCTGCCCGGGCCGCGGCCTGGGCCGACATTACAGCCGCTCCGGACATACCCCGTGAGCCGGCGATTACCAGCACCCGCCCGAAATTGCCCTTATGTTCGGTTCCCGTGCGCCGGGGCCACCACTCCCGAACAAGCCGGTCGGTAATTAAGTAACGATAATCGCTTGTGCTGTCGCTTTCACATGAGGTACTGTTCCCGTTTTTACTTGGACCGGCGTTCTTGCCCTTATTTTCCGTGCTGCCGGCGGTTACTGCGGCGGGAATTGATATATCAGCTACATGCAGCTCGCCCACGTATTTTTGGGCGGTTGGCAGCACCAGGCCTAGCTTGGGCAAGGCAAAGGTTACCGTGTGATTGGCAATAATGCACGGGCCGTTGGTCCGGCCGGTGTCGGCTTCCAGCCCTGAGGGTATGTCTACGGCCACCACAGGCTTGCCGCTGGCGTTAACAGCTTCGATGAGGGACACCATCTGGTTCCGCACTGCCCCTGTAAAGCCTGTGCCGTACAAGGCGTCCACTACCAGGTCGGCCTTCATTAATGCCACCCGGAATAGGTTGGTGTCACTGCTTTTAATTATTTGGAAGACCTTCTGGCCCATCTTCCGCCAAATATTTAAATTAACCAGGGCATCACCCTTGATCTTTTCTGTTTCTGTAGCCAGGAAAACCTGGACTTCAGCTCCCCGGTTAAATAAATGCCGAGCCACGACAAAACCGTCACCACCGTTATTACCCTTGCCGGCAATTACAATAATGGTACGGCGAGCTTGGTTATCCAGCAGTGACGACACTAAATCAGCCACTTTGAGCCCGGCATTTTCCATTAGCACCACGCTGGGTATGCCATATTCCTTACTGGTCTTTTGGTCCATTTTGCCCATTTCTTGTGCAGTTACCAGCCGCATTTGTATCACTCTCCCTTTGTTATCGCTGTAGCAAAGGCTATCGCTCGCCCCCGGTCATGGGATATGGACAGCAGTACCTGTTCAATATGCCGGGACCGGGCAATTTGTTTAGCCGCACCGGTTAGAATTGCTTGCACCGGCTGATTGCCGCCGCCACAAATTTCCACTTCATGCCAGGCCGTAACCCCGGTGCCCAGAGCCTTGAAAACCGCTTCTTTGGCGGCAAACCGGGCAGCCAGGCCGGGCCAGGGATTGCGGCGGCGCATACAAAAAGCAATTTCTCCGAGTGTAAAAACACGGTTTAGAAACCGCTCCCCCCGGGAAGCTGCTTTTTTTATCCTTTCGATCTCTATTATATCAGTGCCTATGCCTATTATCCCATGTAAAATCAACACACTTTCCAAATAAATTTATTGATTTATACAGTCAGGGTTCAACGTGATAAAATGAAAAACCTGCCTATGAGCAGGTTTAAATTTGTTTATCCATTTACATTCTTAACTGGTAATTTGGTACATATACATGTATGAGTAAAAAAGGTGTGCTAATTAAAAACCGATTATTTTGCGCAATTTTTTAGCCTGTGCTCTGCTCACAGGCACTTTGCTTTGTTCTTCGTCATCTACCACCAGGTTATAGGTGCTGTTGAAGAAAGGTACTATTTCTTTTACCTTGTACAGGTTAACTAGGTAGCAGCGGTGGGTACGGAAGAAACACTGAGGATTGAGCCGGGCTTCCAGTTCTTTTAAAGTAAAGCGAATGACCAGTTTATCACAATAGGTTTTAATATAAATATAATCTTGCTCGGAAAAGGCGTAGAAAATATCCGATTCAGCAATCAGTATGGTTTTGCCATGCTTTTCCACCGGGATGCGGTCTAGCTTAATTTTAGACGTAAATGTTTTGTTAGAGCCGATTTCCGAGTTTTTGATTTTTTCGTTTTTGTTGGTGGATTCCTGGTATAACATGGTTAGTTTATCGATGGCTTTTTTTAGCCGGCCTGGTTCCACTGGTTTTAAAAGGTAATCTATTGCGTTGACCTCAAAAGCTTTTAAGGCATATTCATCATAGGCTGTAACAAATATAACCTTGGGCGGGTTAGGCAGTTCCTGAATGGCCTCACTCAATTCCAGTCCCGTCATGCCGGGCATGAACACGTCTAAAAAAAGCACCTGATATTCCAGTGCTTTGACCAGTGCCAGAGCCTCCCAGGCGCTGGCAGCCTCGCCTATGATTTCGATATTTTTAAAGCTACTTAACAGGTAACGCAGCTCTTGGCGTGCGGAGTTTTCATCGTCAACGATTAAGGCCTTTAGTTTCAATTATATCCCCCCTTACCCTTTCGTTAGGCTGAATAAACGAAATTCTAAGCACAGGATTTTGCAGGATATTCTTGATTCCGCTTGAAATAGATTTCAATATACAAAAATATACTTTTTACAATAATATTCGATGGCATAAGTACTATTCCTGCAGTAATAAAATAAAAAACATGCAGTGTAAAAAGAGCTGGTTCACTATTATGGAACCAGCTTCTTTTATTTACTATTTATGCTTTAGCAAGGTTGTTATGGGACATGATTTTATCATCCGTATGATGGCTTTGGTTAAAATCACTGTTGTTGCCTTTGTTGATAATTTCATAGCAGATATTGTGGATGTGCTCACTGATGCGTAAAAATGAATTTATTAAATCCAGGTGCAGTGAGCTGGTGGAAATGGAAAGCGCGGTGCCTTCTTTAAGCCGTTTAAAATGCTGAGCTCGCAGGTGCCTTTCCATGCCGGCCAAGTTAGGACATTCTTTGATAACCTCATTAGCCAGTTCAATATCGTTGGAAGCCAGGGCCACATTGGCAATGCGCATTAAATCGAACAGCCGGCGGTGCATATCCTTAATCTCTTCCCAGCCCTCCGCAGAGAATTGAGATTGCCGGCTTATCTTGGAGCTGGCGAGATAAGTAATGTCCTTCTCAATAATATCGCCAATGTGCTCTAAATCAGCCACGATATGCATATTGCTCATACACCGGTTAAATTCTTTGCGTGAAAGCGGCTGGCGCATTACATTGGTTAAGTAATCGGTCAAGCACTTGCATAGTAAATCCAAGTAATCTTCTTTTTTATTGATTTTTTCTAAAAGCTTTGTATCGCTTCTTTCAAATACTTTAATAATAGATTGGATCATGATGTAAACCTGGTCGGCGGCGTTGCCTATCTCCTTGGTCGCCAGCCCCAGAGCAATGGATGGGGTGCTAATTAATTTTTCATCCAGGTATTTGGATGTTAACTGTTTTTCACGAGGCTCTTTACGGTCCGGTACAATTAATTGCAGCACCCTGGCAAATTGATTGATAAACGGTAAAAACAAAATGGCGATACCGATATTAAAAAAAGTATGGGCGTTGGCTACCTGATAGCCAGGTACGGCTGTGATTTTGGTCATTAGCAAGGCATAGGGATTGACAAAGGGTAGCAGTACCAGCACACCGGTTACTTTAAACAGCAGGTGGGCCGCTGCCACCCGCTGGGCCTCTCTGGACGAGCCCAGACTGGATAGCAGCGCCGTAAAAGAAGTACCAATGTTGGCCCCGAATAAAAGGTAGATGGCGGAGTGCAGCGACACCAGGTCCTGCATAGCCATAATCATGATTACGCCTAATGATGCCGCACTGCTATGTACTAAAAATGTAAAAAGTGCGGCGGCTGCAATGGCCAGCAGTGGGTAGTCGCTGGCGCTCATCAGCATGTGGCGGAAAAAGGGCTCATCTTTTAGCGGCTGCATGGTATCAGCCATGATTTTAAGGCCTAAGAAGAGAAGCCCGAAACCCATCAGCACTTGGCCTACTCGCCTGTAATGATCTCGTTTGGTAAAAAATATAATGACGGCACCGATACCCACAATTGGTAAGGATATTTCAGTAACTTTCAGGGCGATCAGTTGGGCTGTGACGGTGGTGCCGATATCTGCGCCAAGAATTACTCCCAGGGTTTGCTTTAAAGACATAATAGATGCGCTGGTTAAACCAACCAGAATGACCGTAGTAGCGGTGCTGCTTTGAAAAAGCATAGTAACCAGTGCGCCTACGATAAGCGCTGTAAAGCGGTTATGGGTGAGGGTGCTGAGGATGCTTCTAAGCCTGTGCCCGGCAATTTTTTGCAGGCCTTCACTCATGATGTACATGCCGTACAGCAAAAGTCCCATGCCGCCCAGCAAGCCCCATAGCACGGTTTTGCCAAGCTCCATTGCCCGACACCTCCTTGGAAGTAGTTACAATTATAGAGCCGTGATAAAAAAATGTTAACGGTATATTAAATTTGTATTAAATTGTCTTAATAAAATTGTAGCATAATTCTCATAATTTATGCAATATAATATCTGAATTATAAATTAGTTTTATTAATTAATCAAGCAATAATAAAACCTGGTGCTAACAATTTGTCTTGTTCTGTTTATTATTAGCCTATTCGGAGAGTTATTTTGGTGACAAGTTTAATAGTTCTGTATTTCTTCCTCTCTAAGTATACGCCTGAGTACTTTGCCCACAATGTTTTGAGGCAGTGCGGGACGGAATTCCACATATTTGGGCACTTTGTATCTGGCCAGATTGGCTCTGCAGTATTGAATGATTTCTCTTTCGGTAGCCAGCTGTCCTTCTTTTAATACGACGAACGTTTTGACGGTTTCACCGCGGTATGGATCAGGCACACCAATAGCTACTGCCTCCATTATTTTGGGATGTTCAAACAAAACTTCTTCAATTTCCCGGGGGTAAATATTATAGCCGCCCGCTATGATGATATCTTTTTTGCGGTCAACTATATAGCAGTACCCTTCGTCGTCCAATCTGGCAATATCGCCTGTATACAGCCAACCATCTTTTAGTGTATTGGCGGTTTCTTCAGGCATATTCCAGTAACCCTTCATTACTTGGGGCCCCCTCACACAAAGTTCGCCGGCTTCACCCGGGGGCAGTTCACGTTCTCCCGTTTCCAGGTCCATTATTTTGCAGTCCGTGTCGGGTAGCGGAATACCGATGGAACCGACCTTGTGCCGGTCCAGCAGAGGATTGCAGTGTGTCACCGGGGAGGCCTCCGACAAGCCGTAGCCTTCTACCAAATGTCCTCCAGTAAGCTTTTCAAATATCTCCACCACTTCCATTGGCAGGGGTGCTGAGCCGCTCATGCAACTTTTGATGGTTTTAATGCCGTATTCCTGTGCATTGGGATGATTATTTACGGCAATGTACATAGTGGGCACGCCCGGAAATATTGTAGGTTTTTCATTCTTAATCAATTCCAAGCATTCCTTGATACCGAACTGGGCCATGATAATCATGGTAGCAGCATTCATAATGCTTAAATTAAGGCAGCCGGTCATGCCGTAGGAATGGAAAAAAGGTAGTGCGCAGAGCACTTTATCTTTGCCGTACTCCATTGTTTCCAACCACTCGGCCACCTGGAGGGTGTTGGCAGTGAGGTTGAGATTGGTCAGCATGGCACCTTTGGACACGCCGGTGGTGCCGCCGGTATACTGGAAAACAGCCACATCTTCATTCATATTTACGGGCACTTGCTGGAATTGAGGGGGATACTTGGGCAGTAGTAGCTCAGCCTGGATGGCGTTTTCGTCAATAGCGCCGGCAGGCTTGCCTAGTGAAAAAACAATCACGTTTTCCAGCGCCGTACGTTTGCGCACGTTTTTAATGCGCGGGTATAGTACATCGTAGGCGATTATTGTTTGAGCGCCGGAGTCCTTTAAAATATACTCCAGTTCTCTTTCGACATACATAGGGTTAACCTGCACCACAATGGCACCTAGTTTCAAGGTGGCTAAATAACCCAGTATATACTGGGGGCAATTGGGGGTCATTAAAGCCACCCGGTCACCTTTTTTTACGCCCATTGCAGCAAGAGCGCCAGCGCATTGATTGACCATCCCCGCCAGCGATTGGTAGGAATACCTGGTGCCGGCAAATACAACAGCACTCCGCTTCGGGAAATCCTTGGCCGATTTTTCTAGATACTGGGGTATAGTTAAGTCCGGGTAATGAAGATGCGGCCGCACATTGGGGGAGTAACTTTTCAACCATAATTTGTTTAAATCGACCATTAATATACACCTCTATGCTTTCTTCATTCACCTCCATACTATGTTTAGGTTTAATATATGCTGCTGAAAAAATATTAACATATACCCAAATGTATCCAATAGGGGGTCAGACCTTGACATTTGACACATTAAACTACGTGTCAAATGTCAAGGTCTGACCCCCTATTCCCACTCCCAGCTTAATCAACTAATTATCAAGCTAATGAATATCGCGGAAATCCAATACTCTCTCCTCGGTAACCAGTATATGTATGCGTACGTCGTGCTCGGCGGGGTAAACATTGGATCTGACCTGCAGTTCAAAGGCCATGGATACCAGCGTTGTGTCAACCCTGGTGCCGGGCAAAAAACGATCGTAAAAGCCCCCACCGTAGCCCATACGGTTGCCCGCGGTATCGAAGGCTACTCCGGGCACAATAACGAGGTCTATTTCCCCTGGGTCCACCGGCCGTACGCACTGGGGCTTGGGTTCTAAGATTCCCCAGGTGCCCGGGGTTAAATCATCAGGGAAATGAAGCACTTGCGACGGTATAAGCTTTTTGTTGGGCACGTCGGTAATAGGTATTAGCAATCGCTTGTTTTGATGTAGAGCGTTTTCCAGGATGGACGCAGTATGTACCTCGTTGCGAAAGTCGACATAAGCCATCACTGTGGCGGCCCGACGGTATTCTGGCAGAGCCAGCAATTTGGTGACAATCGTTGCGCTATTATCCTTTAATTTCTGCAACGGCAGGGCATTGCGCAGGGCAATTATTTTCTTCCTTAATTCTAGCTTAGACACGTTAATTCCTCCAAAAATAATTGAGTTATATTTAGCCGGTAGACAGTTATTACAGTGACAAAAATAATGACTACTTACTATTTTCATTATACCACTTGAATGTATTAATTTGTCGAAAAAATAAATCCTCCCGTGTTTCATGGAGGATTTGCATAGGGCTATATTAATGAGGGAACACTAACGCTTTACAATGTGTATACATGACTACCCGGTAGTATATTAATATTATTTTTCTGCAGTACCTCAATGGCTTCGTCTATCTGTTCCACCCTGAAAACTACCAGGGCGGCGTTGGTGGATTTTTGTACAAATGCATACAGGTATTCTATATTTATATTGACCTGCTGTAATATATCCAGTACACCGGCCAGGCCGCCGGGCTTGTCTTGTATTTCCACCGCAATGACATCTGTAGAGCTGACGGTGAAACCGGCTTCTTTAAGCACCTGCAAGGCCGCATCGGGGTCATTGACAATTAATCGCAGGATACCGAAATCAGCAGTATCGGCGATGGACATTGCCCTGATGTTAATGTTATTGTCGCCCAGTACTCTGGTCACCTGGGCCAGCCGTCCTTCTTTATTTTCCAAAAAGATAGATATTTGTTTTACCTTCATCAAACCCACTCCTTTCTATGCCTATTCGTAAAAGACGGTAATTATATTTACCTTTGCCGCGGAGGATATTGCGATGTCCAACAAGCTTGATTCGTGCAGAAATACTTTTTTTACCTTTCGCTACATTACTATAGAAAAAGGATAACATAACTTGTTATTAAACAAAAGGATTTTTCATGACTTATACAATATTCACAGGGCGAAATTATGCTGTGGGTAATACCTAAAAAATAACTATTCGATTCAAATTTCCAAAAGACCGGTGAATTGTAACCCACAGGTCAAACTCATTATTGCCAAGTTATCAACAGACTTATCCACACTATCCACAGGGAGAACTAATCGTAGCCATGTTCAGCAAAACTATTGTTAGCAAAATATACAAATTCAAATAAATCAATAATCTTTAATGGCAAGGGTTTCAGGATTTACGCCACCACATAGCTTTGTGGATAAGTTGTGAATTACTTTGTGTATAAATGCAGATTTTTCAGGTTGGTACAGGTTGCAGGCTAATACCGGTCCAGGCCCAGCGGTAAATTGGGTATCGCGTTTAAGGTCAGGGGGGCAAAATCGCCACGTAAATATTTATGATAGGCTGTGCAACCAATCATTGCCGCGTTATCAGTGCACAGCAGCGGTGGGGGGTAAAGCACTTGCTTGCTTTCCCGGGCTGCCCGGAAGACCATTTCCTGCCTTAATAACCGGTTGGCCGCGACCCCGCCGGCTAGCATAATGGTGTCGGTTTGGTGCTGCCGGGCGGCAAGTAAGGTTTTGTCAACCAGCACATCCACAGCGGCCCGCCGGAAACTAGCTGCTACGTCGGCCTTATTTGCCGGCAACCCTTTTTGCTCGGCTCGATGCAGGTAATTAATCACTGCTGTTTTCAGTCCGCTGAAACTAAAATCCAGGCTGCCTTCAGCCAGATAGGACCGGGGCAGGGATACGGCGGTATCGTCACCGGATGCGGATAATTCGTCAATCAGTGGCCCGCCCGGATAGCCAAGTCCCAGCACCCGGGCCACTTTATCAAAAGCTTCGCCTGCTGCGTCGTCCCGTGTGGCCCCCAAAAGCTCATATTGGCCAAAACCGGAAATTAGTACCAGGTCGGTATGGCCTCCCGACACTACCAGGCAAATAATCGGGAAAGCCGGTTCAGGTTCAATTAAAAAGTTAGCACTAACATGGCCTTCCAGGTGGTTGACGCCGATTAGCGGTATGTCAAGCCCAAAGGCAATTGCTTTAGCGGCGGCCACGCCCACCAGCAGCGCACCCACCAGACCAGGGCCGTAGGTGACGGCTACTGCATCCAGACTGTTAAAATCAATACCCGCTTCGTCGAGTGCTTCCCGGATAACGTGGTTGATTAGCTCCAGGTGCTTGCGGGAGGCGACCTCCGGTACTACACCGCCAAATTTTCGGTGCACGTCTACCTGGGAGGATATGATATTAGCTTTGACGTTAATGCCGTCAACTAAAACGGCCGCAGCAGTTTCATCGCAAGAAGTTTCCACGCTTAATATGGTTACACTCATTAGCTTTTTATTCTCCTTTAGGTTATCCCATTGGTAATATTGCGTAGGCTAAGGTAATATTTTTTACAAAAATATTGTAACACCGGTTTCATTCTCTATAGCTTGCATAATAATAATTTAAAAGAGCATTAAAGGTGAGCCTATGAAAATACGCGTGCTTTCCTATAATATAAGAAACTGTCGCGGTATGAACGGCAATGTTTCTATAAAGGCAGTGGCCTCCTCCATCGCCGGTACGCAGCCTGATCTAGTGGGCCTCCAGGAAGTTGATTATTTCAATCCCCGCAGCGCCTTTGCCGACCAGACGGCAAAACTGGGCAGTATGTTAGGTATGTACCATGTTTATGGTCCCAATGTTGCCTGGGGTGGGGTGGCCCGGTTTGGCAACGCCGTACTCTCTCGCTATCCCATTATCAGCTGTCGGAATTACCAGCTGCCCAGCCAGGGCGAACAAAGGGGGCTACTCCGGGTAGAAATTAAGCTTGCCGGACAACTCGTGGTTTTTTTAAACACCCACCTGGGGTTGAATCATCAAGAACGACTACCGCAGGTGGACAAAATTATAAAAATTGCCGGCGGCGTGTCCGGGCCGCTGCTGCTGGCCGGGGATTTTAACGCCAGGCCGGGCAGTGAGGAAATAGTTCGCCTGCAAAAAGTACTGAAGGATGGTGATCTGACCGGAGCCGGGTTGAACTTCCCTTCCGACCAGCCAAAATATAAAATTGACTACATTTTTTATTCCAACCATTGGACCTTGAACGAAACTAGGGTTTTCACCAGCCAGGCGTCGGACCATCTGCCGCTGGCTACAGTAGTAGAGCTTCTCCGGGTATTGTAGTGAACCGGTTTTATAGCTAGTGGCGCTGCAATTTAGATTTTAAGGTCCAGTTCGGTTATAATATCCTGAAAAACCTTTCCTGCATTTTCATGGACAACTACTGCCGCTTCATCGTCGTAGGGGGTAGGAGTGTTGTTAATGATTACAATATCCTCGGCATAACTTGGTAAACTAGCCACAGGATATACAGTAAGGCTGCTGCCTACTACCAGCAAGAGCCGGCAGCCCGAAATCTCAAAAGTGACTTTGTAGTAATCATCATTCATCTGGTCTTCAAACAATACCACATCCGGCCGCAGTACGCCGCCGCATTTAAGGCAGCGGGGCGGATTTTCACCTTTGTCAAAGCTTTGCTCAAGGTGGTCAAAGCTGTGGGACGCACGGCAATCCATACAGTGGCAGGTGCGCAGGTGGCCATGCACTTCCCATACCTGAATGGAGCCGGCCTTTACGTGCAGGCTATCGATATTCTGAGTAATTACCCCGTCCAGCAGTCCCTTTTTTTCTAGTTGGGCCAGAGCCTGGTGGGCGGCGTTGGGCCGGGCATTATTAAAGGAGGTCCAGCGTTTTAGGTTTGTGCTATAAAAAAGGGCGGGGTCCCTGCGCAGTGCGGTAAGACTGGCTGTTTTGGCAGGGTCTTGCTTTTCCCAAAGACCCGTGCCAGGGCTGCGATAGTCGGCAATGCCGCTTTCCGTACTAATGCCTGCCCCGGTAAGGGCCAGCGTTTTATTGGATTCCCGAAGTAAACGAGCTATTTCTTTGATATTTTGATTATATGACAAAATTAATACCTCCATTCTTTTTAATGGCTTAATTATCTTGAAAACATTTTTTACTGTCAACTTTTAATCAAGCAGGATATAGTATGATTTTTGTTGAAAAATGTAATTAATACTTACAAAAGGAGGAAAGTTTTATGCCTGCATTTATTAATAACCTATTAAGCCGGGTCGGGCTGGCTCAAAAGCCTGAAAAACAAACTAAAAAGGAAGTTACACCGAGTGTGAATAAAGACGCTTTTTTAAAAATTGTCGCTGTTATTGATGATATGGTTGAAGAAGGTTTAACCAGACTAAAAAAAGTAGAAGACAATTATGCAGTGATTTATCTGCAGGGTGATAAAAAGATTCTGCATATCACTAAAAACGTCGATCCCCCTCACATATTTTTCCTGTATTCCGGGGCCAACCGGGTGGCTCGGGAGATGGATGTGCCCGGCTTGCGGGTGGTTTCTAAAAATGAGGCTAAACAAAAAAAATACGGGTCAATAAAAGCAGTATATACTGGTATTAATACGGATGTGGTTAAGGATATGCTAAAGATGATGGATAATAATAAAACAGCCTGATATAAAAATAACACCGGTGCTAAAAGTGTAGTCAGATGAATGCTTCTTTTAGTACCGGTGTTTATTTCTTAGCTATTAATCGACTACTTGCTTGCCGCAGAAGCTGCAATACTTGCCACCGGTGGGCAGTTCTTTGCCGCAATCCGCGCAAACAGACGCTCCTGGCTGTAGCTCCACAATTTGCTTTTCCAGTTCCTTCATTTCTTTTTCCAGTTCTTTGGTGTCACTAAGTAATCTTTCCAGTTCTTTTGTCAGGTCATCCTGGCCGGACTGCTGCTGGTAATACAATGCACCGATGCCGGCCAGGTTATTTTCCATTTCTCTTTCCATTTTTTTCATTTCATATTTCATTTTTGTGACTTCAATTAGCTCTGAGGACTTTTTAGAAATATCCCTGGCTTTATCGCCAGCTATACCGCTAAAATCTCTAGCTTGATTGCCTAGTTGTTTGGCACTTTCAGCCATCTTTTGGATAAAACCCATACAATCACCTCCTTATTAACTTATATTCTGCGTGCCTGCGGGCAATCCTTTTCCGTAATTACCAGGAATACAAAAAGAGCGACGGCTGCCGCTCATTTTGTGGGCTTGTCTTTTTAATTTTATTCGCTGCAAGTTATGTGGAAGTGATTATGCTGAATTTTTATGGTATGAACAGCGCCGCAATCGGGACACTGCTTGGATTCCCTATCTTTATAACGAATTTCACCGATATGTTTATCACAGCAGGTTATTTCAATGCTGATAATTTGACTATTTTCACGAAAGTTTATCCGGTAGTCCAATTTTTTATGGTCCAATTTAACTCACCTCAATTTACCTTATTTTACCTCAATAATCAAATTTTTAAACCTGAGAAAAACTGTTAAATAATACCTTTTGGTCAAGTGCCTGCTACAGGGTGGCTGAACCGTCATGCTGTTTGGCTGCCAGATTAACTGCTTCTAGCGCGTCATACACCGTATCAATAAGGTGAACACAACCGTTACCCTGGCCTAAAACTACGGCAATTTGTTTTTTAACTGGATTGTTAGCGTCATAACCCTCCAACTGCTGTAGAAAAACATTGGCTTCCATGCAAACATCATCCGGCGCACGAAGCAATTTGCCATTAGCTTTGGTGATGTTAAGTTTTGTATCCATGTCAAGCTCAACGCTTAGTTCGTGATAAGAATCACTAAATGTGGCGATTACCCGGTAACCACCACCCGGTAGCGTATAAACGGACTGTGAGACAAAACGGTTAAACAGAATGCTGGTGCGCGTATATTCAGAATAATCCCACTGTTTACTTACTCTGTCGAGGTTGCTGTAATAGTGGCAGGTATTGAGATAAAACTTATCCCAATATTTGTTGTAATCAGCAGCTGAAACAAAACCCCGTTCATTTAACAAAAAAGTTTCCGATTGGATAATGCCGCGTACTGTTTCTTTAAAAAGTGCGGTGGGAAGAGGACCCAGGTGAGCTAGTACTTGACTAATCGTTGGCCCGCTGTTAAAATAGGCCTCTATGCCACGCAGCCCGGGAACGTCTGTTATAGTCACAGGTAGTGAATAGGTTTCCCAGGTGGCTTCCATGATTTTAAAGCTAATTGGGTCCACTCGCAACCGGGCACCAACCTCACAATCGGTACCGCGATAAATCGTTTCTGCCATAAGCTGCCCTTTTTGCTGTTGCCCTGAGTTTATTACAGCAGTATCATCTGCAAAAGCTGCATTACCCGAAGTAAGCGGTTCTAGACGCGCAGAGGTATGCCAGTGGCGTTGATAAATATTAATCATGGTTTCACTCCTTTGACTCATTATACCGAAAAATGAACGTTTTGTTAGTCTTTATATAAAAAAGTTTAAAATAAAAGCATCTCGACCTGGCGAGGTGCTTGAAGTTTGGTAATTATTAACTGTCCGCGCTGTTTTCTTTTAGCAGTTTTATGGCTTTAGCACTAAGGACGATGGGAAACCAGTGGATATTCATGGGTCGCAAAAACGTAGCCTGTAAAAAGGATTTAGAGGAGATTAGTTTCTTTTCAATAAGTAGTTTGACTAATTCGATAGCATACTTTTCCGAGAGCGAATACCGGTTCATGATTTTATCCATTGCATCTTCCATAAAAAATGAACACTGCTGAGCGGTGTACAGCTCGCGCAGAATCTTTTCCAGGGGCAGTTTATCATTTAAAATACCGTTCACTACTTTCCCTCCCGTTATGGCAAGCTCTATGCCAATGTACTCATCATTAGTTTAATGACTTAGTACTTGGGCGAGTTTAGTGTGATAATTTCATATATCTGTGACCAGGAGTGCACGCGCTGTACTAAATCAGGTAGAGGTGCCCGGTTGTAAGGCGCGTCAAAAAGTAAAACCGGTATTCCGCAGGAGCTAACCTGCAGGGCGTTATTTAAATTATCCTCAATAAAAAAATTCAGCTCCAATTTTACGCAGGTATCTGCTTTATCATGGCTACCCAGCAAGATTAGTTCATCCCAGTGGATGCCGTGCCGCTGCAACCAATTTTGAGTGCTATCACGAGATTGTTCAAAACGTGCCGATATTAAAGCCACAAACGCTCTGTCGCGTAGATTATTAATGCACTCCATCGCCAGGGGTACGGGTAGCGGATTATCCTGAAGCAGGTGTTTATTTAGCTGGACAAACTCCGAAAGCTGCTCTTTTTTTATGTTATATATCCGGGCAATATCGTAACTTACAATATCGTCGTAGGTTAGATTTTTATTAAAGTGTTCATTTAACTCTTGCACCAGTAAAGGAAAGGTATTGGCAATCACCCCGTCAATATCAATTCCAATACGCATTTTCAAACCTCCTTATTTTTGCTGTACTGCTCTCCGTTTTCCAGGTCTGATTGCCCGGCGGATAATATTTCGGGAAGCAGTGCCACTAAGCTTTCCAGGGGGCTAATGACCTGGCCGGGCCGCAGTGGAAAAACACTTACGCTATCCTTTATTACGGCCACCACTGCCACCGGCTCCAGGCGGATTCCTCCGCCTCCAGCACCCTGAAGTGAATTGGTACCACCGTAGGCGGCGGATATGGATAAAACAGGCAGCAGTGTGGTTTCTTGTACAAGCACGGGCTTGCCCAGCACCATATGTTCTAATGTGGTGTTTACCATACCGGACAAAATGCCTGAAAGTTGATCGTCACTCAGCATAATAAAATTCCTCACCTTATAGTAAAAGAAGTTGCGGTAGATACAATCAAACGTTAAAGCTAGTATACCAACATTTTAAAGAAATTACAAAATCCCTCCAATGAAGTACATGATTACTGAATATTCTAAAACTATTTAAATGTATCAAATCTATTCAAAATGTCAATTAATAATGTAAAATAGAGAATAGAATTTTATGGGAGGGCAGAACATGCAGACCGCTAATGTAATTGAATTCCCTACTACAGATGACCAGCATGTTATCAGGGCTGCCGTCGATACGTTTTTGTATACTCAGACCGGTAAAACCCGAGAGGTTATGCTGAAGACCATTCGGGCCGTACTTGACCGTTACCATATCACTAAGTTTAGCTTTGCCGATTATTATGTATATGCCACCCGGGAGCCCAAATGGTCTTTAATTAAGGCAAAAAGTATTATTAATGGGGATAACTGCCCCGGTTGCGGGGATCATATTTATTCTTACCAAAGTAACGTGCGCATTTTAAGTATCGTGGAAAACCCGCGCCATCATTATGTGACCTACGGCTGCCGTTGCGGACGGGTTTTTGGTAAATGGGAGGCAGCCACAGGCGAGGGGGAGTAATTATAATGCATTTGGATTGGCAGCGTAACTTGGGCAATACAGACAGGATTATTCGAACTATAACCGGGCTTTTACTGCTTGGTCTTGTTGCAACAAAGGTACTAACCGGTGCCTGGGCGTTTTTTGCAATGATGTTTGCTTTTCTTCAATTTGTCGAAGCGTTTTTTGCTTACTGAGTTATTTATGATCTTTTGGGTTGGTCAACCCTTAAAAGCCCAACCGGAGTTTGATAACGCCGGGTAAGTCTACGTAATTTGGGGTGTGGATATAATAAAACTAGCCGGTGATTCCTTAAAGCAAGGGATCATCGGCTAGTTTTATGACTTTACTAACATGAGCTTTCATTGACTGTAATAGCTTTTTTGGTGTTTAATGTAATAGTAAATCAGCAATTATTTGGCGGGAGGAATTTTTTATGTTATATGCAAGTACCAGAGGCAATCATGGGCCGCTGCCCGCCGCAGAGGCCATAAAACTGGGCATAGCTCCCGACGGAGGGCTATTTGTGCCCACTAAGCGGGTGATGCTGTCTTTGGAGGATATTGTTGCTATATCTTCGCTGTCCTATCAACAGCGGGCTATTAAAATATTGCAGCCTTATTTGACCGATTTTTCAATGGATCAAATTCGCAGTTCAGTTGAAAAAGCTTATAACTCAGCAAGTTTTGACCACTCTGATGTTGCCCCGCTAACCGAGCTGGACACAAAACTTAGCGTGCTGGAACTGTGGCACGGTCCCACCTGCGCCTTTAAGGATATGGCCTTACAAATACTGCCTCACCTGCTGGTCAAATCCATGGAAAAAACCGGGGAGAGCGCAGGCATTCTTATTTTAGTAGCAACTTCGGGGGACACCGGTAAGGCTGCCCTTGAAGGTTTTAAAGATGTGCCCCATACTGCTATTATAGTGTTTTACCCTGAAAAAGGGGTCAGCGAAGTGCAAAAAATGCAAATGGTTACTCAGGAGGGCGGCAATGTAGGCGTTTATGCGGTCCGGGGTAATTTCGATGATACCCAGAGTGGCGTCAAGGCAATATTCGGCGACACCGCCATGCAGCAGGCTGTTGCAGGTCGCGACTTTAAGTTTTCTTCGGCCAATTCCATCAACTGGGGCCGGCTGGTGCCCCAGATAGTATACTATTTCTCAGCCTACGCCGACCTTTTAGCCCGGGGGCGGGTGAAGCCCGGCGAGATGGTAAACTTTGTGGTGCCCACAGGTAACTTTGGCAATATACTGGCTGGATTTTACGCCCGGCAGATGGGCTTGCCCGTGCACCGGTTGGTGTGCGCTGCCAACGAAAACAATGTGCTTACTGATTTCATTACCAGCGGTATTTATAACCGTAATCGCGATTTTAAACGTACCATCTCTCCTTCGATGGACATACTGATTTCCAGTAATCTGGAGCGGCTTCTGTACGAGATAACCGGTCAGGACGCCGTCCGGGTGCGGCAGTGGATGGCTGACCTAGGGGATAAGGGCTTTTACACGGTAGATGACGCCACCCTGGAGCAGGTACAGTCACTGTTTTGGTCGGACTATGCCGATGATGCGGCCACGATGTTATCTATAAAGGAAACTTACCGCCGGTTCGGTTATGTGGTGGACACCCACACTGCGGTGGGATTGCATGTGTATGACCGGTACCGGCAGAGCACCGGCGATGAGCGGTCAACTGTAGTGCTGTCCACCGCCAGTCCTTTCAAATTTAACGCCAGCGTGGCCAGGGCGCTGCTGAGTGAGGAGCAAACAGCGGGCCGGGATGAATTTGCGTTGTTGCAAATGCTGTCCGATTTTAGCGGCTTGCCCGTGCCCTCCGGCTTAAACGGTCTAGCTCAGCGCTCGGTTCGGCATACCACCGTAGTAGACCGTGATAAGATGCCGGAGGCGGTAATGGATTTTGTTGAGGCAAGAAAATGAGTAGAACTTTTTTTCCCATGATGCTGACGGCGCTTGCAGCGATGGTTACGTATTACCTGTTAGTCACTGAAGCAGGTCTTTCGGAAAATTTAAGCATGGCCGGTGGTATTGCCGTGGGAGTGTTTTGTGCCGTGGCTACCGGAAAGATTATTCCGAGGAAATATTAATATGGGTTATAAATATTATTATTCATGTTATTATATAATGAGATATTTATCAAGAATAAACACCTGGCGCCAAAGGAGGTAATAATACGCAGTTTATGGTGAACCAAACCCGGGTGGAATTTATGCGCGGTGATATAACCAGACAGGATACTGAGGCCATCGTAAATGCGGCTAATTCCAGCTTATTGGGGGGAGGCGGCGTTGACGGGGCAATCCACCGGGCTGGCGGACCGCAGATATTGGAGGAGTGTAAAAAAATCAGAGCTCTGCAGGGTGAGTGTCCTACCGGTGAAGCGGTAATCACCATCGGTGGAAATTTACCCGCTCGCTATGTTATTCACACCGTAGGGCCGGTGTGGTACGGTGGCCACAACGAGGCGGCACTATTGCGGAGTGCTTACTGCAACAGCCTGCAGTTGGCGCGGGAAAAAGGCATTAAAAGCATTGCCTTTCCTTCCATCAGCACGGGGGCCTACGGCTACCCTATTGAACAGGCGGCCTCTATCGCCGTGGCCGCGGTACGCGAATTTGCGGATAATCACGACCTGCCCGGGTTAATCCGGTTTGTGCTATTTAGTGACCGAGACCTGTCGGTTTACCGGGACGCCTGGAATGAGGCAGGCGAGCTATCGTAAAAATAACCCATGTAAAAAAGGACAGCTGTTTGCTGTCCTTTTTTATGGATTTGTTATTGTATTCAAGCTTCTACTGCTGGGGTTGGTAGAGCACGCTTTCAACCTGGGCACCTAACTGTTTGGGACTGTAGCTTTGCAGGGTGATGGCCTTGTTAGGGCATTCGCCGGCACAGGCGCCGCAACCCTGGCAAACGACCGCCTCTATTTCCGCCTTATGCCCATTGATGCGCGGGGCTTTAAAGGGACATAACCTCACGCAGGTCAGACAGGCTGCACAGAGGGTTGGGTCTACTACTGCCACTGCTCCACTGGACTCCAGCTCGTCGTGGCTTAAGATACTAGTGGCTCGTCCTGCAGCCGCTTTGGCCTGGGAAATACTCTCATCGATGGACTTGGGGCCATGAGCTAAGCCGCACATATAAATACCCTCGGCGGAAAAGTCCACCGGCCGCAGCTTCATGTGGGCTTCCTGGAAGAAATTATCCGGATTCAAGGGTACCTTGAGCAGCTGGGACAGTTTATTGTTGGACTCGGGTGGCACAATAGGCGCTGCCAGAGTGAGCAGGTCTACGTCAATATCATAGGTTTCGCCCATGATATGATCAGTGGCGGTTACCCGCAGTTTACTCTGGCCGTTTTCGTCCACCAGTTCCACCTTAGGCTTATTCTCCACATCGTAGCGGAAGAATATTACGCCCTTGGACCGGGCATCCCGGTAAAAGTCTTCGTTAAAGCTGTAAGTGCGGATATCCCGATACAGTACAATAATGGAAGCATCGGGGTTGATTTCCTTCAGCTTGAGCGCCAGCTTCATGGTTTTAGTGCAGCAAATTCGACTGCAGTAAGGTCTGTGATCTTCCCGGGAACCTACGCACTGGATCATGACAATGTTTTCGGCTGACTTGACTCCGGGATCGTTATTGGCTATGGCCTCATCCAGCTCAAGCTGGGTCATTACCCGGCTATCTTGGCCGTATAAATATTCGGTAGGCTTGGACTCTTCACCACCGGTAGCGATAATGGATACGCCGTGCTCCAATACCTGACCGTTGGACAGTTTAGTTTTAAAGTTGCCTATATAGCCGGTTACTTCCTCTATATCACTGTCCATGCATAAGTTTATGTTGGGGCTGTTTTTAACCTTGTCAACTAACTGTTGTACAAATGCAGGTATATTCTCACCGTTAAAACCTTCACGGATGCGCAGCGCCATGCCGCCCAGCTGGTTGCTCTTTTCCAGCAAGTGCACATTATAGCCCTGGTCCACCAGGCTCAGCGCTGAAGTCATGCCGGACATGCCGCCGCCGATGACCAGTGCGGTGTGGTTTACATCTACCGTTATTTTTTTAGTTGCATTCAGGGTGGCTACCTTGGCTACGGCCCCGCTCACCAAGTCCTTGGCTTTAAGGGTGGCCTTTTCGGGTTCCTGCGAGTGCACCCAGGAACACTGGTCCCGGATATTGGCCATTTCGAACAAAGCAGGGTTCAGGCCGGCTTCCTTCATGGTTTCCTGGAACAAGGGCTTATGGGTGCGGATAGTGCAGGAGGCTACCACAATGCGGTTGAGCTTGTGTTCCTCGATTAATTCCTTCATGGCCAACTGGCTGTCCTGGGCGCAGACGTACAAATTATTGGTGGCGTAAACTACGTGGGGCAGCTGCTTCACATGTTCCACCACCGCGGGCACATCTACTACGCTGGCAATGTTAGTACCGCAGTGACACACAAACACCCCGATGCGCGGCTCTTCCTGGCTGACATCCTTCTCCTGGGGGAATTCCCTCGGGGTTACCTGTGTATTGCGCACTGATGATAAAAAGGCTGCAGTGTCTCCGGCAGCTGCGCTGGCCTGCATGACGGTTTCCGGGATATCTTTGGGACCGCTGAACACACCGGCCACGTAAATCCCTTCTTTGGAAGTCTTTACACCGGACAGTTCCTCAAGCCGGCAGAAATTGTAGTCGTTTAGCTCAACACCAATTACTCCGGCTAAATCCACGGCTTCCTGGGTAGGTTTTAAGCCAACGGACAGCACCAACATTTCAAAGTCTTCTTCTATCATTCCTTCAGGGGTACGATAGCGTACCCGTAATTCTTTGGTCTTGGGCAGCTCTTTCACCGATGAAATCATACTCTTAATGTAGTGCACATTGTACTGGTTCTGGGCACGGTTATAATACTTTTCGTAGTCTTTGCCGAAAGCCCGGATATCCATATTAAAAATTGTTGTGTCCAAACCGGGCACGTGATCTTGGGCAATCATGGCCTCTTTAGTGGCGTACATACAGCACACCGCCGAACAGTAACCATTGCATAAAGATACATCCCGGGAGCCGACGCATTGGATAAATGCAATTTTCTTGGGGGTGGTGCCGTCTGACTTTTGCACGTGGCCTTCATACGGCCCCGAAGCGCTCAGCATGCGCTCAAACTGCATACTGGTGTACACATTTTCGTACACGCCGTAGCCATATTCACCCCGCAGCTCAGCGTTAAATAACTCATAGCCTGCGCACAGGATAATCGCTCCCACATTTAAGGTAACGATTTCTTCCTGCATATTATGGTCGATGGCATTAGACTGGCAGACCTCGATACACTTACCGCAGGCTTTGGGATTTTTCTTCCGCAAACATTTGGTGGCGTCAATCGCGTAGGCGTTGGGATACGCCTGGGGATAGAGCTTGTAAATGGCTTTGCGCTGGCCCATGTTCTGGTTGAACTCGTTGGGCACTTTGACCGGGCAAACCTCGGAGCAGGAACCGCAGCCCACGCATTTTGTAGCGTCCACGTAGCGGGGGTGCTTTTTCACCTGGACCGTGTAGTTGCCGGCCTCTCCGGACAGCCCGGTTACTTCCGAGCAGGTTAATATATCGATATTGCGGTGACGTCCGCATTCCACCAGCTTAGGGGAAAGGGTACACATGGCACAATCGTTGGTGGGGAAAGTTTTGTCCAGCATAGGCATGCGGCCGCCAATGCCCGGCGATTTCTCCACAATATAAACCTTGTACCCCACCTCCGCCAGATCCAGGGAGGATTGCATGCCGCTGATGCCCGCGCCGATAACCAGCACGGAGCCTACCATGTTTTTACTCACAATCAATCCAGACCTCCATTAAAAATTTAGTCCGCCAGTGACAATGATTGCAGCAGCGGGTTGGGGTTTACTAAATGCAGATTAAACCACTTTTTAGTGTCGGGCAGTCCCAGCGCCAAGCCGATCAGTTCTGTAAAGAAAAAGGCCGGCAGATCTGTACCTCTTTCTTCGCGACGCATTTCCAGGTTGGACTGGCATAACGGGCAGGCAGTGACAATAGCCATTGCCTCCACTTCTTTAGCCGCGTCTATTAAACGCTTAACCATGCCTTGTACCACCTTGGTGGAAGTTAAACCTAGATTAGCCCCGCAGCAATCCGTTTTATACGACCATTGGATGGTTTCGGCACCCAGGGCTTTAACTATTTTATCCATTGACATAGGGTTTTCAGTATTGTCAAATTGGGTAACTTCGGGGGGCCTGACCAACAGGCAACCGTAGAAACAGACCACTTTCAGCCCTTTAAGCGGCTTTTGTACCTTTTCGGTGATGGCCTTTGTGTCTAACTGGCTTACCACTTCCAGCAGTGAAACGACATTGCTGCTGCCATTATATTTAAAATCAACAATGTTCTCAATTTCCTGGCGCATATCGTCATTATTGCGTAAAACATAATCGGCCTTTTTAACCCGGCTGTAACAAGCCGAGCAGGGTATGGCCAAGTCCATACCCGCCTCCTGGGCCAGAGCTACGTTGCGCGACGGCAGCGCGACGGATAGCAGATGGTTGGTGCTGTGAGCCGAGGTAGCTCCGCAGCAAACCCAGTCCTTGAGCTCAACCAGCTCAATACCCAGTGCCTGGCATGCGACCCGGGCAGACATATCATATTCTTTAGCGGTGGACCCCAAAGAACATCCGGGGAAATAGGAAAGTTTCAATTTATGTAACCCCTTTCCTTGAATAACGGATTAGTAGATTGAAGGTTGTTATAAATCAATGGGCGGTTTTGTTAAATATATCTTTAATTTTGCCTCTGGCCTTGATCCGGTGCGGCAATACCGGCATCTTGCCCTTTTTAAACATTTCTAAGCCGACATCCATATCTGACATCAAATCGCCGCTCTTAATCTTATAAATGACCATCATACTGGTCTCATGCACTCGACCGAAAGTCCGTACCGAGTTCAAAAAGGTATTGTGGAATAAATTAATGTTTTTCTCCTTGACCATACCGGCCGCAATGGCCATTTCCTTCAGCGCGTCCATTACCTCGGCAACGTTAATGCCATTGGGGCACCGCGCTCCGCAGGTTTCACAACTGGAGCAAATCCAGATGCTGGAGCTGTTTAATACGCGCTCTTTTTGGCCCAGCTGTACCAGGCGGATAATTTCATTAGGGTAATAATCTGCGAAACCCGTAGCTATGCAGCCCGACGCGCACTTCTGGCATTGGTAGCAAAGTTCAATGGGTTGTCCACTTTTTTCCCTGACTTCATTGAAAAATTTTTTCTTATCTGCGTCAATGAAGCTCACTTGAATCCCCCTTCCTAAATAAATTAATCTTCATTATTTAATTATTTATAATGAATAATAATAAATGAATATATTGGTTAGTGGTTTGACTGTATGCTATATATTCGTAGACTGCAGTATTTTTATAGTTTCACTATAAAAATACATAAAAAAACGGTTTGCCCGCAACTAAATTATATGATAATTCCTGTTAAAAGAAAAGGATTATCTTATCTTTTTTATTGTATCCTTAAATCTAAAATAAATCTAAAAAACGGCCAATGCGGAAATATTTTGAATATATATGCGCATTGGCTAGAGGTGCAGTAACTGTAAATAGCCAAATATTGTGGTGACAAATATACTTATAAAAAATAGAAAGTGAGAACATGTTATAAGCTGCCGATTTATGATTATAGGTGTAGAAATAGCACTAACTATGACGAAATAACCAAAATTTATTGGCACTTATTTCGCTATAAAAGCATAGTATAAAAAACGGTTAATTTTGTCCAAGGACTACTTGCTTAGGAGAGTCAACCATGAGTATATTAATTTTATTAACAGTGATATCTTTTATTAAAAACAACATAAGATAACCTATTTATGTAGTAAATTTATACTTTCAGGCGATTCTCTGGCCACAATAATCTTACCCAAAGTACTATAAAGATGTATTGACTATAACAAAAAATAAGTAACGAAAAACTGAAAGGATAATAGCAGCACACAGGTTGCCTTTTAACAACCTGTGTGCGAATGTTTTAAAATATTTTATTGATATGGTCGGCATTTATTTTATCTGAATCCTTGTGAACAAAGGTTTTACAGCAAGTGGATATGCAGGAGTCCGCTGATGTGGGGGTTAACTGTTTAGCCATTGTGGCATCTATGCTGTCCTGTTGATTGTCTGCAAAGGTATCAGGGGTTACCAAAATTTCATTGGCCTCGCACTTGTTTCCATTTGCCCAGTAATGGCAATTATTAATAAGGCAATGGATGTGTTGATTCATTTTTTATATTCCTCCTTATATTAGTGGTAAGATCTAATTTTATTATTTCCAAAGCTTATTAATTTATTTACTATTATAATTGCCATTTAGGAATAGATCATTAAACCCTTGAAATTCAAATCGAATAATGATATACTAATTTTCGCGATTAGGTTATTATTTTGCGGGCGTGGCGGAACGGCAGACGCGCTGGACTTAGGATCCAGTGGGGCAACTCGTGGAGGTTCAAATCCTCTCGCCCGCACCAAAACCGCTAAATCCATTGCGTTGAGCTAGATAATTGGAATCCTCCTTTGGACTATCCGTAGGAAAATACCAGGATAGCAAAGGAGGATTTATTGTTATCGCAAACCGGTTACCCGGCAGTCATCAGCCGTTAGGCTGTAGGTATTTATCTTCCGTAATGACTTTGCGCTTTCTAGTGGAAATATCGGCATATTCAACATCAATGCTTCATTTAATTTTCAATTTTAGCAAGCTCTTTAGCAAAAATCTGATAAACTGGTAAACACCAAGCAAAACAAGAAATCCCAACAAACCTGCTAAAATATCAGATAGTTCCATACCGCCACGACCCGTCAACTTTTGTTCAATTTCCAGGATTAAAACCAGGATAGAAATAATGGCAGAAGTAAAGAAAAAAGAAATTAATGAAATATTAATTCTAGCCAGCCATTTAAAAAAAATATCTGCAAATACGAAAAAAATCACGCCAAGCAATCCAATTACCCAAAAATGCAAATCCTTATCCGTAAAAGGAAGCCCCAACTGCTTGCTATATCCCCAAATATTATCATGCAGATCATTGATAAAATTGACGATTTGATTAATAACTGTTAACATATTAAGCACCGACTTTCAATTTAAAGGTATGCTTAAAGTAGTTATTTTGTTAAAATATTAACTTTTCCTTCATTCGAAAAAAATTTTACTTTGACTCTAAGAGAAATTTTTTGTATAATAATATTGTTCGCTTCAGGTGGGCGGGTGTAGCTCAGTGGTAGAGCGCTGGCCTTCCAAGCCAGTTATGTGGGTTCGATTCCCATCACCCGCTCCAATTTTATCTCCCGGTAGCTCAGCTGGATAGAGCAACGGACTTCTAATCCGTAGGTCGCGGGTTCGAATCCCTCCCGGGAGGCCATAGAAAATAAAGAGCCGCAAGCATGCGCGGCTCTTTTATTTTTGATTAGGACATTTTTAATTGAACCTTGAACGGTTGGCGGTAAAGTTTGGACATATGACATCGACTGGAGATATTATAACACGCTGATGTTCTATGGCAATAGCACCAATAACTCTGTAATGAAACATGCTCAATATTGCCCTATAATATAATTAGAAAGGGGTTGACATTATTGAGGCTTATGGAAGAAGTGTCAAAAACAATCGGAAGTATATTTATAATTATGGCAGAAACTGAAAGATCCTTTAAGATAGACTTAATTCCTGAGCTTAGCAGGCATGAGATTCGTAATATTGAACATTGAATCCTTTTATAATTATCAAAGTTTATTTTAATAGATAAAATCCTGGAGTCTCCTCCGGCGTTTATGTTCATATGAAAATTTTATAACAAAAAATAGCCCCGGCGTATAGCCGGGGCTAAGTATGATTTAGCGTAGGCGTCTTTGGTTAATTAGGCATTGATTAGATTTTCAATAATGCATATATTATGTAACTGCTTACTATTTTTCTCGATACTTTTTATTCCAGGCAGCAAAATCCACGACCGAATTCCTGCAACTTGAGGTAGTCGACTTTTTGCAACTTTTCTTCAAGCTCATCCGCCGTATTAGCCGGCAGCAAGTAGAGCGGCAACGATGGCGCCGGCAGAGGTGCCGGCCAAGTTTTCAAACTCGTATCCCCATTTTTGTAATGCAGAAACCGCTCCGACAAATGCGATTCCTCTGACACCACCACCTTGAAAAACCGCACCACATTTTAGAGTCATTCAAATCTCTCCCTGAATTCAATTTGCTAAGAATTACCTTTCAGTAATGTCTCATGAAATAGAAGTTGCTGCTCAAATTACTATGTTATATGTTCTTACTAAATATATAGCACAATTTTAATATTTTCAATTAGTTTTGTCCCAATACAGTATTTATGTCAAGGCATAAGTCATGTGAATTATTAAAACATAGTACGCATGTGGTAGCTTTTGGTTACATATAGTTATAAAAACTATATGTATATTAGGAGGAATACAAAGTGGCATTTGAAGTATATAGACCAAGGTCATCTAGTGAAAACCTGGTATCAATTACTAAGCATCATATAAGGCTTGGGAATAAAATGGCTAACAAACTTAATGGTGACCAAGTAGAAGTAGCGTATGATAAGGATACTAATATACTGCGTATTCGAGACACCGATGAAGATGGAATGAAGATTACTAAAAATAAAATTGGCGCCAGAGGTATTTTAAATTATTTTGATATTAATGTAACAAAAGGAAACTTTGTGGCTGAGTATAGTCCAAAAGATAATGCTGTTTATGTAAATTTAAATAAGCGTAAATAAAAAAATCAAGAATATCTAAATAACATTTTGTGACATAGTAAATTAAGGGAAACGCTAAAAATGCGTTTCCCTTAATTTACTATCTAGAAAAACAATGATACATTAGCGGATAAAATTCATAAATATTTTTTTCTCACTTACCGGTGTTTTAATCGTTTCTTTGCCGTTTTCAATTATTTTTATAAGCCAAGCCATATTTTTACCAAGGACCCTCATAATTTGCACGCCCTCTTCATCTTTCAACGCCTCACCTGGTCTAGTTCCATGAATTACATTCCAGTAATTAGAAGTTGGGATAAACATTTCTGAATAACATAGGTAGTTGTTTAATTGAGTAAAGGCCGGTATCCCACCGGAACGTCTTACAGCAACAACAGCAGCACCAACTTTGTGTCTTAACATTCCGTTATTATTACCTGTAACATAAATTGCTCTATCTAAAAATGCTTTCATGGTAGCCCCTATTGATGAATAATGTACAGGTGATCCTAATAATATTCCTTCTGCATTTTTCATTTTTTGTATCCATTCATTAACCTCATCACCAGTAAGAGCACATTCTTCATTTTTATTTTTGAGGCATTTACCGCAAGCGATGCATCCTCTGACAGATTTGCTTCCTACCTGAACAATCTCGGTTCTTATACCTTCCTTTTCCAGTTCATCTGTTACTAGTTTTATTGCTTGATAAGTATTACCTTCTCTATTAGGACTTCCATTAAATGCTATCACTTTCATTTATTATTACCTCCCTCAATAACCATAACTGAATTATTCTATTATTTATGACAATTTCCTTTATTAAGTATTTCCAGGGTTAATTAATTTTTCTTTTCATGGATATCTTGTATATAGCAGGGGAAGCAGTGGCCTACTATTACTACCCCTTTCCATTCCAGCAATATGTACAGATTTTTTCCTTGTCTATACCGATTGCATTAAGCATGTCATGTAGGTCTTGGTATTTTAGTGTTGAAAAGTTCAGTATCTTTCTGATACAGTTTACCATAGAGTTATACTTTTCATTTGTCGGATCACAGTATGCTTCAAACGACTCCGGTTCTTTCCCTTCAAGTTCAATGATAGCCTGCCTTGCTACAAGATCCATCTCCGACCGTGAAGCTGAAAAGTTTAAATATTTGCATCCAAATACAAGTGGTGGACATGCTGATCGAATATGAACTTCACGTGCATTGCATCTATATAGCAGATCCACCGTTTCTCTTAACTGTGTGCCGCGAACGATTGAATCATCGCAGAAGAGCAGGCGTTTATTAGAAACTAGTTCAGGAATGGGCATTAGTTTCATTCTGGCAACAAGATTTCTTATAGTCTGATCCTGCGGCATAAAACTCCTGGCCCAGGTTGGTGTATATTTTATGAAAGGACGTCCATAATGTACTTTGGATTGATTGGAATAACCGATTGCATGTCCTACACCAGAGTCAGGTATTCCGGCAACCATGTCAATTTCTACATTGTCGTTTTTGGCCATTGCTGCGCCATTTCTATAACGCATAATTTCTACGTTCATTCCCTCGTAGGTTGAGGACGGGTAACCATAATAGACCCATAGAAAAGCACAAATTTTCATTTTATCTCCGGGGGGCGCAATTTTCTCAATACCATCCGGGGTCAGAAGAATGATTTCCCCCGGGCCAAGTTCATATTTAAACCTGAAACCAAGGTTGTTAAAAGTACAGGATTCAAATGAAACGCAGTAGGAACCCTCTTTTTCACCTATTATTAAGGGCGTTCGGCCAAGTTTATCTCTTGAAGCATAAATCCCTTGTGGCGTTAAAAGAAGTATCGAACAGGAGCCCTCGATTAACTCCTGCGCTTTTAATAAACCATCCTTAAAAGAGTTCTCCTGATCGATAATTACGGAAACAAGCTCGGTAGGGTAAATAGCGCCCTTGTTAGTTTCTAAAAAATGAGTATGTTGATTGGCAAACGTTTTATCAGCTATTTCATATAAATTATTAATTATTCCTACTGTACTGATAGCGTATTGACCAAGGCGCGAACGCACAGTCAAAGGTTGAGGTTCTGTATCGCTTATGCAGCCGATACCCATATTCCCTTTTATTTTTGGCAGTTCAGATTCGAATTTTGCTCTGAACTGAGTATTTTCGATGTTATGGATTGCTCTATTAAAACTATTTCCGCTCCAGACCGCTAGTCCACCTATACTAGTTCCCAGGTGCGAATGGTAATCTGTACCAAAATATAAATCCATAACGCAATCTTCCTTTGAGGCAACACCAAATAATCCACCCAAAACCATTACACTCCTTCATATATATTTAAGCTTACATATTTATATCATTACATCATAATAAGGGTACTTCATACATCTCTGTGCGTCAACGCAAATACTATTGAAATCTATGAAATCTTTAGGTTAAACCTAATATAGTTAGCTAGTTGGAGTTTGTTCTTGCACTTAGATAAAAAATGCTGCATTAGCGTTCGGGGACCTGGTTGTGTTCCCGGACGCTGATGTTGTCTCGCGTCATCACGGACGTGAGTCGGATAGCGTCTTCCTTTCATCCACCAACTCACATGACCACCTGTGCCATAACATTGTCTGTTTTAATTTCTTCAACTTCGCCAAAAAAATTATTTCGTATGCCGGCTTTCATAAATTCACCTCCTAACACCTATGATCATTTGCGACACAACCAACAATTTCTTTGTAAAGAATTTTATAATTTTAGATTGCAAATTTTTATCGAAATATATACTTAAAAATAAAACAACCGCCCATTATGATAAGGCGGCTATCGGACTAAATATATATCAGGACCTGCTTTACAGGTTCTGCAGAAAAAAAAGTTCCCCTTTTATAACATTCGATCCAATGTCCAGTATCCCATAGCTTGCTTTGATACCGGACGGGGGGCGTGACGTGCTGCCCGGGTTGATTAAACGCACATTATTTTCCGATATATTCACCGGTATATGGGTATGTCCGAAAACCACTACTTGTGCTTGCAATTCTTGAGCCCGGTAACACAATAATTGAAGGGTGCTTTTGACCCGGTAGTAATGGCCGTGAGTGATAAATATTTTGCAACCGCCCAGCGTAATGATTAGCTCCTCTGGACCATGGCTTAGTACATCACAGTTACCCGGCACGGCATAAACAGGCACTTTGACAACAGTGCTGATGCGCAGTGCATCGCTGTATAAGTCCCCGGCGTGAATCAAAGCGTCTATCTTGCCCATTTTATGGATTGCCTGTACGGCCGTGCTCATTGCACCATGCGTATCGCTAATTACACCAACGCGCACTAGCAACTTCCCCTTTCAACTTGCATTACCTGGTAACCAGATGAAAATTGCAACGGCTATATAGGTTGCGTACTTCTATTTCGATCAGTTGCGGAAATCTTATCTATATAATTAACCATTAATACCGGTCAAGTTTGTAGAAGCTTGCAGTTTATCTATTTGCCTTTATGTGCTTTCACGCGCCGCTGCTTCTAAGATAACTTTAACCTTTTGCAGCGCTCGTCCCCGGTGGCTTATGGTATTTTTAGTGGCACTGTCCAGCTCGGCAAATGTTTTGCAGTACCGGGGTACGTAAAACAAGGGATCGTAGCCAAACCCGTTTTCACCCTTAAGCTGATCAATTATTATACCTTTACAGGTACCCTGTGTGGTGGCAACTTGTCCGTCGGGGGTGGCGATAGCCATTACACAGCAAAAACGTGCCGTGCGCTGTTGTGGTGGCACTCCGCTGAGCAGTTGCAATAGTTTGCGATTATTCGCTGCGTCATTATGGCCAGGTCCCGCAAAACGGGCCGAATGCACTCCAGGTGCCCCGTCCAGGTAATCCACCACCAGCCCGGAGTCGTCGGCCAGGGTAGTTTTCCCCATGGCGACCGCTACCTCTCGGGCTTTTTTAATCGCATTGTCCTCAAATGTATTGCCATCTTCCACCACTTCAGGCGCATTTGGGAAGCCGGCTAGAGATAACACATGAAAACCGGTTCCCGACAGCAACTGCTGCAATTCCCGCACTTTGCCCTCATTGCGTGTAGCCAAAACAATGGGGTCAGACTTTAACTTTCTTAAACTAATTATAATATCATAATACTTAGATATATTATTATCCACAGTATTACCATCCTTAATATATTTTGCTGCAGGTACTATCTGGAACTGCCGATATAACTGGCTACCATTCCTAGAACACTTTTTTGGTATTCCATCAACTGTCTGATGCCTAATTCTGCCAGATCCAGTAATTGGTTAGTTTCATTTCTGCTAAAAGAGGCTTCTTCTCCGGTACCCTGGATTTCCACGAACTGGCCATCTCCGGTCATCACTATATTCATATCAACTTCAGCGGCGGAATCCTCAGTATAACAAAGATCCAGCACTAGCTCGCCGTTGACCCGGCCCACACTGGTGGCAGCTATCAAATCCCGCAGCGGCATTTTTTCTAGTTTACCCTCTAGCATAAGATAATGCAAAGCATCCGCCAGTGCAACAAATGCACCGGTGATTGAAGCCGTGCGGGTACCGCCATCTGCTTGAATGACATCACAGTCAAGGGTAATTGTATGATCGCCCAGTGCCTGCAGGTCGGTAACCGAACGCAGCGCTCGACCGATGAGCCGCTGTATTTCCAAACTGCGCCCATTTTGCTTGCCCCGCACAGCATCCCGCATCATGCGCTTTCCTGTGCTTCTGGGCAACATACCGTATTCGGCAGTAAGCCAGCCCCCCTTTCCCTCCATCTTGCGCCAGCCGGGCAGGCGGTCCTCCACTGTGGCGGTGCAAATTACCCTGGTATCGCCAACTTCAATTAAAACCGATCCTTCGGCATGTTTATTCACATTCCGAGTTATTTTCACCGGCCTAAGGTGGCTATTTTTTCTACCGTCCAATCTTTCCATTTGAAACCTCCGATAAATTTTATGTGATTAGGTTGGTGTGTTGTGGATTAAGGCAAATTAAATATTGTGTCTTGTCCTGCGGCCAACACTGCACTGCCAAAAGAATCCTCAGCCTCGGCCAGCAATTCATCGACATTATATTCCGGCCAGAAATGAGTGAGTACCAGCCGGTTTGCTCTGGCCTGCTTGGCTAATTCACCCGCCTGCCGGGCCGTCATATGTATTCCGGCTAACTTATCAGCGTCTTTATTAAGACCACTGGCCTCGCAAAGCAGCAGATCAACATTATTGGCTGCCCTGGTTATTTCCGGTGTGGGTGCGGTGTCGCTGGAAAAAAAGAGAGATTGCTTCCCCTGCCGGATCAGCACTGCGTAACCGGGCAAAACGTGAACTATTGGAATAAAATATAGAGTAAGTTCATTTAGCTGTGCTGTCCTTGCTAAAACACTGTTAAAATCGCCGGTGGGCAGCTTTTCTATATTAAACACGCTAAAAGACTTGGTAAATCCAGCAAGCTCCCGGTATATTTCCGCCGGTTCCGGTGGTATAAACAGCTTAATCGTGTTTTTCATACGACCATCACGCCTGGCCCCCTCGATGGCGTGGCGCAGGCAGTGAATATCGGCGTAATGATCCGGGTGGTAATGGGTGATCACCAACCCGGCCAACTGTCTGTAATCAACATGTTTGATCAGCCGGGCAAAACTGCCGTGACCGGCCTCCAGCATTAATGAGGTGGCCCCGTTTTGCAGCAGGTAGCCTGAGCAGGCTTCCTCCTGACGGGGATAGGGCGCCCAGCACCCAAGTACAGTTAACTGAATGTCATTCATCTCCATTTCTGCCCGGTATTTCTTGCATAATAAACAAATTCTTGATTCAGGTGGGGTTATACATAGTCTTTCCCGTACCATAATGTTGTAATACAACGTATACACGAGTGTTCAGAAACCGACCCACCATATTGTACCACCTTTTTAGCTATAAAACGTACCCAAATTCCGGTTTTAAAGTAATTTCTTCCCCAATCAGAATCTTAGAAGCTTTTATCTATAAGTTCAGTTCTGCTTACATGCCCTGAAGGTATAAAAAAAGCAGATGCTCCTATTTTCGGGAAACACCTGCTATATACTATACTAATTAGTTGGTGCAAAATAATTATTTAGGGCCAGGGCCAGTGCTTCGGCCACTTTGATCCGAACAGATTCCTGTTGCAGCATTTGTTCTTCTTCGGGGTTGGACATAAAGGCTACCTCTGCTAGAGCCGCAGGTACTGTTGAAGTGCTCAATACCACAAAGTTGGCCTGCAGCACACCCAGGCTGCGTCTGCCCAGTGTTTGGAGCAGCTCCGATTGGACGAGCCCGGCCAGGCGCCGGTTGTCGGCCTGCTCCACCCCCGGGGGAAAGCTCCCGGTATCCCGGCGGTAATAGGTGCTGGTACCATTTTTATCACTGCTTACATTGGCGTTTATATGGATGCTTAAAAACACATCGGCACCTTCCTGTTGCGCAATGTCCGTACGCTGGTATAAATCGACAAATTCATCGTCGTTTCTGGTCAGCACCACCCAGGCACCGCTTTCTTTTAGTAATCGTGCCAGCTTTAAGGAAATATCCAAGGTAACATCCTTTTCCTTCAGCCCGGTTGGTCCGATGGCGCCGGGATCGCTGCCGCCGTGTCCGGGATCAATGGCAATAACGCGTCCAGCCAGAAATTCACCTAATTCAGGCACATAAATATCCAGGTTTAGCTGTCGGCGGTCGTCGGAGAGCTTGTCCACGCTGACTACTGATTCGTTTAAGTCAAATACTACCCGTACTACTGGTGGATCTTTACTGAATAATCCGATGCGCATTTGAGCTACCGCTTCGGTATTTATCGCTGACTGTTCCGGTAAATCACTAATATTTGTATTTTTTAGGTCAATGACCAGCCGTTGGGGGTTGCCTAGTAAAAACATGTCGTAGTTCAACTCCCCGGCGGCCTGGATGGAAACCAGGATATGGTTATTTTCCTGGCGCACTTCAATTTTTTCCAGGTTATTGGTTTTGCCGTCATTACTTGTATCGCTCTGGTCAGTGTCCTCGGTTACTACGGGCGGATCCCCCGGTGCAGGAGATGCCTCGGCCTTTTCTACATCACCCAGCCAACTGGCCACCCAACCGATTACACCACCTTCTAAACTGACTTTATACCAGTCGCCGGTTTGTTCCAATACTCCCAAGCGTTGACCCCGGCTTACCTGGCCGACAATATTGTGCTGCATGCCAGGGCCACCCCGCACATCGACATCTTTATTTTTAATGATGATAACATTGCTGTTTTCATCAATGTTATCGTTATTGCTGCCAGTGCCTGTACTACTGGAGCTATTGCTTTGGGAAGTGGTACTTGGCTGAGTTGCCTCCGCCTCGCTGACGACGGCAAGCCGGTTGGCAATCCAACCGGATTTGCCTTCAGGCAGGCTTATTTTCAACCATTGTCCGTCTACTTTTTGAACGGTAAATTTTTGGCCTTTATTTGCATTTGAGACAATATCGTAAGATGTTCCCGGTCCCGAGCGCACATTTACGTTTGAAGCGGTTATCGTGGCCTGTTTTTCCTTTGCGCCGACGTTGCTTGAAACACCCGTGGGGATGTCATCTGCAAGATTTGACTGGGCAGGAGTCTCGTAAGTATTATTGCCTTCGGTTTGAGCAGCGGGCTGACTTACTGTGGTTTCGCTGACGCTTGCCAGCCAGTTGGCAATCCAACCGGATTTGCCTTCAGGCAGGCTTATTTTCAACCATTGTCCGTCTACTTTTTGAACGGTAAATTTTTGGCCTTTATTTGCATTTGAGACAATATCGTAAGATGTTCCCGGTCCCGAACGCACATTAACCTTTGCAGCGGTTATTGTGGCTATTTTTACTTTGCTTGTATTGTTTTGGCTGCTCGACGATGTTTGCTGGGCCGGTACTTGCTGTTCGGAGGAATTTTGTATTTGCACCAGCCAGTTGGCCACCCACCCGGCAGTGTCACCGGGCAGCGTCACTTTCACCCAATCTCCGGAACTGGCCAGTACAGGGAGTCGAGCATTTGCATTGGCCTGGCCTACCACCGCATAGCTTGTCCCAGGACCATTGCGCACATTTATCAAGTTAGACTTAACCACGGCAATGCTCGTAGGAGCATCGGCCACCTTTTTTGTCTTCACCAGCCAGCCGGCAATCCAGCCCTCTGCACTGCCCACTTTAATTTTGTACCAATCACCGCGCTGGTCAAGGGCCGTAAACTTCTCTCCTTTATGTACACTGGCAATAATAGCGGTATTGGTGTCCGGCCCGCCCCTCACGTTGACGGTGCTGCCGCCAACGGTCAACTGGGTGGCGGCGGGAACTGCCGATGGAATGAGTATAAGTCCCGCTATAAACAAGCAGGATATAATTAATTTTTGTTTGATTTTATGTTTCCAATCCCAATACTTTTTCATAATAAGTTTCCTCATTTCCAAAATATTATCTAATATACCTTTTATTCAACATAAAACTCAAAATACCTGTTGGGGATATTGGTTACTATAATCTGCTATTTAATAAATATGATAATTAAAAAGACGATTAAAAAAGTCAAAATGTTCCTTATCCAATAAAAAAAATGGATAGTATGTCTCTTCAGGCTGCATAATAAAAATAATTAATAATAACGGGGGAATATGCTATGGATAAGCTGAATGTGGGGATTATTGGTACAGGCCTGGCTTTTTCACGGCTGCATTATCCTGCTTACCAGGAACTGTTTGATAAGTTTGAAATCGTGGCTCTTTGCGATCCGGAGCCTGAAAAAACCCGTCCATGGGGGGAGCAGTTAGGTCTGGGAGGCAATAATATTTACACTGATTACCGTTCCATGCTCTGGCGGGGCGACATTAATGTGTTTGATATTATGGTACCTATTGAACATAATTATCGGGTCACCGAGGATGTAGCCCGGGCCATAGCTCATCAGCCTGGACGGGCGATTATTTGCGAAAAACCACTGGCTACCAATTACGAACAGGCCCGGGTTCATGCTGAGCTGCCGCGCCGCTATGGCGTGCCCATTATGATCGCCGAGAATTACAGGTATAGTGAAGAAACCAATATCATACGTGATTTGGTCAGGCAGAAGAAAATAGGTGATTCGGTATATTTTATCCATAACCGGGTGATTTGTTTTCCGGAGGATATGCTTAAAAATGAATTTGCCCGGAAGGAATGGCGCCAGCATCCGGTATTTGCGGGCGGAGTGATCATGGATACCGGGGTGCACGATGTGGCCGCCTTGCGTCATATATTCGGTGCAATTGATAAGCTGCAATCTTTTGGGGTGCCCCATCATGATGATTTTGCTCCCTATGCTGTAATCAATGTGAACATGCGTTTTAAAAGCGGAATCACCGGTCAGTTCAGCTTTTACAGCGCCGGCAAAGAAATGCAACGCCCGCTAATTGGCCTGCGCATATTTGGCACTGCCGGAATGATCTATCTTGAGGAACGCGACTGTGGCACGATTAACATTTCTTATAACGACGGCCGGACAGAGCAAATACACTACCGGCCGCAGCGTGGTTATTATAATGAGTTGCTAAACATTTATAACGCTATAGCGGGGCGGGAAATTATTTCCGTTACTCCGGAAATGGAATACGGGGACGCCAAGACAATATTGGATATGCTGCGCTCGGCTAAAGATGGCAGCACCATTGCGGTGGACAACACTGGAAATTATATCCCCGCATACCACCCGGCCTATCAGCCCCAGTTTGAGTTCCACCCGGTAAACTGGCATTAGTTTACTGCAACTGAACACCGGCCATGATCAGGTTGCTGTCTCGGGTCAGCGGTACACTGACATCCAGGTGTCCGGCAATGGATTCAACAACCTTGCCGTCGACCAGTATTTGAACTTGCTCGATACTTCTGAACTGGGTTAAAGTATTCACTATTGAATATACCGTGGCGTTTTCCGACCACGACCCTCCGTTGTGTTTGGTAACCAGCTCTTGGCTGAAGTTGACGGTGCATAGCCCGTCTCGGATATTAATATCCATCAACCGGGTGCCACCGGGTATGGTAGCGAATAATCCTTGAGTGCGTGGGCCCCGGCATAATTCTTGCATTGTTTGCCGGGCTACGCCTGGTGTTTTGTTAATGGAGCGTTGTTCCGCCTGTAAGTAACCATTGGCATTGGCAAAGTAGAGCACTACCGTGGTAGTTGCTGCTCCGGTTGCTTTTGGAGCGGCTGTCGTGTTAGACATCGAGTTATTTGCCGCAGTGCCCGAGGGTACTTCCTGTCCACCATTAATCGATGCCTGGCTATTATCTGCCGTTTGGTTGCTACTCGCAGGCTTTGGCACAGGAGCCTGATCTGCGGTAACGTTCCTACTTTCACCGGTGCATCCGGAGGAATACATGACAACTAAAATCAAAATCATGTAAATAAAAAATTTGATGGTCGCCTTCATATTCAATGGCCCCCTCTCGAAAAGTTGTCCATTTATCCATATGGGCCTGAACACCGGTTTATGATAAAAACAAGTCAGGTAAATAACTTTTATATTTGGTTTAGAAGTTTAAGCTAGATCCTGGAGGGAAAAATGGCTAAGCAACTCAGCACTACCCGTGTCGTCATGTCAACCAAAGTATGCATATTTGCCGCAGCACTTATTCTATTAATGTTTCCGGGCACTTGTCCATCAAGGGCGGCAACGAGCAACACATACTGTTGTCCTTATTACCACCCGGAGCAGGAGGTAAAACGGGATTTAATATCTACTGATCCTGCCCTTACAGGCAGCGATGTAGTACAATTGCAAGAGCTGTTAAAGCAAATAGACTTTTACCGGGGGAAAGTTGATGGTGTATACGGCCCGGCTACCATAGAAGCTGTAAAAGAATTTCAAAAATCGCACGGCCTTGAACCAGACGGTGTGGTGGAGGAATTTGTCTGGCAGGAAATTGACCAGGCTCAGTTCGTTTGGGGGGAGCAAAGTAAAACACCGCCTCCTCCCGGTGAGGTGAGCATCGTTGTGGATACCTACCGGCGCAAATTGACGGTAATGTCGGATGGTGAACCTTACAAGCAATACCCGGTGGCGCCTGGCAAATATAAAACTCCCACCCCCATTGGTAATTTCAAAGTACTGCGTAAGGCTGCCCACTGGGGTACAGGGTTTGGCACCCGCTGGCTCGGGTTGACGGTGCCCTGGGGGACCTACGGTATCCATGGCACAAATAATCCCGGGGCTATCGGTAGTTATGCCAGCCACGGTTGTATACGCATGAATAACCGTAATGTGGAGGAAATCTACCCCTGGGTTAAACCAGGCACTCCGGTAACTATTATTGGTAACCCGTTTAGCTACCAGCCCAGCCAATACCGGATGATGCGACGAGATGAGCGGGGCGGTGACGTTATGGAAGTACAACTGCGCTTACAACGGCTGGGCTTCTATACCGGCCCCATCGACGGTATCTGGGGCGGAGGCATGGAAAAGGCCGTGCTGCAGTTTCGCGAAAGCCTAGGCCTGTCTAAAGATAATACGGTCAATTCTGAAGTATATCACCTGATGGGCCTGAAGTAGCCGGGCCATAAGCGCTTTGTATTGCAAAAAGACCTCTTTACTGAGGTCTTTTACCTATTATGAGTAATTGAGGCTTTTTGATTGTATCACGACTAATCTGATTTGCTCTTCTTCTGGGCCATCAGACGCCGGGGCGGTTTGGCAGCCGCCTTTTGGATTTGATACCGGCGTTTCAGCTCGGGCACTACCACGTTTACATACCAGGTGCAGATAAGCAAGCCCAGTGCAATATACAATAGCACGATGGGGAAACTTGCAAAAACAGCCAGGGCTAGGCCGGTGAATACCAACGTGCAGATTCCCGGGATAATATAACCGCCCGGTATGCGGAAGGGACGGTCCGCCTCAGGCATTTTCCCCCGTAACCTGATTACTGCCAGCCCCGCCAGGGCATATATTATGCTTTCCATTGCCGCGGCTATATTCACCATCACCAGGTACTGGTGCGTTATAAGCACCGTAATGGAAATAGCTAAGCCAATGAGAAATATAGCCAATATGGCTGTCCACGGTGTAAAAAAACGCATGCTTATCTTGCTAAGCAACGGCGGCAGCACATGCTCCCGGGCTGAAGAATAAACAAAGCGGGATACGCTGATTAAACCTGCATTAAAGGTAGTAATGGACGCCGCCAGGGTGATTGCTACCATCCAGGTTACCCCGGCATCGCTCAGTATACTGCGGGCGAAAATTAAATGTGGTATGGGCGAGCCGGCAAGTGTCTCACGGGGGGTCGTTGCAGTCATGGCTATAGTGAAAAGTGCGTATGTAACACTTAAGATACCGATGGCCAGCAGCATACCTTTGGATACCATACGGTGGTGTGTTACTTCTTCAGCCAGCGGGGTAACCCATTCGAACCCGACAAAAAGAAAGACCCCTAGGGCCACTGCATTTACCAGGCCTATCGAGCCGCCTGAAGCAAATGGACTGGTAAGTTGAAAATTTACTTTGGCTAGGGCAATGAACGCAAAAGCCAACATGGATAGTACCAGACCGTAGGTGAGCACATTCTGAAAACCGCCGGCGATTTTTATACCCAACACATTCAACACCGTAACGATGGAAAACATGGCCAGTATCCAAACCAGCGCAGGCACGGATGGCCACACCTCGTTTAAAACTCGAGCCAGCACGTAGCTTTCCGCTCCAATCACGCCCATAACAACCACCATATACAGCATAGACACGATGAGGGAAATCCGGTCATTATAAGCCCGGCTGAAATAAAGGCGAATACCCGCCGCTGAAGGAGTCATACCGTTTAATTCGCCAAAACAAAGGGCCGCTGTCGTGCACAGCAGCCCGCCGGTAAGAATAGCCAACCAAGCAGCGTCACCCGCCAAAAAACCGGCCACCTGTACTGCCGCCACAAAAGTGGAGCTGGACAGCGTCAAGCCGGCGCTGGTGGCCACTATAGTACGCATGGTGAGCACTTTTTTGAGCTTCAAGTTCACTCACCCCAGATCATCAGAGAAATAAAGTCCAGGCGCAAAATATCATTCTCAGAACCTTGAATAACAAGGGTGCCGTTCATATAAGGCTCGGTAGGCGTAATGTCGCCGTAAAACAAATCCGCCAGTGTTTCGCTGTCCGATGTGACCACCAAATCTGCATTTTGGTCCGGCGCACCCCGGGTTACTGATAACTCGCCGTTTTGCAGGGTTAGGGTATGCTGGGAGTCTATATCGCTGGCTCTAATAATGATGATCCGGTTCCAGTCCCGGTTCATTAGCTTGAGCTTGTTATTTTTTTGATAACCTTCGTAAAACGACTGTAAACTAGCGGAAATCTCTTCGTGTGTCGCCATAAATAATCCTCCACTTAATTATCCAATTCAAAAATACGCGGTTTGAAGTCCAGCTTTTTTATGATATCCAAATAATCCTCCGGAGTGATATTATCACAGGGCTTACCCAATAGTGTCACCAGCACGCCCTCGATTACATTTGTGCCAAAGGAACGGCCTTCAAACACCGGGGTGGTGGTCACCAGCCGGCCGGCACCGCTTTGCCGCAAAAATTCTACATCCGAGGCGGTAGTAGTATTAGTAATAATAGTTTGTCCATCCAGTTTATCCGGGATATAGCGTTTGATAAAATGGAAGTCTCCGGCGATTACCTCGGCATCGTGGTAGTACTGGGCAAATTTTTCCGCTTTATCCTCGTCCCGTGATTCCTGCTTTTGGCCGGTGGGATAAAGCATAAGGAAGGGCAGTCGGGTCATTTCCGGCAGCAGTTTGGCGGCAATTTCCTCGAGTTCCTGCAGCGTTTTTATGGGATAGGGGATGCCTGCAGCAAAAATTAAATCACCGTAAGTAACATCGCACTGAGCCGCTGCAAAAGCCTCGGCCATGCCAAACCGGTCCACCGCGCTGACCATGAGCACCCGGGTACCATTTTTAACGACGTCCGTATTTTGCATCAAATATTTAACTGCGTCCCGCTCCAGGGTATTTTTCAGGCCGCTGCCGTCCACCACCGGGGTGGTTTTTACAGCTTCCATTAATTTTAACCCGTCATTAAAGGCGTATCTTTTATTGCCCGCATAGACATATACATCTATACCGCCCAGACCGATCGCGTCTACCTGCCCGTCCAACTGATGTAATTTGGCTATGGCTCGCTCAAAATCGCCATCCACGCCCAAGCGGCTGATCTCAAACTGTTCGCCGAGCAGTTCAACCTGCACCTGGTGATCGCGCTTGGATGAACCCAGGCTGACACTGACCACGCGTTTCAAACCGCATGACCTCCCATCATCTCTCTAGGTACTATTTTGCACCCTACCATTGTAACCAAAAAAAGCAAAAAAAACAAGGTAAGAGGCTTTTTGGCATCTAATGTTGATTTTAACAAAGCCAGCCTCCGGTTGGGGCTGGCTTATAGTTAAGTAAACTTTGGTTAATAATAAAGTGCCCGGCTATTGTACGTCTAATCAAAGTATCATTGAGGCTTATCCTACTTAAGGACATCTGCTGCATATATCCGTGGGGCGTCTTCCAATACATCCAGTGCATCATCATAAGCGTCGAGGTAATCTGATTCCAGCACATTCAGCCACTCTGGAGTCAGAAATGGCACCTCCTGCTCGCTGCTCATTTTTTTCTCAATCCGGGATAAGTCTTTTTGCTCATCCAGCATTTTTATTGTCCCCCGTCTTTAAGTTAAATAGTAGTTATTTCCTATTTATAGTTTGCCCCCGTTATTATTAATTATTTCTTCCGCTTGCCCGGCATTTTCTTCCCCGGTTACTACTGTATCTATAAAGGAGCTTCCGCCGGCAATTCCGGAATCGGGATTGTCGTACTTGCTAGGGGATTATTATTCAAGTTAATCAACTATTTGCGGTAATAATGGCGATAAACACCAGTAATCAAGTGACATGAAAATACGGTCGATTAAAAAACCGACTATCTCTAAAACGCAAAAAAAGGCGCTGCGTTAATGTCAGCCGCCTCATCTAAACCACATGTCCAATATAGACGTAGCTTTTTGTTAATGCATATGGACTAGTTAATTTTCATTCCATATTTTATTGGCAAGATGGCCTATCTCATCTGTAAACCGATTGGCGCGATCCATTGTAAATATCCTGGCCTGACCTCTTTTTCCGGATAAATCAGGACAATTAGGCAATACCCCGTAAAGGGAAATCCCCAGCGTCCGGCTTATTTCCAGCGGGTCTTGTTCGGCATGGGTGGGGTAACGATTTAGTACTAACCCGAACTGGTCCATGCTAAATCCTTCATCCACCAACAGGCGCACAAAAGCTTCTGCATTAGGCAAAGAGAAACTAAAAGGCTCTGCTACTAAAAGTACCTTATCCATTCTGAGCAATATATTTAGCGTATGATCACAAACTCCCCCACTGTTATCAAATACCAGTACATCATAGGGTGTTTTCAGAAGACTTTGCAGTATAACATTGACACAGCCCAGCAGCGATGGGGAACCGGCTAAATCCTCTAATGTATTGCTGGCCAGTACAGGTAAACTGTTGAAAGTTTGAACATATGGTTCTATTTCATTCCAGGTATAGTTAATGTCCCAGTAAGGTAAAAAATCCAGACGCTTAAATATATCCGCTGCCCATACGCCAATGTTCGGTGAGCTGTTAAGGCCAAGCTTTTCAGTTAAGTTTCCTTTGACCAGATCCGTATCCACCAACATAGTATTACGACCCTGCGAATGAAAAAAACCTGCCAATTCTTTAGCTATGGAGGTTTTGCCGGTACAGGGCGAATAACCATAAACTGCAACAGCTTTCATTATACACCTCCCTTATACTAAAATTCACCGGATGTTTGTTTTCTCCTTTTAGCTAATTGACCAAAATTTAAAAATATTTTTTCATGTTTTATTTATACGAGTTGCTTTCTAATTCTTTAATAAACACTGCTTTAGACATACAAGCAATCTTTTAATAATTTCGTAATATTACGATTAAACTTTGTGTGATAAATTTAAGTCCTGGTGAGCCACATTTTAAATCAGGCTATTTAATCACATCTTTGGCACTACTAACATAAATTGGTTAAGAATAGATTATTTTAAAAATATTGCTATGGAGGTGTGCATTTTGAATAACAAGTACGATAAAAAACCGGACCAGGTAAAAGATGTAACCTCAATCGGTCTGGGATCACCACACAAGAAGTCGGGTGCAGGTGGCTCGCCAGTGTTTGCGCCGTTTGACCCGGTGGCCGATTTACCGCCATATCCGGTCCAACCGGGCTTCACTCCCGGCTATCAACCAGATCAACACGGTTATCCGGGGGAACCCGCTTATCCGGAATACCCAGGATATACCGGTCAGCCAAGTATTGCTCCACCTTACCACGGTATGGAATTGGCCAGGGCTTATATTCTCATACAAAGGTGGGGGCAGGTTAATAGCCCGGCCCGGGCATTGGAAACAGGCACTTTGTTTCCTGAGTTGTATAGACCATACAAATATTAATTTGAATGAAACATAAAAATGTCGGAGGTGAATTATTGTGGACAATCGCAATCAGGTGCAAATGCTGTTACAAATACAACAATTATCATTTGTAGCCACGGACCTGAACCTGTATTTGGATACACATCCCAATGACCAGCAAGCGTTGACCATGTTTAACCAGGTACACAAGGATTTATTACAAGCAGTGCGCAGCTATGAGCAAACCTATGGTCCAATGTTAAATTATGGATATTCGCCAAATGTGCAAAATTGTTGGAAATGGATTGATAGCCCGTGGCCCTGGGAAATCAAGTACTAATTTAAAAGAAAGGATTTGTGAATATGTGGGTATATGAGAAAAAATTGCAAATACCCGTTCGGGTATGCGGACCTAATCCCAAGCTGGCCAAATACGTTATTACCCAATATGGCGGGCCGGACTTATGATTTTATATACGGAACTTGGCGTCAACGATATTACCGTTTTCATCAATATATATCTTGCTAAAATGGTCAATAAGGGTAAACTTATCTTCTAAGGTAAGTTCTTTTATATTGTCAATGTGACTTTGTATTGTCTCAAATAATTCATTAACTAAGTGTTCTGCATTATCTAACTTTTCAAGTTTATGATTTAAATTATCTATTTTCTCTTGAAGTGTGTTTTTTTCCTCCCTGAGTTCAGTAATTCTTTCCTTATACTCTACCAAATTGATAACATTCTGTTCGTATGCAAATTGTTGTTTCTTAATAGCCTCGACAACTTTCACTAGGTTAAGTCTAAAAACTTCCCTTTGATTTATAAGACCGCAGGGATCTTCTGAAAAAAGATTAACATTTCTTTTCATGGAAGTTAAAAGTTTATCCTTATCCAAGAAAAAGGACTTTATGAAGAGTAACAGTCTTTCGTCAATGGTTTGCATATCCCAGCTTTTCATCTTCCCTTCGCACTTCCCGTTAATACCCTGGCATCTGTAATAATAATTATACTGGCTATCCTTTTTCTTTCTTTTTGGTTTAACCTTAAATCCATATATTTTCCCCCCACACATTGCACATCTTAATATGCTTGAACCCAGATACCTTCTATCACATGACCACTCATGTTGATATTTTTCTTTCCTATGCTTCATCATCATTTGTATTCTATCAAACTCGTCCCGAGTAATAAGGGGTTCGTGTGTATTTTCTCGGATTATCCATTCCTCCTGTGGACGGACAACTCTTTTTTGTTTGCCTTTGCTGTCCCTTTTCAGGGTGGTGACGTTATAAATCGTTACACCTAAATACACCGGGTTTGATAATATTGTTCTTATGCCATTGGTAGACCATTGACCACTTCTACGGGTTCTGATACCCTGCTCGTTTAACCATTTTGCAATCTTTAATTGACCCCAGCCGGTTAAGAACTTTTCTACTACCTGCCGATAAACGTGTGCAGTCTCAGGGTTTACAACAAGTTTCTGCCTGTTCTCGCTTAACATATAGCCGTAAGCGGGCAATGGAACATTTGTTTTACCTTCTTTTGCTTTGATAAGCTGGGTTACTTTAACCCTGGAGCTGGTGGTTTTTCTCTCTTTTTGTGCCAAAGCCCCGTGTAAAATAAGTAGAAATTCATCGTCGTCAGTGCGACTGTCATAATTCTCTTTGATGGATATAAAAAAAGCGCCAAAATCTGATAATGTGCGCTTGATGGTGATAATATCCATGACATCCCTTGATGTACGAGCGATCTCCTTTGATACTACACCTTTAATTTTACCCTGTTTCGCGTCTTCAAACATATGGTTGATTTCGTTTCTTAAATATGTATATTCCCCGGATTTTACGTCGATATATATTTTGGTTAGCTTGTATCCGTTTACTTCAGCCCATTGCTCAAGTAATTTCTTCTGGTTACCAATGCTTGATTTCTGGCTGTCTTTTTTGGTGGATATTCTTATATAGCCCCCTATTACAAGTCCCATTTCATCCAGGGTTTTTTTTGCATCTTCGTAAGATGGGTAATTTTGGCTGGTTATGTGAGGGGGGATAAACATACAATACCCCCTTTTAATTTACGTTAAACTTCAGTAAAGCATTTCCACTTTTGGGGGTTTGATGAACCCTGTCCGGATGTTGATCCTGGTATTTATTTTTCAAGGCCATTTTGATAAAAACCTTTAGCATACTCTCGTATATAGCGTTAGGTATTTCCATAGTTTGTTTTGCTGCCAGACTCATAAATGCCACCTCCTGCTTTCATATAAAATTATTCTTTTTGTGGATAAAAGGTGCGTCATAGAAAAACTCTCTTGCAAAAAAGAACAAACCTCCAGGGAAACCCGAAGGCAAGAAAATAAATGTTTCGCCGAGCTTGATTGGGCAATTGCCTTACAATAATTATTGGTACTGTTGATGATATATCCCAAAAAAGTAACAAGAAAAGCATAAATCTTATTAAAAGTCAACTACAGCATTGGTTTGCCGGTTTGCCCAGTTATATCAAGGTTTACCTGCCTAATTCGTGCCACGAAAGTTGAGTTCTTAATAATATATTTTTTTAGACAGGAGGAGAGTTAATTGCTTTGTCGAAAAATATAACTATGTGTCGTTAGAAGAAAAATTGAATATTTCCGAGTCTTTTGGCCTGTGGCTATTCTTGGCTATGGTGAAATGACCAAAGGGTGTGACTGGAAACGGGTACGCCTCCCATTGTGGAAAGGAAAAACGGAATTTATGAGTCAAAGCTCTTTCCTATATATGGGAAAAAGCTTTTCTTATTTGTAGAAAGAGGTGAGAAGTACCAAACATAAGTTAAATAATTTCAGGAAGAGATGATAATTAAATAAGGTAAAACGAGAAATTAGGGACTTATTATCTGTCTCAAGCTTCATTCTGCTTGGCTCCGTTTACGAATTTTTAAAGTGGACGGTAATACAAGTTATTGTTTCAATTAACGAATCGTAAAAAGATGGCCGTGATGGTCTCACCTCGGCAGTTGAGGATACTTCCTTTGCGGACAGCACAAGTATTTCCGGTTGGGCAAGGAGTGCCATGTTCATTGCTATGAATAATAGATTATAAAAGGTTACCCCAACAACACTGTTCGACCCTATATTAATGCTACCAGGATCAATGCGGTTATGGATCTTAAGCAAAGTAATTGATGGAATATCCAAAAAATAAGTGTAAAAAAGATTACATAATGTTGGGAAGGGGAAAGGATATGTCGTTACAATTAAAAATTCTTTGTGGTTTTATTAGTGTTATGGCCATATTTTCTATGGCTTTAGGTATTATTTATCACAATATTGTAGATGTGCAGGTTCATGTGGAGAGCATCCCTCATGAGTTTGAAAGTCTTGAGCAATTAGATGACATTAAGTATAATATTGCTTCCCAGCAAGCTGCTATTCGAGGATTTTTGTATTATAAGCAAGATACTTATGTGGAACAGATCAGGCAGCTAGGTGACGAAAATAATTCCATAATTCAAACCATGATAGATTCGGCCATTAACGCCACAGATAAAGAACAATTTAAGGCATTAAAGGATTACCAGGATCAGCAAAATGTTTTAATGCTGAATAAAATTGTTCCCCTAATTAAAGAGGGCAAAGAAGAGGAAGCCACCATAGTATCCGCTAACGAAGGGAGGCCGTTATCGACTGCCATTAATAAGGTTATTAATTCGTATGAAGAAGAACGGGACAATAACCTTATGGAAATTATGAAACATACAGAATTGGATTTTATCTCCATGAAGAGAATAGCATCATACAGCACAATTTTAGCTTTGCTTGTGGGCTTGCTGCTAGGCTTTTTCATTGCCAGCTCAATTTCTAAACGAATAAAACTAGTTGCCGAAACATCAGCTAAAATTGCCGAGGGCGATTTAACCGTTAAAGAAATAGACGTTAAAACAAAAGATGAGGTAGGTCAGTTGGCAAATAATTTTAATAAAATGTTGAAAACTTTAAAAGATGTAGTTATTCATATTCAAGAGAAATCTCAGGTTATTGCCTCATCTTCAATGCAACTTTCAGCAAGTTCCCAAAACGTAGCCTCAGGCGCTCAGGAAACAGCATCAACCACCAATCAGACGGCCGGTACCGTCCAACAAGTAACTGTAAATATTCAGCACATCGCAGAAACTTCAGAACAGGCCACCACATATGCCCGGGAAGGAAACGAGGGAATAAACCGCGTAAGTATACAGATGGACGCTATTAAAAACGCTACTACCAACAGCGGTGAAGTAATTAACGAACTAAATGAATCTGCCGCCAAGATCTCTCAAATTGTAGAACTAATTACTCAAATCGCTGAACAAACCAATTTGCTTTCTTTAAACGCTGCTATTGAGGCAGCCAGGGCGGGAGAACAGGGGCGCGGGTTTGCCGTGGTTGCCGAAGAGGTAAGAAAGCTTGCCGTACAGTCGGCAGATGCCGCAAAGGAAATTCACAAGCTTATTACATTAATCCAGCAGGGAACCAATAAAGCTGTTCATAGTATGGCTGACAACGTTGACCAGGTGAAAGAAGGGTCTGCTGTTGTTATGGATGTTGGAGCAACATTTGAAAAAATTATTTCGGCAGTGCAAAACCTTTCAGAAGAAATACAGTCTGTAGCGGCAGCCGCAGAACAAATGTCTTCGGGTGTGCAAAACGTTGCTGCTACAGCAGAGGAACAAACGGCTAGTATAGAGGAGGTCTCTTCGACCAGCCAAAACCTGGCCGGGATGGCTGAGGAGCTTGACAATTTGTCTAAACAGTTTAAAGTAGCGTAAAAACGTTTACTCGTAGGGATATATTATTAACGGATTAAAAAACTCAACTATTTTCTTAACTTTACTACTTAGAAGGGTAGTCTTCTTTGTACATTACGAAGAGGGCTACCCCTCTAATAAATATCCTAAAACAAACTGTTCTGTTTACAAGTCTTTTTATTCTAACTTTGAAAGCATTATGTCTAGATGGTATTATTAAAAAATTAAATAACCTATCTTTCATTATATTAAAGATAAGCCAAATTATAGCAAGACCGACAAACCCAAGTACCATCTGTCTCGAAGAGCTTAACTTCCGTGTTCGCGTGTGCCTCGGAGGGGTAGGATGGGAACGGATCCTCTCCAGTATGGTTACCGGAATAAAGGTCAGGTGCTGAACTTGGCGAAAAAAATAAATATATTATTTACAGGATATAAATCAAAATAAGTAGAAAAATGTATTAAAAAATTGAATCTCCGAGCTTTGTAACCTAAACAAAAAGGTATGGTTACCGGCCTTTAGGGTACATAGGAAACTAATGTGCCTCCCATTGTGGAAAGGAGAATCAAGCTTTATTTTTGCTGTAAAGCTTTGTCCTTTTGCAATGGGGCAAAGCTTTTTTATTTTTAAAAGGTATTCTTCGAGCTAAATAACTTTTAGCACATTTCAAATACACAAAAAAATTATGGGGTGCCGGTGATGGAACGGTTTATTAATTCAATAAAAAACAATGAGGATTGGTTAATAGTTACGGTTATGGCATACGTTAATAACCTTAGCCATGAATATACTTATCTATTTGACGAGAAAGATTTTCATCTGGCTATAGCTGATTTGTCTTTTCTATTTGTAAAAGTTTTGCAAGATGATGGTCTGGCACTAAATTATTCTTATGTCAATAATGCTAAAGATTCTATAGCCACCCTTGGTAAGCTGAAGGCACAAAATTACCTGCAGCGTGGTATGAATTCCCAAATGATCTTATGCTTATTCAATTCAATTCGCCAAAGTTATATAGACCTTGTCCTGCAGTCAGGATGGGAACCCGATTATGAAAAACGTTGCCAAATACAAGTTCTAAATTTTTTTTACTGTATTGATTTTGGCATTATATTATTGCCTAAATCACAACAAGAACTGGTCGCCAATAACAAAGATTTGGAACAGCAGGTTTTAGAAAGGTATACCAGCAGGGAAGAACTATTAATGGCTAACCACCAGTTAAAAAATATCATTGACTTTTTACCCAATGCTACTTTTATTATCGATAAGCATAAAAGGGTAATCGCTTGGAACAAAGCTATGCAAGAGATGACGGGAGTTATCAAAGAGGATATCCTTGGTAAAGGTGATTATGCATATACTGTACCTTTTCATGGTAAACCGGAACCAATTTTAATTGATTTAATTACTTCCGATAATCAGCAGGCATTGGAAAAATACAATAAAATTGAAAAACAAGGAGTTGTTCTGATTGCTGAAAGTTATGTTCCGGCGTTTAACAACGGGCAAGGGGCTTATCTCCGCAGCAAGGCATCGCTGTTATATGATGACTTGGGTAATTATATCGGAGCTATTGAAACAATCCATGATATTACAGATCTTAAAAAATCAGAGGCGGCATTGCATAAAGAAAAAGAACAACTAGCTGTTACCCTGGCCAGTATTGGTGATGCCGTAATCGTTGTGGATTTGAAAGGTTATGTAACTCTACTTAACCAGGTGGCAGAAACCCTTATCGGATATACAAGGACCGAAGCCATAGGCCAACCATTAGGTAAAATATTTAACATCTTAAATGAATACACCCGAGAGCCGGTTGAAAACCCGGTTAAAAAAGTGTTGACTGAAGGAAAGATAGTAGGCTTGGCCAACCATACGGCGTTAATCGCTAAGGACGGTACAGAGCGTTCCATCTCTGACAGTGCATCCCCCATTATAGACGCTGCCGGTAACATTTTAGGCGCTATTCTGGTCTTTCGTGATGTTACCGATGTAAGACAAAGGGAAGAGGCGCTCAGAAAAAGTGAAAAGCAGTTCCGCTTTTTGGCTGAAAATGCCCAGGATATTATCTATCGCATAAAAATCCAACCGGAACCGAATTTCGAATATATAAGCCCTGCAGTAACCAGAATAACTGGATATGATCCAAAAGAATTATACCAAAACCCGGAAGTCATTTACCAAATTGTCCACCCTGATGACCAAAACGTTCTGGATGACCTTTACGTCGGTAAGTACGGGTTTGGCATGCCAATAATCGTTAGGTGGTTTCATAAAGATGGCCACCTTATCTGGACAGAGCAACACAACACGCCTATATACAATGAGAGTAGCCAACTAATAGCCATTGAAGGTATAGTAAGGGATGTTACAGAACGTAAATTGGCTGAAGAGAAAGCGCGCACTGCTGACAAACGATTTCGTGACATTGTAGAATTTTTACCTGATCCTACCTTCGTTATAGATAAAGATAAAAAAGTGATAGCCTGGAACAAGGCTATGGAGGAAATGACCAATACAACAAAGGATGAGATAATTGGCAAAAGTAATTATAATAATGTATTTTCTTTCAATGAAGACTGGCCAATGTTAATTGATTATATAATTACAGAAAATGTTACATTCAAACATGACCAATTATTAAAACATTATAATTCTGTAAAAAGACAGAACAACGTAATTTATGGAGAATTATTTATTCCAGATAAGGATAAGACATTAATGGTCGGAGCTGCACCGTTATATGATAGTGAAGGTAAAATAGTAGGTGCAATAGAATCTATACGTGACATAACAGACCGCCAAAAAGCGGAAGAAAAACTTAAATATATTACTTTTCATGACGCTCTTACCAATGTATATAGCCGTGCTTATTTTGAACAGGAGATGCACCGCCTGGCCAGCGGGCGTTTTAACCCGGTGGGTATAGTTATTGGCGATGTAGACGGTCTAAAACTGGTTAACGATACTTTAGGGCATAATGCAGGCGATCAATTACTTAGTACTGTAGCCACTCTTATGCAAAAGTCTTTTCGTAGCAGCGATGTGGTGGCCCGCATTGGTGGTGATGAATTTGCAGTATTACTGCCCAATTGTAATGAAGCGTCAGTGAAAATTGCCTATCAGAGAATTAAAAATGGAATATCTGTTTATAACAGTGTCCATGAAACAATGCCGTTAAGTTTATCCATTGGCTATGCAGTTGGTAATGCAATACCTGTAAACATGAATGAACTTTTTAAAGAAGCAGACAATAACATGTACCGGAAAAAGCTACATCGCCACCAGAGTGCCAGGAGTGCCATTGTAAATACTCTGAACAAGGCATTAGAAGCCAGAGATTTAATTACCGAAGGTCATGCAGATCGCCTGAAGGACCAGGTGGAAAGTCTGGCCAAAGCCATTGGTCTATCCGAACGCCCAATATCTGATTTGCGTCTGCTAGCCCAATTTCATGATATCGGCAAAGTGGGTATACCAGATAGTATACTGTTTAAAAATAGTTCCCTTATTAAGGAAGAATTTTTTGAAATGCAGCGTCATTGCGAAATTGGCTTTAGAATAGCACAATCGGCTCCCGATCTGGTTCCCATAGCGGATTGGATATTAAAACACCATGAAAGATGGGATGGCAAAGGATATCCCCTCGGGCTGCAAGGAAATGAAATTCCCCTGGAATGTCGAATCTTAGCCATTGCCGACGCATATGATGCTATGGTTAGCGACCGTCCTTACCGCAAAGCAATGTCTCGTGCCGATGCTCTAAAAGAAATTAATAGATGTGCGGGATCGCAATTTGACCCGATATTGGCGGATAAATTTATCAATATAATTATACTGTCCACTACTACCAGCACCCAGGATAGTGGTCTGCTGGACGTGTTGGTACCCAAGTTCCAAGAACAAACCGGCTATACGGTAAAGATAGTGGCCGTAGGGACCGGGGAAGCATTGAAAATGGGTAAAACGGGCGACGCTGACGTGCTGTTGGTGCATGCTCCGAAGGATGAAGAGTTATTGGTGAACGACCAGGTGGCCATTAATTACCAGTTGGTTATGCACAATGACTTTGTTTTGCTAGGACCGCCCCAGGACCCGGCCAAGGTAAATGGTACCACCGACATAATGAAGGCATTCAAAAAAATAGCCAATAATGAAGCATTATTTATTTCCCGTGGTGATGATTCGGGAACAGATAAAGCGGAGAAAAGCATTTGGGCTAAAATCGGCATTGACTACAAGAGACAAAATTGGTATCAGGAAATCGGACAGGGCATGGGCGCTACCATTACTGTGGCTAATGAAAAACAAGCCTACATGTTAAGCGACCGCGGAACATTCCTGGCCAAATATAAAAATATAGAACTACAGATTGTTTCCGAGGGTGATGAGATATTAAAAAACATTTATCACGTCATGCAGGTCAACCCGGAAAAATTTGAGTGGATAAATGTAGAAGGAGCTAAGGCGTTCGTAGAGTTTATGATCAATAAAGATACCCAACAAATAATTAAAGAATTTGGCGTAGATAAATTTGGTAGCACACTATTCTTCCCAGACAGGCTGAATAGTTAAGCAATATCTGATACCAGACACTGGATTAAAGTTGGAATTTACTTATTTCATGGTGAGGTAAGAACCGTCCCCTCTTGCTAAAAAATACTTCTTCGGTTTTATGAACTTAAAATATACAAACAAAAACGTATCTTATTTTGGTACACTTAATTTACGATGAAGCGATACACTTGTCAGTCCATGTAGGCTGATTATAAGGCAGCGGATACTGACCCCAGAAGCCAAAAATCTGATACATATACAATCGGTAGTATAACTGGCGTGGCAATTTGAATTTTTTATTTTCAATGAACTTCCATTGCGTCTTTGTTAGGCATGTGAGCACTCCTTTGCATTAAAATCAAATTCCACTTTGCCGCCTTTCCTCAGGATCAAAGCAGCTTCAAATTCCTTCCCGGCCTTGGACTTAAAGCCCTTGATTATACCGGTATTCCCCTTCTGAAGCAGTTCTTTTGCCTGGCTTGGGGTAATGCGTTTACCGGCGATCTCTTTCCAGATCGCAAATTTGCAGCCTCCCCCATAGCCGGTGCAGCTATAGCTCTTAGGTGATTCAATTACTTCTGTGCCACAAATCGGGCACTGACCCAGGCTTACTTTTTTACCGCTGTTATCGGTAAACATAAATTCCACTTTACCGTTATTAACTAGCAATGCGGAGTCAAACTTTTTGCCGGCTTTAGAGGTAAAACCCTTGATGACACCGGTTTTGCCTTTATCCAGTAGTGTTTTAGCCTGGCGTTGGGTGATATGTTTACCGGCTATTTTTTTCCAGATGACAAACTGACAACCTTCCTTGTAACCAATGCATCCGTAGCCTTTATTACCCTCGACTACTGCTTTTCCACAAAGAGGGCATTTACCTAATACTTCACGGCTTGCTTGAACCTGATTGCTTACTGCTTGGTTACGGGCCTGTTCGACTATCTCTCCGGTTAACTGTTTAATGCCGTCCATGAATCCCCCGGGCTCAGCCGTTCCGGCTTCAATATCGGCCAGCGTTTTTTCCCATTGACCGGTTAATTCCGGATTCTTGATTATTTCAGGTACCAGATCGATTAGGGTTTCGCCCTTTGCGGTGGGAACTAAAGTTTTCTTTTGGCGCTCAATATAGCCCACTTTGATAAGGCGCTCTATAATAGCCGCCCTGGTGGCCGGAGTACCAAGGCCGTGTCCCTTCATGGCCGCTTTTAGTTCCCGATCTTCCATTAGCCGAACGGCCCCTTCCATAACTGCCAGCAGACTGGCTTCGGTATAGTGTTTGGGTGGCTTGGTTTCTTTTTGCCTGATTTCTGTTTTGCCGGTCTGTACTGATTCACCCCGGGTTAGCTCGGGTATTGCGCCGGTGTCTTCGCCTTCATCGATGTCGTTTTCGACAGTCATGTACACCATTTTCCAGCCTTTGTCCAGTTCCACTCTACCGGTGGTAAGGAAGGTTTCACCGGCGGTTTTAGTTACCACCTTGGTTTGTCTATACTTTGCCGGCGGAAAGAAAATAGCCATAAACCGGCGTGCTACCAGGTCGTATATTTTACGCTCATCCGGTGGCAAGTTGTCCAATACTGGCTTGGTATCCGTAGGTATAAGCGCAGTATGATCGCTTACCTTACCGTCATTGACATATCGCTTACCCGGGGGGGTGGCCGTCTTGGCGGTTATAGTATACAGTTCATATTCATTTACGCTGGCCAATGCGGACAGGCGACCGGGAATGGTTTTAGCCAGTTCCTTCGTTATGTGGCGGCTGTCCGTACGGGGGTAAGTTAATAACTTCCTGTTTTCGTACAGGGATTGAGCCAGATCCAATGTTTTGGCTGCCGCCAGACCATATTTTCTATTTGCTTCTTTTTGCAGGTCGTTAAGGTTAAACAAGAACGGAGGAAGTTCCGCTACGTCTTTTTCCTCCACTTCCAGCACATTGGCCGGCTGGTTATTAACCCTGGCTTGCACTGCTTGGGCCGCCTGAATGGCATGGAACCGGTTTTGTTCACCGTTAAACCATCTACCGGCGTAAGTCTGGCCATCACTACTTTTAGTAAACTCAGCGTATAGTTCCCAGTAAGGCTTGGGTACAAAGCTTTTTATTTCGCGTTCCCGGCTGACGATAAGCGCCAGAGTAGGCGTTTGCACCCGGCCAATGGATAGTAATGTGTTATGCTTTACCGTAAACGACCGGGTGGCGTTAATACCAATCAGCCAGTCGGCTTGACTGCGGGCTTCCGCAGCTGCTGCCAGGGAATTGAACTGGTCACCGGGCCTAAGTTTCGCAAAACCCCGCTGCACCGCTGCCGGGGTGGTTTCCGACAGCCAGAGCCGCATAAAAGGTTTTCTACAACCGGTAAGGCGGTAAATATAGCGAAAAATTAGTTCACCTTCCCGCCCGGCGTCGGTCGCACAGACAAGCTGCCCAATGTCAGATCTGTTAACCAGTTGTTTAACGATTCTAAACTGCTTTAATGTCTTAGGGTTCGTTGAATATTCTTGTGCGATGAAATCGCAGTTCCGGGAAAGTGGAAATCACGTGTCC
>JAENYS010000035.1 GCA_016841645.1 Desulfoscipio geothermicus | reverse complement strand
AAGAACATTTTTCTTACATACAAACGTTTTGTAATACCATTTTCTCATTAAAATACTACAGACTGAAAGAACGCATGATGATGGCGGAACTGTTGGTACTGGACGACATAGGTATAAGAGAAAGCACAGTGGCCTTTAACGGGGAATTTTACGAAGTTATAGACGAACGGGCCGTGGAAGCACGGGCCACCATTCTGACCAGCAATGAACCCCTGGCCGTCATAGCGACCATCTACGATGAACGCACGGCCTCCCGTATTGAAGGCTTTACCGTGCCCGTAAAATTCTTCGGCCAAGACTACAGGAAAGCGGGGTGGCCGAATGATTGAAGCCCAACTGTTAAGCAAGGTGTTAGATGAAAAGGACTTCAATATATTACGCCGCTACAACGTAACGGCAACCGAATTCCCCACTCTGGGGCCTGTATATGGCTTTATACGGGACTATGTACGGGAACATAAGACGACACCGGACTACCGAACCGTGGTGGCTGAATTTGCGGACTTTGAATATGTACCGGAAGTGGCCGACGACTTTAAGTACCTGTGCGGCAAGTTAAAGGCCCAATACGCCAAACGGCAAGCCTTTGAATTGTTGCAACACCAAGCCACGAAGCAATTTTCCGAACTGCCGGGGGATAAGTTTGTGCAGTGGCTACGGGAAGAAACCCAAAAGATTGAACAGGCCACGGCCCTGGGTGACCAGGACGGCACCGACTATGCCGCCAACGGCCCGGAACGGGCTGAATGGTATAAAGAGGCTCAGCAAAACAGGGCACGGCAATTCATTCCCACCCCTTACCCCAGCTTAACGGACGCCCTGGGCGGCGGGCTGGAACTATCGGATTACATTCTATTAATGGCCTTCACCAACCGGGGCAAAAGCTGGCTGGCGTCACACATGGGACTTATGGCCTGGGATCACGGCTTTGACGTTCTCCACTACAGTCCGGAATTGTCGAAGCGGCAACAAGCCTTAAGACTGGACACCCTGACGGGCCATTTTGATAATGTGCGGTTAAGGCGGGGCAACCTGGACAACGAACGCCAATACCTGGACTTTTTGGCCCAGTTTAACGGGGAACACGAAGCCCGTTACATGATTAAGACGATGGAAGACCTGCCGAACGGGCTGACCCTGGAGGTGATAGAAAGCGACCTGCAGACCTATAAAGAAACCAAACTGGTGATTATAGACGGCTTTAACCTGATGGCCCACGGCAGGGGGAAAATGCGGGACGGCATGACCTACACAAGCCGCCGCCTTCGCCAAATTTTTGGCCGCTACAACGTGGCGGGTCTGGTGGTCCACCAAACCCCTGGGGCCGCCGAGAAGGACAAGAACAAGGACGACGACGGCACCCGTATAGTTAAGCCGCCGAAGCTGACGGATTACAGCGAAACCATAGCCGTAATTCAGGACGCCGCCACGGCCCTGACCTTTGACCAGGCCGAAGGTGTAGGGCGGCTGGCCATTGAAAAAGCACGGGAACCGTCTGTGGGTACCGTGATTGAATTGCGTTGCGATTTTAACCTGGGCTATATCAAGGAAACCCAGCTAACCGACATTTTTTAAGGAGAGTGGGACAAGTGGCAAAACCGCAGGAAAAATGCTGGATAGCTAAAAAAGGGGGTAACTGGAAACCCATACCCCTTCCGGGTACTACCGATAAAATAACGTGCCATACCTATTGCATTTACGGTGCGGCAGGGCAGGAAACTTGCGACTTTTGGAAAGGCCAAAAAAATGACACTTTGGCGAACTGCCCATTTTGTAACCCTGGCACCAGGAGGCTTATCGCCCATTCGGAAACTGTGCTGGCTATGTTCGACGTATACCCGGTAAGCTCAGGCCACGCCCTGATAATACCCAGACGGCACGTTGAAGACTATTTTGATTTAAAATACGGGGAAAAGCGGGACGTATGGAACATGGTGGAACTGGTAAAAAGCCTTCTGGACTATACTTACAGACCCGACGGCTATAACATTGGCATTAATATGGCCCGTGAGGCTGGCCAAACCGTGCCCCACGCCCATGTCCATTTAATCCCCCGCTATAAGGAGGGCGATGTGATTAAACCACGGGACCGCGTGTGGGGTGTAATTTCCGGTAACAAAGGCCGTACCGCAGGGGAGGACAACGACAAGTATATAAAATGGCTGGAGGTGGCTGGCGAAAAAGTAGCAAGGGAATACACCAAGAAACACATTTTTATCAACGAAGCCGACCATGCCAAAAGCAAAGCATTTATTAACCAACTTAAAAAGGAATTTCCCAATGCGGGTTAAAGGTTATGAAACCCCTGTGGACATAGCCGCCGAACTTAATAAATACGACTGGCGGCGGCCCAGGTGGACGGAAAAGAAATTCCACGCCTGTTCCCCATTCAGGGACGAACGGCACCCTTCCTTTGCCGTCCATCTGGAAACGGGCGTGTTCATAGACAGCGGGAGTATTAGCGAACAATGGCGGCAGGGAAACTTTGTCAAGCTGTTGGCCTACCTGCGGAATGAAACCTACCAAGAAGCCCAGGAATATCTTTTGGAAACCTACTGCCCGACCCTGGGCAACCCGGACAGGCTAAAACTAACCTATAACCTGGCCCTGGCCGAAGAAGCCCGCAAAACCATGGACATGACCCTTTTGGATGAATTCCAATACCGCCACCCCTACCTGGAACAGCGGCGGGGAATAGAAGAAAAGTGGCAAAGGGCCTTTCGTGTGGGCTATGACCGGAAACACAAAGCCGTAACCTTTCCGTGGTATGACCGGCACGGAAACCTTGTAAATATAAAATTCCGAAGTGTCATTGATAAACGCTTTTGGTATTACGGTGACGGCCAACCCATTAAAAACCATATTTACGCCCTGAACTTTATTTACAAAACAGGTAAGACCTTGGCTTATATAATAGAAAGCGAAATTGATGCCATCACACTTTGGCAAGCTGGCTTTCCCGCCGTTGCCCTGGGTGGGGCGAACTTAACCCCCAGACAGCGGGAATTATTACTGCAAAGCCCTGTGGAAACTTTCATCCTGGCTACAGATAACGACAAAGCGGGCCGACGCATAGCCCGGACCTTGGCCGCCGCATTAATAGGCTATAAAACGGTCCAGGCTGTTGTATTACCCGCCTCTGTTAAAGACGTAAACGACCTGACCGGCCAAGAACTTTTAACCGTGGCCGCCGCCACCCAACCAGTGACACCCCGCTTTGATTGTTAAAGGCGGGGGCTTTTAATTTGCTGTTGTTGGTTACCCGATTACTGATACGTGCATGGCCAGAATGAAGGAAAGAATAGCAAAAATTATTGACAGGCCCCACAGCAACCAAATAAGGTATTTTGCACGCCTGCGACTTTTAAAGACGGTATATCTTTTAGGAAACAACAGCAACAACCAATAGGAGGTAAAGGAGTCCAAAACATCAGTTACCGTTCCCCCGTCAATGTAAATAGATGGCCGCCCCTCAACGGGGGCGTGTTCACTTTCTCCTACAACACGCAGGGCTGCAAAATCGGAATCCTGTAATTTGTCATGGTATTTGATCCAGTTATCCCGTACTCGAAGTATTAGATAGGCAAATGACCAGGCCATTATTGAAGCACCAATTACCATTCCCCCAATGAATAATAGAGTATCTTCAAGCCGCAAAACACAAGGCCACCCACATTTTGCAACCAGCCATTTTTCCACCGTTAAGACTTCTCGCCAAATACCTTCCATTTAATTCCCTCCTTTTTCTTGTCCTCCTTCCTCTTTACCAACAAAATCTTTATAAATGTCATACAGCTTGTCGTATAGTTCGTGTTTTTGTTCCTCTGTAAAGTTTTTATTTTTATTTATTTCCAAAAGCGTTTTTTGTAAAGCAGTATTTTTCTCTAATTCTTCAATGGCAGGCAGGGGTATTTTCCCATATTTATGAAACAATTCCGTTTCGTCAACCTTATAAAACCTAGCAAACCTGGAAATTAAAATATCGGACGGTAATTTAAGGCCCCGTTCAAGTTCTGATAAATAGGTGGGGCTACAGCCAACTATTTCCCCCACCTGGACTAATGAAAGGCCCTTTTCAGCCCTTCTCTCATGCAAAAATTCCCCTGCTTCGGCTTGCCTTAACAATTGTTCGGCTTTCTCCCTAGCTGACAATGACATGCATCAAACCCCCAACCTCCTTTATAATCAAGCCTCCAAGCATTTCCTTTAGTATGTCAACTATAGGTTATTCCCAAACCAGGAACCCGGCGTCCAATATTTTTGAGTGGTCCCATCAAAGTGTATCAATGGTGAAATATCCATATATATTGCAATGACATGATACACGCAAAACCTCACAATACATATGTACGCAGCCAGCGTATAGTGTACGGCGTACATGTGAACATGATGCGTAGGGCTTGTGTACATGCAAGCTAATAAAAATAAAAAGGCGGTGTGTCACACTTTTAGGCCCTTTTCGTAATGAGTTATATGTGAGGCAACGAACCTTGCGAAAACTTAAAACAAATGGGGTGAAACATTGAAGGGCTTAACCGGAAAATTCGATGTTGACGAAGTGGACAAGTTAGCGGCCCTCTACGCACAGACCCTGGACACCGGGACTTTTGAAGAACTATACAAGCGAATGTACCCGGTGGTAAGAATGGACGCCCGCAGGCACTTCCTTAATGTGGGGGGCTTCGGAATAACCTACGAAGATCTGGAAAGCCACCTGTTACAGACGGTGTATGAAGCGGCCCTGCGGTACAAGGGGCCGCATACCCAGGAACATTTCACAACTACCTACAGGGGTAAGGCAAAGCAAGTATTAATCGACCTTATCAGAGAAAAGAAAGCAAAAAAAAGAGGCCGCGAATTTACCACGGTGACACTATTAGAAACGAAAAATATGGCCTACTGGATAGAAGACATCATTATAAACAGGCTGGAAGCAAAAAAAATGCTTGAAGGCTTTGTGACGAAAGCCCCCAAGCAATACGGAAATATAATTGGTTTAATAGTTAACGGATACTCTAACAAAGAAATAGCGAGGGTAATGGGTGACGACCATTACAGCCCTAAAATTAGGAAAACCGTTTCCAGGGCCAAAAAAACATATCGGCAATACTGTGAAACAGAACTTTCCAAAGTCTGTTAGGTATCACGTCCCTTTTATAGTACACCAGATGAAAGCTAATTACAAACTGAAAGGGGAAAACAAGATGACAGTAATTACTGCCAGAGGCCAAGCCGCTAAAGAATCAGCCCAAAAAAAGGCCCAAAATATTGACTTTAAAAAGGTGTACATCCGTTTAAAAGACGGGGACAGCGTGCGGGTAAGAATTTTAAGTGCTTTTGATTATGTAGAATATAAGGCCCACGGTGACTTTAACCTGGGGATTTATACCCAGCCCTGCATTGAACCCTCCGGCAAAAAATGTGCCCTATGTGAAGCAGCCAACGCTGGCCTGGAACAATATAAAAAACTGTATGCTAGAAAACGCTACCTGTTCGCCTTTGCGGATATTGACGACGGCACCATTAGAGTATTCGACGCCACCAAAGGCCAAGCCGCCAACCTTATTGATACTATTGAAAGTTACGCCGAAGACCTGGAAGAAGTGGCTTTTACCTTTAAAAGAACCGGCAATAAAACCGAAACCGTGTACAGCCTTAACCCCATTTTAAAACTTAAAGGCGATGATAAAGAAAAATTTAATTTCTTTAACGGTGTGATGGTGGAAGATGAATTCTTTGACACCGTTTTAAGCCCCCGCACCAGGGAACAACAACTGGAAGAACTGGCCAAAGCGGGCTTCCCGGTTAGTCAATTAGAAGACGTGCCCGCTGCCCCTGAAACTGACGAAGCTCGGCCTATAACTGGCGACGGAGACCCCGACAACGTATTTTGATAATCCCGCCGGGGAAGGCAACCCCTTCCCCTTTTCATTTTACACAACACAAACCCTTGGCACTATTTGACGGGAGGGCTAAAAGTGGCAAAAAGAAAAGGCGGGGACATTAAATACAGGTGGCTGGAAGAACGGGGCGTGAACGTCCTGACGGATCAAGGCCAACTGGAATACATGCAAAGCCTCTGGGCACCCGTAGACGTGATACAGGCCGTGTTTTGTGAAGCAAGGGCCGGTACGGGAAAAACGACCCTGGCAGTATTAGCCGGGGCTTACGAAGTGGAAGTGGGCCATTTTGACAAGCTGATTTATATAAGAAATACCATACCCTTACGTGACATGGGCTTCCTTCCCGGTGCCGCCATTGATAAGGAATTGCCCTACATGACCCCCTTAGTAGGGGCTTTGGAAATGGTACAGCCAGGATTATATGAAAAATGGACGCGGGCCGACTTCACCCGTAGGGAACCCCCAAAAGTGGAAGCAATTTCAACGGCCTTTATTCGGGGCCTAAACTGGAAGCGGGCCTACGTGATACTGGACGAAGCCCAATCCTTCGACTTGGAAGAACTACAGACCGCATATACCCGCTGTGACGACGACTGCAAAGTGGTGACGCTGGGAAGTTTGCGGCAAAACGACAACCGCAAATTAAAGCGGGTGGCGGGCTTAACCCCTTTGGAAATTTTTATGGAACATTTCAAAGATATGCCCCTGGTGGCCTTTCATGCTCTAGATACAAATTACCGGGGCTGGCTTTCCAACCATGCGGACGACATACAGCAAACAGTTAAAAAGCTGGAAGGGAGGCAATAAATGGCGGCGGTAAACAGCTACCATAAAGGCGTAATGACCGAACGGCAGGCGGAACTGGAATTTTTAAAACAAGGCTGGGCCACTTACTACCCTTCAGCGGTGGAACGCTGTGATTTCATTGCCGTCAAGTGGCCCCATATTTTACGGGTACAAGTAAAGACCGGCAACCTGGAAAATCAAAACCGTTCCATAGTGGCCAAATCAAACAGGCCCTACACAAAAGAAGACATTGACGTGGTGGCCATTTCTGATCCCAAAAATGACACTTTTTATTTTGTTCCGGTGGAAGACCTTAACGGCAGTGTCATTCGGTTACGGCTGGACGACTACGTAAACGAGATAAAAGAACCCAAGGCCCTTCCTAGCTGGCAATATACCAAAATAGCATAGGGGGCGTTAATATTGGAACTTGCGTTAAACCTCACCCAGACGGTGGAAAAGGCGGCTTCCCAGGAAAAGGAGGCCGCCGTCCGTGTCAAGGAGGCCGTAACCAAGAAGAAGGCCCAGGCCAAGGCTACCGACTGGGAAGGCCGCTGGAAGCAGCTTTTTGAACAAGCCCAGTTTAAGAACAACGCCGCCAAAAGGGAACGGGCCGACGAAGTAAAGGCGGCCTGTGAAGCGGGCACCATTAGCATGGAAGTGACCCCGGAAAAAATAAGCGGCGTATTAATTGAAACCAAATATAAAGAACTGGCACAGCTGCAGCGGGAAGACAAAATAAAAAAGCTGTTGGCCGCCAAGCCCGACAACTACAAATTAATCCAGACAGAAACCCAGCTTGACCAATTAGTAAAAGACCTTGACCGTGAAACCGTCGTGGCCTTCGATACTGAAACCACCGGCGTAAATGTGTACAAAGATGAATTGGTGGGCATGTCGTTGACCCTGCCCCTGGCCAATTATCATGTATATATCCCCGTCAAGCATAAAGACGCTGGCCCCCAGCTGCGGACTAACTACGTGCTGAACCGCCTAAAAAAGCACCTGACGGACCCGAACCTGGGCAAAGTATTGCACAATGCCAAATTTGACATTCACATACTAATACGTTACGGCGTTCGGTTACGGGGCCTTATCCATGACACTATGGTATGTATGGCCATCTTAAACGAAAACGAACCCAGTAACGCCCTGAAAAAGCTGGCCACCAAATACGGTAAATACTTTGGCTTTGACGGTGAAAGCGACACTTTTGAGGACTTATTTAAAGGCCAAACCTTTGACGAAGTATTCCTGGAAGTGGCCCTGGTATATGCCGCCAAGGATACCCACCTGACCTATAAGCTGTATGAGTGGCAAAGGAAACACCTGGATAAGTTACCCGACCTCAAAAAGTTATATGACGAAATGGAAAATCCATTGGTTGACATATGCGTGGACATGGAACAAAAGGGATTTTTAATTGATCAGGAATATGCCCAAGAGTACGGACCCGAATTAAAGGCTGAAATTGCCGACTTGGAAGCCCAGCTAAAACGACACTTTGGGGAAATTAATTTTAATTCCCCTGTACAACTGGCCGAAGTGTTTTACGACCAACTGGGCTTACCCCCCAGCAAGAAGCGGGGCAAGGAAAGAAGCACCGACGTGAAAACCTTGAAGACCCTGAAAGGCGAACACCCAGGCATTGAAGTCCTGCTGAAATACCGAGAATACACTAAATTACTGGGAACCTACGTGGAGGCCCTGCCCAACATTATTCAAGCAGACGGTCTTCTACACGGTAGTTTTAACCAGGTGGCCACCGTAACGGGCCGCTTTGCAAGCCGTGAACCCAACTTGCAAAATCTACCGCCCAGGGCAAGGCGGCTGATTATAGCTCCGCCCGGCAAATTAATTCTAGGTATTGACTTTTCCCAGATTGAACCCCGTGTACTGGCCCACTGCAGCCAAGACCGTCACTTTATGGAACCTTACTTAAAAGGGGAAGACCTTTACAGCACCCTGGCGGCCCGTGTGTTTAAAGTGCCGCTGGCCGAATGCGGCGATGGCAGTAAATACAGAAAAGCCATGAAGGTGGGCCTTTTGGCGGTAATGTACGGGACTTCCATGTGGACGCTGGCGGAACAGTTAGGCATCACGGTGGAAGAAGCCCACCGATTCATTGAAGACTTTTACCGTGAATATCCGCAAGTGTATGCCTTTATTAAGGCCACCTGGGAAGAAGTGAAACAAAACGAATATGTGACAACGCTTTACGGGCGAAAACGCCGCTTCCCCGGCCACCGTGAACAGGCCATAATTTACGATAAGCTGGCGGTTCAAATATGTGCCATTACCGGAACGCCGACTGTGCCGCTGGACTATTGGACACGGGGCGACATTCCCAGGGACCTAAAACGCAAGTTTGTGGCCGTCAAAGGGGACGTGGAACGTGTCCGCCGCATGGCTGTAAACGCACGGGTACAAGGAACCGCCGCCGATATTATGAAACGGGCTTTAATAAACCTGTATAACTACTGCAAGCCCAAAGGCTGGGCAGTTAATGGAACCGTACATGACGAAGCCCTTCTGGTGGTAGATAAAAATATAAAGCTGGATGAAGTAGCCGAATTGGAGGCATGTATGATCCACGCCACCAAGCTGGATGTGCCTATCAAAGTGGATACCGAAGTAATGGCCCGCTGGGGCGACGGTATTAAAAAGGAGGAATATGAATGGGTCGCTTAACCAATCGTGAAGGGGCCGCCCTTCTACGTGAACAGGTGCAAAACGCCGAACGTGGCGACACCCTGACCAGGGATATGATACGGCATTTAAACGATATTCACAGTATGGAACTGCCAACCGACCTGGACATTGAAAGGCTATTGTTGGAAGATGAAAAAATGGCCTTGGAAAGTGACACTTCCCACCTGAAATTTGCAAAGGGCCTAGTGACCTTTTCCCCGTCCGGGGCTTCTAAATGTAGGCGGGAACTGTTTTACAAGGCGTGCCATATAGATGGCGACCCGCAGACCTTTTATCCATACCAACGTCGGCAAATGCGGAACGGAAGTGCCGTCCATGCCGCAACCCAAAAGGACTTACTTTACGCCGAAAAATACCTGACCAAGTCCAAATTTACAGTGGTTAGAACCAAAGCTGGCCGCCCGGCCTGGGAAAAGAATATCAGACAGGTAAGGCAATTTGAACACCAGGGCGTCCTTTTTCAAATCTATGGCATGATGGACGGCGTATTAAAGTACACTCCTGACGCCACCAAGCTGGGCCTGGAATTTAAAACGAAATCCACGACTATTTCAAGTATAGGCAGCTTTAAAATGAAAGATGCCCAGGATAGTCACAAACAACAATGCGTAGGCTATTCCCTGTTATTCGGCATTAGGGAATTCTTAATAGTTTACGAAAGCCTGGCCAAAGATAGCTGGACAAAAAACGAAGCCGCAAAACCCGACCTGCGGGCCTTTTACGTAGAAGTGTCGGACAGACAGCGAGAAGCCCTGCTGGACAAATACGCGGAAGTGGCCCAAGCCCGCTATAATGGCGAAGTCCTGCCCGCTGAATTTGACAAGTGTATTTTTTGCACCTATAAAAGCCACTGCGAAGGAGTGGCCTAAATGGCCCGCACCAACTACCAAAGAGGCTATGAAACAGAACGCAAAATAATGGAACAACTGGCCAAACAGGGCTTTTTAGTCCTCCGTTCCGCAGGAAGCCACAGCAAAATAGACGTACTGGGCCTACACCGTGACCGCATTGTGGCCGTGCAAAGCAAACGTACTAAAAAGTTTTCATTTTCAAGCTACCAAAAAGAAGTAGTTGCTATTCAAAGTGTCATTTTAGAATACGCCCTTAACAATGTGGACTTTGAACTGTGGGTATGGGAAGACCGGAAAGGTTTTAAAAAGTGGGCCATTACGGCGGACACTATCGCAGAAAAGGGGGCTTCTTAACATGGCGGACCCTATCGGTTTTCGCTGGGATAACGGCGGCGGTGACGACAACGACGAAATAACGGCAGGGGAATTCGACTACACCGAAGGTGGCATGTACTTCCCTGAATTAAATATTTTTGTGGGCTATGACGACTTTTTAAGGTATGCGGCTGTGGGCCTATTAAATACCCTGACTTTTCAAGGGGAACGGGTACAGGTGGAACTGGCCCGTATAAACCAAATGTTGGCCCAGACCCAGGCTAGCTACGGAACAATGAATTACTTGCTAGTCAATAGCTTAACAAGTAAAGCCCTGGAACTTAAAGTGAAACTAACCGAAATTGTGACCCAAGCTGTATCCCTACGCATGGAAATTATTCTGCGTGGGTGGTAGACACAAGCGGGGCGGCAACGCCCCAAAGTGTCATTTTTTAGGGGGGCTTAACTTTGCAAATAACCGTAGGCGGCTTTACCGACCTGTCAACTATAGATGCTGGGGAATTATTGGCCTTCTCTGTTTTCTTTCAAGGCTGTAAAAAACGGTGTCCTGGTTGTCATAATCCCGACCTGCAGCCCTTTGCAGGCGGGCTGAAAATGGATACCCAGGCCATTAAGGAACGTATATGGCGGAACCGTGACTGGTACGAAGCCGTTGTGTTCGTGGGCGGCGAACCCCTGGAACAACCCGAAGCCCTGGAAGACCTGCTGGAATTCCTCCGGGGGACCAATATGCAAAGCTGGCTTTATACGGGATATGAGCCGAACGAAATACCACCCCAAATTAAGGAACTGGTGGATGTTATCGTGGCGGGGCCGTTTAGGGACGACCTTAAAACTGGGGGCTTTCCGGCAAGTAGCAACCAAACAGTATTAAGGAGGCAGGGAAATTGATTATTAATGTAACTTTTGAAAAAGGCTTTGACCGTTTATACCGAAAATTTGCCAATGACCCCGTGGGCCGCAGACTGTTAAAGCTGGACGGTATTTCCCCCAGAAAAATTGACGTGGGCCAAATGTCGCACGACTATTTCACCATGCGATTGGCGGACAGTAGTGTGGATATGAACGCCAACGCCAATGAAGAACTATCCGCCAACAACTATCAGGCTGAAGTAACCAAGGGTATTTTAAAGCTGGAAGGCTATTATTTACTGTGGCGGTATGCCAAGAAACGATTTAACACCCGCAGGGCCAACGAATTACTTTCCGCTATATGGCGGGGGGAACTATACTTCCACGACGCAAGCGGTTACGGAATACAAGTGCCCTATTGCTTTGCCTATAGCACCGCCCCGCTAATGCTGGAAGGGCGGCCCTACGGCCAATTACACAGCACGCCGCCCAACCGTTCGGACAGTTTCGTGGCCCAGGTAATTGAAACTACCATGGACTTATCCCAGGAATTCGTCGGGGCCGTAGCCCCCGGCGACTTTATTGTAAACCTGTGCTATTACTTGAAGCGGGAAGGCGTGAACCCCAAGCAAAAAGCTGGCCGTAAATACATTCGCAACCAGTGGCAGAAATTTACCCACGTTATGAATAACAAGTTTAGAGTGTCGGGCCAAAGCCCGTTTAGTAACATTTCCATTTTTGACCGGGTGAACCTGGAAAAACTTTTTGACGGATACCGTTACCCGGACGGAAACCAAATTGACGTGGAATATGTAATGCATGTACAGAAAATTATTGCTGAATTCCATGCCCAGGGCGATCCCAAAACGGGCCTCCCCTATCGTTTCCCGGTAATGACCGCTAATTTATCAGTAGACGCAAACAGGGAACCTCTAGACCAGGACTTTGTGCAATTCGTGGCCCGCACCAATATTGCCAAAGGCGTGTTTAATATTTACGCCAATGAAGGAAGCAAAATTGCCATGTGTTGCCGCTTTATTAATGATACTGAACGCATGAACTACCGGGCGGACAGCTTTGGTAACGGCGGGTTAAATATTGGTGCCCACCGTATTGTTACTATTAATTACCCTCGTATAGCCTTGGAAGCTAAAGGGGATGTGAAAAAATTTTTCAAGGTGCTGGACAAGCGGGCAAAAATGGCCCGCGATCTTCTCCTGGTACACCGGGAAGAAATATTACGCCGCCGTGTGGAACGGGGCTTTCTTAAATTTTTTGCACCCTTGAAGTGGTTTACTTTGGATATGTTTTTCAGCACCATTGGCATACACGGCTTGTATGAAATGGCCCACTTTATGGCTCTGCCTATGGAATCGCAAGCGGGCCAAGACTTTACAGAAAAGGTGCTGAAAGCGACGGACGGTTACGCACTGCAATACTCCGCCGAAACGGGCCACAGTTTCAATACAGAAGAAATCCCCGCCGAAAGCACAGCCATTACATTGGCCCGCAAAGACCGTATAATTTACGGGCAGGTGGCCCAACCCTTTGAAATGTATTCTAATCAGTATATACCGCTTATTGCTGAAATGGACACCGTGGAACGTGTCAAGCTGACGGGCCGGTTTATGAAGCATGTTTCCGGCGGCGGTATATTACACCTAAACATTCAGAACCGCATAGATAGCCTCGCCACTATGGAACGGCTTTTACGCCTGGCCCTGAAAGAAGGCGTAGAACATTTCGCCATCAATTACGGCTTTGGTATATGCACCCAGGGCCATACAACGGTAGTTGGGAACGTCCCGGCCTGCCCTATATGCGGCGAACCCATAACGGACTACATGACCCGTGTTATAGGCTATTTTACTAAAGTATCAAGCTGGGGCGACACCCGCAAGAATTATGAATACCCGCAAAGACAATTTAAAAATATAGCTTAACTCCGGGGGCCTTCGGGCCTCCATTTTTTTTAAGCGTCACAGACCCCAATGCTTTACGTAATAAGTTAATGAGAAAATGGTATTACAAAACGTTTGTATGTAAGAAAAATGTTCTTTAAA
>JAENYS010000049.1 GCA_016841645.1 Desulfoscipio geothermicus | reverse complement strand
GAGAACGTAATTAATTGCGTGTAAATGGTTAATACTACCAATAAAGGAGTTGACCATTTATGCAAGCCATGCAAGACAAAACGATCAAGGAACTAGCAAGAGATTGCCGCACCGTAGAAGACGTACATGAGATGCTCAAGAATCTATTTAAAGACACCTTGCAGCAGATATTCGAAGCTGAAATTGAAGAGCACCTCGGGTATAAAAAACATAGCATCGAGGGCAATAATACTGGCAACAGTCGCAACGGTTATAACAAGAAAACTATCCAGACTAAGTTCGGCAAAACAGAAGTGGAAATCCCACGGGATCGTAATGGTGAATTCGAACCCAGGATTATCGGCAAATATGAAAAGACGTCCAACCAACTTGAAGACCAAATTATAGCCATGTACGCCAAGGGTATGTCTACCCGTGATATTGAGGACCACATGAGGGATATCTATGGTATTGACGTATCACCTACCATGGTTAGCAAAATAACAGACAAAATACTACCATTGATTACAGAATGGCAATCACGAACACTTGATCGCATATACCCTATTGTTTTCCTTGATGCTATCCATTTCAAGGTTCGTAAGGATAACCGAATAATAAACAAAGCGGCCTATAGTGTGTTAGCTCTAAATATGAGCGGTCAAAAAGAAATACTTGGCATTTGGATTGGGGAAAATGAAAGTGCCAGCTTTTGGCTCGGTGTATGTAATGACCTCAAAAACAGGGGGGTGCAAGACATTCTGATTGCCTGTAAAGACGGGCTTTCCGGGTTTTCTGAGGCCATAAACACTGTTTTCCCCCATACCGAAATTCAGCTTTGCATCATCCATCAAATTCGAAATTCCCTGAAGTATGTGCCATACAAAGAACAAAAGGAGTTGATGGCTGATCTTAAGCAAGTATACCAAGCGTTAACCCTGGAGGAAGCTGAGTTAGCCTTTGAAATATTCAAAGAAAACTGGGGTAACAGACATCCCATTATAATTCGTTCTTGGGAGAAAAATTGGCTTGAATTAACAGCTTATTTTAAATACCCATATGAAATCCGTAGAATGATTTATACTACCAATATCATAGAAGGTTACCACCGGCAATTACGGAAGGTAACCAAAACTAAAACCACATATCCTACAGATGATGCACTGAAAAAAATTATTTACCTGGCCACCGTTGAAGCAGCAAAAAAGTGGACTATGCCGGTTAAGGATTGGAAAAATTGTATATCACAGTTTGCCATATACTTTGGTGATAGGATAGAATCAGAGATGGCCATATAAATTTAGCCGTGCGATTAACTGACCGGCAGCCCTTGACATGGAGCCTCTGGGCCTGTGTTTCCGGGAGCCCACGGGGAAGTCCACGCTGCGCTTTGGCCTCCCGCCGCAACAGGCTAACACAGGCCCCCCTCCATATCAAGGGCTGCCTGGTTGATTCTAATTAAGATGGTTTTGTGTTAAGAGGAAAAACCATTTACACGAAATATTTTATATTCCC
>JAENYS010000048.1 GCA_016841645.1 Desulfoscipio geothermicus | reverse complement strand
CATGCGTGATCGGTTTACCAGAAATGAAAATTATTGGTACTTTATGCCTGGGAATTGATCGCTTTTACCCAGGGTGACAACAACCGTTCTCTGTTGACGTTGGGATCGACGCCCTCACCCATGAAGTAAATAATGAGTAGGAAAGGATCTTCGTCAATGCCGACGGCCTTGAGTACACGACCCATTATAACTGGCGCAATAGCGTAAAACGACTCGGCCCAGCGCAGAGGGGTAAAACGGTCGCTTTTCTCAGGAGCCAGAAGTCGCATATGGTTAAGTAGTCGGTGGCTTACGACCAGGGTCAGCATGGCCACTAGCACCAGCGACTCCACCACGTCAGGCGCCCCGCTGGATATCACATCCAGTTGGTAGAGGCTCTTCAGCTCTTTAAACACTAGCTCGACACTCCAGCGTGCCCCGTAAAGGAGCGCCACATCTTCTGCCGTGAGTTGCTGGGAGGTGATGTTGGTGAGGTAGAGGTGATACTTCTTAGTTTCCTTATTAAGCACCCCTACCAGACGGAAGGTCTCTTTAACTTTAGGTGTGCCACCCCTGGGTTGATAGACTTCGAACGTCCCCGCCCCATCTTTCTCGGTCTTTTTGGCCTTAGATGCTTTGCCTTTGAAGGAGACCTCCACCTCGACGTCAATCACTTCCTGTTTCAGTAGGGGGAGTATATCCTTAAGCTTTTTACCGGCAAGATCGATTGTATTACCCCGGTGGGCGTGTAGCACCGAGACTATGGTAGGGTTGGCTGATTGCTTTAGTCTGCTTACGAAGTAGCCGCCATTGTTTCTAATCCTGCTGAACATCTCGTACTTAAAATATCCCAAATCGAACAGGAGGATGTTGTCCTTCACCCAGGATCCGATGCGCATGGTCTTGATTTCAGCGGTCTTGCCGGAATAGATTGCAATGCTCTTTGTGTTGCCGGTGAGTCCTGTGGCGGTATGTATCTTGAGCTCGGCCTTGCCCCTTGCTCCCGGGAACTGTTCGGCTAATTTATCGTGTAGCCTGATGATCGTGCCATCTGCCGCAATTAGATCATTAAACCCTTTTAGTTTATCTGAAAGCGTAAGGCTAGTGTGGCTGGTGAGATCCGCTATTCCGTGCGCCAGACACTCTTTAAGAAATGCGACCAGCCCCTTATTAAAGCGGTCATAAAAAGAGGATGGAACGAGTGTTTCAGCCGATGCCGTCTCGTAGGCTCTTCTTAGGGAGGCGAGGGTGCGCTGCATTCCAACTCCAAAGCCGAGCACCACGACCCAGAAAAAGGTGACCGGGTCGATCTTCCGCTTGCGCTGGACATAACCGGCTTTGGCTGCTGTGTCTCTCAGCCACTCTGGGGAGAACATCTTGTTCAGAACGTTTTCGATCTCGTGCGGATTAATTTTTCTGGGAATTGGAGACAATGTGGAACCCCCTCGTAAGCATTGTTTGGATAATAGTTCCACAAATAAAGGGGCTCATTCCTTCTTTTTAAAGAAAAATATCAACAATATTCGTCATCTTTTTTCCAGGGGCAAAAC
>JAENYS010000034.1 GCA_016841645.1 Desulfoscipio geothermicus | reverse complement strand
TGCATTAGATTTTTAATTTGCCGTTTGAATCGGTATCAATGTGCCGTTCTACAGTCTACCTATGAGGAATTGAAACCAATCATACGCCCAAAACGGGCTGCAAATTACCGTGTTTTTAGTCTACCTATGAGGAATTGAAACCCCGCTTGTTTAAATCGGATAGAATAAAAGTTATGCGTTTTTAGTCTACCTATGAGGAATTGAAACAAAGCTGCCTGTAAAAGTTCGTCCTCTTCTTCCGCAGTTTTTAGTCTACCTATGAGGAATTGAAACAAATCCGAACTTTTAGATTTACCCGAAAAAATTCGCGTTTTTAGTCTACCTATGAGGAATTGAAACACCCAGCGCCAGCAAACCGTCGATGATTTCCAGGCGTTTTTAGTCTACCTATGAGGAATTGAAACTAACCCGTACCAAGTGAGTTATTGACTAGACATTATGTTTTTAGTCTACCTATGAGGAATTGAAACTAACGAAGCAATGTCAGAAGATCCACAGGGAACACTAGTTTTTAGTCTACCTATGAGGAATTGAAACAATCACCTCCCATATAATGGCCTTATCCTTCGTATAAGTTTTTAGTCTACCTATGAGGAATTGAAACTAATATCCATGGTAAAAAATTAGTAGTATGCCCTGCGTTTTTAGTCTACCTATGAGGAATTGAAACTTCCATGTCTATCTAGAAATGCCGGAACGTCTTCATCGTTTTTAGTCTACCTATGAGGAATTGAAACCTAGCTTCAAAATTAAAGTTATTCTTAAACTCTGTTGCGGAAGTACAAGTATAATGCTTGAGATACCCGAAAGTACGACTATCGCGCGGTAGTTGAATGAAACAGTGCGCGGCAAAGCGATCCGTAGGGTCGTCGCCAACGCATCGCCGCATAAGTTTGCCTTTTATCACGGCTACCCGGCGGATTATGACGCGCTCCTTACCGGGCAGGCCTTCGGAGACAGCTTCGGCATCGGGGCAATGATGGAGATGGTCTCGGCAACGGCGTGCTGCAGGATATCCTGTTCCATGCCGGCGTTCACCCAAATCGTAGGATGGGAACGCTGGCGGGAAAAGAGCTTGAAGGGATGTTTCGCTCGGTCAAGGACACGCTTGCGGAAATGACAAGGCTTAATGGCTGCGGCACGGAAATACAAAAGACCGCCTATCTGGGCGGCGCGGTCTACTGGTACCCGGTTTGCCAGCCGCTTAACGAATAACAGTAGACATAGAATGATACAATGATCTTTCCAAGTAGACATTTATTTTAAACCACCCTGGTAGTATAATTAAATAGTAGTAAAAGTTTAAGCAAAATAGAATTCAGGAAGTCATTTGGGGTGCCGAAAGGCTGAGAGGCGGTATGCCAACCCATTGAACCTGCTCTGGGTAATACCAGCGAAGGGAAATGAACCTTAGCTATTCGTGGCACTCCGAGCTGGGGTGTTTATTTTTTTGTCTTGTGCCAATAACCTACAAGGAGTGAAAAACTAGATGATCGGTAAGGTTAATGACGATTTTTTTAAAAAAACTATTCTACCGGAAACAGGCGCCTTAAATACCAAGGTAATAGTCGGGCCATGTATGGGTGTTGACGCGGCTATTTTGGAAACAGGTGATCAATTTATGGCTATTGCTGAGGACCCTATCTTTCCCGGCCCGACCACTTCACCTGAAGATTTCGGATGGATTACCGTCCATATTGGGGCCAGTGATGTGGCGGTAACAGGAATTAAGCCTCAGTTTATGACCTACTCCCTGCTTATCCCGCCTGAAACATCTGAGGAATACATTACTCGCCTGGTGCGCAGCATTAGTTTAAGCGCTCGTGAACTGGGAATCTCTATAGTTGGCGGCCACACGGGTTTCTACGGTGCGGTGACTGTCCCGACTATCGGTGGTATTACCGTGTGGGGAATAGGCCGGGAATATGTAACACCTGCTGGCGCTCGGGTAGGTGATGTTGTGCTGATCACCAAAGGGATTGCGATAGAGGCAGTCGCTCTTTTGGGTAGCGAACTGGGGAACAGTCTGCTGGCGGCCGGTATTTCTAAAGAACTAGTTGAGAAGGCTTCCAGCAGAATTAGGGAAATGACTGTGGTAAACGATGCACTTTTGGCTGCAGCATGCGGTGGGGTTCATGCTATGCATGACGCCACGGAGGGCGGTTTGGCTCGGGGCCTGTGGGAAGTGGCACAAGCCTCCGGCGTGGGTTTAAGTATTCAGCGCTCAGCAGTTATATTACCTCCTGATGTAAAAGCTATCTGCAGCCATTTTCAACTTGATCCTTATGAGGTAATTAGTGAGGGTACCCTGGTGCTTACTGTGGATCCTGAAAAGGCCGGGACTGTGTTAAATGCTTATGAGAAGGCCGGCCTACCGGCTGCTGTAATTGGAAAAGTAGTACCCCGGGCGGAGGGCTGCCGCTGGGTGGAAGTGGATGGCAGGGTAATCGAATTGCTGCCCCCACAGGTGGATAACTTCTGGGAAGTTTTCTTTGGGGCACTGGCTCAGGGTTAATTATACGAAGGGAAAGTTTGAAAGAAAATCTTTCGTGACGTTTTGTATCCCAAGAAAGGAATGGATATAAAAATGATTAAAGTCCTAACTATAGCCGGTTCTGATTCCTGCGGGGGGGCGGGAATACAGGCCGATCTGAAAACTTTCAGTGCTTTGGGTGCTTATGGTATGAGTGTTATAACAGCGGTGACCGCTCAGAATACCCGAGGCGTATATAGTGTACGGGAAATGGACCTGGAAATTATAAGAGACCAGATAAACGCTATTTTTGAAGACATTCAGGTAGATGCTGTTAAAATCGGCATGGTCTCCAGCGAGGCTATTATAAAGACAATTGTTGAATTGCTGCTTGCGCATAAGGCCAAAAACGTCGTTTTGGACCCGGTAATGGTTTCCAAAAGCGGCTGCGCTCTTTTGCAACCCCAGGCAAGAGAGTCATTGCTAAGCGAACTTTTGCCCTTGTCGGAGGTGGTCACCCCCAATATTTTAGAGGCGGAGACTATCACTGGGGAAAAAATATTAACTTTGCCCGCAATGGAAGAGGCCGCCGTGAAAATTAACCTGTTGGGGGCGAAGAATGTAGTGGTCAAGGGTGGGCACCTGGAGGGTGACGCAACTGATGTTCTATATGACGGAAAAGCTTTCCGCCACTTTGAGGGTAGCAGAATATCCACTCCCCACACCCATGGAACAGGCTGCACCTTTTCCTCAGCTATCGCCGCCTTCCTGGCCAAAGGCTTCCCTGTGGGGGAGGCGGTAGCCGGGGCCAAGGAATACATTAGCGGTGCCATTGCCCATGCTTTTCCTCTAGGACAAGGGGTGGGGCCGACCCACCACTTTTATCAATTTTATAAGCATAGTGACGAGGACAGAAATTCTTTCATGACGTTTTGCACCTCAAGAAAGGAATGACCATAAACATGAACTGTGATTATAGTTTATATCTGGTTACCGACCGGGCTATCCTGGGGGATCGGGACTTGTACCAAGCGGTAGAAGCCGCTTTGCGGGGGGGAGTTACCCTGGTGCAGCTCAGAGAGAAACAAATCTCCAGCAGGGATTTTTACCAAATTGCTCTCACTTTAAAGGACCTTACCTCCAAATATGACGTGCCTTTACTGATCAATGACCGGCTGGATATCGCTATGGCCGTTGATGCCGGCGGTATTCATATCGGCCGGGAGGATCTACCTCTTAAGGTTGTCCGGAATATCCTGGGGCCACAAAAAATAGTAGGTTATTCTGTTTCAAATATTGATGAAGCAGTATACGGGGAAAGGAACGGGGCTGATTACCTGGGGGCGGGTCCTGTTTATACTACGACAACCAAGGCAGTAACCATCGAACCTCTGGGAGTAGAAGGGTTGCGGAGTATCAAAAAATCAGTGTCGATTCCCGTTGTGGGTATTGGCGGCATTAACTTGAACAATGTGAGGGAAGTCAAGAAGTCCGGCGCAGATGGGGTATCCATAATCTCAGGCATCCTGGGCAGCTTTGACCCGGCCCGTACTTCCAGGAAACTTTGTGATGCCTGGCAGAAGAAAGGTTAGGAAAGTATGCAGCTGATAAAAAAAGTGTTCTTCATAGACTTTGACGGAACCATTACCCAAAGGGATACCTGTGCAGCTATGGTAGAGGCTTTTGCAGACGAGGGCTGGCAGCAAATTAATGAACTATGGGAGAGAAGGGAAATTTCCACCGAAGAATGCGCCAACAAGACGTTTCAGCTTTTCCACGCCACTATGGATGATCTGAGCCAGCTGCTGGATGCTATAAAGATTGACGAAAATTTTGGCGATTTCCTGAATTTCTGCAATAAAAATGGCTATCCGGTTTATATACTCAGCGATGGATATGACTTTTGCATTGAATATATATTAAAGAAGCACGGTTTTAAAATACCTTATTACGCCAACCACTTGGAGTATGAAAAGGGTTTCCGTATCAGCTGTACCTACTATAACCAGGACTGTGGCTTATGCGGTACCTGTAAACGTTTTTTGCTGGAGCGTTTAACTCAACCGGGCAGTCAGGTAGTTTATGTTGGGGATGGTATCTCCGACATTTGCCCCGCAAGTCATAGCGATCTTGTATTCGCCAAAGGTCGGCTGCTTGATTATTGCCGGGCCGAAGGGATTTTCGCCATACCCGTGGCAGGTTTCGCCGGCGTGCTGGAAAAGCTTGATTAAGATGCTGATGCAGTTCCAGCATTAGCCACTTTATACTTCACATTCCATGCAAGAAGTTAATTAACACGTTTACATCTGTTAAAACTATTTAAACTAAAAGGTATATTAACTTGCTGTAAGTTGTACAGAAGCTTGAAGCATGAGGTTGCAAATTTTGAATAATAAATTCAGCTGAGGTGACACAAAATGGATTACGCAAAGATCAAAAGACAAAAACAATCTAATGCCGCTAACTATTATCTATCGCCGCATGAGCTGGAGGAACTGCAAAGAAAGTACGGTCGGCCGGGAGAGATAGCGCCGGGCCAACCGGCCCCCAAGAAGCGCAAGCGTTTGGATGACCGTTTGTCTGAAATGGATCGTAAGGAGAGCAACTTCATTGATCTTAGTGAAATTGATTATGAAGGTCCGGTCGTTCATTAGTATTTTTAAATTCCTATATAAATATATCGCCGTTTACCGGCGGTTTTTTTTGCATTGAGTGCGTAATTGTTTCAGACACCTTGCACAATTTTTTCTTGATAAGATACCCGGCTAATTTTTCCGGAGAACTGTTTGCGAAGCCTTTCGTTTTGGATCATCCTAAACGAGAGGTTTTATTTTGGGAAAGGTGTGACATAATTATGGTAAGTTATGTTTTTGGGCTTTTTTTTGAATTGAGTTTAGCTTGGGCATAATAAGAGTGTAAGCTGTTGCTATATGGTTGAGGAGGATTTTTAAGAATAGTGACTATGCGGAATAAGATGATTCAACTAGATAAGCTAAGATCAAAAGTGCACGCCGGCGGTGGAGAAAACAAAATTGACAAACAGCACAAGGCCGGCAAAAAGACGGCTCGGGAGAGGATAGATTATCTTTTTGATCCCGGCACATTTAAAGAAATAGGTGCGTTTGCCGGTGACCCGGATGAAAACCCCGGGGAGGGTGTAGTTACAGGTTGCGGATTGATTAATGGCAGAGAAGTATACGTATATGCACAGGATTTTACGGTGTCCGGAGGCTCACTCGGACGGGTGCACTCCCAAAAAACATGTAAAATTTTAGATTTGGCTATACGTACCGGCACCCCCATTATTGGTTTAAATGATTCGGGTGGGGCAAGGATTCAGGAAGGCGTAGATGCTTTAAACGGTTTTGGGGAAATATTATATCGCAATACCATGGCTTCCGGCGTAATTCCTCAAATATGCGTGATTATGGGTCCGTGCGCCGGGGGAGCAGTTTATTCGCCTGCTTTAATGGATTTTATTTTTATGGTTCAAGGCACGGGACAAATGTTTATTACCGGCCCGCAGGTAATTAAGGTGGTAACCGGTGAGGATGTCAGCATGGAACAACTGGGCGGGGCTATGACGCATAGCGAGATCAGTGGTGTAGCCCACTTTATGGGTGAAAACGAGGAAAATTGTTTGGATATGGTAAAGCAGCTGCTTAGCTATTTGCCTGCCAATAACCTTGAAAGACCGCCGGTTCATCCAGCTAAAGAGTCAACTGTTAATAAGGAAGACCTGTTGAGCATTATCCCTGACCAATCTTGTATGACGTATGATGTAAAAAAAATTATTAATGCTGTAATTGATGGCAGTGAATTTTTCGAGATATACCCGCATTATGCAAAAAACGCAGTTATTGGTTTCGGGCGTATTGGCGGGCAGTCCGTAGGTATTGTGGCCAACCAGCCTGATTATTTGGCGGGTTGCCTGGATATTAACGCATCTATTAAGATCAGTCGCTTTGTCAGGTTTTGCGATGCTTTTAATATCCCGCTAATTACTTTTATGGATGTGCCGGGCTTTTTACCCGGTACTACTCAGGAATTTGGCGGGATAATCAGGCATGGAGCAAAAATGCTGTATGCCTATGCGGAAGCTACAGTACCCAAGGTAACTATTATACTGCGTAAAGCTTACGGTGGTGCTTATATCGCCATGTGCAGCAGTGCACTGCGATCTGATATAGTATATGCTTGGCCTACCGCAGAAATTGCCGTAATGGGGCCGGAGGGCGCGGTTCACATAACTCATCGTCATGAAATAGAAAGTGCGGGGGATTCGGTCGAAAGACTGAAGCGTTTGGTTGAAGAATATCAAGATAAGTTTGCTAATCCTTATGTAGCCAGTTCCCGTGGCTATGTTGACGACGTAATTGACCCCAGGGAAACAAGGCAAAAAATTATTGACGCTTTTAAGCTATTAAACAAAAAACAGGTAATTCACTTACGCAAAAAGCATGGAAACATTCCTGTTTAACCTTGCTAGAATAAAAAATTCAATAGCTTTATCTCTCATACTTTACATCATTTTTAGAGGATTTTGAAAAAAATAGTTGAATTTAAAATATATGAACATTACACCTATTGCTGCACTTTAGAAATTAATAAGCTTCAAAACGCTGTATGTAGCTGGAACAGCAAAATGCAGAACTAACCGCCAAGCTGAACTGTTTGAGGGGCAGAGATTGCTGCAGAAGATCTTATTTTGTTATTGGTTAGAATTTATAAAGTTAGAGGAAGATGTAGATGTATTTTGATGATTTTACAATAGGACAAGAATTTAAGATAGACATTGTTACAATTAATAAAGAAAAAATGCTAAAATTCGCTCAGGATTATGATCCGCAACCAATTCATATGGATGAAGAGTTTGCCCAAAAATCGAAATTTGGGGTGCTTCTAGCTCCGGGAATAATGACTTTTATGTCCGTTTGGGCTAAATTTGTTGAAAGTAATATTATTAGTGATCAGTTTATTGCTGCCCAGAGCTTTAAAGTTGAATGGTTTTCCCCTGTATTTGCCGGTGATGTCCTACAAGGTATAGCAATAATTAATAAATTAACTGTAAGGAATCCTTATAATGGAATAGTGGAAATCAAAATAACCATTTATAATCAAGATGGTATAATGGTGATGGATACTACTACAGAAGCAATCGTAGCTAGAAGGGTCGGGTAAGAACCGGGGAATTCCAGGATGTCTATCATTGGGGGGGCCCCAAAGGACCATTTGGAGAATAAACCATTAGCAATCAATGCCAGCATCCTCATGAGTGCTGGCACTTTATCTTGTGGAAAATTAATTATACTTAATGGTTATACATGTAAAATTTTCATCTCTCGTTAGTCTAAGGAGGTAATAAATTTGAAAATACAATGGCTGGGACATTCCTGTTTTACCATTACATTGTTGGATGGAAGGATCATTTTGACGGACCCGCACGAAAACATAGGATATCCGTCGCTGAATACGCGGGCGGACATTATTACCGTAAGCCACCAGCATTCTGACCATAACGCCGTAAAGGCTGTTGCCGGTAGCCCTGAAGTTGTTGAGGATGCCGGGATTCATGAACTGGGCGAGGTTAAAATTACCGGGATACCGTCTTACCATGATGGGAAAAAAGGCGGCCAAAGAGGCCCCAATTTAATATTCTTAATTGAAGCGGAAGGTTTGCGGGTTTGCCACTTGGGAGACCTTGGACATGAACTGGACGGAGTTTTGGTTGAAAAAATTGGACCTGTTGACGTTCTTATGGTCCCTATAGGCGGTTTTTATACCATCGATTCGGAGCAGGCAGCGAAAGTGGTGGACAGGATAGGACCGAATTATATTTTACCTATGCATTATAAAACTGATTATATTACTTTCCCCATCAGCGAACCTGATCAATTTTTATCGGGATACTCGGGTTACCTGAAGAAAACAGAGCTGGAAGTTTCCAGAGACAGCCTTCCTACCGCTCCCCAAGCAGTTCTGTTAAGTATTAAAGAGTAGTCTCAGTTTATTTATGTACATTAAATATGTTTTTGGCTCCTCCTCGTCTCCCGCGGGATGGTTTTTGAAAAGAACGGTTTTTGAACATCATAAAGGGAGGGGATTTTGTGGGTTTACCTTTAGAAGGTATTAAAATATTGGATTTGTCGATGGTTCTGCCCGGCCCTTTTTGTACCCAGTTATTAGCCGATTACGGAGCTGAAGTTATCAAGGTTGAAGACCGTAGTGGAGATAGGGGGCGTTGGATGCAGCCCTTTATTAAAGAACAGTCAGCCAGATTTTACGTTGTTAATAGGAATAAAAAGAGTATTACGCTGGATCTGAGAAAGGAAGCAAGTAAAGACATCTTGCGAAGGCTAGTGGCCGACAGCGATGTATTAGTACATGCTTATCGACCAGGTATGATGGAAAAGTTGGGTTTGTCTTATGAAGATCTCAAGCTTGTAAACGAACGTCTGATTTATTGCGCCCTTAGTGGTTATGGTGCGACTGGTCCTATAAATAAAAACGCCGCCCATGACATAAATATCGTCAGTCTGGCCGGTGTTGCCGATTTGACAGGAACCAAAGACAGCATACCGGCTCTTTCTGCAGTGCAGTTGGGTGGTGTGGGTGGATCTCTGTTTGCAGCCATTGCGATTCTTATAGCCTTGTACAAGCGAAAGAACACCGGCCGGGGACAATACTGTGACATTTCTATGATGGACGCACTTATTAGCCTGATGGCCTATACTCTTGCAGATTGGTCCGGTTGGGGGACGCTGCCTCAACGAGGAGCCGGCCTTTTAACCGGTGGTTTTGCTTGTTACCAGGTTTATGAAACTAGCGATAATAGATACTTAAGCTTGGGAGCGGTGGAAGATAAATTTTGGAAAGAGTTCTGCCAACGCATCAACAAGCACGAATATATACCAATCCAGTTGGAACCGGCTTACCAGGAAGAAATGATAAACGGTATTAGAGAAGTAATTAAAAACAAAACCCAGGCTGAATGGATACAATATTTTGCTGACACGGATATTTGTCTGACCCCGGTACTTAACTTGGATGAGGTAAGCAAGCATCCCCAGGTGCTGGACAGGGAAATGGTAATTAAGTTGCCCGATTTTGAAGACTCCGGGAAGGACATGATCCTGGCAGGTCTGCCTATAAAATTTTCAGATACACCCGGTGAGTTTAAACCTATCTTTCCTAAAATAGGTGAACATACAAATGAGATTCTTGCCCATTTGGGTTATTCATCAGAAGAAATAGAGTTATTTAGAAAAGAGAAAATAATATGATGTATTAGCTAGGTGTTGGGAAAATTCCGCTAGCCCTATTCTACTAGGGATAGCGGAATTTTATTAGCTTTTAATAGTTTGGATAGTTATACTTCTGCTTGCTTAGTTAAGCAGCCCGGCAGCTTTAACAAATTACCCTATACCGGCGATATCCGGACCGCAAAGTTATTACTATCCTTTAACCCTTCTGCTAGAAATCAGCCAAGGAGCTGGAAATGGCTCCACCATTTTTTTACTATTGACTCGCGAAACCCCTATATGGATTGCTTCAGTGCGTTCCAAACCGTTTTCCCGAAACAAAGCAGGAAGAGACGTTAGAATTTCGAAGTCCAATGTGTAGATCACAAAATCTATGGCGGGATTGACGGCCAGCAGACTCTTTATTTCACTGTCGATCCTGGGAGATGCCACTATAAATGCTACGTCCGGTACCGGCAGATTATTCAGGATACCATCATTCAGAGACTCAACGATGATTACGTTATTCAGGCCAAACTTGTCAACATTACATTTCATGGTAACCCGGTCCCGGTGGTCATATTCCACAGCAATGACATTGCCCTCAGCAGCAATCATGGCGGCCTCCACCGCGATGCTTTCACCTGAGATTATACATAGATTATCCTGGTCCCCCACATTGAGCTTGCTCATTATAATCGCCCGAACTTCCCGGCAAGCATACTGAACAGAGCCGCAGGAAAAACGGCTGTTCTCAATACCTATCTGATAATTAGTTGCAGCGTTAGGATTCATAATCAACATAGCTGCAGAGGCATTGATCCCGCGGTTGATCATGTCTGAGACCTTGTTGTGCTTGATTTCGCCGGATGGATCCGAGCCCTCATTGTACCAGATATCGCAGTCCCCCAGTTCCGCATTCCACATGTCGTAGAAGATATCCGGATGTCCGGCGTCCGTAAAGACCAGCACTGCCCGGTTGCTCATAACGGACGGAATCAGGTTTTTATTCTTCCCTGTAATGTCCAGCATCTTCAGTTTTGCAAGGTTGATCGGGGCGTTCTGTGAAAAATACTGGAGCCAGGATAAGATGACTTCATTAGTAAACATCGTCTGTTCCACAGGCAAACCTCCTTGTTAACAGTATCGTTAACAATATCATAACATATTTTTTGGATTTATTCCCAATCTAACAAAGATTTAAGCGCCGGTGCGCTCCAGCAAGCGTTCCCATTTTTGATCCACATAGGCTTGTGCTTCTTCAATCATCCACTCATTGCCTTTCTGGAACATATGGCGGAATCTACCCTGAAGGCGGAGAAAATCTTCCACGGGCAGTTTTTTCTTCGGAATATAGGTTAGACGCCACACGCCCTCCTCTACTTCGTAAAGAGGCCAGACGCAGGTATCCACCGCCAGCATAGCGACCTCCGCAAGCTTTTCCGTGGGGTAATCCCATCCGCGAGGACATGGGGACAATACGTTCAAAAAACAAGGTCCTTTCGTATAAATGGCTTTATAAGACTTGGTGTGCAGATCTTTGAAATTGCCTATTGGGGCAGTCTGAGCTATATAAGGGATATTATGAGCAACTAAAATCTCAGTCAGATCTTTTTTATTCTGTTTTTTGCCTTGCCCCACAGAACCTACCGGCGTGGTAGTCGTGCGGGCAAAATGAGGCGTTGAAGATGAACGCTGGATTCCGGTATTCATGTAAGCCTCGTTGTCATAGCAGACGTAGACCATGTCATGACCGCGTTCCATAGCGCCTGACAGGGATTGAAGCCCTATATCATAGGTGCCGCCGTCACCTCCAAAAGTAATAAACTTGACGGTTCCTTCCACCTTGCCACGGCGTTTCAAAGCGTTATATGCTGCTATCACTCCGGAACAGGTAGCCGCGGAGTTCTCAAAAGCAGAATGGATATAGCTGTCCATATAGGCAGTGTAAGGATACATAAAGGTGGAGACCTCCAAACAACTGGTAGCATTAACCACCACTGCCCTGTCCTCTTTATCCAGGGCACGCAGAACCCCCGACACAACGATCCCGGCGCCACAGCCGGCGCAGAGTCGATGCCCTCCGGTGAGACGGGCCGGCTTTTCTGCTTCCCGTTTCAGGTTATAAACCGTGCTCATGCTTTCTCCTCCTTTGACCTCTGTCCCATATGGGTATATACCGGTCCAATCTCGCCGGTCACAGCAATATTCGCCAGCCGGCCGAATAATTTTTCAATATCCTCGGTATTTACATCACGACCGCCCAGACCGAAAACGATATCAATCAGATACGGGCGTTCCTTCAGATCATACAAAGCACTGCGGGTCTCGGCAAATAAAGGACCTCCGTTTGCCGAAAAGCCCTCGGACTTATCCATGACGGCCACGGCCTTGGTGCCCGCCAACGCCCGGGCCAGTTCCTCGCTTGGGAAAGGACGGAATACCCTGATTTTAACAAGCCCTGCCTTTATTCCATCCTCCCGCAGCTTGTCGACGGCTGCTTTGGCAGTTCCGGCACTGGACCCGATTAGAACCAGAGCAAGTTCTGCATCCTCCATCCTATATTCTTCAAACAGGCCGTAGTGCCGGCCGGAAATCTTTTCAAACTCGGCGGTTACCTCCAGTATGCGGGCCTTGGCCGCCTTCATTGCCTCAGCCTCCAGGACCTTGTGTTCCATGTAATAGGGACTCACATCGTACGGTCCGACCGCCAGCGGATTTTCTTTTTTCAGCAAATAGTTTTCGGGATTATATTCCCTGATAAACTTGCGCACAACATCCGTCTCCATAAGCTCTATATTCTCTACGGCATGACTGGTAATGAAGCCATCCATACAGGTCATCACCGGTAAGCGTACGCTTGGGGCCTCGCCGATAGGCACGGCCATGAGAAAATTATCGTAGGCTTCCTGATTATTTTCGGCATAAATTTGGATCCAGCCGGTATCACGGGCTCCCATAGAGTCGGAGTGGTCGTTGTTTATGTTAATTGGCCCCGAAAGTGCCCGGTTGACGCAGGCCAGTGTAATAGGCAGACGGCATGAAGCCGCCACGTACAAAACCTCGTACATCAGTGCCAGTCCACAGGATGAAGTGGCACATACGGATCTGGCTCCTGCAGCTTGCGCCGCAATGCACACAGACATTGAACTGTGCTCAGACTCCACGGTAACATATTCAGTATTTACCTCGCCGTCGGCCACATATTGCGCGACGTATTGAGGAATTTCTGTGGAGGGAGTGATCGGGAACGCTCCCATGACATCAGGATTTATCTGCTTTATGGCATAAGCTACAGCCTCGTTGCCGGAAAGACAATTATTCATTTGGCGCACCTCCAGTTACCATTGTAATCGCCTGGAAGGGACACACGTTCTCGCAGATGCCGCAGCCCTTGCAGTGCATATAATCGAAGTCCAGACGTTTCCCGTCCTTCACCGGAATAGCAATGTCCGGGCAGAATGGAACACAAAGCATACAGTGTTTACAGCTCTCCTCGTGAAAAACGGGCGTGTTGGTCCGCCAAGTACCGGTATTGAAGGCCCGTGCGGTTCCTGGTTCGTAGATCTCCCCGCCGGGGGTCAGATCCTGCCAAGGGGTTCGTTCGTTGATATCCTTCGCATAAATCATCCTACCTGCACCTCCTCCATGGATTTTTTCAGTGTTGTCATGTTCCCCTCGATAACCTGGGGCTTGTCGGCAAATTTATGTTTAAAGGATTCTTCTATATCCACTAAAAAACGTTCGGCTTCCAAAACGCCGCTCACTTTAACCGCAGCGGCCAGCATAGGGGTATTCGGTAAGTTTTTACCCAGAATCCCTTCCGAAATGCGGCGGGCATCTATGGTACATACTTTTCCGGTCCAGCCCCGCAACCTGGGACGCATCTCCTGGGGAGAAGCGGGAGTGTTAATGATTATCGCACCACCCTCTTTTAGTCCTCCGGTAACGTCGATGCTGTCCAGCAGACTTTCATCCACCACGACCACATAGTCTGGATGGTAAATGTTGGAATGGATAGTGCACCGTTTTTCGCTGATGCGATTATAAGCTGTAATAGGGGCTCCCATACGTTCCGGTCCATACTCCGGAAATCCCTGTACGAATTTTCCTCCTAAACCGGCCACATCCGCCAGCAGCAGGCAGGCACTCTTAGCTCCCTGTCCGCCCCTGCCGTGCCAGCGAATTTCTACCATATCATTGGTTCCCATTGCTTTTTCCTCCAGTCATTTGATTGATAAAATAAATCTTCGTTCAGCGGGTTCAGAGCGGGTTAATCATCGAGAAAAATTAAAAAGGCTTTCGTCCCTTTGCGGGACGAAAGCCTGAAAGACATTCGCTATACCACCCATTTATACAAACATACCGTCATAATGCGTTCCCTGTGACGGGGGAAAACCGTCGGAGCCTACTGGATTACTCGTTCGGTCCGCAGCTCAGGAGTGATTTTCAGGTTCAGACTACTGATACCGGGCTTGCACCATCCCCGGCTCGCTGAAACGTTCGGCTGAAACGTACTCTCTCCGTCAATGCCTTTGAAAGTATAATTATAAATAAATATAACCACTTGTCCGTGTTTTGTCAATCAGTTATATGATTTTTAAGTTAATTACAAGATCAAATAAATACACCGGCTGGCTGAAATCCGGACATGGAGTCAGCTCTGTGAATATCCTAATAAATTATTCCTGAAATCAAAGAAAAAGGTTTTTACAATTTTATGTCGAATTTAATATTTAATATTGAAGGCAACGTGTCATCTATGTTACGTTGCTTATTTTATTTATTTATGAATAGTTTTCTTTACACAGTTTTTTTCTCAATAAAAAGAATTGGTTAGTTATGTCAATTAACTACTAAGAAAAAGAAATAAAATAAGGAGAGTTGAAATTATGGATGACTTTAACTTAGAAGAAAACCCGGAAGTAAAAAGTGACAGTAGCAGTAATAGTAAAATAAGAAGGGGTAGCTACAGCTATTTATTTGGTATATTGCTCTTTTTTATTTGGGCAGGCATGTCTGTTTATGGTTTTTATTATGCACAAAACTATTTTGAACAATATATGAAAAAGATTGAGGAAACAAACGCGCTTAACATACAGTCAATTAACAAGAGAATTGATGTATTAGAAGAGGAAATGAAAAATATAAATGGTACTTTGGATAAAACAGGCAGCAGTCTAAATTCAACTACCAGCGCCAGCACTGAAGTTAATAAGCGGATTACTGAGCTTGATAATCAGTTGAAAGCACTGGAAAAAAGCTTAAAGATATTACAGGAGTCAGGTAATGAAGATTATTAATATATTTTTTTTAACGCTTATATTGCCTTTAGCTTTATTTGTTGCAGGTGGTGCATACGCCTTAAATAAAAACATAAGCTTAGTAGAACTGCCGGCAGAGAAACTGGACCCTTCTCTTATTGCGATAGAAGCAGAGACGCAAAATATAATAGAAAAGGCAACCAAAATTAAGGGCAGTGTTGAGTTAGAAGAACAAAAATACCAAGAGCAAAAGGAAATTTTAGCCGGTCTTGCTGATAAAAGTTATGATCAGACAAAATTATCTAATGAAGTATATGAAAAAATGATAATTGACAGATTAGGAAAACCTATAGACGGTTACCATTCCAATCGGGTTGATATTAAAGTTTTTTCACTTAAAGGACTGGGATACAGGGGATATATGGCTAAAGTTAAACTCTACGATTCCAAAGCCTTTAAAGTTGCTCTGGGCAAAGATAAGCTAGGGGAAAGTGAAACAACCAGTGCCGCGGTAAAGCGCTGTGATGCTATATTTGGTGTTAACGGCGGTGGCTTTTATCAATCAACCTTAAACGGGCAAAATTGTAATGTTCCGATTAGTAACACTGTTATCGATAGTAAATTAATAAACGGCTTTTCTCCTTCATATAAAAATTTGTTCTTTGCGGGCGTTGATAGTAGTGGTGAGCTAATTGGTGGGGAATTTTATAAAAAGGATGAACTGATGAAACTAAAACCCGTTGCCGGAGTGAGTTTTGTCCCGTCTTTGATTAAAAACCGTAAGCCATTGCCTATACCCAAGCAGTGGGCAAATCAAAAGCAACCGCGAACAATAATTGGCGAATATGGCAACGATGATCTGTTATTTATTGTTGTCGATGGTCGTCAGGCAGACTGGAGCAGCGGGGTTACGCTTGAACAACTACAAATTAAACTAATAGATTTTGGTGTGATAGAAGCGTACAATCTGGATGGCGGAGGGTCAAGTACATTTGTATCTAAGGGAAGAGTATTAAATAAGCCATCAGATGGTAAAGAACGTCCTGTAACAACAAATATACTTATAATGCCATGAGTTAAACCTTATGTTCATCTACCTGAGCTCTGCTCTCTTTAGTTTATAATCTGTTATGGAAGTTGGCCCATACTCAAGCAAAAATCCCGTCCGGTGAAAAATGGGCAGATAAGGTTTGGAGTTTTAACAATATATCGGACTTTACGCCACAGTAATTGTCTGTCTGACTTCGAATACTTTGCTTGCTCCAGTTGTAGGGGCTTCGTCCATGAAGTTTATTAATCTGCCTAAATTACCTGTTGCACTAAAGCCACCAAAATGATAACATAACAAATGTCGCTGTTACAGCGGCGGCGCAATCAACCAGGTCAGGGCAATAATGGTAAACGACATGTCTAATTGAACCGACGCCAACCACAAATTGCCATTGACACAGACGGACACAAAGTGCTACAATACAATTCCGGTCGCGAAAACGACCGCACGGTCCTTGAAAACTAAACAGTGCAAAG
>JAENYS010000033.1 GCA_016841645.1 Desulfoscipio geothermicus | reverse complement strand
AATAAGCCCTTATAGGGCTAGAGCAAACCACCCGTTTTACGGGTGGTTATGATTTTAAAAGGGGGATAACAACAAATGGCAGGAACTAAAATTGCTGGTGTGGACGTGCTTATTTACGTAAACACCGGAACTGACGCCACACCCACATACACCGTACTGGGCGGCCAAAGCAACGCCACCCTGAACCGGAACACTAACATTGTGAACACCACTTCCAAAGATGATGGTGGCTGGGCCGCCAATGTAGCGGGCATTAATAGCTGGGGCCTGGAATGTGAGGGCTATTTAATGGCCTCTGACGCCGCTTTGGACAAAATGGAAGAAGTTTGGGCCAACCGGCAAACCGTTATAGCTGAAATTCGGATGCCCAGCGGCAAAACTTATACCGGTGAATGTATTATTTCCGACTTTCCCGCTGAATTCCCGCAGGAAGACGCCGCCACTTACAGCATTTCCTTTACCGGAACCGGGGCTTTAACCGTACAGCCCGCCGTTTAATTAAATAGATAATCGACTGGAAAATGACACTTTATAAAATTAACTTTCGGGGGGCTTAATTAACAATGGCCAATAAGCAAAGGCACTTAGTAGAACTGGAACTGGGCGACAAGACCTACACCATGCACTATACTTTAAATTCCCTGGCCGAAATTGAAGACTGCCTGGGCGTGCCCCTGGCTGAACTGGGTAAAGTCCAAATGGGCATGAAAGCCGTGCGGGTAATGCTGTGGGCTGGCTTAATCCATGAGGGCTTAACCGAAAAAGAAGTGGGCAGTATGGTGGACTTCGGGAACTTTGAATACGTACAGGAAAAACTGGCGGAAGCCTTTGAAGTGGCCACAAGAAAAAACTAATGGAAGCGGGCTGGGCCGAAATAAAAAAACTGGCCTTTGGCCCCTTACGGCTAAAACCCGCTGAATTTTGGGCACTGACCATGACCGAACTTGCCGAAATGGCGGAAGCCTACGCAGAACATTCAAGGCAAAAAGAAGAAGCGGCTTACCACCGCACCGCATGGCTGGCGGCCAACCTAATGAATGCTACCGGAAACTACAAGCAACATATTACACCGGAAAAACTACTGGGCCAAAAGAAGGCAGCCGCACAGCCCCTTAAAATAACCCGTGCAGAACGGGAACGACAATTTAATGAACTGTTGAAGAAATTCAACAAAGCATAGGGCAAACAGGCCGCTATTTGCTATTCCAATGGTGGGTAGCGAATGGCGGCCCTTTTTTTATTTATGCCCCAATTGAAGGGTGGGTGTATTTTGAGTGCTTTAAGTAGTGTATTAGTTCGTTTTACTGCCGACATTTCAGACTTTAGCAATAGAATTCGAGAAGCCCAGGGGCAAATCGAGGGTATAGGCAACAAAATGCAAGGCGTGGGTAAAACCCTTTCCGCTGCTGTGACCGTACCCCTTACCGCCCTGGGTGGGGCCATTGTAGCGGTAGGGGCCAACTTTGACGCCACCATGTCCAAAGTACAGGCCGTGACGGGGGCCACGGGGGGCGAAATGGAAAAGCTAACCGCAATGGCCAAAGAACTGGGCAGCACTACGTCTTTTAGTGCCACCCAAGCCGCCGAAGCCATGACCTTTTTGGGACAGGCGGGCTATAGTACAAGCGACATCATGGGGGCCATGCCGGGGCTGTTAAGCATGGCGGCGGCGGGGACCGTAGACCTGGGAACTGCCGCTGATATTGCTTCCAATATTCTTTCCGGCTTTGGCATGGAAGCCGATAAAACCGCCCATATCGCTGACGTTTTGGCCAAATCCGCTGCGGCTTCCAACACCGATATTCAAGGGCTGGGGCTGGCCTTTTCGTATATTGCCCCCATAGCCGCCGCCGCTGGCATGTCCGTGGAAGAAATGTCCGCCGCCATCGGCCTTTTATCCAATGCGGGTATTAAAGGGGAAAAAGCGGGTACAGCCCTGCGGGGTATCATAGCCCAGCTTTTGAACCCCACCAAACGGACCACGGACGCCCTGGCTAAAATGGGCTTGACGTTTGACGACGTGAACCCCCAGACCCATTCTCTGGCTGAAATATTGACCACGTTGAAAAACGCTGGCATTGACACCGCCGGGGCCATGGAACTGGTGGGCGTGGAGGCTGGCCCCGGACTATTGGCCCTGCTGCAGCAAGGCGGGGACGGCCTACAGAAATTTACCAAAGAACTGGAAGCCTCCGACGGGGCCTCCAAGCAAATGGCCGACACCATGATGAACAACACCAAAGGCGGCTTTGTGGAATTGTCTTCCGCCGTTGAAGGGCTTATGCTGCAGTTCTATGACGTGATGAAGCCCGCCATTCAAATGGCCACCGAATTTTTATTAAACCTAACCCGTGCCCTTTCCGCATTGCCACCTGAATTTAAAACGGTTATTGCCATCGTAGCCGCTTTTGCCGCCGCCATCGGCCCTGTTTTGGTGGTAGTGGGCACCCTGGCGACGGTATTAGCGGGGCTTACCGCATCCGTGGCGGGGATAGCCGCAGGGGTGACGGCCCTGATCCTGGTGCTGGCCACCTTAATAGCTAAATCGGATGAAATAGCCGCCTTTTTAATGAAATCCTGGGGCGAACTTAAAGAGAAAGCAAAGGAAGCCTGGGACGGCATTAAAGAGGCTGTTGCCAACGCTTGGGACGGTATAGTGGAAAGTGTCAAAAATACTTCCATCGTCCAATACTTTGTTAAGAACTGGGACGACATAAAGGTTAAAACCTCGGCGGCCTGGGCAGGCATTAAAAATACCCTTTCCGCCGCCTTACAAGTTATCTGGCAATTATTCCTGAACTGGACTATTGTGGGCGTAATTATTCGCCACTGGGACGAAATAGCCGCCCAAACGCGGGAAAAATGGGCACCGATAGGCCAATTTTTAAGCGACACTTGGACGGGCCTTAAAGAAAAAGCAGGCCAAACGTGGACGGGCATTAAAGACGGCGTGGCCAATGCCTGGGACGACATGAAAAACGCCGTTATTAATTCGACCATTGTGCAAGACATGACCCAAAAGTGGCATGACCTTCATAATTCCACCACCAAGTCCTGGGACGGTATAAAAAAGACCCTTTCAGATACCTGGAACGGTATTAGGAAAACCGCCGCCCAAGCCTGGGGGGTCATTAATAAGGACGCAAGCACGGCCTGGAAAGCCATTACCGACACCGTGGGGGCGGCGATTAAATGGGTGGCGGGCCTCTTACTAAACCATACCGTGGAAGACGCCGCAGAAATCCTGTGGGACGGTGTGAAAAGCCTTACGGAAGCAGGCTGGCAAGCCATAAAGAACGCCATTCAAGCGGCCTGGGATGCTATAACCAGCGTGACCAATAACGCCGCCGAAAGTGTCAAAAACGCTGTACAAAACGGCTGGAACGCTGTTAAAAGTGTCACCGAAACGGTATGGGGTAGCCTTCAGGGCTTACTGGCCAACACCTGGAATAACATTAAAGCCGACACGGAAACGGCCCTAAACAATATAAAAACCAGCCTGCAAAACGCCTGGAACGCTATAAATTCCACCACGGAAACCGTGTGGAACGCCATTAAATCTTTCCTACAAAACACCTGGAATAATATTAAGACCCTAACGGACACCGCCCTGAATAACTTGAAAAACGCTATTCAAACGGCCTGGAACAATATTAAGCAGAACACCGAACAAGTGTATAACGCCATAAAGTCATTTCTGCAAACTACCTGGAACAACATTAAAAACCTGACCGACCAGGCCCTAAACAGCTTGAAGCAGGCCATTCAATCGGCCTGGAACATTGTTAAACAGACCACGGAACAGGTCTGGAATAATATTAAAACCTTCTTACAAAATACCTGGAACGCCATTAAAACGCTGATAACTTCGGCCTTAAACGCCATTAAGTCTTTAATTCAAACGGCGTGGAGTAACATTCAGTCAAATACTACCAGCGTGTGGAACAGTATTAAATCTTTCCTTTCCACAACCTGGAACAGCATTAAGTCCACCGCTTCAAGTGTGTGGGCACAAATTAAGTTCACCATTACCTCCCAAATGGATGCCGCTAAAACGTCCGTACAGAACGCTGTAAATAGCATGAAATCCGCCCTTAACAGTGTTCTTGACACCATTAAAAACGTAGTGGATAAGGCCAAGGACGCCTACAACGAAGCCAAAGACCTGGCAAGCAGGGCCGCTTCCAAAGCGGCAGACGCCGCCCGTAGTGCGGCAAGTGCGGCCAAAAGTGCAGTTTCAAGCGGGAGTAGTCCCAAGAAAATGGCTAAAGGCGGTATTTTTACGGGGGCGGCTAACATTATCATCGGTGAGGCCGGCCCGGAAGCCGCCATACCGCTGCAAGGCCACCGGATGAGGCCCTTTGCTGTAGAAATTGCAAGACAAATAGGGACTACCGGGAGGGCTGGCGGTATTGGCGGTGGTGGCGGTGTAACCATTAACGTGGAACAGTTAGCTGTTCGGGAAGAAGCCGATATTGAACGGATAGCCGCAGAACTGCACAGGTTGCAGAAACGTAGCCAACGTGCGAAGGGGGTAATTTAATGTCCTTCACTTTTAATGGTATAGATAGTAAAACTTACTTAACAGTAAACACGGTGAGGCAAAGCATTTTGCCTCCCGTGACCTCTAAAATGGTAAGTGTACCCAAGCGGGCGGGGGCTTTGGACTTTGGCACGGAACTCGGTGTAAGACATATTGAAATAGCCGTGACCGTCAAAGCCGCTTCCTGGGAAGAACTAAGGACCAAGGCCCGCCAAATGGCCGACTGGCTTTACCAGGATGACTTAAAACCCCTGGTATTCTCCGACGAACTCGATAAAACTTATTTAGCACGGGTGGCCGGGGAAACGGATATTGAAGAGATAGTGTTCAGCGGACAAGGAACACTATTATTTTTATGTCCTGAACCCTTCGCCGCTGGCCAAATGGTTGACCAACTGGTAGCCGTGGCCAAACCGGAACCTACTTTCACCAGGGCTTCGGGGGCTTACCTGGATGACGGCACGGCCTATGCCGTAAACCAACCCCGTTATATCGCGGGCCAACACGGGCAAGCCGTCAAAATAGAAGAAGGCACCACAAACCTTTTGCAGACCGCCCAGGCCCCGGAGGAAGAAGTTCTGACCCTGACCCCTGGGATAAATTACACCCTGTCTTCCGCTGGTACAAACCAGGTGGTGACCGTGGAACATGGCTTTACTGACGACCTGACTACAGGCACCCAAAGCGGGACATACAACGAAGGCACCGACTTAAAATTGACCTTGGAACCTGCTTTTAGTAAAACCGATACCACCCAGGCCGACTTTAACGGCACCCACAGCAACACTGTGGCCACGGATGACTTAGTGGAACTAAGTAAAACGGCCTCCGGTACAAATTACAACCAGACCGAAACAACCCAAGCCGACTTCCAAACCGGAACCCTTACTGATGTGGTGGCCAACGCAAACGGGGAACTGGAACTGGCCACGGAACAGGTGACAACCACTAACACCGTATATAAAACGGCGACTTTTGAAGGCGGTAGCGAGGATACGGCGGGCGGCTTCTTTACTTGGTACAGCTTTACTAAGTCTTCGTCCAAATATTGGAACGGATATTATTCATATACCACAAATAATTACGGGTACGTTTCATTTCATATTCCCAGTGGGGTAACAAACTGTAAAATAGTGTTCCCTTATAACCAAAGCAGTGGGACAACGGGTATCTACCTGGATAGTACCCTGAAAAGGGTGGCCTACAGTGACCCGGCATGGTACTGGGCAAATTGGACTGTAAGCCCTGGAAGCCATATTGTAGACTTTGACGACTACGAAGGCTACGGCTACCGCATTTATGTAGATGACTTTACCGTACAGTGGGACGAAACCACGTCCACGACCCAGTTTAAAACCACGGGCAGCCGGGTGGCCCCCGCTGTGGACATTTCAAGTGTAAGCACCGTGGCTTCCAGTAAAATAACCTGGACGGAAGATCTACCCTCCGCCAGCACGACAGTAAAAGTAGAAGTGACGCTGGACGGCGGGGCTACCTGGACACAATGCACCAACGGCGGGGAAATTCCAGGGCTGTCCCCTGACACCGACGCGGCGGGCAAAAGCCTTCAATGGCGGGTAACGCTGGCCACTTCCGACCCCACCCAAACCCCGAAGGTGGCCGATATTACTGTGGAAATAGTGGCCAAAGATAACTACGAAAACATGGGCACCTATACTTCGCCGGAAATGACACTTTCGGCTTGCACTGTGATGGTGTCAACCATTAACTGGGGTGACGTTATACCCACGGGGGCGGGTGTAACTGTTGAAACTAATTACGCCGCCGACGGGACAACCTGGGCGGGCTGGCAAGCCGTGACCAAAGGCGGGGCTATTCCTGGCCTGTCTAACGGCATGGTAATCAATGCGGGGGCAAAACTTCAATACCGGGTAACCCTGACCCCCACAGCAGACTTAAAACAAACGCCCCAATTTGCTGACTTGACGGTGGATATTAGCAAAACCAATACAGGCACCCGAACTTCCACGGCCTACAATATAGCCAACGCGGAAACCTATTATTCAAGTGTCATTTCTTGGGCAGCCACCGTGCCCGCCGGGGCTTCCCTGACCGTGGAAACCAGTGTGGACGACGGGGCGACCTGGCAAACGGCTACCAACGGCGGGGCCATTTCTGGGCTGACTAACGGGCAAAGCCTGGCGGGTAAAACTGTAATGACCAGGGCCATGCTTAAAACTATTACGGCCCCGGACCCGCCGACTTTGCACAGCCTGACCTTTAAAGTAATGGCCCAAAAGACCGGAAGCCTGTTTACTATCACACCCGCCACGGCCACCATTAAACTAACCCCCAGCGGCGTAACCCGGTGGCAACTTGAAGAAAAGCCATACAACACGACTTTTACCGTAGGCACCAGGGAACCGGAAACCTTGACCCTGGACATGGGCGGCGGCCTGGAAAGTGACCAGGGCACCTTTGAAGTTCGGGCCTATGAAGACGGCCAAACTGACCGTTACGCTTTCTTGTGGGACAGCAACGGGACTGACCTGGGCAGCCGCTTCCTTCTGGAAAAGTTAACCGACGCTACTTATGTACTATACTTCAATAACGTCCTGGCCATTAAAACCACCGACATTGCCACCGTGGGCCACCATGTCTTCGCGGCCCGCTGGAACGGCAACCAGGTGTGGCTATTGGTGGACGGCGTGGAATGGGGCACCGCAAACCTTCCCGCCCCCGTGGACATGACGAAGAATGAAAAAATCTACCTGGGCTGCCGCTATAACACTACGCAACACTGGAATAACGGTATAGATGAAGTTAGGGCGTCCAAAATAGCCCGTACAACTTCCGAACTGTACAATCATGCCACAGGCGGCCCGCTACCACTGGATGAAAATGCCGCCTGCTTGTTAGCCTTTGACGGCAATATGGGCGTGGGGGCAGTGGAATACCCCAGCTTGACTTATAACGGCACAGCCAGAACTTACCCGCTGTTTACCTTGGAGGTTAAAGCCCCACTGGACTACATTAAGTTAATGAAGGGAACTAAACACATTTTGGTAACCAATAACTTTAACCCCGGGGATGTACTTGTAATTGACAATGATAGGGGACTTATTAAGTTGAACGGACTTCGGGCCATGCACTTGCTTGACGTGTCTTCTGACTTTTTTAGGTTAGACAGGGGCCTAAACGAATTCGGCCTGGAACCCGCTGCCAAATGCGACGTGACCATACAGTATAAAGAAAAATGGCTGTAAACCGTACGGCGTCCTTCGGGACGCCCTTTCCTTTTAATTACAGGGGGTGGATGCATGGCGAACATAACCAAAAATCATATCCCGCAAGGGCGACCCAACAGGCCGCAGGTATATATTAACCCGGCCTATATTACCCTACACGACGCCGACAACCTGGCAGGCTACGCAGACGCCCAATATTACGCCAACCTTTTGAACACGGACGACACTGTGGGGGCTAAAGCCTGGCATTACACCGTTGACGGCCTGGATATTATTGAACACCTGCCCACTGACGAAATGGCCCTGCACATTTCCACTTCCACCGCAGATCCGGGGAATGACACTTCCATAAGTATCACTATTTGCCGCAACGCTGGCGGCAACCGGGCCAAAGCCGAGGAAAACGCCTTGGGGCTAATTCGGTATTTACAGGCCCTTTATGCCATACCTACTAAAAATGTCGTGCCCCACCAGTATTTTGACCAGGGGGCCAACTGTCCGGAACTTCTTTTACCACGCTGGGACGACTTTTTACAAACCCTTGAACAGCGGGGCGAAGCAACAAACCCCGATCGCCAAATATTTATATTTGACCAAAGCGAAACTATGCGGGCCGTTCTTACCAACGGAAGCCCTGGAGCGTGCCCGTATTTTGACGCCATCCATAAAGAACAAATTAACGGCGAAAACACCCTGGAATTCTCCGTGCCCGCCAAGCACGCCGACGCCGGGTATATTACGGAAGAAAGCCTGGTGGTCATTAAAGACCTGGACGAAGATTTTTACCAGTTATTTGTCATTAAAGAAGTGGCAGAAGTCCACGAACAGACCATATATAAAAGGGCTTACTGCGAACACGCAGCCCTTGAACTGGTGGACGAGATAGTGGAAGACAGGCGGCCCGAAAACGAAACCGCCCGCAACCTCCTGGCGGCCCTGTTGACCGGAACCCGTTGGGAAGTGGGTATTGTTAACGAAATGGGCACCGTGCCCCAGTTAAACTTCTATTATGAAAGTGTCATTTCCGGCATTCATAAGATAATTAACGCCTTCAAGTGTGAAGTCCGGTATCGTGTCAAACTGGCCGGTGGTGCAATTGTAGGCCGTTACGTTGACCTGTTATACCGCCGGGGCCATAACACGGGCCGCCGCTTCCAGTATGCACGGGACATGAAAAAAGTGGCCCGCACCGTGGACAGCACCATGGTAAAAACGGCCCTTTACGGGCGGGGTAAAGGCGAAGAAAACGGGGATGGCTTTGGACGCCGTGTAACCTTTGCAGACGTGGTATGGGAGATGGAAAAAGGCCACCCGGTGGACAAGCCGATGGGCCAAGAATGGGTAGGCGACCCCGACGCCCTGGCCACCTTCGGACGCTTTAACAATGACGGTACCCTTCGCCACCGCTTCGGTATTTATGAAAACGAAGAACAAACCGACCCCGCCAAACTGCTGGAAGAAACTTGGGCGGCCTTGCAGCAAAATAAAATGCCCCTGGTGGAATACCGCATGGAAGTGGTTGACCTGGAAAGTGTCACTGGTTATACCTCCGAAAAAGTCCGCCTGGGTGATACCGTGCTGTGTATTGACCGGGAGTTTAACCCGCCCCTGGCCGTGGAGGCCCGAGTGATAGAACTAATCCGCCACCTGGACGAATCCGACAAGGCGGAAGTAAACCTGGGCAACTTCGTGCCCAAGATAACCAACACCCTGGCCCGCCTGGAACGGGTGGAGAAAAAAATACGGGACAAGGAAGGAATGTGGGACGACAAGCTGGGGGCACCGGGCGGCGTGGTGGAAACCCTACGGGCCGAAATTCGGGCTGGGAAGGGAACCGTTAAGCTGTCGCATAATAACGGCATCCTTATTACGGACAACGACTATAACCCCACCAGGGCCATGCGGCTTTTAGGTGGCGTTTTCGCCCTAGCGAACAGCAAAGACCCCGTGACCGGGGAATGGAACTGGACGACCTTTGGAACCGCTGACGGCTTTACCGCCGACCTGATCACGGCGGGCACCATGTCCTTTGACCGTGCCCGTGGCGGTACCCTGGCCCTGGGCGGTCCTGGAAACGGCTATGGCCGCTTGCAAGTGTACAACGAAAGCGGGGACGTTATAGCCGACCTGGACGCACGGGTGGGCGGCTTCCGTGAATTGTACGTGGGTAAGCTGAAAGGGAACGTAATAACGGCCAATTACGAAGACTTGACCTTTTATGTAGACGCCGTGAACGGGGACGATGAAAACACGGGCTTATCTGAATACCAACCCCTGAAAACCGTCCAAAGGGCCATTGATAAAACACCCAAGTTTAATTACGGGCAAGTGGATATTTTAGTGACAGCGGGACAAACCCTTGACGAAACCCTGATTATAAGCGGGTTTTTTGGCAAGGGCAGCATTGCCATAGACTTTCAAGGAAGCGTGTTAAACGGTTACATTAATGTGTTTGCCAATAACATGGGTATAGCTGTGAGTAATGCTGTGGTAAACCATATTAATACAGGCGGGACCATCAGTGACCTGGCGGGCAGTATCTGCATTATGTCAAGCAATTGTGAAGTTAACTCCTGTGACTTCTATTCCAACAATAAATCCAACAGTGTAGCCGTGCAAAGCGGCTATGTTATGCTGGACAATTGCCAAATGTTTGACGCAGCCTTAAACGCCATTGACGTTATGAACGGGGGCACCGTTTACGTAAACGACTGCCAAGGTAGCGGGGCGGCCTTTAACGGTATTTACGCCTTCGGGCCTTGTATTGTGGGCGGGTATGCTGGCGGCATGGCACCCCAGGGAAATACCGCCGACGTTAACGTAACGGACGGCGGAAGTATCCCGGTAATCTTTACCCATTCCGCAGGGGCAAGGGCCACCCTACCCGCACCGCCGACCCATTACGGCTGGCATATAGCAAACGTGGAAGTATGGAACGAACTGCAGGGCTGGGGCGTAGACCAGGCGGGGGCCATTCAAGGGGCCTGGGAAAGTACCGGCAACTATAAAACCTTATTATTCCTGGACACTGCAGACCTAAAGGCCCAATTAAATGGCAAGACCGTTAGAAAGACACTGCTGAAATTGGAAAGGTTGGCCGAAGGCGGCTACCCCAAAGCCGAACCAGTTTACCTCTGGATGCACGACTACAAAAGCAGACCCCCCGGTGAACCTCGACTAATATTCCCCATCGGGGTAAAGTCTTCTTTTGTCTGGGGTGAAGAACGCTGGGTGGAACTGCCTACCTGGACAGTAGACCGCTTAATTAACGGGCATGCCCAGGGCTTTGCTATGTACGTGGCAGAAGGCGGGCACTTCGCCAAATTTAAAACCGGGGATTATAACATGATGTTTAAGGTAATATTCACCGACTAAAAGGGGGCGTGCCAAGTGTGGGGTAACGGTAATCAATACCACGTTATTATTTATGACGAAGAAGACAAGGTAATCATGGCCCATGCGGGGCTTTATCAAGTAGAAGTAGACGGAAACACCGTCCGCCATTTAAGGGGAGAAATACGGGGCATTAAACAAAACTTTATAGTAGTGGACGACATTTTTGTAGGCGACCAAATTAAAAAAGGCGACTCCGTGAAACCTGAATGGAAGGAAAAAAACGAAAAGAACAATAAGCCGACCAAGGAAAAGAAGGAGGCTGACCGCTGGGCGGGCGTAGAAGTCCGCATTAAAGCCCTTGAAGACAGGCTGGCCAAGCTGGAAGACAAACAAGCAAAGACGTAGGAAGGGGACAATTAAATGACAAAGGCATTCTGGTTACGCTTAATTTTCCTGGCCGCCATTACTTTGGCGGCTTTTGCTTTTGTGGCCCAGGCTGATGCCGCTACTTTACACCAAGTCCAACCAGGGGAAACTTTATGGAAAATCAGTAAAAACAGCGGCGTACCCGTGGGCATCTTGCAAACCGTTAATGGTATGGCTGGCGGCACCGTGCTTTATACCGGCCAAAAGCTATTAATACCGGACGTGTACACCGTCCGGCACGGGGATACCCTTTGGAAAATTGGCCAAAAATTCGGGGGCGTACCTACAGCTGCTATTAAACTGGCTAACAAACTAACCAGTGATTATATTTACCCCGGCCAAGTCCTCTATATCCCCAGCCCTATACGTATTCCCGCCTCCCGCTTTACACCGGAAGAAATGGAACTGCTGGCCCGCATGATCTACGCCGAAAGCCGGGGCGAACCGTACAAAGGACAGGTGGGCGTCGGGGCCGTTATTTTGAACCGGGTGGAAGACAACCGCTTCCCTCAAACTATTGCCGACGTGATTTATCAACCCTGGGCCTTTTCCCCGGTTTATGACGGCAGCTTTTATAACATTCCCAATGCCACCGCAAGACAGGCCGCCCAGGATGCCGTCAACGGCTATGACCCCACTAACGGGGCTTTATACTTTTGGAACCCCGCCCTGGTGGGGCCGTATAACTGGGTATGGACACGCACCGTTACTTCACAAATAGGCAACCATGTCTTTGCCAGATAGCGTAACGGGCATGGCCTTTGGGCCGGGCTTTTTACATTTAAGGGGGTGGCAGTGATGGGAAATGAAACAACTATTTTTCAGTACGCCTTTAAGGAAGGGCTTTGGGCCGTGTTGTTTGTTAGCTTGTACTATTACCAATTAAAAGAAAGCCGCCGACTACAGGAGGAAGCCAAACAGCGGGAAGACAAGCTGACTTCATTTATTCACGATATTACCAAACAGTTTGCAATCTTAACCCAACAATACAAAAATATTGCCCAAGACGTGAATGACATTAAAGTGTCAATTCGTGAAAGGAAAGGGGGCACCCCGTAAGATGCTTATTAAACAAGAATTTTTGCCTATTGGCCATAAGGCCCGCCCTGGCCGCAAGATGGCCCCGCAATATATTACTGTTCACAACACGGGGAACAGCAACAAGGGGGCTAACGCCGCCGCCCACAGCAGATATTTACACGGCGGGGCTGGCGGCAGTACGGGCTGGCATTATGTAGTGGACGACCACGCCGCAATTCAAAATATACCGGCTGACGAAGTGGCCTACCACGCTGGCGACGGTGGGAACGGCCCCGGCAATTCCACTTCCATAGGTATAGAAATTTGTGAAAACGAAGACGGCGACCTGGAAAAAGCCATTTCCAACGCCGTTTTTTTAATTCGGCAACTAATGGAACAATATGATATGCCGCTGGAAAACATTGTGCCGCATCGGAAATGGAACGGCAAATACTGTCCCCGTAAAATCCTGCCCCGCTGGGAAGCATTCGTCAAACTGGTAGCAGGCATTTACGTGGTGCAGCCTGGGGATACCCTGGGCCAAATTGCTGTGCGTTTTGAACTGAACCTGGACGAAATATTAAGGTTGAACAAACACATTTACAACCCCAACGCCCTGACCGTGGGCATGGAATTGACTGTGCTAAAGCCCAAGCCCCGGCCTCAGGACGATCCGCTGGCCAGTGTACCCGACTGGGCACGGGGGGCTGTGCTAAAGACATATGAAAAAGGCTACATTACCGAACCCCTGGGGGACGTGACTTTTTACCGTTTACTTGTCCTATTGGACAGGCTTGAAATTTTAAAGTAAAGTGTCACGCCCTGGAACGCCTTACGTAATGAGTTAATGAATTAAGCGGAAAGGGGGTGAACTTGATGTATGAAGCCGCTTTTGTAGTAGCCGTTATTATGGCCCTGACCCAATTTGTTAAAGGCTACATCCCTGGTAAATATGCCCCGCTTGTTACCCTGGTGCTGGGCGTGGTTGCCGGTATTATGTACCTTCCTTCGGCCAACCTGCAAGAAGGCATTATGAATGGCGTAATCGTGGCACTGTCCGCTAACGGTATGTTTGATGTTACTAAAATGTTTCACAAGCCGAAAATGTAATGAAAAAAAAGCCCGCTGGCCATAACGCTGGCGGGCCGATTTTTTAAAAAACTTTGAGAGGGGACAAGCGGCATGATCAGGCACAAAAAATTAATTGCATCAATATTGGCCCTGACCTTTTTATTCGGCGGGCTATTGATGATGATGAATAAGGCCGAAGCGGGGCCAACCGCTGTAAAAGGCTATACTGTTAAATTAACTAACGTCAAATATAAAGTTGTATTCTTCACCACTAATTACAAAATTTATGCTTACCTAAAAGAACTGGGCTACAAAGTAGTTTTTAAGGGCGAACTACCAAAACCTGAACAACCGGAACAACCCGCTCCGGCACCACAGCCCCAACCGCAGCCACAACCAGTACCGAAGCCCGAACAGCCCGCCCCGGCACCCGTTGCGGGCTTAACCGCTGACGAAGCCAAAATGCTAGAACTGGTCAACCAGGAACGGGCCAAGGCTGGCGTAAACCCGCTTAAAGTTGATATGGGGCTTGTAAAATCGGCCCGTGTAAAATCCCAGGACATGGTTAACCGAAATTACTTCGCCCACACCGCACCGGACGGGACAACCCCGTGGGATTTAATGAAAGCCCAGTGCGTAACCTATTCCTATGCGGGCGAAAACCTGGCCGGGGCACCTACTGTGGAACGGGCACACACCGCTTTAATGAATTCAGACGGCCACAGAAGAAACATTCTTAACCCGAACTTTACCCATATTGGAATAGGGACCGTGAAGGGCGGCACCTACGGCATGATGTTTACCCAACATTTTGCCACTTTAAGATAGGGGGTAAAATTTATGTACGAAAAGAACGGCATTTTATTAGTGGTGGTAGCTTTGGCCCTTGTCGTGCTTTTTGCCGTGGCCAACTATAACACACCGACACCTGACCAACCCGAAAAGCCGCAGGTAAATACAGAGGAAAAAGTATCCAAACCGCAAGAACCGGCACCGGAACTTCCAGTGCATATAACCCCCCCAGGAACCCGTTTCGCTCGTGGCTGACGACGAACCGACCCCGGCCCCGGACCCGACCCCCGACACCCACGAACCTGAAACTCCGCAAGTGGGGCAAGGTGTATTCATGGGCCGTATTGACAGCAATCAAATTGAAATACAAATAACCAAATATCCTTTAGCCTTTGCCATTAGCGAAGAATTGAAGGCTGAACTGAACGCCAACCCTGATAAATACGCGGCAGGCAGCCTGGTGGAATTCGGCTACATTGAGAACCCAGCCGACGCACCTTATACCGTGACAGTTACCTGGATGAATGTAAAAGAACAGTCAACCGAATAAAATTACCCCCACCCGCTGGCCTTGGGCTGGCGGGCCTTTTTTTATTGTAAAAAATTGTTGCGTCACAGCCCCGTCATTTTTTCCGTAATGAGTTAGGCGAAAGGGGGCAAAGATCTTGACTCACAAAAAATATTCCACAGCACCATTTAAAGAACCGGATTATACCAAAAGACGGCCTAAAAAAGCCCTATGGTGTCCCTATTGCGGTGAATGGCGGGTATATAAGACCAACCAATGGGGCACCAAGTCCTGCCCCGCATGTACTATTTCTGATAATGACTTTTGGGTAAGGATGGTAAATAAGACGTGGGGCTTTGGTATTAAACCCAGGGGAAGGGGCGGTGGTAATGAGTGAGGTTTTTTTCCGTGTTTACAAACAGGCTGTAAGAAGCGGCCTGGTGCGTGAACTGGGGAAAGAACGCCTATTTTTATTAATCGTGCTGGCTGCTTATATGGATGAAGACGGCAAATGCTACCCTACACAGGAACAATTAGCCGCAGACATGGGTATGGGCCGCAGGGCCGTAACCCATCTGATTAAGCGGTTAAAAGATTTTACTTTTAACGGCCAGCCTATTATTACCGTGAAGAAGCACGGCAACGGCTTTAATAACAACAACGTGTACACCATATTACCCGCCGCCCAAATAGCTATATTTGACAGTCCCATTGAAAATGACACTTCTAACCCCGACCCAGGAAAGTGTCACACAGAACACATTCCGGACCCTGGAATGTGTCGTGCAGAACACCCTAAGAATATACACCCTATAAATAATATTACGGTAAATAATAAAGAACTATTTAAAAACGGTAAAGATGTAGTAACATACTTTACCCGTAAATACAGGGAAGCCTATAACGTCAATTATTCAGTAAGCTGGGGCCGTGACGGGGCAAGCGGTAAAAAACTGCTGGAAACCTTCGGCCCCGAACAGGTAAGGGACATTATTGACGTAGTGTTTAGCGAATACGAAGACCGCTGGAAAAAGGCTAAATATCCTCGACCCACCCTGGGCCAAATAGCAAGCTGGCTAGGCAACGAAGCCCTGGCCCTGGTGGATGAAGCAAAGGCACGGGCAGCACGTCTGGAAGCGGCGGAACAGGAACAGCCCCAGGACGTTGAAACAATAATGGCCCGCTTGTACAAGAAGAAACTGTAAAAAAGAAAGGGAGAGATAAATTGGCCCAAGGTAACAAAATTTTAAAGGACCGGGATAATACTTTAACAGAACTGCAATACCAGGTATTATCGGCTATTACAAACCAAACGCCCATGGGAAACGACACTTACGAAGTTAGCTGGGGAAAAATATTTGCCCAAAACAATTTTAACCCACAATCAACTCAGTATGCCGTTAACCAACTGGTTAGAAAAGGTTATATAAAAATTGTTGGAAAGAAAAAGTTTGCCCTTAAAAAGCCCACGTTGGTAGAAGTTATGAAAGAATATAACCCACCCCAGGAGGACGAGGCCAAACCGGAAATTTTTCCTAAAAACTGTCTTAACTGCGGAAAAGAACTAACAAACCGCCTCCAAAGAAAGTTTTGCAGTAAAGACTGCCGTTATGAATACAACCACCCTAACGTAGACACGACACCGCCCCCACAAAAGAAGAATTGCAACAATACAAGGCACGGTTGAGGGCCATTTTGTTTACCAACGGAAGCAGTGACATTATGCAAGGGGAAATAATTTACTAACCAATTACACCTTGTACAGGAAGAAGGTGTGACCAATAGACGTAATACAGGATAAATGCTTACTGGCCCACAAATGCAAGCGGGCGGGCGACCCCGGCCAATGTAACCACTTATGCTTTCCCTATACGAAGCTGCAAGGAGAAACAGGAACCGGCGGGCTGTGGGGGCTGGCGGACATTCCGAAGTCATACGGCTTTATGGTAGCTGGCCAACTACCTTTCCGGGAGGCGAACCCGGCGGCCTGGGAAGTGATAACCCGTTACTGCAGCCACGTTCTGGACTTCGTACAGGGGCAAAATATGGGCCTTTATCTGTATGCAGTCCCGAACAAGGAGAACCCCAAAGGCACCGGCACCGGAAAAACTACAGCGGCGGTGGCCGTGCTGAATGAATTCCTGGTGGCCCGCGTAATACAGCACGTCAAGCGGGAAAGGCCCATTGACACCGTGCCCGCCCTGTTTGTAAGTGTCCCCCGTTTCCAGAACGTATTTAACAAACAATTCCGTGGCCCTAAAGAACTGCAGGACGAAGCCAGCCTAACATCCATGATCTTTAATCACAACCCACTCATGAAAATGGGTTTTCAATCA
>JAENYS010000032.1 GCA_016841645.1 Desulfoscipio geothermicus | reverse complement strand
GATGGTACTTGGGTATCTGCCCCGGGAGAGTAGGTCGTTGCCGGATTTAAGTTTATAATAAACATATACAAACGCCACATTGATAAATTGTGGCGTTTTGTATTCTATAAACCAATATTTTTTTCTAATTTTAAACCAACTTGTTTTTATTATGGGAATACTGTAAAATATTTTAGTGATCGTAGTTGATTGGAGGAGTATTATATGGCTGAAACCGTGGCTGAAAAAGGAACATGGACAGTTAAAAAGGGTTTGGCGGAAATGCTTAAGGGTGGTGTAATTATGGATGTTACCACCCCCGAACAAGCAAAAATAGCTGAAGACGCGGGAGCCTGTGCAGTTATGGCATTGGAAAGGGTACCTGCTGATATACGAGCAGCTGGCGGTGTAGCCAGGATGGCTGATCCTACTATTATTATGCGTATTATGGATGCGGTAACTATACCGGTAATGGCTAAAGCTAGAATTGGTCACTTTGTAGAGGCACAAATATTGGAATCTTTAGGTGTTGATTATATAGACGAAAGTGAAGTGTTAACACCGGCGGATGACCAGTATCATATAGATAAACATTCCTTTAAAGTGCCTTTTGTATGTGGCGCTCGTAATCTTGGTGAAGCTCTCAGGCGCATTGCCGAAGGTGCGGCTATGATTCGTACCAAGGGCGAACCTGGCACAGGCAACGTGGTGGAAGCTGTCCGCCATATGCGTATGGTGATGGGTGAGATACGCCGGGTGCAAAATTTACCGAAGGAAGAACTGATGAGTGCAGCCAAAAATATAGGTGCACCCTACGAATTACTTTTAGAGGTAGCCAATAATGGCAAATTGCCGGTAGTTAATTTCGCCGCTGGAGGTATTGCAACCCCTGCAGATGCCGCTTTAATGATGCAGCTGGGCTGCGACGGTATTTTTGTCGGCTCGGGGATATTTAAATCCAAAGATCCGCAGTCAAGGGCCAAGGCTATTGTTGTTGCCACTACGCATTATAATGACTCTAAAATATTAGCGGAGATTTCCCGTGACCTAGGTGAAGCCATGCCTGGCATTGAAATATCTACTATTGTTCCGGAACAGCGAATGCAAGACAGAGGTTGGTAATAGGAGATAGTGATGCTTATTGGAGTACTTGCCTTACAGGGTGCCTTTCGGGAACACCAGTATTTGCTGGATAAATGCGGCGTTTCAACTCGCCAGGTAAAGAAAACGTCTGAACTTGAAGGTGTTGACGCTTTGGTGATTCCCGGTGGTGAGAGCACTACCATGGGTAAATTATTAAATGGTTTTAATTTAATGAAGCCAATAATAGATTTGGCTAATCAAGGTATGCCAATTTTTGGTACTTGTGCTGGGTTGATTATGCTAGCTAAACATATAAGAAATTCTCAGCAAGAAACACTTGCCTTGATAGATATAGAGGTAGAACGAAATGCTTTTGGGCGACAAGTAGATAGTTTTGAAACTGATTTAGATATACCTGTATTAGGTGCTGAACCGTACCGGGCGGTATTTATTAGGGCTCCTTATATAACAGAGGTTTCTAAAGGTATAAATGTCTTGGCACGTTGTTCAGATAAAATAGTATGTGCAAGTCAGGGTCGCTTTCTTGTAGCTGCTTTTCACCCGGAATTAACAAATGACTTACGCATGCACCGGTATTTTATTGAAAATATTGCTAGACAAAAGATATAAACTGTTGCAAAAAAAAGTTGTATATAGTAAAATTAGTATTAATTTATAATTTTAAATAAAATAAACCCGATGTAGGGGTAAAGTAACCATATGCACTCCACAGAGAGCTGGTGCTTGGTGTGAACCGGTGATTGTATTTGGTGAAAAGGCTCCCCGTAGGGGGTTCGCTGAAAAAAGCAGTAGGCGGGCACGGATAGTTCCGTTACTTGAACGAAGAGGCTTTGTTTAGCATGTTATTACATACTAAACAAATCAATATGGGTGGTACCGCGGGAGAAAAACCTCTCGTCCCTGTGAATTAATATTATAGGGATGGGGGGTTTATTTTTTATATAAGTATTGGTTATCATAAACTCATACAATATACATGATATTACTAGTATTTATTAAAGGAGGATGATATTAATACAAAATAACATTTGCGGATGGCCAAGGTAAATTAAAAAATAAGATTTTCCGTATTGCTCATATGGGTTTTGCCGATAAAATGGATATAATAGTTGCTATTGGTGGGTTGGAAATGGCTTTGCAAAAAGTTGGCTACCCGGTTGAGTTAGGTGTCGATGTTAAAGTTGCTCAGCAAGTTTTTTTGGAGGTGTAAATAATGGAACAATATAAAGTCTTAGCTATGGATGATGTTTCGCCGGAAGGTTTAGAACCACTATACAAAGAATCGGATATAGAAGTGGTTGTGGGTACTAAAATGACTGAAGATGAGCTAACTGCTGTAATCGGTGATTATGACGCGATGATTGTGCGCAGTGCCACTAAGGTGACCCCTAAGGTATTGGAAAATGCTTCTAAATTAAAAATCGTAGGCCGGGCTGGTGTCGGTGTGGATAATATTGACCTTGACGCCTCTACCCAGCACGGTGTGCTGGTGGTTAACGCTCCTGACGGCAACACAATTGCTGCTACTGAACATACTGTTGCTTTGATGCTGGCCTTAGCCAGGAATATTCCACAGGCAGCCACAAAATTGAAAAATGGTGTATGGGATAAGAATTCTTTTGTAGGTGTAGAGCTCCGGGGTAAAACACTGGGGGTTATCGGTTTGGGCAGAATCGGCACGGCAGTTGCCCAGCGCGCCCAGGCCCTGGAAATGGATATCATAGCGTATGATCCGTATATTTCCGAAGAAAAGGCAGCGGATATGGGAATTAAGCTGGTTGCATTGGACCAGTTATTCCCGGCAGTTGATTTTATAACCGTGCATATGCCTAAAACCAAAGAGACCACTAATATGCTGAACGACAAAGCTTTTGCTGCCATGAAGGACGGGGTGCGGATCATTAACTGTGCTCGTGGTGGTATTGTAGATGAGGAAGCTCTTTATAAGTACATGCAGTCTGGTAAAGTAGCCGGTGCCGCGCTGGATGTTTTTGTTAAAGAACCAACTACAGACAGTCCATTATTCGAATTGAATAATTTTATCGCTACCCCACACTTAGGTGCTTCCACTGAAGAAGCACAGCTTAACGTAGCTATAGATGTATCCGTGGAAATAGTGAATGCGCTTCATGGTAATGTTGTTCGTAATACCGTAAATGTTCCCTCGGTTAAACCCGAGGTAATGTCCAAGATTCAGCCCTACCTAAAGCTGGCTGAAAAACTAGGTAAATTCCAGGCTCAGCTGGTGGAAGGACGGGTAAATAAGTTAGAAATTCTATACAATGGTGACCTGGCTCAGGAAGATGTCAAGCCTGTTACCACTGCAGTGTTGAAGGGTTTCCTGGATCCTATTTTGCAAGAATCGGTAAACTTTATTAACGCACCTTTGCTAGCTAAAAATCGTGGCATTATCGTTGAGCAAACTGTTAGTGGCCAGGCCGAAGGCTATGCCAGTTTGATTACCTTGAAAGTGATATCGGATAAGGGTGATAAAACGGTATGCGGAACCTTATTCCAGGAAAATGACCCACGCATAGTGATGGTCGACGGTTATAGGATTGATGCTGTACCCGAAGGAAATATGCTTTATATACCGCACATGGACAAACCCCGGATAATTGGTCCCGTGGGCACGTTAATCGGTGAACACAATATTAATATTGCCAGCATGCAGGTGGGACGCAAGGAAATTGGCGGCAAAGCCGTGATGATGCTTTCTGTTGATTGTCCAGTGCCTGAAGATACTTTAAAAGCCATTGCGCAGGTAGATGGTGTGCTTGATGTTAAGTTTATAAGCCTGTAGTTTTACTTGTATGTATAAATGTGGTACAATTATGTCGGCGCAAGCCGACATTTTTGTTTTATAAAGATACTGAACAGTTATAATAGTAGTAAAGCTCGTAATTAGTTTTGTGTTAGTGAAAATAGTTTCTACTGAGTTGCTTTGCCATGTATTATATTTATGAAGTAAACGGAATTAATAGCATGTACTTCTACTGCTTGTGGAGGCTTTCTGAAATGCTGGATTTAAAATTTGTCCGAAATAATCCGGAAGTTGTTAAAACGGCACTGCAAAAAAGGCGATCTAGTATTTCGCTTGATCCATTTTTGGAGCTTGATGAGCGCCGGAGGGAAAAACTGGTTAAGGTTGAAAAACTTAAAAATAAGCGTAACGTGGTTTCCGAGGAAATAGGCCGATTGAAAAAGGTAGGCCAATTGGCTGAGAATTTGGTATTGGAAATGCGTCAGGTTTCTGATGAAATCAAGAATTTAGATGAAGAAATTAGAGTTTTAGACCAGCAACTGCAGCGGGTATTGCTGGCTATTCCCAATATTCCTGATGATAGTGTGCCCGAAGGAATTGATGAAAGCGATAATATTGAATTGCGGCGTTGGGGTGAACCCCGGCAGTTTGATTTTGATCCCAAACCACACTGGGATATCGGAGAGACGCTGGATATATTGGATTTTGAACGGGGCGGCAAGGTTACTGGTGCCAGATTCACCTTTTATAAAGGAGCAGGTGCAGCTCTTGAACGAGCCGTATTTAATTTTATGTTGGATGTTCATACGAGGGAACATGGTTATATAGAGATAATACCTCCGTTTATGGTTAATAGCAACAGTATGATCGGCACAGGCCAACTACCTAAATTTGCCGAGGATATGTTTAAGGTAGAAAATACAGATTATTATCTAATACCTACCGCCGAAGTACCGGTAACCAATCTTTATAATAATGAAATATTGAATGGAGACAAACTGCCCATTTATCATTGTGCCTTTAGCGCTTGTTTTAGGGCCGAGGCGGGAGCAGCCGGACGTGATACCCGGGGTCTGATCAGGCAACACCAGTTTAATAAAGTGGAACTTGTTAAATTCGTCCGCCCGGAGGATTCTTTTGCGGAACTGGAGCAATTGACTCTAAATGCTGAGAAAGTATTGCAGTTGTTGGAGCTTCCCTACCGGGTGGTTACCCTTAGTACCGGTGATTTAGGTTTTAGCTCTGCTAAAACCTATGATTTAGAGGTTTGGTTGCCCAGTTATAATAACTACAAAGAAATTTCCTCATGCAGTAACTTTTTAGATTTTCAGGCCCGGCGGGCTAACATTAGGTACCGGGAAGGTAAAGTAAAACCCAGATTTGTACACACTTTAAACGGCTCCGGGCTGGCTGTTGGCCGTACCGTAGCCGCCATATTAGAAAACTATCAAACCGATACCGGTACGGTGAAAATACCGGCAGTATTACATCCGTACATGGGTGGCATTAAAGAGATAAATTAACACTATCGAAAAGTAACGGATTTATTGACACTAAACTTATACTGTGTTATACTTTTTATTGTCTCTGGTTGATGAAATTAACTGGAGGGGTGTCCGAGCGGTTTAAGGAGGCGGTCTTGAAAACCGTTGAACCTTCACGGGTTCCGTGGGTTCGAATCCCACCTCCTCCGCCATTTTAATTACCTAAGACAGTACGGAGAGATGGCCGAGTAGGTCGAAGGCGGTCGCCTGCTAAGCGATTATACGAGCTAAAACTCGTATCCAGGGTTCGAATCCCTGTCTCTCCGCCAGAGAAAACCACGGATTTAATCCGTGGTTTTCTGTAAGGTAAACTTTAGTTATAATATTTGCATTTTTTATTAGTTGACTTTTACGATTGATTTTGTTAAAATAATGTTTGCGGTGCTGGTGAATTTATTACGGATGAAAAATAATATGTGCCTGTGGCTCAATTGGATAGAGCATCTGACTACGGATCAGAAGGTTGGGGGTTCGAGTCCCTTCAGGCACGCCAAAATTTTTTACGGCGACACAAAAGTATATACTAATTGTGTCGCTGCATTTTATTAATGAATTATATGAAACAGCATTATGCGCCTGTAGCTCAGAGGATAGAGCAGCGGTTTCCTAAACCGCGTGTCGGGAGTTCGAGTCTCTCCAGGCGCACCATTTTTTTTAAAGGGGAACCTTTATTGAATCAGGCCGGGTATATGCGCGAAGCCCTAACGGAAGCTCAAAAATCCTACGATCTAGGTGAAGTGCCTGTTGGTGCGGTGGTGGTACTAGGCGATAAAATTATTGGCCGGGGTCACAATTTGCGGGAGACGTTGATAGACAGCACCGCACATGCGGAAATTATGGCATTGAGGCAGGCAGCCCGTCATATTGGTAATTGGAGACTAAACGGCGCAGTACTTTATGTTACGTTGGAACCATGTCCCATGTGTGCCGGGGCTATGATTCAATTCAGGATACAAACTTTGGTGTATGGTGCCCAGGATCCCAAGGCGGGCGCAATTGACTCCATTATGGATATCGTAAGGGAACCGCGCTTTAATCATCAGGTGGCGGTGGTATCCGGTGTACTTGAGGATGAGTGCCGGGCAATTCTTAAAAATTTTTTCAGGGAATTGAGGGAAAATAAAAATTAGCTTTTTGTTTTGAACATGGAGAGATGGCTGAGTTGGTCGAAGGCGCTCGACTCGAAATCGAGTAGGCTGTGATGAGCGGTCTCCAGGGTTCGAATCCCTGTCTCTCCGCCAATATACATATAAGCCAAGGGGTATTGCTATTCAGGCGATTGCTCCTTGGTTTTTTTGCGCCTGATAAACTGTCGTAGTCGACGGCGGTCGGAAAAAACATCTTTATAGTCTAACCCAACTTTTACCTTAAAAACCCTAACGCACCTGTGATAGCTGCATTTTTTTAAAAAATTTGGTACTACATTCTACCGTATAGAATTGTTTGTTTTGTTTTTAAAGGATCTTTTACTTCTATCTTTTTATAGATATCCTTGTGATCTGGTTCTGGCTGACCAGAAAGTCGGAGACAATAAACTTTATTTTCTTCACCATGTAAAATCACGGCATTCCGCGTATGGGTAACAAGAACCTTTTTAACAGTCGACCATTGGCGTGTATCCCCCTGCTCCCGTAGTCGGGTTTCGATACTAATGAGCAAGTGATGAGCTAGTACTGATATAAATAAATGCGGTTTAAAACTTCTTCCAGGGTTTGGGGTTCACTTTGATTGCCCCGGTATATCCGGCTAAAAATCGGAAAGCCTCGCTGATCCACTAATATCGTCAAGGTAACCAAAGGACAATTGGATCTTTTTTCTTTGAAACGACCTTTTTTACCCAAAGAATTATTAACGCAATGTCCTTCAAAATATACATTGGATTAATTTCTGTTTCTCGCAGGCTTTTCTCAATGAATTCTTCTTGGGCCAAAAACTGGTCAGCAATGGTATAGACTTGGTTTTTACCAACTTTTATTGGGTCTATTGCTAGGAGTTCTTTGTGAGAAATTCCTGGTAGTTTATCGTGATAACGATATGTTGTCCGCTTGGCGGTTAAAAAATAAAAAATTATGATACAAAGATTTTGTTTGGTTGCACTTTTATGCAGCCTTTTTTTACTAAAAAACGCAAATATTTTGAAAAAGCCTTGATTAATGGCTAAATTTATGGGAAGATTACAATGATAAAAAGGCTTGGCGAATTAACAATAAACAAACTTGTTAAAATGTATCGATTATCGCCAGCTTGCTATTTGGACTAATCTTCAGGCGAGTAGGCCTGATTTTTTTAATTTTGAGGAATTTATTTATCACGATAATACATTGGAGGAATAAAGATGGAGACAATCAACACATATTATGAAGACTACATAAGTCTCAAAAAGTTTGTTAATAACCATCACGAAACCTTCTTTGCCAATGTTAATTGTGAGGTTCTGGTCCAGGTTTTTTGTGGTATTTGTAATAAGGACTTTATAGTTGAGTTGTCTAAACAAATCTGTGAGTTGCTACCCAGGGCTCGAGTGATTGGGACAACAACTAGTGGTGAAATCATGAATGGGTTAGTTAGTGGGCTAAAAACAGTTTTATCTTTCTCTGTTTTCCATCATAGCAAAATTAAAGCTGCTTTTGCTGCAAGGGGAGATATGAGCGATTACCGATTGGGACGTGCTATTGCAACCAAGCTCTATAGTAGTAAGGCAAAGTTATTAATATTGTTTGCGACCGGTTTGACGCTAAATGCTAACCAAATGTTGGAGGGAGTACGGTCCGTTAATGCTCAATTACCTGTAGCTGGAGGCAATGCGGGGGATAATTTTTCGGTTAAACAAGGGTATGTTTTTTGCGACGGGGAGGTTACAAATCGTGGTGTCGTTGGAGTTGTACTTGAAGGAGATCGTTTGATCGTTAACCGTCACTGGCATCTAGGTTGGCAACCAATAGGCAAAGAAATGACGATTACAAATTCTGATGGGTTTCGTGTATATACGATTGATCATATGCCAACTTATCAAGTTTACCGGAAATATCTTGGTGTAGATGATGCCTCCAATATTCGTAATGTAGCTGAGTTTCCGCTTATTACAAATCGGTATGGCATAGAAATAGCCAGATGTCCGTTCTTTTGTTATGATGATGATTCAATTAGTTTCATAGCCGATATCGTTGAAGGGGAAAAGATTCGTTTTAGTTATGGACATGTCGAAAAAATTATTGAAGGAATTGATAAATTAATTCAAATAACCAGGAGACAACCCGCCGAGAGCATTTTTATCTATTCCTGTGTTTGTCGGAGAGTGTTTCTTCAGGAATCTACTCAAATTGAAACGCTGCCGTTTCAAGAAATTGCGCCTACGGCAGGCTTTTTTACAAGTGGTGAATTCTTCTATATCGACAATACTATTCAATTAATGAATGTTACTATGACTATATTAGTATTGTCTGAATCATCCGGCTATGAGAGGATGCCAATGGCAAAAGCAGAAGAATTAACATATCTTGGGAAAATAGACAACGAGGCTGGGGAGAATCAAGATAATGTTGCCAATAGGAGCGGCAAAGTATTAAAAGCATTAACCCAGTTGGTTGACACAGTTACAAGGGACTTAAAAGAAAGAACAGAAGAACTTGAAATGGTAAATATTAAACTTCAATATGCGAGTTCGCACGATTCGCTTACCGGACTATATAATCGCGGTTTTTTTGAACAAGAAATGAGGCGCTTGGAAACTGCGTGTAATGATCCGATAGGTATCATTATTTGTGATGTAGACACACTTAAACTTATTAATGATTTATTAGGACATAGTTCAGGAGATGGTATTCTAAGGGTAACTGCCGATATTTTTAAGTCATCGTTTAACTTTGAGAATGTGATAGCTCGGATCGGAGGCGATGAATTTGCTGTACTCCTGCCAAATATATCTCTAGCGGAAATTCAAGACTCTTGCAAGATGATTCGTGAAGCTGTCGCCAGCTATAATTCTAATAAAATAAACATTATCATACCATTAAGTCTGTCAATTGGTTTCTCTCTAAGAAGCAAGGCTAATGTTGAGATAGCTGCTGTATTTAATGACGCCGATAGAAACATGTATCGAGAAAAACTACACCATAGCCAAAGAATTCACAATGATCTGGTACGAAATATTAATAAAACTTTGGAAACAAGGGAATTTAGTAATAAGGAGCATATTAACAGGCTGCAAGATTTGTTTGTAGCATTGGCAATGGAGCAAGGACTTCCCCAAAGTAGTGTAGCTGATTTACGTCTATTCGCCCGGTTTCATGATATTGGTAGTGTAGTTATTCCTGAAAATATTATCTTTAAGCCGGGTCCTCTAACCTCAAAGGAAATAAAAGAAATACAGAGGCATTGTGAGATTGGCTATCGCATAGCACGTTCTTTGACAGATTTTCTTCCCATTGCCGATTGGATACTGAAACATCATGAATGGTGGAATGGTAAGGGTTATCCTTTGGGACTTGAGGGTCAAGATATTCCGGTTGAATGTAGAATTTTAGCTATTGTAGATGCCTATGACGCAATGACAAGCGACCGTCCATACCGTAAAGCCATGAGTTATGAGTCTGCGATCAAAGAATTAAAACGTTGTGCAGGTGTACAGTTCGATCCGACACTGGTTGAAAAGTTTGTATTATTACTGGAAAATGGCGGATTGCCTAAGATGAAGGCCCCTATTGTTGGCAACCAATAATATTTTCTGTTTGATCTATGATAATAGAGTGTGAAAACAAGTAATATTTTCATGATAGGAATATACATGATATAAAGCCAATAAGACCTTAGGTTTTGAAAAGTGTCTTATTGGCTTTTTTGTAAGCTTTCTTTGGGCGTGAGTAGTTGGAATTATTGAATGCGATGGGCTAGTCGCGTCCCTCTCCTCTTGAGGAATAGAAGAAATGTTTCATTATAAATGTCACCTGATCGGGTGACTTAAAAAGTTAAGTATCAGCGAGCAAAACAGCATTACAACTTCAGGTATGATGCTTAAACTATGTGGAAATGTTTATGATATCAGTACTACGGGAAGTAAGGAATTCCGAGACAACACCATTACCATAAAAATAGCCTATTAACCGGGCAATATTGAAGAAGGCGAGCAGCCAATATTACAATATTACAATGATGATAACAAAGAAATTTCTTGGCTTTCATTGCCGTTGGTGTTGGGATTTTAGTTGAAATATCTTTACCGCCCCAATTCGCTGCATCTATCATTGGCCTGTGATTGCAGCAATAGTTTATATCTTGTTAAACCGTAAGAAAATAATTAAACCGCATTAGGTATTAGGCATATAAAACCTCCAATTAGCTGCCATAACAAATGAAACCATGATAAATCATAAAAACCAAGGAATTATTGTTATTCATGCTGTATGTAGCTTCTTGGTCTTTTTTTATGCCTAAAACTAGGTGCAGCCGACGGTAGCCATTTAGTTTTTAAAAGCATACTTCATAGCTTTAACATTGGTGGGTTGTGCGGTATAAAGCCTAATCATCACCAGCGTAGCAGGTTATTAGATACAGAAGATCTAGCTAGATTTAGCCGGTATGTAGCCAGAAAAATATGGGTAAAATTACCAAATAGACTATCTAAAACGAAGCTTCCAAGAGAAACAGGGTGTTAATTTAAATATGTGGGCTTGTATCCCAATATTTAATATTTGCACCACTGTGCTAGTATTAAACCTAAAACAAGCTCAAATTTAGCACGTGCATTTAATGCATAATAATCATGGGAGGTGCTTATGTATGGAATACAATACCTTCAGGTATATCAGCGAGAAATATATACCCGGGGATGACCAAGGCTTATGGTCCATGTATCGTGATGGGGTAGTGATGTCGGGCAGTCGTCAAGGGCTGAGGAAACAATCCCGTGATTCATTTATACCCGGAGAACTGGGCGGTGTTTTGGAGGATAGTCCAGGATTGACGTTGCCGCTGGGTCGGGGGGACCCTAAAGACGGTTCATAAATTAATAAAAACAGAAGATAGGTCCAAGGGAGTATGGTTATATTCCATTTACCGGGGGCTTGGGGCAGATAAAAATATTATAATAGAAGGGTAAACCCATTCTAAAAAAAGGCCTTAAACGGCACCCTGGTTCATGCGTATACTACTTGATAAGGCATAACCCTTGTACCACTTGTCAGTATTATAGCTTTAAACAGTTCTAAATTTAGCGCGCGCTATTTAAGACAAAGAATTACAGAAGGTGCTTATGTATGGAATACAACACCCTATTTGCCGGGGCTAAGGGCATGATATAAAATTATTAATGGTAGACTTATTTCAAAAAAAGGTCCTAATCGGCACTCCGGTTCGGCGTATACTTGATTTTTTAAGCTGATAATTCAATAAAACCATGTGTTAAAAGCTCTTACTATGAAAATAAGCTGTAAAAGAAATAGGACCTAAATAATAACTATGCAAAAAAATATTCAAACTTAACTTACCTCCATACTTTGATCCGGATGAAAAATAAGGGTTCTGTAGCGCAGGACTACAGAACCCCGGCACTTTGAGCGCATCATGGAGGACAAAATGCAACTATGGGGCACTACCCCATGCAAGTGGTAATTATTAAAATACATAGGTTAAGATTTTAGCTAATGTCTTAAGGTTAGGTATACCGCTTTAGGGATGAGTGATTCTTTGAATAACAATAACATAATTATGGCTATCAATTCATAGACAGTGTGAACGTGCCTTTTATTGTGCTCGGGGACGCTCTGGCCAAACAAATTATTAATAGCCTAATGTATAAAATATAAAAAAAGTAGCTTAGATTTAAAGGATAAGATTATAACCACTCGAAATCGAGTAAGCTGTGATGAGTGGCCTCCAGGATTCGAATCCCTGTCTCTTTGCTAGAAATAATAAAGGCAAGGGCATCTCACTGTTTTAAGTGAGGAGGCCCTTGTTGCTTTTACGAGCTGAACACAGGAAAAAACCGGTGGAGAGTCGACGATGATCGCCTTAGCATTTTAATAAAGTATAATTAACAGCATCGGTATGTTCAGAAGATGTTATGATTTAACAATTAAAAAATATAACATAATTGAATCTTTATGCTGAATTATAGACGACAGTTTCATGTTAATGTTTAACACAAGTAAAACATAGTTGACAGAGGAAATTATTTAGCTATAATGTAATTATTGGTATAACCCTATTCTAGAGAGGGCTATAGAGTAAAAATAGAGACAAAAAAACAAGTCCAAGAACAGGCCATTCTTGAACTTGGCGCTGAAAATCAGCTTATATATCTTCTTAATCCATAATACTGTAAAACACACTCTAAAGGCAAGATATTTGTGGTTTTGCTGGTGAATGCGCTTTGTCTCGGAAAGGAGAATATATGACACATCAGCCAAATCGCACGATTCTGAATGAATCATTTGGGCCGCGAACGATCTTGGCAGTATGGAACAAGGCCACCATTATTCCAGAATACAACCCAAGCGAATTCAGAAAAGACCGGTGTGGTAAGTGGATAAGGTTCGCTGATTATGGCAACGTCAATTCTGAATTTGGTTGGGAAATTGACCACGAGAAGCCGGTAGCCAAGGGTGGAGCAGATGACCTTAACAATCTCCAACCGCTGCACTGGCGCAACAACCGAGATAAAAGCGACAACTGGCCGAATTGGACTTGTTCGGATTCGGCAAAGTAATTTGGCTAACATGTTGATATTACTACTGCAGACGTAATAATATGGAAAAATGATCGCGGAAAAGACCGATTCTCATTAAAAGGTTAATTTTTCTAAATGCCAAAGCCACTATCATAAGAGTAGTGGCTTTGGCTTCTATTGAGCCGGCTGCAAATGTTTTCCCGAAATGTCAGCTAAAGGGTGTGAAAATGTGACGATACTAAGAAAGGTAAAACTCGAGAAAATAGCCAATATATTAAACGGTGTGGCCGATACCAAGCTGCCGGGGAAAGCAAACGCCGAAGGTGTGATAATATATAAATTTATACAGCCGTACCATTTGGGAATTTTTAATGATATACAGAGTATTTCAGAAATAAAAAGACATACCCCCATTGATGATAGTTATTTTGTGCGAAAGAATGATATTTTACTGAAACGGTTGAATCCGGATATTGCAACGCTGGTAATTGAGGACATGTCAAACACGGTTTTTTCAAGTAATCTCTTTGTTATTCGTGTGTCCAAAGATTATTATCCGGCATATATAGCCTGTCTGCTGGAAAATCAAGGCATGGCCTGGCTAAATAGTAATATTGTCGGTTCGGTTGCGGCAATAAAATCTATATCCGCAAGATCATTGGCAGCCTTGGATATTCCCGCCATACACTATGATAAACAAAAAACAATTGGCCAGATGTGGCTGCTATATAAACAACGAAAACAACTGCTTGAGAATTTGATTAAAGAAGATCAAAGGCTTATGGCGGCAGTAATAAATAACATCACGGCAAGCGCTTAGGAGGAAGATGATGACAACTACGAGAAAAAACATTGAGGCAGCGCTTTGGAGAGGTGCGAATACTTTCAGGGGAGCTATAGATGCAGCCAATTATAAAGATTATATCTTGCCCATGCTTTTTGTAAAATATCTAAGTGACACCTATCTGGAAAAGGTTGAAAAGTTGGAGAAAAAATATAATAACCCGGTAAGGGTACAAAGAGCGATAAGCAGACTTCCTTTTGTTATCAAGGGAAAAAACATGTTTCCCTGGCTTTATCAAAACAGATATAACGACAACTTGGGGGAACTCATCAATATCGCTTTGAGGGGAATAGAAGATGATAACCCTGCACTATTTACAGGGATATTTAGAAATATTGATTTTAATAGTGAGGCCATGTTGGGCAATCATAAGCAAAAAAATACCCGGCTAAGGGAGCTGCTGGAAGATTTTGAACCCCTTGATTTACGTCCTTCTTCGATCCAGCCTGATGAAGGCAAAGTGGTAGCCGACACCATAGGCGATGCCTTTGAGTATATGATTGGCGAGTTTGCCAGGCAGGCAGGTAAAAAAGCCGGATCCTTCTTTACCCCGCCCGAAGTCTCGGAGTTGATGGCCTGCATTGTTAATCCTAAAATAAGCGACACCATGTATGACCCAACGTGCGGTTCCGGGTCTCTGCTCATTAAAACCGGGAAAAAAGCCATTGCCAAGGAAAATGGCAATGTGAAGACTATTGCGCTGTATGGACAGGAAATGAACGGGTCCTCCTGGTCTATGGCCAAAATGAACATGTTTATCCATGAAATAATGGACGCCAGGATTGCCTGGGGCGATTCCCTTGCCAACCCAATGCACTTGGACTCCGACGGAAATCTTATGCAGTTTGATGTTATCGTGGCCAACATGCCTTTTTCGCAGGATAAATGGGCGGCAGGTTTTAATACCGGTGGCGAAACGACCGGCAAGGGCAAAGAATTCAAGATGGGAGCGTCACTTGATAAGTATCACCGCTTTGACCTGGGAGTACCTCCTGCCAGTAAAGGCGACTGGGCATTTTTGCTACATATGATAGCCAGTCTAAAGAGCGGCGGCAGAATTGCCGCCGTTGCTCCCCATGGCGTTTTGTTTAGGGGTGCGTCCGAAGGAAGGATAAGGCAGGCCGTAATTGAAAGAAATATATTGGATGCTGTTATCGGTTTACCTGAAAACCTGTTTTACGGCACCGGCATTCCAGCCTGTATTTTAGTGCTTAAGAAAAACCGCAATCGTGATGATGTGCTTTTTATTGACGCATCCGGCAAGGATGAAAAGGGCAACCTCCGCTACAAAAAGGATAAGAATCAGAACAGGCTGGAAACAAAAAACATTGATGATATTGTTAAAGCTTATGAAAACCGTTTAGATATTGAAAAATTCGCCCATGTGGCAACCATCGACGAGATTAAAACTAACGAATATAATCTGAATATCCCCCGGTATGTTGATACTTTTGAGGAAGAGGCCTTGGTGGATATTGAAGAAGTAAAAAATAATATTGCCAATATCCAAAAAGAGCTTGCCGAAGTGGAAGCACAGATGGCCAAGTATCTTAAGAAGTTGGGATTATGAGCAATATTCAAAAATATAGCGATAAAACCTTTGAGGAAATTAAGCATATTAATGATTATGGGGCGGAGTACTGGCTGGCGAGGGAGCTGGCTCCGGTTCTTGAATATGCCCGCTGGGAAAATTTTTATAAAGTCCTGGAAAAAGCAAAGAAAGCCTGTAAAAACAGAGAATATCAATGTAGAAAACCATTTTCGCGAGGTCACGAAAATGGTTGATATAGGCTCAAATACTCAAAGAGAGATTAGAGAAATTGAACTTTCTCGATACGCATGCTATTTGATTGTACAGAATGCAGATCCGAGAAAGAGAGTTGTAGCCCTTGGACAAACCTATGTTGCTGTGCAAACTAGGCGGCAGGAGATGCAGGATGATTTTAATAAACTGGATGAAAATGTAAAACGTTTGGCTATCCGAGAGGAAATCCGTGAACACAATAAATCGTTGGCTGAAGCTGCACAGATGGCGGGTATTGAAACTGGGCAAAAATGCGCGGTTTTTCATAACAAAGGCTATCAGGGTCTTTACGGGGGGTTGGGCGCTAAATAAATACATAATAGAAAAGGCTTGAAGAAAATTCAAAAGATACTCGACCACATGGGCGGTACGGAGCTTGCGGCAAATTTGTTCCGGGCAACCCAAACTGATGAAAAAATAAGAAGAGATAATGTTAAGGGGAAAGAAAAGGCCAACCAAACTCATTATGTTGTGGGCAAAACTGTTCGGGACACTATTAAAAAATTGGGCGGAACCATGCCTGAAGACCTGCCCACTCCCGATAAAAGCATCAAGCAACTTGAAAAGGGAGAGCCGAAAAGAATAACAGGTAAAAATGAAATAAAAGTGAAAGGGGACGACTAAATAGGAAAGAATTTAATTGTCAAGAAGTCCTTAGTCCTTGACGGTTTAATTTATTGGCACAATTTTCTAGATAAATGTAGGTGAAATTATTGAAGCCTGAAATAAAAAAACGTATTGAGCAGATTCAAAAAAGCATAGCACCGGAAGGGTACAAGAAGACAGAAATTGGTATCGTGCCGGGTGATTGGGATAAATATAAATTTGTTAATTTATTTAGCGCAGTGTCTGATTTTACAGTTGATATTGAGGATTATCCTTTGTACAGTCTTACAATAGAGAATGGTGTTATTCCAAAAAGTGAAAGATATGAAAGGGGTTTCTTGGTTCATAAGATTGAAGACACGTACAAGATTGTCAGAGAAAATCAATTTGTATATAACCCCATGAATCTTCGCTTTGGTGCTGTTGCCAGATATAAAGGAATTTATCCGATTTCAGTTTCCGGGTATTATGATGTATTTTCATGCAAAGATAAAAAGCATATTATTTTTATGGATTATTTTCTTAAAAGTGACAGGTTAATTAACTATTACAATAAAATGGCAGCCGGAAGTCTTATTGAAAAACAAAGAGTGCATTTCTCACAGTTTTTAAAATTCGAATTGCAACTTCCTTCCACTAGCGAATGCGAAGAGATTGCTGAAATTCTTTCTGCTTGGGATAGGGCTATCGAATTAAAAGAGGGACTTATATTCGAAAAAAAACAGCAGAAAAAATGGCTGATGCATAATCTGCTGCTAGATAAGTGGAAAGAGGTGCGAATGGGAGATGTATTTAATTTTGAAGGGGGGTTTTCTGCGTCAAGAAGTGAATTGCGCATGGATGAAGGTATTTGTTATCTGCATTATGGTGACATCCATAAATCAAACAAGTTATGCATTGATGTCAAAGCGGAATATTCCTGTCTTCCAAAATTAGATGTTAATGCTACTGCATAACGACCAAATATAGCTGGTGTAAGTTGTCCATATTT
>JAENYS010000031.1 GCA_016841645.1 Desulfoscipio geothermicus | reverse complement strand
AAAATATGGACAACTTACACCAGCTATATTTGGTCGTTATGCAGTAGCATTAACACTAAGGCTACTATTCCCAAAAAGATCAAACATGCTGATATTATTTCCTGTGTATTAACGGATATATTTATTTTGTAAAAATTTAATAATTGCAAAATACCAATTAATATAACAAATAAACTTGTTGCCCTGGGTATTTTGCAGTATATATTATACGTTATAAAATGTTTCATTTTTCCGAAGCCGATATTATATCCCTTTTGTGCGATTATTAATAATAATGCTTCTTTGTTCATTATCCAGTAAAGAAACCTCCAAAAATTTTTTTCCATTCACCATTAGCTGAAAAATTTTGTTTCTTATCTTCATATTCTAATGCTTTTAATGCAACATTATAACTAACCTTTGCCTTATATTCAAAAATTCCATTTCTGTATACATATTTCTTGCTTCCAGGTGCAATCCAGTATTTTTGCTCAGAATTTTGCTCTGATAGATATTTTAAAAAATCTCTTGTCATAAAATCATAGTATAAATATGATTTATCGTTATATTTCCATGTGGGCATAAAGTTATAAGCTAATGTATCTATGAGTATTCCGGGTATAGGTACATTATTTTTTTGTTTCCATGCCCTCATCATTTTTGATAAATGTTTTGTTTTATTATTATAAGTTTTGTTTGATTCATTTATTGCATCAATTTCGGCAACTGGGTTGGTTATCCTCCATTTCCCTCCATCATTTGAGTCCGGGTAAATATAATTACCTTCTGAATTTAAGAAAACAGGTAACACTTCGAATTTCATGTCACTAAATTTAACAACTACTACTTGACCGTCCCCGCCTATTTCCGTAGAGGGATATGTTACCGCTATGCTTTTTTTTACATCCTGCAATAGGGCTGACTGCCCGTTGGTTTTATATGCATTATATTTTCTATAAGTATCTGCAGGTAACCGCATTAGCATATCAATATCACTTTTGCCATTTATGGCAGTTCCCCTGCCCATTGACCCCACATATCTACTATGATTTATTTCTGATTCTGAGTCCCAAAAGTCTTTATTAAGTCTTTTGGTTATAGCCTTATATCTAGTAGAAATTGTAGCTTGGTATTTTATCACAAGATTATTAATAAGTGACGAGAATTTGTCAAATATTGACAAACTAAAAACCTCCTTTTTAAAAATAAAAGCCGGTATCAACGAACGATGATATCCCGAAAGCTGTTATAATAAATATATATTTGCTAAATATAGGCAAAACCCTTTAAGTACTGACAAATAATAAAGTATACCCTCATGTAATTGAGGGACACCGCTTAATAAAAGGATGGATGTTTTAAGTTTTAAAATCAAAAATAATCATTATACCCTGGCAATAGAATGGATATGCCTCATTCTATTAATATTGTTAGTGTTTTGCAGGAATGGCTATAGATATGGCGTATTATATAGTAATACCATAATTTACATGGTAATCCTAAAAGGGGATGTGCTAATGCCAAGGGCTAGTGGTAAAGATATTGTCGAAATATTTGGTTTTTCACCTGATGATTTAACGGCAGTATGTCGAAATATTTGGGAAGACGAAATTTGCCCTTTTGTTAAATCCAAATGTACCAAATTTAATCATGACCAATCTATAGTTTATGGTGTTTGCTCTGTAAGTGAGAGAGATGGTTCAGAAGTTATAATATGTCCTAAAAGACTTTATGCCAATAACTACCAAACCCTAAGAGAAGTGTCAACTGATGCTTTTGGAAATATTCCTTTATATTTAGTGGGTAGTATTACAAGTATTAATAAATTACCGGAGGGATTTGTATTAGCCCTAGGACATAACTCTGGAAAAGAAATCCAAGTAGGAATTTCAGGTAATAAGCTAAGCATGGATTGGGTCTTAGTAAGAATTGAAAATCAGAAGGTGCAAGAAGTTGCGGGAGTTGAAGTTCAAAGCATTGATATAACCAATAATTATAGAGATATTTGGCATGCCTACAAGAATCTTAATGAAAGTACTTTTGATAAAGCTGAGATACCAAACTCTATGCATGGCTTAAATTGGGCTAATGTCCATAAAAGGTTAATTCCACAAATCATTAGGAAAGGTCAAGTATACTCAGATTCTAAGTTGGCTACTAAAGGCATGTACTTCATTGTACCAGACCAAGTTTATCACCGATTTGAAAATATTCTAGGTGATACAACTCCCGTAAAAAAAGCTAACAAGTGCTAGGGTAATATGTCAAGGGTGAATTTTAGGAAACACTATCCCTTCATTTTAGGCGTAAAAAACCAGACCGCCGTAGGGATTGCCCTTTTCCCTGCCGTGGCACTTAAATTAAGGTACCTGAGTAATTGGGAAAACCAAGATTTTGGTTTTTTCCCGGTACCGGGAAAAGCTCAGGGAAAACAAATACCCGGTACGGAACGATATGCTACATGCCATCACCTTTCTTTTGCCTGTGAATAACCATGATGGATAATATGCCCAAGCAGCAGGCAGCAGACAACTGTGAACTATACCGTCCAGTATAATTATAACAGTTATTGGTAAATATCATAACCCTAATCAGGCCGGTAAAGCTTATTCTTATCAAGCAGTGCAAAGACCAGTCTAACCAACTTCCTGGCAGTGAGCACTAAGGCCCTTTTATGAGCGTGTTTAGCGGCCTCCTGGTACTTTTTCTGGTAGTAAGCCTGGTACTCAGCATTGTGTCTCCTCAAGCTGTCTGCAGCCTCTATCAGATAGTACCTGAGGTACCGGTTGCCAGCTCTGTTAAGGGGCTCGTCCTCACCCACAAAATTACCGGACTGATTACTGTTCCAGGTAAGACCGGCATACTTAGCCAGCTTGGCCTGGCTGTCGAACTTGGTGATATCCCCAACTTCGGCAATGATACCGGCAGAGTATACAGGCCCGATACCACGTACCGACTCCAATGGGTTAGCGAGCTTGGCCATATCCCGGTTAATCACATTCTCTATCTTACGGACGCTTTGCTCAAAGAATCGGATGTTGTTCATACTGGTCTCCAAAATCAGATTTACCGAATCTGTAAGCCTTGGTTGCAACCGATAAGATTCCCGAGAAATGCGTTTCAGCTCTTTAGCCAGCTTTTCCGGCTCTGCAAAATGGTTGTGTCCTTTATCCACAAGGAATTGGACCATATCCTCAAGGGGAGTATTAATAATCTCCTCAGGGCTGTAAAAGTCGGTAATAAGCGAGCGACTGGTGGCCCCAAAGACATCACTGAATACATCACCATAATTACTAAATTTCAAAAACAACATGGTTAAAAAATAGCTTTTTTCACGGATTAACGAACCCACCAGGTGGAACCTGTAACGGGTTAACCGCTGCAGCGGAAGATACATTTCATCAACCTCATAAGGTTTGGGTAACCTGCCGAATCGTAAATTATCGGCAATAACAAAGGCGTCGTAAGCATCGTTCTTACCCCGTGGGGTATAAGATTTCTTGAAATTCTTAACGTTCCTGGCGTTGAGCTGGTAAACCGTTGTCCTATATGATTTAAGATCACTAGTTTGCAAGATAAAATTCATCAGGTGGAAGTGATAAAAGGAGGTTGCCTCGACCCCGAAAACCGGATGATCACAATTTTCCTTAATTAAAAGCTCTTTGGCCTTGGTTACCAGGCTCTGGGCACCGATCAGGGTGTTATCAAAGGTTTCTTTTTGCAGCAACACAGCCCCGTCCGGTCCCATGAAACATGCCACATTCTTAGCTTTGCCAATATCTACACCAACGTATAACGGTATTGTCATGGTACACCTCGGTAAGTGGATTTACCTTTTCCGTTCCCTACGCCTGGCTCATACTCGCTATCAGAACTAACATGAAGCGGGAGACCAACCTGGACCTGCTGCTGTCCAGGCCAACTAACATGCTGAACAGGCTAGGTGTGAGAGCTCTTACACAGGTGGAAAAGAAACATACTTAACACAGCAGTCTTTTAGCTGCACGGGTTTCGTGAATTTACCAACTTACCCAGAGACCATTATAAATACTACGGCGCAATAATGGCAATGCCCAATAACACCACTCCCCCGGGTTTAAACAGCCTCACTTTATCAGAGCTGCCGATTAGGCGAACATGCTAGACGTCAGAATCAAACCCGGCCAGGGAAAGAGAAACACACTTAACAAGTATTAGGGGTAATCACCACCTTCAAGGGGGACCCAGAATTCATCTTACTGGTTTTAACCAGTGTGGGTTGTTCGGTTTGGGGGGAGGTTTTTTCATAAGATCTATTATACGAGGGGGTAGCTGTTAGCAAGACCCTACGCAAAACCAGTAAGCTGGCCACCGTAGCCGCAGAAACGAAAAGGCGGCTGGGCATCAATATCGTGGCTTTAGGCGACACCCTACGCAAGGCCACAAATTTGGCCAAAGCCCAGGTGGATACCCACAGAAAGACCCTGGTCCAAAGTGTCATTTTAGTGGATAGTAAACGGAAGTTGGCCGCCCTTGTTACCGTAAAGGCCGACACCAGCAGGATAGTGCAATACTTACAGGCTGGCGTGGTGTTTATTGACACTTTACGGGTAATTGTGCGGAAGCTGTTAAGGCGTGCCCCTGATTATGAAATTACGGAACTACCCGAACGCTACGAAGCCCAGGAACTTGAAGAACGCTACGGGGCCACCGAACTGGGCGGAAATTACGAAGTGAAGGAGGATGGTACCGAAATGCGAACCTTTATACTGGGCGAGGAAAAAGAAGTGGGCGTGGAAATAGCGGCAACTGACGGCACCCCGTTTATGGTTGCCATGGCGTCTTATGAATACAAGGACGGGACTACCGTTCTGGCTTCCGGCGGGGCTACTGTTGATGGAAACCGTGTTTTTATTTTGTTGAAGCCTGAAACCGCTGGCTTTACCCAGCAAGTGACCTTTACGGTGACGCTTCAACCAGTGGATGAAAACGGACAGCCTGATGTTTCTAAGAATAGGGAAATCAAGAAGGCGACTGTTGCCGTCACTGTAATAGAATAAGCAAAATGGGGGAGGCATAACGCTTCCCCCAGGTTTTTTGCTGTATGGACTTAATTAGCAAATACCGAACAGGGCCAACATGATAAGACTATGCCTCCCTCTTTCGTGGAATGTGTTCTGTGCGACACATAGAAAGTGTTCCGCACAACACTTTCTATAAGGCCCTACAGCCCAATAAAATTAATGAATGTGTTCTGCAAGACACTAAGGAATGTGTTCTCCACGACACCCTAAGAATATACAGCTATATATATAACTTTATAATTAATTATAAATCTACGGTAAATATAATTATATATATAATAACGAATACGGCCACCACCCTTCGAGTATGGACGCCCTTTTCGATTGACACACTTGTATGACGCTGTAATGGCTGACCTAGTAGATGATAAGGGAAGGCCCCACAAATTTACCGGGGGGTACTGTTTTAAAAACAGAGGGCCTTTTCTTGCTGAAATCATGGCCTTTTCCGTGGCAGTTTGATCCCTTTTTGACAGGGAACTGACGCTGGAAATTACGGCCTTTTTTGTTTGTATTAGATAGATGGAACACGGAAATTTTAGAAAGGGGAATGACCGAAAATGTCGCAAAACGCATCGAGTAGCCGCCACGCCAAAAACCTGACTGCCGCCCAGCGAAAGGCCGCCGAAATCCTGGCCACCAACGATATACACCAAATGACTATGGCCCAGGTAGCTGAAACCGTTGGCGTGTCTGATAGAACCCTTTACCGTTGGAAACAGGATGAAGACTTTGTGGGATATCAAAACGAAGTAGCGGAAAGAAGTATGGAGGATTTCCTGGCGGAAGCCTATAATATTTTGAAGGGAATTACTAGGAAAGGCCGCAGCGAACACGTTAAGATCAAAGCCCTGGAATTGGTCCTGAAAAACCGTGGCAAACTTACCGACGTTCAGAAAGTGGAGGCCAAAGTGGAAGACCTAAGAACCGACGAACAAATACAGCAAGACATTGAAGAACTGCAAAAGGAATTGGAGGAAATAGAACGGACAATTTAAATCAATCAATAAATAAAAATTATTCTGACAATTATCCACAATTTTATCCACAAAAATCACAAAGTTAACGATGGTGGTTAGTTCTTCGTATATCCTTGATGTTATATGATGTTAGAGTTATCATTGAAGCCAGCAAAGCCGCATGACTTCGCTGCCAACACCGAAGTTAAGCCGCTAAAAATACTTCGTATAACAACAAGGAGGCCAAGGCCGATGCTGACCCAGTATTTCGCAAAGTGTCAAAATGAAGATAAAAGCCCGCTGACCCTGCGGCAAATTAAATCAAGTCTGGCCAGGTTTGTTGGTTGGACGGAAAAGATGACCCCCTACCCACCCCCCAGTACCCCCCTGGAGGCCCTGGGACAAGCCACTGAAATAGACATAGCAAATTTTAAAAACTGGCTTACCAGCAATTACAAGCCCGCTACCGTCCGCCAAACGCTAACCCACCTTAAAGGTATTTATGAATTCCTGGTGGCTAACGGCGAAGCCATAGACAACCCAGCAACCCACGTCAAGGCCCCTGTGGAAGTCCACAAGGCCCCTAAATGGCTGACCCGCAAAGAACAGAATGCCTTGGTACGGGCTATTCGTAAATACGGGAATTTACGCGATTTGACGTTAATCACGTTTTTACTCCATACCGGACTACGGGTGCAAGAAGTTTGCAACGTCCGTACTGCTGATATTACCGTTACTGAACGCAAAGGCACCGTCAACGTCCTGGGAAAACACAACCGATACCGTGAGGTGCCGCTTAATGCTGATGTTCGCAAAACCCTGGCCCGGTACTTAAACCAGCGGAAATATAGCGAAGCGGATTATTTATTCACTAACCGACAGGGCCGACAGATGACTACCAGGGCGGCCCAGTTAATTGTCGAAAAGTACGCCAAGCTAGCAGAGATACCACATCTGACGCCCCACGCCCTGCGGCATACCTTTTGCCATGAACTTGTCCAGCGGAAAGTCCCTCTGGATGTTGTAGCCCTTTTAGCGGGGCACGTAAAGAATGACGGCACGCCGAATATACAGCAAACCCTGGTTTATACGCAGCCAGGACATGATGACTTGCAATTGGCCGTGGAAGAACTCTCCTGGTCATAGCTAAGTATATTTATAAAATGCAAAAACGCACAGTAAATAGAGCAACAATTAACATAGTAATCTAAGGGAGGTCAATGTAGATTGGTTTTTTATAAATAGCATATAACGAAAGATATAGTAATGGTGACAATGATCAAAGCCCCATACTTATATGTAAGGGTTTTTATGGTAAAAAATTTAGGCGATTATTTGTTTATCAATATTGTATCCAGACTTAATTAAGTCGTCTAGTAAATCTTGGTATACATTATCAAGCTCGATTATTAATAATCTTAAATCATTAAGTGTTGCACCATTAGCCTGAAAAATTTTACGGGAGTTGTCTGGAACACTTAAATTATTCCTGTAAAATTCGTTACTATACACAGATTTCAAAAAGTTAAGAGAGTTAAATATCAGTAATAGTGGAGAATTTTTTATTAAATAATCACTATTTTTCATGTGGTACATTAAAGCCGCAATATCATAACTGCTAAGACCTATGTCATTTTCCGCATCGGCCTTTAAAGTCTTTAATAATCTAACTACTTTTTTATAATTGCCTGCAGTATTTGTATCCTTGTCATCAAGCAACTTATTGTGATAAAAAGGTGTGTTGGATATTCGGGTTTTGTTTTTGTAATCTAATACCATCACGCCGCGATAATAGTCTAACTTTGTTTCTGTATACTTTAATGTGTCATACCAATTTGATGGAACAACATCAACTTTTCTTCGTAAAGAACCACCCTTTAAGCTTATTGATTTTGCACCTGTATTATCGATTTCAGCCGCATAAAATGCAGAACTTAAAATAGAATAACAATCTTCCCTAAGTTTACACAAGTCTTGAACAGGGTCGCCCCTATAAGGAATCGAAGCCTTTTGTGGTGGCTCTAAAGTTATAAATTCTTGATGAATTGTTAAAATATCTATATCACTGTGTGCTTTAATGTGAGTATTGTTTGTAACCGAGCCTTGATATTTAAACGCTATTTCATAACCGATCTCAGCAAGTTTTCCTAATTGATTTTTTACTCTTTCTCCTTCGTCGAGAGTGTTCTTTGTATATTTATAATCAACTGGCTGCATAGCACCAATTACATATTTTATTGTTTTAGGTTCTTTAATTCGCTCATAAGATTCTGTGAGTATTTCATATTGTCCCTCTGCAAATGCTTTCTTTATTAATTCAGAATCATGTCTTCTATTTTTAAGTGCATCAAGCCTGTTTGAATAATTTGCTTTCGCCATTATTTTTCACTCCTTGATAAATTCATTTCCCCATAGGACGCTCTATCTTTAATATTATTAAAATAACAACCTTCTGCCGTTTCTTTATTCTCGCTGAATGTTAATATGCAGAAACCCTCATGTTTTTGTAGGTCAGAAGATGAAGCATTTGGGATGTTTTCGTAATGATATGAAAGTTCATAGCCGACCCCAGCAAAGTACCTTATACCACCGGTGACACTTTTTGAATTAGATGTAGAAGTTTTTGTTTTAAGAGAAATTAGAATTTTATCCCATGACTGTGTAATAGTAACCGTTCCCTCCCAATCAAACTTTTTGTTTAAAGAAATGTTATTAGATAATCCTTTACACTCCCACTCACCGTTTAAATTAGGAAAATGAAAAAGATTCTTAAAAGTATTTAATTTCCACAACCATTTATTAAAAATAATGTAAAGAATTGCAAAGACAGTAAAACTGCTAAGAGCAAAAGTATAAGTAATATTTAAGTAGCACTTTAACCATTGATATATATAATCATTGGTAAAATTAGATATAAAAACAGAGGCTAAAGCAATAGCAAAAATAACTTTTTCTCTTGGGTGGCCAATTACGGCATATTCGTGCATTAAATCACCTCACGTTAATTACTTTAGAATAAAATTTGACAAATATGTCCACTTGCCTCTGTTGTAAAATAAGAAAGATTGTCGAATGTATAAATTAATTAAATAAACAAACGATTTTAGTAACTAAAAATTTACTGGGTTGTCCTAAATAATAAAGCTTTAACATTTTCTATAAAGAAGGAGATTTGTTTATCCAGAGTAAAGTGTCAAAACTCCTTGACTTGTACTAAATTACGTAATAAGCTACACATGCGAGACAAGCAAACACCCAACATCACACGACATCAAGGAGGACACGCAAAATGCCAATGAGGGAAATCGAATACAAAGTAGACTTCAACGAAACCAGAACCTTCGGCGTAGAAATTGAATTCTTCGGCATTACAGCCCGGAAAGTATTAACAGTCCTAACCGAAGCGGGCATTAACGTAAACCACGAAACCTACAACCATACCACCCGCCGCCATTGGAAGTTAATCTACGACGTATCAGTTAACAACAAAGGCACCGGGAACGCACGGGGCGGCCATGAATTAGTAAGCCCTGTCCTGAAAGACAAAGATGGCCTAAAGGAATTGGAAACCGTAATGAAAGCCCTAGATAACGCAGGGGCCAAAGTTGACCGTACATGCGGCTTCCACGTCCATCACGGCGTTAACGACTTCCAGGTGGAAGACTTCAAAACCCTGTTCACAATTTATTACCGTTTTGAAAATTACCTGGATGCCATCGTAGCACCAAGCCGCAGGGGTAACGACAACCGTTACTGTAAGGGCTTCCAGGCCGCCGAATTACAGGCCATACTAAAGGCCGAAAGCCTAAACGACCTGAACCGCATCCTGCATGATAGGTATAAAAAATTAAATTTCCAGTCATTCTACCGCCACAACACCATCGAGTTCCGGCAACATGGCGGAACCCACGAAGCTAAAAAGGCCGTTAACTGGGTAATATTTACCCAGTCCTTAGTTGAACGGGCCAAGGCTAAGATGAGAATGGCCAAGGCGGACTGGAACAGGGAAGCCCACGCTCCCCAAGACCAGGAACGCCGCCTCCGCCGTATCCTGTTTGGGGATGTAAGACGGGAAAGCCTTAAGACCGAATACGGTCAAGCCTTCAAATTCCAGATAAAACGCAGGGAACATTTTGCAAGCAGGGCCGCCTAACAACACGGAAGGCCAGGGGGATTGAAACCCCCTGGCCGTTCGGCTAAAATAAAACGAAAGGGGAACAATAAAATTATGGAATACTTGGAAGAATTGAAAGGCGGCTTGTTACCGATGCTTACAGTAAACTTTATAGATGGGTTAACCTTAACGGGCGAAGACTGGGATGAAATAATTAACCGATTACGGGACACGGCCTGGGAACCGGAAGACACGGTGGAAGCCTACATGAAAGAAGTGGCCCGTCGCACCGAAATTCAGACTGGAGTAAAAATTGACTGGCGGGACAGCGAGGAGTTCGTTAAGGAATTAAAACGGGCGGGCATTATCACCGAGATAATTCAACACTAGCTTTTAGTTGGCGGTGTTTTATAAATCACCGCTTCTTATTTGTTGACTATGTACGTCATTTCGTAATATAATACAGAAAATAAAAACTAACACGGGGGCGGCATAATTGAAAAATCATATCTTTAGAAAAATCAACATAGACAAAGAAGAATACTTATTAATACCATACTTTGCCTACGGGTCAAACCTACACCTGAAACAAATGAAAAAAAGATGCCCAACAGCCCAGCCCTTGGAGGCGGTAAAGTGTCATAATTACCGCCTGACCTTCAAAGGGAACAAGCGGGGGAACGGGGTGGCGGATATAGAACCCGCCAAAGGCGAAACAGTGGCGGGGGCTTTGTATAAAGTAACCCGCAAAGACCTGAAAGCCCTGGACAAGTACGAAGGCTTCCCCAGGCTGTACGACCGCTACCTGGTGGAAGTGGAGAACGCCGACGGTGAAAAGTTCGTGGCTTTCGTCTACCGGATGGGGCCGCAATACATAGAGGCCCCGCCCTGGGAGGAGTATTTTGAAACCATATACACAGGCTTCCAAAGCTGGGGACTGGACGTGACCCCACTGGATGCGGCACGGGCGGCGGTAGACCCCTGCTTTTGGCCCGTAACCTGGGAAGAAGAACCGGAGGACAACGCAAGCACGGAAGGGTCTTGCCACAGGCAGCGGGTAGGTGGGGACTGGTGGTGTATAAACGGCCACGGCTGTTGTATCTATAACGACGGAACAGACATTTGCAACCACCCAGGGGATAGCCAAGGCCCACTGGATGACTAACTAAATAGGCTTTAAATCACGCGGGAGGCCCCTAGAAGGGGCCTTTTTTTATTGCCCGCTTTGTGCGAGATAACGTAATAAGGGACATTCCGGCCCTTCTGTAAGGGGTGAAAATGACTTGGATGTAATTAATAGAGACCAACGGCGTGCCCGTATTGAATTGCTGGAACAGCGGGTACACCTTTTCAATCGTAAGCTGGAATTAGGGAACCGGTCCACGGCTGACCAACTGACCCAGCAAAAAGAAGACCTGGCCGAACTGGTGAAGCTCAAAAGAATAGACCGGGCGGAACAGTCCGTGCTTTACTTCATGTATGAATATTTCAGCGATAATCGGAACCCTGAAAATGAACAAAACTTAATCCCCGCAGGGATAAACCTGGAAGATGCCCCGAACTTCCACCGGGAATTATGCAATATTCTGGACGAAGTTTCTAATATACATATTACGGCCCGCATAGGCTGGGCAGCCCCCAGGGGGCACGCCAAATCCGCCTATCTATCCAACGCCTTCCCGCTGCACCAAATTGTTTTTAAGAAACGTCACTATATCCTGGTTATTTCCGAAACTGACACTTCCGCTAAAAAGTTTATTGAATGGATCAGCCTTCAGTTAAAATACAACAAAAAATTACGGGATGATTATGGCGACCTGTTAAGTCCGAAAAAGGCCCTAAATGATAAAGACAACCAGGAAGCCTTTTTAACTAAAAACGGCGTACTGGTGGAAGCCGCTTCAATGGGTAAGCAGCTACGGGGTAAAAGAAACGGGGCCTTCCGTCCTGACCTTGTTATTTGTGATGACCTGGAAAGCCAAAAGAACACCAACACGGCGGAACTGAGGGACAAAAACCTGCACTGGTTTAATTCCGTGGTCATTCCCATAGGCGACCCCGCCGCCACCGCTTTTATTTATATGGGAACTATCGTGCATAAAAGTGGCCTGTTGCCCCATGTTCTACAGCGGGCTGACTTTCAAAGCCGTATCTATGCGGCCATAGTAAACCCGCCGGAACGGGAAGACCTGTGGGAACAATATGAAAATATATACCGTGACCAGGGCAATGACAACCGCCTGGAAGTCGCCCTGGCCTTTTACTATAAACACAAAGAAGCAATGAACAAAGGCGTGGAAGTCCTGTGGCCCGCCCGCTTCAACTATGCCAAATTAATTATGGAAAAAGTAAACATTGGCAGCCGTGCCTTTGGCAGCGAATTTATGAATAATCCCATAAATGAAGAAGATCAAATTTTTAAGCCCGCCCAGTTTATATATTTTGACCACGGCGACCTGGTGGACGCCAACGGGCGGTCCCTGCCCCTGGAATACTTCGGGGCCTGGGATATTGCCTTCGGGAAAAATTCACGTTCCGACTATAACGCTATTGTAATTGTGGCCCGTGATAAAAAGACGGGCCTTTTATATTGCGTGGACACCTGGGCAAAGAAATGCCCAGCTCATGTAGCCCTCGACATGGCCCTGGAAAAAATCATGCAATACCGGCCCCGCATTTTTGCGGTGGAAACCGTACAGGCCCAAATTGACCTTTTCCGCCAACTTCGGGAACGGCTGGCCAAGGATGCTATATATACCACCAAGTTGAAAAGTGTGCAAAGCCGCACTAAAAAAGAAGAACGCATTGAAAGTCTGGAACCGCTGTTTGAAAATGGTGTGCTTCGATTGATGCGGCACCAGCGGCTTTTAATTGAAATGCTGGAACAGTACCCCACCCATGACCATGACGACCTACCGGACGCCCTGCAAATGTGTGTGGAACTTTGCAGCAGTGGAAAAAGAAGGACATTTTATAAAAAGCCTTTGGGCTTGTAAATGTCGGGCCGGGCTGACATATTAGGTGAACCTTAATCTGATAAAGGAGGGCTGGCCCTTGTTTGGTATAAATGAATATTTTCCGCCGCCGTCCCACCGGGATAGAATTGCCCGCTACAGGGAAAACAGGAAGTTATTCCTGGGGCAACACTATGATGTTTTCAAGCGGGTACAGAACCGCCTTTCAAGCCGCCAAAATGAATTAATATATGTATCGGTGAACTTACCCGCCATTATTTGCAAAAAATCGGCGGATTTTTTATTTGGTGAACCTACTGTATATTCAGCGGGCAAAGACGACAATTCCAACGAACAAAAGGCCCTTGACCGCATAACGGCGGCCAATGATTTAAACATTTTAAATTACGAAAGTGCCCTGGGGAACTCTTACCGTGGGGACAGCTTTTACAAAATACGCTGGGGCCAAGAATATGACGGCCTGGTGGACGCCAAATACGACCCTTACAGGGCTATTATCGAGGCCCAAAATCCTGAATACGTCTTTCCCGAAACATTCCCAGGCGACGGCAACAAAATAATGGCCTACCATATAGCCGTCCCAGTATTGACCCGTGACCAAAAAGAAGGGGAATACTGGACGCTGAACGTCGAAAGCCATTATCCTGGCCGTATTATATACCGGAAGTTCCGTCTTAACCCTATAACTATAATTTATGACAATGAAGTGACGGAATGGCGTATTTACGCCGAATACCCGGATCATTACAGGGAAGTGGAAACTGAAGTGCCCTACCCCCTGGTGGTACACGTTCCGAACTTTTCGACTGACGAGGGCTGGCAAGGTATTGACGACCTTTCTGACAACAAAGCCCTGTTTGATGAAATCAATAACCGGCTTTCTCAAATTGCCGCCATTTTGGACAAGCACGCGGACCCCGCTATGGCCGTGCCCGCTGGCCTGTTGGCCGAAGACAGTGAAGGAAACCCCGTCTTTACCGTGGGCCTGCATAAAATCTTTGAAATTATGGGCAAGGAAGACGTGATACCGCAGTATATAACCTGGGATGGCCAATTACAGGCCGCCTTTTTAGAACTGGAAAAACTAATTGATATTTTACTGGTGAACGCTGAAATCCCCGCCGTAGCCCTGGGGCAAGGGGACAGCGGCACCAGCGGCAGCAGTGGCCTGTCAATTAAATGGCGAATGAACAGCCTGCTAGCCAAAATTAACCGGAAGCGGCAATATTACGACAAGGCCCTGAAACGTGTTTTGACCCTGGCCCAAATGCTTGAACACGCACGGGGCGGAAAGCAGGACTATCAAGTAACCCCGCCGCTGGTGAAATTCAGGGACGGCTTACCGGACGACGAAACAGAAATGGCCAATGTAATGGCCATAAGAACAGGCGGAAAAGCGACCATTTCTCAGAAGTCCGCTATTATGTGGCTGGACAGCTTGACCGAAGAACAGGCCGAAATGGAACTAGAACGCATCAAGGAAGAAGAAGCCGTAGCAGATCCGTCAATATTCAATAATGACACTTTGAAAAATGACAATTCTAAACAGGTGGGCGGTGGTGAGTAATGCCCTTTATGCCCCAGCCCAATTATGAACGGGACCAAAGGCGACTGGTGAAGTATTATAAAAACGCCTTTAAAAAATTAGTCTACCAGTTGGGCAAATTAACCAACGGTATGGAGGCGGCCCATGCCGCTTCCTTGCTTCAACAAGTGGCCTTCATTCTTCGGGAACTGGACGGCAATACCCAAACCTGGGCCGAAGAAATGGTGGCCCGTGCTTACCGTGACGGCCAAACGGCGGTCCTGGTGGAAATCGGTGAAGCCCGTACCTTGGCTGAAGCGGCGGCGTTGGCGTCATTTTCTATGCTGGCTCGTGAACAGGTGGAGGCCCTTATCAATGACACTTACAGCGACTTACTAATGGCGACACAAAATACGGAAAGAAAGGTAAAACAGCTTGTAAGAAGTGTCGTTGGGGACACTTTAAGAGTGAAGGCAATAGAACAGCTGGGCCGCCGCACTTCCCGCAACGAAATTGTAGACAAGCTGACCAAGGCGGGCCTATCTAAAAAGCTGCAAAGTGAAGCCTGGGTGGGCATTGTAGACCGGGCGGGCCGTCGCTGGAACCTTTCAACTTACGCCGAAATGGTGGTAAGAACAAAGCTGCAACAAGCCCACGTAGAGGGCCGACGGGTGGAACTGATTGAAAGGGGCCTTGACCTGGCCGTGGTGTCTTCCCACGGGGCCAAAGACGCTTGCCGGAATTATGAAGGCATGATTATTTCCATGAACGGCCTGACCCCCGGTTATTTGACATATAACGACCTGCGGAACAGCGGCAAAATATTTCACCCAAATTGTCAGCACACTATACACGCTGTACGGGCTGTTGATGTACTGCCCGCCGCTGTAATTGAAAAGCATGAAAGACAAATTGCTAATGTGAAAAATTGAATGGCTTCGGCTTTGTCGGGCGGACATAATCGCCGCCGCCTCTTACGTGCCACGCAGGGGGTAAAGCAAAGCGGGGGCCTTTTTTTATTCTCCTTAAACACCGTGGACGCAACCACGTAAAAAGCGAAATTAGAAAGGGGATTAATTGACTAATGGCAGACCTGAACAATATCAACAACCAAGACTCAAACCTGGAGAACAACCCGAACCAAACGCCTGACGGGGCGAAAAACACGGAAGAACAAAAAGACGGGAAGAACTCCGGTGGCCATCAGGAACACATGATACCAAAACACCGTTTTGACGAAGTGAACACCAAGTATAAAGACCTGCAAAAAGAACTTGACAACCTGAAAGCTGAAAAAGCGGAACGTGACAAAAAAGCGGCTGAACAGGAAAAGAAGGCCAAAGAACAGCAAGGCCAATTTGAAGAACTCTATAAAACCACTTCGGACGAATTGAACAACACCAAAGATAACTATAGTAAGGCCACCGAAAGAGTGGCCCAGCTTGAAGGGGTAATTAACGGCTTGCTGGAAGCACGGCTGGAAAACGTGCCCGAAGAATTCAGGGACTTACTGCCCCGGCACATGACCCCGGAACAAAAGCTGGAATGGTTGACCAACGCGGAAAAGAAAGGTTTATTTAAGCCGACCAAAAAGGAAACCCCACTGGGTGAAAGAATGAACCCCCCAGGCGGCCAAAACGCTGACCTGAACAAACTTTCCCCAATGGAATTATTAAGGGCCGCATACGGCCAAAAGTAAAGCCTCAAGGCGTGGAAAATCCACGCTTTTTTTATGCCCAAAAACAATTTAAGGAGGACAATAGAAAATGGCTTTAACTATTCTTGAAGCCGCCAAGCTGTCTAATGATGTGCTGCAGCGGGGCGTCATTGAAACTTTTGCCCGGAATTCCGTTATTTTTGAACTGCTTCCTTTCCAAGAAATCGCGGGTAACGCCTACAAGTACAACCAGGAAGGAACCCTGCCCGGTATCGCCTTCCGTGGTGAAAACGAAGGCTACACCGAAAGTGTTGGTGTAATCAACCAGGCATCCGAAGGTTTATATATCCTTGGCGGCGATGTTGACGTGGATAAATTCATTGTGGCCACCCGTGGCAACCTGCAAGACATTAGGGCCATTCATACCGGCATGAAAGCCAAAGCCCTCTCACTGGCCTATACCCGTTCCTTCTTTAAAGGCGATAATGCCGCTAATAGTAAGGAATTCAACGGCCTGGAAAACCGTTTAACCGGCAAGCAAGTTATTGACGCCGGTGACGCCCCGATTACTCTGGCTATGATTGACGAACTGATTGACGCTGTTGAAGGTGAACCGGACGTGCTTTTAATGTCCAAGGCTATGCGTCGGGAAGTAAAGAAAGTCCTGCAAGCCTCCCAGCACTACATTGAAAACGGTAGCGACGCCTTTGGCCGCCCTGTGGCCACTTACGGCGGTATCCCCATTCGCATTGTGGAAACCGACGCCCAGGGCAACGAAATCCTAGGCTTTGGCGAAGAAAATAAGGCTGGCACCGCCAATGACACCGCTTCCGTATACGCCGTGAAATTCGGGGCCGAAGAATTCGTGGCTGGCCTTCGCAACGGCATGATTAACGTTCGTGACCTGGGCGAAATTGACGCCAAGCCTGTATTTAGAACCAGGATTGAATTCTATTGCGGACTGGCCGTATTCCACCCCAGGGCTGCCGCACGCTTACAGTACATTAAGAAATCCGCGTAGTTAAAATGACACTTTAACGCCCGTGGCGTGGCGGCAATTCCCGTCACGCCTTTAGTTATTGTCGCAATATGTTTTAACTGTGCAGCACCGATAGAAGAAGTGTGATACGTACAGTTATTGCGGCTGATATATAGGTGGAACCCTTAACCATCCCTTTATTTTACCAAATTTAACAAGCTTATCGAAAAGGTATAGCTCTTCAACAGCCATATCAATAAGTTGTTTTCTAAATTTGTCATTGGTGGTTATTGAACGAATTATCCGGGCGTGATAGTCTAAGAAGCCCTGTACACCAAAGAAAACATCTCTAAAAATGAACTCGTCGTCTATTACCTCACTATGGGTGGGTAAATTAACGGTTTTGGGGTTTCTTAACGGTAGTGGCAGGCGGTGAGTATTCATCTCATCTTCTAACAGTGTAGCCTGCTTTTCCAAAGTACCTGATAACCCAATGCCAAGCATAGCCTTAAGGTCAGGATCGTGAGCAAAATTTTGATATATTTGGGTTTTCGTAATTATATCATAGCGAGACAATAACATATCCCATAAGCTGAAAACTTCGCCAGCATCCATATTAGGTTTACTTGCAGTATCCGCTCTTCCTAAATGATAATTACCTATCTGAACCATCATCACCCGTCCTTTTATGCTTTTTTATCATAAACCTAGTATTACTCATACAATAAATTCTATGTCCTACATATAGGATAATGGTAAATAGGGCGATAGTTTGCGTATAACAATGAAATAGTAACAGAACGCATAAAAAGTGAGGTGGCTAACATGGCGGTAACAGTGGCCAATGCAGAAGTGTATTTTGCTACTCAAGTATTACATAACGACGAATGGGTGGCTGCTGACCCGGCCCAGAAACAGCGTGCACTTGCCAACGCCAAAGCCCTATTATACCGTGTTTACCGAAATTTTAGCGAAAGTACCAAACCCATACCGGACAAAGCCGTGTACGAACAAGCCTTATGGCTTTTACGCGTTGATGAAACTATACGCAAAGCAGAAATGGGTGTGAAAATTATTTCCGTGTCAGGTATGCAAATTGCCGTAGACAAAGCACCCCGGACTATAGCACCCCAGGCCGTCTTAATTATAGGCCGCCGTGCGGGGAGGGCTTTGTAATGGCACTGATACCCCTAAACCAAAGTGTCAAAATTGTAAAAGGCGGCGATCTGGACGAATGGGGCCAACCCCGCCCAGGCCGTGGAGTGACACTTAAATGTCGCGTAGACCATAAAACTGAACTGGTCAAAACCCCGGACGGCAAGGAAGCCGTTACTAGTGCAACCATTTTATTAAACGGGCTTGTAATGGTGAACTACGGCGACCTATTAGAATGGAAAGACGAAGCAGGCAATTTATACAGCCTCCACCCTTTGAACGTGGCCATTATGCGGGACTTTTCAGGAAAGCCAGTGCTGACCAAGGTGGTGGTTTAAATGGCCGAAATCCGGGTGGAAGTGAGAGTGGATTGGGGCCGACTGCGGGGGCTTGCGAGTGAACTACAAGCCACTCTTAAAGAAGCCGTGGAAGACTGTATGGACGATCTGGCCCGCACGTCCTCCGAAACCGCCCCGCATGACAAAGGCATACTGGAAAATTCCTACCAAAAAGAAGTGACGGGCGGGGCGGACAAAGCCGAAGGAACCGTGGAATTCTCCGTGCGGGAAAGCTACAGCGGCGGGAACTTTAACTACGCCATTAAGATGCACGAAGGCACCTACAACCTGGGGCCTGGTTCACAGGCCAAGCCTGGGGGTACGGGCATGAGTGGAAAACATTACACCGTAGGGCGTAAATTCCTTGAAAGGCCGCTACAAGGCGAACAGGAGGCCTATAAAAAGCACATTGAATTGAAATTACGCAGACATTTTACCTAAAAGGGGTGAAGCACTGTGCGGGTATTAGACCTTATCAACGTGTTAAAGACGGGTATTAATTACACGTTCTACCCCAACACTTTCCCCGCTATCGCCGCCCCTGATTGTGCGACGGTATCATTAACAGGCGGGGCCGCAAGTGACCGCCAAATTACCCGCCCGGCTTTTCAGGTGCTTTTAAGGGCCACGCATCCAGGGGATGGGGAAGCGAAGGCCTGGGAAATTCATAACTACCTAAACATGAAGCGAAATTTTAACGTGGGCACAACCCACGTTTTGTTATGCACCGCCTCACAGTCCACGCCGCTATATATTGGCACGGACGATAACGGGCGGCACCTGTATTCAATAAATTTCAGAATTTTAGGGGAGGCGTAATAACGCCTTTTTTTATTATCTGCTTTAGCAAGTTCGAAACGGATACGTTTCGAACATAAAACCA
>JAENYS010000030.1 GCA_016841645.1 Desulfoscipio geothermicus | reverse complement strand
GAGGTCTTTAGTAATACCCTTATAATGGAAAAGTGCTTTTATGCAACACTAGTGAGGTCATTTCTAAATTTGCCTTCTTTTACAAGCTTGTATAAATTTTTATTTGTAGCGGCGAGAATACGCACATCAACTTTTTTTGTCTTAATGCCGCCAATCCGCTCTACTTCTTTCTCCTGAATCACACGCAACAATTTGCTCTGCAAAGATAGGGGCATATCGCCAATTTCATCCAGAAATATGGTGCTTCCATCGGCAAGCTCAAACTTCCCCGGCTTACCATGTCTAAGAGCACCGGTAAAAGCCCCTCCCTCGTAACCGAACAATTCCGCCTCGGCAATCTCGGCCGGTATCGCTGCACAATTAACCTTTATGAAAGGGCGTTTGCAGCGGTTGCTCGCGTTATGAATGGATTGGGCCACCAGTTCTTTCCCAGTCCCACTTTCGCCCGAAATAAGTACCGTAGAAGAACTTGGCGCGGCCTGCATGATTTGCCTTTTTATTTCGGCCACCACCGTACTTTTGCCAATAATACTGTCTATAGTATACTTAGTACCATTCAACTTTAATAATTCATCAGAACGATCCATTTTAATCTGAGTGGACGTTTCATCCTTATTATATTGTTTAGCTGCATCAATTTCAGCGGCATCCTGGATGATTAAAATTACTCCTTTGGTTCTACCTGCATGAATAATCGGGATACCATTGACAATTAAAATTTTGGAAAGGTAATTAATTCTTTGCGGGCTTCTCCAAATTCCACAGATGATCTCGTCAAAAGGCAGGTCAGGTAGTAATTTATTAATATGTCCTTCGATCTTAACATCCGGGAAAATACGGTTAATGAAACTGCTGACTAAATTTATTGTCCCAAACTCATCAGTAGCTACGATCCCACACGGCACTTGCTGAAAAATATTAGATAGCTCCTCATATAAAAATTCAATATGGTCAAGCAGGAGATTAACTGCGAAAGGCTGGGTAATCACACCGATTGGTCTGCCGTCAAGGTCTACTACAGGGGTTTGGGCAATCTTAACGTTTCGCAACCAAAGTATTAATTCCGATAGATTGTTAAAAGTTTTGTCTTCTCGAAAATACATAACATCCCGCAGGTAATATTCTTCTATAACAGTATCCAGGTTTGCTCCCTGAAGAAGGCAATCATGTAAGTTAATGCGGGTAAATACACCGATTAACAGTCCATCTTGGTTAACTACAGGGATTCCGGTCATCCTGGTCTTACGGAATATAAGCAGAGCATCTCTCACAGTATCATCAGGACTAAGGGAAACTGCAGTCGGAACCATGATTTCCTTCGCCTTCATACACTCACTCCAATCCATTTGACACTAGAAAACCAATCAACAATACTTGTTATTATCAATGCAACTCTGCCTAGATTAGTTAAATTAGTTTTCTTTAAATTTTTTTATTATTCGAACTTTAATGCTTATCAAATTAATTTTACACCAATTCCTTTAAATTTTGAAGTTCTACGACAAATTTCTTAGTTTAAATTACATGTTATATAATTACATTGACAGCGAGCATGCAAACATCTATTGCCTAAAAGACATTAAAAGAGGATGCGCAAGTCACAACTTGCACATCCTCAAAACGAAAAAGAAATCATACAGGCAAGCCTAATAATTTTGCGGCATTTAAGCCCAATATTTTTTCCTTGGCCGCCTCGGTCAGAGGCAACGCCCGGATGGCATCAATATTTTTTTGAATACTTTCAATACCAGGCCAGTCTGTGCCAAACAAAACTTTATCGGCCGCTCTTTCCAGCTCCGGAAAATAGTCAAGTAATCTTTGCGGCGGCAGCCCTGCTACCTCCATGTAGACATTTTTGTGCAGTTTGGCCAGGAAAAATGCGCTTTGATACCAGAACCCCCTGCCGCTGTGCACCAAAATTATGGGCAGATCGGGAAAGTCAACAGCCACATCATCCAAGTGAAGAGGATTACCGTATTTCAGCCGTGCCCCTTTAAAAATGGAGGATCCGGTATGAAACATCACCGGAATTTGCAGTGACTCCGCCTCGGCATATAGCGGGTAAAGAAGACTATCATTAGGGTAAAATTGCTGATAAGTCGGGTAGAGCTTAACACCCCGGAAACCGTCGGCCACAAGGCGTTTAAGTTCCTTTCTTGCACTCGGGGTCATATAAGGGTTTACGCTGGCAAATGGGATAAGACTTTCTTGTCCCGCACAGAACTGTGTTATATATTCATTGGGACATACACCGGTGGCTGCAGGGCATAATTCCGCTAAAACAACTCCGTAATCCACACCATTTGCATGCATATGTTTTACGAACTGATCCGGATTGCAAAACCTGTCGTGAAATTCCTGCCAGTCTCCTTCGGATCGAGCATTTTGAAAAAATTCAAGACAGCTTTCGGAATAGTAATCATAATGTACAGTGTGGATGTGAAAATCTATAACAGGAGAACTCATAATTTATCACCTAATTTCTAATTATTTAACATTTTTTGCTCCCATGATCACCACAATTACCTTGCAACGGCCATAACCCGTGATCACAATAGCCTTTGATGGGCCCTACTAGATATTTTACCATAGATTTATGTTGAATTCTTACTTTTATGAATTTTTAATTTTATTTTTTTAGCAATTATTGTGCTAGATTTGAGACATAGTTTTAAAAACACTATAGATTCAACGATTTTAATATGCCCGGCCCGTACCATCGCAAAAAAGTCAATCCTTAGTACCGGTAGTTGCCCCGTCCCGATTCTGTATGATAGTCATACACTGTAAGCCGATAAGACAATTTTCTTATAGCGTTAGACCTTTTCTGTAGTATATGTGCTCCATCAATTTTCACGGTGATTTTTTACCGGATGACAAAAACATAATGACCCTGAGATTCTCAGTTAATATAGAAAAGATATAATTTTAAATTATTCCTAAATTAAGCGGTTTAAAGCAGCGATACATTGCCATGTCTGGCACTAAAGTTGCTTAGTTTATACAGCAATAATAAGAAAAATTCATTACAAGCCGGTTTATGGCATAATGGCATAATTGAATATTCAATTAAATATTTTAATTTTTAATTAATGGAAGGGAGGTTATATATTATGGTTGATTGGGGTCAGGCCACATCGGTGGCGATATCGGGAATAGTATCTGTATTCGCGGTACTGATCGTTTTGCAAATTGCCGTGACAATTACCGGCAGTGTAACAGAAAGCCTGGCTAAAAAACAGGCAGATAAACAAACCGGCTAGTTTTTAGGAAAGCAAGTAAAATGGTTCAAGTTGGGCTCCACACCGGTAAAAGCGCTAACAATGAATGCCAAATTAGGAGCCCGGGTTAAAAAGAATGGTATAGTTATAATAATTAGGAGGATTATGCATGGAACAAATCACCGAGGTTTTAAGTAGTTGGGGTTTATGGCAGGTGACCATAGGTCAAATTGCTATGTGGCTGATTTCATTTGTTCTTTTATATCTGGCCATCAAGAAAGGTGTTGAGCCGTTACTCCTGTTGCCTATCGGCTTTGGAATATTTATGGCTAACTTACCTTTGACCGGCCTTTTAGAAGAGGGTGGACTTTTTTATATCTTTTACCACTACGGAATTGCTAATGAATTAATCCCGCCCCTTATTTTTCTAGGGCTGGGTGCAATGACTGACTTTGGGCCGGTGCTTGCGAATCCCAAAACACTGCTTCTTGGCGCGGCAGCTCAGGTTGGTGTTTACGGTGCTTTCCTTGGTGCCTTATTGCTGGGCTTCACCGTTTACGAAGCGGCCTGTATTGGTATTATCGGCGGTGCTGACGGCCCGACTTCCATATTCTTATCCGCCAACTTGGCACCGCACATGATGGGCTCGGTGGCGGTAGCGGCATATTCTTACATGGCGTTGGTGCCGATAATAATTCCGCCTATTGCCAAGATGTTGACCACTAAAGAAGAACGGGCCATGGTTATGCAAATGACTCGCTGGCCCAGCAAGGCGGAAAAAATTCTTTTCCCCATTTTGGGAGCGCTCATTATTATATTGCTGGTACCTGCGTCAGCTCCGTTGATTGCTATGTTTATGCTGGGTAACTTGTTCATGGAGAGTGGTGCAGTAGAGCGGCTGACCGACGTTAGCCGAAATGCTTTAATGAACATTGTCACCATTATTCTCGGCGTAGCAGTTGGTTCCACTATGACTGCGGAAGTTTTCTTGACTCCTAAAACCATCGGCGTATTCATCATGGGCGTAGTGGCTTTTGCCTTTGCTACGGCCTCCGGTGTATTGTTAGCCAAACTAATGAACCTGTTAGTCAAGAACAAGGTCAACCCGCTAATCGGTGCTGCGGGCGTATCTGCTGTACCCATGGCGGCCCGGGTGGTCCAGAACATGGGCATGGAGGCCAACCAGCAGAACTACCTGCTAATGCATGCTATGGGGCCCAACGTGGCCGGTGTTATCGGTACGGCTGTAGCGGCCGGTGCGTTTATTACGGCCTTAACGTAACAGTTTAGTATAACTAACTAAGCTTTCGATGTTGACAAAAAAACATAATTATGCTGTTTAAGCAAAGCACCTCTTTCTGCGGTCTTGGCATGGTCGCCAATATTACCCCCTCAAAAAGAGTGCTTTGCTTATTTTTATCAAGTTAATAGATTTTCTAGTTGGTTCACTATCTCCCGGCCATTACGGCAGCGGTGCCATATTTGCACCCCGTGAAACCAAAGAAGACTGCGTACCGAGTGTTTACCCACTAAATTCAGCCAGCCAGGCAATGCAAAAGTGTGCAGTTTTCAACTTCGGTAATAAAGCTGCTTACCCCCTCTTTCACCATACACGCCTACATACTCGTACTGCATCAGGCGAAGTCTTCAGCTTACTCAATTTCGCGTCAACATCCAGACGACCTTCATTGGTAATAAAAAATAGCAAACGCCATATAAGTGGTTGTCGGACTTGGCAAGGCCTAATACGGAAATCACGTTGAGGCGATCTTCGATATGGTTGGCAAGCCGGTTAAACCAAAAGAACAGGACCACTTAAGCGGTCCTGTTCTTAAAACGCTGATTACAACCATTGAGAATGCCTTGAACTTGTTACTAATCTTTAAAAGGATTTTTGGGCCAACGATACAATGAAAATAATCCAAAAATAACAACCATCGCAACGTTAAGGAGTATCTGATAAAATACATGCCAGGGGATCCAGCCAAATACCATAGGATAAATAGTGTCCCACTGCCAAAAGTCCACATATAATACAAAAGGAAGGAATAATGCTATACCCCAAAGAAAATCTTTTCCCTTCATAAAGAAAGACAACCTCCTTTTTAATTCAATTTTAAACATATAAACTGTTTTCTAATTAATTATTATTAATCCAGTAACACATTATACACTATGCATTTTCGCTCTTGAAAATCGTATCCAGGAAATCGTGCTTTTGATCCACTGAAATTTTTTCTTTTTCGTTAGGTTTTGTTAAACAACTTACAACTACTAATACTATTGCAGCTGTTAATACTGCCGGGACAGCAACTTGCCATGTACCAAGAATCGACATGGGAACTATACCGAACGCGAACAGTACCAAAACCGCCTCGCCCGCCAATATTGAGGAAACTACACCGGCTGCGGTACTTCCCCGCCAATACAGAGCGGCCATAATCCCTGGAGTAAGTACGGCATATCCGGTAAAGGCCCAGGTTACAATAGCCAATATTGCTCCGGGTGGGTTAAGAGCAATGACACAGCACAAAATTGCTAAAGAAAAGATAACAACACGTCCAATGAATACTTGTTTTTGCTCGCTGGGATTCTTGTCAAAATATACCATGTGAATATCTTTTAAGTACATTGTACTAATGGTTATTAATTGAGCGGCAGTCGTAGACATAATGGCCGCTAATACAGCTGCCATAACCGCTGCCCCAACCCATGGGGCGTAAAAGTTTCCTAAAAGCATCGGGATTATTGAGTCTGATTGCTTACCTTCAAGGCCTGGAAAAACCCCATGTCCAAACGCACCGAGGAATAAAACGGGTACATAAATCAAGATCATGGCAAATGGATAAAAAGACATAGTAGTCTTTAAAGAATCCGGGTTTTTGGCTGCCAAGTACTTTGTAAAAAGCTGCGGGAAAACAGGTACACCAAGGGCTATGACCATACCAAAGCTAATCCATTGCGGGAGCGAGAAGTTACCTCTCCCTAAAAGTTCAGGATAGGTAGCCAATAAATTATTAGCTGCCGTCACAGGACCACCGATCTTAAAAATAATTAAAAGAAACGCCGCCACAACACAAATCATCATAACAGACCCCTGCAATAAATCCGCGTAAGCAGTGGCCTTTAATCCGCCAATAAAAACATAAATCGTAATAAATACTAAAACCGCTACTACCCCTACCCAGCTAGGTACCGCACCCCCGGTTAATCCGCTGATCACATAACCGGCCCCAATAGGTTGCACTACCATGTACGCTACGGTAAAGATAATGAGTACAAATAAAATAACATTTTTTACTGCCCCACTGCCGTATATATCCCCAAAAAGTTGAGGTGCTGTCATATATTGATACTGTCTACCAAGCAGCCAAGTGCGATAGCCTATTAAATAGAAAAACACAGCCGCTAAACTTGTAGTAGTCGCCAGATATCCAAAGAACCCCACTCCTAAGTGATAAGCTCCGCCGGGAGCGCCCATGTAAGCAAATGCACTAATATTTGTTGCAAATAATGTAAAGAACATTACCCAAGGACCAAGGTCTCTTGCAGCTAAAAAATAGCCTTCAGATGATTTTGATGTTTGCCTGCCTGTAATTACACCTATAAGAAGGGTAAAACATAAATAGGCTAAAATAACAGCCATTGCTCCCATTACCGGACCAGACATATATTATCCTCCTTTTTATTTAAAATATATAATTCCATCTCATAAGCTTTCTTAAATTAGAATCAACACATACTAACTAAATTTGAGTCAACACATACAATGTAATGCAGTAACTTTATCTTTTTGACCACACCTTTCTGTGCTAGTCTATCTGTGCTAGTCAAATAGAAATGTAGCTAGTAAAAGCTAACCGGTTCTTTGTCTTTGCGCCTTTAAAGTGTTAGTGTTATCATATTAATAGACGGTATTAGGCCATAATCTCACCCCCCTCAATAAATAAATATTCTAAATTCCAAATTGTTATGAAAAATCATGTATATCTGAAAAGTCTGTGTATTAAGTTACCATTTAAGTTGTTATGATATTGGGTAATGCAAATCTTGTTCCTCTCGCGCCTTTCGAGCATTTGTTTTTTAAATTTTGAATAAAGAGTAATACATCAACTAAATTTATTTGAGATAGGCAAAAGGCTGTCTTGTCCGCGGGAAATGGTTAAGGACACGCTGATACTCATTATAAACTGATTTGCACATAGTGCACAAGCGCCTGCGCTAATGTGATTGGCTATGTTATTAATTTGTCTAAATATCTTACATTGTATGACTTTTTTACATGGCGTTCGACAATAACCGGATACAAAAAAAATTGCAAAGCTTCCCGCGAGAATTAGTGGCCAGGCAAAAAGCTGTTTCCCCGGTTATGAAAATCGAATAATTGACACTTCTGACTGAAAAAGAGGAAATTCGCCGTTTGAGAAAGAAATTGATATAAAATTCATAAACAAAGGGAGAGAGGCATCATATTGAAAGCTCTATCAGGAATACGTGTATTAGGAGCAACCAGAATGCTGGCCGGTCCTTATGCAGAAATATTACTGGCAGACATGGGAGCGGAAGTTCTACATATAGAGCTTCCGGGGTTTGGCGATGAACATCGCCATTCCTATCCACAAGTTAATGGAGTGGGCACCTGCTTTCTGTCCAACAACCGCAACAAAAAAAGTATCACTTTAGACCTGCGAAAACCGGAGGGTCAGCAGATCTTTAGGGATTTAGTTAAAATATCCAATATTGTGGTGGAAAATAACCGTCCTGGAACTATGGCCAAGTGGAATATCGGTTATGAAAAATTAAGAGAAATTAACCCGGGTATTATCATGACCTCCATCTCCGGCTACGGACAAACCGGGCCATATAGAGACAGAACCGGTTTAGATTATGTTGCCCAGTCTATCGGAGGATTAATGGGTATGACCGGCATGCCGGATGGCCCGCCCATGAGAACAGGCAATGCCATAGCCGATTCTTTGGCAGGGATGTTTGCAGCCTATGGAACACTAGCCGCATTGCATTATAAGCAAAAGACGGGTTTAGGACAATATGTTGACTGCGCTTTGGTTGACAGCGTGGCCGCGATTCTGGAAAACCTGGTGCCCAATTACGACCTCTTGGGCCTCAAAGAGAAAAGAGTAGGCAACCGTATTGCCTGGGTGGCACCCTATAACACTTATACCGCCCAGGACGGGTATGTAGTTATCGGGGTTACCAGCAACAATCTGTGGGATAAGTTGTGCCAGGCTATGGGACGGGAAGAACTAATTAATGACCCTAAGTTTGCCACACCCTCGGATCGAGTTCTTAACGTTGATGACGTCGATGAAGCGGTTCAGGCTTGGGTGAGCCAAAAGACGGTGGAGGAGATCGTTTTTATTCTAGCCGAGGCCGGGGTACCCGGCGCGAAAGTGCATGGCGTAGACACAATGGTGGCAGATCCGCAAATAAAAGCCCGAGAAATATTTGTCGAAACAGAATATCCCGGTCTGGGTAAATTTAGAGTGCCCGGAATTGTTCCCAAGTTATCTTTAACTCCGGGTAGTGTGGACTGTCCCCCGCCAACACTTGGGCAGCATAACGACGAAATATACCGGGGTCTTTTAAAGTTTTCAGATGAAAAAATGGAAGCACTAGCGGAGACAGGTATAATCTAGCCGGTAAGCCGGTAGTTTTATTAGTTTGCCGAATAGTAGGAGGGGATGAAATAATCTTCATCCCCTCCTACTACTGCTTCATCTCCCTCAGCCAGTTGCCCAGCTTTATAAAATCCCTCTCAATAACCTCCGCCAAAGCCCGGCGATAAATAGCTGCCGCCGGGTGGTACATCGGGAAAACAGCATATCTCTCCAGCACAAAAGGCCGGCCGTGGCAGTTACCAATCCGCATACTTTTCCCACCGCCCAGCCTTTTCAGAGCCACATCACCCAGAGTAACAATCACCCCGGGTGAAAGTATCGCTAACTCCTCATCCAGCCACCGGGCACAGTACTTTATTTCACAGGCCCCGGGCTTGCGGTTGGCCCGCCCGTTGTTTCGGGTGGGGCGGCATTTTACCGTGTTAACAATAAATATATCTTCACGCGTCAGGCCGGCCAGATGCAGGTATCCGGCCAAATTACGCCCGGCCTGGCCGGCAAAGGGTATGCCCTGCTTGATCTCCTCCCCTCCGGGCGCTTCACCTAAAAACACTATACGGGTAGCGGGATTGCCTCGATCCCTTACTAAAATGCCCCCCGTCTTTTCACCCGGGCACGGGCAACGACAATCCATAATACGTTGATATAATTGCTGCAACGCCTTTTCCTTCATAAGCACCTCTGGATATGGTCTCTTACAATGTTGATGCCCAACACACCAGCGGCAATTCAAAGTGGTGGGCGAAATGTAAGCTGTACGGGCGAACACGTACTGTGTAGGCAAAGGTTCCCTGGGACAGACTAATATCTCCCGTGTAAACAACCTGCCCCTGCTCACCGGTGATGTTCTCCTCCTCATGCAGAGGCGCAGTTTCAACCGACTTCACCCCTGTCTTAGCAATCTCGCCGTACACAATTTCCACGCGCACTTTGTCCCGGGGTACCGGGCCAAGTTCAACAGTAGCTCGAATATTTAGTTTGTCTTCCGGATACAAACTATCAACATTACTTGTTTCGACGCTTCTTATCTGAACATTGTGCCAGTTTTCACGTAAAAACTTTTTCAGTTCGTATAATTCATAACCAACCCGGTATTCATTAGCACAAAATTTTTGGTTTCTTTCATTAGCCTGCTGGTAATAGTTTTTGTCATATTCCAACACCATCCGCCTGGTGCTGAAATACGGGGCTATGGTTTTGATGGACTCCCTCATCCACTTCACCCATTTTTTAGGCACCCCGGCCGTTTGATCGTAATACGCCGGAATGATTTCCTCTTCTAACATATCATACAGCGAATAGAAATCATGTTCATCCCTGGTCTCATCGTCCGGGTAATCCCAGTCATTACCCACGGCAAAACCATTTTTGCCGTTATAAGCCTCCGGCCACCAGCCGTCAAGTATACTACAATTCAATACACCATTACCAGCAGCCTTCATACCGCTGGTACCGCTGGCCTCCATCGGGCGGCGGGGAGTATTTAGCCATACGTCAACTCCCTGTAACAAAAAACGAGCAATATTAATATCGTAGTTCTCCAAAAAAATAACTTTGCCCCGAAATCGATCATCGGTAGCAACATCGTTAATTAATTTAATTAAATCCTGTCCGGGCTTGTCTGCAGGGTGGGCCTTGCCGGCAAAAATAAGCTGCAACGGGCAATCCATGTCATTGACCAGCGCGGCCAACCTATCTTTATCCCTGAACAACAAACCGGCCCGCTTATAAGTGGCAAAACGGCGGGCAAAACCAATAGTTAGCACCTCGGGTCGCAGGTAGACTTCCACATCTTTTACCCGGTTCAGTGTTTCCCGATTGCGCACCCGCTGCCGGGCAAGGTGCCGGCGAGCCATAAACACCATTTTCTCTTTTAAGCCCATATGGACTTCCCACAAATCCCGTCCGGGTATACTTTCCACCAGGTCCCAGTCGGAAGGCTCGGCAAAAGACGGACTCCACTCCTGCCCCAAGTACTTTTTGAACAACTCGCGCATCTCGGGAGCCAACCAAGTCGGGGTATGAACGCCGTTAGTCACGTGCCTGATGGGTACCTCTTCAAGCAGGATATCAGGGTAAAGGTTATGAAACATGGAACGCGTGACGGCACCGTGCAAGCGGCTGACCCCGTTGGCAAAACCACAATGATTCAAGGCCAGCAAAGTCATATTAAACCCGCCACGTTCCTGGTCATGAGCTAATTGCATAAACTGCTCTCTAGTCAAGCGCAACCGATAATAATAATGGTTAAAATAGCGATCGATCATTTCTTGTGTAAAAATATCGTGGCCGGCAGGCACCGGGGTATGCGTTGTAAACACAGTATCCGCCCGCAGTACCTCCAGCGCCACGCCCACTGAAAGTCCATTTTCCTCCACCAGTTCCCACAGCCGCTCCACCAATAAAAAGGCGGCATGCCCTTCGTTAATGTGCCACACAGTGGGAGCCAGCCCAAGGGCCCTGAGCGCCTTTACACCACCCATACCCAGCAATATTTCCATACAAATACGCCTCTCCTGGTCACCACCGTATAACTGCCCGGTGAGCTCCCGGTCCTCCCGGCTGTTTTCCGGCATATCGGCATCCAGTAAATACAAGCTAATTCTGCCCACTTGCGTACGCCATATCCTGGCCTGTACCTGACGCCCCGGCAACTGCACCGTTACTACCAATTCCCGTCCGCTGCTGTCCAGCACAGGAGTAACGGGCAGTTCATTAAAGTTTAGATCGCGATACTCTACTTCCTGTTTTCCTTCTCGATTAATTCGCTGGGTAAAATACCCATGTCTGTAAAGCAACCCTACACCCACAAAAGGCAGCCCCAAATCACTGGCCGCCTTGCAGTGATCCCCGGCCAGCAATCCAAGTCCGCCGGAATATGCAGGGAATGATTCATGCAGACCAAATTCGGCGGAAAAATAAGCAATTAGACAATTTTGACCGGTTTCACTTTGCTTACAAATATATTTATCATACCAGGTTTGCTGCTGCATATAGTTATCAAATGATTCCATTGCCTGCCGGTACTGGTTTAAAAATTGTTCACTGGTCGCCGCCTTTTGCAAATCAGCTTCACTCACCCGCAATAAAAACTTGACCGGGTTATGGTAAACCTGCTCCCATAAATCCTGGTTAATCGTCTTGAACAAATCGACAGCACTATTCTCCCAGCTGTAATAAAGATTATAGGCCAATTCCCTCAGGCGATTAATTTTCTCAGGCAGCCGGGGAACGACCGTGACGGTACGGTAGGAAAACATATTTCACCCCTCCACTCATATATTATTATTATTATTTTATTCCAAAATATTAATATTTGACCAGCCTGTATAAATAGCAATTGACATAATTTTAACACAATTATTTATTTTTACATAACCTTAACCTATTTATATACATATCTGCAATTAATTTTGCTATAATTATGATAGTATTTGGCAGGTAGACATTTATGCAAGTTTGCCCAAACAAAAAATGAGAATTAGGTTTAACGGAAGGTGATATCATGTCAAATTCCATTGACCGAATGGAACTGCCCCATTGGTATGATGAAAATAAAATGGTCTTGATGGTAGTCAACCCCCATACCGCTTTCTTATATTGGGAACTTGCCTTCAGCCAAAGCCAGGCTGTACAAGAGCACCAACTTATAGTGCGTTTATTTGAACAACCCCCGGAGCAAGAACTGCATGAGCAGCCAAGATTGATAATAAGCGCAGCTATACCGCCATTTACCAACAACTGGTATTTTAACGAGCTGCAACCGGACCACCATTACCGGGCGGATATGGGTTGGGAACAAAATGAAGTCTTTTACAGCCTTATCAAATCCAATATTGTCAATGTACCGCTTGCTGAACAGCCGAGCATTACAGGCCAAACCAAATGGCGGTCCGTGGAGCAGGAGCAGCTGCATAAAACCATCACCGGACCCACAGTTCGGGTCTCTGAAACAGTCAACCAATTAGTCGATCAAATGTCCTTTTATATGGGCATTCACGAAAAATCGTAAAGGGGTGTAATGTTCAATGAATACTGGTTACCTGGCTGTAGTACTACACGGACATCTCCCCTATGTATACCACCCGGAAGTACCCGAATTGCTGGAGGAAAGATGGCTTTTCGAAGCGCTGACCGAATGCTATCTGCCGCTATTGGACGTTTTTGAGTCACTGCAAAAGGATAAGATAAATTTCCGTCTTACCCTTTCTCTTTCCCCCACCTTGATCACCATGTTAAATGACCAAATGTTGCAGGAACGATATCTGAAACACCTGCAAAAATCCATTGCACTGGCCACTATGGAACAAGATCGTCTTAAGGGCGATCCCCGATATGAGCACTTGTCCGGCTTTTATTTAGATACGCTGACCGGGCTTAAAAAACAGTATGGGCGGTATAACGGCGATTTAATCAAACCATTTAAACAATTGCAACGGCAAGGCTATCTGGAGCTAATAACCACCTGCGCCACTCACGGTTTTTTACCATTAATGAACAGCCGGTCCAGCTGGCGAGCACAAATCCAAACGGCCCTGGAACTGTTTAACAGTCACTTCGACCACCCCCCTTCGGGCATGTGGCTGCCCGAATGCGCTTATGCACCAGGCTTGGACGAAGTGCTTAGAGAATACCAAGTCGGTTACTTTTTTGTGGATAGCCACGGTATCCACAACAGCAGACCCGCACCACAATTTGGCACATACGCGCCTGTCTGCACTCCCAACGGAGTGGCCGCCTTCGGCCGGGACCCCGCATCTTCCCGACAGGTATGGGACAGGCACAGCGGTTACCCGGGAGACCCGGTGTACAGGGAATTTTACCGGGACATCGGCTACGATTTACCTTTGGATTATATAGGGCCGTTTCTACCCGGCGGCAATATTCGAGTTGATACCGGGTTAAAGTATCATCGCATCACCGGAAGCGACTCTCACAAGGAGCCTTACCTGCCTGACCTGGCCAAAAAGCGGGCTTCTCAGCATGCCAAAGATTTCTTGCAGCAGCGACGTGAACAGTTGGAACTGGTAGCCCGCACTATGAACCGCCACCCGCTGGCGCTGGCCCCCTATGACGCCGAGCTATTCGGACACTGGTGGTTTGAAGGCCCGGACTGGCTTAATTTTCTGTGCCGGGAAGCCTCCAACAGCGACTCGCTGCGCATGGTCACCCCCGCCGAATATCTGCGGGAATACCCGGATAACCTGTCAGTTGAGCTGCCCATGTGCAGCTGGGGTTCCGGCGGTTATAACCAGTTCTGGCTAAACCCATCCACAGATTGGATATACAAGCACCTGCACCACGCGGAAAATAAAATGACCGAGCTGGCCGACGATCACCCGGACGCTATGGGTTTGGAAGCCAGGTGCTTAAACCAGGCCGTCCGGGAGCTATTGCTGGCCCAAAGCAGCGACTGGCCTTTCATTATTCATTCGGGAACGGCAGTGGAATACGCCAAACAGCGGTTTACCAACCATATCGGCCGTTTCACTGCTCTGACGCAGATGCTGGAAACCGGCGAAATACAAACAGGGGTGCTTGAAGAAATCGAATCAAGATCCAAATTTCTGCCGGATATAGATTATCACCTTTATTGCAGCCACAGCATGATCAACCGGCCTGCCAACGCACGCAGGAGCTACCGCATTTTAATATTATCTTGGGAATATCCCCCCAAAACGGTGGGCGGACTGGCCAGGCATGTCCATGACCTATCCTGCGCTTTGGCCGCCCTTGGGGACGAAGTCCACGTAATAACCTGCCCGGCACCGGACAGAGGCATTTACACCCTGGAACAGGGCGTGCATGTGCACCGCATTAGCCCTGAATTGCTCACCGCGGAAAACTTTATGGATTGGGTAGGCCAGTTAAATAACGGCATGGTGAAACTTTCCGGCAAACTGGTGAAAGTTTTTGGGGCCTTTGACCTGGTGCATGCCCATGATTGGCTGGTGGGTGAAGCAAGTAAACAAATTTGCAGTCAAATGAACCTGCCTCTGGTGGCAACTATTCACGCTACCGAATACGGGCGCAACCATGGCCTGCACTCTAATTTGCAAGAACATATCCACAGCCTGGAAAAGGAACTGACCGATCAGGCTACTTTATTAATTGGCTGCAGCCGGTACATGGGCTTGGAAATAGCCGATTTATTTAACCAGCCAACCGGCAAGATTACCATTATACCCAACGGGGTTGAGCCTGAAAATATATTGCCCGACAAGGAAAAACCATTGTACCACAACGGCAGAGAGAAAAACCTTCTTTTCCTAGGCCGGTTGGTGCCGGAAAAGGGTGTGCAGGTATTGATTGAGGCGTTGCCGGCAATTTTGCAAAAGGCCGGGCCGGTCAGACTGTTTATAGCCGGCAAGGGGCCTTACCAGCCGGAGCTGGTCGAGCTGGCCCAATCTTTGGGCGTGGCAGACCGGGTGATCTTTTTCGGCTATGTCAATGACCATGACCGTAACGAGCTGCTGGACCGGTCCGATGTGGCCGTAATTCCCAGCCTTTACGAGCCCTTCGGCATTGTTGCGCTGGAAGCAATGGCCGCAGGCTTGCCCGTTGTAGTATCCGATACCGGGGGACTGCGTGATGTTATCGAGCACGGCATGGACGGCTACTGCGCACCGCCCGGCGATGCGGCATTGCTGGCTTTTTACATTAGCGAACTGCTCAATAACCCGGAGCTGGCCCGGCACTTTACCAAGCGAGCAAGGCGTAATGTGGCCGTAAAATATAATTGGCGTCAGATTGCCTCGGAAACCCTGAAAGTTTACGCCAGAGCCATCAAGTTATCATCCGTAAACTAACCCAAACCCGCAACGGCTGAGAAACACATAAAAAAAACGCCCCGAAAGGCGTTTATTCTTCCATTTGTTTGGCTAAAAACGAGGCTGCTGTTTCTGAAAGTTTTTTTTCCAGATCACCCATACGTGCCTCTTCACTGGTAGTAATGATAACGGCACCAATGGCATCCCCGTTGGCAATAATTGGAGATATTACGCTGTTTTTAAACATCGTCCGGTCATCCGCAGCAAAACTGTGCTCCTCATCGATTATTTGGGTCTGCCGGTTATTAATAATCTCCTCAAGCATACTGCTAATGGGTTTTTTTATTAATTCTTTTTTAAATTCGCCGGAAACTGCAATTATCTCATCGCGATCAGCAATACATACCACATGCCCCAAAGCCTCATGCAACGAATCTGCATACTCTTTGGCAAATTCCCCCAGCTCGTTAATGGGAGAGTATTTTTTTAAAATTACCTCTCCCTCCCGGTCAACATAAATCTCCAGCGGTTCGCCTTCACGGATTCTCATAGTACGCCTAATCTCTTTGGGAATAACAACACGGCCGAGGTCATCTATCCGTCTTACTATGCCAGTTGCTTTCATCCATGTTAACCTCCTTATTATAAATCTTGTCTTAGTAATATCCTAATTTTGACTAAACCATTACGAGAATATTTTAAAATTGTTATGTAACAGAAAAAGTAATTCTTTTTATATCCAAGCCAAAGCCTTGCGATTAAGGATTTTTCTCACATGACAATCATTAATGGATTTAATTTTCGCAAATAACAATTTTTACCCGCCGGCTCCACCCCATGCGCAGAAATCTCATAAACGCTCCTCTCTTGTGTGTATAAATTCCGGGAAATACCTGAATAATAAGCATGTAAAACTTTTACAACATTGCAAAGGGAGGAATACCATGAACACGGGAACCCACGAAGCTATAATAATCAGCGAAGTATTGCGGAGTAACGCCAGCATGATTGACCATTACAACGTTTACATGAATAGCTGCCAAGATCAGCAGCTGCGCTCCTTACTGGATCGCCAGCAAAGGCATACTCTAGATAGTTTCCAGAGACTGACTCAAATGATGCAAAGCCATGGAATGGACACCGGCAATATTCCGCTGCCCACTACTATGTCCATGAGCAGCGGCACCATGATCACAACCACAACAGCTTCCGTGCCATATGGCTCCCAAATGACTACGCCCCGGTACAGCTCCGAGCAACCGGGCACCATGCCTTACTCCATGCAGCAAGCCATAGGCAGCCAGGGAATGGGTATGTCCATGCCCACCCAGGCAGAGTCTCAGTTTGGTATGCAAGCCGGTACGCAAACCCGTAGCCAGGGCAGCTCAGCCGTCATTTTCAATGACCGCTCCATCGCCGAAGGGGCACTGCATTTCCACAAGTATAGTGCGGATACCATTACTAAGGCAGCCCTAGAAAGCTCGGAGCCCCATATCCGCGCAGCGCTGACCAACATGGCCCGTAATTGCATCGAAATGTCCTATGAAATCTATACCTACATGTCACAACGGGGCTGGTATCAACTACCCAACTCCGCGCAAAACTATATTACTCATACATCAACACAGCAGCAACAACAGCAGTACACCAATCAATAATAATACAACCTGAAAGCTTACACCACAAAAGCCGGCCAACCCATAAGGTGTGTGCCGGCTTTTGTGGTGGGGTCAGACCTTGACATTTGACAAACCACAACAAAGGGCCTCCGGGACCTGTCCTCGCTTAGCCCTTAATGGTTTTTTCAATACTCATTCTTCTGTTACGGATATACAATAAAATATCAATTCCCACCATAATCATATTTAGAGTATACAGGTATATAACGCTGTCATAATTATAAAAAATTTTGTGTAGAATACCGGACACATATCCTACAAAAATTACCAATAGAAACAATAAACTTTTTCCCTCAACTGAACATGATTTATAGGATTTATAGATTGAAAATGGCCATGCAGCACCAAAACACAACAACATAATAATTTCAAAAATACTCACATTTGCAACTCCCTACTACTTTACTGATGTTATATCCTGAACACCTTCCTTAGCACCTTGATTCAAGTAACCGCTTAATGCACCGATAAAATTACCTGCAACTGCCTGATCAATTCCTGCATTTCACCATCGGTGCCGATGGTCACCCGCAAATAGTTGTCAATGCGCGGCAGTTTAAAATAGCGGACCAGCACCCCTCTTTGCCGCAGTTCGCTAAAGAGCTCTTCTGCCTGGCAATTCCGATGCCGGATAAAAATAAAATTAGCTGCCGACGGCACCACCTCAAAATCAAGCTGCTCCAGTTCACGGACAACCCATTCTCTAGTGGCCATAATCGCCCGACAGGTGTTTTCAAAATAATCCCGATCATACATGGCCGCCGTACCTGCCACCAACGCCAGCCGGTCAAGTGTATAAGAGTTAAAGCAATTCTTGGCCCGCTCCAGCCCCTCAATCAATTCTGCCGGCCCGATGGCATAGCCAATGCGCAGGCCGGCCAGAGACCTGGACTTGGATAAAGTCTGGGTCACCAGCAGATTGGGATATTGGTTGATTAGGGGTATACAGCTTGCGCCGCCAAAATCGATATAGGCTTCATCCACCAGCACCACCGAAGCGTTATTTCGCTGCAACAGGGCTTCAATTGGCTCCAAGTGCAATAAACGGCCGGTGGGCGCGTTGGGATTGGGGAAAATGATCCCGCCATTGTCCGTTGGGTAATCAGCTAGATCAATCTGGAAATCGCTGTTTAGCGGTACAGTCGCCGCCTCAATACCAAAAAAATTACTGTAAACCGGGAAAAAGCTGTAGGTAATGTCCGGGTACAGTAGCGGCTTAGCCTGCTTAAAAAAAGCCAGGAAAGCAAAAGCCAGGACTTCATCGGAACCATTACCGACAAAAACATTATCTTTCCCTACCTGAAAATAATCGGAAATCGCAGTCTTCAGGATATCACCGTTCGGGTCAGGGTAAAGCCGCAGATCCTGGCCGGTGTGCTTACGAATGACCTCCAGTACGGCCGGCGAAGGGGGGTACGGGTTCTCGTTGGTATTCAACTTTACATATTTGCGATCCTTCGGCTGTTCCCCGGGCACATAGGGTGCCAGCCATCTGATTAATTCGCTCCAGTATTTGCTCATCTACTTTCCAACCTTCTTTCTATTTTTCAGCAAAGCCGGCTTGGCAGATTTGTCTTTTTCTCATTTACTTAATAAATTTTACCTCAGTTCGCCGTCCCTGTCTATTAAACCGGTTTTGGACACTGCCGGCAGGAGCAAGTAAATGGTAGTCACTGCCGGCTGCTGGAAGGGTATAACCCGTCGCTAAGATTCTTGTCCCTTACCTCTTTACTTGACCAATCTTCAACATTAGTTTAATTTATCAAAAAATTAAACTCTATAAAAAATATATATTGACTTTACTTCAGTATCATATAATATTAATAATATAATAATAGTTTTGAAACATTACAAGCGGAACTGGCTATTATATAATTAAAGGAATCAAAGGAGGTATTTTTTATGGCAGAGCAAAAGGTTTTAGTACAGGTATTTGGTATCGACGCTCCGATATCCGGCAGCGGCTGATGTTCCGGTGAGTCAGACTCCACTGGATGTGGGTCGGATAGAACCATGAAGGATGAGGCGATTGAACTGGCGGGCAAACTCCAGTATGCTTTTGGTGACAGTGTTGAAACAAGTTTTATTGACGTCAGCACCGATGAAATGAGTAACTATCCCGAGATTGAAAAAATATTAAACCGCGTTAGGTTACCGCTCACGGTGATTAACGGCGAACCCCGGTTCCACGGCGGCCTGGGAGTAGATATGATCGTTGAGGCTATTAAGGATTTAAGCGCTTAATCAAAAAAGCTGGTCCCAGGTGAGCATTTCACCCGGAACCGGTTTTTTTACGTATGGCAGGCGCCTATATTAAACAAATAAAAGCATTCTCTTGATAATATGACATAATCACTTTGTGCACTATTTTAGAGTCTTTTTTAATCGAGTATCTCTTTAAGCTGCGCATCAGTAACATAAACTGTAACGTTTAGCTGATCTAGAAAAGAAAATCCATTGGCCCCCCCTTTAAAGTAACAACCCTCCGGCGTATAACCAGAGGGTTGCTTAAACTTAAATCCGGCAACGACCTACTCTCCCGGGGCAGATACCCAAGTACCAT
>JAENYS010000029.1 GCA_016841645.1 Desulfoscipio geothermicus | reverse complement strand
GAATGTTGATTTCCATGTCCCGGACAGGTGATGGATTTTGCTCCGGAATACTCAGCAGCAACCGTGGTGGTTTTTCCTGCACCTGCGCCAGCAATAACCAAACAATAATCTTCATCTGTAAGTATAACTTCGCGTTGGTTTTCATCTAACATTATGGTAGGATCAATGCTGTGTAATATGTTATCCAAATAGTTTTTCTCGTCAATTTTAGCTTTTTCAATATATTCCACATTGTGCTTATATACTAATTCCTCGGTTTTTTCAAGAGTCTCAAGTGCTAACAAAACTTTATTTAGGTCGATTGAGTACTTAAAGCAATATTCAGGCAATACTCCCCCGTCGCGAATAATGAGAAAGTGCTTATGCACTTCAGACAAATCAATTTTAATTTGGTTATAATCGCTTTTAGCAATGTACCTATTTTCTGTTAAAAGACCATTTAAAAAGGTTTCAAAACAACGCAGTTTTTCAACTTCTGGAGGAATAATTACTGGATCGTTAGTTTTTTCTTTTCTAATAAATTTGACCAGATTTGAGAAAAAGCCCATATCTCTTCCTCGCCTTACATTGTTATATGAATAGCGGTACTTATTCTACGAAATATTTCCCTATAATATTACACCGTTCATTGCTAAATGCCTTGCTTTCAATTAAATATAATTTTTAAAATATATTTATCTTTAACCCTACCCCACTTCCCGGAACCTTTTATATCTAACCTCCAGCCTGTTTTGATCAGGCCAGAGCAACTTACTTTTGGGCAGAATTATTTTCTGATCATGCAGTTGCTGGATGCCGTGCCTTAACATGGGGCCGTCGGTCTCCGCTAAGATATCTTGCCGCACCATCATCTTATAGTCCGGTGTGATGCCGATAATATTGCTGTCAAAAGCCGCATGGTGAATCTTGCACAAGGATAACCCGTTGTTCACAATGGGCCCGCCCAATTCATCGGCATCCGGTATGATGTGAGCGGCATCAAGTAACTCGGTATGTTTAAGCTTGCAAAAAGCACACTGCGAGCTGTACGCCTCTAGAACCCGCTCGCGGAAGGATTTCTGGTGTAACCGCTGTCTTATCGTTGAAGTAATATAGCTGCGCTTAAATATGTACTGTCTTCCATTACATAGTCAGTTGTTTCATTATGTAAAAATAGCTGCGCAGTGCTTGGTTCATCCGCCGCAATGGTAAAGGTCAAATATAGAATTCTACCCTTAAGGATAAGACTTTAGTCGAGCACAACATAGCCTTTATCGTAGCACAAGAAGTATCGAGATTAACGCAAACATTAATCCTACCACGCCCAAATATATGTTCTGCATAAGGCGGCTTTCGTTTTTGAGCTTTTCGATTTCTTTTTTTAGCTCGTTGATGGCTCCCTGGAGGGCGTTAGCTGGGATATACTCAATAATCTTCTCAGCATCTTGATATTGGCCCGAATAGGGCTGAGCCGGTTCGATCAGTTTGTTGAATTCTATTGTAGCATAGTGCTTGCCTCTTTTAAGGTGGACAGGACGATTTGATGTATTAAATAGCAGACAGAACAAGGTTCCGCGAAAACCTGGATCAATTTGCGGTCCGTTTGACAAAATTATCCCCTGGCAGAATAAGTTTACAGTAAGCCCAAATTTTGCAATTATATCTCTTGGCATACAGGCAATCTCTTTACAAGAAACAATTGCATAATCATATGGCTCAATTGTTAAGAAAGGCTCTGCATCTGAGAGCTTTTTAATCTTACCGGCGTAGTAATATTCATCCCCAAGAAGCAGATCGTATGATGCACCCTTTACCCCTTTTTCATTTGTACGATCTAACAATATCCCGCAATCTAACATCATGTTTATAATGTTTTGAGACAATCCGCCACCTTGATTGCGATGTTCCCACAACCACTTTATTAAGGAAACGGATCTTGACAATATGTTGTTTTTCAAAACATAATTTGCCTTATACGAAAGTTGTCTGTCTTGTTCGATTTGCTTTTTTTCTTTTTTGGTGGCCTCCCGATTTTCCCTTTCTGCCAAGCGGCTTGCCAAATTCTCATTTGAAGCATCTATAAAGAAGCACATAAACGTTTCTTTCATGTTATCCATCAACGTCATAGCCGATTCAGGGGTTAGAATCAAAATGGGAATTTTCCCGGATAAGAGAACGGATTTGTATTGTCCCTCCTGAATGCCATAACATTTGTCCCTATAGGTTGCATTGACCAGAAGCATGTTATGCTTCGAGAGCAATTCAAACTGCTCTTTGGTGCAATAATCATAATTGAAGTCATCATTACGCGCTTCTCGAGTGGTGACAGCTTGTACCACCTGAAAAACGCTATGCTCCTCATTGCAAAGTTCCTTAGCGATCGTACTTTTTCCCGAACAGGACGTTCCTGTGATAATGATTCCTTCAAAGAACACTCTATCACCTCTTTTGAAAGATAAATATTCGCTCATTAACCAAAGTAGCCCATTGGATGCTGAGCGTTCTTTTATGGCTCGGGATATAACGCCCCAACTCAAAAATCTTGTTTAGTCCCAATTCAAAGCAATAATTAACAATCTCTGATATTGCTTTTCGTCTATTCTTCTCTTTGGCGTTATCATCATAATCAGGGAGAACAAGGCATAAATATCCACCGGTTTTTAGAATGAGTTTCATTTTGTCTATGTGTTGCTTCACTGATTTCGTGTAAGACTCTAAAGCATCTTTCCTTGTCCGGCGGTAGCGGGCTCCAATCTCGTTTTGTACATATTCATGAAAATCTCTTTCATAGAAGCAAAATGATAGACGTTGAGACTTTACATAATCTATCATTTTGGGGTATGGCGGAGAAGTAATAACCAAATCAACAGAACAATTATTGATAGTGGCCATGAGTATAGAATTGTCGAAAACACGCTGAGTGCGAGCAGTTTCGTCATAAAAGTCTATATAATCTTCCCATACACTTTCAAGAATGTTAAGATGGCTATTTATGTCATTGAATAATGATGTAGTTGACATTAAGTATTGTTTAAAAACGTCTTTACGCCTAAGTTCATCAGGCTTGGGTTTTACATTATCAGCAATATATGCCCACCCCTTATTCTGACTTGAAAGAGTAGTGAGGATACTAGAGAGAACCAATTCAAGAACTGCTTTGGCAAGTGTAATTTCAAGGTGATCGTATGAGACGAATAAATAAGCGAGTTCATTAAACGTTTCCTGTTCGAACCAACCACTTAGTTCAGCACGGCATGAGGATAATTGGCATGCGTAATCAACAACACTATTATATCTTTCCGGTAATGAAACTAGTAAATCCCGGATATTCTCATGGTCTATCGTTGGATCAAGAAGGCGATATAAAGTGGTGCAAACATTGCTGGCGACTACATTTATGTCGAAAGTGAAAGGGATTCTTTCTAACGAGAGAGCCTGCATGAATGTTGTTCCTATTCCACCAAAAGGATCAACAACTACGTCACCTTTTTGTGAAAGTATCTCAATTAGTGTATAAGGAATTTCAGGAATGAACGTCGCTGGATACGAATAATATTTACGACAATTGAAGGGACGAAGCATCCCTGCGCCATATGGGATACTGAAATCAAAATTCCAATTTACGCTGTTTAGTTTCTTTAATATTTCGTTATTTTCCATACTTTATTGCCTCCTCATATAATGGGACTTCAATAGCACCATTTACAAAATAGGAGGCAAAATAACTCAATATTACCTCGCGTAGTCTTTGTCGATGCTTTGCAAGAGCTACTTTTCCATGACTTAAGCCATAAGGCTCATTCTTTAAAAACACTCCGATGAGTAGACATCTAGAAGCGTTTTTACCAACAACGACTGGTGTATCGCTATCATTGAAAAAGACGCTAAGTTGCCGTTCGGTTTTTTTTACATCAAGAATTGGATGGACACCAATTCTGAGGTGTGAGAAAGTACCATCGATCTTAATTCTTGCTTCGATATCTGCTTCTATTATGACACGCTTGGAGTAATCAAGAAAATCTCCATACTTATTTATGTCATCAGTTTTGATAATGAGCAAGCAGTCATATAGGTCGCCAGTCATCAATCTGGAAACAATCTTTGATGTGTTCCCATGAAAACTAATAACTTTATAAAAGTTAATTCCTTCAATCGTAAATACCATACCGCGATCAGATATCTTGACAATATTTGCATCGTCAAAAGAAAGCTGATAGTTTTCATTTAACTGTAGGTGCTTTGAGTTCCCACTTTTTCCTTTTTCTTTGATTGGAATCATTAACTCTACAGATTGTAAATAGTCTCTCAAGTCCGCTTTACGTTGAGTTTCTAGCGTGATTTGAGAAATAGAATTAATCAATTGAGGATCAATACCTTTAAAAAGAAGCATTTTCCTTTCGAGAGGTACTTCATTCAGTCCGTTTAAAGCAATCATTAGTTCATAATCTGTATAGTACCACTTGATATCTTTATCTTCAGCCTTTTTCTCAGAGATGCACTCAAAGAGAATGTCCATCGCCTCTGTTAGCATATATTTGCCAGCAAATTCTTGTGGATTTAGCAGGAGAAACTCATATACTTGTTTGCGAACATGAAACCACTCATTAAGAAATGGTTCTGCTTCTCGTTTAAAGACAACTTTGCCATCTGTAATAAACATAGATTTTGCGAGTATAAAAGGCGCTTCTTTTGTAAATTGAAAGCCCATGTGGTAAGCCATCCTAAAAACATTATCTATGTTATCAAGGTCAATGCTTGAGTTTATGAGCGGACTTAAGGGATGCTCTCCTGAGATAATCTTGGATATGCTTGAAATACGAGCAACATCAAGTATATTATGCAAAGATTTGAGACGCCCGAAAAAAATGGGCTCGAACGTTGTTGATTGTTTATACGATCCATTGCCTCCACGTAGAAGAACATCACCTATACCTTTTTCTGGAACAAACCCTTGCTTTTCCATTATATACTCATAGGAATGTCCAAATGGTCCGTTTGCTACATCGTGGAGTAAAGCAGAAACGATAAATGTTTCCTTATCCTTTTTACTCAGTTTGAGATGCCTTTGGGCATTCGACTCAATGTTTATAGATGCCAAATAAGCAGTGCCAACAGAATGCTCGAAGCGATTGATGTTAGCACTTCCAGTTATGCAGAGAGAATTAATATTGCACAACCGGACCTCCCGAAGCCGCTGGACTTCAGGTGATAACATACATCTATAAATCAATGAGTCAAAATTTATTTTCCCGTAAAGAGCATCCCAGATATACATATATATCCATTCCTTTCACTTCGTTCAGGCACAAAACGTAATGAAAACGTATTGGCTTCGATAAACGCATTTATATATGTGTAGATTGCCTTTCCAAGTCACAAATAAGTATGACGCATGAGCATGCAGACTTATCTTTGTATAAACATTACTCGTTTATTGCTAGGCAATTAGTCAATGCTGGTTATTCCTGTAATTCACTGAAAGGTCCCTACAGCTTCTACCGACAAAGGCGTTACCACCTACAAAAGCCATCGCTTTTCTACTTTTACAAAAGATCTAAAATAACTGTCACAGTGGCTTTGCGGGAATAACTGCCCCAGGAGTTTGTATAGAATCTACGGAAAAATACCGGATTCCCGTCTTTTATGTATTTAAAATTCCTGCGATATCACAATAGCACATCCAAAACAAAGCTATCCGTGGTAAGAAAATTGACTAAAAGGATGCGTAATGGATTACTGATCTATTCAAGCAGAGATTCTTTTGGCTAAGACTCAAGGGTTCCGTATTATAGCAGCGACTTGATTTCTTTATTGATTAAACCTTTTTTAAAAGTCGTCAACTGATGGTTTGCTCTTTACTTCACTGTTGTTCTTTGGTAACTGTTTCAGACTTTCGCCTCGCTAATATATTTTGACCGCATCTTAACCCTGAACATATTGACTGAAGGATTCCTCGAAATTTTCCCGAAGCTGCACCGACGACAAATAATCTAGGTAGTATTTCGAATTGTGTCGATAGTTCGATATCCCTTAATATCTTTAATTCAGGGGCAATCAGAGTAAGCGCATTGATGTCCATTTGCATTGCTTCTTCAAGAACATGTTTCAAAAAATCTCGGATTGACTGGTTGATTTCATCTGGAAACAGCTGTGCGATATTTCCGTTTTGTGCCGTTGGCAATGTGGTGAATAAATCAACTCGCGTTTCCCTATTTGCCATATAATCGGAATACTCTTGCTTAATTGGTAATCCTCTATGCATTGCTTCATAACGATTCAAAAACTCTGTGAGAATAGATTCGTTGTCGCACTTAATCAATACAGCTAAATTCGAGTAGAGTGTTTTGGAAGAATCATCAATATATCCTTCTAAAAAGGTCATTCCATCTGTACGGTATGAAATAACTCTGCCGTTTTTAGTTGCGCAGTACGTCCGTCCGTTGTTGTACTTCAATTTTAAATCACCATGTGTATTCAAAAACTGATTAAACGCATGGGCAAGCCCCTCAACCCTAACCCCGATCTCAAAGCTAGTTTTTAAATGTCCACACAGATTTGAAATCAGTTTCTCGCATATCCTTATTGAACCAGTTGCTATAACCACATTTCCAAAATAATAACAGCATTCAACATTGTTTTTTCTGACGGTAACTCTGTATAGACTTACATCGGAAACATGCTCGATCCCTGTTACCTCTGCATTTGTCTCAATTTTTAAACCCTCATCCATCAGTTTCTTAATATTGGTAGAAACATATGATCGATACTTTTCGCCCTCAAACTCATAAACATCATAGTATTTAAACTGGATATTCCTATTTCTATAAAAAGTTTCTGAATAACATATCGAGCTGTGATCAATATTGAATTTTTTTAGGCTAATGTTATACTCGAGCGTACTTATAACTTTTGACATCATCGATCTAAGATTTTGCTCTGAACCGAAAAACGTGACAAGACCGCTCCCAGCTGGGAAATCACTAATTTTACCACTACTATTATTAGAGGAGCCACCTATTCCAGAAATCACGTGGCAAGGGTCGGTTCGACAGCACTTTTCGTCTGCAAGCAGTGCACAGTTTTTTTCTCCAATGTTAAAGCCTTGCTCAAAGCAAACAGTTTTGCCAATCAAGGATGTCCCCTGTAAACTCATAGCTATGCCAATGCCAGAAGGACCCATTCCGATGATTCCCAGTTCAAGCGCGTCACACATGATAGATAAACTCCTTTTGTAGGTGATATTCTCCGCACCTTAATGCGATAAACTCAATTTGAGTTTCGCTTTGCCCGTTGGGCTTGGTGTAATTAATCACAATAGGGACTTTGATTGTTTCAGATGAAGTAAATTTGAGGGAAAAGGTACCGTCAAATTTAGCCATTGATGAATACCCACCTATGTAAATTTCAACATCTTTATTAACAAGATTGTTATCTACATCCAGTATCTGCACCTTTCCGCTTAAATCATATGAAAGCGGAAGCTTTAATTCGCTTATGAAATACGAATATACTGGCTCTCGATGAAGACAATTTGGAATCAGCATCAAAAGTGAGACCGCCGCGCTAAACAAAAGGAGGATTACTGAAATATTAAGCAGGAAGCCTTTAAATAGCCATTTAATACCCCTTCTAAATTTAAGCCAAATAAGCTTCACATCAAGGGTTATATTCTCTTTCCTCATATGCATCACCTTTAATCATGGTTAGTCATAATTATTTACACTAAATCATAATTCACCATATGGTTCAAGATACAATTTCAAAAAGACCGCAAATCCATCTTTCAGCATCTACTTATTTTTCGTCCCTCGACGCCGAATCGCCCTCAAGGTTTGCGAACAGTATCTTCCTCGCAGCCTTGTATCCATACTCGATGAAGCTCAGCTTGGACTGATACAAAAAAACGAACACCCTTGATTGAAATAAAGGATTGTGAGTTGGTGCGAAAATGGTAAGCAGATATTCAGAAGAGCTCAAGCGAGAAGCACTGCGGGTGTGTGAGCAGCAAGGGGTACGAACCACTAGCGAAAAGCTTGATATCCACATCAAACCCTGCACCTATGGCAACGCATATACCTTACTGCGGCAGGCAAATGTTGCAGATGTGAAATAGTTGCCATTCACCCTACTTCGATCACATCTTCACAAATGCGTAAAAAAAATTTACGTCCTCATCACGCATTAACCCCTCTACCATCATTAAACGCTGCATAAACATCCAGCATGATCAGGTCCATCAGCTTATTCCTAAAATCCTCATCCTGCAGTATTCTGCCGTAAAAATTGTGGTTCTTGTCATATTCCTGAATCACCCCGTCTAAAAAGGTGGGTATGAAGGCGTGCTTAAAGTCGTCGTAGGAGTTAACCTGGGCTTTTAGCTCCAAGTCTTTGTTGGCTCTCAGGTTGGACGTGATCTGCCCTACAGCCAGCTTTTCCGATTCACCGAAGGCAGTGCCATGTGCTGCGTTTAGTTTATCGATAATATTGCTCAGCAGGTCGGTGGTTTCTTCGGCAACTGCGCTCCCACTGAGCTTAAACTCTAAGCCGGTATTTTCTTCTTGCTCAAGGTAAATGTTAACCTGGGGCTGCTTGGCTAATTTGTAGTACTGGAGCAGCACCTTATCCGTTAAATCTACGCCGCCGGTACCGGCGACCTCGATTTTTTTTATGAGGAAGCGCAGGTAAATGCTCAGCCGGTGCAAATCTGGGTCGACCAGGGGGGCTACCTGGATGATTAGGGTGTAAAGGTTAATGAATTTGCTGATCAGGTTCCTGAACTCAAGCGTTTCCTCCCTGGTGAAGTCCGTCATTCTGCTGGCCGAGTTATCCACGCAATTGTTCATGATGCTGATGTCGGTCTTGGTATGCTTGTCCTTATAGAAGCGGTCGGTAAAGATGCGCACATCCTCTTGGTCGATAACCTGCTTATCGTAAATGGAACTTTCCAATTTGTAGATATCGTTGGGCTCAATATCGTTGTTCAGGAAAGTTACCCGGTAGAAGGGCATAAAGCTGGCTTTGATGTCCTCGGGGTCGTTCACGAAGTCCAGGAAAAAGGTATCCTCTTTGCCCGGGTAGATTCTGTTTAACCTGGATAAGGTCTGCACCGCTTTTACTCCCGAGAGCTTCTTGTCCACGTACATGGTGTGCAGCCGGGGTTGGTCGAAGCCGGTCTGGTACTTGTCGGCCACGATCAGGATTTTGGCTTCATCCTTGTCAAACTCCTTAGGCAGCTGTTCCTCTTTGACCCCGTGGTTCATGCCGGTTTCTTTGTATTCCACCCCATCCTTCACTGTGCCCGTGAAGGCCACCAGGGTTTTGATATCGTGATAGCCGTGGAGCCGGATATACTCGTCCAGAGCCAGCTTGTACCGGACCGCATGCAGCCTGGAGGAGGTGACCAGCATCGCTTTGGCTGACCCGCCGATCTTCTGCCTGGTGTGGTGGCGAAAGTGCTCGATCACGATCTCGGTCTTCTGAGAAATATTGTGGGGATGCAGGCTGACATACCTGGCGATGGATTTGGTCGCCTTAGCTTTAGGGATAGTGGGATCATCGGCAATCTTTTTATTGACGTTGTAGAACATCTTATAGGTCATGTAGTTCTTTAAGACGTCCAGGATAAAGCCCTCTTCAATGGCCTGCCGCATGCTGTACAGGTGAAAGGGGTAATATTTGCCGTCACTGCCCGGCGTGCCGAACAACCGCAGGGTAGTCCCTTTGGGGGTGGCGGTAAAGGCGAAGAAACTGACGTGCTGCCGATCGGTGAACCGCTCCAATTCCACGTTGATTTTATCCTCAACGTCGATTTCGGCCGCTTCTTCCTGGCCGGCCAGCTGAGCCGCCTCTTCCAAAGACAGGGCTTCCTTTAAGGCCACCATATTGCGGCCCGAAGTGGAAGAATGAGCCTCATCAATGACGATGGCGAACTGCTTACCCCTGGTACCGGCTAGCTTTTCCAAGATGTACGGGAATTTCTGAATGGTGGTCACAATAATCTTGGTGCCTTTGGCCAGCTCGGCGGCCAGCTGGGCAGAACCCTCTTCAATCTTGGCGACCAGGCCAAGCTTGTGTTCCAATTGATAGATGGCGTCCTGCAGCTGCTGGTTGAGTACTATTCTATCGGTAACCACAATGACCGAGTTAAAGATGACGCGGTTGGCTGCATCGTGCAGGGAGGCCAGCCGGTGGGTTAACCAGGTGATGGAGTTGGTCTTGCCTGAGCCTGCGGAATGCTGGATCAGATACTTCTGACCGGCGCCGTGCCGCCTGGCGTGATCCAGTACCTGCCTGACGCCATCCAGCTGGTGATAGCGGGGAAAGATTACCGCTTCTTTGACCAGCTTGTCCCCACTGGCGGACTATATGTAAATAATACCAGTGGGCCGGTATAAGTCAACATACTTTTGCAAAATACTGCTTCTTTTGGCATATAAAATTGAATCTAGCAAAACATGGACTAAAACACTAACATTCCAATACCCAAGTTTTAAAACTTATGAGAAAATGAGCCTAATGATAAACCTGTACTCTTCACATCAGTAGCACAATCAATACCTATTACTTGAATGACCCTATTCATCAATATCCTTCCTATCTTCTTGCTCAAGGTAAATATCCACCTGGGGCTGCTTGGCTAATTTATAATACTGCAGCAGCACCTTGTCAGTTAAATCTACGCCGCCGGTACCGGTTATCTCGATTTTTTTAATGAAGCAGAACTACTCAAGAGAACCAAACCCTTCGGGAAAAACAACCTTTGGGTAACCAAGATTGCCTTGTTTAACGACTTTAAATTTGCCGTCATACAACAGTAAGCCCTGCTCGCTGAAGAATTTTCCGTAAAGGGAATATGTCGGGCCATAATGTGCCCATCGGTTTTGCGGCAGTTGTACCTACCTTCAAATTTCAGTTTACCTGAAGGATAGAATTCCTTTCCTTCTAATAGCCCTCCATGCTGGAATTGTCCTTTACGGAAAACAACGCCGTTTTTATAATAAAAAGTACCTTTACCCATCGGCTCGTACCAGGTGGCGTCATGTTCTATTGGTGTGTAATATCCCTCGTATTTGAGTTCGCCGGTATCATAGTAGAGTTTACCGTAGACGGATTGATCGGTGGGTAGCGGAGTCATGATCATTTCTCCTTAAAATTTACTCAAAAAGAAAAGGCCCATCGACCGATGAGCCCTGCAATTTGCGTCCGGCCCATCGTTCAAGCATTCGCACCTTACCGTTTGGCAGGTTGCGGAAGGGTCATCGAGCTTGTCTCTCGCCTTCTCTTAATGGTGCTTACATTATATCAAACACAATCCTTCAAAACAACAACTCGGTGGTAAAATGTAGTATTTCGTAGCATTTTATAAAAGCCCTATGTATTTTTCATAATGAGCGGGGGTTAGCAGTTAACTCCAATAAATATGAAAAGGGCGGAATCCAACTATGTTATCTAAAGATGTAAAAAATGAATTTAACACCTGGGCAGTCGCATATTTTAAGGATCACCGAACTGCCCAAAGCAAGGATATTTTTAACCGGCTGAAAGAGGAAATGCCCGTCACGGCTAAAAAGATTGAGAAGGCCGGTAAAAAAATAGGCGGCCCGGCTTATATCGGCAGGCATCTTTTACCCGGTTTGGCTAAGGAAGGCTGGCTGCAGAATAAAGACAGGGTATGGAGCGTAAATATCACGCCGGACCGCTGCCCCTACTGCCTTAAACCAATTGATGAAGTATACCTTATTGATATCGATGAGAACCGGTATTGTTCAGCAGATTGTATGGATGAGTACGAAGATGCGGAACCGCCATATGACTCTTACTGGGATGACTATATTGCCCTGTTTTACGAATTCGAAGATATATACTATCGGTATCAAGGAATATTGGACGATTATGCAACAGTTACATCCAAAAATCCGGAGCCAGACAAAATAATATTTACTCACCGAGATATTCTTAAAACAATTAATCATATCGAAGAGATTTTACCCAATTATGATTATATTTTGTTAAACGGCGGCGATGACGGCCCGGTAGCCGGCGAGATGAACCGTATGGTAGAAAGTATGCAAGAGAAACTGGACCATTTGAGAGAGATGGCCGATAACATTGCAAAAATCCGTCAACCCCAAAGAAAATATTACTCAATTACCATAGACCCTGCCTACTTAAATGCCCGGGAAAGAAAGATGTTGTATTAAAGAAATTTATAAAAAAATACAAGCAATATATGAACCCGGTGTACCAAACAGCTGGACGGCGAGAGATCGGGAACAAAGAAACGATTGGTGGGATTCGTTGAGCCACATTAATGCAGCCCTTAGTTATACCAATAAAGAAGCATGTCCCCTTTGCGGCAAGATTGAAAGCGATAATAATCTACGCAGGTCTTTAGATGCTTACCGGTATTGTGAAGAATGCTATGAGGAGCGGTTGTTCAAAGCGTAGCCCGGGCAAAAGGCCCGGGTGTTTTTTGTTTAATCATTTTGCAGGATAATTTTATCAACTTCCAGAAATGTTCCCAGGGATATACATTTGGCAAGCAACCTTCGTGACTGACAGAAGAGTTATTAAGGCTGTTTGAGAGGTGAGCCTGCGGCCTCTGATGATGAACCACGGTTGGTAAGATAACCTAAACTGCAAAGGAGAAACAATGACGGCTGATCACAGAAAAGAACAAGAACGTGCGGAACTGCACCGCACCATTTGGAATATCGCCAACGATCTGCGCGGGAGTGTGGATGGCTGGGACTTCAAACAATATGTCCTCGGTATGATGTTCTACCGCTACATATCCGAGAATCTCGCAGGATATATCAATGCCGGTGAACGGGAAGCCGGGTACGCAGACTTTAATTATGCCAAATTATCCGACCAAGAAGCAGAACCGGCCCGTACAGACCTGGTCGCCACCAAAGGATTTTTCATATTACCCGGCGAGCTTTTCGAGAATGTACGCCGCCGTGCCGCCAACGATGAAAACCTGAACGAAACGCTGGAAAAGGTATTTAAGAACATTGAAGCCTCGGCGCAGGGTTCCGGCAGCGAGGACGATTTCAAAGGCTTATTCGACGACCTAGATGTAAACAGCAACAAGCTGGGCAACACGGTGGCCAAGCGCAATGAGAAGCTCGTCAAGCTTATGAACGGCGTGGGTGAGATGAAACTTGGTGATTATAAGGACAATACAATCGACGCTTTCGGTGATGCCTATGAATTCCTGATGGGCATGTATGCCTCAAACGCAGGTAAGAGCGGCGGTGAATATTTTACTCCTCAAGAGGTATCCGAGTTGCTGACCCGGCTTGTGTTAGTTGGAAAAACAGAAGTGAATAAGGTATATGACCCTGCCTGCGGCTCAGGCTCTTTGCTGTTAAAGTCAGCTAAAATACTGGGCAAGGAGAACGTGCGCCAGGGCTTCTTTGGACAGGAAATCAATATCACCACCTACAACCTCTGCCGTATCAATATGTTCCTGCACGACATCGACTACGACAAGTTTGACATTGGACATGGCGACACGCTGACCGACCCGCTCCATTGGGATGACGAACCCTTTGAAGCCATCGTTTCCAATCCTCCCTACTCGATTAAATGGGCCGGCGACAGCAATCCACTGCTCATCAACGACCCTCGTTTTTCATCCGCCGGAGTGCTGGCACCGAAATCCAAAGCCGACCTGGCCTTTATTATGCACAGCCTAACCTGGCTGGCTACCAATGGCACAGCGGCAATTGTCTGTTTCCCCGGCGTGATGTATCGCGGTGGTGCGGAGCAGAAAATACGAAAATATCTCATCGACAACAACTATATCGACTGTGTAATCCAACTGCCGGATAATCTGTTTTACGGCACGAGCATCGCCACCTGCATCATGGTGCTGAAAAAATCCAAAACCGAGAACAGCACCCTGTTCATCGACGCTTCCAAGGAATGCATAAAGGTAACCAACAGCAACAAGCTGACCCAGGTAAATATGGAAAATATTTTGAACGCCTTTAAAACAAGAAAAGATAAAGAACACTTTTCAAGGCTTGTGCCAAACAGCGAAATCACAGAGCAGGGTTACAATCTCTCCGTTTCCACCTATGTGGAGCAGGAGGATACCAGAGAGAAGATTGATATTGTCGCTCTTAATGCTGAGATAGAGAAAATCGTGGCGCGGGGGCAGGTTTTAAGGGAAGAAATTGATAAAATCATCGCGGTAATCGAGGTGGAGCATTAAGAATGAATTTACATTTTTGATTTATAAATTTGCACTGGAGTATATTACCGTAGATGCCATTATTAAAGATGAAACCATATGGTTGACACAGAGGGCAATGGCAGATCTATTTGGTGTGCAGACTCGTGCCATTAGCAAGCATTTAAAGAATATTTTGCGGAAGGAGAGTTGGATGAAAAAGTGGTCATTTCCAAAATGGAAACAACCACTGCACATGGTGCAATCTCCGGAAAAAGAAAATATGTGGCTAACTACTTGGGAAAATGCCCCTGAAGGAAACATCCTAAAGTCCGACGTCACTGTTGCGAAAAGTTATTTAAGCGAGAAACAAATCAGACAGCTGGAAAGAACGGTTTTGACCGGGAAGTGAAGCGGCTCACGGAAGGCGATGAAAAAAATGAATAAGCTGGAAAAGCTGCTCCAGAAGCTTTGCCCAAAGGGTGTGGAGCGGAAAACGTTAGGTGAAATTGCATCGGATATGTATCGAGGTTCCGGAATCAAGCGCGACCAGGTCACCGAAGCTGGAACTCCGTGCGTTCGGTATGGAGAAATATATACAACTTATAATATTTGGTTTGATACTTGTGTATCGCACACTGACCCAAATACCGTACAAGGTAGAAAATATTTTGAACACGGTGATATCCTCTTTGCAATAACCGGCGAAAACGTTAATGAAATTGCGAAATCTTGCGTTTATGTCGGGCATGAGAAATGCTTGGCAGGCGGTGATATTGTTGTTATGAAGCACAACGAAGACCCGAAATATATAGCGTACGCTTTATCCACGACAGAAGCACAGATGCAAAAAAGCAAAGGAAAAGTTAAAAGTAAAGTCGTGCATTCAAGTGTTCCAGCTTTAAAAACAATAGAAATCCCCGTTCCACCTCTGCGGGTCCAACAGGAGATAGTCCGGGTACTGGACAATTTTACGGAGCTTACCGCGGAGCTTACCGCAGAGCTTACCGCGCGAAAAAAGCAATATGAATATTATCGAAATTTGCTGTTGAGCTTCGGCGATGGCTCATCTGTTCAATGGCTAACATTGGGTGAGGTGTGCAAAGGTGTTTCTTCAGGTGGAACACCACTGAAATCCCACACTGATTACTATGGAGGAAGTATTCCCTGGTTACGTACGCAAGAGGTTAAGTTCGTAGATATAACAGAAACAGAGAACAGAATCACGCAACTTGGGTTAGAAAATTCTTCGGCCAAATGGATTCCAGTCAACTGTGTAATTGTTGCAATATCTGGAGCTACTGCCGCGAGATGTGCAATCAACAAGGTTCCACTTACAACTAACCAGCACTGTTGCAATTTAGAAATCAATGAATCTTTAGCATTATACCGGTACGTTTTCTTCTGGGTCAGTAGCCAATACGAACAGTTAAAAGCCCTTGGACAAGGTGCACGCAGCGATCTTAATGTAGGCATAATAACACAATATCCAATCCCCGTCCCGCCCCTTGAAAAACAACAACGAATCGTCGCCATCCTCGACCGCTTTGACGCGCTGTGCAACGACCTGACCAGCGGGCTACCTGCCGAAATCGAAGCCAGGCGCAAACAGTATGCCTACTACCGTGATAAGCTGTTGACCTTTAAGGAGGCCGTATCATGACTACCTATAATATCGTGGCCGCCACCAACGAAGCCACGGTGGTTGCGGAATATAACCCGGAACCATATCGCGCCGTAGACTATCAAAGTGAAGCAGCCCTGGAAAAAGATTTTATCAGCCGGCTGGGCGGGCAGGGCTATGAGTACATCAGCGTCACGGATGAAGCGGCTTTAATTGCCAACTTGCGCGGTCAGCTTGAATTGCTCAATCACTTTAATTTTTCCGATGCTGAGTGGGAAAGATTCTTCACCCGGAATATCGCCGGGGCGAATGAGGGTATCGTCGAGAAGACCCGCAAGATTCAGGATGACCACGTGCAAATCCTCAAACGCGACGATGGCAGCACCAAAAACATCTGGCTCATTGACAAAAAGAACATTCACAACAACCGCCTGCAGGTGCTCAACCAGTATGAGGAGGCGGGCGGTGCGCATCAAACACGCTATGATGTGACCGTGCTGGTGAATGGGCTGCCCCTGGTACATATTGAGTTAAAGCGGCGCGGCGTGGCCATCCGGGAGGCGTTCAACCAAATCAAACGCTATCAGCGGGACAGCTTTTGGGCGGCCTCAGGGCTGTATGAATATGTGCAGATATTCGTCATCTCCAACGGCACCCATACCAAGTATTACTCCAACACCACCCGTGACCAGCATATCAAGGAATCCGGTGCCGGTGGCGGTCGTAAAAGCAAAAAGACCAGCAACAGCTTTGAATTCACCAGCTACTGGGCGGACGGGACCAACCGCGTAATTGCCGACCTGGTGGACTTTACCAACACCTTTTTTGCCAAACACACTCTTTTAAATATCCTGACCCGCTACTGCGTGTTTACGTCGGAAGATCTGCTGCTGGTCATGCGGCCCTACCAGATTGCAGCGACCGAGCAGATCTTGAACCGCATAGAGATTTCCACCAACTACAAAAAAACCGGTACCGTGGAAGCAGGCGGATACATCTGGCACACCACCGGCTCCGGCAAAACCCTGACCAGCTTCAAAACAGCGCAGCTGGCCACCGCACTGCCCTATATTGACAAGGTGCTGTTTGTGGTTGACCGCAAAGACCTTGACTATCAGACCATGAAAGAGTATGACCGTTTTGAGAAAGGCGCGGCTAACGCCAACACCTCGACAAAAGTGCTGCAAAAACAGCTGGAAGACCCTAATGCCCGAATTATCATTACCACCATCCAAAAGCTCGACGTATTTATCGGGAAAAACAAAAGACATAATATTTATAAACAGCATGTGGTTTTGATTTTCGATGAGTGTCACCGCTCCCAGTTCGGCGATATGCACCGGAAAATCGTCAAGGCCTTCAAGAACTACCACATCTTCGGCTTCACCGGTACACCGATATTTGCCGTAAACGCGGGCAGAGGCGGCAACTCGCTGCTAAAAACAACAGAGCAGGCTTTCGGGCGCAAGCTGCATACCTACACCATTGTCGACGCCATCAACGACCGTAACGTGCTGCCTTTCCGCATCGACTATATTAATACAGTGAAAAAGAAGGCTAATGTAAAAGATAAGAAGGTTCGCGCCATCGATATTGAAAAAGCCATGTCTGCGCCTGAGCGTATCCGCGAGGTGACGGGTTATATCCTAGAGCACTTTGATCAGAAGACCTATCGGCATCAGCATCGGTCTTATTTTACGCATCGCGTGATAACCAATGTTGAGGAAGTGGCGGGTGCCAGGCACAATGACGCCAAAGAGCAAAAAGATAGCCGGAAGATCAATGGTTTTAACTCCATTTTCGCGGTGGCGTCCATTCCGATGGCGATGAAGTATTACACCGAGTTCCAACGACAGCTGGCCGAACGGCATCAAAAGCTTTCCGTGGCGACAATTTTCAGCTTCAGCGCCAACGAGGATGACCCGGAGGATGTCCTGCCGGATGAGGGCTTTGAAACGGATAAGCTGGATAAAACCTCCCGCGACTTCCTTGACGCAGCTATTGCTGATTACAACAACACTTTCAACGTCAATTATGATACATCGGCAGATAAATTCCAGAACTATTACAAAGATATCTCTTTGCGCGTCAAGAACCGCGACATTGATTTGCTGATTGTGGTGAATATGTTTTTGACCGGTTTTGATGCTACCACACTAAACACACTTTGGGTAGATAAGAACCTGCGCCAGCATGGTCTGCTGCAGGCATTTTCCCGCACCAACCGCATTCTGAATTCCGTTAAATCTTTCGGCAACATCATCTGCTTCCGCGACCTCAAGCAGGCCACCGATGAAGCCATTGCTCTTTTTGGCGACAAGGAGGCCGGCGGCATCGTACTGCTAAAAACGTATAATGAATACTACAATGGCTATGACGAAGACGGCAAGCATCAGCCGGGGTATGCGGATCTAATTACGACTCTGCAAACAAAGTATCCTTTGGGCCGGGCGATTATAGGTGAAAAGGCGCAGAAGGCTTTTATCCAGCTTTTTGGTGCTATTCTCCGGCTTAAAAATATTCTTACTGCCTTCGATGATTTTGCGGGCTATGAAATTCTGTCCGAGCGTGATTTCCAGGACTACCAAAGCGTCTATATTGACCTTTACCAGGATTTCGCGAAGAGAAAAGATGCCGATAAGGAAAACATCAACGATGACATCGTGTTTGAAATTGAGCTCATCAAGCAAATAGAAGTAAATATTGATTATATCCTGATGCTGGTGGCTAAATACCATGCCTCCAACTGCACCGATAAGAGCATCCTTACGGCAATTGACAAAGCCATCAACTCCAGTATTGAGCTGCGCAGTAAGAAGGAACTTATCGAAGGCTTTATCGAGCGGATCAACACCTCCACCCAAGTGGACGAGGATTGGCGTGCTTATGTTGAGGAACGACAAGAGCATGATTTGACGGCAATCATAGCGGAAGAGAAATTAAAACCGGATGAAACTCGCAAGTTTGTGACGGGTTCTTTTCGCGATGGTGTGATGAAAACCACCGGCACGGACATTGACAAAATCCTGCCCCCCGTTTCACGCTTTTCCGGCGCTCGGGCAGTTAAAAAACAAGGTGTCATAGAAAAGCTCATGGTGTTTTTCGAGAGGTATCTGGGGTTGGTTTAAACTGGGCAAACAGGAGGTATGCATATGTCTAGCCAAATAGTAGGCAGTTATGAACTGATTAATGAAATTGGAAATGGAACCTTTGGTAGAGTATATCTGGCTTATCATAGAATACTCGGAAGAAAAGTCGCGATAAAAGTTCTTAAACCGATAGGCGACGAGAAGGAATTGGCAAGAAGGCTGGAATTATTTATTCGTGAAGCCAAGATTTTATCTGAATTAGAGGATGATAAAATCGTGAAAATATATGATGCCTTCTGGGATGATATAGGTCCATGTATAGCCTTAGAATATGTAGAAGGTGAAAATTTAAGGGACTATATTAAGATGTGTGATTTGTCTATCAGCGAAATAGCCAGCTTGTTTGGGCAAATCGTATTGGGCCTAAAAAGCATGCACGGGAAAAATATAATACATAGAGACCTAAAACCAGAAAATATCCTGATTAAGTATGACGGTATTCAAGCTAAAATAACTGATTTTGGGATTGCTTTTTCTTCTGAGCAAGATGAGTTGAAAACAAGAGGGGTAGATATTACCGGGACAATACCATATATGTCGCCGGAACAGCTAAGAGGTGACGTAGTTGATAATAAGACAGATTTATAGGCTTTAGGGGTAATTTTAAATGAAATGGTGACTGGTAGTCTTCCTTTTCAAGGAACAAATTCAGTAAAAATCCATCAAAACATAATGAAAAACGGTGATGTAAAGTTAAATAACTCCAAACATCCTGATTGGGTTTGCAAGATTGTTGAGGGGTTACTAAAAATAGACTCAAACCAAAGGATTTGTCATGACCAAATTCTTAAACTTTTACCGATTAGCTTAAATAATATAAGAGTTACTAAAGCTACTGACTTTAACCCGGAAGACTTACTGACTATTTTATTAAGAGTTATGCCTGATGCTGGTATAGAAATTAATCATAACCACCCGTAAAACGGGTGGTTTGCTCTAGCCCTATAAGGGCTTATTACAAGCCAGCACGGGAATATAAAATATTTCGTGTAAATGGTTTTTCCTCTTAACACAAAACCATCTT
>JAENYS010000006.1 GCA_016841645.1 Desulfoscipio geothermicus | reverse complement strand
GATGGTTTTGTGTTAAGAGGAAAAACCATTTACACGAAATATTTTATATTCCCTACCTTGATCTTTTTACCAACCAAGTAGATTGTTGCCTCGCCCCAGTCTATCTGTATTGCTTCCCCTGGTTCATATGATAACGGTATAAATACCTTGGCCTGCTTTTCTTTGAGTTCGGCCACTATCTCTCGTATTGTTGATTCGCCACCTTTAAAGCCTTGTTCATCCACTAGTCGGTCGTATATCCGCTTGGCGGTGTGATTTTGTTTCTTTATATTCTCTGCTTCATCAGAGGCAAGGCAGCTTTTTATAAATTCTATGATCTCATCGGTTATTACGTATTGCCGGCGGCCGCTTTTCCCTTGGCGTTCCCACGGCACGTATGAGCCATCGCAATATTTCTTGACCGTGTTGCGTGATATCCCGAGTATTTTGGAAATCGCTCTTTGTGATTTGCCTTCATGTTCATATAAATGCCGGATCTTCTCGTAAATATCCACTTCAATTGACACCCTTTCACCCCCGCATACAGTATCAGATCCTTCTAAATTATACGGGGTTTTTTTATTTGAAGTGGATCACTTTTTTCCTGGCGTTTCCCTTATTTATGGCTCACTTTTATTCTAGCGTTTATAGATAAATTAACCCGGGCAATAAAAGTCCTATATTAAAGTAGCCAGAGTGAGTATAACAATGTGCCAGCTCTGATCAACCATAATGATAAGCCAGGGTACATCCTGAGCTTGGGTAATATTTTTCGCCCACCAGTTTACAAATACACGCCGGTCCAAAACCAAGTGGGCTAAGAAGACAATTAACACCCCTCGCCATGTCAACCCTCCGGCTGCCATGGCAAAAACCGTGACGGTAATGGTATAAACAGTCGAATGCACCAACAGCGGTAACCATCGGGCCGTTTTTCCTTCGGCCATCCAACGGTTTTGGAGTAAAAAGTCCCCTACAAGGTGCCCAACCAACAGCCATGCAAATGGCATTATTTATCATACTCCTCAAAATACCCCTAATAGATCTTCCATTATATAGCAATTAACAAGATAAAAAATGGGTAAAGCAATTCAAAATTTAGCTTTACCCAATGTTTATTCCACCACGGTATAAACCCCCACGGGTTCCGTAAAACCTTTTACCTCCGCATAACCAAGGCGTCGCAATCTCCCATCCAATGCACCGGTATCCTCCATCATCCGCACTGATCGCTCACTGATAACAATCAACACGCCAAAGGTCTTGGTCAGCCCCTCCACTCTGGAAGCAAGATTGACATCCTCACCAATAACTGTATAATCCATTCGCTCAGAACTCCCTACGTTACCCACCAGTACACTGCCGGAATTTATCCCCACGCCAATATGTAAAGGTGGCTCTCCCCTGTCGTCCCATGATTTATTCAACCGCTCCACCGCTATCTGGATATCAACTGCCACCTGAATGGCCCTTTGAATGTGGTCCGGGTAATATACCGGTGCTCCAAAAAAAGCCATTAACCCGTCACCAAGATATTTATCCAAGGTGCCACCGTAATGAAAAATTATCTCAGTCATTACAGTAAGGTATTCATTTAAACGAGTCACCACTTGTTCCGGTGCTTTATTTTCGCTATAGGCGGTAAATCCCCTGATATCACAAAACATAATTGTTAACGTCTGCCGCCGTCCACCCAGGCCCACACCGGCGGGACTACTCATCAACTCCTCGACCACCTCCGAAGATACATAACGGCTGAACATTGCCTTGGTACGCCGACGCGCCATTTCCGCCTGCACAAAATTAGATGCTGTCATCACGGCATAAGTAAGAAAAACAAGCGTCACAGGCGCAGCCACATTGACCCATAGCCTTTCATACCACCATAAACCCAATGCCGTTCCCACCACCAAGATCATAACGGTGAGTGCTCCCGCCAGTCCCAGCCAGGGACCCCTGCCGGATACAGCCATAGCAGCCAGAAAACCAAATAATAATAACATAATAATATTTACCACTGGGTGGACCTGCTTAAACCAGGCATTGGATAAAAAACTCTGTACCACCGTGGCATTGATTTCCACCCCCGGTGTAGGTAGAGCACCGCTCAGCACCAGGTTGGACGTGGTAAACGGCGTAGAGAAAATATCTTCCTTTTCAGCGGAAGCAGTAACCCCCACCAGTACTATTTTTTCTTTAAATTCATCAAGCAAAAACTTTCCATTAATTACATCATAATAACTGTATGTTTTAAAAGTGCCCTGAGGACCCCAAAAACAAGGCATGGCCTGGTTCAGGCTATTTAACGGTATGAAACGCTTCCCGGCAAAAAGTTGTCCATTTTGCAGTTCTAAATCTAAAGGATTCAAACCGGTTGCTTCAATGGATGAAGCTAATCCCAGGGACGGGAACGGCACTTCAAAGGTGTTTACATCCACCAGTGTGCTGCGGCGCACCACCTTGTCCGGATCGGTGGGCATGTTAACAAAACCAAGCCCGGCCGCCCCGGCCATAATCTCGGCCAGTGGAGGTTGAAATACTTGCACGGTTTTTCCTGCATTATCCCGTTCAAAATAAAATTGGCTGGCCAGCACCACCCGGCCGTGTTTCTTAATAGCCTGCGCCATGGCTTCATCCTGTGTCGGGTCGGAGGGAACATTAAAAATGAGGTCAAAGGCCACCACCCGGGCCTCCGCCAGTTTTTCCAGCAGCTGTGCATGCACAGAGCGGGGCCATGGCAGGGAGCCCATTTGGTGTATTGAGGACTCATCTATAGCCACAATAACCACCTGCTCCCCGGGATCTTGCACTCCCTTGATGCGGAACCAGGCATCATATATAGCCATTTCGGCATTGGAAAAAAGGCCGGCAAAGACAGCCAACTGCACCAGGACAAAGAGCACCAGGGGCAATAGCCATCTCAAGGCAATAGCTGATATAAGTTAAGCAACTCCTTTCTACGGCAACTCCTTCTATGGCAACACCCCAGTTGCATCCAGAGTTTAGAGAAAAGCCGAGTACGCTGATATATATTTTACGCTTTACGTAATGTTTTCGAGAACATAAATGAAAGGAGGCTGTAGCACTACGAACTATTCGACTCGTTACACAACAGCCTCTCGGGCTACTTTAGTTCTCATAATAATAGCTATCAATGAAGTTATCATCTTCATCATAGAAATATAATTTTACAGTTTCAACGTCAACATCCTCATCCTCAAATTCATCGGCTATATCCTCACCAATATTCTCCTCAGCATCTTCAATAGTGTCACTGCTTAGCTCCTCCCATTGTGACGCACAGTCTGAATCCTCTGCTTCAAATTTCACCTTAACCTTATCATCATCATAGTTGATATAGAATACTGTAAATTCCAAATCATCTACTTCAAATGTTTCATCCATCAGGCTATCTTCTACACCAGAAGCAGCATCGCGGAAATCGTCATCGTTAAAATCCACTTCCAGGCTGCCATCGCCATCTTTGGTGAATTCCACCAGTTCATCATCATCCGTACTGTAAATCACACCATCAACAACCGTATCGTCCGTTAGCTCATCCTGGATATAATAAACCAGATCATCCAGCCAGTCTTCGATATCACTATCCGTTAAATCCGCCCACTCGTCTTCATAATCGTCCAAATCCACTTCGACTTCAACTTCAACTTCATCCTCGTCGCCGTCCAGCTTGATGTCATCTATATCCACATCTTCCAGTTCATCAAAATCATCCAACAGATTATCTTCCAGGTCGCTTAAATCGTCATCCAATTTTGCTTGTAAATCTGCGACTTGTATTTTCAAATCGGCGATTTCCTTATTCTTTTGCGCCAGTTGTGCAGCTAGATCGCTGTTTGCCTTGGCAGTGCCATCGGTTATATAAATAGTTTTTGTTTCGGCTTCCCAGTTCACAGTACTATTTAATGCTTCCCCGGCCACGCGCAGCGGCACATAAGTAACACCGTTCAATAAAAAAGGCTCCTGGCCGACTGGTAAACTAATCATTTTTCCATTAGTATATATCTTTACATTGTTATAATTAACCTTAATTTGCTTATTTGCCACCGTCGCTTCAGCCATACCACCAAATACCAACAGCATAACTGCTGTCATAAGCAATACCACAAATTTCCTTTTCATAATTGCAGCTCCCTCCTGAATAATTTATTTGATGTTTAGTTATATGACGTATTAATCTGGCAAGTTGTTCCTTACTTGAATAAAAATTAGATACTTTAAGCCCAAATCCTGCATAAAGCTGTATTTGTGAGAACTGAAGCTCTAAAATAGTGGTCGCAGGTGATAGGAGATGTGGTCCAAGGTGTGCTTAAATTTCGATAGGAATAAATTTAGCCTTATCATACAATAGATATTTCATAAATTTATATTCAAGTTCGGTTCTAGTTGGTAAATAAGTTCTATCTTTTAAATTAAATACTGTTTCTTTTGGGATTCTGTCTTTATTAATCTTATCAACAACCAAAATTTGATAATCGCTTTTTGTTAGGTTGTTAATAACTAAAAAATTTTGATAATGTTTGTTAAACATCTCCTGTTTTTCCTCTATTGAAATGATTTCAAATTGTTTTCCAACCTTACTAGTTATATCTTTAGCAGGAACCCCTGCATAAACATGGTTCTCTTCCATATCCATAGTTATTACTCCACCAACCATTAACATCGATTTTTTACATGCATGAATTGGCGAAACAATGCAGTGCCCAACAAACCAGACATCATCTTCTATTTTTAATCCACTTGCTTTATTCCATTTACAACCTTCCAGTGTATCACCGAATTTAATATGTGACCATAGTTGACTATGCGCACCTATCCCGACATTATTTCCAATTGATATGCCACCAATTGAATCTATAATAGCAAATTGTCCTATCCAGCAGTTATGGCCTATTCTACAGGGTAAATAACCGTGTATTGTTCCCCCCCTGTGTATTGTAGTATAATCTCCAATGTATAATTCTGGTACATCAATATATAAATCGTCACCCAGGAAGGATCCAAAACCAATACTAATTAATTTGCAATTCGGCCCAAAAACTATGTCATCGCCCAATAAAACCCCAGATGATATATTAAATTCCGTTTCTTTATTTAGACATTTAAAATTGTATTCTTTATACATAAAGTCGACCTCTTCTTGGATTAGTTTTTTACACCTTTATAAACTTCGTTTATTACCTTATCTATATCATCCTGTTGCATACCGATCCATAAGGGTAGCCTGATTAATCGATCACTTAGCTTATTTGTGTTGGCCAAATCCCCAAAAACCTTACCATACTGTATCCCCGCAGGAGAGGAATGTAAAGGTACATAATGAAATACGGCCCCTATTCCTTTATTATTTAGATGTTTAAGCAATTTTATTTTTGAATCTACATCAGGAAGTAATAAATAATAAAGATGTGCGTTATGTAATGAATCGCTCGGAATGATAGGACGCCTTACTCTGCCTTCGTTCTCTAATTGAACAAAGGCTTCATGATACTGTCGCCAAATTTTAGACCTTCTTTTGGTTAGCTCTTCAGCTAGTTCTAATTGAGACCATAGAAATGCAGCATTAATTTCGCTTGGCAAATAAGACGATCCAATATCTACCCACGTATATTTATCAACTTGCCCCCTAAAAAACTTGCTCCGATTTGTTCCTTTTTCGCGTATGATTTCAGCCCGTTCAACAAAACGAGGGTCGTTAATTGACAGGGCGCCCCCCTCCCCCGAAATTAAATTTTTAGTCTCATGGAAGCTAAAAGCGGCCAAGTGGCCAATACTGCCCAAATGTTGATCTTTGTAATATGACATTAATCCTTGTGCAGCATCCTCTATGACCAATAAGTCCCACTTTTTAGCTATGGTCATTATAACATCCATATTACATCCTACCCCGGCATAATGAACGGGTGCAATAGCTTTGGTTTTATTAGTTATTGCCGCTTCAATTTTTGTTTCATCAATATTTAAAGTATCCAAGCGAATATCAACAAAGACAGGTACGCCACCTCTTAATACAAAGGCGTTTGCTGTTGATACAAATGTATATGAAGGCATAATTATTTCATCACCGGGTTGAATATCCGCCAATATAACAGCCATTTCTAATGCTGCAGTACAAGAATGAGTTAAAAGAGCTTTTTTACAACCAACCTTTGCCTCAATCCATTCATGACAAAGCTTGGTATATTCACCGTCTCCAGACAAATGGCCATTATCTATAGCATTTTTTATATATTCCAATTCCTTACCTGTGGAATAGGGTCTGTTAAAAGGTACCTGCATAATTTTACCATCCTTTTTTCATCATCCTTGACTTATAAAGCCTATACCTACAATAATAAATATCATACCAATGTATTTAAAAAGTGTTGCTGATTCATGAAAGAAAAAAATACTTAAACCAAAAACGAGGACAAAAGATAAACTCATAAATGGATAAGCCTGGCTTAATTCAAATTTTGTCATAGCAGCCATCCAAAAAAATGATGCAACAAATGCTGCTAGAAAAGAGCTGATAACCCATGGATTCATAAAAAGTTTCATCAAGAATATAACTTTTTCCAGGTTATCTCCCGGCAAATTGCCAACTTTCATCACCTGCCATTTTAAGATAAGCTGCCCATATACCGTAAAAAAAATAGTGCCGGCAATATAAACGTAACCCATTTTACACCTTAAGCCTCCAAGCTAAATTAATATCTATATCTTACTTTAAATTTTGTTTTTCCTTTATTATATATAAAGGTCTTTTTTTACTTTCATCTAGGTTTTTGCCAATATAAATTCCAATTATTCCTAAATTAAGAATAATAATGCCTCCAATAAAATATAATGAAACCATTAAACTACTCCATCCTTGAACCGAAACGCCTTGGAATAATGCCCGGTAAATTATAAATAGCCCATATATAAATGAAATTGCTGAAAGAAAAAAACCGATATTTATTGATATTTTTAATGGCTTGTAAGAGTAAGAAATAATAATATCCGTAGCCAGTTTGCATAGTTTACCAAAGTTATATGAACTTTTCCCTGCAAACCGATCAGCGTGCTCTACATTAACGCTTGTAGCTGAGTAACCCATCCAATCTATTAATCCTCCAAAAAATCTCATTTGCTCACGCATAAGTCTATAATTTAAAACCACTTTGCGTGATATAATTCTAAAGTTTCCAACCTCTTCATCGTAATTCATACCAGTAAAATAGTTAAAAATTTTATAAAACAACCAGGAGTTAAATCTTTTTAGCAATGGGTCCTTTCTTTTTCCCCTACGTGCAAGAACCACCTCATATCCTTCCAAAGCTTTATTATAAAGCTTTGGTATTTCCTCAGGCCTGTCCTGTAAATCACAGTCCATAACAATAACCCAGTCACCGTTACAATTATCTAAGCCTGCTGTAATGCCGTAGTGCTGACCAAAGTTTCTACTAAACTGAATCCCTTTTACTCTTTTGTCCTTTTGTGCTAATTCAGTTATAATATCCCAGGAGCGATCCCCGCCACAATCCTCTACTAATATAATTTCAAAATCGCTAGTAATATTTTTTAATGAGTTTATTAATCTGTTGTATAGTTCGTAAAGACAATCTTCGGCTTTATAAACCGGTATTATTACTGATATGCGTGCCATATTTTCACCCTTAACTCATAAACATTACATATATTACTAATGATTATCATTAATTACATATAGTTTGGTAAACATATAAATATTAATGATTAGCAACACAAAAAAGTTCGTATCCTTGATAAACTCAAGAATTTTATTTAGCCTATACCCACCAAAAGCAGGTGTTTAAGTTATTTTATGGTTATACTGTTAATTACAACACCCAACTGTCTAATATCATTATTTATGTTTAAGTCTTTAGGAATAAACGTCTTGTTTACTTCAATTTTTAGCTTTACTAAAGAATTTTTTTCTACCCTTTTACTAATCTTAAAATTACCTGCCTGCAATAATTTATTACATATAATTTTTTCACCACTATATATTGCCAATGCGTTGTTGTTGCATTGTTCTGGATTATAGCCTTCAATGGTTAACTCACCTTCCGGGCCACTTTTTATTAAAACAACTGCACTCCTACCGATCCATCTATGGTTTCCTTCTTGAGAATACCAACCTTCCATTAAAACAGCTGTGTTTAACGTATTACCAATTTTAAAGTCATAAAAGACATTTAAATTATGTTTTTTTAGTATTCCAATGCCCTCTTTTACCAAGTCATTATCGTATTGAAACATCTTTATTTCATTATTATCATACTGATCTATATCTAGTGCCATCACTCTTAGCTTATCAAAGTTGGCTTTTCTATAAGAGGCAATCCTCCATTCCAAAATATTTGTTGCTAGCTGTCCAAATAGTATTATTAGTAAAAGCAAAAGTGCTATATATTTTTTACTTTGTTTTAAATCTAATTTCATAGTACTATATACAACTATCCAAATTATTCCTATAATTCCACACTGCGTATCCGTAGTATATCTAGACGACATACCATATTCAACACCATAATCTAACCTACCAACTAAAATCATTAATAATATAAAAATAGAATAAGCTATTAACATAATGGGCATAAATGTTTTATCATACATTTTACTTGTAATATATTTTATTAATGCATAAATATACGCATAAATAACTAGGAGACCCAACAGCAAAATAACACTCTGACTTAGATAATGATTGGCTACATTTACCCCCACAACACTACTAGAGAATGATAGCAATAAAAATTTCATCGCTCCCAATGGATTATGAACAATAAATACTAACCTATCCAACATCGTAATATTATTATTAATCATATTATTGTCATATATTTTATAAAGATATATAGTAATTGCAGAAATTGATGTTAGTAAAACCCAAAAAAAAGTCTTGATTTGTTTCGGTTCTATTTTTCTTTTTAAAATCAAAATAAAAACAAAACTAATTAACATACTTAGGATAAAAGCTAGTGAGTAACCGCCTCCAAAGAGCAATATGGCCAATATTATAGATATTGTTAAATACGGAAGATAATGTTTTTGTCCTATTATAATTCTATCTAAAAGAAAAAATGATAGTATAAAGAGCAACGTTTTTAACATAATGGCTATTCCGAGACTAAATACTATATTTTCCCACTGATTTAGGCTAAATATTACGAATGAAATTAAGACAATAAAACTTATCTGAATATACAAATTTTTTAAAATTTCATTTAAGCTATTGTGATAACTAAAATATATTAATATACAGGTAAAAAGTAAAATTACAGCCCCCAAGCATGCCTCAATCAGCGTATTTAAGTGAAAAAAAATGGCATTTAACAGAAATATAGTGTTATACCCTAATGTTCTATGTTCTAAGTGTCCTCTCCATAAGTCTGCAAAACTTAGACTAGATTCAAAATATTTTTTTATAATCCCCATGAAATGAAATTGATCTTGAAAAATTATATTTGAAGTAGAATTATAAATATAGAACATATACATTAAAAATTGGAGTAACAACAAAATAATTAATATATAATTATTTTTAATTATCCTTAACACAGTGATTGCCCCTTATTAAACAACAATTAAAAATGATCTAACATATTTTTTAAGTTACTTACTATAGCAACATTATGTTTATTAATGTTATTGCAAAAACAATCTGAAATAAATATATTCATTTTAATCCCTGCATTTTCACCAGCTTTTATATCTGTTTCCTTGTCTCCGATTAAAAACGACTTCGATAAGTCTATATTAAATTCCTCTTGTGCTTTTAATATCATTCCAGGATTGGGTTTTCTAAAAAATGAATCTCTTTTATACTTACCTATACCATGCACAGGGTGATAGGGTGAAAAATATACTTTAGCGATAGTAATTCCTTGGTCTTTAAATTGTTGAAGCATCCAATTATTTAATAGGCAAAAATCTTTTACCGTATAATAACCCCTACCTATGCCAGCCTGGTTAGTAACTATAATCAACAGGTAACCTTTATTTTGGAAGTACCTGAGAACTTCAAATATGCCCTCAGTGAATTCAAAATCCTCTATCCTGTGCACATAACCTTTATCAATATTTATGACACCATCCCTGTCCAAAAATAATGCTTTGTTTTTCATTTTTGTGCAACCAATTCTTTTTGAGCCCGTCTATAATCCTCTGGCACTCCAATATCTATAAAATATGCATTGGAAAGAAAGGCATTTATGTTTAGTTTATCTAAGTATTTTGCTAAAAAATCATTTTCAAAGGAAAATCTATCAGGAAGTTCAAATCTATCAAAAAGGGTTGTATTAAACATATAGACACCACCGTTAATATTGCCTTTTGCCAAATATTTTTTTTCTTCAAATCCAATAATCCTATTTTCTAAAGCAACCACTGAGCCATATCTGTCAAAATCCTTCATAGGCTTCAATGATAATGTAATGTCAGAATTCAATCTTAAATGCTTATCACATAATTGCTTAAGGTTAACATTAAAGTATGTATCACCGTTCAATATAAATACATGCTGTTCAATAGTTTTTTTAAGGGCTTTTTTAATGCCACCGCCGGTACCCAATGGTTCATTTTCAACAGAATAAAGAATGCTAATATCCTTATACTTGGTTTTAAAATAATCTTCTATTACTTGATGTTTGAAGCCAACAGATAAAATTACCCTGGACACCTCTTGCTTGTGCAGATGGTCTAGTAAATACTGCAGAAAGGGCTTACCCATAACAGGTGCCATCGGCTTAGGTACGTCTGAAATAACATCTTTTAACCTGGTCCCCAACCCTCCAGCTAGTATGATGGCTTCCATCTTACCCCCCCCCACCCTCAATGCATATTTACAGTTTAAAATCCACCACCAAAAATAGCTTTTTCGACCAATGCACAAAGAATATGCTCAATTAGAATGTGTGCTTCCTGTATCCGTGGCGTTTCGGTTGATGGTACTTTTATGCAATAGTCACAGAGGTTAGGCATTTTACCTCCATTTTGACCTGTTAACCCCACGGTAGTAAGCCCTAGCTGTTTACTTTCTTCAAGAGCTTTTATTATATTACTTGAATTTCCGGAGGTAGATATACCTATGAATATATCGCCTTTAACCCCTATAGCTTGTACCTGCCTTGCAAATAATCTTTCGAATCCATAATCATTTCCTATGGCTGTTATTATCGACGTATCCGTAGATAGCGCTATAGCGGGCAACCCGTGTCTGTCAAAATAAAATTTACTTACAAATTCACCGGCCATATGTTGAGCGTCAGCTGCGCTACCTCCGTTACCGGCTATTAACGTTTTATTACCATTTTTAAAAACCCTTATAATTTCTTCTGCGATATCTTGAATAAGGGATATTATACTTTTATCATTATAAATCATTTGCTTTATTTTGATAGATTCATTAAGCTGTTCCTTAATATAACTTCGCATTCGTTACTCCCAATATTAAAGTATTATCCAGGCCTGAGTGCCTTCTTTGGTAAAATGAAAATTCATAACTTGACCTTCGCAGTTTTCAATAAGATTTTTTATTATCTTTAGCTTTTTAGTAGGGTCGACCGTAAACATCATAAATCCACCACCACCAGCACCTGAAACTTTACCTGAATAAGCTCCGGATTCTAAAGCAATATTATATACTCTATCAATATTACCATTGGAAATGCTCCTAGCCGTTTGTTTCTTGGCTAACCATGATTTACCTAAATATTTAGCGAAAGTTTGAATATCACCTTTTAAAATGTATTCTTTCATTGCTAACGCATCTTTTTTTAATTCATGCATAGCTTCTAATGGTTTCTCTGCTTTTTCTCTGACATTATTAGCTTGTTCCTCAATAATATTAGCAGATTCCCTGGAAACCCCGGTATAATACAATATCATTGAATTCTCTAATTCATTAATTATCCAGCGTTTTATCCGTAAAGGATTTACTATTACTCTGCCCTTGTCATAAAATTCCATAAAATTAAAACCACCAAAAGTTGCAGCGTATTGGTCTTGTTTACCACCGCTCAAGCCTACATCAATTCTTTCAATCTCATATGCAAGATGCGCAATATCGTATTCTCCCAAAGGAAGGTTAAGCCACTCTACAAATGCTTTTAATATAGTAACAACCATCGTAGAAGATGACCCTAATCCGGAACCAGAAGGAGCATCCGAATAGGTTGTCATTTTAAAAGATAAAGGTAAATTTTTATTAAACTGACTTACAATACGATTATATATACCTTTATGAAGGTCAAGAAAACCGTCGAGTCCTAAGTAATCTACGGATTCTGATTCAAAATATTCATCCCTATCAGTAGCATAAATAGATATCTTGTTATCAAAGGTAGTCTCAATCGTGCAATATGCATACATGTCAATGGTAGCGTTTAATACATATCCCCCATATTCATCACTGTATGGTGACACATCCGTACCTCCACCGGCCAAGCCAAGCCTTAAGGGGGCTTTAGATCGAATAATCATCAAAGTTTACCTCTCCAATAATTGATCATGTCTATTATGGTCATTTCAAGAGTATATTTCTGTTCCCATCCAGTGTCATTAATTAATTTGGAAGAATCTCCGTATATAATAGGTTCATCTGTGGGTCTTAATAGTGTTCGGTCAATTTCAAGGTCAAATTTAATATGCATATAATTTTCAATTATATTAATTATCTCTTTAATTTTATAAACTTTTATTCCACTAATATTATAAACTTCTCCGTGTTTTCCTTTGTCCGATAACAGTACTAAGGCTCGCACTAAATCTCTAACATCCATTATAGATCTTCTTGTTTCAATATTACCCACCTTAAGTTTTCGGCCTGCTTTTTTTTCTATTAACACTGCCCTTTCAGTAAAGTCAGAAGCTACGTCATTAACCTTGCGCGGTCCAGTTGTATTAAAAATCCTAGCTCTTATCGTTTTAATAGAATCATTTACATAATATTGATATGCCAGTAAGTCCTGACCCACTTTGCTTACACCATAAGGATGCAAAGGTAGCAATGCTGCATTTTCACTAATGGGAACATTTTCAGGCGTTAAGGATGACCCATACTCCGCACTAGAGCATGCAACCACAACCACCGGGTCATAAGACTTATCTTGTTGTCTAATATTTTTAATAGATTCAAATATATTTATGGTACCATTAATATTTGTATCCATAGTTTCCTGTGGTCTTTGCCACGATACCGTTGGATAACTTTGGGCAGCCAAGTGAAAAATCTTTTCAGGCTTATAAAATTGAATAATTTTATAAAGATAATTGAAGTATCTAACATCACATTCTACTAATGTAGTTTTTTCTTTAATTTCACTAATATCAGTAGTTGGCTTATAAAAGGTACCAACAGTTACCATTTTTTTATCATATAACACATCCACCATATGAGAACCAACCATACCACAAGCGCCAGTAATTAATATACTCATTTTTTAAACTCCTAAGCTATGTTTGATAACATTTAAAGCCGCTTCTTTAGAAAAAAATAATTTTACATAATTAAAATAGTCCATACTAACCATCTCTAGCTTCTCATTATTTAGATAGTAACTAACCACTTGGCTGGCAAAATCTTCTTTATTATCATGGGCTTGCAACACATAATTTATGTTCTTAAGTCCTTCTATACCAAAACTAGTCGTTACAATAGGCGTTTGACAATACATAGCTTCTATGGTCTTGCCTTTAACGCCCGCACCATACCTGAGAGGTATGACAACCAACTTTACTTGGTTATACATACATATAAGTTCCTCATCACTTACAAAACCCTTTACAATGACACTCTCCGAATTTAGTTTCATAATTTCATCGGGGGGATTGGAACCAACAATGTAAAATTGGATCCCGGGTATTGTGGTCTGTATAGTTGGGAATATTTCTTTTGCGAACCATAATACTGCATCTATATTAGGCGTATGATTAAAGCCACCAACAAACATTATGTTCTCACGTCGGCTAAAGTCCTTTTTATTTTCTATAAAATTTTCATAATAAAAAACAGGCATTATGTTAATTTCCTTGCCAGGAAAATTCTCTTGTATAATTTTTTTCTCAGATTGGCTTAATGTCAAAACAACATCAGCCTTGGAAAATAAATCAAATTCGATCCGCTTCCAATACTCGGATTCTTTTAAAAACAGCTTATTTCGATCAACTTCATACCTTTTTAGCTCCCTAATAAAATGTAAATCATGCCCATAATATAGAATTTTAGCTTTAGTATTCTTTTTAATTAAATCTATATATTTAATTGAAATATGCGGCCTATTTAAATATACATAATCTATTTTATCTTTATTATCAGTAATCCATTTTTTATAGTTATCCCTGTACCATATTCCGTATAATACTTCTATACCTAGTTGTTCTAAAATGCCTGCGTAAGGTTCATGCTTGTAAAAATTATCACCAATAAATTTAACATTTAACCCCATTTCTATAAAGAGCTTGAGATATTGAAAAGTTGTTCTCGAACCAGCGTCTTTATCAAATTGCGGCACATAATGATCTATGACTAGTATTGTTTTCCTATTTTTACTTTTATCTCTAGCCCAGAAAACATGCTGTCCATTAATAAAGTGATCTTTTTCAAGGACCTGTTTCCATTTATTCAGAAAAGCTTCCTTATTTTTAATCTGATAACTTTTTATACCTGTTTTTGTATCTGTCCCATGTGAAATACCTTCAAAATGAACAACAATGGATTTTGGCTGGTAAACGACCTTGTATCCTAGTTGTCTAACCTCAAATGCCAGGTCAGAATCCTCAAAATATGCCGGGGCATACCTTTCATCAAAACCGCCTATTGTCGCCCATAGGGAGCTCCTTATCATAATGCTAGCTCCGGATATGTAATCTACTTCCTTGACATAGTTATATTCAGGTTTTTCTGGGTTATCTAATCTACCATAGTTCCAACCGCTAGCGTCATTCCATATAATACCTCCTGCCTCTTGGAGTCTTCCATCAGGGTAAACCAACTTAGACCCCACCATGCCTATATTTGGGTCCCGTTCTATTAACTCTACCAGATATCTTAACCAATCCTTTTGTACATTTGTATCATTATTTAAAAATACTATATATTTTCCTTTGGCATGCCTAGCCGCATTATTACAGTTTCTAAGAAAGCCTAGATTACTTTCATTCCTCACTACCTTAATGTTTTCTATATATTTTTTAATATTTACGGTTTCATCAACTGATACATCATCAGCAACAATCACCTCATATTCTATGCTTTGGTTATTTTCAAGGATAGATTGTAAGCAGGAATATGTATATTCCCACTGATTGTATACTGGGATTATTATAGATACTAAGGGCTTATCATTATTTTCGAACCGCAGTTTGTCTTTAATGTCTTGTCGCTCAACAAGATCCAATTTTAATTTATTAAAATGATTATTATTTAAAACATTATCTAACCTATTAGAAACCATGCTTAGATCTTCTGTCTTAATATAAAATAAAAATTTTCTTAAGTTTTCCTTATTCAGATTATTAACTATCTTTACGGGATGCTTAATAAATTTAAAAAAAACCTTTAAAAATAATCTTATTTTACTATTGCCCGGTAACAATTTATCTCTAATTTTATAATAAAAACAAAGGAGTTGCCAGCCATCGGAACTCAATATGTTATTTAACATTCTTTCCTTTTCTAATAATTGATTTATGTGACCATGCTGGTTATTAATAATAACTTCTAATTGTTCATAAAGTTCTTCTAATTCATCCAACTTACTATTTTGTGATGCAATTAGGTTATCTTTATTATCTAGATTTATTAATAATTTTTTGTTGTTTTTTATTAATTCATTCACCGTATCATTCTTATTAATAATTATTTTTTCGCTATCATCGATTTTACTTTGTAATTCATCCATTTGGCTTTGTAATTCATTGTTTTTTTCTGTAAAGCCATCAATTTTACTTTGCAACTCATTGTTTTTTTCTGCAAAGCAATCGATTCTACTTTGCAACCTATTGTTTTTTTCTGCAATGATCTCAATTTTACTTTTCAATTCACCAATTATTGTTTCACTAACATCTAGTCTTTTGTTTAATACATTAATATGAGTATTGCGTTCTTCAACTTCGTCCTGAAGTTGCAATATCCTAAAGTTTAATTGATTATATCTATCATTATAATCTAAAATAACCGAACACGCATCTAGACTAAAATTATTGGCACTGTTGGTGCAAAATGCTATAATGTATTTTCCGAAATCATTTTGTTCATTACTATCTATGACTTTTAAAATTTTACTATTGTTATTAGCTATTATGGATGCTACTTGAAACCTCTGATAATAAAAATCTACACGTTCAAAATAAGCAGAAAGGAAATTGTAAAATTCATGCTTATAAAATTCCTTAACATGAAAATCATTACTGTAATTTCTCATATCTGCATATACTTCTTTATCTGGAGTAGATATAATAAGAATGCCGTCATCATCTAACACTCTTCTTACTTCATTCATAAAGCAGTGTTGAATATCTTCATCTACATGTTCTATAGTTTCGAACGAAACTACTACATCTATTGAGTTGTCTGGAAATGGTAAGTGTTCAATGGAAGCATTAATAAAGTAAAGGTTTTCCTTATGATACTTTTCCCGAGCGCACTCAATGGCTTCTTGGCTTATATCTATACCATAAACACTTTGGGCATGCTGCGCCAACAGATCAGCACCATAACCTTCTCCGGATGCAGCGTCAACAACTACTTTCCCCTTTATCAAATCAATTATTGAATAATACCTTTGAAGGTGTTCAACTTCTAATTCCTTATCAAGCATAAAATTTGGAATAAATCTTTCACCAGTAAATTCCATTGTTTTAACCTCATTCGATTATTAAAAACTTAACATCTGGGAGAATCAGGTATCCCTCTAAATCGTAAATTTGTTGATCTAAAATTTGGATAACTAGAGCATCATGAATCCAGCAATGCTGTGCGTGATCTTCCTGAGAACCGGACGCTACAGCCGGAGATATAGTATAATAACCATGCTTCAAAAAGGGTAATGTGAATGTAAAGCTATACTGAAAGGTCTCCCCTTCTTTTACTTGAGATATTACCTGATTAAGTATATAGTTATTTGATTGAGAAACTATATTACCCAGTCTATCTTTTAAAGTAAATCCCACAATGGGATTTCTTAATGAACAATTATATTTTACTTTTATTATTATCTCAACTTTTTGGCCGGATTCTAAAATGGTTGATTTTTGGCCTGTTTCAGCATCAAAAATAGAAATACCTTTAATTATGGCTTTATTGTCACCCATAACATCTAAGGAATCCTCTATTGGATCAATGTTATTCACATCACCTAAATTATTAGTATCAGCTTTAGTTGTTCCGTTAGATACTTCGTTCTTATACCTTGAAATTCCGGAACCTATCATAAAAGCACGGTATTTTTTTGATACTTCTTCAGGACTACCATCATCCCTAATAATCCCGTCGTTTATCCAAATAGCACGATCACAAAACTTATTTATGACACTCAAGTCATGGGATACAAACAGCAGTGTTTTTGTCTTTTTAAATTGTTCCATTTTTCTAAAACATTTCTGCTGAAATCTCATGTCACCCACGCTTAAAGCCTCATCAATAATAAGTATGTCTGGGTCAACATGGATAGAAACTGCAAACGCCAGTCTTACGAACATGCCACTTGAATATAATTTAACCGGTTGGTTTATAAAATCACCTAGCTCAGCAAAAGAAAGTATATCTTCAAGTTTTTGATCGATTTGTTCTTTTTTATATCCCATGATTGTAGCGTTTAAATATATATTTTCTAAGCCTGTAAAATCAGGATTAAATCCAGCCCCCAATTCTAAAAGTGCTGATATTTTTCCGTTTATAGATATCCTCCCACTAGAGGGGGTTAGTACACCGGTTATCATCTTTAATAAAGTCGATTTTCCTGAACCGTTTTTACCTATAATACCCAATGCTTGACCTTTTTCCACTTCAAAGGTCACATTATTTACAGCATAAAAACTTTTAGAATACGTTTTTTCCCAAGGGAAAATAGATTCCTTTAAACGGTCTACCGGTTTATCATATAATTTATATTCCTTTGTAACATTTTCTAATTTTATGGCTACGTCAGTTATGTTGTTTTGTTTAATAACCATCTCTCACCTACAGCACATCTGCGAAATGGGGCCTCAATCTTCTAAACATGATAGCCCCCAGCATAAGAAAAAAAACAACAACAAACCAAAAATAAGGGGTTAAATGAGCGTGTTGCCAAAACCACTTGTGATATATCAATGAATCCCGATAACCTTCAACTATGTAATAAAAAGGATTTATTTTAATCAGAAAATAATACTTTTCCGGAACCATATTTAGGGACCAAAAAATCGGGGTAAGCCAGAAACCAAACTGTAATAACATATTTACAATCTGTCCTATGTCCTTTAAAAAAACCACTAATGAAGATGTAACCCACGAGACTCCAAGCACTAAAAATATTGTACAGAATAAATAATATATTAATTGGATGTAATATATATCTGGCTGATAATCATAGATTAAAAACATTAAAATTAAAAATAAAATAAAAAAGACATGTATAAATAATGCTGTAAGTATCTTAATAATTGGTAAAATACTTACTCTAAAGGCTATTTTTTTAACCAAATGGCTATTGTCTATAATTGAATTTGTTGCAAGTGTAATGCTTTCTGAAAAGAAGAACCAGGGAATCATGCCACACATAAGCCACAGTATAAAAGGAAAGTTGTCTACAGGCATAGCCTTAAAGCCTACCTGGAATACAAACCAAAAAATAAGAATGGTTATAGTCGGCTGAATAAAAGCCCATATTATCCCTAAAAAAGAACCAAGATATTTAGATTTGAAATCTTTTTTTGCTAATTCAAATATTAGCTGTCTACTTTTTAAAATATCTTCTATGAACCAGTAAAAATGTTTAAATACGCTCATTTTAAATTGCCTTTCTTATAGCCTAAAACATCTTGGATTTTTTTCACAAATGCCTCAATTAGCTTTCTTTCTATTATCATACATCTGCTCGTAATACCGTAAGTATTCTCCAGATTTTATCTTTTCCCACCATTTAATATTGTTACAATACCACTCAATGGTTTCTATAACTCCCCGATCGAAGCTGTACTTAGGCTCCCAGCCCAGATCTTTTCTTAATTTAGATGAATCAATTGCATAACGCCGGTCATGACCGGGCCGATCCTGAACAAACATTATTAACGACTCGGGTTTATTAAGCCGCCGCAGAATAATCTTTACTATATCTATATTGGTGCGTTCGTTGTTGCCGCCAATGTTATAAATTTCTCCAGTCCTGGCCTGCCTCATTACAAGGTCTACCGCACAGCAATGGTCCCTTACATGCAGCCAGTCCCGAACGTTCATACCATCACCGTAAACCGGCAAGGGCTTGTCTGCTAGAGCATTAGTAATCATCAAAGGAATTAGTTTTTCAGGAAACTGATATGTGCCATAATTATTTGAACAACGAGTAACATTAACAGACAAACCAAACGTATGCCCGTAAGCTAGAACCAGGTGGTCAGCTGCAGTCTTACTAGCCGAATAAGGGCTGGTGGGATTTAATGGTGACGTTTCTGTAAAATAACCTTCTTGGCCTAAAGATCCGTAAACCTCATCTGTTGAAACCTGCACAAATTTTTTAACCCCGAAACGACGGGCAGCTTCCAATAAAGATTGAGTACCTAATACGTTGGTACGCACGAAAATCCCGGGGGCTTCGATGCTTCTGTCAACATGGGATTCCGCGGCAAAATTTACTATCGTGTCAAAACCCTGGCTAACCAGGTTACTAATTGAAACAAAATCAACAATATCTGCTTTAATAAATCGATACCTGGGGTCATCGCTAATATTAGTCAGGTTGTCTAAATTACCTGCATAAGTTAATAAATCAACATTGGTTATATAGCAATCGTCATAACGTTCCAGCAGATAATGTATAAAATTACTCCCAATAAAACCTGCTCCACCGGTTACTAAAATTTTGTTCATTGTACACCTCAATAGCTATGGTTTCTTTTAAACTTTTCCAGTTTTTATCCTTTTCCGATAAAATAATTTCTTTAACTTTACCTAGTGGCCAATCTATATTTATTTCTGGATCATTCCAGATGATACCACCCTCATCCTCGGGGTGATAGTAATCTGTGCATTTGTAAACAAATTCAGCTTCACTGGTCAGAACCAAATAACCGTGGGCAAAACCTTCCGGAATGTAGAATTGTTTTTTGTTTTCCTCCGAAAGAATTACTCCATGCCATTTGCCAAAGGTTCTTGAATTTTTTCTTAAGTCAACAGCTACGTCAAAAACTTCCCCCTTGGTAACCATTACAAGCTTTCCTTGCGGAAATTGGTATTGAAAATGCAGTCCTCTAAGTACTCCCTGCTTGGATTTTGATTGGTTATCTTGTACGAAAACCATATGAAACCCAGCGTCCTGAAATTCCTTGGCATTATATGTTTCCATAAAATAGCCCCTATTATCACCAAATACTGTTGGTTCAATGACATAAAGACCTTCTATTCCAGTATCAATGAAGTTAAATTTACCCATTCTCTATACCCCTTCGGCCAGCTCGATCAGATATTTACCGTAATCAATTTTTGCCAACGGCTCGGCCAATGCTAAAAGCTGTTCTTTAGTAATGTAGCCTAGTCTAAATGCTATTTCCTCCAGGCAAGATATATAAAGACCCTGCCTTTTTTGAACTGCCTCTACAAAATTGCCGGCTTCCATAAGGCCATTATGGGTACCGGTATCCAGCCAGGCCATGCCCCTACCAAACAGTTCAACCTTTAACTCTCTTCTTTGTAAATATTCGTTGTTAACTGCTGTAATCTCGAGTTCTCCCCTGGCAGATGGTTTAATAGACTTAGCTATGGAAACCACCTGGCTATCATAAAAATATAATCCCGGGACAGCATAATTGGATTTGGGTTTCAGCGGTTTTTCTTCTAAAGAGAGGACATTACCCTGCCGGTCAAATTCTACTACGCCAAACTCTCTCGGATTCTTAACATAATAGCCAAATATGATTGCCCCTTCTTCTAAAGCTGCCGCCCTTTTTAATATTTCCGTAAACCTCTGGCCATAGAATATATTATCTCCAAGGACAAGCGCGACTTTATCACCAGCAATAAATTCTTCACCCAGGATAAATGCCTCAGCCAGGCCCCTAGGGGCTTCCTGGATAACATAAGAAAAAGATATACCCAACTGGGTTCCGTCCCCTAATAGCTCTTCATACATTGGCAGGTCTCGGGGAGTTGAAATGATTAATATTTCTTTTATCCCGGCTAACATCAGCACTGACATAGGGTAATAAATCATCGGCTTATCATAAATAGGCAAAAGTTGTTTGGATACTGCTTTTGTTACGGGGTATAATCTTGTCCCGGAACCTCCCGCTAACACTATTCCTTTCATGGACTAAACCTCGCTTGCTAAATATTCCTTGATATATTCCTCTACGGCTTCTTCATAGCTGCGCAATAAAGAAAATCCCTCTAATTGCCAAACCCTATTTTCTAGTACCGAGTAAAACGGTCTTTCGGCCGGTCTTGGAAATTTTTCCGTAATAATCGATTGTACACTAACTTTATAATCAACCAGTTTAAATATATACTTGGCATAATCATACCAATTGGTATAGCCGCTGTTGGTAATATGATAGATACCGTATGCCGGTTTTTCGATGAGCCGGGCAATCGCCCGAGCCAGGTCTGCAGTATAAGTGGGACTGCCAAACTGATCATTAACCACGGCTAAGCTTTCCCCGGTTTTCCCCAATCTAAGCATGGTTTTAATGAAATTATTTCCATTTACACCGAACAGCCAGGACGTTCTAATTATGTAAAATTTGTTAGTAAGTAGCATAATATAATCTTCGCCCAGTGATTTGGATTTTCCGTAAACACTCAGCGGCTTTTTAATATCATCTTCCACATAATCAGATCCCTTAATGCCGTCAAATACATAATCACTACTTATGTGTAACAGTGGTACATTTATTTCATTACCAATAACCGCCAGGTTCCTTGGCCCCAGAGCATTAACCCGGTAGGCTAGTTCAACTTCTTCTTCACATTTGTCCACCTGCGTGTAAGCTGCACAGTTAATTATTAGGTCAGGCTTGTTTTGAGACATTACAGCCATACATTGGTTATAATCAGTTATATCCATAGTATCTTCGTCTGTTAAGATAAGTTGGTGTTTATCCTGCAGAACTTGTTCAACATCCTTTCCCAGCATTCCCCTGGCACCGGTAATTAGTATGTTCATAACTCCCTCCGATTGTAAATTAATCAGATTCTTGTACTAGTAGTTTGTTTATATCTAGCATAATTTTGCCAATAGACTCGATGCAAACCTAAATATTTTTTCCAAGTTTGAGGTATTAGCACATGCCGGGTCCCCAACTTATAACCGGCGTATTTAAAACAAGCTTCTAGAAAAACCGATGGAATATACAGATAGCTATGCTGTTTAATAATGTATTTTAACTGTCTAAAGATAAAATCCATACCTTTAGCCTCAGACTGACCGTTTAGTTTTATTATCGGCGCATTATCCAGTGATGCCCCAATATCAAAATACCTTTTAAATAAACTTATATAGCTATAATTGTGGGAATGAAACACACAGGCGGTTGCAGTGTAAGAAACTTTATAACCAGCTAGTATAGCTCTAACTGCAAACAGCATATCCTCATTGGAAACGATTGGTGCGGGTAAACCACCTAATTGCTTAAATTCCTTTATACGGTAGGCAGCACAAACATTACTATTTTGAAAAGCCTTGATACCCATGGTCTTAATATCTTTTTTGGATTTCACCAAGTTCCGGTCGGGATAATTATATAGCCTTAGAAACCGGTCAGTAATTTTTGTGCCTTCCTTCGGGAGTTGCCTGGCGTAGGAGACAATGATCGCCGGTTCCGCCAGCGGTTGGGTCAAGTGCTTAAGAGTATCTTTGCCGGCAGGGATGGCATCCTGGGTCATAAAGATAATCACATCTCCTGCAGCCTTGGCCGCCGCTAGGTTGCGTGTCCCTCCATGATCAAACTCGTTTTTATTAATATTCAATACCCTGGCCCCAAACTTGGTGGCAATTTCGGTGGTGCCATCGGTTGATTGTGAATCTACAATAATAACTTCCTGTACTTGAACAGTTTGCAAGGCAATTTGTTCAAGTAACTGTGGTAGTTCTGCAGCACCATTAAAAGTGGGTATGATTACTGAGATTTTCGGTTGTATTTATATCCCTCCCACTACGGGTAAATCTTAGCTCGCTATGTTATGCTGCTATAATTGTTTAGAGGATTACTATTGTGTTTTGATAAACATTTTTCAATGCAACTCAACGCCTTTATTCACACTTCAATAGTTATCTTTAATAAGCACCCTTACCCCTTAAAACTACCGCTACGGTACGTATTAATATTGTAATATCAAGCCACAACGACCAATTTCTAACATACCATGAGTCAAACCGCAAGCGTTCATTAAACTCAACATCGTTCCGCCCACTAACCTGCCAGAGTCCGGTTATACCAGGTCTGGTTATTAATATATCTTCCCGACCCGGCATATTTTCCTTTTCTCGTGGCAGATAGGGGCGTGGCCCTACCAGACTCATATCACCCTTGATTACATTAAGTATCTGAGGCAACTCATCAAGGCTAAATCTTCTTAAAAACGCACCAACCCTGGTTACACGGGGATCATAATTTTTAAGCTTGGCATACTTCTCCCACTGCTGCCGCGCGAGAGCGTTTGTCGCCAGGTATTGTTTCAGAATTTTATCGGCGTCGGGGTACATTGTTCTAAATTTAAGGCATTTAAAGTCTGCGCCATCTTTACCAATACGAGTATCACTAAAAAAAACCGTACCCCTGGAATCTATCTTAATAGCAATTGCCAGGATTATCATAAATGGAATAAGCGCGATAAAAAGCACTAAAGAAACAATTAAATCAAATAATGTCTTTATCGCCAGGTTGAACCGATCATTCAGATTATTCTTCAGCTTTAAGACAAGGGTTCTTTCGGTAAATAAATGCTGAACTTCCACACCCTCCATAGCCATATCAAAAAGATCCGGCACTACCAAAAGGTTATACGTTTTACGTTGAAGCTTGTTAACCAGTTTCACAAGTTTATTTCCGGTTAGGCCTGGAACAGCAACAATTACATCATGAACATGGCTCTTTTCTATAATGACCTCGGCATCGTCAAAACTACCGAGCACCGGAACCTTATCACCCGACGGTAGTTCCGGCGGATACTTTTGCTTATTAACATCGTCATCTAAAAAACCAATGGGTTTGTAGCCAATGACAGGTTCCCGGTAAAAGGCGTTAAGAATGAGTTTGCCCGTTTCACCGGCCCCTAGAATAATAACCGGCCTTTCCCATATATGCGCTTTAAACAACAGTTTTTTACTAAAATAACGCAAAACAGGTACTAGAAACAAGCTGAATATCCACGCCAGCAGTACCAGAGTTCTTGAATTTTCGTCTCCCTGCTTGGTTAAAAACACAAAACTTGCCGCCGCTAAAAAAGTCAATGTGGTAGTTTTGACTATTTGTCCGGCCTCCTGCCAAAAGGAGATCCGCCTGGAATATGCTTTTTCGAAAATAAAAAACATGCACCCCAATATAGGCAACCACCAAAGCGCAGAAACAAATTCCCATGAAGTTCCGGGCAAGCTGTTAAAAATTAAGGGTAAAAAGTTTACGCGAATTAAAAATGCAACGATAATGCTAACGCAAAAAGATATAACGTCGGTCGTTATTAATAAAGGAATAGCCATGAGCCGGCGTTTGCTATACTTGGCCACAGGTATATTTAAGGATTCATTTTGCTTGGTCCCGTTATACGTCCCGGCCACAATGCCGGAAGCTGATGTTTTAACCATGCCCAAACCGTTTTCATAACCCACTTATACCACAAGCCCTTTCTCCGATAACCCACGTCATACCTTTGCCTGTCTTTATAAAACAGGGATATTCTTTAGTGTCATATAACTCTGAACCAATTGGGGTTTTAATGTATTTATCTGATCAATCAACTTATTAGATTCTAACTGATTGCCTTTCCTTTCCTGGACTAGTGCCTGCCATAACAGGGCCTGACCATTTATATCGCTGTTTTGGGTTTGAGCGGCTTGTTGCAAGTAGCCGAGGGAATCGGAAAACATACCCAGGCAATAGGCCGCCTGCCCCTTAACAAGATATATTCTATCAGTTTCAATTAACAATGGCCCCTCCCATAAACTTTTATCAATATCACTTAAGATTTTCTCTCGCCGGCTTATCAGACTGCTAACATCTAAAGCCTTATTTAGATCTTCCTTAGCGGCATTCCGGTTACCTGATTGCAGCTCTTTAATGCCCAGGTTCAGGTAATTTTTGGCATATTCTTCGTAAGCCTCTATATCGTTGGGCGCAAGCCCATAAATTCGTTTGTTTTCCCTTGCGGCCAGGCTATTCTCTCCGGCAACCAGAGCGATTTGAATATAATTATTTCTGGTATTAAATGAATACTTGCTTTGATTTACCGCCATTTTGGCTTCTACTAAAGCTATTTTGGGGTTGTCTTGATTGGCATACGCCTTGGATAGAATCATGTGATAATTGGAATTATACGGGTTAAAGGAAGATGCCTTTCCAATGTACTCAATTCCTTGGTCTGCATTATTTGAACTAAGAAATCTGTATCCTGTTTCGGCAAGACTGTTAGCCTGTGCCAGAATTCCAGCTACGCAAAAAATAATGATCATGAATACAGTAGCAACTATAGGTGATAAATATTTTAAAGAATTCTGCCGTAATTGCGATTTGGATTCTACAGGCGTCGCCAGAGCGCTTGTCATGCCAAATACACACCATAAGACTATCGTTATGGCCGACAGCGACAAGTCGAAATCAATTAAGGCATGACCGCCAATCATTAAAAATATAGCTAAAAACAACCATATCAATTGCCGGCGAAACATATCATTTACGTATTTTCTGATTATCCCGCATGTCAGCGCAATATAAGAAATCCAAATGCCTAAAACAATGGCTATTCCGGCAAAACCCGTTTCCACACCCACCTGGAAATAATAACTGTGCGCTTGCCGGGTAGTGTACCGAAAGTTTAAAAAGGCTTCGTAAGCTTCCTGCCAACCTCCACCGCCCCATCCCAGAATAGGACGCTGTTTGATCATCTCCATGGCACTTTCCATGTAATACATACGGTGATAAGCTGTCCATAGAAAATCAAAGCTGGTTATCTTATCAATAAACCCGGGTTTGCCTGAAATCCATATTAATCCTGCTGCTATAACCATCACTATCAGGGAAGCAAAGGCAACCAAGTATTTTTTCGGGTTGTCGTCCCATTTACTATTAAGCAGATTATGTATTACACTTAACAGAAATTGTGCGGCAAGCACCAGCAGAATTCCGCCGGCAATCCAAAGCCAGGCCTGCCCGTGATTACTACTTTCCTGCACCAGACTTATAAATTTAGCGCTTAAAATATATGCCACGACACTCAGACCTCCGGTCATCAGCAGCATATAAAAGCGCCTTTGGCTTCCCGCGCCAAGCAAGTATACGGCAAACACCAGGGCAAAAACCAACAATCCCGCCCTGGACTTGGATGCGAGCAATACTGTCAAAAGTAAAAGATTACCACATGCATACAGGTAATTTGGAACTTTTAAATTAGCGAACCAACCTTGATCCCCGAAAACTTGTCCGGTATTTGTTGTACTGAAGGACTGATACCAGAAGTATGTACCGATAATGAAAACTGCGCTCAAATAGGTAGCCAGCGCATTATGATACTGAAAAGTAGACGAAATAAAACCGCCATATTGCGCAACATTAAACCCGTCCTGAATATTTATAATCCCCGCAGCCGTAGCCAACCCGGCCAAAGCCACGCCAATAGCGCTTATATAAATAACATGCAGCAATTTATGTACATCTTCCTGATTGCGGATAAGACGCGATGCGGACCAGTAGACAAGGAAGTACAGTATGTTTTTGATTACCTCATCTATAGCCAGCCCCTTGTTCACCGCCACAAAGGAGGATAATATATAAACTACCGGCAGGGCAAGGGCAAAGTAGTCCAAAGGCCCACGCAGAAATTTTTGGCCGCTTCGCAGCCAACTCCAAAGAAACGTCAGCCAAAATACAAGGGCAGCGAATATAAGCGCTTTTTCCTGCTCCGGAGCAAAGAAAAGTCCCCGAAAGTAAGGCGGGAATAAGAGCAGCAGGGCCAAACCCCAGAAGGCTGTCCGGTGCAGCCAGTCAACTCCCCGGTTATTCTTAGCTACAGCTTGGTTAACCGTTGCTTTTCCTATTCTTTTCTTTTTGGCAGTCATGGCATTGCCCTCCAGTGTTATAAATTAAATTACCCCTGGAAATGGCATTTCTCCGGCGTATATTTAGAGTAAACTCTTGAGTTTCGAATCGAACTGGAACATCAAGTAAAAACATACTAACACTTCTACAGGATATTACACTTTCCTGCAAATTTATTTTAAATAACTAATTACTACTATTGAAATACATTAGGAATTAATCCGATTAGCATACCGTTTTATCTCAATTTCCCGTTGAGCCTCCACCCTTTTCTTACCTAACAAAAAAATTAGCGGCACCGCTAACGAAATGATTATTGTACTTACGATAAAAGTGTCCCCAATGCCCAACGCCATGGATTGCTTTTGCACATTTAGCGCAATTAGCGCCACCGAACCGTCCTGCCCGGCCGAGATATCGGAGGCGGCCAAAAGGGTGCCGACCTGCTGTATGGTATCGTGAGCCAACGGGTTGGTCAGGCTGGCACTATCGGCCAACATTTGCTCGTGGAATACTTGTCTTTTGAGCATCACCCAGGTTAAGAAGGCTATGCCCATAGAGGCTGAAATTTGCCGTACCAAGTTGTTTAGTGCCGAAGCCCGGCCGGAAAGAATTGGCGGCAGCGTATTCATACCCGCTGTACCTACAGGCATCATCATCAGACCCATCCCTGCCGCCCGCAGGGCCAGCAAGCTCTGAAGCCAATAGTAACTTGTATCCAGGTTGATTTCATGCAACTTGTAGGTAGTTATTATTAATATGATCATACCGATAATACATAATGGCAAAGCGCCTATTTTATCGTACAAACGTCCACTAATGGGCATCATGATGCCGCTCATCAGCGCCATGGGCATCAGCAGCAACCCGGTTTGCATAGGAGTGAGCCCCATCAGGTTTTGCGCAAATATAGGTATTAGAAAGATAGCTGCAAACAGACCCATAGTCAGTATGGCTGTGGTTGCCTGGCTGGCGGCAAATACGGGATTGCGCAGCAGCCGAATATCAAGCATCGGCTGGGGTGTCTGCAACTCCCAGAGTACAAATAGGACCAGCATAAAAAAAGCGCTCATAAACAAGGTAACTATGTACTGCGAGGTCCAACCCTTATCCTGCCCCTCGCTCAGTGCCAATAGCAGAGCGAAGCAACCCAAACCGCTGAGTAAAAAACCGGGGACATCAAATTTTAAATCGCGGAGGATATCGGTCTCTTTTAGGATCAGCCCGGCCATGACGGCTACCACGATACCAATGGGTATATTAATGGTAAATATCATATGCCATGAAAAATTATCCACTATGTAACCACCTGCAGTGGGACCAATGGCCGGGGCCAGCATGGCTGTAATACCCCATACTCCCAGAGCCATGCCCATTTTTTGCATGGGCACCATGCGAAAAATCATGGCCATGCTGACCGGTATCATCATGCCCCCGCCAATGGCTTGTAAGACCCGGAAAGCCACTAGTGAGCTGTTGCTCCAGGCAATGGCGCACAGGCCGGAACCAATGGTAAATGCTACCAGTGTGTATATATATAACCGCTTGTAGCCAAAGCGGTCCCCCAAATAGCCCGTTACCGGAATAACCACTCCGGAAACTAGCAGATAAGCGGTCATTACCCACTGGATGCTTTCCGCCCCCACTCCGAATATTGACATTAACTTGGGCAGGGCCACGTTAACTATACTGCTGTCCAATATAGCCATAAAGCCGCCCGCAATTAAGATAAACATCGAGGCCCAAGGTATCCGGCCATCTGCGGTTCGGTCTGGTGGACCCGCGCCCGGCATCCCCGGACGCGTTACACCAGCAACAGACATAACGGGCTTATCAGCGGACATGGATTTTCACCTCAGCATTAGTGCCGAAAAATAATTGTGATTGATCAATATCTTCAAATTTGATACGCACCGGAATACGCTGCACCACCTTGGTAAAACTTCCCCCGGAGTTCGCCTGGGACAGCAATGAAAAGGTGGACAGGGTAGCCTCGCCGATAAAGTCCACCCGGCCGGTATATTGCTTATCAGGAAAACTATCCAGCTTAATATCCACCAGTTGCCCGAACTTGACTTTTTCTATGTCAGTTTCTTCTAAATTAGCTGTGATGTACAGCATATCGGGCCTGACTATCATAGCTACGGCCTGGCCGGCCGCCCCAATTTCACCGGCATGTGCCAATTTTTTAATTACCTGTCCACTTACGGGCGAACGCACCATGGTCAGGTCGGTGTTGCCACCAAGTGGCAGGGCTGTATCGTCAAGCCTGGCAATAATCTGGCCGGCTTTCACACTATCACCCTCCGCCACCTTGACCTCAAGAATTTCCCCAGTTATTTGCGGGCTCGCCTTATAGATATCCCCATCCACTTTGGCATCCTCGGTGGAAACAAAATGAATGTTATTATACCAGTAATATACCGTTATCCCTACCAGGGCAATGATCATCAAAGCCAGCACCGCAATAATGGCTTTCTTATTTTTCATAAGCCATGTGCACTCTCCTTCGTGCCTTATGCTGTTTCTTGTGCATTCTTATTTTTTCTAAATATTTTTGTGCTAACTTTATTACTTAAATCGTCCATTATTGTATACCCCACCGGAACCAGCACAAGGGTAATTAGTGTGGAAAATAGCAATCCCCCCACCACCACTGTAGCCAGCGGTGCCTGTGATTCTGCCCCCTCGCCGATACCCAGGGCCATTGGGAACATGGCCATAACAGTGGTTAAAGCCGTCATTAGAATCGGCCTCAAACGTGTGGGACCGGCCTGCAATATAGCCTCATTCCGCCCCAAGCCGCGACGTCTGAGAATATTAATATAATCCACCAGCACAATGGCATTTTTAACTACAATTCCTACCAGCATGATCATACCTATAAAGGCCACCACACTGAAAGACCGGCCGGTAATTAATAAAGCGAACACAACACCGGTCAGAGTAACCGGCACGGAAAACATAATTACGAAGGGATATAGCAAAGATTCAAACTGCGCCACCATGACCAAATACACTAGAATTATAGCCAGCACCAAGGCTAATCCCAGGGAACCAAAGGAATCAGCCATCTGCTCCTGCTGTCCACCAAATTCAACAAGGTATCCGGAAGGCAGATTCATAGTAGACATACCTTTTTGAATATCCCGTATCACGCTGCCCAAGTCTCGCCCCGCCAGCTGTGAAGTGATGGTAACAATACGAGCCTGATTATTACGGCTTATTGAATTAGGCCCCTGCTCCTGCTTGAGTTCCGCCACCTGGTTCAACGGGATAAGGGCACCGGTTGACGAAGTTATATACAAACCGGATAGCTCATTGGGGGTAAACTCATCCGCGCTGCCGGACAATTGCACCCTAATATCCACTTCATCACCGTCTACCCGGTAACGAGTGGCCACAGTGCCATCAATGGCCGTGCGCACTGTTGAAGCGACCTCTGCTAAGCCCAAACCGTACATGCTGGCCCGATCCCTATTCACCACCACATGCATCTCGGGGCGCCCCTCTTCCAAGCTGCTAGTCACCTCGCGAGTGCCGGGCACCTCCCGTACTATAGCGGCCACCTGATCGCCCAATTGAGCCAGGATATCCAGATCATCACCACTAATCTTAATTTCTACCGGCGCAGATTCACCACCCATGCCTGATTCTACCGCCGTGACTTTTATGTCGGCTCCCGGTATATTTTGTAGTTTGATGCTTAACTGGCCGGCCAGTTCTTCAGACGAAATATCCCTTTGGGAAAATGGCATCATCTTCAAGGTAATGGATGCTTGGTCTGCGTTCCCTCCACCAAGCATTGATCCGCTACTGCCAACACTGCTTGAAACACTTTGAATACCTGGCATAGTCTCAAGAATACGCTCAATATCTGTGACTACCCGGTCGGTTTCGTTCAAAGCGGTTCCCTTAGGCATTTCCACGGAAATACCAACGTAACCTTGGTCGGAACTAGGCATAAATTCCATCCCCAACAAGGGTATGGCACACAATGTCAGCACAAATATCACCGTCACCAACAGCAACGTCAGTTTACGCCGTTTTAGTGCCGTATGCAAAAGCCGCCGGTAAAGCATGTCCAACTTATTAAACAATCGCTCGGATGTACTATAAATTCGCTGCCACCCTCGGAGTCTTTCTTGTTTGACTGATTGCACATCGCCAGTTTTATTCACTTTTAACCAGCGAGAGGCCAGCAAAGGGACCAAAGTAATGGATACCGCCAGCGAAGCCAATATGCAGAAGCTAATGCTCAGTGCCATCGGTTTAAAAAGTTGGGCGGCCAGGCCTTCCACAAAAACAATGGGCAAAAACACCGATACCAGCGTCAAAGATGAGGCAATGACAGCCGGACCCACCTCATTTGTGGCCTCCTGGGCCGCAGCAACCCTGTCAAAGCCTTCTCCTCTATAACGGTAGATATTTTCCAATACCACAATGGAATCGTCCACGATTAAGCCTATACCAAGCGCCAAACCACCCAGGGTAACCATATTAATGGTCATATTATCAAAATATAATAGTACAAAAGCTCCTATAATGGCGATAGGTATAGATGTTGATATAATCATAGTACTGCGGAAATTACGTAAAAAAATCAGGATAATAAATACGGCAAGTATGCCGCCTTCCACCGCAGACCTTATTAGATTATTAATCGATTGCTCAATATATTCCGACTGATCCATGATGATATCAAAACTGACGGAAGGCACTTCTTGCTGAAGCTTTTCCAATTCCGCTTTAACCTCACGGGCCGCTGCCACCGTATTGGCGCCACTTTGTTTGTTGATCATTAGCGTCAGGCCCGGCTGGCCATTAACCCGGTTGATCTGGTCAACTTTTTTTTGCCCATCTACAACTTCGGCAACATCCTCCAAGTATACAGGAGAACCCCCGAAGTTACCTACCACTACCCGGCGCACTTGATCAAGGTTTTCAAATTCACCGGTAACCCGTAATAAGAAATCATCCCGGCCTTCTCGAACAGTACCGGCGGAATAATTCACATTCTCACTGCCCAGTGCAGCAGTAAGAGAATTTAAGCTCAGTCCATAACCATTTAGCTTGGATGGATTAACCCGCACTTGAATTTCTCTTTCCCAACCTCCCACATACCAAACACTGGCCACACCGCTTGCGCGTTCCAGCCGAGGCAGGATTATATCATCCATTTCCTGTTTAAGCTGCATGGGATCTGCACTATATGCCGCCACCTGCACAATGGGCATCATGTTCAAATCTGCTTTGTAAATGACCGGTGTATCTGCTTCATCCGGCAGTACGTCGCGTATGATATCGATTTTCTCCCGGATATCCAGCGAAGCAAAATCCATATCCGAACCCCAGTCTAACATAACCATTACAGTGGAACTTCCCATACTACTTGTTGAAGAAATGGTATCCAAATTGTTTACTGAACTAAGTACTGATTCGATGGGTTTGGTAATTTGCTGTTCAATTTCTTCCGGACCCACCCCCGAGTAATTGGTCACTACCACTGCCACGGGCAATTCCATTTCGGGGAAAAGGTCAATATTTAAGCGGGACAGGGATACCCCGCCCAGCAAAAGCACAATGATAATAACAACTGTAACCAGCATCGGACGCTTAATAGAAATATCAGTAATTTTCATAAGCTTACTTCACCTGGCTCTTTATTTCCACTTTAGCATTTTCCTGAAGCAAGTTCTGGCCGGAAACAACAACTTGTTCTCCTTCTTTGAGTCCCTTAAGGATTTGAATTTTTTTACTATCACTGGTACCAACGGTAACCTCCCGGGATGTTGCTTTATCCTTGTTAATAACCCAAACAGTATCCTTATCGCCTGTTTTCCCAACAGCTTCCCTGTGCACCAGCAATGTTTCCAGCCGGTCACCCTTTATTTGCACCTCGGCAAACATACCGGGCTTTAGGGTATGCTGGAAATTATTTATCTGCACCTTGATGGGATAAGCTTTGCTGGTCGGATCAGCAGCCAAAGCTATGTTAGCAATTATTCCGGTGAATGGTTTCTCTGAAACCGCGCATATGAACACCGGCACTTCCTGACCGGACTTGATTTTGTTAATCTGGCTTTCAGTAACAGTGGCCTTTACCACCACTTTGTCCAGGTTGACAACCGATACGACCGGCGAAGATGATCCGGAACTGGCCAATTCGCCGGGGTTGACATTTACAGCGGTAACAACGCCGCTGATAGGTGATTTAATAAAAGCATTGTTGTACTGTTCCTGTGCCGAATCCAGCACTGCCCGGGCATTAGCCAGGGTTGCCGGTTTAACTCTTTCGAAATCTATCTTTGCTTGCTTATACGGTATTTGATAGGCGGTTTCAAAACCTGTTTGCCCCCCCAGGGGGATGGCCCCGGATTTATAAAGCTCCCGGCCACGCTCATAATTGGCACTGGCCTGTTCAAAGGTAATCTTGGCCAACTCAAGGGCAGATTCAGCCTGGGCCACGCCCTGCTCCGCCTGCCGCACCACTGCCGCCAGGGCCGTGTTTTCCAGAGTTATCAGGGTTTGTCCCTTGCTCACCTTGTCCCCCAACTCCACGTTAACGGAGTACACCTTACCCCCCTGACCGCCGGGCACAACATCCGATGCCGCCAGGGCTTCCAGCTTGCCGGTAACCACGATGGTGTCAGCAAGTGTTCCTTTTTCCACTGCCGCCGTCTGAACAGAAATGGCCGTCTCCTCCTGGCCGGTGTTTTGCTCATCCTGACCGCCGCAGCCTGACAGAGCAAGCGAAATAACCAGTAGACTAATTAGTACGTAATAGACCTTGCGATTAATTCTAGCTCTCCCCTCTCTGTTTGTTAATTAACTCGGACTGTTAAACTATACCTGGCTTGGTGTTTGCTGTGCATCTTCCTGCTTCATAAAGGATATTATTTTCTCATAAATCTTAATCATATGTAACAAATCTTCCTCATTGAGTAGCCCCAGGTAGCGCAAGATAATTCGCTGCCGCCCCTCGTCGCATACCTGGACCAACTGCCGCCCTTCCCCGGTGATCTCCAACTGGACCACACGGCGGTCTTCTGCCGAACGATGGCGCTCCACCATCCCAGCTTTGCACAACCGGTCTACCAGAGCAGTAACGGCACTCAGAGACACTCCCAGGCATTCAGCCACCTGGGACACGGTCATCTGGCCGTGGTCTTTGATCATTTTCAGGACCACAAACTGGTGGCCGGTAATGCCAGGGTCCAGCACGCCGACCAGCTCCTGGTGAATGCGGCGCAGAAACTGCCCCTGCATCTCCTCCAGTCGTTCGATATAGCGAAAAAGAACCTCCTGACTCATTATCAGCTCCCCCCTTTGTTTAGTTGTTGTAATGTTTGTTTGTGCAGTGAATAATTTACTGTGTTAAGTATAATTTGTTATGTTAATGCTTGTCAATCGCTAATTGGGGGTGGAAAAAAGAAAAAGGCGACTGGCCGTTCTCCTGCAACAGGCAGGTTGTCACCTTTTTAGCTGCTCACTATCTATTTGTTTTAAGTACCATTTAAAATGGTATGAAGATCAAATTAACTGGTAAATAAGACCCGGCGGGGGGAATAAACTCCAATACTTTTTCTTCCCCAGGTTCTACCACGCCAATCATACATCCTGCTTTAGACTGCAATGAACCTTGGTTAGGAAGGTTAAAAGCCTTGCCATCCCAATTTCCGGCTCCGGCAAAAACGCCTCCCCGGGCAGAAAATAATACGCCTACAGGATATTTAGTCCGTATGGCAATGCTATAACTTAATCCATAATTACCCTTGTTCCGTGTAAGCTGTTCCCCATCCTTTCCATATAAGAACAAGTCATCCTCACCATCGGCCACCACCAACCTGGTCGGTTCTTTGGTATTAAGACGTAACGCAACATTGCGGTTTGCTCTTAAAAAAGTACCTCTAATATGTTTGCCATCATGCGTAAGTAAAGGTAATTTTTCCAAGTTATCTAGTTGCCAAGGACTACTTACTGCCACTACATTAAATTGCAGGTCGTCAGAAGCATTAATTCCAAAAATGCCATGAATGGTCTGTCCCGGATTCACATCATTAAGGGCTCCTTTATTAATCACCAACGTTTCCCCTGGTTGCACAGCCAAGTATTGCATGTCAGATGGTTTAGAATCAAGGAACCGGTAGGCTGCCATACGCCCCACAGCAAGGGGATCGGCCGGCCCGGCAACACCCCATCTCTTCACTTCAAGAGTTACCGGTTGGGATCCCTGATTGACGGCCAATAGGTAAATCTTGATTGCTTTATTAGTGCCGTTTAAGTGATGATAATATAAACGATTTTCCCCGCATAAAACATCGCGGTAGAGAACCCCAGCTCGCGGAACAGTTTCCGGGCTATTGCTAATCATAACTTTTTCCTGGTTAAGGATAACCACGGGGTCTAATTTTTTTAATTCCAACACCGGAATATCGGTCATGTCTAAAGGTTGACCAGACACAGGATAATTCAAGTTATAGGTGAGCTCATCCATTTTTACTTCGTCAGTTACCCTGATAACCCTGGTGAATGGATCACTCCAGGAACCATTACTGTCCTTTACTTGCAAAGACACTTCATACTCCCCGGGGGCAAAAAACGCTCTTTGCTTTCCTATCCATTTTCTTTCCACCAATTCGTCATCGTCCGGGTCAGAGCTATTTTCTGTATAAATAACCGTTTCTCCCTGGGCAACCGTGTCATTAAGTATTTCAAATTGGGCTTCAGGTGGCAGGTTAGGCGGCGGTGATAGCTTAATGTATATTTCTTTGGTTGTGGGTATAAAGTTTACTTGGTAATTAAGGTTTTCCACTAAAAAACGCAGTGGCACCAGTGTTATACCGTCTTCTACCACCAAAGTTCCGGACAGCGGGTATACAATTTCTTCTATAACCGCTTCGCTTCTTTCAGTTAGGAGCCTAATTATAGTCTCCCCCTGGCATAAAGTTATTTCCTTATCCACGGTATTCCATTCCACTTGTGTACCAAATATTTCTACGAGGGAACGCAGTGGAACTAAAGCAGTGTCATCTTTAATTTGTGGAGAAACCTGCAGTTCGGAAGCTATACCATCAACCACTGCTTGCGAGCTGCCAATTTGCATTATGACTGTGCTTGTATCGGAACCCGCATAAGCCAGAGGAACAAAATTAACTAGAAGGGCCATAAGAAGAACATATTTTAAACAACGCTGCAATTCAATTCACTCCTTAATAATATCTTTTGTATTTTGACTACCGCTGCTGTTCTTTTGTTCCCACTTAAACATGTTCAAAAATTTAATCCTTTTGTATGAAAGATACGAAAGCTACAAATAAAGCCCGAACGTCAGTGATGTCCAGGCAAATTCAAGATATTATGTTAAAGGAATTGAATTACATAAAATATTTTACTGTTTAGACTATCTTAACATTGATAATCTCATCTTAGCTCACAAAAGCTAGCCATGGCTTTTCAAAAGTTGCTTTAGCAAGTTCATACGAACTCTTTACATTAAGCAAGCCATCCTTAGCATTGGCAAGGCCTACTTGTTTTTCTAATACATCACTTTGAGTTACCATTCCGACCTCATACATTGACTGGGTCACTCTTAAAGCCTCTGTTGCCGCATTCACACCTTCTTCAGCCGACACATAAGAAGTTTCGAGAGTTTTTAAATTATCATATAACTCGTATATTTTGTTACGGGTGTCTTTTCTAGCTTCCTCGTAAGTTATTTCCGCATTGTCCTTATCTATTAACCCGGCCTCTTTAGGTTCGGTGGAAGACCACGTGTATTTGGCGATCTCGTAACCTTCCTTTTTACTCCACAAATAAGGATTATTGTCGGTTGAAAGAGCTGTAGCAACCTTATTCTCCAAATTTGGCTCTTCTATTTTCTTAATTTCAATTGGCGTTGTCAAATTGGGCCGTTCATCTTGATCATATCCAATAAGCCTGTTTAAAGTACGATAAGCATTTTCCAAATTGGCTTGAGCTTGCCCCAAAGTACTTTTCTCCGTTTCCAGCAAGCTTACCGCCGCCTGTACTTCAACATTTGTTGCCATACCGACAACAGCCTTGGCCGCAACTATACGATAATCGGCTTCCGCTTTTTGAACGGATAGCTTGGCCGTATCAATATTATTAAACTTTATTATTATATCGTAATAGTTTCCTTTAGCCTGTAAGGCAACAGCGTCTTTGGTCAACTCCAACGTTTTTTTATTTATCGTCCAATTCCCATTAGCACTCAAGAAGCTAATAAAATAATCACTGGTACCGGGAAGATCTTCGTATAAATCTCCGGTCGTAGGTGTACCTGATTCATACCCACTCCTCATAGCTTTACGTACTTCCCAGGACCGGTCGACGCCATTTTCGGCTTGCTCTATGGAAGTACTTTTAGCCAGCGCAAGATCAATGGCTTCCTCTAAACTAAGATCATTTGATTGCTCACTAACGGATTGTCCAACACTAGCGGCAAACGAAGTTACAGAACCTCCCATAATCAATAAAAATGTTAATAAAGCAATCATAATAAACCGGCGCATATAATATCAACTCCTTAATATAAAATTAGTTTAACTAGTTAACTATTACAAATGAATTATATCCTGGAGCACGAGACAAGTCAATACCCGGTATAAGTACCATAAATATGCACCACAAAAAAGAAACCGGGCTACTTAGAGCCCGGTTTCTTTGAGCTAGTTAACTAATTCTAGAAGTCAAAGGTAGCAGTCTTGGTTGTATCATCCCAAGTTAATTCGCCACCAAATGCCGCCTGAATACCACGCAGGGTAGCATAGGTAGCACCGTTGATGATTACGCCGCCTTGATCCATCGGCAATTTTGTGCCGTTGATGTAGATAGCGTTTTCACCCATCGTAAAGGCAACTACTTTGCCTTCCTTCACGAAGTAAGCAGTCTTGCTTGCGGCATCCCAACTCTTCTGCAGGTCGAGAGTATCGCATAGCATGTTAACCTGTACCAGAGTACGACCGTTCTTGATAGCTACGCCTTCGTCACCGACTGCGAAGGTAGCGGTTACAGCAGCTAGGTCAACCACAGTAGCGTTAGTTACACTAGTAATCAAGCTGTCGTCGTCGAAATCCCAATCAGTTGTATCTACTTTACTCTTAGCCGGAGTCTCGTTTGGAATGTTTTCATCAATATCACCGTAAATATCTACCGTTACATCGCCTGTTAAAGCGAGTTTACCTGTATCGTATTTTATGTTGTAAATCCGCAGAACACTGGGAGTAGAACCGCTCGGTTCGGTGATTTGCACAACAAAGAAGTCATCATCAAAGTCCGCTATTTTAGCGTCCGCACTGCCTTCAGTTACTTCGATGCTAGGTTTGCCTTTTAGCTCAACGCCGCTGGGCATTTCGAAGTACAGGTATTGATTGTCTATAAAAGCATCGTCGTCAGTTTCGGTAAGAATTATGTCACCAGCTGCCTGACCTAGAGATTCTGCAATAATCTCAGTCTTATCGGAAGTTGCAGTGAAAGGCTTGGCAACTTGAGCTATAACTACTTCACCGAGTTCGCCATAGTCGCCATCGACTGTTAAAGTAAGGTCGCCGGCTTCGGCATCGTTATCCAATAAGATGGATATGCCACTGATGGTTAACTCTTCATCATCAGTACCTTGAATTGTATAGTAGAATGCTTCATCATCATCGTACAATTTCACATTAGTAGCTGAACCATCAACTTCCGGTTCGGTAGTAAATTCGCCGTTGTTAAGTTTAAAGCTGATAATATCGCCTGCATTATCATTAAAATCACTTTCATCTGTTGTGGCAACCTTGAATTCAACATCCAGATCTTCATCTTGACCGGCATAAACTACGCCATCAGCGTCTTCAATATCAGTAATTTCAGCGGTAACATCACCAACAGTAGCTACAGTTAAGGTCTCATCAACGTCAGCGTCGTCATTACTGGTTACCGAAATTTCAATATCACCCGTTACATCCGGAGCAATGTCAACCTTAGGAGTTTCAAACTTAATTTTACCGGGTAAACTTGTTGATTGAGTCGTTACTGCAACTCTGTAAAAAACACAATCCCCATCATCATTGTTTTGTAAACCAAGTTTTTCATCATCACTTATTGAGCCATCGCCATCTGAATCCACAGAACCCGAGGTAGTCAAAGTCATATAAGAAGCACTAGGACTTACAGAATCAAATTCCACGCCCTCAGTTTCAATTTCCAGTGTTACAATTTCGTTAAGGGAGAATGCAGCGGCCTTGGATTCTTCCAGTGTAATTTTGGCAACTTCTTTTCCGCCACCAGTGGAAACGGTCTTCATGGAGCCTGCGTATGCATCCACTTCACCTTCGGAAACCTTAGCGATGGTTACATCGTCGCTGTCGGTCCAAATAATATCGCCACCATCCATACCGATAACTTCTACAGCAACATCAAGGTTACCAGTAAAATCGTCTGCGATATCAATAGCAACATCACCACTATCATATGTGCCTATTGTACCTTGATCATAACCATAATTAAATTCTACATCGAAATTAGCGATAGTTAAACCTGTAAATTTAGCTTCAAAGTAGTTGCTTGCTGAATCTACTTTAGTTCCTGTAGTATAACCATTAGTTTTAGTAACCCAAGCCATAGAAGCAGGCTTATCAGTATACTCCACGCCATCCGGCAGAGTCAACTGAACGATTACAGTGTCGGTAGCAGCATCCATGTCATCGTATACTACTCTAACAACACCGGCAGGCACTTCGTTATCTGCGGAAACATACTTATAGGTACTGGTTATACTTGTGTTGTCTTCTGTTGCTGCAAATGCTGAAAACGGAAACATCATGGTGAACGCAAAAACGATTGACATTAACAGGCAGAACTTTTTGTTCCGTGCTTTACGCAAAATAATTTCCCTCCTTAAAATGTTTGTCTTGGCTTTTTCGGCCTGGAAAAAATAAAACCTTAAGCTTTAGTTCACATCCCCCCCTTTGAAAAGGTATTAGTTAATTTGTTAACTGGTTTCTATAGAGAAGCGGAGTGGCCGCTAAACTCACTTGTTTATGCATTTCACCAATTGCTTGTCTTTGCGCCCAATTCATTTTATTAGACACATGATTATATACAAAAGTTCCACTGATTTGTAATCTCTTTATAATCTGGCTATTCTGCATTGGAAAGGACGCTTTGGCACATCTTTGTTTGAACCTGCTTTATTAGACACAGTACTTTCGCCAAAAGTTCCTGTAATGCAATAAAATTTTTAATTTTTCCCTTTCAGACCACCGGCGTTATAATACATCTGGAACTTCCTTGTGTATACGTATTATAATGAAAATATAGGAGACGCAGGCAACAGAAACCTTTGTAATGTGGCCCGACTTACTGTAAGTTATTCATATAGTTTACTATTTGATTGTGCATTAATATTATTTTTTTCCAATTAATAGGCCGGCTCCGGAACTTTTGCATATGCATATGTGTCTAAGAAATGTCCGGAGCAAAAAGGCCCAATGGGGGTAAGTCCCTTTGGACGAAGCAAAGCTCCTGGTAAAAAAATCTCAAAAAGGCGACATCAGTGCGTTTGAGCTGTTGGTAACCATGTATCAGGATAGGATTTACGCGCTGAGCTACCAACTGACCGGCAATCATGCCGATGCCCAGGATCTGGCGCAAAATGTTTTTATAAAGGCTTACCGTGCTTTGCCCGGGTTTCGTAACGAGGCAGATTTTGGCACCTGGCTGCACCGCATTACGGTGAACCTTTGTATTAATGAAAGGCGCAAAAAGAAACCGGAAGTCTACCTTGACAACCCGGTGCAGACAGTGGAGGGCGAAATGCCCCGCCTGGTGGTTTCGGATGCTGAAAGCCCCGAAGAAGCTTATGAGAACAAGGAATTTCGCCACATGGTACAAACCGCCCTGGATGAGTTATCTCCTGAACATAGGGCCGTACTGGTTTTGAGAGAAGTACAGGGCTTCTCATATGATGAAATAGCTAATATGCTGGATTGTTCCCTGGGTACGGTAAAGTCTCGTATTAACCGAGGGCGTCAAACGCTGAAGGAGAAAATTATTCAAATGGCCGGCAGATATGGAATAAATCTTCCTTACAATAAGAAAGACAATAAGAAAGAGCACCGGGGGAGGTGAGAATAAGTGGACTGCAGCCAAGTAAAACAAAAGATACCTCTATGGCTGGACGGCGAAATGGAAACCACCGAAGCAGAATTAATAGAAGCGCATGTGAAAAGCTGCCGGAACTGCCAGAACGAAATGGACTTTTGGCAAGAACTGGGCGATACGTTACGGGAAGACCTGGGAGAAATAAAAGCCCCGCCAGGGTTTACTACAACAGTAATGAACCAGCTAAGTCAACAACAAATCAATGGTTTGGGCCGGTTTATAGCAGGCTGGAAGCGCAATTTGGCGGTAGCCGCTACATTTTTGTTAATGGCGGCGGGTTCTGTCGGTGCATATATGCAGATGGGCGGTAACATTGTCTGGCATGCGGCCAGCGGCGACAACACCCAACCGGGACATGTGAGCCCCAAGGATCCTAGCCCCGCTAACGATATAGACACGCCAGACACTTTACCGGTTGGACCCAATGATCAGAGTGACAGCGAGGGTTCAGACAAACAACCTGCCTCCGGTGAACAAGGGGATAACGCTGTAGAGTTAAACACTACTCAACCAGAACCGGCCGTTAGCGACGATAATAAGTCCGGCACTGCTCAGACCGGGAATAATACTCAAATTCCAATTGATACGCCCGAGCAGTACGCGCTGTTAAGCACTGAACAAGACCGCGTTATTGATAGCACTTTGGTACGGATAAAGGTGGAAGATTTAAATGCCGCGCACAAGCAGGCTTTGTCCTTTATCAATAACTCCGGTGCCCAATATGAAGTGCTTGGATCGGAAAGCACATCTGACGGCGGCCAGGAAACATTGAAGGTAGTGATTAACAGTAAACTGTCGAGCAAGCTGCAGAAAGAACTTAAAACGCTGGGCCAGGTATTAACCACGGATACGCAAAGGGATGATCTGAACAGCCGCTACAATGAAAAGGTAGAACAGTACCGCTCATTACAAGCCCAAGCACAAGCTACCGAAATAGTAGAAGAATTAAAACAACTACAGGTGAAGATGGCCGGCATTGAGGAGCAATTGAGGGCTTGGGAACGGGAAGCCAATACGGACACCATTATTCTATGGCTGGAAAACTAAAGATAAAACAACAATCAAGTGTAGGAACTTCAGCAAAAGAAGGATAATAGCTTTTACCAAGCAAAAGCTATTATCCTTCTTTCTTTTCTTGAGTAATTTTATACAGTAGGTGATTAAGAGCAGACGCTGTTTCTGCCCGGGTGATATAGTCTTTGGGCGCGAACAAGTTACCCGGCTTACCGAACAGCAATCCCAGGGCCCGAGCCTTACGCACGTCCTGCAGCGCCCAGGCTGATATGCTCCCCTGATCATTATATATGGCTGCTGGCGGAAGCCCTTTCGGAACCCCGTTTATGGTATCGTAAATCCGGACCAGCAGTACCGCTGCTTCCTCCCTGGTGATGTGGTCATTAGAACGGAAAGTATTATCTTGATAACCCCCAATCAGATCTCTGCTGTAGGCCAGAGCTACAGCGCCACGGGCCCAGTACGGGATGGCTTCCGCATCTTTGTATGGCAGTTCCTCGGTGGAACTACCTACCCCGATCAGCCTGGTGACCAGGGCAGTGAATTCCACCCGACTCACCGCCCGGTCGGGCTTAAAAGAGCCGTCCGGGTATCCCTTTAACATACCCCGGGATACCAGATTGCGAATGTCCACCTCGCCCCAGTGACCGTCAATATCCGTGTAACCCTTTTGCAGGCGTGGCAGGCTCAATTGCAAACCGGCTACTCCACCGGTATCCTCGTCCACTGCCACCAGACTGATGTTTTCGGCTTCTCCGGCTTTGACCGGGTAATAAAAATCCCCGGATTCACTAAACTCAACATCCTGACGGATTCCATCAGGATACACGGTATATAGCCGGGTAGCGGTTGTATGACCACTAATCAGAGAAAAGTCCTCAAAAGGTATTGTAGATACTATTGTAAGTTCAGGGGGTTTGACATCCCGGCGCGTTTGGGCCTCCAGCAAAGCAACAATCTTCTCACCCTCAGGGCCATACAAGGGGATTACTTTTACTTGTTCCCCCGGCACCAGATCCCCGGGCTGCACAGGCCAATCATTTTTGGTGACCACCGAAGCATTGCTTAGTTGGTAAACCCCGCCATCGGCTAGCTTAATACCCTTGCCCGGAACATATTCTTCAAGGGTTGTAGCAATTTTATCCGCCGCATCGGCAATATCCACCCGCCATACTTCTTGGGAAGCAGGGCTGGTAATCACTCGCACCCACTGGCCCGGGGTTAAAATAGAAGTTCCCGTAGCCAACCCCCATCGGAACACTTGGCTTTCCGTTCCAAACTGCAGGTTTATGAAACCTCTGGCATTGTCCATCAGGTAAAGTGTGTCCTTTTCGGCATATATAACCCGGCCATAGATTACATCAGAATAAGCAGATAGGTTTAATACCTCGGTGGTGTTGGGAACCAGATCCAGTATGACCAGCTCCCCTTCTTTTATATCCTTCAGCCCTGTACTTATCCGGTCTCTGTCCAAGTTAATACCCTGCATAACATGATAGCTGCCGCCGGAAGAAAGGGTGACATTTCCGGAAGCGGGCTGCACAGATACCACCCGGCCCACTGCTACATGCCGATTTACCACAAGATGATATATCTGACCATCGGAACCAAGAGTAATTTGCACCGGCATACCCGGAGCCAAATTTTCCAGCTCTGCGCTGGTGGAAGCCCCAAAGGGCAGGTCGGCGGAATCTCCATCCACAACGATATCCGCAAAAGAAATCACCGCTTCTTTCGCCAGGGTATAAACCTCCTGATTATCCAGCAGTTTTATGCAACGGTTTTGTCGGTCAACTCCGGTAAGTACGCCCGTAATTTCCCGACCGGTAATGTCGGCATGCCAGATCGTCTGCGTATATGGATTGATCCCGGCCGTTACGCTAACCCCGGGTGAAATAACCTGTCCTTCTTGCACCACATAACCACCGATGGTCAGAGCATCCCGTGCGCAGGCATCAATGGCGTAACCACCTTCGCGGTATTCTTCGTTAATGCGCACTAGAATTGTCCGGCCGTCTTCAACTAGTGCCTTGATACCGCTGACCTGAAAGGTACGGCCCACTGCATATGCCGGCTCTAGATTATCGGGCGGTCCCACCAGGTAAAGCTCGGCACCTGCCGGGAGTTTTTCGCTATCAAATAGCAGGCGGTTATCAACAGCCGCAATGGTATCCTCCGGCAGAACCAGTTGTCCTTTGCCGGCTAGATTTACCTCACCCCGGTTGCTGTCCGAGACAGTTTCTCTGGCCAGCGGCTGACCGTACACCAACGCATAGTCCTGGTTTACCCCTTTAGCCGGAGAAGCATCCTGTTGAACGGAGCTGCCGCGAACTACTACTATATACGTACCGGGAGCGGGAGCGGGTATGTATACTTGTTCCACGTTATTGCGAATATCTCGTACACCTTTATAATCGAAATCGTTGCCGTAATATTTTACACCGTCCGGACCGGTTACTTCCAAATCCAGGTTATTAACCAGCGCCGACCTCGCGCCCGGTGATGCCGCCGGATCGGTCCAAGCCAAGGTGACCTTTAATGGTGCCCCCGAATGGGTAACTTTCTTCTCATAGGATACATTAGCGCCCCCGGCCAAACCTGCATTATCATCAATCACTTCGTACAGGTCGTTTTGTAAAGCCATGATGGTACCGCCAATATCCAACAGGCCAAATCCGGCTGCCGCCGGTTCTTGCTCCAGCCGCCTGGCACCGTTTATCAGGGTGGCTTTCATCAGGGCAGCCGACGGGTCTGAGTAACTGGTATATTCCTCAAAGTACTGACGCAAAAGCGCAGCAGCGCCTCCAGTCACTGCCGTGGCCATGCTGGTGCCCTGCATAATAGTGTAATCGGGCCTGCCTGCGAGGTTCCCCTTGATCAGCCGGGATGCCGTAGAGATTACCGATGTTCCGGGAGCGACCATCTCGGGTTTAATGCGCCCGTCGCCGGTGGGGCCCCGGCTGGAAAAGGAGGCCACTTCCCCGCTACTCCGAATTTCGTTTTCAAAGGCGGGCCGTGGGCTGATGGATGCGCCCACCACCAGGGCATTTTTGCTGTTGGCCTGGGCGGTAATGCTACCTTCCTGAGCACCGGAGTTGCCCGCTCCGAATATCGCCAGAAAATCAGGGTGACTGCGCACAAATTCATCAACCTGAACTGTACTGCTGACATAGCTATTCTGCTTTTTACCCCAGCCATTCACATGAACACGCACACCGGCTTGGTAGGCCGGTTCAAAAAGCTCTTTAAGATCCAGGGGTGGCGCTGGGTTTTGATTCTTGTCCACAATGCCCTGAAAGTAAAGGCTGGCCCCGGAAGCCACACCTGTATACTTGCCCTCGGACGCCTTGCCGCTTCCCACCAAAGTACCGGCCATATGTGTGCCATGACCGCTTACGTCGGCGGGGGTCTCTACCCCGGCCCAAGATTTAAGCATAATTACCCGGGGTTTTTTGCCTGGAACGCTTTCCAGGTCAGGATGAAGGTTACCCATAGAGCCGGTATCCAACCCGCTGTCGGCTAAGCCAATGGTCTGCCCTTTTCCGGTAAGCCCGTCGGCGGTAATAAATTTGGAAATGGCCAGCGGCCTTGCCACCACTATATCCCTGACCCGGTCATTTAATAATTCGGGCGGGTTATATTTTTCTATATACATCACCCCGGGCGATGCAGCTAGCTCATCAACCGCGAAGACCGGCAGTTCTACCCGCAGGAAACGCCCCCTTCCATCAGCACCATCCAGCACCCGGCCATCCAAGCTCTCTACGAGGTTTTTCACATTAGCTTTATCACCGGGTTCCGCAAGGGTTACGGTTAGCACCACCGGGGCAGTGTTTGGGGTTGAGGTGTCCTTACCATTTTCACCCACAAAATTATCCGGAGTATTCCTAAGATCGGCCGGTATCTTATGTTCAGGCAAGTAAGCGGCAATATTTTTAATATACGGCAGATTCTGCAATGCATATGATTGATCCGCCCCAGCCCGTATCAGCAGGGTTTTCCCATCAAGCCACCCCAGCCAGTCAACACGGTCTTTTAGTTCGGCTTCCTCCGCACCTGTCAGGGATCTATTCAGTTCCAAGGCAAACATCGCCAGGTTTTTATCCCTTTCCCCGGCTTCGTTATTGTTCCGGTTATCAGTCTTGTCAGTATCGCTCCCATTTCTGTTCAGGCTATCTGCCTCCTGCCAGGCCCAAATACTCAGTGCTATAACAAAAAGCGCCAACATTAATAACCAACGCTTTTTAATACGCATATCCCCTTTCTTAAATAAATAAAATTTCTTCATATTACACTAGCAAAGAATTAAATTATCATATTAAGGAGTATTTTGTGGCCGTTTGTCCATTAATTAGTTTACCTTACAGCATATTCGACAATAATCATATAATTTCCTATTAGTTTAAGTCATAAATAATTAGCAAAGTTAAGCATTAATGGTACCGGTTGTATTGTAATATTTTTTCGTCTATATAGACTAATACAAAAAAATTTTGTTCCACATTTTAGACCAAATTTGTTCAATTAAAAAAACAGGCTATTTTTATTTTTGTAAAATAAACCTGTTTCTTTAATATGTTTTTTATATGTTTATATATTTACATTTAATTACATAATGTGCTTTACATACCTGGTTTTCAATCGTCTATTTTGTTGAGAATTGAGCACATTTAGCATGGTCAGTGCCCTACCCGTGCCTATTGCTACACAGGAAAGTGGGTCTTCAGCTATAATTACGTTCAACCCGGTTTCACGGGCAATTAGAATATCAATGTTCTGCAGGAGTGCCCCGCCACCTGTGAGCACGATACCCTTGTCCATTATATCTGCAGCTAACTCCGGAGGGGTTTCCTCCAACACTTCTTTTACAGTATTTACCACTAACGACAAGTTTTCACTAATGGCATTATAAATTTGATGTCCGGTAATGGTTATTTCCTTTGGGAGGCCGTTCATCAAATTCCGCCCTTTCACCTGCGTATCAAGCACCGGTGCTATATCAAGGCAGGCGTTGGCAATTTCCATCTTAATATCTTCCCCAGTTCGCTCACCGATGGCTAAATTGAACTCCTGTCGGATATATTTAACAATGGCTTCATCAAACTTATCCCCGCCAACTCTAATTGAACGGCTTATCACAATACCACCCAGGGAAAGCACGGCTATATCAGTGGTGCCGCCACCTATATCCACCACCATTGTACCGCCTGGCTGCGCTATATCCAGACCGGCTCCCAACGCAGCGGCCAATGGTTCCTCAATTACATGGGACAGCCTGGCACCAGCCTGGATAGTGGCTTGTCTCACGGCCCGCTCCTCTACTCCGGTTATACCGGAAGGTACGCATACCATAACGCGAGGCTTAAATATAACTTTATTACCGTTAGCCTTTCCAATAAAGTAACGAAGCATTTTTTCGGTTACATCATAATTAGCAATAACACCGCCGCGCAGCGGACGAAGGGCTACTATGTTGCCCGGGGTTCGACCCAGCATGCGCCTTGCTTTGGCACCCACCGCAATTACTTTGCCTGAAGAATTATCTATGGCAACCACCGATGGTTCTTTTAGGACAATGCCTTTGCCTTTTACATATACAATTACATTGGCCGTGCCTAAATCGATACCAATATCGGCACCCATATGGAGCATCTGGATTTGTCCCCTTTCAGATTGTTAAGCAACGTTCTTATCTGCCATAATTCATTGCATCTAATTTGACCGCAGTGAAAAATACAAACATTTACCCGTTAGTTATATTTCTACTTAGTGGGACAAATTCCTCCAGGTTATGCTAATTTTGCTCTTCCTCTCTTCGATATTTTTTTCGTGTGGCTTCTCCACCTCGCAGGTGTCTTTCCGACTTATTAAAGTCCAGCACTTTTTTTACTTCTTGAGCAAGTCCTTTATTTAATGATGGTAGTCTTTCTGTCATATCTTTATGTACGGTACTTTTGCTAACGCCGAAAACTTGTGCCGCCTGGCGCACAGTGGCCTGTGTTTCCAATATATAGGTGCAAAGCTCAAGCACTCGCTTTTGGATGTATTCCTGCATAGCCTTACCTCCCCGGGCATTTAGTACATTATATGCAGGTGGTAATTATAAATGCTCTTACAGATGAATACACTTTTAATTGAAACCAACCAATATTTGTAATATTGTGTTTATTGTGTTTTTGCTCCAAACAATTAAGGGCGGTTTAGCAACATGCTTGTTAGCTAATCCGCCCCTGTGAATTTACTTAGAATTGAATGAAACATGCTACCGGTATTTTTAAAAACCAACGTCTTAACCATCGGCTATGCTTTTCCAGAGCGTTTTGGTCACGTAATCTTTTGTCAAAGGGCCACATAATATAACTCCCTTCATGCCTTTATCGTTACCTATCAATAAATTTATTATGACCCCACTTAGGTTTTTAATGCATTTAAGTGGCTTGAGTTAGCTATAATCGTCGATATTATTAATCTGAACACCTGTATAATAATGATTAATTATTTTTTTATAATCGTAGCCGTGTTTTGCCAGTCCACAGGCTCCGTATTGGCACATACCTACACCATGTCCGTAACCAACCGTCTCAAAAACAATTTCATCATCCTCATACTGACAGGTAAAATTTGTAGAACGCAGTCCTAATTTTTGACGTATTTCCGAAGCCGATAAGATCCGGTCATTAATCAATAGTGTTTTTGGTCTACCGGTAGCCGAACTTTCAACTACTTGAATAAGTTGATTTTGATTAGTGGAAGCTGCAACTGAATCCAGATCTACATTTAGTGCTTTAGCCACCCGTTCCCGCGAAATGGCTACCTGGCGAACCGGTTCGGGGTCGGCTTCATAAGGGCAGGCCACACCGCGCAGATAAGGCATCGAAAACTTCCACACGTCCTCGGCGTTCTCAGTATGACCACCACAAGCAGCATGAAACACAGGGTCTATGGGCTGGCCTTGATAGGTAATGATTTCCCCTGCCGTATTGTCTACAGCCATTCGGATTTTGTAATAATACTGGTAATACTTCAAGGTTCCCCAACGTTCTTTCATGTTTTCCCTGGTTAAATACCCCTGTGCGTGGCTGGGATCGTCGCAGGTATCGGCACCCTTATGATAGTTGTTCATTACCCCACCCGCTACCATGCGCTTAACAATGTAAGTCCGAGCAGCCACGGCCTGGGCTTTTAAGGCTTCTTCAGGAAATAACGCAGGCATTTCGGCAGCCACAACGCCCGTAACGTAATCCTCAAGCGAGATAATTTCCACCGTGCCCGTTTCATGCCTGTATAACCTTACAATGGTTCCTTCTTCCTGCACCCGTGGTTCCATCAGTTGCTGCACCATCCAAGGCAGTCCAAACGCTAACACCAGTACCATTATTAATGTAATAATAAATATTTTACGCATTACTATCACCCTTTAAGGAAGTAAAAGGCATTAAATTCCATTGATTATTCATAACTTTGTAATGGGAATTTTTCTTTATAGGAGAAGTATATGATTCACTATAGGTAATTATTACCTAATCCGGTTAGGCTTAAACAAAACGTATGGGGAAGCTTGGAGATGTTTCGAAAGGTCGTGTCAAATGTCAAGGTCTGACCCCCATATATCGGCACCCAAGTTTTGCAGTTTCTCCAAAAAATGTTCGTAGCCTCGCTCGATGTGATGAACATTGCTCACTTCGGTGATCCCTTTAGAACATAAACCTGCAAGCACCAAGGCTGCTCCAGCACGCAAGTCGGTGGCCTTGACTGGGGCTCCGCTTAATGTGACCGGTCCTTGAATGACTGCATTGCGGCCTACTGTTTTGATAAGAGCACCCATCCTTTTTAACTCACTAATATGCATAAACCGGTTTTCAAAAACCGTTTCGGTGATGATACTAGTCCCCTTGGCACAAGTCATCAGTGCCATTATCTGGGGTTGCATGTCGGTAGGAAAACCTGGATAGGGCATTGTCTTAACATCTACCGCATTGTAGTGCTTCCGGCCAATAACTCGCAATCCTTCGTACTCTTCGTACACGGCTATACCCATTTCAAACAGTTTGGCCAGCACAGGTTTTACGTGGTCGGCAATTACGTTTTTTATTAGGATGTTACCGCCGGTGATTGCTCCGGCTATCAAGTAAGTCCCGGCTTCGATACGGTCAGGTATTACAGTGTGCGTAACACCATGTAGTTCCCTCACGCCCGTTATTTTAACTTCCTTGGTACCGGCACCTTTAATATTAGCCCCCATCGCATCTAAGAAATTGGCCAAATCTACAATTTCCGGTTCTTCAGCGGCATTTTCGATAACAGTTTGTCCTTTGGCAAGCACAGCAGCCATGATAATATTTTCTGTGGCTCCCACGCTGGGAAAATCAAGATAGATGTGTTTGCCTTGTAAACCTCCTATACCGATTTCGGCACGAATACTTCCGTAGCCGTGTTCAATATGAGCGCCCAGCATATTAAAACCCTTTAAATGCAGGTCAACGGGTCTGCTTCCTATAGCACAGCCACCCGGCAACGATATGGCAGCTAGTCCGGAACGAGCCAACAACGGGCCCATTACTAAAAATGATGCTCGCATTTGTCGTACAAATTCGTAAGGAGCCTCGGTGTTAGGTTTTATTGGCGGAACAATTTCCAGTGTTGTGCCGTTTCTTTTTATTTGTGCGCCAAGATGCTGCAGCACAAGGCATATAGTATGCACATCGGCCAGATCGGGTATATCATGCAATGTACACGGTGAAGTAGGCAGCAGGCAGGCTGCAATTATAGGCAGCACTGCATTTTTAGAACCACTTATTCGTACTGTACCGGACAGTGGTCTACCACCCCTAATATACAGCTTTCCCACCTTATCCCTCCAGCATAATAGAATTCTGATACCTATTGTTACCATTTTATGCATGTCACATACCGAAATTTTTGGGGGGAGCAGGGGGACGGTTCTCTTGCTCCCCATGTCAAATGTCAAGGTCTGACCCCCTATAACGGTGCAAAAAAAGCGTTTGGGAATTCGGCATCTGCCTGATTCCCAAACGCTTTTAAATATGGTTTTAAAAGTTTAAGTCTGACCCCTTAATAACCCGTGGCTTTAAGCCGGTTAAGTGCTCTTTTTAGCGCAGCCTCAGCCCTGTCCATATCAATATCCGGGCTTTGGGCGATCAGACGCTGTTCTGCACGTTCTTTGGCAGCCTTGGCGCGTTCAACGTCAATTTGGTCCTCGCGCTCGGCGGCATTTGCCAGAACGGTCACCTTGCTGTTGCGTACTTCAGCAAAGCCGCCGCTGACGGCTATCTTCAAAGTATTCCCTTCGTGCTGTACACGAACCAGGCCGGTTTTAAGTGCACTGACTAGCGGGGCATGTTCGGGTAAAATGCCCAGTTCACCTTCAGTACCGGGCAGCACCACAAACCTAATGTCCTGGCTGTATACCCTTTCATGAGGCGTAACAACTTCCAACCGCTGCAGTTTTTCCTCTGCCATGCTTATGCACCTTCTCCTGCCAGACGTTTAGCCTTGGCTACTGCCTCCTCAATGGTTCCTACCATATAGAACGCATCTTCAGGCAGTTCATCGTGTTTACCGTCCAGGATTTCCTGGAAGCCACGGATACTGTCTTTTAATGATACATACACACCGGGAGTACCGGTAAATGTTTCAGCCACGTTGAAAGGCTGAGAGAGATAACGCTGCAATTTCCTAGCCCGGGCTACTGTTAATTTGTCCTCGTCTGATAATTCTTCCATACCAAGAATGGCGATAATATCTTGCAGTTCTTTGTATCGCTGCAGGACCAGCTGCACGCCACGAGCAGTTTCATAGTGATCCTGGCCAATGATGATGGGGTCCAAAATCCTGGATGTGGAGTCCAGCGGGTCCACAGCCGGGTAAATGCCCAGCGAGGCAATCTCACGAGACAGCACAACGGTAGCGTCCAGGTGAGCAAAGGTCGTTGCCGGAGCAGGGTCGGTCAAATCGTCGGCAGGCACGTATACAGCCTGCACGGAAGTAATCGAACCATTTTTAGTTGAGGTAATTCGCTCCTGCATCTGGCCCATCTCAGTGGCCAGTGTCGGCTGGTAACCCACTGCGGAAGGCATCCGCCCTAAGAGAGCCGATACCTCGGAACCGGCCTGGGTGAAACGGAAAATATTATCAACGAACAGCAGTGTATCGGCACCCTGCTCATCCCTGAAGTATTCGGCCATGCATAGACCGGTCAAGGCAACCCTAAGGCGTACCCCGGGGGGCTCATTCATCTGTCCGAAAACCATGGTGGTTTTCGGCATAACACCCGCTTCAGTCATTTCATAATACAGATCGTTACCTTCACGGGTACGCTCGCCCACACCGGCAAACACTGATATACCACCGTGCAGGGTAGCAATGTTATTAATAAGCTCCTCAATGATAACGGTTTTACCCACTCCGGCACCACCGAACAAACCTACCTTACCACCCTTAAGGAAGGGCACCATCAGGTCAATAACTTTAATACCGGTTTCCAGCTGTTCCGTGCTGCCGGCCTGATCCTCTAGTACAGGTGCAGGCCGGTGAATGGGATATTCATCTTCACTAGCAATATCACCTTTACCGTCAATGGGGTTTCCAAGCACGTCCACCATACGACCGAGCATCGGTTTACCTACGGGCACACTGATTGGTTTACCCAGGTCTTCGGCTTTCATGCCCCGTACCAAACCATCTGTGGTAGACATAGCCACAGCACGGACTATATTGTTACCCAAATGCTGGGCAACTTCCAGAGTGAGATCAATTTTTTTGCCAAATACGTCCTCTTTTTCGCTGGTTATTTTAACAGCGTTATATATATTAGGTACCTGGCCGGGCGGGAAACGAATGTCCACCACCACGCCAATGACCTGAACAACTTCACCTACGTTAGCCATTAACTATCCGTACCTGGTTCCTGAAACCCAATAAATCATATTATTAAGGTTTCTCTCCCGCCGACTAACGGGAGGCAGCTTTCGCCCGGGCTCATCACCGCCACAAGTTGGGCTAAAGCCCGAAAGCATGTAAAACTGCAAGAAACAGGTTCTTGCACCTCCTTTAAATTGCTTGTTACTTAAGACCTCCCCGCAAGTTACTCTAGAGCGGCAGCGCCGCCGACAATCTCGGATATTTCCGTGGTAATGGCAGCCTGACGGGCAAGGTTCATAGAAAGCGTTAGCCTGTCAATCATGTCTGAAGCGTTCTTGGTAGCATTATCCATAGCCGTCATCTGGGCGCTATAGAAACCGGCATTAGTTTCCAGCAATGCCTGGAACAATGCGTTTTGTATATACATAGGCAGTAAGCTGTCCATGATATTTTCCGCATCAGGCTCAAAAATATAATCCACTTTCTTTTCGTCGGCTTCCTCTTCAGGGGGCTCAACGGGCAGAATCTTCTGAACCACGGGTTTTTGCACCAGCACGTTTACAAACTGGCTGTAAATCAAATAAACTTCATCATATTCTTCGGCCGTGTATTTGTCTATGACAAACCTGGCAACTTCATTAGTCATACTTATGTCAGCTCTTTCGGTGCCAATATATTGCTGAGCGATGTTGTATTGACGACGACGGTAGAAGTCTCTGCCTTTACGACCGATAGTAATAAGTTCAGCGTCTGGGTTCTTTTTTGTCTCCTGAACACCCATTTTGATAACATTGGCGTTAAAGCCTCCACACAGGCCGCGGTCCGCGGTTACTATGATATAAGCTACCTTTTGCGGCTCGCGTACGGCAAGTAATGGATGTTTCATGCCTACGGAAGCAGAGCCAACCCTGCCCAGAACATCTCGCACCCGCCGTGCGAAGGGCCTGGCAGCCAGCACACTATCCTGGGCACGCCGCATTTTAGCTGCAGCCACCGCCTTCATGGCCTTGGTAATCTTCTGGGTACTGCTTATACTTTTAATACGACGTTTCAGGTCGCGCAAACTAGCCATTTACTGTTTCACCACCTCGCTATAGCATTCGCCGGGTACTTTATTTAATAAAGTTCTCTTTAAATTCCTTAATAGCAGCATTAAGTTTATCTTCCAAATCCTTGGTAATCTCTTGTTTTTCAGTAAGTCCTTTGCGTATATCAGCCTTGCTGGTTTTGATAAACTTCAGCAGTCCTGCTTCAAAGGGCAACACTTGATCTACCGGCATGTCATCATAATACCCGTTAGCGCCGGCAAAAATGGAGATAACCTGGTCTTCAACGTCCATTGGCACATACTGGCCCTGTTTGAGTATTTCCACCATGCGTTCACCACGAGTCAGACGGGCCTGGGTGGATTTATCCAAATCCGAACCAAACTGGGCAAACGCGGCCAGCTCACGATATTGAGCCAGGTCCAGGCGCAAAGTACCGGCTACCTGTTTCATAGCCTTAATCTGGGCTGCACCACCCACCCGGGATACCGATATACCCACGTTAATAGCGGGACGTATACCGGCGTAAAACAAGTCGGTCTCCAGGTAGATCTGGCCGTCGGTAATGGATATAACGTTTGTAGGAATATAGGCCGAAACGTCGCCGGCCTGGGTCTCAATAATAGGTAGTGCAGTCATGGAACCGGCACCACGTTCATCACTTAATTTACATGCACGCTCCAGCAAGCGAGAGTGCAGGTTAAAAACGTCACCGGGGTAAGCTTCACGTCCGGGCGGACGACGGAGCAGCAGGGAAAGTTCGCGATAAGCCGCAGCTTGTTTGGTAAGGTCATCGTAAATAATTAGCACGTGCTTGCCCTGCTCCATAAATTCTTCACCCATGGATGCACCGGCAAAAGGAGCGATATATAAAAGCGGTGCCGGTTCGGACGCAGTGGCGGTGACTATAATAGTATAGTCCATGGCCCCGGTCTCCTTCAGTTTCTGATACACGTTAGCCACAGTAGAATTCTTTTGACCCACGGCTACATAAATACAGATAACATCTTTACCTTTTTGGTTAATAATCGCATCTATCGCTATAGCAGTTTTACCGGTTTGCCGGTCGCCAAGAATCAATTCCCGCTGGCCGCGACCAATGGGAACCATGGAATCAATAGCTTTAAGGCCTGTTTGCAGCGGCTCATGCACTGATTTTCGTTCAATAACACCGGGAGCAATACGCTCAACCGGGCGGAATTTATCAGTATTAATGGGGCCCAGACCGTCTAATGGCTGACCCAGCGGGTTAACCACGCGGCCAATCATGGCGTCACCTACGGGCACGGAGATAATTCTGCCGGTACGCTTAACAGTGTCGCCTTCTTTTATGTGGGTGTAGGGTCCCATGAGCACGCAACCGATATTGTCCTCTTCAAGGTTCAGCGCCATGCCCATTGTGCCGCCGGGAAATTCCAGCAGCTCACTGGCCATACATTCTTCCAGGCCGTAGACCCTGGCAATACCGTCGCTCACCTGAATGACTGTGCCAACGTCACTGACCTCAATTTCGGCTTGATATTTTTCGATTTGCTGCCGAATGATCGCGCTGATCTCTTCAGGTCGCAAATTCATCTACTGTTTCACCCCTATCCACTATTAACTTATTTGTCTGAGGTGCTCGCGCAAAGTTTGCAAGCGGGTGCGCACGCTGCCATCGATGACCTTATCACCGAAGCGAACAACCACTCCGCCAAGCAACTCCTGATCAATGTTATAAGTGAGCTTAACTTTTTTACCCGTGTTTTTAGCCATGGCGGCTACCATGTTTTCCTTTTCCTCTTCAGTTAGTTCAACCGCCGAGGTTACCTGAACATCGCTAACGTTGCGGGCTTTATTGGCCAATCCGGTAAAGTATTCAGTAATATCTGCCAGGAACGGTTCACGCTGGCGGTCCAACACAAAGCCAAGAAAATTCATCATGATTTCAGAAATATGGCCTTTAAACAAATTAGCCAGCACTTCTTTTTTCTCGTTGGCAGTAATCTGAGGATGAATAATTACCTTTTTCAGTGGCTCAGATTCATTGAGCACGTTGTTAACGGCTAATAATTCCGACTCCAACTGATCCACAAGATTTCCCTGCACCGCAATTTCATAAAGCGCCTCGGCATAGCGCCCGGCCACAGCCCCTCTTAGCATGGCAGATCCCCTGCCTCTTTAATAAAGTCATCAATCATACTGCGCTGCACGTCTTCAGTAATTTTTTCGTTAACAACTTTGCTTGCTACCAGGATAGATAGTGTAGCCACCTGTTCGCGCAATTCTGCGACAGCCTTTTCCTTCTCCCTGTTTATATCCTGCAAAGCGGATTCTTTAATACGGTTTGATTCCGCCTTGGCCGCCTCGATAATCTCATGGGCCTGTTCCTCGGCGGCCTTACCGGCTTTCTGAATGATGCTTTGGGCCTCGTTTTTGGCCTTTTGCAATTCATCCAAGTACTGCTGGCGAAGTGCCTCCGCTTGTTTTCTTTCCTCTTCGGCGGCGGCCACATTATTAGCAATAAAATTTTGCCGATCTTCCAGCATTCTAACGATATGCGGATATACAACAACGCGAAGGAAGATAAGTAACATGATAAAGTTAAAAACTTGCGCCACCAATGTATTATTGAGGTTTAAAACCTGAACAATGGCATCCAAAAAATTACCCTCCTTCCTCTGGTCCGTGGACAAAAGGAAGGCGATAGCAGGTTAGGCTAATTTAAAAACAAAACCTGCTATTGCGCCTTTCGCCACAATATTCTTTAAGTATTGATAAGACCTAACCCATTTTACCCATTAAAATGAACGCAATAACTACGGCGATAATGGGCAGCGCCTCGATCAAACCTACGGAAATGAACATCAAGGTCATCAGACTACCTTTAAGTTCAGGTTGACGAGCGGTAGCTTCTACAGTTTTACCGGTTACGATACCGTCACCGATACCGGCGCCAATAGAAGCCAAACCCACGGCCAGAGCAGTACCGATGGCAGCAGCGGCTGCTAATTCCATACTTTTCCCCTCCTTTCTTCAAAATTTAAAACATAAATTATGGTGGCATATCTCTATTTAATTATTGAGATATCAGCTAATTAAAAAGCATTATGGCTAATGATGTTCGGCAGTTACCTGGGATATATACGCAATGGTCAGCATGGTAAAAATGAATGCTTGAATACAGCTAACAAAAATACTAAATGACAGCCATACCACCGATGCCAGGAATCCGCCAAAAATAGTGGCTGTCAAGGGTATAAGCCCCAGCAATACCGCGATAAGTACTTCACCGGCGTAAATGTTACCGTAAAGACGGAAAGCCAGTGTTAAGGGTTTGGATAATTCTTCAATGAGGGTAATGGGTAGAAAAAATACAAATGGCTCAAAAAAGTGCTTGAAATAACTTAGCTTGCGATAGTACAATCCCAATGCCTGTACCAGTATAAACACAAACAGCGCCATACCCAGCGTGGTATTAACATCCGCCGTAGGTGACATCATGGTGGGTATAAGACCCCAAAGGTTACTGAATAGGAGAAAAATAAAGATACTGAATATAAGGCACATCAAGCTGGCACCCTTCTTGGGATCCAGATTTTCATAAGCCAGTCCTCTTAAAAACTGGAACATTTCCTCCACCATTAATTGCAACTTACCAGGTCTTTTCAACTGCATGTTACGGGTTGCGGCTACCGTAAAAATAATGATTAACCCCATGACTATCCAGGTCATGATCAGCGTTTTCAGGTTCACAGCTCCGAACCCAAGGTTCACTGCCTCATGGGGGAAACCCCACACGTTTAAATTCTCGTGCACCAAAGCTAGCATATCTTTACTTGCTTCTTGACCAGCGGCTGCAGACAACTCTTTCTCACCCCTTTTCCTTATAAATTTTTATCTCTTATATTTTATCAACGGCGTCACGCGCCGTATAATAACGGTACAGCGCTATATTGGCATCAACCACCGTAATTACGGTGGGTACCAAAAGCCCGGCCCCCACGCCATAAATGCTCAAAAAATCAACCTGGCCGGCTAGGGCAATAATACCTACAATGAGCGCCATGCGAGGATAAAAGCCTGCCCGCATAAATGCCTTGGCCTTTTGCTGATTGATATCCGTTTGCTTCATTAATTCAATTAGCATGTTCATTCTTCTTACCAATAAAATACAGCTAATAATACCAAATATACCACCAACAATAAATCCCAGTATCAACGAATCCCCGGGGTTCATGATCAAGCCCGGTAGAGTCAGTAATAAAATAAACCCCATGATTCCGGTTGTGCGCTTCAATTGTTCATCAATATTTCGTATGGGTGCCGGTTTATACAACCTCATCGCCCCCTATTTAAAAAAACGCTGCATGGTTTGAATAATGCCAAATATGCCAATGGCTACGCCAGTTAAAACACCTGCTACTAAAAACCAAGGCTCCGTACCAAACTGGTCATCCAATAATCTTCCGCCATAAAACCCCAACAGGGTAGTTATGGCTAACTCAGTGCCGATGGTAGTGGTAACGGCTATGGCCAAAAGTGCTCCATTTTTTTTCTCACTCTTTGGGTCTTCCATGGTAACCTCGCTAAAATTGTCGAATAAAACACAATTTTCTGTCGTATGCTCTATTTTTCTTAATAATAAATACACTTCTACAAAAAAAATATTATTCCTTCAGAGGATCTGCATTTTTGCAGAGGGAGTTGCATTTTTGCAAAAAAAGTTAAATTTTTAATTATTGTAATTTTATTTTACTCATCACACCTAATTATTCTATGGTCAACTTGTCACTACGAACTGGGGACCCCTACCTAAACTATGTATAAAAAAAATTCTCCATCAAATATTTTATTCCTTCAATGCCCACTTATTATATGTACTTTTTTGTCGCGCAATATTTGGTATGTGGTTATATATAGTCGGAACAAGACTAAAGAACCGGCGACGAAACAATACAAGACTCCATAATCCCTCGATTGCATTATCGCATAGCAATAAACCCATTAATTTTTATTATAACAAAAGGCGAGGACATTGTACAAACACCTTAATCAACGGATCAAAATTAGTCTTCTGCCCGCCTTCGGCTCACAACTTTCAACAATTGACACCCAATTTGGTAATAAGTTGATTTTATCATTAAAAAGCGATAAATTAATTAATATATCATCAATATAGATTGAAATTTCTCAGGGTAATACAAAGGCGGTGAAAAAATGTTGGTACAGGATATCATGACCCCCAATAATACCTCGGTCCAGCCGGGGCAATCTGCCCGTGAAGCATGGAAAATTATTAAAAAGACACAGCTCATCGGCATTCCCGTAACAGACGCGCAAGACGTAATCATCGGGATTGTATCACGGAATGAAATAGTTAATTTCGGCCCTCGAGTGCTTGAAGATAGTATAAAAGTTCAAGATATCATGCAACAAGAGGTCTATGTTCTTAAAGAGGATGCACCTGTTTCCGATGCCTGGACCTTGCCGGCCAATGTCTTTCCGGTGGTGGGTAACAGCGGGCGCCTAACCGGCATACTGGACCGATCTGAAGTAGGACATGCCCTTTTCAAGGTGGCCAGCCAGATGTTTCAACAAGTGGAAACCATTATGGATTCAGCCCATAATGGTATCGTCTCAATCGATAAAAACGGCATAATAAGCTCATTCAACCTCGCGGCGGAAAGAATTACTCGACGCAAAAAAAACGACGCCCTGGGTCAGCATCTTTCAGAAGTAATCATCCCATGTGGTTTATTGGATATTTTAGAAAACGGCATCTACCAGTCCCATTATAAGTTTTCCGTGGATTATTCCTCGGGCACCCACACATACCTGACCAATCGCAGCCCGATTGTTGAAAACGGTCAAATAATAGGCGCCATTGGGGTATTTCAGGATATTTCGGAAATTGAATTTATATCCGAAGAGTTAAATTCAGTTAAGCAATTAAACAAAGAGCTGGAAACAATTATAGAGTCATCCTATGACGGCATTATTATTACTGATCGCAGCGGTCAAATAATTCGGGCCAATAAGGCCCACGAACGCATCACAGGCATTCCTACGGCATCAATACAAAACATGAATGATTTAATCGCAAAGGGTGTTTATTCAGAGTCCGTAGTTGACGCCGTGATTGAGAGGAATGGTGCCGTTACACTATCCGAGCTAACCGCCAACCATAACCAACTGCTCATTACGGGCAACCCTGTGCGCAACCTGCAAGGCGAAATTGTGCGGGTAGTGATCAATACTAGAGATATGTCGGATTTAAACAATTTAAAAAACCAGCTGGAACAGAGCATCGCTTTAAGCCAGCGCTACCATGGTGAACTAACCCAGTTGCGCAGTAAGCTAATTGACCAATCGGGCTTAATAGTAAAGTCACTAAAAATGAAACAGGTGGTCGAAGTAGCCCTGCGGCTGGCACAGGTTAACTCCACGGTGCTGCTACTAGGCGAATCGGGTGTAGGCAAGGAATTGGTAGCTAAAGCTATCCATAAACATAGTAAACGAAGCAATGGACCATTTATTACTGTAAATTGCGGTGCCATACCGGAAAACCTAATAGAATCGGAAATGTTCGGCTATGAGAAGGGAGCATTCACAGGAGCCAACCGGGAAGGCAAGCCCGGCATGTTTGAGCTGGCGGACAACGGCACTTTGTTCCTGGACGAAATTGGTGATTTGCCGTTGCATTTTCAAGTGAAACTTTTACGAGCTTTGCAGGAAAGAGAGATCACCCGCATCGGCGGCACCAAGCCTATCCCGGTCAATGTGCGCATTATAACAGCTACTAATAGGCATTTGGAGGAATTGGTTCAAGACGGCAAATTCCGGGAGGATTTATATTTCCGTCTCAACGTGGTACCCATTACTATACCACCTTTGCGCGAAAGAAAGGACGATATTATACCTCTAGTTTATACCTTTAAAAAACATTTTGAAAAAGTTTACGATATGAAAAAAAAATTCTCACCCCAAGTATTCAAGGACATGATGGAATATCAATGGCCTGGGAATGTGCGGGAAATAAAAAATGTAGTGGAACGTTTACTGGTCACCTCCACCGAACCGGTGATCAATTCTGTGGATATACCACTGAATATTACACCGCCCCAGCGTCTCGAGCCGCATAAAGTTTCTGTACAAGGCATCCTTCCATTAAAAACGGCCCAGCTGGAGCTGGAGCGTCAGCTTATAGGTGCCGCGTTAAAAGAACTGGGCAGCACATATAAAGCAGCAAAAGCGCTGCACGTTGACCAGTCAACCATTGTACGCAAGGTCAACCGGCTTAAAGAAAACGGCTTTTCGTTATAAACAGATGATCTATTAAATTAAGAAACGGATTGCCCTGTTAAGAGCAGTCCGTTTCTTCTTGGCACATTTTTAGTTAACCACCCATACCATAAATCAACCCGACAAACCTGGCATTGGACTTGCTTAATTTAAACCATTTAATTTATATTAGACGCTACGCAGCAACCTTGCCGGTAACACCGGCTATGTTGCTGCATAGCCGGTTATTGCGGATTGGCCTTTCGTATCCATATTTCGAACCACCCTGACAGCCATGAGTAGAACAATAATGCTTAGATTTAAACCTACTTCAGAGATACAAGAACAGTCTCTGTGTTCACCACATCACCGAAACCTACATTTACTTCAGCCACTTCACCGCTGTTCGGTGCGTAAACTTTAAATAACATTTGCATAGCTTCCAGGGTAACCAGCACATCATTCTTTTTTACTTGGGTTCCTACTTTTGCATTTACCAAAAGCACTTTTCCGACCATGGGGGCATTAACTTGTACCATTTTACTTACCACCTGAATAATTATCCATTCTGTTTTTGTTTATTAAGCCTGGCTGAACCCTTTTGCCGATGATTTGCACGGCAGTTATGTATAACTGCAGGCATTACAAAAACAAATACTAGCCTATAAAAAAGGGAATATCGAAAACATATTTCGCTGGGGCAATTTAAGGTATGCTTTGTTACATAAGCTGTGCCGACTATGATTATGGCAATATTAATGCACTATAGCCGGCACAGCTTATTTTATACAACAGTAACAACTCTTGTTCAACACATTTCGCTAATGCTTATTTAAAAATTACATATTAATGTTCGAGAATTTTCTCCAGGGCCTGGCTACTGTTTTATTCTCTAACATAGCCAAAGAAGCACAGATCTTCTTTCTGGTTTCCGAAGGCAGAATTACATCATCAACATAGCCTCTGGCAGCTGCGTGATACGGATTTTCAAAAGTATCACTGTATTCCTTCTCGCGCTCTGCTTGTTTAGCAACCGGATCTTCAGCATTCCTGATTTCCTTGGCAAAAATTACGCTTGCTGCAGTTTTTGCGCCCACGATAGTGAGGGTAGCTTCAGGCCAAGCGTACACAATGTCGGCACCGGTATCCTTGCAGCACATCCCCAGGTAAGCACCGGCAAAGGATTTACGCATCATGACGGCAATTTTAGGCACCGTGGCGTCAATATAGGCAAACAACATCTTAGCGCCGTGACGCAGGATTCCCTTATGCTCCTGATCGGGACCGATCATGTAAGCAGGGGTATCATGCAGGTTGACCAGCGGAATATTAAACAGGTCGCAGAACCGGACAAACCGGGCAATTTTATCAGAAGTGTCGCAATCGATAACGGCACCCATCCAGTTCGGCTGAGCGGCTACGATACCGGTGCTCCGGCCGTCAAAGCGAGCAAAACCGATGATCGCGTTTTTGGCATAATCCGGCATAATTTCAAAGAACTCGCCATTATCAACAATCTTGTTAATAACATCATGCATATCATAAGGCATCATAGTTTCTTCGGGGATAAATCCATCCAGCTCGGGAACCAGCCGGTTAGGATCATCACCGGTTTCCTTGCGGGCCGGTTTTTCCATGTTGTTCTGGGGCAGGTAATCCAGCAATTGCTTGGCTAGTTCCAGACAGTCCTTATCGTCGCCGCCCACAATGTGGGTACAACCGGACTTAACGGCATGGGCAGGCACGCCGCACAGATCTTCCAAACTTATCTCAATACCCAGCTGGGCTTTCACAAAGGCCGGGCCGGCAATACCCATGTAACCGTGATCACGGCTCTGGATAACGAAGTCCTGCATAACCGGGTGATAAGCCTGTCCGCCGAGGCAGGGGCCCAGCAGCAGTGCGATTTGCGGGATAATGCCGGAAGCCAGGTTCTGGGATCTGAACAGCCAAGCATAAGCCTCAAGGGTGTCCATACCTTCCTGCAATCTAGCTCCGCCGGAGTCATTCAAACCGAAAAACGGGATGCCCATATCCTTGGCCATGTCGATAGCGTTGGCGAATTTTTTACCGTGCAATTCACCAAAAGTACCGGCCATAGCAGTATAGTCTTCTGCGCCCACCATGACCATACGGCCATTGACTTTACCATAACCGCAGACAACGCCTTCAGCGGGAACTTTCTTTTCCTTCATACCAAACTCAGTGGTACGATGTTTGATAAAAGTGCCGATTTCAGTAAATGTGCCGGGATCGAAGAAATATTCGACTCTCTCTCTAGCAGTTAACTTGCCTTCTTTGTGCTGCTTCGCAACGGCCGCTTCGCCGCCTTGTTGCATTATTTCCTCTCTTCTACGTAGAAAATCCTGATACTTTTGACTCATTTCACTCATTTACGGTCCTCCTCATATTTTACTTGGCTGTTTTGCTTATCGTGTGCAACACCGGCCAATATCATACAAATATTTAATATGGTTTTTGATCGACTCGTAATATACTATATAATTAACGGGCCTGTGATAACCGAGTGCGAACTCGGCAACGGTGGCCTTCCGTATATTGCCGGCCTCCTTTCCAATTTACAAATTACAATAGCTCATTCTTACAAATAAGGGCTCGAGCCCTTACAGTTTTTGTTTCGCAATATACATGCCAGGAGTTAATTTATTATAGCGGCGACTAACACAAACCGAGAAATACCGTCTAAATAGCAGTTTTTATCATAAAATAAATAATGAATACCAAATAAAACCAGCCCTGCTTGAGCAAAGCCAGTGGCTGCATTAATGCATTATTAATGCATTATTACAAATTACCCTCATAAATGCCTAATTATTGCGGCCTTACCACAATGTATATATGCATAACTTGATAATTTGCATTAATTTGCATATTAATCTGAGATTCAAATAGTTTACATAACAAAAGAATAGCCACTTTTTATGCCCGTCATGACGATCATAAAAAGTGGCATTATATTTAATGTGATGTGATACTATACTTTAATCCTACCGGTTAGGCGAAAAACCAAGTTCAATGTTGGCGATGATCTGCTGGTGCATATTTGAGGTCCCTTCCAGGGTTTCAAACTGCTTGGAATCGCGGAGCCATCTGCCACAAGGATATTCATCGGAATAGCCGTATGAACCGTAGATTTTCATGGCCAAGTTGGCGCCATGAACAGCTGCCTGGCAACCTGCTAGTTTAGCGGTAGAAACGGCTTGCTGGCTTGGCAAACCATTATCTTTTAACCATGCAGCACGCAAAACGAGGTTTTTAGCCGCTTCATCTTCAATAATCATTTCAGCAATCTGAGCTTGAATCATTTGATGTTTTCCGATGGGCACGCCAAACTGCATACGTTCAGTAGCATATTGAACGGCACCATCCAAGCAGGCCCGAGAAAGAGCGGCAGAACCGGTGGCACAACCCATGCGGGTATTGTTTAACTGCCACATACAAATGAAGAAGCCTTTGTTTAATTCCCCTAGAAGGTTTTCTTTAGGAACCACGGCATTTTCAAAAATCAGTTCCGAAGTCGGGGCAGCCCACATACCAACTTTATCATGAATGGGAATTCTTTCAACACCCGGGGTATTGTTATAGTCGATTACGAAACAAGATATCCCTTTTGCACCTTTGCCTTTTTCAGTGACCGCATAGAGCAACCCAATATCGGCAGAATGTCCACCAGAAATCCAAGTCTTTGTACCATTGATCAACCAATGGTCGCCCTTATCAACGGCATTCGTCTTCATGCTGGCAACATCGGAACCCGTATTAGGCTCGGTGATAGCAAAGCATCCTACCGACGTTCCTTCTAACAGTCCAGGGATAAATTTCTCTTTTTGTTCTTCAGTACCATATTCGTTAATGGTCATAGCCGGACCCCAGTTGTTACCACTGATAGCAAGTCTCCAGGAAGTATGAACCTTGGCTATTTCATACAGTGCAATACAACCTTCCTGCCAACCCATGCCATTTCCGCCGTACTCCTCAGGCAGAGTCCAGCCCAACAGGCCCAGTTCACCCATCTTAGTTAATATCTCTCTGCGATAGTGATGGTTTTTTTCATCCTCTTCAACATAAGGGGCAATTTCTTTTTCGGCAAAATTGCGAGCCATATCCTGTACCATTTGTTGTTCGTCAGTTAAACTAAAATCCATTAAGTATTCCCTCCTAATTTAAAATAATATTACTGCAATGGCGATACGAAAGCCACCAAAAACATCTTGATTATTAAATTAGCAAAGACTGTGCCATAATTCTTAAACCATAATTACTTTCTCATTATACGCTAAATAACAGACAAGATCAACAACTTTGATATTACCTAAATATCCAAAGACCGCCGTTTAAAGACCAAACTCCGGAGGCCTGTGGTCGGAAAGCTCAAAAGCATGCTTGATGGCCTGCACTATCCGTTCACAAGCCATACCGTCGCCATACGGGTTGACAGCCTCGGCCATTACACGGTAATAAGCTTCGTCATTAAGCAGGCGATTGGTTTCGTCACGCACAGCCGTGCGATCAGTACCCACCAAGCGCACAGTTCCGGCATCCACAGCCTCGGGACGTTCAGTAGTGTTGCGCAGCACCAGCACGGGCTTACCCAGCGAGGGGGCCTCCTCCTGCATACCTCCTGAATCAGTGAGTACCAAGTGGCAGCGAGCCATTAAATTTACAAAGGGTTCGTAATCCATTGGCTCGATTATATCCACCTGCCGGGAATCCCCCAGAACTTGCTGCACCACCCGGCGCACAGCGGGGTTTTTGTGCACTGGAAAGATAACCCGCACATCAGGATGCTTTTCTAAAACATCCCTTAAGGCCAGGTAAATATCCCGCATGGGATCGCCCAAGTTTTCCCGGCGGTGAGTGGTCATTAAAATCAGCCGGTGCCTGCTAAAATCCAGCCCGCTAAGCAGCGAGTCACTGAACTGGTATTCGTTACGCACTGTGGCCAATAGGGCATCAATAACGGTGTTGCCGGTAACATAAACCTGCTCCGGGTCTACCCCTTCCCGCAGCAAGTTATTCCGGGCACCGGTGGTAGGAGCAAAATGAATATCACATAACGCCCCGGCCAAACGCCGGTTCATCTCCTCCGGAAATGGGGAATATTTGTTGCCGGTACGTAGCCCCGCTTCCACATGCCCGACCGGTACCTGCATGTAATAGGCGGCCAGTGCAGCCACAAAAGTGGTGGTGGTATCACCGTGGACCAACACCAAATCAGGTCTTTCGGCCTCCAGCACTCCCTGGAGTCCAGCCAAAGCCCGCCCTGTAATATCAAACAGAGTTTGGCCGGCCTGCATGATATTCAAATCGTGGTCGGGTACAATATCAAACAACTGCAGCACCTGATCCAGCATTTCCCGGTGTTGGGCAGTTACCACCACCCGGCACATCAGCCGGTCATCCTTCTTTAGCATCCGCACCAGGGGAGCCATTTTAATAGCCTCCGGTCTGGTTCCAAAAGCAACTAAAATTTTGGGGTCAGGCTTAAACTTCCTTAAATTAACCATATTAACTTCCACAGCCCCCAGAGATTGTGACATTCATTCCGAACAAATTTTTAATCTTTATAATGTTATTTTATTCTTGCTTATCGACCAAATACCCTTTACTCATAAGCTTGTCAATATGCTCGTCAAGGGCTTTTTCAATGCTTACACCGTATTTTTCTTCCAGCACAAACATCATGGAAACAGCAGTCTGGGCAACATCCAGTAACTCCCGGGTAATACAGTCCAGCGCTTCGACCTCGCCAACCACAGAGCGCTCCCCGCTCATGCCGCGCAGCTTACCAATTGCCTGGGCCAATTCTCCCGCTTCTTCCATCAATTTGAGGGCGGTGGATTCCAGGGAGGGAGTTAAATTATTTAATTTTGGCAAAGCAACTATTTTTTTTTGCATTTACAAAACCTCGAACCGTACCAGCTTGACACCGGATTCTTCAAAGATATCCAGGGCCAGCAGATCGGGGTAATCACCCCGGTAAACTACCTCTCTAATGTTGGCGTTGGCTATCATCTTGGCGCAGAGCACACAGGGTTGGTGAGTGACGTAAAAGATGCCTCCCGCAATAGGAATGCCATGGACAGCCGCCTGCAAAAGGGCGTTTTGCTCAGCATGCAGCCCCCGGCACAGCTCATGCCGTTCACCGGATGGTATTCCCTGCTTTTCCCGCAAACAGCCTGTTTCCAGGCAATGGCGTATACCGGATGGGGCACCGTTATATCCGGTGGCTAAAATACGGTGATCCCGCACGATAATGGCTCCTACCTGGCGGCGCAAACAAGTGGATCGCCGGGACACCACTTCGGTTATCTCCATGAAATAATCATCCCAGACAGGGCGCTGCATAGACACCACCTTCTTCATATATGGGGAACCGGCGACACAAGCCGGCAGCCATGGCCCTGGCCTGGGCCCGTCGCCCGATATCATCACCAAAGCTCAGCGCTAAATGAATTATTTCCGCTACTTCAACCATTTCGTCTTCTTTTAACCCCCGGGTCGTTACAGCAGGCGTACCAATCCGAACACCACTGGTAATCAACGGCGGCTGCGGGTCAAAGGGAATAGCGTTTTTATTCACCGTGACTCCCACTTCATCTAACGTTTGTTCCGCCTCTCGACCGGTAACTTGCTTGTTGCGCAGATCAACCAATATCATATGATTGTCGGTACCACCTGAAATCAGTTCAAATCCACGCCGGGTTAGCGCTTCACCCAGCACCCGAGCGTTATTAACTATCTGCTGCTGGTATTCCTTGAAACCCGGCTGCAGCGCTTCACCAAAAGCCACCGCCTTGGCTGCAATCACGTGCATCAACGGGCCACCCTGTATACCGGGGAAAACGGCCTTGTCTACTTTAGCCCCGTATTTTTCCTTGCATAATATCATACCACCACGGGGGCCACGCAGCGTTTTATGCGTGGTCGTTGTAACCACATCGGCACAGGGAACAGGGCTGTTATGCAAACCGGCTGCTACCAGGCCGGCAATATGTGCCATGTCCACCATCAAATAAGCACCCGCGGCAGCAGCAATTTCAGCCATGCGGGTAAAATCAATTTCCCGTGGATAAGCGCTGGCCCCGGCGACGATCATCTTGGCCTTACTTTTTAAGGCCACTTCCATAACCTTGTCATAATTAATCCGACCGGTATCTTGTTCCACGCCATAGAATTCTACATTAAAATAACGGCCCGAAATGTTTAGCGGACTACCGTGAGTCAGGTGACCGCCGTGGGCCAGGCTCATTCCTAAGATGGTATCGCCCGGCTCGAGCAGGGCAAAATAAACTGCCGTATTGGCCTGTGAGCCGGAATGAGGCTGTACATTGACATGTTCGGCATTAAAAATTTTTTTGGCGCGTTCAATAGCCAGCGTTTCCGCTACATCTACAGCGGCACAACCCCCGTAGTAACGCCGCCCGGGCAACCCTTCGGCATATTTGTTGGTTAGCACGGTACCCTGGGCTTCCATAACAGCCCGGCTGACAATATTCTCCGAGGCAATTAGTTCCAGGGTGTTACGCTGCCTATTCAGTTCCTGTTCAACGACCTGTGCGATTTCGGAATCCGCTTCGGAAAGCGGGCTGTAAAAACTCATAAGACTTCCTCCTAGACTTATTAAACTCTGTATCACCGGCAAATATTAACGGCAGCGATATCTTTTTCAATAACCGCTATTTTCTCCAACCTTTGCGCATGCCTTCCCCCGGCAAATTTCGCATTCAACCAAGCGTCCACTATATCCCTGGCTAAACCAAAGCCAATTACACGCTCACCCATGGTAATAATATTGGCCATATTATGCTCTCCGGCCATACGAGCGGAAAAGGTATCATGACAAAGAGCGGCCCTAATGTTCGCTACTTTATTGGCGGCTATACTTACTCCGATCCCAGTGCCACAACAAAGAATTCCCCGCTCAAATTTTCCACCGGCAACAGCCTCTGCCACTGCCCGCGCAAAATCCGGATAATCCACCGGATCAGTGGAATATGTACCATAATCTTTATAATCGATTCCTCGTTCTTTTAAATAAGCAATTATCTCTGTTTTTAACCTAAATCCTCCATGATCACTACCAATAGCCACCTGCAATAGCTACACTTCCTTCAATACATTATCCGATGTCTCGCACTAACAAAAAAATATTCTACAATATCCACCCGGTTTCCTCTATAATTAAGCCAAAATGTATTTTATAATTAACCCGCTATTACTTTGTAATATTAATGAGAAACAGGTTGTTTAAGTTAGTTTAACCCCGACCCCTTAATAAACCGGTGCAGCATGATGCGGGATAAATTGTCCAGTTCACCTGCCACGATACGGTAGAGTTCCACACTTGAACCAAAGGGGTCCGGTATATCACTGTCGGAACCGGCATATTCGGCTAAGGTAAAAATTTTGTTAGCAGCACCGGGGAATAGACGTTTTAAATTGTCTCGATGAGCACGGGTCATGGTCAACACTAATTCAGCCTGTTCAATATCTTCCTGACTAACCTGGGCCGACTTATGCATACCCAGGTCAAGACCCATCATCTTTAATGCATTAATGGCCTGGTATGATGCACCACCATTTGACAATGAAGCAATCCCCGCGGAGGCAAATTCTATATAATTGTACTCCGGATAAAGTTCTGCCAGCGCCCGGCGGGCCAGCGCCTCGGCCATAGGGCTGCGGCAGGTATTACCGGTACATACAAAAAGTATCTTTTTTTTGACCAATAACATCGCCTCCCAGCCATTACGATAAAACCATATGTATACCAATGGCGATTAATAATACACCGCCGCCAAGCACGGCTCGTTCACCTACCCGGGTACCCACAAAACGCCCCAGAAACAACCCGGCAGCCGTCATAACCCCAGCCACAGCGCCAATAACTCCGGCGGTAAGTGGTAGGTTAACCTGCCTGGTGCCAAGGGAAAAGCCAACACTTAAGGCATCCATACTGACGCTGGCAGCAAGCAATAACAGCCCCCAGGTATTAACCAGCACCACTTTTGGATCCATGGCATCACCGCCCTTTAAAGACGACCAAATCATTTTTACACCCAGGTACATCAACAGAAAAGACCCTGCAATACTAGCGGCCCGGCCTGCCAGAGCGCCGGCGAATTCACCGGCATACCAGCCCAGTAAAGGCATGACAATATGGAACACTAGTACTGTAATGCTAACCACAAATATTTGGCGTCGGGTTACGCCGGCCAGCCCCAGGCCAAGACACATAGAAAAAGCGTCGGTGCCCAGTGCAATAGCTAGTGCGAGCAATGTGTAAAGCTCCAAATTATTTCCCCCAACAATTTCGCGTTTAATTATCCACTACTTAATATGTATGCTTTCAATGTAAAATTTATCTAAAGTTAGCACTCTATAGTAACCACATGTCCCCCCGAAGCCCGGCGCAACCTATTCATAACCGCCATACCCAGACCGTCGAAGGGCATGCCTTCAGCAAGTATCACATCAACCCCCAGGCGATCAAACCGGCGCAGTGATTCATACAATAAAGAGGCAACCGTGCCGGGATCGGAGCGCTTTCCAGCCACGATAACGCTATATTCCACCATTCCATCATAGAATGACGATGTTTCACCATAAGTAAATATCCCCACTTTTCGACCGACTGCAGCAAAACGCTTGGCCTCAACCAATACGCGGGCCGCCACCCTCCTTTGATCATGGCCTTCAAAGAGTATCAGCGAGGCCCGGGGTGCATAGTGGGTATATTTCATGCCCGGCGACCTGGGAGCCCCCCCGGTAGTAGCATCACCGTTAATCGCCGGGTCGACTTCCACCGGGCCAATTAATTCCTCCAAATCCCGCCGAATTGTCCCACCGGGTCGCAAAATCACCGGGCAATCGCCGGAGACATCCAGCACAGTCGATTCAACGCCCAGTCCGGACGGCCCCCCGTCGAGCACCAGCGCAATCTTTCCCGAGAGGTCATCTAGTACGTGGCCTGCAGTGGTAGGACTGGGTCTCCCCGAGACATTGGCACTGGGTGCAGCCACCGGCACACCCGCCGTCCGGATTAAGGCCAGAGCCACAGGATGGGCGGGCACCCGTACCGCTACTGTATCAAGCCCGCCTGTAACCGCCGGGGGAAAAGCCTGCCCACCCTGTAAAACCAGAGTCAGTGGGCCCGGCCAAAAACGCGAAGCCAACCGTGACACAACAGGTGGGACTTCATTAACATACCGGCTCAGAGTTCGGAGGCAATCAATATGTACAATCAAAGGATTGTCAGCGGGCCGTCCCTTTGCTTCAAAAATACCGGCCACCGCCCGGGCATCCAATGCATTGGCCCCCAGACCATAGACAGTTTCAGTGGGGAATGCCACCAGGCCGCCCCCCCGCAATATGGCACCGGCCTCCTCAATTAAGGTAACATCCGGTTGCCTGGGATCCACTACCAGGTGGCGTGTTTCACAAGCTGCATTTTCCACATTAAATCCTTCCCACAACATTTTTTAAAACTTCTATGATTGGCCCAGTTGTATTGTTTAAGATTATTCCTGGAGTTATACAATTATGGCAACTGATCTCTCCAGCCCCGGTGTACATACTCCTCGGAATAGTATACCACAAAGGGTTAGGCGATAAAAGAACGCTAGCCGGCACCGAATCACCATATACAGAGCCAAAAAAAACCAGTATAATCAGTATTATTTATTGCTTGATTCCACAGATAAGCCGTGGACGTCCGGCCAGGTCCAGATATAAGCCGGCCCGCCAGCGCGGCGGTACCAGCCATGCCATGACCTGCTCACACTGCTCAGGACTAATTTCCATAAACAGCCGCCCGCCGGGGGCAAGCCAGGTTTCCGCCTGTGGTACGAGCCGGCGGTAGATCTCCAAACCATCGAAACCACCATCCAAAGCTAGCACAGGCTCATAGCCACGCACATCCCGAGATAGCCCGGCCATGGCACCACTGGGTATATAGGGCAGGTTGGCAGTTATCACGGCCACCGAGCAAGGCGCAAGCGCCCCCCGCAGTGGAGCCAGTAAATCACCGGCATAAAAAAACACCGCTACGCTATGCCGCATTGCATTGGCACGGGCAATATCCAGGGCCTGCGGTGATATGTCGATAGCGTGTACCAGAGTATCATGTGGTGCCAAGCAGGCCAAGCTCACAGCTATCGCACCACTGCCCGTACCCACATCAACCGCTACCCGCTGCCCGGACCAACCAGTCAGCATCTCCAGTGCCTTTTCTACCATCAGCTCGGTTTCAGGCCGGGGAATTAAAACATGGGGCCCAACTTCAAAGTCAAGCCCCATGAATTCTTTTAGCCCCGTAAGGTAGGCCACGGGCTCACCGCCCGCCCGGCGCTCCAAAAGCACCCCGTAATACCTCTCACAATCTTCATCAAGCACCATGTCGGCTTCCCGGTATAAATACACCCGATCCCGGCCCAGTACATAGGCCAGCAGCACCTCGGCGTCAAGCCGTGGTGAAAAAAATCCGCTATCGCGCAAATAACGGGTTGCCTGGATTAGACTTTCCCGTACGCTTATACCTGACATGTTAGTCCACCTGCTGGAGGCGCTCGGCCTGGTCAGTAGTGATCAGAGCATCTATCACTTCTTGTAAGCTACCCATAAGCACTTCCTGTAACCGGTGCAAGGTCAACCCAATACGATGGTCGGTAACCCTGTTTTGGGGGAAATTATAGGTTCGAATACGCTCACTCCGGTCACCGGAGCCTACCTGAGATTTACGCACACTGGCCATTTGCTGCCGCTGTTCCAACTGGGCTTGATCCAGTAGCCTGGCCCGCAAAACCTTCATTGCTTTATCCTTATTCTTAAGCTGTGATTTTTCATCTTGGCATGATACTACTATGCCGGTGGGAATGTGAGTTATCCGAACCGCCGATTGGGTGGTGTTTACCGATTGACCACCGGGGCCGGTGGAACAAAACACGTCAACGCGCAATTCATTAGGGTTTATATCCACATCTACTTCCTCGGCCTCGGGCAGCACCGCTACCGTGGCAGCAGAAGTATGGATACGCCCGCCCGATTCAGTGGTAGGCACGCGCTGCACCCGGTGCACACCACTCTCAAATTTAAGCTGACTGAACGCCCCTTTGCCTTCAATAAGAAAAACTATTTCCTTGATCCCACCGATATCCGTATAATGGGAATCCATTATTTCTGTGCGCCAACCTTTTAGCTCGGCAAAGCGGGTATACATACGGAATAAATCGGAGCCAAATAAGGCCGCCTCTTCACCACCGGTTCCGGCCCGGATCTCCATAATCACATTCTTATCATCATTGGGATCCTTGGGCAGCAGTAGCACCTTGAGCCTGTTTTCAAATTCCTGTTTTTTATCTTTCAGTTCTTCCGCTTCCAACTCGGCCATTTCCCGCATATCGGTATCCAGCCTATCCTTGAGCATCTGGCCAACATCCTCAAGCTCGGACAGTACCTTTTTATACTCGCGGTATACCGTTACCACATCACTAATATCGGAGTGAGATTTTACATATTGCTGCCAGCGACCCTGGTCTTCCATTACCTTGGGATCGGCAATTAACTCGCTTAATTCTTCATATTTGTTTTCCAGGTTTTCCAGCTTATCTAACACTTACCTCACCTCTATTTTCACTAAGCACGGCCTTTAGGGCTGTCATAGCGACTTCCACCATATCATCATCGGGCTCTGCGGTGGTCAACCCCTGCACCCACTTGCCGGGCAAGGCAATTAGGTGCAACAAGAGATTATCTTTATATCGAGCCGTAGCTTTAAGAAACTCGTAAGAGATGCCCGCCACCACGGGCAAAAGAAGTATGCGGGACAATATGCGCCACCATAACACTTGCTCACCCAACATAGCAAAGACAAATATACTAACCACCAGAACAATAATCAGAAAACTAGTACCGCAACGAGGGTGGTAAGTGGCATAACGCTGCACCCGGTCCACAGTCAGTTCCTCACCGGCCTCATAGGCATTAATCACTTTGTGCTCGGCACCATGATAGCGAAAGACCCGCTTGATGTCATTCATCCGGGCAATGGCCACCACGTAGGCTAAGAACACGCCAATGCGGATAACACCCTCCACAAGGTTTTGCAGCACACTACCGGGTACCCAGCGAGTAAGATAGTGGGTAGCTCCGGTGGGCACCACTACAAAAAGCACAATGGCCAAAGCAAACGCAATAGTCATGGTGATGACAATATCCCGGGTGGTCAGTTCTTCCTCCTCTTCTTCCATGGCTTGATTTGCAGAGAAGGTGAGCGCCTGCAGACCCATAACTAGTGACTCCAACAGGACCACCACGCCCCGAATCATAGGCCATTTAAGCGGCTTGATACGGGATGTAATGGACGACACCGGCTGATGATCGATAACAATAGTATTGTCCGGGCAGCGCACCGCTACGGCCCGGCTATCCGGACCCCGCATCATTACTCCTTCAATAACAGCCTGCCCTCCGTAACTATACTCAGGACGCATAATTATCACCATTTTCTACATAGATAAAATAAAAGCAGAGCGCCCGCCCTGCTGATGAGACTTATTTCAAGCCATACTTTTTGCGGAATTTTTCCGCCCGCCCGCCTGTTTCAACAGTCCGTTGAGAACCGGTGTAAAAAGGGTGACATTTGGAGCAAATCTCCACCTTAATTTCCTTTTTTGTGGAACCGGTGGTAAAAGTCTCGCCACAAACGCAGGTTACTTTAGCTTCTCCATATTGGGGATGAATTTTCTCCTTCACAATGGCTCACCTCTTTCGGTAAAATATATATGTCAGATAAAACAGAAACGTAGGCTTCCTTATGAGACACTTAATTATTATAGCATAACGATTTTTGTCAAGCAAGGAAATATTGCATTGTCTATTAACTTATCATCAAGTAACCGGCCTTGAAAAGTTGCCCAATTCCAGACCAGGTGTATTGCGTAATGTTTCAATTAGCCGGTCAACTCCACATATTTCACTATCAGCAGGCACCCGGCTAAAGAAATAATCGGGGTCAATGTTTAAATTGCGCAACTGAACCTTATTTACACCGTTGTCATTAATAAATTTAACCAGCGCTTCAATTTCAGCCTCACGGTCGTTTAACCCAGGCAACACCAGCAGATTCAGCGACACATACACGCCCAAGGAGCGTGCTATCCTGATTGATTCGGCTACATCGGCCAATTGATAATCCCGGGGCCGGTAATAGGCCTGGTAAACTTGTTCACGGGCACTTATCAGACTAACCCGCAGTGAATCCAGTCCGGACCGGCAAATTTTATCCACTCCATGTTTATAACCCGCATTGCTGTTCATGTTGATGGTGCCCCGGCTGATTTTTTGGCGTACTGCACCGATCACCTGCGCTATATCGTCCGCCGCCAGCGCCGGTTCCCCTTCACAACCCTGACCAAAACTGATAATCCCTTCCGATGCATACCGCAGGTGATGTATTGCCACTTCATATGCTTCGTTACAGGTCGGGCGGAAGTTCAGCCTGGTCTGTGGAGAAGGGCAGCACTCGGCGGGTTGCAGTGATATGCAACCCAGGCAACGGGCGTTACATACCGGGGACATGGGCAATCCGCCTTCCCAGCGGCTGTAAAATATATTTTGGGCGGTATAGCAGCTGTATTCCAGAGCACAATGAGCCAGCTGCGCCAACACGCGGTTCTGTGGTGCCCGGTCCAGTCTGTCCTGCACCAACCGGGGCAAATCTATTGAATTATAGTGTACGGGATCCCAACGGTCAGGATCGTCGGTACGAACAGCGGCAACATAAACCCGGCCTTCCCACCAAGCTACAGCCGCGAAGCCCAACAAAGGCAGCATTTGGTCCGCCTGGCGCCGGTAACCGGGCAACAAGGTGCGGGTATACCCCTGGGGCAACAAAGCACCTACGGCTATAGCCGGACCGCCATCGCCGGGCACTTGCCGCAACAGCTTGAAATCTCCGTGTTTATCCATACCCACAGGTGCACTGCCGGGCAATAAAGTTAAAGAGGCTCCCGATGGTAGCTCCATCATATCCTCATCCATTATCTCCACCAACCGATCACCGGTACGCCCCACCGCCCCCAACCCATAGTCATACATGTGACCTTGTTCATCAGCATACAATAATTGCATGATACCTGGCACCCACTTTTCTACAGTTCTCTATATTAATTTATCATCTTTCAGTATAATGCAATTTGTTATACAGGTGAAGCTCCATATATCAAGTATTGAGCCGCACTTGCGGCAGCCATTTTTTACTAGTATAATGAAATAATTACACTGTAACCAAGTAGGCAACATGTTTTGCTAGCAAGAGGATGTTATAATGCACTTAAACCAACTCCAAATTAAGCTTATTAAAATGCATTTGCGGCAGCAAATTGCACCTTACCTGATTATAATTTTTGGTTCGGCTTTAACCGGGAAAATGCTGTCACATAGCGATGTTGATATTGCATTTTTAGCGGAACAAAAATTCAGTGCTTACGACCTGTTTATCATAGGCCAACATCTGGCAGATAAACTTGGCCGGGATGTTGATTTGGTGGATTTACAAACCGCCTCCACAGTATTTCAGGCCAGGGTATTGACTACCGGAAAAGTTATTCATTGTACTGATGATACCAAGCGCATGTTATTCCACATGCATACCCTGAAAAAATATGCCCGTTTAAATGAAGAGCGCAAAATAATAGTTGAAAAGTTGGAGTATGGAATATGATCAATGATGTGGTAATAAATAAAAAGCAAATATTAGCTTTATAAACAACAGGGGGCTGCCACCCGGGGCACCCCCTGTTTTCATTAATAGCCGGTAATAGCGCGGACAGCCTAAGCGCGGGCACGTTCGAGACAAAGCATTGGGTCAACGGGAATGCCATTTAGCAGTACTTCAAAATGCAGGTGCGGACCGGTGGATCGCCCGGTATTGCCCACCAAAGCGATTCGCTGACCTGCGACTACCCATTGCCCTTCACTCACCAATACGCGCGAGTTGTGCGCGTAAAGAGTGCGCAGCCCGTCATCGTGATCAATTATTACGGCATTGCCATAAGTGCCCCGCGGCCCGGCAAAAACCACACGCCCGTCTTTAACTACCCGCACCGGCTGGCCCTGATCGGCGGCAATATCAAGGCCTTCGTGCATAGCACCGTCGCGCATACCATACGGAGAACTAATCCAGCCCACCACCGGCCAGCCAAGCTGGCTCAGGGGCAGTCTTATGGAAACCTGCCTGTCCCCGCCACCCTCACCGGCCGGGATCATTAGTTGCTGCCCGGCCAATAAATGGTCCGGGTCGCGCAGTTCATTTATTCTTACTAGCTTTTCTTCCGAACACCCAAACCGCAAAGCAATTGAGCCGAGCGTTTCACCACGGCCCACCTGGTAAGGTATTGCAGTACCGGGAAGCATGATCACCTGTCCTTTTATAATATGATTGCAATCACGCAGGTTATTGATCTCGGCTAACTGGTCAACAGCAAGGTCATATTTGATAGCTATATAACTTAAAGTATCACCCGTTTGCACAACATAAGCACGGGGTACAGCCGCTACCGTCCGGCTGGCTTGCTGTTCTGTTTGTTTGGCTCCCGGCGGTGTAATATATGGGTTATCCGGACTCAACAATTCGTCCAGCCTGGCCTGGGCCGGCTGGTGTGAAACAGTAAGGCAACCAGCCACAAGTAGAACCGCCAAACCCACGATTATTATAGTTTTCTTACTGGTTTTTGGCATTTTCTAATTAACCTCTCCCACAAAAATTAGTGAAAATTTATTTTCACCTTAAATTATTGCCGGAGAAGCCATAATTTATACTCAACCCCAAATTGGATAATTAGAATATGGAAGGGATACCGGTCCCTGATTTGGCTGGCTTTTGCGCGCGAATATTACGAAAGGCACGGAGCAATTCACTATTGGATTTGGTTTTTTTCAGTCGCTCACCTATATACTCTAGAGCTTCCATGGGCGAAAAACCTGCGGTAGCTTTTCGAAAATACCAATTCAGCTCCAGTTCATCTTTAATAAAAAGCAAGTCTTCCCGGCGGGTGCCTGAGCGTAGTACGTCAATAGCGGGGAAAATCCGCCGTTCGGCCAGGCGACGATCCAGTATAAGCTCCATATTACCGGTACCTTTAAATTCTTCGAAAATCACATCGTCCATACGACTGCCGGTTTCAACAAGCGCAGTGGCTAAAATTGTCAGTGAACCGCCCTCCTCTAAATTACGGGCGGCACCAAAAAACCGTTTCGGCCTATGCAATGAAGCCGGATCCACGCCACCACTCAGCGTGCGACCGCTGGGCGGCACCACTAAATTGTGTGCCCTAGCCAGACGGGTGATGCTATCCAGCAAAATTAGTACATCCCGGCCGTGTTCCACCAACCGCTTGGCTCGCTCCAGCACTAAATCAGCCACGCGCACATGATTTTCCGGCGGCTCGTCAAATGTAGAACTTATAACATCGCCGCGCACTGAACGTTCCATATCGGTAACTTCTTCGGGGCGTTCATCAATAAGTAGTACTATTAGGTAAATTTCCGGATGATTTGCAGTAACACTGTTGGCGATCGACTTTAGTAGCACGGTTTTGCCCGCCTTGGGGGGCGAAACCAAAAGCCCGCGCTGGCCTTTACCAATGGGAGCAATTAAATCGATGATTCGCGTGGAAAGCTTTTCCTTATCGGTTTCCAGAGTAATCCGCTCCTGGGGAAATAGAGGGGTTAGTCCTGCAAAATGCAGCCTTTTTGAAGCTTCCTCGGGGTCGATATTGTTAACCTGTTCAACACGCAACAGCGCTGAATAACGTTCAGTATCCTTGGGACCGCGAACTTGCCCGGCTACCATGTCACCGGTACGCAAGTCAAATCGCCTGATCTGAGAAGAAGAGACATATATATCTTCATAGCTACGCAAAAAGTGCCCGGGCCTCAAAAAACCATAACCGTCAGGGAGTATTTCCAGCACACCACTGGAATACTGCAGCCCGCTTTTCTCCATCTGCGCCCTGACAATTTCTTCAACCAATTCCTTTTTGCGCAACCGGGAATACCCGGTCAGTTCAAGATCCTTGGCCAGAGAATATAATTCCGCCAGTGTTTTATTTTCCAATTCATTATTGTTCAAGGGCATCCCACCTAATAAAAATAGTCTTATATTTCACTCATTGCGCAATACCTTTACGGGAATGTCTAAGCAGCAGCAAGCGCCGCACTACAAAATATAATGCCAGCCAAGCTAATACGGCATTTACCACAGCCCCCACTAAAAAAGGTAAGCCCAGCTCTACCAACTGATCCAGCCAAAGGTGCGGCATATGCATCGCCGATAACGTTACCGTATCTTCGGGCACTTTAAAGCCCAACAGCAGGTTGCCCGTAGCAACGTTTAAAACGTAAAAAAAAGGTACCGCCCACTTAAAGAAAGCTGCCGTTAAAGCACCGGCCAAGCCATTACCGCCTATTACCCGCGCGACCATATAAGCAATGGGAATACTTATAATCGGAATCGGTAAAAAATCAAAGGCTACCCCCAGGGCTGCACCAAGGGCCACCTTTGAGGGCGCATCCGGCAGGTCCATTACCCGGTTGTAATAATCTCTGAGGCGCCCTATAACTTTCAAAGCTACTCCTCCTTATTTTTTTGGCACCTTGGCCCAATCGAATAAAAATTGTTCTATCCCCAAATCGGTCAGGGGATGTTTAAGCATTTGCATCAAAACTTTATACGGCACAGTGGCAATATGGGCACCGGCCAGCGCCGATTGCGTCACATGTAATGGATGTCTGATGCTGGCAGAGATAATTTGTGTTTCGAAACCATGCAGTTCATAAATCTCGGCAATTTCTTTGATCAACTCCAGCCCATCGTGGCCAATATCGTCCAACCGGCCGACAAACGGGCTAGCGTAAGTAGCCCCGGCCAGAGCAGCCAGCAGGGCTTGATTGGCTGAAAAAACTAAGGTCACGTTAGTCCTGATACCTTTTTTTGCCAGCACGCTTACAGCTTTCAAGCCTTCCGCGTTCATGGGTATCTTTACCACTATATTGGGGTGAATATCAGCTAACTCCTCGGCCTCAGCAATCATTGGCCCGGCCTCGGTACTCACTGCTTCGGCACTAATTGGGCCGTCAACAATAGATGCTATTTCCCGGACTACTTCACCGAAATCCCGTCCCTCACGAGCTATAAGTGAAGGATTGGTAGTTACACCGCTGATCACGCCCAATTCATTAGCCGACCTAATCTCATCTACATTAGCAGTATCTAAGAATAGTTTTATCGTAGACACCTCCGTAATGGTTATCTGACGTAAAAACGCCTAATGACATTATAACCCATTGCATTGGCATTTATTGAGGCTCAATGCGGTATCATAACACCCCTAATATTAAGCTATGCCTTAAGCCTTACCGGAGCTGCCAAAAATCCTGATTTTTTCTCTAATTAACTCCACTGTCGCCTCCCGGGCAGGGCCCAGTATTTTTCGCGGATCTATTTCATCGGGAAAGTCGGCAATTACTTTTCGGCAGCCATCCACAAAAGCTTCGCGGATATTGGTGTCAATGTTTACTTTGCATACCCCCAGGCGGATAGCTTCTCTGATGGCCTCCTCGGGCACCCCTGAGGAACCGTGCAGTACAATGGGGATGTTCACCAAGGAACGTATTTTTTCCAGCCGGACAAAATCCAACTTGGGCTCGCCCTTGTAGCGACCATGGGCGGTACCAATAGCTATAGCCAGCGCGTCTACTTCGGTTTCCTCCACAAAAACCCGGGCCTCTTCCGGGTCGGTAAAAAAAGCATCGGCATCGCTGACATGGATATCATCCTCGGTGCCGCCTATCTTGCCCAACTCAGCCTCAACGGATACGCCAATCGGCCTAGCAGCAGCTATGACCTGCCTGGTTAAGGATATATTGTCTTTAAGTGAATGTTTGGAACCATCAATCATCACTGATGAAAAACCAGATCTGATACAGCGCATTACTTGCTCAAAACTGGTTCCGTGATCAAGATGCAACGCAACGGGCACGCTTACCATCGCTGCAGCAACATTCGCCATGGCAGTGATATATTCAATACCGGCATATTGTATAGCCCCCTGGCTGGCCTGCATAATAACCGGCGATTTTTCTGCCTCGGCAGCGGCGGCAATGGCCTGCACAATTTCCATATTGTTGCAGTTAAAAGCGCCCACAGCATAACCGCCCTCCTGCGCCTGGCGCAATAATGCACTTACCGGAACCAAACTCATATACGAACCTCCTCAAAAGTACATAGATTATTTTACCTTAATTTTATAAATATATCCATAAAATAATTTTCTAAAAAAAATATTATACTACATAGATATGCATTAAAAAAATAATCTGGATAAAAATTATTATACACCCCCTGAGGGGTGCTTATTATTTATTTATGTTTATGATTTGGTTTCTTACCGGTTTTTGTCGTGTTTGACAAACTGTCCAAACACTCAAAACCATTGCGGGTCAATTCAATAGTTCCAACATCTTTGATAACCCGCAAGTCATCATCTGTTTCAGCGTAAATAATATTTACGCTGTCACAATCTTTGCAATGCAGCTCCAAGCGGTCGGGGAATATATCCACCTCAACATCCTGATTGCCACACTGGCAATATAATAATCCCTGCTCGGCAATCTCATGCAAGCAGTTAAGCACTTCATACATTACCTCCGAGTTATGGAAGTACTCGTCTTCCGCCTCAAAATCATCTCCCAGCGCCTCCATGGTTTCCTGCTGTGCTTCGGCCAGCGCTTGAACTTCATCACAAGGCCCGATATAGCCCAGCTCAAGTCCGGTCTCATGGCAAAAAAGATAGTTTACTTCATCGGACCAAAGCATCTTTGAGCTTAAGGATCTTACATGTTTGCCCTCACAAACCACACAGGGCACCTGAAGCCAATAGTAATTACGGTCTTTAGTTGCTATAGCAAGTTTCACATACCCGCATAAACATTTAATTTCGACTTTTTTTTGGCCACTAAATTGAAAACGAGAAAGAGTGTGATAATCCAGCTTTCCACATTCAGGGCACCGCATGGCTATTAATGTATCGGTAACTATAATCATGGCTATCCTCCTGCCCTATATGTTTACTCATCTTTTTGGGTATTCGACAAAACTATATATATACCTTTTTTAGCTCGTACACCAAGCAAAACGGAAATCAAACTAACTAAGAGCATAATTTTCAGATAAACAGCTCCGTACTAAACAACGCAAATCATCTAAATCAAAGGGCTTGCTAATATGCTTGACAGGATTTACTGTTTGGTCTGTCTCCTGCAATATATCGAAATCACTATAAGCCGTCATCATCACCACCGGCACATCACTGTCCACTTTTCTGATTTCCTTCAAAGTTTCCAGACCGTTCATCCCCGGCATTTTTACATCCAACAAAATAAGGCGATACTTATTCCGGTTCATTCTATCCAAAGCATCCAGACCGCCGGCAGCCTGATCAATCAAATACCCTTCATCAATTAAAGCTTCGCAAATCAACTTGCGTAAACCGGCTTGATCATCAACAACAAGTAGATCATAATTTTGACCAGGCATTTTTCGCCCCCCCATACATCACGTACTAAATTCATAATTTCGCCGGTATTGTTAAAAACCCTGCATAATAATGGTTGAAACTGTGGTGCCAATGAAAATTAAAGTTATCATTGTCAAAAACAACAGCATCAAACCGGGTGTTACTACAGTAAACACAGCACGGCCAGTACTGAAGTGATGAACTTCCCGAAGCCCGATAATCAACAATATAACACCCCAGGCATATAACCCCAGGGTTAGCAGTCCGGCTATATAATCAAACGACTCACCGGTAGTAAATAGACTAATGATTATTTGTACCGGTATCATAAAAACTGCAGGTAAGCCGGCTACGCCATATACCGCCCAAACACTGCGTGCTGTACCATTGCCGCCGTATAGTTCCGCCAGCAAATGCAACAAACCGGCCATAAAAAACCATTTAATTAGACTGAACAAAAAACCGGCTATAACAGCAAACGATAGCATGGCCTGCTTTGCACCTGCCCCGGCTATTCCAGGCAACTCCCCTATTTTATCAAGATAAACCGGGGTGGTGAAAATGTCTGTTAAAGCCTCCGCCAGATTAAACGCTACGAAAATAATTGTGATAGTAAAAATGGGCGGCTTTTGGGCGAAACCGGCAAATGTCCGTGCAGGCTCAAAAAGAACTCCATAAAAAATCTCTAAAATACCCTTTTTAGCCTGATTACTATTAAGGATATTATCCTTTTGTTCTGCCAAGTATACATTTTCATTACCACTATCCTCATCAGATGATATTTGTGCATCCGATATATCTGTCGACCAAAGATGGTCGTTATTTTTTTGCGGATTGTCCATTTATTGCCTCCCTTAATACACTTTAGCCGTAGGGACTCATTGCACACAGTGCAAGTGCATAAATATAAGTTACTTAACCTGCGGTTTGTCAAAAATCAGCCAGGCCCACCGGTTAATTGACATTACCCCGGTTGGCAGATCGCTAAGCATTCCCCACCAGGGATATTCGGGCGACAAATTAATCACCTCAGGATCACTTTTCATACCGGCCAATTCGGCCGCTAGATCAAGTGCATCATAATAATTGCCTAGATCATCCACCAAACCGACTTCCACAGCCTGGCTTCCGGTAAATACCCGACCGTCGGCCACTTCTCGCACGCGGGCCTGATCCATATCCCGGCCTTCGGATACTGTTTCAACAAATTGTTTATATATATCATCTACCATGCTCTGAAAAATCTGCTGTTCCTGCTCGGTAACTACCCGGGAGGATGAACCCATATCCTTGTGCGGCCCACTTTTAAAAACTACGGGATTTACACCCAGCTTTTCGTAAAGCCCCTGCAAATTTTGGGTTTCCATGATCACTCCGATACTACCGGTCATAGTGCCGGGATTAGCTACTATTTTATCACAGCGACAGGCAATCCAATATCCACCGGACGCTGCCACGTCGCCCATGGAAGCCACTACTTTTTTACCTGTCTGACGAAGCCGGTCCACCTCCAAAGCTATTTCCTGAGATGCCGCTGCAGAACCACCGGGTGTATTTAGCCGTAGTACCACTGCTTTAACAGAAGGGTCATTGGCAGCCCTGCGCAATTGCTTCATGATAGTCTCAGAGCCGGCTAAAGTAGAAAACAAGGTGCTGGAGCCGGTACCGCTGACAATCATTCCATTGATTTGAATAACACCAACTACGCCGCCGGAATTATTTTCCCCGTAATATTTTGTTCCCTCACCTTTTTCATACAAGGCGGCGGTTATAATTGACAGCAAGGCTATGCCAATGATCAGGCCGGCTACTACTTTGCGTTTGACCATAGTTCTCAATCCTTCCCTAATACCTGCTCTCCGTTTGTATACGCAAATACTTGTTAATAATATATGGATAAGCAATATGATTTACCGACATCATATGTTAAGTTTGCCTCTTGTGTGAGATCAACTATACAAATTGCCATAAAACTTACATATTCCAAAGATTACCTTTGCAGTTAGATGCAAAAAAAGCTTTGGATTATTCACCAAAGCTTAAATAAAAGACGCACTTTAATAAACCTAAAGTTTGTTCCCTTCTATACCTGTAACCCGGTCGTGTGTTGCCAGGGTTGCTCCAATAAAGTCCCTAAATAATGGATGAGGCTTGTTGGGGCGCGATTTAAATTCCGGGTGGAACTGGGTGGCTACAAACCACGGGTGACTTTTTAGTTCTACTATTTCCACCAGGTAGCGATCAGGCAGTGTGCCGCTAATTACCATCCCCGCCCCGGCCAGAGCCTCGCGATACTGGTTGTTTAATTCATAACGATGGCGGTGTCTTTCATAGATAGTTTCCTCTTCGTATGCTTTATAAGCCAAAGAGCCAGGCAGCAACCGGCAGGGATATCTACCCAATCGCATGGTGCCGCCCATCCGGTCTAACTCCTTTTGCTCGGGCAGCAAATCAATCACAGGATACCGGGTAACGGCGTTAAACTCTGAGCTGTTGGCTGAAGCCCATCCCAGTATGTTTCTAGCGAATTCAACCACCGCCAGCTGCATCCCAAGGCAAATACCCAGATAGGGAATCTTATTTTCCCTAGCATAATTGATGGAATTAATCTTTCCTTCAATGCCGCGGTCGCCAAAACCACCCGGCACCAAAATACCATCCACATCGGCTAGAAATTTATCCACGGATTGCTCTTCAAGATCCTCAGCGTTAATCCAGCGAATGTCCACCGTTGCCCCGTGAAACAGGCCACCATGGCGCAGAGCCTCGGCAACGCTTAAATAAGCGTCCGGCAGTGCCACATATTTACCCACCAGCCCAATTGTAGTATGGCGATTTAAATTTTTCATTTTATCTACCATTGCCCGCCATTCGGTTAATTCAGGCGCATTCGTGCATCTAAGGCCGAGCCGGCGCACGGCCAGATCGCCCAGACCCTCGGCTTCCATCATTAGGGGCAATTCGTAAATATACGCGGCATCCACCGCCTGCACTACAGCGTCATGGTCGGTATCACAAAACAAAGCCATTTTTTCCACCATTTCTCTGGAAAGAGGTTTTTCCGTACGACAGACCAAAACATCGGGCTGAATTCCTATACTGCGCAATTCCTTGACACTATGCTGGGTGGGCTTGGTTTTGAGCTCATTGGCTGCCCTAAGATAGGGTACCAGGGTTACGTGTATGTACATCACATTTTCCCGGCCCAGGTCACTCTTCAACTGGCGAATGGCTTCCAAGAATGGCAGTGATTCAATGTCGCCCACGGTGCCTCCAATTTCAACCAGCACTACATCGGGATTAAGCTCCTGAGCAACGCGAAGCACCCGCTCCTTAATTTCATTGGTAATATGCGGGATTACCTGTATAGTAGCGCCAAGGTAATCACCTCGGCGTTCCTTAGTAATGACCGACCAGTAAATACCACCGGTGGTCACGTTGCTGCTTCTACCTAGATCTACATCAATAAACCGCTCATAGTGGCCTAGATCAAGGTCGGTTTCCGCTCCGTCTTCAGTTACGAATACTTCTCCATGCTGATAAGGGCTCATGGTACCGGGATCGATATTAATGTAAGGATCCAGTTTTTGAACGGCTACTTTCAGCCCGCGGCTCTTCAGAAGTCTACCCAGGGAGGCAGCAGTGATCCCTTTGCCCAAGGACGATACCACTCCCCCGGTTATAAATATGAACTTGGCCATAGGAGCCTCCTGTTGTCTTTTTTTCGGCACAAATCCTATATATTTTATACATGCCCGTCCAACATGTCAACACCGAATGTTGGACACTGGACTTACATTTTTTCAGGTGCCCGTACCCCCAATAATGTGAGCGCGTTGCGCAACACCACTCTGGTAGCTTGCATTAGCAACAGCCGGGCGTCGGTTAATGCCATATCATCAGTAATAACCCGGTGTATGTTATAAAAACTGTGCAATAACCCGGCCACTTCGTGCACATACCGTGTGATGCGGTGCGGTGCCAACTGGCGAGCCGCCAGAGCGACCTCTTCGGGAAAGTCCGCCAGGCGCCGCGCCAGGGCCAGTTCAGCTTCTTCCCGCAGCAGTTCCATATCCACGCTATCTACCCGGGGCACCTGACGGCCTTGCCCGGCCAGCTGGCGGAAAATGCTGCAGATGCGAGCATGGGCGTATTGCACGTAATAAACCGGGTTATCGTTGGACTGAGTGCGGGCTAAATCCAAATCAAAGTCCAAGTGGCTATCCGCGCTGCGCATAATAAAGAAATAGCGCGCGGCGTCTAAACCTACCTCATCTACCAATTCCTCCAAAGTTATAAATTGACCGGTGCGCTTGGACATACGTACAATCTCGCCGCCAGAAAACAACCTGACCAGCTGCATCAGCAGCACCTGCAGCGCGTCCGGGTCACAGCCCAGAGCCTGCACGGCACTCTTCAGCCGAGCCACATGGCCGTGATGGTCGGCGCCCCAAATGTTAATTATCCGGTCAAAACCCCTGGCAAACTTATCCATGTGATAGGCAATGTCCGCAGCGTAATAAGTGGGTATCCCGTTTTTACGCACTAGCACTTCGTCCTTCTCTAAACCAAAGAAGCCGGCTTTAAACCATAAGGCACCCTCATGCTCATAAAGAAAGCCCCGTTCCCGCAAGCGCTGCAGAGCCTCGTCAACTTTACCGGAATCATGTAGTGACTGCTCGGAAAACCAAACATCGTAATGCACACCAAAGTCAGCCAGGGCTTTTTTAATACCCCCGATTTTTTCAGCCAGGGCATACTGCGCCAGTGTATCCAAACGGATACGGCGATCAGCGTTAAGCAGCTTATCCCCATACTCCTCTATGTAACGGCGTGCCGTATCCATGATGTCTTGCCCATGGTAACCGCCTTCGGGCACCTCTCCTTCCAGGCCCAGCAACTCAAAATAACGAGCCTCCAGGGAAAGAGCGAAGTTTTCCACCTGGTTGCCTGCGTCATTAATATAATACTCGCGAGTAACCTGCCAGCCGGCGAAATCCAGTATGGATGCAATACTATCCCCCAAAGCGGCACCCCGGGCATTGCCCATATGTAATAGACCGGTGGGGTTAGCGCTGACAAACTCCACCTGCACTTTTTTGTTTTCCCCCAGCTGCACTCGGCCATAGTCAGCTTGACGATTTACCGCCAGCGGCACCGACTCCAGCACCCAGCGAGGGTCCAGAACAAAATTAATAAAGCCGGGACCGGCCACTTCAACCCGTTCCAGCCACCGAGTGGAGCGGGGCAGGTTTTGGATTAGTGCCTCAGCAATTTTTCGCGGGGCCATACGGGCTTGTTTGGGCAACAGCATGGCTAGATTGGTGGCAAAATCACCGTGCTCCCGCTCCCGGGGAACCTCCACCACAAAGTCAGGCAATTCCACCGGCGGCATCTCTCCCGCAGCCGCCGCCTTACCCACAGCCTCCACCAAGGCCTTTTCAAGCGCCACGCGCATTTCTTCCACTACACTGATAACTCTGCTCATTATGGTTAAATCAGCCTCCTTTGGTGCCGGGACAGACTCTACATCCATAACCCTATTTATATTGCTGCAAGATTCGCAACTATCCCCGTGGCAGCTACAAAGATTTAGCTGCCACGGGGATTATGAGACGTCCTCCTCGCGTTTTTACACCTGATATAGTATATCATGTTATCTGCCGGTGGAATAATCGTCAACCCACTTTTATAAATAATCGAAATAATTTTCGTTACCCAGAACAAGCAAAACAATTTGAGTGGAAACAAATTGTCTATTTAATTGTTATTTTAACCAAAACGGAGGAAAAGCTCGCCTGATTTTCATGGAATTTAACCGGAAAGCAGATAATAGCAGCCCGGGCGAAATAATCTGCAAAAAGAAAAAGATGGCAAGCAATGCCATCCATCAAAAATAAAACTGTAAATTTAACACCCGACACTAACAGTGCCGACGGTAAAGCCGGCAGTAAAGGCAGTGTTGTTTACCTCCAGCAAGCGGGGTGGTATTGTCGCCGCAAGGGCGTCCCGCCAAATTTTTTCTTCAATAGGGAGTTTTTGGGCCAAAGCACCCAGCAGTACTACATTGGCTGCTTTTGCGTTACCGCAAGAGATGGCCTGCTCCAGGGCTTTAAGCACCTGTACATTTACTCCCCGTGATTGTATTTGGGCAATGATATTTTGCGGGTATTCGGCGACCCCCGCCAACACGGGCACAGGGTAAATCTGCTGGTTATTGATGATTAATGTGCCACCTGGTTTGAGATAGGATAGCCAGCGCAGCGCTTCCAGCTCTTCAAAGGCCAAAATAACATCGGCTTCTCCTTCGGAAATGAGCGGTGAATATACCCTTTCACCTAGACGCACCTGGGTGACCACACTGCCGCCCCTCTGGGCCATACCGTGGATCTCGGAAACCTTGATATCATAACCGACAGCCTGGGCAGCTGCGGCCAGAACCTTGCTTGCCAGTATAGTACCCTGACCGCCTACACCCACCATAAGCACATCCACTGGTTTAAGCATCAACCTGACCCCCTTGCATCGCTCCGGTTTTACATACTTGCACGCACAAATTACAGCCCACACAAGCATCTGCAGTCACCAAAGCTTTATTTTCAACTATTGAAATAGCCGGGCAGCTTAGTTTCAAACAAGTTTTACAACCGGTGCACTTTTCCTGATCCACCGTAACAGCCGGTTTGATCTCCCGCTTGAGCAGGGCGCAAGGACGCCGGGCAATGATTACCGACGGGCCGGGCGTAATAATTTCGGACTTAATTACTTCCTGCAGCCGTGAAAGATCCATGGGATCCACTACTTCTACCCGCTTTACCCCCAATGAACGGCACAGCATGGTTATATCCACCTCGGGGGCTGCCTGGCCCATAAGGTTACGCCCTGTAGCCGGGTGATCCTGGTGCCCCGTCATAGCGGTAGTACGGTTATCTAAAATAATTATGGTACTATCGCTGTTGTTATAAACAGCATTGAGCAGCCCGGTAATACCTGAATGCAGGAAAGTGGAATCACCAATTACAGCAACGGTACGTCCTTTAAGGTCCGGCACCGCCTTATCGATGCCGTGTGCCATACCTATGCTGGCACCCATACATACACAACTATCAATCCCTTCCAGAGGAGGAAGCCCACCTAATGTATAACATCCGATATCACCGGTCACAGTCAATTTAAGCCGGCGCAGTGTATAAAACACAGCGCGGTGCGGGCAACCCGCGCACAACACCGGCGGGCGAGGCGGTGCCTGGGGCAACCCGGCAGCCGGATCTTCCACTTGGGGCGATGCGGACAACACTCCGGCTTCACCAAAACAGCGCCGGAGCAAACCCTGATTATATTCACCGGTGTACGGGAACAACTCTTTACCGGTTACTTGAATACCCAGCATACGAATTTGTTCTTCCAGGAAAGGTTCCAGTTCTTCCACCACGAAAAGGGTCTTCACCTGGGCGGCAAACTTTTTAATAAGTTCAAGAGGCAACGGGTTGGTCATACCAAGTTTAAGCACAGAAGCATCGGGTAACACTTCCCTAACCAATTGAAAACTGATACCGCTGGTAATTACACCCACCTTGTCGTTACCCGGAACAATAAAATTCAACGGAGTATTTTCGCTGTACTCCGCCAGCTTGGCTGTTCTTTCCGCCAGACTGATCCTGCGCAATCTTCCGAAAGCAGGCACCATAAGGTTTTTCTTGACATCTTTGCTATATGGCTTAATTTCCCTGGCCACCGGTTCACCCAGTTCAACCATGCTCTGGGAATGGGCTACCCGGGTAGTGGTGCGCAACATTACGGGAATATCAAACTGCTCGCTAATTGCCAGTCCCAAACCCATCATGTCCTTGGCCTCCTGGCTATTAGACGGCTCCAGCATAGCCAGCTTGGCAAATTTAGCATAATAACGGTTATCTTGTTCATTCTGGGAACTGTGCATACCGGGATCATCCGCTGAAACCAGTACTAACCCACCGTTAACCCCGGTATAGGCCAAAGATAATAGCGGATCGGCAGCCACGTTAACCCCTACATGTTTCATAGTCACAATCGTCCGGGCACCGGCCATGGCGGCACCGATACCTACTTCCAGAGCGACCTTTTCATTGGGTGCCCACTCACTGTATATTCCTTTATAGCGGGAAAGGGTCTCCAGAATTTCAGTACTGGGTGTACCTGGATAACCCGCAGCAAGGATAACACCATTTTCGAAGGCTCCCCTGGCGATAGCAACGTTGCCGGAAAGCAATTCCTTCAAAGCTTCAGCCTCCTATATCACTCAAGTTTGACATGTATTAAATTCGATGTATTTAATTATTGAGGTAATGTTTCTATAGATTAGACAAAATTCCTTCTTTCAAAGCACTCTGAGCTTTTGCAATTTTTACGGGCGCCGAAATTACTTTTGTGCGAACACCGCAGCGACGCACAAAACGGGCCATACGCCGAAAAGCCTCACTCAGATCATCAAGGGACGCAGCATACGAGACCCTTACAAAACCTTCACCGGATTGGCCAAAAGCATTGCCGGGCACCAGGGCGACTTGCTCCTGTTTAAGCAATTCCTCGGCAAATTCTTCGCAATTAAGACCGGTAGCAGAAACTTCAGGAAATGCGTAAAATGCTCCACCGGGCTCAAAACAAGGCAACCCCATATCCCGGAAAGCCTGCATCACTAAGTGTCTGCGGCGGTTATAGTGCTCCACCATATGGCGCATGGCGGGCCGGCCGTTTTTAAGTGCCTCCAGTGCGGCCATCTGTGCGGTAATGGAAGTGCATAGCATGGTATACTGGTGTATTTTGGTCATGGCGCCAATAATGTCGGGGTGACCGGCAGCATAACCAACTCGCCAGCCTGTCATAGCGTAAGCCTTGCTAAAACCGTTAAGCAGCACGGTGCGGTCCCGCATAGCAGGCAGTGATGCCATACAGGTATGCTGACCCACATAAGTCAGCCGATCATATATTTCATCGGAAATAACCATCAGGTCATTTTGCACTGCCACTTCGGCAATTTTAAGCAATTCCTCCCGGTCCATCACAGCGCCGGTAGGGTTGTTGGGATAACATAACAATAGAACTTTGGTCCGGGGAGTAATAGACGCCTGCACCTGTTCCGCCGAAATGCGAAAACCATTTTCCAGACCGGTAGGCATAAATACAGGTACCCCGCCCGCCAAGATAGTACATGGAGCGTAGGAAACATAAGAAGGCTCGGGTATTAACACCTCATCCCCAGGCGTAAGGCAAACACGCATGGCCAGATCCATCGCTTCACTAACCCCTACAGTGATCAGTATCTCATCGCGAGGGTTATATTTAATATCATAGGTACCCTCCACATCGGCAGCCACAGCCTCTCTTAATTCTAAAAGACCCCAGTTGGAGGTATACATGGTATAGCCTTTTTCCAGAGAGTAAATACATGCCTCCCGGATATGCCAGGGAGTTACAAAATCAGGTTCACCAACCCCCAGGGAAATTACACCTTTGGTTTCGGAAACCAAATCAAAAAACTTTCTAATGCCCGAGGGCGGGAGATTGCGCACCACCGGGTTAATTCTCTCCGACCAATTTTTTTGCGTCATGGGGAAACCATCAGCCTCCTATCTTCCTCATTATCTTCTATAATTACCCCGTTTTGTTTATATGTCTTCAGCACAAAATGCGAAGCGGTACTGACCACCCCTTCAATGGTGGCTAGCTTGGTAGCTACAAAATGGGCTATTTCCTTCATGCTGCGACCTTCCAATAGAACTGCCAGATCATATGTACCGCTCATTAAGTGCATGCTGCGCACTTCCGGAAACCGGTAAATACGTTCGGCCACGGCATCGAAACCTACATCACGCTGGGGGGTAATGCGCACCTCGATTAAGGCGTTAACTTTTTCCTCGCCCACCTTCTCCCAATTAATCAGTGTTAGGTAGCTAAGAATGGCCTTTTTATCCTCGAGCTCTTTGATAATGCCCCGAACCTTTACTAAATCAATATTTAGCATGATAGCCATTTCTTCCGGTGCTAATTTGGCATTATCCTCGAGCAGCTCAAGGATTTGTCTGGTAATGTTATTCACATAGTCACCCCTTTCCGGTTACAATTACTCATGTACAGTTGCAAAAGAAATTAAAAAACCCCGTCCCAAGACTTGACAAGGGACGAGGATTTACTCGCGGTACCACCCTGGTTGATCGCTATTATAAAGTACGATCCACTCGGGGCCCTTTAACGGGGGCAAAACGGCTCAGCCTACTTATCCTTTGGTTTTCAGCCTGCGGCTCCGGGGCGGCATGGGTACATACAACCACCGGGCTCACACCAATTCCCGGCTCGCTGCGCGAAGTATCTTATACCCTTATTCCCCTTCAATGCTTTGCTTTCATAAATAAGCTAGGAGTATTTTAGCACGCACTACTATAGGTGTCAATGATACTTCGCTTGAAAACCTGCAGGAAAATGTTGTACCGGTGACTTATTATATGGTAAGTTCTCCATTTGAGGTATTAACCAACCTGAGCACATTTTCCTCATCACCGGTTATTGCATTGATATACACCAGGTAGGTTTCCTCACCCTGAGTTCCTTTAAATTCCCAAGTAAGTATTTCTTTTTCCACGCCTACCGGAATAATGGCCGGCCTTCCCATTCCCTCTACCTTAAGCCTGCTACTGAGCAGCATGCGGGCCTCGGGCTCCGTCAGTTTTGGCTTGTCCAGGTTGCGTTTATGATGTGACATTAAGTAGCCCCTGGCATCTATAGCCACCACCTGCCCATTATCCAATGCTACTGTTACCTTGATCAAATCCGGATATATAATGACCCCGTCCTGTGTAAGCGCATAGTTAAAAGTAATTGTATTGTCATTGCGCTGATAGTAGCTACTTTGCATGTTCCTATATCCATGCTCACGCAAATAAGCCTCCGCCCGGGACCGGGCCTTATCAATACTCCAGCCGGCACCGGCTACGTTTCTGGGAGTAACCATCCATATAAGATGTCCTCCTTGTATGGAAACGTCTGCCACAGTTGGTTCGCCAACTACCGTCCCTCCCTGGCGCCGGGCTATCTCCACCCGGTAGGCCTTAATACTACCTTCTACTTCACCGGTTACCTGGGCCAGCACATTTTCGCCCCCTGGATCATTAAAATATTGCATGGCTATAGACTTGGCTTTCGCCTGACTAATCTTTTCACCGGTTGCACCACGGGCTCGCCCTTGCTCCATGTTATCCGAAAAAGGACCGTCATAAATAAGGGTTGGGTAAGCTTGCATCTGCCGGTCCATAGTTTGAAAGTTACCGGTAGCTAGTTTTTGGCCTTCCTTGTCCAGGCGATTTGAGCTGGTTATAGCGAGTTCATCGAGATTTAACGACCCATCCGCAATACCGGCATGAATTTTGTCAAGCTCCTTGTTTAAATCTGAGGACTGGTTATAGAGCCTGTTCACTGTATCCCACTGTTCCCGGGTAAGCGGTTTGCCCTCGGACACCTGTCCGGCTAATGTATTTGAGTAATCCCCTAACTGGGTAATAAATTTGGCCGTCCTACCCAGCAAAGCATCGCCCACCGGCAACTGAGTCAGATTGTCCAGCGCCTGGTTGGATTGCTGCCAGATTTGCTCAAAAAACTGTGCGTTTTTTTCCGGACCCGATAATACCAAACTCTTCCCAAGCAAAATTTCCATGGTTTGCACATGGTCGGTTAAATTATAAAATGCCCGGTGATAATTATTGTTTACAGCTGTCTGCAGCATTAGCTTGGAGTTGTGCTCCTGATAACCCCAGTAGCCAATACCGAACACGGCAATAGTCATTAATCCAAGGGCGGCAAACCACCTCTTCATAGGCCAATTACCTGGTTTCTGAAACCTAGCAAATATATTAAGGTTTCTCTCCCGCCGACGAACGAGAGACAGTTTCACAGGATACAACTACATTGTCATAGGCTTTCGCCTATATTCTATAGTGTTCATGCCGTAATTGCACAGCATGTATATGCAAAATATGGTGATTTCACACTATTATTCTTATAGTTGATCGCTTTCTTGTTTTGGTGAAACTGAAAGAAACAGGTTTTAACACCTCCTGTTTTATTGTTTTTATAATTTTTAGTAACTATTGCCTACCCGCCCCCAAAATTAGCGGGCAAAAACATGGCGGCCGATACGGGTAATAATGTTCCTGCTCCAAATCCAGGGATTGACTTGCTTGGACGGGTTCCAAAAGAATGTGGCGCCACCCGTAGGATCCATCCCGGCCATGGCCTGGCTGGCCGCCTGCAATGACTCTTTGGTAAGTGCCCGGTTATATTGGCCGTTGGTAACAGATTCAAACGCGTGATGCTGATAAATAACTCCTGATAAAGTACTTGGAAAAGCAGAACTTTTTAACCTATTCATGATTACGGCACCCACTGCCAGCTTACCAAAATACGATTCATTGGCCGCTTCGCCCTCAATAACCCGGGCCAGTAGTTGTATTTCCCTGGATGTTTGCAGAAAACCTTGGGAGACGTAAGGCTTACTTGCAACTTGGCTGCCGATCTGAGTTTGCCCGCCTACCATACCCAGAGCAGCCCGCGTATTGGGACCCACTACTCCATCGGCCCGCAGCCCGTTTTTGCGTTGAAAATCACGCACGGCCCGGTAGGTAGCAGAGCCATATACACCGTCTACAAAGCTATGAAAATAACCCCACTGTTTAAGTTTTTGCTGCAATGTAGTTACCTCACCGCCTCTGCTGCCCCAATAGAGTGTCTTTGCCTGGGCTATGGCCGCACTACCTGGTAGCAATATCAGGGCGGCAAAAGATATAATGATAGTACTTAACATTACAGCTATGATTTTTTTTGCTGTCCTACACGCTGACAAAAACAGCACCCCCTGATCTATTTACCAATAGTTTTTCTAAAATTGACACAGCCTATGTGCCTTAAAAATTTTTTTAATAAAATAGCAAGGATTGGCAGTATCCGGGCAGAATATACAAAAAATAAACTGCCTCATACATACACAGCTTTTGTGCGTAATGGCAGTATATACAAGATACTATTAAGGAGGTGTAATACCTGGTTTTTACCGCAGTCTTAATAAAATCTGTGTAAACATAATACTGCCAACCGCCTAGTCGAACGGTGATTTATTTAAAAACCGGGTGAATTTTTTTGGAACAGTATATTGATGTAGATGAATTTGTTAAAACAAGACAGGATGATATTACTCAGCTGGTTAATACGGCATTAAACCGGGCCGGTGAAATTATCCGGCAAAAAGTGGCCGCCGGTGAATTAAACGCTACTATGCAAGATGTTTTGCCTGTATTGTTATATGAGGCTTTGATTACCAATACTGTAGCAACGCTGCGTCTAGTGGCGGAAATGATTAACTCCGGGTATACAACGAGTAACGGTGGCATGGATCACTAACGTGATTACCATCGTTATAGCAACAAGCAACCAACCTAATAAAAGCAAGGTAACGCTGGATCTAAATAGTCCGCTTTACCTTGCTGCACCATACTTCTTACCGGCGGCTACCAGCCCCGGTGCCCAACCGGTCGTGGCCAACGCATGCAGGTGTGTGTAACAGGCCAGTACATTTTTATACAACACACCGTCACTTTGACCATTAATACCATGTCCTTTGGTTACCCGAAAGGCAAATTTAATATTATCCTCCACTAGATTTTCCACCCGGGAGTTATGAAACTCATGACCTCTCAAACTTTCCCCGGCAGTAAAATAGGGACTGCTGTTTTCCACCTGCAGAGTAATATAACCGTGCCCCTGGGGCTTATCCAGTATAGTTACGTCAAAAGGCAATACGCCGGTCATAGCATATTTTACGCCCCGCCAACAAATACTGCGGCCTAAAAACATCAACCCGCCGCATTCGGCATATACCGGCAATCCCGCTTCGATGCGCGCGCGCAAATCGCCGAGCAACCCAACATTGGCACTGAGTTCAGCAGCAAACAGCTCCGGAAATCCGCCCCCAATGTAGACTGCATCCACCTCGGGAAATTGTGCATCCCGCAGGGCATTCACCAGTATCAATTCCGCCCCTGCATCCACCAAGGCCTCTAGATTTTCCGGGTAATAAAATGTAAATGCCCGGTCAAAAAACACGGCTACTCTTGCACGAGGCACGGCACACCTTAGCCCGTCCAAACCTGGTGCCTGCATGACCGGGGCATGTTCAAGCAATGTATCCACCGTCAGCGGCGGTGCATGGCTTGCCACCTTGATAATACCAGGCAGATCAAGAAACGCACCGACAATACCGCCGAACTCGTCCACTGCTTCCGCTAGTTCATCAACCTCAGCAGCAGGAACAAGACCCAGGTGTCGCTCGGGAATATGTAATTTTTCCTCTTTGGGGATAACCCCAAATACAGGTATAGCGCAGTAACGCTCTATAGCCGCCTTGAGTATTTTTTCATGACGCGGGCGAGCCACTTTATTTAAAATCACCCCTGCCACCTGTACACCGTTATCAAAATGCTGGTAACCCAAGACCATGGCCGCTACACTGCGAGTCATCCGGGTGGTGTCTACCACCAGCAGTACCGGCGCATCAATGGCTTTGGCAATTTCAGCTGTGCTGCCGCTGCCGTCCAAATCTACACCATCAAAAAGACCCATGGCCCCCTCCACCACCGCAATATCAACATCTAGAGCGCTGCTTGCAAACGAGGCTCGCAACACCTCACGGTCCATCAAAAAGCTGTCCAAATTACGGCAGGGACGCCCGGCTATTCTGGTCATCCAGCCGGGATCAATAAAGTCAGGCCCTTTTTTATAAGGTTGCACACGGTAACCGGCTGATTTCAATGCTGATAACAGCCCAATAGTGATAGTAGTTTTACCGGACCGCCCGTGGGGGGCAGCCACTACCACACGAGGAATATTATACAACCTCATTTCACATCACCGCCTTTCCAGCGTTCCCGGTATTCCCGTCACAACAAAAAAACATTATTTCCAGACCAGCGCCTTACCAACCAGATCAATTAAGCCTTTTACTTCTACACCCAGTTCATGCTCTTCCACCATAGGATACAGCTGAGCTTTACAAATAGAGCAAGGCGCGCAAAGAATACCTTCGCCGTCTTTACCAACGCCAGTAGCCCTTACCTGTTCGGCCTTTTTCTTACTTAGCAAAATGCGGCGCCGGTACATTTCCGGGTCATCGAACAAAATAGCTGCACCACCGCCGCAACAGAAGTTATCCGCACCATGAGGGCACATCTCCCGAAAATCCGTAACACAAGCATTCATTATTACTCTCATATTATCGTTTAATCCGCAAGCCCGCACATAGTTACAGGGGTCATGGAGTGTAACAGGCTTGCTGTTCTTTGATGGATCAAGCTTCAACTCGTTTTTAAGAATTAAATTAGCAATTTCATCATGAATGTGGGTAAGGGGCCAACGTACCGGCCGGTCAGCCAAGGTCGGAATATACATCTTAGCTGCCCGCCAGCCATGCCCGCACTCACCCCAAACAATTTTTTTAATACCCAGTTCTTGAGCAACGTTTAAAAGACGCATTACATTCCCTCGTTGAGTCCAGTACTGGTCAAACAAAAAACCAAAGTTACCGGCCTCGGTGACGGTACTGGGAATGGTCCAGTTGGCACCGATATAAGTAAAGAACATGCCCGCACCCATCAAGGTATAGGGGTTTAGCAAAAAGTCCGCCGACGAAGGTATATACATGATATCGGAGCCGGGCTTGTCAACGGGGAACTCAACTTCCACGCCGAATTCATCCAAAACTTCTTCCGCCATAAACTCCAGGGTATCCACAATGCCGGGTTTGGGCAAGGCAGTATGGTTACCCACTTTCTCCATGGCAGCACCCGTTGTAGCATGCAGTTTAGGTGAAATACCCAACCAATGCAACAATTGGCGGCCAATAAAGGTTACTTCGCAAGTGTCAATACCGAAGGGACAAACGTGGGCACAACGCCGGCACTGGCTGCATTGGTAAAAATAAGAATACCATTGTTCAATTACATCCAGACTAATATCTTCAGCCCCTACCAGTTTGCCAAACCAACGCCCCTCCAGAGTAAAATATCGCTTATAGATTTTACGAATTAGCTCAGCCCGGTTTGTAGGGATATTGTTGGGGTCTCCGGTGCCAAGGTAGGTGTGGCAGTTTTCCGCACACAGACCGCATTTGGTGCATGATTCCATGGCTATGACAAAGGAGCGAAATTTTTTGCGAATTTGATCCAGAAACTCTATTGCTTTATCGGGCTTTATCTCATCAGATACCGGCTCAATGTGAATTTTTCGCATTTCAGCTACCGACGCCCGAGTCGGCTGCACCATACCTTTATATTCCGGCACAGCTTACACCTCCTCCTCCGCAGCATCTCCGTCGGGCACACCAAGACCGGCTTTTCGGGCCGACGCCACATCAACATTAGGCAAACCGGGGGCAGGATCATTATAGACCCGGTTAACAATATAACGCTCGGCAAACATGCCAAATACATGCATCAATTTACTGAACGGGAACACAATCAGCAAAATCTGCACCAACAGTAAGTGGGCCAAGAAAAATACACTGTTTAAAAGATCCATATCCACTACGGGATGGAAAAGAATAAGCGCCGAGATATAATCGCGTACCAATTCATATTCTATATGATAGCCGGGAACAAACCGCATGATATTGCCTATACCCACCAGTACCAGCAGGTATATCAGCCACAAATTATCGCTGGGCTCGGTTACCATCTTTACTGCTTCTTTAGTAAAACGCCTGTAAAGCAGGTATAGTAAAGCAATCCATAATACAATACCAAAAATAGAACCCAACAAACCGGATATTTCCCTGCTAAGTTCCGGTGTTATACCCAGACCGGGAATCAACGCAAACTGTTCACCCAAAAAGCCAAAGCCCACAATATGCCCGCCCAGAACATTCAGCAATGCAAAATGCATCAGCAAGGCACCGGCCCACAATGCTCTATCAAATCTAAACAAATTACGAAACAAAAATGCTTCCGAGCTCACTCTTATGGCAACCTGGCTATTGGTCTGTAACCAGGGCGACAGTGTAATATTGTGCACAATACGCGCTCCGGCCCAGCGTCCCAAACGGTAAAGTATGCCCAGGGTGAATAATGTTACCGTTATATACGGAAGTATTTGACCAATCAGCAACTTCATTCAAATACCTCCCAATGGAGCATGGCTATCCATTCCTTTCGTTCGCTCAATGCACAAAACGTCATGAAAAATTCTTGCTCTATTACATATTCTTAGTGATCAAAATTATTCGATCCATTAAAGGACAATACGACCTTTTTTATCAAGAACAAGCAAATAATACAAAAACCAATGGACCCTTGAGGGGTCCATTACAGCAACTTTTATTATTTAAATGAATAATTCATATACATTCTTAATAAATTGATACTAAGCAGCAAAGCGTATATAGCTAATGTTAAATAACAAAATAAAACCGCCTGCGCCAGGCGGTTTATACAAAAACTTTATGTTATTAACTAATGTTCCGGTCTATTTAAGAAATGCTGGTTACCTGCTTATCTATAATATCATCCAGGCCATTAAACAACTCCCGGTCATACTTCTCGATCTGGCCGGCATCACTCAATTCATTCAGAGTAGGGTCAATAGGCAGTTTCTCCAACAGGCGTAAACCCATGGAGTTGGCCAGTGAAGCAGCATGACTTTCGCCAAAAACTTTGATTTCCTTGCCGCAGTCAGGACAGCATAGATAGCTCATATTTTCCACAAACCCCAGCACAGGTATATTCATGTATTTGACCATGTTTACAGCCTTACGCACCACCATATTGGCCAAATCCTGGGGCGAGGTAACTATAAGCACGCCATCGAGCGGCAGCGATTGCATAACAGTAAGCGGCACATCACCTGTTCCAGGGGGCAGGTCCACCACCATATAGTCTAATTCTCCCCAAGCAACGTCAGTCCAAAATTGTTTAACAGCACCGGCAATAACGGGACCTCGCCAGATAACCGGCATATCTTCATTCTCCAGCAACAAGTTCAAGGACATAATTTTTATACCCTTGTCCGTCAATTTAGCATACATAATATTTTCACCCTGCTCGGGCAAGCCGCTGACACCAAACATCTTGGGAATGCTGGGGCCGGTGATATCGGCATCCAGTATACCCACCTGATATCCTTTATTTGCCAGATTGAGCGCCAACAGGGCGGAAACTGAAGATTTACCAACCCCACCTTTACCGCTCATCACTGCAACCACATGCTTAATATTGTTATATTCGTTCTGGGGCAGTTTATCAATACCGCATTTATCCGGCGAACAGTCCCCGGTATTTTGATTGCAGCTATTGCATTTTTCGTCTTGAGACATATTCATCTCCCCTTTTTTGTTAATATACATTCTTTCAAAATAATACTATACACCCAATTTCCATTGCATGCAATGCCGGTAACCTAAATTATCCTCAACCAATGCACCGACCATTCTATGGCTAAATTATATAAAAAGGAGCAAGTAATATTATGCCCATTTTTGAATTTCGTTGTTTAAAATGCGGAAATGTTTTTGAAAAAATTTTCGTCACCAGGCAAGAAGAATTAATAACACATTGCCCTGAATGTAGTTCAGAATCTCTGGAGCGTATTATCAGCAAAACTAATTATGTTATGGGGCAAAGCCAATGCAGCGGCAAAATCAAGATGACTACAAAATCATGCGGTACCGGCAATAACTGCACGTCATTTGAAATACCCGGTCCAAGTGATTTAATGTCCGGTCTCTAAAGCAACCTGTTTTTTGCAAAGGGGTGCGTTTGATTTTACATGAATGAATGCAAACTTAACCCGATAGAGGCTTACATAAATCGCGACTCGAGGATAAAACCTGCCTGTCCTTTCTGCGGTTTATTCATTGAAAGGCCGACTGAGCAAAACCTGCGCAGGCCGATCGAGATGCCGGTGGGGTCATGTATCTGCGGTGCGGTATACGCTTACGACGCCACGGGGCATAACTTGGGTGCCGCATTTTCCGAAGCACTGGTATTTGCATGTAACATGGATTGGGATTTAGCGTGGAACCTATTACCCGGTGAAGACTACCTGGAAGAGTTGGTGAAAAATTACGATATTGAATGCAATTATATAATTCCCGTAGGGGTATACAGGGGCAAGCGTATTTCAGGCGCCCTTTATTTTATTAGAATACACAATGACATTCAAGAGGTCACCGGGCCGGGCGTGCAAAAAAAATTAAAACATGCCGGGTCAACTGTTGCTTCACAATCGGCTTCAGTGAGGAAAAACAAAAAAGTCAATATTCATAAAAAAGAAATAGAGGTTTTGGTCAGTAACTACCAACTGGAATCGCTACTTCAAATGGCGGCTCAGGACAATAGCATCATTAGATACCTGCAGCGCATGCTATATACAGGCGATGAACTGCTGCGTTTAAAAACCGCAGACACACTTGGCCAAGTATGTGCAGTTATTGCGCAGCACGAACCGGGTGCGGTTTCCAGGCTTCTCCAAAGGCTATTTACATCCATTACCGATGCCGGTTACGGCGCATCAAGCTGGGGGGCAATTGATGCCATAGGAGAAATCATCGCCGGCTCACCGGATATATTGAGCGGCTACATACCCGCTTTATTTCAAATTTTAAAAAAAGAGGACAGCAATTTTGGACCAACCGTGTTAAGGGCCATTGCTCTCATCGCCAGGGATAGACCCGACTTAATTACTAAACCATTCTCGTACTTTATTAGATTTGCCCGTACGGACGAACCACAAACACGGGGGAACGCGGTTTGGCTAATAAAATGCCTGGCTTCAACCGGTTCGAGACCGGGTGCAAACGAGGCCAAGGCAGAGCTAACCGCAATTACAGGTGACCACCGGTTCATACATATTTATGCCCAGGGTGTTTTAGAGAAAAAAAATATTGGCCAACTGGCTGCACGAGCAATAAAAAAACTTGAATAAATAATTTTTTGTCACGGCATAATAAAAAGCACTATCCGGTGATACGGAGAGTGCTTTGCTATATCCTACTGCAGCAAGCCTCAACCGGGTTTCATTTATTACGATAAGGCTCCAATTCTTTTAGAAAATCCGGATGTACACCAAAGCCTAATTCTATAGCCTTATTAAGATGTTCGATAGCCTTTTCATAGTTTTCCTTTAGATAATAGGCGAATGCAAGATTATTTTGTCCCAGTGCGAATCCCGGAGCAAAATCGACCAGCTTTTCGCCAATAGCTATGGCATTATCAATGTCATCATTTTGAATATAGGCGTTAATTAAATTACTCCAAGCTTGAACAATTTCAGGATTTATTTCAATTGCTTTGCACAGCGCAGCAATGGCTTGGTCTGTTTGAGACATTTGCAAATAAGCAAAACCCAGGTTAGCATAACCCCTGGCATACCGGGGTTCTATTGCCACCGCTTGTTGATTAGCCCGGACAACCTTTTTCAGATCGCCCAGCTTAAAATAAATGTATCCCAGATTAACGCAGGCCTCAAACATCCGGCCACTATTAGCAATGGCCTCTTCGAAAAAATTGATAGCCTCGTTTAATTTACCTTGCTGCATTAGCGAAACACCCAGATTGTATTGGGCATTAGCACATTCCGGGTTTTCATTAAGCATATTAATTTGCTCTTCAATTAACTCTCTGGAATCTTCCGGCGTCTTCATGTTACCAGCCTTTCGAACTCAATATTCTTGCGTAATAATTGGTCAGCATAACATAGCTTGCCGGATAAACTATTAAGCAAGGTAATCCGGTCTACTGCGGATCTTCTGTCATGCCTCTACCTTTCAAACCATACATTGTGCTGCTACCGGTCGAAAAGTAAATCATTGTACCTTCATTAATCAGCGCAGTGCAGGCCTTTTTAATCTCTCTCATTTTGGCGTCGGGATTTACTTTCTGTACGGCTTTTTCAATATCTTTAAAATAGAACTTAGTTTTCTTACTGGTCTCGGCGAATTCCACAATAATCTTTTTCAATTCATCCATTGCAGAACCCCTCTCCTGCAGCTCTTGAAACATCCCAAGCCGCGGCAGTATATTTAAACTGAGTGCTGGTCCGCCAGGTATCATAGGCCAGGCGATAATCATCAATGAGATGCTCAGTGAATTCCAGGCCGGTCTTCTCAAAGAATTTTTCCCAGCCGATCCGCTCAGCCCAATCACCCAAACGCTCATATTTGTTGGCATCAGCAGCATAGACCTCTAAAATTTTCTTAACTGTTTCCACTACTTCCGGGAATCTAGGAAAGTTGTTCGGCAGCCAGGGCACGACAACCTTGGAAAACTTAGGTTCGCTAATCCGGTTGGAGATTTTTCCACCGGCCAGAATTGTTACTCCGTCGCCTTCTTTATCGGAAAGAGGCAGCGCCTGGCACATAGTGTAACAGTTACCGCAGAACATGCAGCGCTCTTTTTTTATCTTAACTGTTTTACCGCCCTCCGGGGTCTTATCCGGAGAAATGGCACCCACCGGGCAGGCCGCTATAGCCAGAGGAATCTCACAAACTTTGTCAATCACCTCGTGGTCAACAATAGGAGGCTTGCGATGATTGCCCAACAAAGCAATGTCCGAACAGTGCACGGCACCGCACATATTCAAGCAGCAGGCCATGGACACGCGCACTTTGGCCGGCAAAGTCATGCCCTGAAAGTATTTAAACAACTCGTCGGAAACGGCCTTAACCATAGAGGAAGCATCAGTGGCGGGAGTGTGGCAGTGTATATATCCCTGGGTATGTACAATGTTTGTTACGCCGGCACCTGTGCCGCCAATGGGGAACTTATAACTGCCGGACACAAACTTACGGCTTTCCAAATCCTTCTTTAAAACTTCCAGTTTTTCAACGCTATCCACCAGGAACTCGATATTGTTACGAGTTGTAAAGCGAACAAAGCCATCACAATATTGATCTGCAATTTCGCAGATTTCCCTGACATGCTGCACGGTCATAAACCGGGCTGCACCGCATCTTACAGTATAAACTTTGTCACCGGTTTCCGATACGTGCATTAAAACACCCGTTTCCAACACTTCGTGATAAGCCCATTTACCATAGTTATTCTGAATGACTGGAGGAAAGTATTGCCAGAAGTGTCTGGGTCCCAAGTCTGTTAACCTGTCCTTAAGCGGATCCTTGGGATCAAATATCCCGAGCCTATCTAAAGATAACGCCATCAAGCATACCTCCTATCTTTTATGCTTAGACCGGTATTCATTAACATTCCTATTCCACCCGCCCGGCACGTCCTCTTCCTTCCAAAGGATGTACGGGTTTTCACGCGGGGTTTTAATCATCTGCGGCGCAGGAGGCAGGCCAATGGTTTCCAGGAATTTCGGCAACCCGGTGCGCTGCATCAGCTCACCCAGACGCTCCCGGTTTTTACCCTCTTCAATCCAAAATTCCCATACTTTTTCAATGAATTCTTTAATATTGTCATACGGCGGTTCGGCCTTCATAAAAGGTACAATAAGAGTGGCCATTTGAGCGCCTTCCAAAATGGGTGCCTTGGCCCCTAAAAGTATGCTGAGACCGTTATCTTTACCGGGCTTAAGCGCCTTTGGCATTACGTTGATGCAATGCATGCAACGAGTACATTCTTTGTTGTCAATAATCAACTCATCGTCCACCAGGGACATGCACCTGGCGGGACAGAGATTGATCACTTCTTTTTGTATATCAAATTTACCCCAATCTCTGCCAATGTGCGCACCGCCATTAGGTACGACATAACCGGCAATGTAAGCTTTAACTGCGTCCTGATCAATACGGATATCATCTCTCCAAGTACCGATAAAAGACATATCGGAGCGAGCCATAGAAGCCACGCAGCCATTCGGGCAACCGTCAAATTTTAACTTAAACTTATACGGAAAAGCCGGACGGTGCAGCTCATCCTGATAATATTGAGTCAATTCATAGCACAGATTCTGTGTGTCATAACAGGCAAACTCGCAGCGAGCCTTACCTATGCAGCAGGAAGGTGTGCGCAGGTTGGAGCCTGAACCACCTATATCCTGGCCTAGTACATGGGTTAACTCAAAAAAAATTGGTTCCAACTGCTCAGTGATCGTCCCCAGCAGCACAAGGTCACCAGTGGAACCATGTAGGTTCATCAAACCGCTGCCCCGGTATTCCCACAGGTCACAGATAGTCCGCAAGAAATCGGAATTATAAAACTTGCTGGCCGGCTGGTTAACCCGGATAGTATGAAAATGAGCGATGGAAGAATATATTTCCGGCAGGTCGGAGTACCTTCCGATAACTCCGCCGCCATATCCAAACACACCGACAATACCACCGTGTTTCCAGTGGGTTTCACCATCGTCAAAGGAAACCTGGAGCTGGCCAAGCATATCCTCAACAACGTCCCGGTCAATGAGCATTCTTTCATTAGCCAGTTTCCTTCTGTGCAGGGCTTCCTGTTTGGCATCGGCTACAAAACTGGGCCACGGGCCATTTTCCAGCTCTTCCAGGTCGGGAATTTTATGTTTTATTTTAAAATTCCTCAGCTCCTCGTCTGTATAACTGTTTAGTTCCGCATCGGTGTAGATCCTGGTTTCTTCGTACTTAATTTCCTTTTGCGGCTCTTTAGGCTCAAAAGGCACTGACAAACCTCCTTTTGCAATAAGTTAGTGAACTAGCAAATTTATTCTGTAAGCGCTAATTCAGTTATCAAAAAATCTGCATATATGTAATGCTATTCGTAGTTTTAAATAATATTCCTTACTCAAAAGCAACAGCTTTAAGTACCGATCCTATTTAGAATAGCCCTGCGAAAAAGCAAAATATCTGCTAAGTATGGTTATTTGCTTTATTTATGTCTATGCTATAATTGTTTTCAGATGGAAATTTACCGTTAGGGTGTGATTATATTTGGCAAAAACCATTTACGGAAATACCCAAGGCATTAAAAAGGTTGACCTGGATTTATTGCAGGGGATTTATAACCTGGTACTAGATAAAAACATGATTATTTCGCTGGAGATAGCCCAAATTATGGCTGATATATCCTGCAACAGCCGGCGGGAGTTGGCCGTGTTTATAGATCGACAGGGGCGGGTGGTATCCGTTGGTATAGGTAATGCTGCCACAGTACAGCTTCAAGCCCAAAGCAGGCGGCGCAGTGCATACCGTCTGGCAGGCCTGCGCTGTATTCATACCCACCCTTCCGGCAGCGGGCAATTAAGTACGGTGGATTACGCGGCCCTTTACGACATGCGCCTTGATGTGATGTTGGCACTGGGAGTGCTGGACGGTAAAATCAAAGAAGCCTGCTTTGCCTGTCTGGAACCACAGGATGGAAAACTTACTAAAAACTTTCAAGATTTCGGACCAATGTCTGCAATCCAATTGAACAATTTTAATCTATCAACGTTAATTCAAGACATCGAGGGTCTCATCAAACCCCCTGATGCCGTAAGTACTACTGAAGCCATGGAAGCTGAAAAAGCCATACTGGTCACCATTGCCGGTGAGGACACCCTTGACGAACTGGCCTTACTGGCCGATACCGCAGGGGCAATTCCCGTGGCTAGAGTAGCCCAGCGCAAAAACCATCCTGACACAGCCTTTTTTATCGGGAGGGGCAAGATGGAGGAGTTAGCCCAACTCCGGCAGCGCTTGGGAGCAAAGCTAATTATATTTGATAGTGAATTAACCCCTACCCAGGCCCGCAATCTGGAAAACGCCATTGGCTGCCGTATTGTGGACCGTACAACTTTAATTTTGGACATTTTTGCCCGGCGTGCGCGCACCAAAGAAGGCCAACTACAGGTTGAACTAGCCCAGCTGCGCTACTCACTACCACGCCTCACCGGGCTGGGCATCGCCCTGTCCCGCCTGGGCGGCGGCATCGGCACCCGCGGCCCGGGTGAAACCAAGCTGGAAACCGATCGCCGCCACATCAGGCAACGTATTGATGAACTTACCAATGCCCTTGAGCAGGTGCGCCGGCACCGCAGTTATCAAAGGCAAAGCCGCCGGGAGTCAGCCATGCCTGTAGTGGCACTGGTGGGATACACCAACGCCGGGAAAAGCACTTTATTAAACACCTTAACCCAAGCGCAGGCCTATACAGCAAACCAGCTGTTTGCCACACTGGACCCCACCACCCGCCGCTTGCAGCTAACCGGCAACCGGAAAGTGCTTTTAACCGATACAGTGGGATTCATTCGCAATTTGCCCCACCATCTGATTAAAGCCTTTCGCGCCACATTGGAGGAGGTCGTCGAAGCAGATCTCTTACTGCACGTGGTGGACGCAAGCCATGCCGAGCTTGCCGAACAAATTGCCGCAGTGGAAAGTGTTTTAAAAGAGCTGGGCGTACAGGATAAGCCAACCATAATGGTTTTTAACAAGGTAGATCAACCGCTAAACCACCAACTACTGGAGCAGGTTAGAATATCATACCCATGCCAGGCTGTAAAGCTTTCCGCCCTAACCGGCATAGGCCTTATTCAGCTAAAGGAATTAATTGCACAATATGTCTTTCGCGAGCGGCGTTTAATTAAAGGTTGGCTGCCCTATGACAAAACGGACCTGGTGGCACTGCTGCACCGGCACGGAGAAGTATACAGTGAAAATTACTGCCCGGAGGGCATCCAAGTGGAAGCAGCAATAGATGAAGGTCATTGGGAGGTGATGGCGCAATACATTAAGCCGGGCAAACCATAAAAAATGCCTCTCCTTCGCTATCTGCATGAAGAGGCTTTCTTTATTAATTTAATACTAATTATTGCCCTGCCTTTTGTATCTTAGCCCAGGTGTCCTTTAATGAAACTACCCGGTTAAACACCGGATAACCGGCAATGGTATCGGTATCAACGCAAAAATAGCCTTGTCTCAAAAACTGGTAGCGATTCCCCGGCTGCACCTCGGCCAGGCTAGGTTCCACCAAGCAATTGGTCAATATCTCTCGTGAGCCGGGATTCAAGTTGGCCCTAAAGTCTTCATCTTCCTCCGGGTTTTCCTTGATAAAAAGGTGATCATATAAACGCACTTCCGCTTTAACCGCATGCGCAGCCGAAACCCAGTGCAGTGTACCCTTTACCTTGCGCATCTCATTACTCATGCCGCTGCGCGTATCGGGATCATAAGTACAATGCAGTTCCAATACCTCACCAGTTTGCTCGTCCTTGACTACTCGCTCACACTTAATTATATAAGCATGTTTAAGCCGCACTTCACGGCCCGGCGCCAAGCGAAAGAATTTCTTGGGCGGATCTTCCCGGAAATCCTCCTGTTCTATAAATAGTACCCTTGCAAAGGGCACCTGCCGAGAACCCATTTCAGGATGTTCTGCATTATTCTCGGCATCCAGCATTTCCACCTGGTCTTCCGGGTAATTGTCAATGATTACTTTAAGGGGGCGCAACACAGCCATCAATCGAGGTGCCCGGGCATTTAAATCCTCCCGAATGCTGTGTTCAAGCATAGCTATATCAACAAAACTATTGCTTTTGGCTACACCGATTCGCTCACAAAAGTCCCGGATAGCTTCCGGTGTATATCCGCGCCTGCGTAAACCGGATATGGTAGGCATACGCGGGTCGTCCCATCCCTCGACAATCCCTTGCTCCACCAGTGCCCGCAGTTTACGTTTGCTCATCACGGTATAGCCGAGGTTGAGCCGGGCAAACTCAATTTGCTGAGGGTGGCATGGAACGGCCACATTATCCACAACCCAATCATACAGCGGCCGGTGATCTTCGAACTCCAGTGTGCAGATGGAATGGGTAACTCCCTCAATAGCATCAGATATAGGGTGGGCATAATCATACATGGGATAGATGCACCATTTATCGCCTGTACGATGATGGCTGGCCCGCTGAATGCGATACAGCACCGGGTCACGCATATTTATATTAGGTGACGACATATCAATTTTCGCCCGCAATACCCGGAAGCCATCCGGAAATTCTCCCGCTCTCATTCGCTGAAATAAATCCAAGTTCTCCTCGATCGAACGGTCGCGGTAGGGACTATTCTTCCCTGGCTCTGTCAGCGTGCCGCGATACTCCCTGATTTGCTCGGCATTCAAATCACAGACGTAGGCTTTGCCGGCCTTGATTAAATCTAGAGCGCATTCATAGAGTTTCTCAAAATAGCCCGACGCGTAAAACAGCCGGTCGCCCCAGTCAAAGCCCAGCCATTTAACATCCTTCATAATTGAATCGACATATTCGACTTCCTCTTTAGTAGGGTTGGTGTCGTCGAATCGCAGATTGCATAAGCCATGATAAGCTTCAGCCAGACCGAAATTCAAACAAATAGATTTGGCATGTCCAATATGCAGATACCCGTTTGGTTCGGGTGGAAACCTGGTGTGTACCCGGCTATCGTTTTTATTTCTTTTTAAATCCTCATTAATGATGCTTTGAATAAAATTTGTACTGTTGGGCAATTCATTATTCGGGGCCATCATACTTTATTTCCTCCTTGAACAGGATCATAGATATTTCGCAATTATATTTGTTTATATTTCCATATATTAACCAAAAAAACTGTCAATTATGTGGTTACTACATTAATGTCAATAATCTCCATCTAATGGTGAGTCACGGTCAAAAAGTCTAAATATTATTTTTAACAAGCACAATATCAAGTTATATATTTATCCGAGAATTAACCTCTTGCAAAAATTCCCGGGTATTGACTATGTTCTTTTCGCCTTCTGCCAGCAAAGCTAAATCTTTGGTCATTATTCCTTCTTCTATTGTTTTTATAGTTGCTCGTTCCAGATCGCCGGCAAATTGAACCAAACTGGAGTTGCCATCCAACTCGCCTCTTTTTCTCAATGCGCCTGTCCAGGCAAATAACGTTGCCACTGGATTGGTTGAAGTTTTTTCACCTTGGAGATATTGATAATAATGCCTGGTTACCGTCCCATGGGCTGCTTCGTACTCATAACAACCATCGGGCGAAACTAAAACCGAGGTCATCATAGCCAGGCTGCCAAAGGCAGTGGCCACCATGTCCGACATCACATCACCGTCATAATTTTTACAAGCCCAGATAAAGCCACCGGAACTGCGCACCACCCTAGCCACGGCGTCATCAATAAGCGTATAAAAATATTCAATTCCCGCTGCTGTAAACTTATCCTGATACTCCCTCTCATAAACGTCTTGAAAAACATCTTTAAAGTCATGGTCATATATTTTGGAAATAGTGTCTTTTGTGGCAAACCATAAATCTTGTTTTTGGTCCAGCGCGTAGTTAAAGCATGACCTGGCGAAACTTTCAATGGACTTATCCAGGTTATGCATAGCCATGACAATACCGGGACCGTCATAATCGTGAATAATCTCTCTTTCAACATGACCATCTTGACCCGTAAAAACAATCTCGGCCTGCCCTCTCCCTTTAATTTTCATTTCAACACCCTTGTAAACATCGCCATAAGCATGCCTGGCAATGGTGATGGGCTTCTCCCAGGTTTTTATAAAGGGCTTTATATTCTTGACAATAATAGGCGTGCGAAAGACCGTGCCGTCCAAAATTGCCCGTATAGTTCCGTTAGGACTTTTCCACATCTGTTTCAGATCATATTCTTCAACCCGCTGGGCATTAGGGGTAATGGTAGCGCATTTGACCGCCACACCATATTTTTTCGTAGCCTCAGCAGCTTCAACAGTAATCTTATCGTCAGTTTCATCCCTCTTCTTAAGCCCCAGATCATAATACTCTGTTTTTAAGTCTATGTAAGGTGTTAATAAAACATCTTTGATATCCTGCCAGATTACCCTGGTCATTTCGTCCCCGTCTATTTCTACTAATGGAACAATCATTTGTATTTTTTCTCCCATGAGTACCGACTCCCCTTTCCATGACCATTTTTCGTATCAGTATATTATACAACATCTCTGTTTACCGGAAAAGAGCAAGGAGAAAGGGGCACCTCGCCTAAATAACAACAAAAGCCCGGGGACTTATCCCGGGCTTGACTTTATAAAGATTTACTGCACATTATACATCCCTTGGCTTTGTAAATAATTAAAGATAGCCTCACCATGTTGCTGTTCTTCTTTTTGAATATGGTTTAATACCTGCCGGGCATCCTCATTTGTACATTCGAAAATTGTATTATCATAGGTCCCTGAAACATATTTTTCGGTGACCAGCATATCGTTACACAGCCCGATATCATTTTGGCTAATTATGCCCGTGGTATTGTTTTGAGCAGCTGCTTGTGTATATTGGCTTTGACCCTGGCTCTTATTTTGTTGACTTTGTTGCAGGTTTGGAATTTGACCGTTCAACAGCTGATTTACAGTATTTAAATGCTGCTGTTCATGTTGGGCCAATGAATTAAACAGCTGTTTAAGTTGAGGATCCTGAGCCTGCCGGGCATAGTTTTGATACTTTTGTACGCACATTTCTTCGTGTTTCTGCTGATCTTGCAGCAACATACTTTCTTTTTGAGATAGGTTAAATGTCAACTGCGATCCACCTCTTTCACATTTTGTGCTATTATTATTTAACCTATCTTATTATTTATACTTTAAGCAAGTTCGAATTACTTTTAGAAAAAAGTAGATGCACATTCTCTTGAAAATACCGCTTGCTTTTTTTCATGCTCCCATTTAGCTTATTTTTCTTGTCCTGTGTTTCACTTCTTGATAACATTATACTTTAAAATTTATAATTCCCCTACAATCTCGCCCATCATTGATATATCATAGCCACCCATCCCTTTTACTTCATCTTTGAATTTAACCGACCTCAAAATAGAAAGCAATGTTTGAAAATTAGATTTTTCCAAGTCATTTTTATATAAGACAAGATCATAGCGTTCTTTCTTCAAAGGAACAAATTCTACTTCAGGTACCCGTAAGGCATCTTTTTCTGTGCCTAATCCAACATCAGCAAGCCCTCTGGCAACGATGCTGGCAACTGCTATATGGCTCATTTCTTCATTTTGGTAACCTTGGATATCACGTGAATCAATATTTAGATTGCGTAAATGCTCATCAAGCATTACCCGTGTTCCTGAACCTTTATCACGGTTAATAAACGTTACATTTGATTTGAGCAGGTCCGGCCAATCATGAATAGCTTTGGGATTACCGGAAGCAACATAAAAACCTAGAGTCCGATAAACAAGATTAATAATAACAGTATGTTGACCGGGCAGCAATCTGCGGACATAGGGGATATTATATTCTCCTGTTTCGCCATCCCAAAGGTGAGTTGCCGTGATATTAGCTGTTCCCTTATAAAGCGCCAGCAAACCATCAATGCTTCCAACGTACGAACGTAACGAACGGAGCATTGGATTCTTTTTTTCCATATATCGTGTCAGCACATCCAATACGACATCCTGCCCACAGATAATAAGCCCCTGGTTTTCGATAATCAGTTTTTCCAATAAGATTTGTATATTCGCAGTGGTTGATTTTATTGGAGCTTCCGAAGCGTGCATATATACTTGCAGGTCTGCTTGACTGATGCGAATTTTCTTACCAACGCGATAAGAGGGGATTTCTCCGCGTTTTAATAATTCGTAGACTGTTCCTCTGGATATTTTTAATAGCTTGCCTATTTCTTCCGGTGAATAGGATAACGGATCAGTCATGTTTTCACCTCATCAAAAACAACGGTAAAATTCTTATAACTTCTTGTCAAATATTATATCATATTATAAAATTATATTTGGTACCGTTTAGTATCATTTAGTGTCAAACATCAATAATTAATATTTTTTAAACACAATATAGTGATATTTAGTTTATTGATCCTTGGTTCTTAAATTTGATATTCCACATCTCCTACTTGATTAGGCATTGTTTCGTATATTAGTAGGTTTAATGACGAGAAACACCAAAGAAAGGATGGGATCAAATGAAACAATACTGGCAATTTGACTTCCATGGTGAATTTGGGTGGAAGACCCGCTACTTCTATGGGACCGAGGCCAAAGTCCAAAGACGGATTAAAAGGTATACATGCGACAGCAAAGAACTCAGGAATATTAGTAAGTCCAGAGTAGAAAATCTCAAAGTGGAAAAAAGAGCACATATTATCGATCTATAAACTTATTAGATATTTACAATTATAATTCATTCGTTAATAAAAGTTTAGCGGTTCGAATCTAACCGTTCAAGGAGCAGCTCATGCCTGCCCTTCTTCATGACTTTATTATAAAAGTTTCACCCCTGTTTCTACTCTAGCTACAGGGGTGAAACTTTTACTTATGGTACGGTTCACCGCGGGATATTTTAAAAGCGCGGTAGATTTGTTCCAACAAAACCACCCGCATGAGCTGGTGCGGAAAAGTCATCCGAGAAAAGGACAGTCGCCAGTGGGCTTGTTTGAAAGCCTGGTCCGGCAAACCAAGACTGCCGCCTATTATAAAAGTAATATCACTGTGCCCACCCAAGGTTAGCTTATCCAAGCGTGCGGCGAGTTCCTCCGAAGGCACCTGTTCACCTTGCACATCTAAAGCAACCAGATAAGTATCTGCTCGAAGGAGACGGAACAGCTTTTGCCATTCCCGCTGTTTTACCTTTTCCTCTTCCGCTGCCGAAAGCCCCTCAGTATAGCCTTCATCGTTTACTTCGTTTATTTCCAAACGACAATAAGCGGTGAGGCGCTTACTATATTCAGCCATAGCCTCCCGCCAGTATTTTTCTTTTAACTTACCTACAGCAGCTACCGCAATCCGCATCGTTTGCCTCCAAACCGTCTTTAGGCAGTGGCAACGCCGTTATTACTCAGATATTGTTTTAATTCTTTAATTAAAATTTCACCAAAATGGAAAACAGATGCAGCTAACAGTATATCTGCCTGTCCTTCTTTGGCAGCCTCCATGAAATGCTCCATCTTACCGGCCCCGCCGGAGGCGATAACCGGCACTTGTACTGCATCTTTAATACCCTTGATCAAGGGTATGTCATAACCACTTTTAGCACCATCACAGGCTTTACTGGTGGGGAGAATTATTCCCGCCCCCCTGGCTTCAGCTTGCCTGGCCCATTCCACAGCGTCTGTTCCGGTCGCAGTATTACCTCCATCAATATAGACCTCATAACCCGAGGGTAACGCGGGGTTCCTATCCGCGTCAATGGCCACCACCACTTTTTCCGAGCCAAATTTGACTGCAGCCTGCTCAACTAATTCCGGTTGGCGGTAAGCCGCACTACTTAAGGAAACCCGGTCTGCACCGGCCGCCAATACTGTTTCGGCATCGGCTATAGAAGCAATGCCACCGCCCACTGTAAATGGAATAGTGGTCACTTCGGCTACCCGGCGCACTACATCCAAGGTGGTTTTCCTTTTTTCCAAAGTAGCGGTAATGTCTAGGAAGGCCAACTCGTCGGCCCCGTTTTCACAATATATCCGGGCACATTCCACCGGGTCACCGGCGTCCCGCAAATCAATAAATTGAACGCCTTTAACCACTCGGCCATCCTTGATATCCAAGCAAGGCATAATTAAAACCTTTTTCATGTTTTTTGCAATCTCCCTCTCATTAATTATGTACAATCATAATTTTTCTATAATTATTCCAAAAATCCTTTTATATATATACTAACCACCACCGGTTTCTCACCAAAAAAAAAGCGCATATTGACGCCTTTTGTGGACAAGTTTATAAAGTTTAAGCCTGACCCCTTTTGATATCCACGCCCAGACCGCTTAATTTTTCCTCCAACCTGTGATAACCCCTATCAATAAAGTGAGTATTATATATCTCAGTTTGGCCCTGAGCCATTAGTGCTGCTATTATTAGAGCCGCTCCAGCGCGCAAATCAGTGGCTTTAATCTTGGTGCCGTATAAACCGGGAACTCCTTCAACTACGGCCATACGCCCTTCCACCTTAATATTGGCACCCATTCTCATTAATTCATCAGCGATCTGAAACCGATTTTCAAATATATTTTCTATAATTATACTGGTACCTGCTACGGAGGACAAAAATGCCATCATCTGGGACTGCATGTCGGTAGGAAAACCAGGGTAAGGCATCGTTTTTATATCCACAGGATGCAATTCGCCGGTGGCATTAACGGTAAGCATATCGTTATCCTCATACACCTGCACGCCGGCCTCCCGCAACTTGGCACAGATGGGTTCCACGTGCAGAGGAATCACATTCTCAAGCACCAAACTTCCCCGAGTGGCCGCTGCAGCCACCATGAAAGTGCCGGATTCGATACGGTCGGGGATAACAGCATAGCGCACACATCCACCCAGTTTGGAAACCCCTTCTACCTTAATAACATCAGTACCGGCACCTCGAACTTTAGCTCCCAGGCAATTAAGAAAGTTGGCCAGGTCTACTATCTCGGGTTCCTTAGCTACGTTTTCCAATACAGTTTGTCCCTCAGCCAAGCAAGCCGCCATCATAATATTTTCGGTGGCGCCTACACTGGGGAAATCCAAATAAATACGGGCTCCCTTTAAACAGTTTGAAATTTTTCCCACCGCAAATCCACTGTCCAAGTGGATTTCTGCTCCCATACCGGCCAATCCCTTAAAATGCAGATCCATGGGCCTGACCCCAATATTGCAGCCACCCGGCAAAGAAACCTTGGCATATCCAAACCTGGCCAGCACCGGTCCTAATAGTAAATTAGAAGCACGAAGCTTTTTCACCAAATCACATGGGGGATCAGCCGCTATAACAGTAGGTGCTATGATCCTGAGTGATGAGCTGCTTAGCCAATTGATTTCAGCACCAATATGTTTAATAATTTCTATCATTACTCTCACATCGCTGATATCAGGGATGTTCTCCAGCACCACTTCATCACCGGCCATAATGGAAGCGCATAAAATAGCCAAAGATGCATTTTTAGCGCCGCTGATGCGGACCTTTCCTTGCAGCGGCCGCCCCCCGTTTATAATCAGTTTGTCCATTTTAAGCTTGATCCTCCCGCTTAATATACAAAGGCTGGTGCAGCTCCCTGGATAACCGGGTGTGCCACTGGTTTTCGAATTGTTCCGGAGCCGTTCCCAAAGCCTTTAACATTGAATCATTAAAGTTTCTTCCATGTGCCAAATTTTTAATAATTCTTTGCAGCCCATCTTCACCGTAAACTGACACTATGTATTCCACAGTCGATAACGATTGCCTATAAGCAAGCGCTTGATCAGTTAGAGAGTCAAAATTACGGTCCATTCTATTTAGTGGGTACAACCCACGGTCCCAAATGTCTTCCTGTTGGCCAAACATAAACCCGGTAATTTTGTATTCTTCGTATTGGGCAAGGCCTTCCGTAAACCAGCGGGGATAGTTGCCCCGAGCTACGTAATCCAACACCAGATGGGTCATTTCATGAACCATCGGACCGGATTGCTGAAAAATATCCCGAACAACTCCCGGGTCATTGTCATTTATCCAGGCTTGAGGTGCCAGCACTCTGATCACCCCGCCCCAATATACACCCATGGCGTTTTCACTGGCCGGCCAACCAAAACTGGCATTTAATTCTTCCCGAGTAGGATAGACGATAATAGGTATTTTTTGTTCCGGTGAAAAATTAAAATCATCGCAGATGCGCTGGAGATAAAGCCGGGTGGTTTCCTGTACCATATCAGCTTCTTCTTTATCACCCTGGTATCGTATAATTAAATACTCGTCCTCGGCATGCTGCCACCCGTGAGTACGCAACAGTATCTGGGCCCTGGCTATTTCTCGAAACACACTATATATATATCCCTTGGCACTTTCCGGTACTCTGAATAATATAAATGTACTGACCATGAACAGCACCGCCAATACAAAAGACACTAGCTTTGCTGTATGGGAAGCAGGCAACGTTGGTGCTAAGTTATTAAACATCTTCATGGTCATGCATATTCCCCTTGTATATAATTAATGATTCAATTATATAATTAACTTAGATGCCTGCCCACGGTAATTTATAACAGAAAGAGCCAGGTAGCCCTGGCCCTGCTTAACTAGTCTGGCCCGCTTGCAATTCTTCAATATACTGCTTGGCCTTTACCACATCAGGTCCTTCTTTTTGAATACGCATAAACTCTTCTAATTCTTTTATACCTTTAGCCACATCGCGGCCTTCGTCACTTCGAAAGGCATAAAACTGCCCCGCATAATAATGTGCATAAGCATCTTCAGGTTTTAATTCAATTGCTTGCTGCATCTGAGCAACGGCCTTATCATAATTGCTGAGAAGAAAATAAGTTACGCCCAATTCCTTGTGCATATCTAAATCACCAGGCTTGATTTTAAGCGCTTTAACATAAGTATCCACCGCTTTTGCATAATCGCCGTTATCCCTGTACAGCTTGGCCAGCTGGCCCATCAATTCGGTATTTTGATTATTTTCTTTTAATTGAGCTTCCAAATTAGCTATTTTTCCATCAATGGCTTCTGTTTGTTGTACATCAGCAATTTTAGACTTGGACGGTAAATTGTTATCACCAAAAGCCCAGAACATGGAGGAACCGACTAAACCCACTCCAAGTACAGCAGCGAGCATGCCAAATACAATTTTTTGCCTCTTTTTTTTCCTTGGTAGACTTGCAAAAGAACCAAAATTTTTTGGAGACTGCTTACTATCTTTTCTAACCAAGGTTACCGTCCTCCCCACACTATATTTCAACACAATTTTACACTAATATATTATACATTAAATACAAGAGATATAAAACTGCATTGTTTTGGTGTTTATCAATGTAAAATTATATAAACAAGGCGGGGTTTTTATGAGTACCGTTCACAATTACCTCAAAATGCAGGTGAGGACCGGTGGAATTGCCGGAAGAACCGGCGCGGCCGATAAATTGACCTCTTTCTACCCGCTGTCCCGATTCTACTATCACGGAGGAAAGATGAGCATAGCGAGTTACCACACCACTGCCGTGGCTGATATCAACACAAAGTCCATAGCCGCCCTTTTTACCGGCCCGCTGTACCGTACCTGCCTCCGCCGCCACTACCGGGCTACCATAATTAGCCGCTATATCGACTCCCTCATGAGTCCTTCCCCAACGCGAACCAAAGGGTGACACAATAACTCCCGAGGTAGGGTAAGCAAGTCGACCATCACCACCCCGAAAAGCCAGTAATTTTTTATTGCCTTTGGCAATAATCTGTGGCTCCGGCTCTTTGATTGTTTTTTGCTGCACAACCTTCCGGCTTGTTTCCAGACCATTTTCCAGAGTTACTTCATAAACAACTTCCCGCTGACCGGAACTGCCCTTTTGTAAAAGTTTTTGTTCACCCCAGTATAGATTTTGGTCAACCTTTTCCTGTACCCGACAAACAATTTCTTCTTGCCGTACATCTATATAAGTGGCTAACACATCAACCAGCGGCGCAGGCCGGGATATTCTTATCTCCTGCCCTATTTGCATTGTCTCCGGTGTTAAATCCGAGTTTGCTTCTATTAATTCCTCCACGGGTAACCTTACCGCCGCAGCGACATCCCACAGAGTATCCCCTTCCTTCACCTGATACTTCCTTACGCTTTTGCCACCAAACCGGATACATTCAACTGCCTGGTCAATATCCATCAGCTCATACCCGTCAACAGTTACCGGTTTAACAGTCACTTTTTGTTTAAATGCTACTTTCAACTGGTCATCACGGCTATATGTATTTAAAAGCTTATCTAGTACTTCTTGGCCGGCGGAAGCATCTCTAACCGCCGCCACATTTTTACCGTCAACAAAGATGCCGGTGGCCTCATATTGATAATCTAATTTATCGGCCAGACAACGTTTTATTTCTTTTTCATCTGCCACCGCGCTAAATCGCCAAATTGGACGATACTTAATAGCATCATCTTTTATTTTTACAGGTATTCCCACTGTCTTTTCCAATTGATTTAAATAGTTTTGTACCGCAATTTCTGCAATGTCACGGTCCCTGGCCACCACCACAACCTCACCGTCCCATACTACAGCACAACGGGCCATGCTGAAGAAGATACAAACAGCTAGCACTGGAATGCCCATTAAAAGCAATGTTTTTATACTGGTGCGAGAACCAATTGCTCCCTTCCAAAATATTATTAGTTTATTAGTTAGTTGTGTTAGATTATTTCGAATTTCAAACACTCCCTTGGACAATCATACGCAAATTGTCAAAATACTTCATATTAAGCAACATTTATTATACCATTGAAATCATTTGTCGTAAACCAAAGCACCCTCTAAACAAAAGAGGGATGCGTAGCGCTCCCTCTTTTGTGCGTATATTTGTGCAGTTATTCTTTACGAGTCCTAATTTTAAGATAAAGTGCGCACTCCAACCTTTTGCGAGCAAATATACACCCCAGCCGGTAAGGCTTTAGAATATCACCGTTAAATGCATACGCATTAGCATGACAGCCACCACTGCAGTGAAATTTGGCCCAACAGTCCCGGCAAACGTTTTTATTATATATATGCGCGCCGCGAAACATATTTGTCATGTTATTTTTAACCACACCATCAAACACTGTGCCTACCTGAAAGTCCTTCCGTCCTACAAATTGGTGGCAGGGATACAATGCTCCACCAGGCACTACCGCCAAGTATTCGGACCCGGCACTGCAACCGGTGAGACGTTTGGGCAAGCAAGGGCCACCCTCTAAATCAATGTTGAAGTGGAAAAAATCCACCGGGCGTCCCTGCCGGTATCTTTCCAATAAGTATCTGGTTAACTTATCATATTCCTCCAGCAAGATTGGTATATCCTCATCCTTAAAAGCATATTCCGTTTCAGCCCCGGCCACTACCGGTTCCACCGAAATATGGTTTAAACCCGCTTCTGCCAGATGCATGACATCTGCGCAAAAATCAAGGTTATAACGAGTAAAGGTACCCCTTATGATATACTCCCGGCAATTTGGAGAACCTGTAAACTTAATGATTTTATCCATAACCTGCCGGTAGCTGCCCCCACCGGAGGCAGTAACCCGCATGCGATCATGCACTTCGGGGCGCCCGTCAATGGAAAGGACCACCGCCAGGTCATGGTCTCCGATGAATTGCTGCATTTCCTGGTCCAGCAAGGTAACATTGGTGGTCAGTGTAAACTTGATTTCCTTGCCTGCCTGCCCGGCCCGTAGCCTGCCATATTCCACCAACTCCACCAGCACCGACCGGTTCATTAACGGTTCACCGCCGAAAAAATCCACCTCAACATGCTTACGGTTGCCTGATGCATTCATTAAAAAATCAATCGCCGCCCGGCCCACTTCCGCCGGCATCAGCTCGCGCCGGCCGCCAAAATTACCCTGGCTTGCAAAACAGTAGCGGCAGCGCAAATTACAGTCGTGAGCCATATTCAAGCAAAGCGCTTTGACCGTTTCACCCTCTGGAGGTTGATACCCATCCGGTAGAGGTTCCGGGGAAAAAAGCAGTCCGCTATCCTTTAAATCCCTGATTTCTTGGATGATATCTTTTACGGTGGTGATCCCGTAAACAGGTCCGTATTGATTTATTAATTCCGTCTCCGATTCGGCTTCGTAATTCTTGATAATTTGCAAAGTCGGCTCATCCACCTCATGAACGGCATTGCTATTGACATCCAACACAATATTGGTACCATCAAAAGAAAAAGCATGGATCAATTTAATATCATTCCCTTCAAAAAAAAGACCTCATCCCGTTAAGGGATCAGGTAAGTTTAGTTATTCTTTTTATTAGCGCATGCCTGGTTGCCGACAGTACAAGAGGTTTTACAAGCCGACTGGCAAGAAGTCTGGCACTCGCCACAACCTCCGCTGTTCACGGTGCTTTGGAGCGTGCGCCCGTTAATAGTCTTAATATGTTTGCCCAAAATATTTTCCCCCTTTTAGTTGACTAATAAAATTATATGCCAACCAAGGAATAATAAGCAAGAAGTTTTATATGGTAACGTTATAAAACGTTATTGCACACACATGTACATTATTCAAAAACAAAACTCCCGGTTATTTAAAACCGAGAGTGCTACTTTATAGTGAGGGTCAGGCGCTTATTTATCATATATTTCATTATATGACGCTGAAGGTTGTTTATTTTCTATAACTTGTTCAACAATATACTGTGGTCTTTGTTTTACTTCAATGTATATACGCCCCATGTATTCACCCAGAATACCCATAAAAAGCAATATTATACCCCCTAGGAAAAAGCCACCCACCGCCAAAGTTGTAAAACCGGGAACATCCTGAACATGAGCGCCAAGTATAGGAAAATTAAAAAATCTGGCCATAAGAAAAACCAAGCCAATGGCCAGGGATGATACAGCAACAAACAAGCCGGAATATGTAGCCATTTTTAATGGCAACAAAGTAAAACCAAAAATCCCATCCAAAGCCAGTTTAATAAGTTTTTTTAATGTATACTTCACCTGACCGGCAGATCTTCCATGTCTTTCATACTTTAAGCCAATCTGTCTAAAACCGGCATAGGAGCGCAGTCCTCTTACAAATCTAATGTTTTCCGGTAATTCATTGTTTAATACGTTAACCACCTTGCGGTCAAGCACACAGAAATCTCCTGAATCCAACGGTATTTCAATATCACTCACCAGATCTAGAATTCTATAGAAGCTGCGGTACGCCATACGCTTAAAAATACCCTCTTTACGTTTCTCACGAATTGCATAAACAACATCAAAACCTTCACGCCATTTTTCAAGAAAACGCGGCAGTTCTTCAGGGGGATCCTGGAGGTCCCCATCCATAATGACAACCGCATCTCCGGAAGCATATTTAAGTCCCGCGGATATTGCCGCTTGGTGCCCAAAATTCCGCGATAGTTTTAAAACCCGGATAGCATTATTTTCATTGGCATAATGGTTCATAATGGTTAATGATTCATCATGGGAACCATCGTCTACAAAAACAATTTCGCATTTGTCTTTAAGTGCCGGAAGAACCGCCGATAAACGATTATATAATAAAGGAATCGTTTCAGCTTCGTTATATATTGGAATAACAATAGATATCATTTTCCTTCATCCTTCACCTTCATACTGTATATCTCAAAGTAATAACCATGATGTTTAACAATTTTAGTTTGCTTTATTTCATAATACTTCTTTAAATAATTTAATTCGGCGTCCTTATCACCAACCCAAAACATATAAACATAATAGGCACTTTCGGGTTTGTTTTTTTCATTTATATCCCATACACAAAATGTTTCAGGTTGAAATGCATTCTCGGTCTTAAATGTCCTTTTCAATGTGTCCCTGTCTATATATACAGAAGTGTATTGACCCGCACCGTTAAAGTGCGTAAACCAGTCAACTTCGCTAAGTATTATTTTTGTATCCTCCGTTATATTTATGGACATGTTTAACTTATCCAATAATTTATCTATTACTAAATATTCAGCATTATATGTTAGACCATCCCCGGGTCCTATATCTAATAGCTGTTGTTTGCCAATGGTCGTAGTTCCAAAGAATGCTTTGGACAATGGATCAATTGTTTTAAATGTTTGCATGAACGATAAAATTACCAGGATAGACAGTATAGCTATACGTGTTTTTTTGTGCTGAAAAGTGTTTATCAGGGCATGGCAGCAAAAAATCAGCAAGAAAAATACTGATGGGAGCACATATCTTGGATTGGTATGAGTTATATATAGCAAGTTAAAGATAACAAAACCCAGATATACATAGACAAATGCCTTGAGCATGCCATCCCGTTCTGTACTTGAGCTTATGGCAGGCAAACCAACTTTGGCCGACCAAAAGAATAACATAACTATAAATAACAAAATTAACAGGGTTTGTATCCAACTGAAATTCAATATAAACATTTGCCCAAGGCGTTCTTTCATTACCCAGTAATTAAAACCAAAGGCATTGAATTCGGCCCCATTCCATTTAACGGAACCGGCCCCCCAAAGCAAACCCTCGGTCAAGAACAAGTAAACCGCAAAAAACAATAACGGTAAAGATAAACAAAAAATTTGTTTGGTTGCGTAGCCATGAATCCGGCCGTCTAGTTTATTATTGGTACATAAATATGCTATGACAAACAAAAAGTACATCAGCACCCCGGGTTCTTTCGAAAAAACCAATATTGTAGCAAAAAAAACAAATAAAATCATACGTTTATATAGCAATGCATAAATGGATGCCGTCCAAAAAACCAGCAAAGGAAAGTCTATGCTAAAGGTTAGGGAAACAGCAAAAAATAACGGATTAAAGGCAAATAATGCTGTAAATATCGTATTTTCAATTATGTTATCCTTATAAAAGTAAGTCAATATTTTATAAAATGAAGCTATGGACAAAAGGGACAGCATTAAATTTTGCAGGTTTAAAATGGAGTGATTTCCCCAATCTATAAATTGACCAATAGACATTAAAAATGCATAACCCATTGAAGGGTGCCCAAACCAGTTAAAATTTTTGATAAAACCGTCCCAGGTAAGGTCGAAATATTGCACCGAGTTTGATAGCTGACTAAAATAAAATGCCCCATCCCATCGCAGCATGCAATGGATAAAGCTTATTTTTATAACAGTGTAGATCACGATTATTATTAGAACAGGGGACAACATTCCGTTTATAGTACAATTTCTTCGGACACCATATGCAATTTTAAAAGTAAGCACTATAAAAGCAAGATTTAGTAACAAAATTAAGATGATGGCAAACAGTGAAAGGTGCTGCCCATTGATAAACGGTGAATAAAGAGCTGAATCAAAAAACAGAGTAAATGTAAACACCATTAACCATATATCACTTATAAATATACTCATTTCTTTTAGTTTCCTCAATTTTAAAACTCCAGTATTTATGGACCACAAAACTAACGATACTAACAACAAATAGTGAAATGCCTTGCGAAACCAACACAGAAATTCTGAAAACATCAACCAACATAAAAACAAGGAGAAAATTTATGGTAAAGGTTAATATATAAACCAAAATAAACTTTACAAACTGTCTACTACAAGTATATTTTTTATTAAATGTCCATATGCTATTGCAAAAATAGCTATTTAAAATACCAATAACATACGAAATTACTAACGAAATAAAGTAATTACATTGAAAAAAGGTTAAACATACAAAAAAAATAAGAAAACTAATCAGAGTATTCATTGAGCCCACAACGATAAACTTTACATACTGGAAACACATTTTATTCTAGTCTCCATAACCCAAAATTTAAAAAGACAAATTTGATAGTTGCCAACACCAAAGTATGATAATAAAATATAATGTGTCACCATACCCCATTAGCATATATATCCAACAAAACCCACCCTTGCATGAAAGCTGCTATTGCTCTTATTCCTTGCCGGGGCCAACTTTCTTATGTCACTTATTTACAGGTTTTTGACCGTACACACACCTTGACTTTTAGAAACATAGTAAGTATAATGGTATATGCTAAATACATGCGGGTGTAGCTCAATGGTAGAGCATCAGCTTCCCAAGCTGAGGGTTGCGAGTTCGATCCTCGTCACCCGCTCCAATAATATCAAGTGTTCCGGTGTTTTTAAGAATATAACATTAAGGAGTTTACGACAACTTTACGACAACCAGAAAAAATTTCCCGCCACTGTGGGCGGGTTTTTGTTATGTGTATAGCTATGTATAATCCCTTTGTTTTTTATCGAGCGGATATATTATTTTTGGGCAGTTGTCCCTGCACTAAAAATTATTCCTCCCAACTTACTTATTGACTGATCCTATAATAATTCTTTGTCCTATCTAAATTTTCAAATATAAAGATTAAATTCCTTTTCATAAAGCAAAAGGAATTATCAATTGGCGATTTAAGTTTAATCAGGTTCTTCATCCTCGTATAATGATTTTAGAACCACCGGACAGCCAAAATTCCAATTAAGGAACTATATGGGTAGATGGTGGTCGTGAACCGGTTCCCTTAAATTACGGGTACCGTGGCCAATGAATGAAAGTATTAAAACTCGATAATATTGTGGAAATCTCCGCTCGGCACTCCTTACAGGTGATGCTAACTTTTTGTAGTGTTTGCTTTTTTATCAAAGCTATTGTCACGGTCATTCCAATTGGCTCAATACATACCAGTTAATTTATATATTTGTCAGATGAGCAAAGCTACTCTTCCTTCTATAATGTATAACACTTATAGCCCTCGTTAACAGGTTTGAGGCTAACCATACTTTATTCAGGCTGGCACATCCTAGTACTAGAAAGTTGGCAAAGCCGTTTGCTGCCACGTTAAATACTACCGAAGCGTCCCCTACTAGAGCTAGTTCTCTTTGAAAAGCCGCACCGGGACGAACAGGTTTCTTGAGAAAAAATAAGGTTCCTACATCTTTGAAATGTCCCATAGTTGCATCAATAGCAACAACATAATTGCTATTGTTTAATTGCATTTTTTTTTCTTCCATGTTTTTCGCATGTACCGTATCATCTAAAGATCCTATTACATTTGGTATACCTAACTTTTTTAATAATGTACCGGTTAGTGGACCAAAACAATCACCAGTGCTTGAGTCTGAACCAATACAAAAATACGATACGTTTCTTCCAGGAGGCGGGAGAATTGCTTCCAAAGAAACGATAGCTTTGCTTAGTGCAAACTTATCGTCATAGTATACCGAGCTCTGTAGTACTTTTTTCACAATACCCCTCCGCATAATTAAGCTTGTTCAAAATATTAATATTTTGGGTTTTAAATTATATTATGCGAAAGTAGGAAAAAAAATATTAAACCTCCAACGCTGGTAGGATATTATATCCAAATTAATGTATGAGAAAACAACCTGAATGCTCAAAGTCAATTTGATAATGTCTCGAAACCCGTTAAGCAAAGCAGGTTCTGTAAAGACTTCAATATTTCGTGGAGGCTTTGGCTGCCACCTTACGTTACGGGGCATTCACCATGCCTTACATTAAGCAGTTCAGCCAAGAGGTTTCCTGTCTCTTGGCGCAGGCTTCAGCGAGCGTTACTGGTCTAGCCGAAAAATTGCCGGTACTTTTGCTCTCGGGCGACGAATCGTCCATTATAAAATAATAACCACCCGTAAAACGGGTGGTTTGCTCTAGCCCTATAAAGGCTTATTACAAGCCAGCTTGCAGTTATTACCTGGCTAACCTCTAAAGGGGTCTTCTAACTCCTTGACTCTTTGACTCTTACCTTATCCATCATCTGACCATGCAATTGCTGTTCTCGGACATATTTTGCTATGGTTGCTTCATTTAACCCTACTGTACTTACATAATATCCTGTTGCCCAAAAATGCCGATTACCAAATTTATACTTCAAATTGGCATGCCGATCAAATATCATCATCGCGCTCTTTCACTTTAGATAACCCATGAAGCTTGATACGCTCATTTTCGATTGAATTGATACCAGCAAAAGTAGTAGGGGAGAGAACTTTCCCGGTAAAGATCCTGTATACCGTTTTCTTAACTATGCCACGTATGCTTGGCGACGCATCCTACTAAGCCTAAGTGCGGACACAGTAAAGAAAGTTCGTTCTTTAACCTCAAGCAGCAGAACAACTGTTTTTATTGTAGATGACTCCGTATTAAACTCAAAAAAGTACCAACAATATATGCCAGAAAGTTATACACACTGCATATCATGCATATAATAAGCCGATATTCGAGTTTATTATCAATTTTAATGAATCTAGAAGCTATGTCTTGTGCCTTCGGTTTTTATCGTTACCGTTTTTTTAGATAATAACTGGTATTAACCAGTCTAGTTTGAACAAAGCGATTGGGTTATTTATGTGTCAAATGGGTAAATACGCATAGCATCAACCTTTAATTTTTCAAATATAGAGATAATAGACGTGCTCTCACCACAGGTTATATACTAAACTACCACCGGCTAAAGCCGGTGGTAGTTTAGTATATAAAGTAACAATTAAAATATGCATATCATAATATGTAGCGTAACCAAAGCAAATATATTAGAGTAGTCACGGATACAGTAAGAAATTATCAGGATGAAAATAACAGTGCCGACATCAAGGGCCATAAGGAGGAATAAAATACAACAGGGGGATATAAAAGAAGCCGAGGAAACAGAGCAGACTAAAATATATCTTAAAATAGGCAATAAAAAACTACGCCTTTGCCAAAGGTAATTAATGCTAATAGGTGAGGTTAAAAGTTAAACAACACATTGGAGGTGCATATTATGGCCAGTGAAGTTAAGAACTTGATATATTATTCAGGCCTAGCAGACTCCTTGCCAGAGCTTACACAGCCGCTGGCTGCCTTCAAACAATTGAATATTCAGGAAACCGTAGAACTCCCACCGGATAAGCCTGATATAGAGCAACTTGCAAGTGTCAGTACTACCATATCAATTACCAGTACCAGGGTTATTCAAACTCCTGCCGCAACTTCACTCGAAGAACAGCGGTTAACCGGGTGGAAAGTGGTTGTGGAGGGGATTTTAAAACAAATAGTAAAATATGTAGCTCTAGATACCGTGCAAAGCGTACATGTAGCTCACTTCAACATCCCGTTCAGTACCTATATAGTCCTGCCGCCTGATTTTGAAACCAACGGTTCTATTAGTGTCGAACCCTTTATCGAAGACATTTACGCCCAGCCACAGGGATTAAGAAAGATTTTTAAGAACACTACCCTGTTGCTTGTTTGCAGTGATGTTTAAGAAAGGAGGTTGTATACATCATGTCAATGAACCTCTGTCAAGGCATAGGAATTGCAGAACAGCTCCCTTTAAACCCACAATATTTTACTGAAATATCTATACCTGAACTGGTAAGCATACCGGAAGAAAAGCCTGACATAGAAATGTTATTGTCCTGCATGGTTGAAGCAGAAATTATCAGTACCCGTTTGATAAAAACATCCTGTATGAAATCCTATGAAGGACAGCTATTAAGCGGACGAAAACTGATACTGGAATTACTGCTCCGTCAAAAAGTAACTTATGTTGCTGACATAGACGTCCAGAGTGAACATTCAGCTCACTTTGAAAATCAGACTAATAGCATTTTTATTATCGTTCCCCAGAGAGTAAACAATACCGCAATAGAAACTTTATTTAAAAAGAACAGAATAATTACTACCCCATATATCGAGGACATATATTGCGAAAAAATGGATAGTCGTACCATTTTTAAGAATATTGTCCTTTTACTGGATGTAACCTTTTCCTATTAGATATGGCATATGGAAAGGATAATTTCTTTGCTAGTCATACAAATGATAAATATTTTGACTAAATAAAAAAGCCGGTCAAAGTGAGTCCATATCACCCCAGCCGGCTCATTTTTAACCCTTTATTCAATTTTACATTCAATCTCAGTCCCATCAAGTAAACTCAAAACTAGCCTTCCCCCGTTATAAACCTTTATCTTTTCACACTAGTGGTGGCTACATGTACCACAGGCAGTAATCCTTGAGTAAATTCCGCTTGGTTAGCCGCTTGGTATGCATCAATAATGGCCCCTGCAGCTGCAGCATTAGCAGCGGGAACAATGAAGGGCCCGCCGGCATAACTTTTGTTGGTTGGTATTTCCAGCAGAGTTAGTATAATTTCTGATGGTTTGCTGAAAAGCCAGTCGCATCATATGCTTTGTTCTCTTTAATAGCCCACTTGACGGAAATACCGTTATCCAGTAGACGGTAAACAAGACCATCGGCCAGAAACATACCTTTATCTTGATATGCTACATCCATGGGTATAATTAATGAACCTGCTGCTAAGTTTTCAATAGCCAATCTCTATTAATCCCCATTTTAAGAGTTGTTTCCACCCGTTATATTTAGTTGAATGACTATCACCTTAGACATGTGCCGTGAGTCCAACATGTGTATCTGCACGTGTTCCTCCAGGACTTCCACACAAATAGGCGAGCCCGGTGCGGGACCGCCCGGCCACTCCAGTAATTTAGAAAACGGCTCTTCAAAGTGGGCGCCGTGCACTTGCTGGTTCGGCACATCGGCCACGTATTTGGTGATAATCTTAGCCAACCCAACCACAATCACTTTTCTTATGGGCAGTGGTGGGATATCATCAGTAACCAGTGGGGTGGCAATTACTGCTGCTTTAGTAATCTCATATTTAACTTTATAGCCTAAAAGTCTTTCCATCTGAGGTTTGTGGTCCGGTATGGTCAGATTGTGGTTTATGGCCAGCTCATCCCATATCTCGGGCTCGCCGGCAATGCCTCGTAATAATTGCAAAACAATTACCCCCCTCTAATTATCTTTTGGCTGTAGCCAGATCAGCAGCACAATCCCTTTGGATATAGTCCGTTCATCTACCTGCATGTACTCTTCGTGTTCCACGCATGCATGGGCTACATAATCATCAAGGTTGAAGTTTAGATCCAGTAGTGAACCGTCATCATTATTTATTAGAACCTGAAAGGGAATATCCCAGTGGGCGAAGTGTACTTTTTGATCGGGCACCTTGGCGATATACTCTATGCCCACCATGATCTTACCCACCACCAACACTTTCTTGCCCGGCGGTTTTTTGACCGTTATGGTAGTGAATTTAGTAATATCTATTTCGTGGGTTGTATTAAAGATTGATTCCTTGGGCGGTTTATTCAAGGGTATTTCTAAAAGTCCGTTTAAGGGTATCTGGGTGTGGTAACTAACTACATCCCCCGGGCCCGGGCAAAGTTCATCCCCTACATTGCTGTCAATGCAAAATTCAGCCATGCTGTGTGTCACTCCTTATATAGAGCGCTTTGATAAAGGGACCTCCTAATAATAGAGGTCCTTATTAACTGTTTTATTAATCAGTTATGTCTATTTATTAAGTCTGCCGGTAGACATCCAGGCGAATAAGTAAGGCTTTAAAAATTCTTCTTTCGTCTTCCCGTATAAATACTGATTTTTCCACTACCGGCTGCACCACAATCGGCGCACCCTGCGGTGGGCCGTCCGGCCATTCAATCAGGGCGCAGAACGGGACTTCAAAATGAGCGGCATGCACTTTCTGGTCCGGCACCAGCGCCGAGTATTTGACTTTGATATTGACCGTACCGGTGACAACAACCTTGTGCAGCGGGTCATAAGGTGGAGCACCTTCTGTTTCCGGATATGTTAAAGGGGTATTAATTACTATCTGCTTATCAATTTCTACGTTCACATAAGTATTTATAATACATTCCATAGGCGGTTTCTGCGGTGGGATAACTAATTTGCCGTCTATGGGAATTTGCGTATAGATGCCGGTAAATGTCAGTGCCATATAATTTCCTCCTTAATTAGTTTTTTTATTGTTTACTCTTTGGGTTCAAGCCAGATTAACAGTACTAATACCGCTTTAATATCCCGGGGGCTGAGCTGGTGATATTGCTCATGTTCCAGGCAAAGGTTAATGTTGAAATTGTCTATGTCAAACCCGTCAGGCGGGAAATCACTGTCTAAGATAAGACCCCTGTTAGTATCGGGGTCACAGGGCCTGTAGCCAATCACGCCCTGGAACGGTATATTAAAGTTAGCAAAGTGTATTTGCTGCTCCGGTTCATCTGCGGAGTATTCAATACCTAAATTTAAAGTTCCTGATACAACTACCTTTTTACGGATAACCTCGTCTCCCAGGTCTACTTCGATAACCTCAACATTATTTACCACAAAATTTTTCAGAGTGTTGGTGATATGTTCTTTATCGGGCTTTTGAGATGGTATTTCTAGAAACTCACATAAAATAACCTCAGTAAACAGGTTTAGTGTTTCGTTTTCAGTTAATACCGGACATTTAATATTGGCCAGGCTCTCTGTGCCATTAACACAATTCATGAGCCAATCCTCCTTTTTAAATTAATCTAGCCAGTTAAATTAAGGAGCTACGACTTCCTCAACCCAGACCAGCAGTAGTAGTTTAAAGAAGATTTTCCTCTTATCAATTTGCTGGTATTCTATTTGCTCCACGCAAACGTGTACAACATAGCTGTTGGGCCCAAAAATTGTGTCACCCGGGTCAATTAAACCTCCACAGTCACCAACAATTATGGCTTGGTAAGGAAGCTGAAATTGGGCAAAATGAACAGTTTGGGTTGGCCTGTCGGCGGTATACTGCATTCCCAAATAGACATTGCCGGTCGCAAAAATTTTGTTGCCATCCACACCAGGATCGGGTAGATCAACCTCCACAGTCTGCACATCTTCTAGCGTAATAGTTCTGCTGACATTAATAATTTGTTCCTTATCTGGTTTTTGTTCGGGAATAGTAAAAGTATCGGATACAAAGATTTGTGTAAAATATTTGGCTTCTCTGTCGGGCGCAGGGCAAAGCTCAACAACACTTGATTGTAGGTCCATATATTTACCTCCATTAAAAATTTCTCAATATAATATGCGTAAACTTACATAATGACACGCAATACACAGGATATACATATTTTAAGTATTTTGGATTAAATTACTGCTTCATTCCACTTTTGATTAAGGTTGCATAATCCTTAGAAAAAATAAAAACTGCGATATCTAGCATTATCGCAGTTATAAATCCACATCAACAAAATAAGGTTCTGACATTATACCCTGAGTTGTCGCAATGATCTCGGCCGGCGTTGCATTCAATTTCTTTCCTTCGGGTATTAGTACATTCGCTCTGGTTAACCCATTTGCTGCAGCACTCCAATCTAGCACTTCCATTGTAATTCTTTTATTCATAGTGAATGTTGTTTCATCTTGAACAAAGTTGCCATGAATAGAGAAAGGCTCTCCTACCCGAACTACCAGAGGTATGGTCCCTGTTATTTTTACTTTGTTTGAGTTCACCATTTTGTCACCGAGGTATGCGCTTTGACCAATTAACATAAGGTAAAGAAGCGTATTATCAATGTTTGGAAAACCAACGGAAATGACTTCGCCCCTGAATTGAGAAAAAAAGTTTACAAAATATACAACCACTGCGACTACAGTCCAGCAAAGCATTTGAAATTTCATTAAATCTGTCTTTGTGTCGTCATCCGTTCGGTATAAATCTGACATCGATGAAGTTGTTGAAACTGTTTTGATGTTTCCTTTACTGGTTGAGTGACTGGTTATACCTTTGGCAAGCACTAAAGTAGTAAAGTTTAAACCGATTAAAGAAAGTAAATTAGGTGGTATTTTGGTATCAAATGAAACTTGACAATACTCGTTGATCATTTTTAATGTCATGAAGGAGATTATGGTTATAAGTGTCCATAATACCCCTTGAAACTTAGATATGCTTAACCTGTTGTCTTTTCCTACCACCAAACCGGCAAATAAGGAATTACCCGGGGAAACCTTATTGTTAATAAAGTTAACTATAATAAAAAATAAAATTACAATTACAATGCTTGATGCAAAAAATGTTAACGGTAAGTTTGAACTGATTGCATTATATACAGCTCCGTCAAGTGACTTGAGCAGTTCACTGTTTTTTAGTTCCAATTCATTTATTCACCTCCGATTCTTTAAATATCTATAGACATAATATGATAAATATTTAAATTAATGTATAATTGTGTTTGGTAAAATATTAACTCCGTGTATAAATAAACCAATATAAAGAAATAAAGCCAAGTACCTTAGAAAAAGGTACTTGGCTTTATTTCCTTTTAAAATAATTAGTTTTAGCGATAAACATCAAGGCGAAGCAGGATTGCCTTAAAAATACGCCTCTCGTCTTCTCTCAAAAATACCGTTTTTTCTATTGTGGGTTTGATAACAATGGGCGTGCCCTGGGCCGGTCCGTCAGGCCATTCAATTAAGGCGCAGAACGGTGCTTCAAAATGGGCAACATGCACTTTCTGGTCAGGTACCAGCGCAGAGTATTTAACTTTAATATTAACAATACCCGTTACAACAACCTTGCGAAGTTGGTCATAGGGTGGAGCGCCTTCTGTTTCGGGGTAAGTCAAAGGCGTGTCAATTACGATTGCTTTTTCAATATCGACGGTGACAAAGGTATCTAGAATACATTCCATAGGCGGTTTTTGGGGTGGAATAACCAGCTTGCTGTCCACAGGCACCTGGGTATAAATGCCGGTAAATGCTAAGGCCATATTGTTCCCTCCTTATAATAATACTTTATTAATTAATTTTTTAATGAGATATGTTACAGCCAAACACTAGGGAGTAGTAGGTTCCAGCCATATTAATAGCACTAAAACAGCTTTTATCTTCCTTGGGCTAAGCTGGTGATACTGTTCATGCTCCAGGCAGAGGTTAACGGTGTAGTCATCAATGTCAAAATCAGGGTCTAATATAAGCCCCCGGTTGGTTAAAGGATCACAGGGCCTTTGACCAATTATGCCATGAAAAGGTATATCAAATTTAGCAAAGTGTACCTGTTGTTCGGGTTCATCCGCCGAATATTCAATACCTAGTTTTAAAGTACCCTGCACGGCAACCTTCTTGCGGCCCTCAACTTCGTCGCCCAAATCAACGTCTATTACCGAAACGTCAGTTACAACAAAATTTGTAATTGTGTTGGTAATTTTTTCTTTATCCGGTTTTTGAGAGGGTATTTCCAGAATCTCACAAAGTATTATCTCAGTAAAGAAATTAAGCGTTTCATCCGGGGTTAAGACCGGGCATGCCATATTGGCCAGGCTAGTAGTTCCATTTAAACAATTCATAGCCAATCCTCCTTTATTTTAAATTATTTAATAATCAAATATTAGGGAGCAACAACTTCCTCTACCCAGATAAGCAAAAGCAGCTTGAAGAAGATAGTACGTTTATCAATTTGCTGATATTCTATTTTTTCTACACATACATGAACAACATAGCTATTGGGTCCAAAAATAGTGTCGTCGGTGGGTATTAATTCCCCACAGTCTGCTAGTATAATGGTTTGGAAAGGCAGTTGAAAACCGGCAAAGTGGACAGTCTGCTCCGGCCTATCGGCTGAGTATTGCATTCCAACGTCAATACTGCCTGCCACAAAAATTTTATTGCCATCAACATCAGGGGTATCGGGAAGGTTTACTGCTATAGTCTGCACATCTTTTAAAGTGATGTTCCTACCGACATTTATGATCTGTTCTTTGTCAGGCTTTTGTTCGGGGATTTTAACAGTGTCCGCCACGAAAATTTCAGTGAAATACTTGGCTACCCTATCAGGCGCTTGTGGGCAAAGTTCGACAATGCTTGATTGCAGATCCATAATTTTACCTCCTTTTCATTATTTGTATATACTATGATTAAAAAACCAATAATGTTCATTACTTCTGGTAATTAATATCAATGCTTTTAAAGCTGTGACTTTTTTTTTAATTCTCCATAGTATAGATTAGATGAGAACGAAGGGGGGGAAAAATAATGAAACGCCCTTCTTGTCAAGCGTTGGTTAATGGTTATTTAGAAGTGCCATGTAATAAACCACCAATTGAACAAATTATATTTACTGGCGTAAAACCAGAAATAGATAAAGTTATTGTCATTAAAGATAAAATTATTGTGCGTAGCCACCTGGAAATAAGCATAGAATATGTAGGGGATGTAAGTGACGGCTCTCAACCAGTTCATTATGCACATTTTAATATAAAGTTTGATTGTTTTATTGATTACCCGTGCATAAAACCAGGCGATAAGGTCAAAGTCTCCCCCAATGTTGAATATAGTGAATTTACTGTGGAAGGTGAGAAGACTATATCCAAGCTAATTGTTATTAAAGCAACCGTGGTTGATGTAATAATAAAAGAAGACGAACCTGGTTATTGCACAAGTGTTGGAAGGCAATACACAAGACATCACCGCAATTCAAGGTTTAATTCAAGATATAGAAGTCTGTTTTGGCTTTAAGCAGTGTAAGTACATACTGCTAACCATCCGTTTATAAAAATGGCTAGTTTTTAATTTCGGGGTTAACGCTAAAAGCTTTTTTCTCTTTATGAGGCAATGTGTTACAACTATAGAATTTACAAAAGTAAACAAGGTGGTTTTTATTTAATGGTTACGGAATGTGACGGTAAATATTGTTATAGGAGCAGTCGAGTAAACCCTCGGAATTAAATTGCAACCTAAAAATTTCTCCCTATTACAATGAAACAAGACAAAACCATGCAACATACTTGCTAAACTTGATCATACCAACAAATAAAATCAGCTAATGCATATCAGCTGATTTTATTTGTTGGTAGCTCTTTTATTATAACTTCACTTTCCCCCCACTCCCCGCACCATCAGCTTCAGTATAAACCATGGTTCCAGTAAATACCGCCGCCACAATCGCCTTGGTTCGGAAAAAAGCCGGAAAAGCCACTCCAGCCCCAGTCGCCCCATCCAGCGCGGCGGGGTGGGCAAGGCATTGGCCACGTAATCCATACAGGCTCCGACCGTAAGGATTACATTGGCGTTAATATTACCCGCATTATTTAAAACCCAACCCTCCTGCCTGGGCATGCCCATACCCACCATGAGTATATGAGGCTTATACATATTAACGCACTGCAAAACATCCCTGTTTGCAGAACTTTGCGCAGCAGCGTCAAAATAACCATGCATTGTCTTTAACTGCAAACCAGGCGTTTCTTTCTTCAGGGTGCGGGCCGCCCTGGCAGCCACTCCCGGCCTTGAGCCCAAAAAAAACACCCGCCACCCCTGCCGGGCCGCTTCATTCATTAAGGGGCGTACCCAGTCCACATAGGTAACCCTGTGTTTTTTATGCAGGGGCAAACCCAGGAGTCGCGCAAGGAAAACTAAAGACATCCCGTCCACATGTATATAATCAGCCTTCCGGTAAAATTCTCGCATTTCCGGTTCATGATGATACGTGTACAGGCTATGCAAATTATGGTGTCCAATGATACACTGTTTTTGATTATCTACCACATCTTTAATCAGTGTATGCAATTCCGTCATCGTCAGCGCGTGTACTTTAATACCCAATAAGGAGCAAACGGGTAGTTCTTTAACCTGCATCATGGGCCAACTCCAAAAAACACTGCTCGTAAGCATCTACCATTTGCGCCAGGCTGAATAACCTTGCCCTTTCTTTTGACCTATTAGTTAAAAAACTAGCTAACGAGTCGTCTTCGAGCACACTTTTTACCGCTTGCACAAAACCATATTCATCCCCCGGCTGAACCAATATACCAACCTGGTTGCCTTCGTTTTCCACCAGTACATCCCTTAGTGCATCAATGTCACTCGCTATTATGGGCAAGCCGGCTGCCATGGCTTCCAGCAGCGCAAAGGGCAAGGCTTCATAATGAGAAGGGAAAACGAATATATCCCCCGCTGATAAAAATCCACCTATTTCCCACGGCGATATCTCGCCCAGCATAAAAACCCTGTCCTCCACCCCCAGGGTATTGGCCTCATACTCCAAAGTACTTCTTAACTCACCATCACCGGCAATGGCCAATTGTACACCGGGCAGGTGTTTCAGTAATTTTATCAACATTTGCTGATTTTTTTCTACCGACAGACGACCGACATTAATAATTAAAGGTCCTATAAGCGGTAGCCCAAAACGACGGCGGGCATTTTCCCTGTCCAAGGTTAATTGGGGCGTAGGTATGCCGTTATGTATAACCATTAACCGCTTCCGGTACCAGACCGGATAATTATCAAAGGAATGGTAGGCCGCACCGGAAACGACTATATTGGTCGTATAAAAAAACGTGTTGCCCATTAAGAAATCCAGCCACCGAGCCAGCCGGGGATAGGTAGGTGCCGGGCTGTGCTGCACCGCCAACCTGATAAGCACCCCGGCCAGACGGGCCGCCAACTGCCCCAGTACATTAGCATAATAGGTATGGGTAATGACCACTGCCGGTTTTTGATTAAGCAGTAGTAAAAATAACCCCCATAAAATGCGCACGTAATCCATTACCCAAACAGGCCTGTGGTTAAGTATAACCCTTACCCCCGGGCATCCCTGATAAGTTGGCCTTTTCATATATAAAAACCAGATCTCGACTTCATAACCTCTTTTCTGCAACACATCAGCAATATTCATTGCCGCTTGCTGAGCACCGCCCGCTTCCATTTGGGTTACTATGTTCACAACCTTCATATAATTTCCGCCTTCCCGTCAACTTACTATAATACCAAAACCTTTCTTAATACAAAGACACTTACATAGTAACTTCTTATTCTCTAAAAACTTGGTCAGACGCGGTATCAACATTATTTATTGAATAATTAGTACTCAGCTGAACAGTAAGCACCACATACAAAACCCAAAATATAGAGTTTCTGGCCATAATAGTACTTTCAGTGATATTGTATAGTGCAGTAAAAGCAAAAAACAAAACTGGAAAAATATCCACCATATCTCTTCCTTTTAAAGCTAAAACAAAGGCTTTTCGAAAATTAGCAAGAAGCGAAAGGACGAAGAACGATATCCCAACTAAACCAAGTTCCAGCCATAGATCCAAATAACCGTTGTGAGCATGCGGGGGGGTCCAATGCAGCATGTTCCAAACACCGGCCGCCTGACTATCCCAACCCAGCCAGAAAGCACTGTAACCGTACCCCAGCCACGGACGTTGTTGAATCTTATCCCAAACCAATTGCCATAGCACGGTACGACCGGATAGCGTATTATTGCGCCCCAAGATCGTCAATAAATCATACCAGTGAGAGTAAGCCATCCATGAAACCAGGACGCCAATTACCAAAATCACTACAATAAACAAGGGGCTGCAAATATTATAATAGCTATACACAATGCACATAAATAATATTACTAAAACCAGCAATAGCACCAAAAGGGCGGTAACCGAATTGGACAAAATCAGCAGCAACGCAGATATACATGCAAAACATGCGGCCACTAGTCGTGTCCTGATACTACTGGTGTAATTAATCAACCAAACAATAACCGCCAAACACATCATGGCCCCGAGGTAATTTTTATTTTCATAAATACCTCGCCAAATATAATCATCTGTGCCATTTTGCAGGCCATACCATGGCAACAGCAAAGCAAAAGCACTACTCAGTATGGCAATAAACCCAAACGTCCCGGCCAATAGTTTCAACAACTCCCGCTGCGTATACCGTGTGGCCAGGTAAATTCCGAAAAGAGTGGTGCCCCAAAGAGCTATACTTCGTCGCAGGGTAATTTGAGGCGCTTCGGACCAAGCGATAGAAATAAAGGCCAACCCTATAAGGCACCATAATAACCGGTGCTGCCAAACTAATTGCAGCACCTGTCGTGACCGAAGCAATAATAAAATACAGGTGACTGCATAAACCCCCAGCCACAGCGCCTGCATGACGGTATCACCTTGCATCGGGTCGATTTCCGCCCCGCCTTGTTTTTTAAATAAAGGAATGAACGCGCCTGTGGAAAGAAGCAGGGCCGTTGCCGCAAACAAATATTCCCACCAACATGGCTTTTGTACACTATGTCCCATGAATTTTTTTATACTCCTCCAATTTATACCCGCATACGCCGGTAATCATACCAACGCCACGCGCTATGCAAACAAGGGAGCGGGCTGCCAAGGCAGGACCTAATAACATAGTGGGCAATAAAAGAAGCATCCCTTGCAACAGACGCCCCGCCCCTTTCAGAAGACGGATAAACAGTTTTTTGCCGGAGGCCCCCAGAGCCCTTTCCGCCAGCGCGAGTGTATTACCGTTGAAATGAGCACGGCGCAATATCCAGGCCAGGTTTGTTCTGCTAGGGGGTATGGTTTCCCACACCATGGCCTCATTGCACCAGACCATGCGAACTCCCGCATAATACAAGCGTTCAAAAAGAAGGGTGTCCTCACCCCCCGTAAGACCAAACCTGGCCTCAAAAGGGCCTTCCAGTAAATCCAGACATTCGCGTTTGAACAAAACATTGCCGGTTATCCCCCAGCGCAACTGCTCTCCAGTCTTATAAGCGGGCCGTTCAAAAAACCGTCCTTTTAACTGCCAGCTGGGCACGGAATGTGCAAAAAAAGGCGCCACCGGCCCGATAACGATATCCGCACTGTATCTAAGCATGGTGCTAAACATTTCGTCCAGCCAGGCAGGCTCAACAAATTCATCGTCATCGACAAAAGAAATATATGCGCAATTTAACTTGCCGGCTACGGCCACCGCCCTGTTGCGGGTCAGGGATATGTTACGCACCGGTTCAATTTCATAAATAACCTGCGGAAATCGTGAAATATATCGCTCAACAACTTGCCGGGCCGAACCGGCCTGGTCATTATCAACGACAATAACGGTAATATTTAATTCGGGACTTTTGGTTAAGCAAAGCCCGGCAAGGCTAACCAACAGCTTCTCCAATCCCCGGGGCCGCAGGCAAGTGGCTACACAGACCGCTATATTTACCATCGTATTTTCCCTTTCTTTTATGTAGCCTCACCACCTTGCATACATATTTGCCATACAAATTACCATTTTTTTAGGATTAACTTGGCCAGCTGCTTCAAACGAGCCGGATAACCTAATGTGGAATAGAATAAAATATGACAGGTCATTTCCCAAAATGACGGTTTTCCCTCCAAAACGTGTGTGGTTTGTAAATATGGCAGGTGCCGTTCAAGAGCTATGGTTGCTGTGCAGCCCATTTTACGTAAAGCTTTTTTTAACTGTTTATGCTCAAAAATATATTGTTCGGCTTTTCTCTTAATTTCGTTATCATACCCGACCACCGGGGCGCTCCAGTAATTCCGACCGTGCAGTCTATAAAGGGTAAGCGCTTCCGGTAAACCAACAACAGCGCCCATAAAAGGAGCCAAATCACCCACGTAGGCATCAGCGCACAAACGAAAACCTTCTTCCGGCATGGGCAGCACTTGCTTTAAATAATGGCGAGCAAAACAAAGCGCGCTTGTGGTAGGTCTTGGCCACCAACCGCCGGACCTTTCCACTTTATCCCGGATATAACCAACCCACAGGCTTGACGGCCAGGGCCGCCCCTTTACCGTACCCCGGGCATCAACCACCTGCATCCGGTGATAATAAAGCAACGCATGAGGATATTGCCGCCAAGCCTGCACAATTTTTTCAACTTTATCGGGTAGAAAAATATCATCGGCATCCAGTAAGCAGCATATTTCACCCCGGCTGGCTGCAAAACCGGCGTTAAAGGCCGAGGCCTGCCCCCCGTTCTCTTTTAGCACCTGGATAATCCGGCTGCCATATGCCGCAATGACCTCCCGGGAACTATCAGTGGAGCCGTCATCCACCAGGATGACTTCAACCCGGGGATAAGTCTGATACAAGGCGCTTTCCACCGCATCACCCAAAAAACGCTCATAATTATAGTTATTAATAATAACGCTGACCAGCGGCCCCACTATGTTATTCCCCCATTTTGGCAAACTTCATATATCCGATAATCTTTTTACCCGGTTTGATAACAGCCACAACTATTAATAAAGGTATCCAAAAAAGCAACCCTATTGGCATAATGATTTTCGCAGCCCAAAGCGGGGGTAAAAAAGCCAGCAACCAGGGAACCACACTTCTGTAAGAAGGGCACAGCAGATGCTCCACCTGGCGGTAAATGACTAGATAACCAACCAGCGCTAAAACTTCGGCCAAGCCATAGCCAAGTAAACCCCACCGGGGTATAAATAATAGCGCCCCCCCAACAAAAAGAATTATGTGCGCCGCGTGAAAACCCGTTACTTTCCAGTTTCGGCCAAGTACATAAAGGACGGAAGAATGTATACTGAATAAAGCATTGATAAGATACCCCAGCGCAATAAAAGGATATATTATCAGAACCGGCTGCCACTGCTCCCCAAAACAACGGGGCAATAACAAGGGAGCTACGCAGGCAAACACAGCCAACAACGGCCCGACAGCCAATACCTGCAACAACATTGCGTCCTCTAATGCCTGTTTTAAACGGTGCAGGTTCCCGTGCAGCTTACCAAGAACAGCAATGGAAATGCGCCAGGTTACTCCCTTTATAAAGCTCATGGCCTCCACCAAACGAATAGCCAAGGCTACCCAACCCACCGCCTCGGGACCTGCAAAACGGCCGACCAGCAATGGATTAACCAGCGAGCGCAGCTGCCATACCCACATAGATGCCGAGTAACCCACACCATAGCTCAGCATTTCCTTAACCAGGGATAAGCGCCAGTAAGGGCGAGGCATGATTCTTGCCCCTGCGCAGGTAGCTGCAAGCAAATAAAGTTGCCCTACTACATAGCCCGCGACCGGTGCCCACACCCCCTCACCCCGGTAAGCCAGTATCAAGGCTATTGTATAGTTAACTAGTTGGCCGGTCAGCTCGATAACCGCAACGGATCGATAGCGCAAATTCCTCTCTAACCCGGCCATAGCCGGCCCGGATAAAATAGTCAATGGCAATGTAAATAACATTACCAACAAGGGCGGCCCAAAAGCCGGATTTTGCAGCCAGCGCTGCAGCAGCGGCACTGCCGCTGCGCCCAGCGCCACACCTAAGACACCGGAAATTAACATTAGTGTGAAGGCCTGGTGGAAAACGTCCATACCAGGCTCATTTGGCCGCCTGATAATATAAACATGCACCCCCAGGCCCGCCAGGTTGCTCGCATAGCCGACTATGCCCAGAGCAGCAGCGTAGAGGCCATAATTACCCGGACCAATAGCCCGGGTAATTAAAATTACTCCCACTAAACTGATTACTATGCCTAATAATTGCCGAACAGCCAAATAAACGCCGTCTTTTAAGATAATTCTACGCAAATTCATAAATGTTCAACCCATCAGCCAAGTAGCCGCATACCAGGCCATCAAAACACTATGTCGGCCCATTGCAAAGATTACAAAAGCCACCAATCATCATTACATTTGTGCATAACAGCTTTATCTGCAGGAACACGCAGATCTTTCATTTTACCCATTGTTCGGAGCACCGTACCCCGGGCAGCAAAGTAATCCATGGTAATGGCTATACCTCGTTCCAGTGGCACTACCGGCTGCCAGCCCAGTAGTCTCCTGGCTTTACTAATATCCGGGCAGCGTCTGGTTGGATCGTCGGGTGGCAGGGGCTTGTAAATAATATTTAACTCTATTCCACAAAGGCGAGCGATTATCCCGGCAAATTCCAGCACCGTATATTCGTCCGGATTACCTATATTAATAATTTCACCGTCCGTATTATCGCTCAGCATGGCCCGCCAAAAACCTTCTATTTCATCAGATACAAAAACAAAACTGCGTGTCTGGGCACCGCTGCCATATACCGTCAGGGGTCTCCCCTGCAAAGACTGACAGATAAAGTTGGGCACCACCCGGCCATCATTCACCTGCATGCGGGGGCCGAAGGTGTTAAAGATTCTAATGATTCTGGCGTCAAGACCATAGCGCCGGTGGTATTCCAAAGTCAACGCTTCCCCGAAACGCTTGCTTTCATCATAACAAGCCCGCTCACCGACAGGATTTACATTGCCCCAGTAGTTTTCCGGTTGGGGGTGTACCAGGGGGTCGCCATACGCTTCCGATGTACTGGCAAGTAAAAATTTGGCCCGGTTTTTTAACGCTATATCCAACATTTTTTTGGTGCCGGCACTATTCACCAGCATAGTTTCAAGACTCAGCCGGCGATATTCCACCGGGCTGGCCGGACTGGCCAAGTGCCATACATAATCCCAATTTAAATCAGGTATTGTAAATTCCGCTAATATATCGGTCTCAATGAAAATAAAATTATCCCGGCCTGCTTTTCGGGCATCATATAAATTTTCCCGACTGCCGGTACAAAAATTATCAATTCCCACCACGCGATGTCCTTCAAAAAGTAATCGGTCAAGCAAATGGCTGCCTAAAAAACCCGCTGCTCCCGTCACCAGTGATACAGGACGACTATCCCGGCGCGGCCACTGTTTTATGCTGGACAAAGCCAATCTCCTCCACACCACGATTTATCTCTAAATACACGTGTACGGGCATACATAATATGCTAATTACTGTTGAGAATATTGATTAATGAAATACAAAGACGTATTAATATGCCCCCGTTTGCTTTAAAACAACTTTGATTGTTTTATATAGTAATAAAAAATCTAATTGTAGGGACCAATTTTGTACATATATGGCATCTAACAATATGCGCTGTTTAAAATCCAAATCATTGCGCCCGGAGACTTGCCAGAGCCCGGTTATACCGGGGCGTACTGTTAAGCCAACATAAAACAAATGGTCGTCTTTTTGGCCATCCAGCTCATAAAGAGGCCGCGGCCTGGGGCCAACCAGGCTCATTTCCCCCCGCAGCACATTTATTATTTGTGGCAACTCGTCCAGACTGGTTTTTCTTAAAAAACTGCCCACACGGGTTACACGCGGGTCGTTTTTTAATTTAAAGTTAAATTTCCACTCCTCTTTTAATGCCTGATCTTTTTCCAGAGCATGCCGTAAAACATCACCGGCATCACCAACCATTGTCCTAAATTTCAGGCAATTAAACTGTTTTCCATTTTTACCCAGCCTTTTTTGTGTAAATAACACAGGACCTCGAGAATCTAATTTGGTTAGTAAAGCAATGACAATAAAAAAAGGAAGGGTGGCAGTAAGCATTAAAAATCCCAATATTAGATCAAACATGCGCTTTAAAAATTGCTGACCATGGAAAATCAAAAAGGTGCATCAAGCCCCCTTTGGCTTACATAGTCCCAAAATATGATAATCTAAAAATATACGTTCCTGTCCAGTTGCCGTTATATTAAGGCATAATTACCATACCTTGACAAAATGACAGGTTAACCGTAGACCAATATACCGGCAACAAGCTAATCTGGTATAAACCATATCTAGAGCTTAAACGATGTAAAGCAAGGTGGGATGGCACACTACACTGCATTTTGTGGAAGACTAGGAAAGCATGTTTAACATTGAAATGTACTGAAAATAGACCTTTGGATGTCACTGGCGAAATACCAGTGACCACTTGCCGGTGCATTAACGACTAAACAAGTAAAGAGCCGGCTAGCGGCCCTTTACTTGTTCGGCTTTCTATGTTTGGCGTCCCTCATCTTTCAATAGTTAACTTTCATCATCCTGCAGCAAAAACATCTGCTGTTGCAATTTCTGTAAACCCTTCTGATCGGCTATCCAGTAACTGATGCCGTCAATATAGTCCGGTTGACCTGGCAATGTATGCATTATAAGATTATCTGCTTTTAAATCCCGGGCAAATAAGGCGAGTTTTAATATGTCGCTCAAAGACAGGGATATATCCGAACCTTTTCTGTATTCGAGGTACATTTTGGCTAAATCCAGGCCCCCGGCTTGTGCACGCACCGTTTCCAGCAAGGTGCGCAAAAGAAGCTGCTGCCTGTCAATGCGGGCAATATCAGCTTGCGGCTCATCCCGGCTGTGAATATATTCATAGGCCTGCCGGCCGTCCATGAGCTGCTTGCCAGGCATAAAATGCATAAGCTTGGTGATTGCTTCTCTGGGCACATCAATTTCAATACCGCCCAGTATATCCACCATGCGGGCAAAGGTTACATAATCAAGGCTCATATAGTGGGCAACCCGCACCCCCATCAATTCCTCCACCGTGGCAACGGTAAGCGGCATGGCACCGTAAGCGTGGGCGTGAGCGATTTTTTCCATGCCATGCCCGGGTATATAGGTTCTGGTGTCCCGAGGAATAGATAAAAGGCTAACCTGTTCGCGATCAGGGTCCACGTGGATTAATATAATTACATCGGCCCGCCAGGGACCCGGACGGGGTGGGCCATTGATTGAGGATGCCTTATCAATACCCACTACCAGTATATTTAAAGGATCTTTCAACCGGGCAATTTGTGGTTTGGCCGGTTGCGGCTGCTCTGAACCCATCCCGACGCCGGCAGCGCTATGACCGGCCTCTTTACCAAAGAAAGACTGTATATTGTTTTTTGCCCAACTACTCGTATAAACAAAACCCAGTGCAACAGCGAAAAATAGCACGAGCAGCGCTATATAATAAAACTTATTTCTATTCACCAAATTCGCCTCACCAATTTTTTTATACGGCTAATTAGCTGTTTATTTATAAAAACCCGGATCTTGTAGCAGCCAATCCCTGGTTATTGCCAATCCTTCCCGTATGCTTACCGGTTGGCCCAAATGCAACGTTTCCCTGGCTGAAGAGCCGTCTATAACCAACCGCCGGTCATCGGTGGGCATATTTTCCTCCAAAACCACCGGGCTGTTACTATTGGCAATCTCCTTGACCAATAGCGCCAAATCATACATTGATACCACCTGGTCTCCCGCGACATTAAACACCCGGCCTACTGCAGCCGGGGTCACTAAAACACCCAGCACGGCTTGCACAAAATCATCCACGTAGGTATATGTTCTGGACTGCCGGCCGGAACCAAATACCCGCAAAGGCTGCCCCGCCAGGGCATTCATTAAAAACCTCACCGGTACGCTAACCCTGGTGTTTTTAGGCCCGTAAATATCCGCCGCCCTGAGTATCACGGCCTTTAGACCGTGACTGTGAGCTAATGTACGGCACAGGTATTCACCAGCAAGTTTCACAGCCCCGTGCAGCATAACAGGTTCCAGGGGGTGATTTTCATCCACTGGCACGTATTGCTGGTTGCCATATACTGCAATGGAAGATACATATACAAACAATGCGTTATTGGAGATGGTTTCCTTTAGTAAATTAAACAACCCCGCCAGGTAATCCACCATTATGCCTGTTTCCAGGGAACGCTCCCGCATGGCCATGGGAAAAGCGGTATGTACCACTGCGTCTACACCGCAAAAGGCTTGCTGTACTTTTTTTTCATCGGCCACACTGCCATTGACCAACTCCAACCGGTCCATAATACCGTCCAGGTTACCCGGCCGGCCCGAGGCAAAATTATCTATCACCCTCACTTGGGCCCCGGCACGCAACAGTGCCCCACAGAGGTGGGAACCCATAAAGCCCCCACCCCCGGTAACCAGTACTGTCCAATCATTTAAGTCCATCTCTTTCCTCCTGTCAACTTCACCCGTTACATTTTCATAAAAGGATCGACGTCTTTGCGATCCGGCTTGGCGACAGAACTTTCTTTATCAAAAACAGTTAAGGCAGTTTTTATTAAAATTTTACAATCCAGCCACAGGGAATAATGGTCAATATACCACACATCAAGCTCAATTCTCTGTGGCCAGTAAAGAGCCAACCGGCCATTTACCTGAGCCCACCCGGTAATACCGGGCCTTACCTGCAGCCTGCGCCTTTGCTCGTCATCATATTTAGGTAAGTGGTGCAAAGGTGCAGGGCGGGGACCAACAATACTCATCTCGCCTTTTAAAACGTTAATCAGTTGAGGCAGTTCATCGAGGCTGGTTTTTCGCAAAAACTTACCCAGCAGGGTGATCCTGGCATCATTTTCTTCCAGCAGCATACCCGATCCGAAAAATTGGGCGTTTTTTACCATACTCCTGAACTTAAGCAAGTAAAAATTTTTACCGTACCTGCCCACCCTTTGCTGCCTGAAAACAATTTCCCCCGGCGAAGTTATCTTTATAGCCAGGGCGATTATAACTATAAAAGGGCTAAAGATTACCAGTAATACTAAAGACAAAATAATATCAAACCATCTTTTAATTACTTCCTGTGTTTTACTAATAGCTATGCTCACCTCCGATAAGGTGGAAAAAACCCTGCCCCGATATCCGCCTGGGATAAAGCGCCCGTTAGTTCGTCCACGGCTTCCCGGTCATGAATTTTTTTACCGATGTAGTACCCGGCTAACTCCCCGGAGAAGGTGTTTTTATACTTAAAGATGCCGTCATTATCACTTCTGCCGCCACCCAATATGAAATATCTGATACCCTGCTTCTTAGCCCACTTGATAACCTCATGCTTGAGCAAATTATTGGGGCGGTATGGAAAGTACTCCGCCAGGGTGCCCCCTAAAAAGGAATGTATATAATGCCGGTTATAAATCAGCAGCTCTGTGGACACAATTTGCCCGTTTAGCCAGGCCTGGGCATACACGTAGTGATTTTTTAAACCCTGGTGTATCCTGCTAAAAAAGTCGGGGGAAAAATAATAAAACTTATCGGCCAGATTTCTGTCCATGGTTTGCTCATAAATAGCGATAAATTCGGAGAAGTACCGGAGCGATGCTTCGATGGTCACCGACACACCCTCACGCATGGCTTTTTTTATATTTTTTCGGTTGCTGCGCTGGTAACCCGTCCAGATTTCATCGATGTTTTTAGCTAGATCAATAAATACCACCGTGGAGTTTCTCTGCACATCAACCTGGCCGCTCATGAACACATGATTTTGAAGCAAAGGATGAAAACGAATAAATTCGGTAATAATTCGGTTTTCCCGGCAGTATTGCTTAAAGCAAGTATAGAAATCACTAATCAGACTTTCATTCACTCCGTCTGAATACAGGGGACCGCCATAACCGTAAGGGGAAGTTATATCGTATGTTTTACCTGTATGCTTGCCCGGCGGACTGTGCACCCTGCGCAAAATATAGGGGTAAACAATAAATTGGGCGTCCTTTTCATAAACAAATAGCCTTGCATCACCTTCCCGGTTGAAAATTTGTGCATACCCGGGAGTAAAATATATATCCGGAACCGAAGTTTTGGCTAAAAACGCCAGCCAGGTGTCGCTGTCTTGGGTACTTAATATGTGATGTTCCGACATTATAACTGTACCTTTGGTCCAGCAGCATCAAGCTCTTTTACCTGCACACACCTGCCGACACCACAGTACACAAAACCCAGTTCGCTCATCACCCGGGGATCAAACAAGTTTCTTCCGTCAATGAATATATATCTTTTCATCATTTGGCGCAGTGCCGGCAAGTCGGCATCCTTAAACTGCTCCCACTCGGTAAGCAGCACCAGCGCGTCACAGCCCTTAGCTAAATTCTCCAAATCCATAGCATATTCCACGGGCAAATCAGGATATTGTTTTTTGTAATTATCCATAGCCATAGGATCATATACTTTGATGAAGGCACCCATATTAAGCAATTCAGAAATCAAATCCTTAGCGGGTGTATCGCGAATATCGTCTGTGTCGGGCTTAAATGCCAACCCCATGATGCCGATGGTGCTACCGGGAACCGTTTTTAAAGCGGAACGAATTTTCGATAACACCAGCTTCTTCTGCCTGTCATTCACTTCAATAGCTGCTTGCACCAAAGGGAGAGAATAACCATATTTTTGGGCGGTGTACAGTATAGCACGGGCGTCTTTACCAAAACAACTGCCTCCCCAACCCACTCCGGCCCGCAGAAATTTATCACCGATTCTGCTATCCAGGCCCATGCCGTGAGCAATCTCAATGATATCTGCGTTCAATAGTTCTGCCAGCCCGGCAAATTCATTGATAAAGGAAATCTTGGCGGATAAAAATGCGTTTGAAGCATATTTAATCAATTCGGCATTTAGAGGATTAGTAGAAAACAATACCGGACCGGTATATCCCTTTGGCCTGGGCAAAGATGCCGGGACAACAAAATCCTGCTCAATAATGGGCTTGTTAAGTTCAATTAGCAGTTCCGTGGTTGATTGTTCCTCAGCGCCAATAACAATCCGGTCGGGATAAAGCGCATCCAAAAAAGCGGTTCCCTCCCGTAAAAATTCAGGATTGGAAGCTACATTAACCTCCGGATGCAATCTTCTGCCGATCAGTATATTATTGACCAGCGTTCTTACCCTGTTGGCCGTCCCCGGAGGCACGGTGGATTTGTCAACAATAACCGGGTAATTGTTGCCATCAAGCTGCTCAGCTATTTGGGTCACTGCGCTTTCCACAAAACCAAGGTCCGCATCCCCGTTACTTTTTGATGGTGTACCCACCGCAATAAGAATTACCCGAGAACTACCAACCCCGGCAAAGGAAGTAGTAAAATTGATATTATGCCTGGCTTTTTGCATTAACATATCCATGCCATATTCATATATGGTGCTGACACCGTTTACTAAAGAGCCTACTACCACCGGGTTTTTATCCACCAAAGTAACTTGATGCCCCAGGTAAGCAAGAGCCACTCCGGTGGTCAATCCAACATAACCTGATCCAATAATAGTCACCTGCATTATCTTGTTCTCCTCCATAGCAAATATCTTTTTGATAAAGATATGATTAAGGAAAATGTTGTGTTACAACTCCGAGCGTTTAATGGGCATATACGACGCAAATACACTCTCAATCAGTAAAAAGTTAGTATAAACAAAGACTCAAAGCAGGTGATGCAATTGCTGTTACCGGCACTTCTAATAACACTTGGTGGCCACATTTTCACAGAATACACCTTACAAAAAACAAAACTGGGTATCTATAAAAGAAAAAATTTTTTGGGGCTACTCATCCATGCCTCCTTATGGTCCCTGGCCATGTGTCCCGGCCTCGGCCTACTAAGCCTTTTTGCCCCATGGAAAGTGCTATTTCTTTTTGCCACACACGCCATGATAGATTTTATTAAAATGAGAGTAGCCACCGGTAAATTGAAAGTTTTTCATCCCGCCAGCATCATGGACCAACTGCTGCACTTATTAACGCTAGTCATTGTCTACATAAAATAAAGGGGATTGCTAAAACCGTTATTGCGGTTTCAGCAATCCCCTTTTTAGCGCCTTACCCTAAATATGGCTGCAGCAGGCACCTGATATCTTCCTCCGCATAAGAAAAACAGGGATCTTCCAGGGTGGCAAGCAGCTCTTTCAACCGGGCGAAATCTTTCATCGAGCTATAAACGGCAGATATTTTCTTATGCCGGGTAGCTTTTACTTCTTCATCGTCCCCAACAAGAACTTCGGTAATTTTTTCGCCCGGTCTTATGCCGGTGTACCGGATGGCAATATCCTTTTCAGGCTGTTGGCCATTTAACTTAATAAGTTTATAGGCCAGGTCTTTTATACATACGGGTTCACCCATATCCAGAACAAATACTTCCCCTCCCACGGCGATTGCCCCCGCCTGGATAACCAGCCAGGCAGCCTCACTTACCGTCATAAAATAGCGCGTCATTTGCGGGTGAGTAATGGTAACCGGCCCGCCCCCGGCAATTTGTTTCTCAAACAAAGGTATGACACTGCCCCTGCTGCCCAGTATATTCCCAAAACGAACAGCGGAAAATTTAGTGTGGCTCTGATTATTCATCATTACTGCAATGGTTTCAGCTATCCTTTTAGTTGCCCCCATGACACTGGTTGGCTTAACAGCCTTATCGGTGGATATTAAAACAAATTTGTCACACTTAAAATCATGTGCCACTTCACACATAACCCAGGTTCCTAAGATGTTATTCTTTACCGCCTCCTCAGGTATCCTCTCCATATAGGGCACATGCTTGTGAGCAGCGGCGTGGAAGACAACCCCGGGTCTGTATTTTTGAAACAGCCTGGTCATTCTGCCGCGGTCTCTGATATCGGCTATTTCAGTAGCTATATCTATATACGGGTGGCTTAGTTTTAACTTTCTTTCCACTTCATAAATACTATTTTCTCCCCGGCCCATTAACACTAATTGTCCTGGGCTGCTATTGGCTATATTGGTGCTTAGCTCCGTGCCCACCGAACCACCGGCACCGGTTACCAGTACCACCTGGTCAGTTAAATAGTTATTTATACTGTTTAAATCAAGGGATAACGGCTTACGGCCCAATAAATCCTCTAACTGCACTTCTCGTATGGGGGTAGGATTAATGAGACCAGTTTTTAAATCATAGGTACCAGGCAGTATTTTAATTTTAACATCGGACAGCCTTTCACATATTTGGATAATACCGCTTACCTCAACGGGAGGCGCTGAAGGCAGGGCAATAATTATTTCGTTTACTTTGTGCTTTTCAGTAATACGCGGAATATCCAAACGATTGCCCAGAACGGGTAAACCACAGATTTTTAAGTTTAGTTTGTTCTCATCGTCATCAATAAAACCGATAACCAACGGCCCCTCTTTCATATTGTTAATGGATTGAACAGCCAGGCTTCCGGCTAAACCCGCACCTACTATTAATACCCTAGTTTGCCTGTCCTCCACTATATTCCCTCTCTTTTTATACCGTGCAAGGTAAGTTTTATTTTCTATGATATGGAAGAACAGCAGATAAGGTGATAAAAAAATAGCCTTGCAAATATCTTTATCAACTGAAATAAAACCTGCATAGTATACAGCAGCCGGTCTAAACTCAAAAAAAAACACTGGGAGTAAGTTTTTATAGCTCCCTCTCCCTGCATTTTTAATATGTTTTTATGTAACCATATAGTGATTATTCGCGTATTGTGTAAGCAATGTTTATAAAATTTTGCCAGAGCAGGAGGGGAAATTTTGCCGGACCAGAAACCAGCCAGGTTCGTTAAATATGGCATTATAGGTTGCGGAGCAATAACAGAGCGTTATATTGATGTTTTTGAAAACTTAAATACCGCCTGTGTGACTGCGGTAGCGGACAGCGATTTGGTAAAATCAAAATCTATGGCCCAGCGCTTTAATTGCCAAGCTTTCAAAAATTATCACACACTTTTAGCAAACCAAGATATTGATGCTGTTATCATTGCCACACCAAGCGGCCTGCATGCCCAAATGGCTATTGACGCTCTTAACGCAGGAAAGCATGCTGTGGTTGAAAAGCCAATGGCCATGACACTGGAACAGGCTGACGCGATGATTTATGCCGCTCAAAAAGCTAAACGCATATTAACAACGGTTTTAAATAATCGTTTTCTACCCGCCACTATTTTATTAAAAAAAACGATAGACCAGGGAGCCATGGGTCGAATAATATCAGGCAGTACCTGCGTGAATTGGTACCGGCCACAAGAATATTATAACGAAGCAGCCTGGCGAGGGACCAGGTTAATGGATGGCGGCGTACTTTTAAACCAAGCTATTCATCATATTGATCTTTTGCTTTACTACTTGGGTGAAGTTAAACATTTACAAGCTTATCGGGCAACATTAGGACATGATATTGAAGTTGAGGATACTGCCGCTGCCATTGTTCAATTTAAAAACAGCGCCATTGGTACCATTAATGCCACCACCTGCGCTTACCCCAAAAACCTGGAGGAAACTTTAACTATTATTGGTGAAAAGGGTTGCGTTGTTTTAGGTGGCCCTAAGCTTAATAGTATTCGCGCCTGGCAGGTGGATGAAATTTCGCCAAATGATGTGCTTGAGGTGCCCAAGTGGTACGGCCATTATAAGGTTATTGAGAATGTAAGCTTGGCTATTATTGAGCAAAGAGAACCCTTAATAAAAAGTGAAGATGGTAAAAAAGCCCTTGAATTAATATGGAGAATTATGGCCAACAGCCAATTAACTAAGGATGTGTCCAATGGATTATAAGATCTACCCGAATGTTAAAATCGGTAACAACGTTCATATAGGCAACTGTGTAATTATTGGCCTTCCTCCAAAGGGTAAGGCCGACGGCGAACTGGACACAGTGATTGGCGATAATGCCATCATTCGTTCTTATACCGTAATATATGCCGGCAATAAAATAGGTGCCGATTTTCAAACCGGACATCTTGTCATGATCCGTGAAGAGAACGTCATTGGTGATCAGGTCAGTATCGGTACCGGCAGTGTTATTGAACATCATGTTTTAATAAACGATGGAGTGCGTATTCATTCCCAGGCATTTATTCCAGAGTATTGTACCTTGGAGGAAGGTGCCTGGATAGGGCCCAATGTGGTTGTTACAAATGCTCTTTACCCATTATCACCAGACGCCAAAAGCAACTTAAAAGGAGCCCATATTAAGAAAAATGCTAAGGTGGGAGCAAACAGCACTCTATTACCCGGCATAACCCTTGGAGAAAACTGTTTGGTTGGCGCCGGGTCAGTTGTAACCAAGGATGTACCAGCCAAGAAAGTAGTGGCCGGTAACCCGGCCCAAATAATTAACGATTTAGATAACCTACCTTATAAATAAAAAGGAGCTGCATTATGCTAATGATCCCTTTTGTCGATATTCCTGCCCAATACGCAAAGATAAAAATTGAAGTCCAACAAGCTATTAACAATGTTTTGGATTCCGCAAACTTTATTATGGGTCCTGAGGTGCAACTATTTGAACAGGAATTTGCCTCCTTCTGCCATGCCAAGCACTGTGTTGGCGTTGGCAATGGCACTGACGCCCTTACCCTTGCGCTTAAAGCCATCGGGGTGGGAAATGAGGACCTGGTAGTTACCGTGCCAAATACCTTCATAGCAACCACCGAAGCAGTCTCCCGGGTGGGAGCAAAACCTGTCTTTGTTGACGTAAACCAGGATACATTATTGATTGACCCCAACCAACTGGAAACTAAAATAAAGCAGTTAAGAGCAAAGAATTTACCGGTTAAGGCAATTATTGCCGTGCATTTATACGGCCAGCCATGCCCTATGGATGAGATTAATGAAATCGCAGGCAAAAATGCACTGCGAATTATCGAAGATGCCGCCCAGGCCCATGGCGCCGAATATAATGGGCAAAGGATTGGAATGATTTCAGACGCCACCTGCTTTAGTTTTTACCCAGGCAAAAATCTCGGTGCCTATGGTGATGCTGGAGCTGTGGTTACAAATAACGCGCAAGTAGCCCAATCTATCGCCATGCTTAGAGATCACGGCCGCACCCAAAAGTACGAGCACCTTATGGAAGGATACAATAGCCGTCTTGATGCCATGCAAGCAGCAATACTCAGAGTCAAGCTGAAATATCTGGCTGAATGGACAGAAAAAAGAGTGAAAAATGCTCATTATTATTCGGAGGGTTTGGCAGGCCAATCGTACCTTCAAGTCCCGTTTGTGGCAGAATTAGCAAAACACGTTTTTCACCTTTATGTGATCAGAGTTAAACAAAGAGATGCATTGCAAAATTACCTCAAAAAAGCAGGTATTTCAACAGGAATACATTACCCCATACCATTACATCTGCAACCCGCCTACAAATATCTTGGTCATCAAGCAGGCGATTTCCCCGTTACCGAAAAAGCCGGTCACGAAATTCTAAGCCTGCCTATGGATGCGGAAATATCTCAAGCACAAATTGAATATGTTTGCCAGGTTATTAAAAAATGGTTATCTGATAATAGCTAAACAGTTTAAACGGCTGATATAACCTTATATAATTATGGGAGAAAAAATAATGCCCAAACTGTGGATATTAAATCATTATGCGATCGGCCCCAATGAAAGTGGTGGCACGCGTCATTTTGATCTGGCCGGCGAATTAGTACAATTGGGCTGGGAGGTTACTATATTTGCAGCATCCTTTAATCACCAAACCCATAGCGAGGCCCATCTTTTACCCGGTGAGACAATTAAAGAAGAATACCATAATGGAGTGCATTTTGTTTGGCTAAAAACCGAAGCATACCAGGACAATGGCCGGGACAGAGTGCGGAATATGCTTGATTATACAAAAAAGGTACTACAGACAGCCTGGAAGCGGGAAAAACCAGATATGATCATTGGATCCTCGGTGCATCTCCTTGCTGTATTGTCCGCTTATTGGCTGGCCAGACATCACCGTTGCCGCTTTATCTTCGAGGTGCGCGATCTATGGCCCCAGGTACTTATTGATATCGGAAAAGTTTCAGAACGCCAACCAATTATCCGGTTATTAAGGCGGCTGGAAATATTTCTTTACCGTAAGGCCGATGGGATTATAACACTCTTACCAAAAGCTGGTGAATATATAGCACAGTTTAACATTCCCAAAGAAAAAATATTCTACCTGCCAAACGGTGTTAACTTAACCCGTTATGACAGCAGCCCTCGACCCCTATCCATCGAAATGGAAAATATTTTCCAAAGCTTATCGGGTAAGTTTATTGCTATATATACCGGAACTCATGGTATAGCCAATGGATTAGATACTATACTTGATGCCGCCTGTGCTCTTAAAAATCTAGGTAAAATGAACATACATTTTCTTCTGGTGGGTAATGGCCCGGAAAAACCACGGCTTCAAAATAGAGCCGCACAGGAGCAGCTGGACAACGTCACTTTTGTTAATCCGGTAGCTAAAGAGTATGTGCCATCTTTATTAAGAAAAGTTAACACAGGTATGCATTCTTTTCAAGATTCCCCAGTTTTTCAATGGGGGGTCAGCCCGAACAAAATATTCGATTATATGGCTGCCGGTTTACCTGTTATTTTTCTATGTGACCGGGCTGACGACAACCCGGTTGCTTTAAGTGGCGGTGGTGTTGTTTTACCCGGTGGCCATAAAGATGATATAGTGCAGACCTTATTGGAGATGGTAGAACACCCTGAGCGTACTGCCGAGTGGGGTAGAAAAGCACGTCAATACGTAGAAACCGAGCATGCCTCTGCTATACTGGGCCAACGTTTGGCAACGTTATTAACTCAAAACCTTGAAAACCCATTTTCATGAGTGGGTTGTGATTAAAGATCATGGATGTTAGATGGAAAATAGTCACTCCTAAAAAATAAAAAAGCTACCCCCCTCATTTACAGGAAAGATAGCTTTGAATTGGTGACCCCACCGGGATTCGAACCCGGGTTACCGCCGTGAAAGGGCGGTGTCTT
>JAENYS010000028.1 GCA_016841645.1 Desulfoscipio geothermicus | reverse complement strand
AAAACCCATTTTCATGAGTGGGTTGTGATTAAAGATCATGGATGTTAGGAATAAAAGAACATAAATTTTCACCCCGGTCATCAAGATCTTTGGCCAAGTGAATGTTGCCGTTTCCATCTATCAACCAAAGTTTACTCCCTTCACCAAACTCGTACTTGGCAAACTCCTCAGTCAGGTCTTTTAAATTAAGCCCAACTCCGGTTACCGCAAGTGGCTTTTCCAGATCGCCCACCAGCGCGTTAATAAAAACAAAGGTATCCCGGCGTTCATTATTGTAGTCAATGCTAATGGAAACCGGCTGTTTGGAATTAACGGTATCAAAAAACCAGTCGTCGTCCGAATCCTCCACAGTCATAGTGTCAATTAAACGTCCGTTTTCCGCCCAATAATGGTTAGTAATTGCACTTACTATAAATGAATTGTTATAGTCATAATCCCCGGCGATTTCGTTAATTTTATATAAAGCCCGCCGTCCCAATTCATTATCCTTTTCCTTGCCTTGAACCCACTCAATGATTGTCGGATCCCCGGCTAAGATTTGAGATGTTTCCTGAGCCCTGGCAATACGCCCGTCTATTTTGCCGGCTATGGACTGAACAATATAAACCAGGTCCTGGGATTTTAATTTGTTAATTGCTTCTCTTTCCACTATTAAGTAGCTTAACCTACCCGTTAAAAGCACCGATAAAGCAATGCATAAACAAGCCAGCGCAATCACTTTGAAGGTACCGGCATCAAATTTAGCAATATCACTGATTATATTTGTTTTTGAGGACCTTTTGTGTATAAAAATCATCTTCTTTCCCAAAACCCGTAGCTGAATATAAGAGCCGGTCGTTAAGCCTCTTATGATAAGGGAATAATATTAAACGAAAATGTAATATCCTCTTTAAATTCCTCCGCGCACTCCAGTTCACTTTCATTATCGGCGTCATAATACCAATTTAGTGTAATCTGTGCGCCTCCCTGGTAGGCACTTTCGAACTTTTCCAGCAGCATTAAAATACACTTTGCACTGCTTGTATTAACATAAGACAAGTTAATTTCTATGAGCACGGCCTGCTTACATGCCAGAAGATAACCGGTAACCCAATTAAAGATAGGCTCATAAAACTTAAAAGCGTTTTCCGGGTAGGATTGCCCACATAAGAGCAGTTTATTGGCATCCGGATCAAAATCAATCTTAGGTGTTCCTTTCGTTTGGTCGATATGTAATTTTTCCATGCTTATAATCACTCCTAAACGCTGACTTTAATGCTGAAGAAAGAGAGGTTATCATCAATCGCTACTATGGAATACTCAATGGGTTGGCTTGATTTACGAGCAATATCAATAAGCCCAACCCCGGCACCTTGACTGCCTGGTGCCAATTCCCGCCTGATTTGTTCTTTATATAGTTTTTTTAACTCTTTTGCATCCAAATTAATTAATTGATTAATATTTTCTGTAAGCGGTTTAACATCGTCATTTTCAATTAAATTACCTGAACACACAAAATATGCCCCCTCGCTCTTGCCAATGGTTACAATCCCCGAACCGGTAATTTGATCAAAATAATGGCTGCCTTCCTTACCGGCAATGTAGTTTCTAATATTATGAGTTTGCTCTATGAAAATGGCAAAAACGTTATAAATATCATTTTTAGGCCTGTCTTCGATTTGCATATGCAGTTTTATAGCGTCCCCCAACTCTTCAATAATACCCTGAGAAAATCGCCCGGAAAAGCTAATTAAAACGCCGCCGCCCCTGAGATGGCTTTGCAGATCCATCAACATTTTTTCAAACACTATTTTCACTTCCTAGTTAGTTTTTTGAGTTGTAAAAAAAGTTGTTTATTAATCCTGAATATGTTGTCTATAATGGTAACGCTGATTATTTTTGTATTTTCGACAAGATAGCAATTATTCCCTGCAAAGCATACAACATAAAAAAGCCCTTTGTGATCCGGGCAGCCACTTACCAATAAGAAAGCCGTCCCCTGTCAAATTTTTCTTGCATGGACGGCTTTTCTACACATTTTACCATTCTCTTATTTTTGTAAATCATTTAATGGTCAGGATAATGCACTGAAGGTTTAAATATAGAGGCAATAGCTTCGGCTACTTTAATGCCGTCCACTGCCGAGGAAATAATGCCCCCCGCATAGCCGGGGCCCTCCCCAGCGGGGTAAATACCGGCAATATTGGACCGGCACTTTTCATCCCGGGATATTCTCACCGGTGAAGAGCTTCTAGTTTCCACGCCGGTCAGCACCGCATCCGGCATAGCAAACCCTTTAAGTTTACGGTCAAAATTCATGATAGCTTCTTTTAATGTGGCTGTAACGTATCCCGGCAAGCAATCCTTTAAATCAGTGAATTTTACCCCCCTGGAGTAAGAAGGTTCTACTCCACCCGGGCCGCTAGAAGACCTGCCGGACAGAAAATCCCCAACTAACTGCGCCGGAGCAATATAGTTACCCCCGCCTAATGAGAAGGCCTGTCCTTCCCATTTACGCTGGAACTCCACACCGGCCAGAGGATGGTCACTGCCGAAATCAGAAGGGCGCACCCCTACCAACAGCGCACTGTTGGCGTTCTGCCTGTCCCGGGCGTGTTCGCTCATCCCATTGGTGACCACTCCCCCCTCCTCAGAGGCCGCAGCCACCACCACTCCCCCCGGGCACATACAGAAGGTATACGCCGAGCGGCCGGCGGGCGAATGGTAAGCCAGCTTGTATTCCGCCGGCCCCAACCTGGGATGTCCGGCAAAATTTTTATGCTGGGCCCGGTTAATCAGTGACTGGGGATGCTCCACCCGGACGCCAATGGAGAAGGCCTTGGAAGACATCAGCAGCCCCCGGCTGTGCAGCATGGCAAAGGTATCCCTGGCGCTGTGCCCAATGGCCAAAAGCACCACCTCAGCGTCCATAGTATGCTCCCCGTTGATTTCCAGGCCGATAAGTCTGTTGCCTTCCGTAAATATATCCGTTACTTGATTGTTAAAGCGCACCTCGCCGCCCAATTCGATTATTTTACGGCGAATATTCTTAACCACCGTCTTTAAAATATTCGTGCCGATATGCGGTTTATAAGAATAGATAATCTCACCGGGAGCCCCGGCCCGCACCATTTCCTCAAGAACCTTGCGGCATCGTTTATCCTTAATTAAAGTGGTTAACTTTCCATCTGAAAAAGCGCCTGCTCCGCCCTCGCCGAACTGAACATTGCAGTCTTTGTCCAAACGGCCGGTCTGCCAGAAGGAGCTCACGATTTGCGTGCGGGTGTCCACATCCGCACCCCTTTCCAACACAACCGGCCGGTAGCCCATCCGGGCCAGCAGCAGCCCGGCAAAAAGCCCGGCCGGGCCCAATCCCACCACCACCGGGCGGTGATGCAACACCTTGTGGCCCGGCTGAACAAATCGGTAATCCATTGGTGGAGTAACCGTTACCTCACCGGACTTAAGTCTTTTGAGCACCGTCTGTTCGTTGGCCAGTTTAACGTCAACGGTATATACGAAAAAAATCTGCTCACTCTTTCTGGCGTCGATGGATTCCCGAAAGATAATATACTCGATGATATCGTTTTCATTTACCCTTATTTTTTTAGCTATTTTATTTCTTAGGAGAGATTTATCTTCATCAAGGGAAAGTTTGACTCCGGTGACCCTGAGCATATGATAAGCTCCTTTGTATGGCGATGTATGAATAATAATTAAACTTTACCCGGGTAAATCCTCTATATTCATAGGTTGCCCCAAAGAATAAATTAAGATAAACCTCCTTACCTTGCCTCTAAATAATGCTTCATGACTAGCCTAATCCGGTCACTTTGATAGTGGTGCTATTTGATGTTATGCCTCTAAATAATGCTTCATGACTAGCCTAAGGTAACGCAGGAAATACTATAAAAGGAAGATTAATGAGCAATCTCGGTTGCCGGAACGAATTTAAGCGGGACTATATTATAGTATCGCTAAACTAAAGAAAGGAGTCAGATTTATGGATCCTGATAAAGCTTATATTAACAAATTAGAAGGCGAAGTAAACGAGCGCCAGGCGGAAATTAATGAATTAAAGGCTAATGTCCAGCAGGCGCGAGCCGAGGCCAAATTGCAATATGACGATGCAATTGAAGAAGCCGAAGAGGGCACTGACAAATTTATGGATGCATCTGGAGATGCCTGGGGCAACATTAAAAACGGCGTCAGGGACGCTTGGAATGATTTAACCAATGCCGTCGATAAAGCAGCAAACAAGTTTAAACGGGATTAATTTGGTCATTATCTAAAAGCAGCGTTATCCATTAATGGCAAGGCTTCCGGAATGGGGGACCTTGCCATTAGTTTCTGCATCCGCACCCGCTGCTCTTGTGTAAGCCCTTACCACATAACACCAAATACAAAGGCAGCGAATTATCACTAAACCTCTTTTTTATTGTCCCGAGGGTAGGCTATAATAAGTTAACTAACTAATAAGTGGGTTAAAAGATATAGTATAAAAAAGCAGCGATGACGGAGTGATAAATCATAGATAATGCAAGAAATGCACAATTAGATTTATTGAAGGCGCTTGCCATTGTTTCAGTAGTTGTAAGCCATTCGTATCCACTTCATGGTTATGCCTTACCAGTGGTAATTTTTATTATATTAATTGGTTATGGCAGTACCCGATCTTATATGAAGAGCGGGATAAATTCTCTGTTTGAGTGTTATAACCGGCAACTATTAAAGAAACGTTTTGACAGAATTATGTGGGTATATTTATTTACAGTTACATTTGAGATGCTGGCCAGCTTCATATTGACAAAATACCTTCAAATTGGCAATTTTCAACTTGACTACTGGTTAAAAGAATTTTTTAATGGAGGATCAGGGCCGGGAAGTTACTTCGTTCCGCTTCTAATTCAGGTTATACTATTCCTTCCCGTCCTATATGTCATAGCCAATAAAAATATTAATTATATGTTAATTGGTTCATTCGCTGTGAATATGCTTTTTGAGCTTTATTGCTATTATTATAATATGCCTCAAAGTACTTACCGTTTTATTTTTCTAAGATATCTATTTGCAGTAGCTTTAGGAGTGTGGCTTGCTAAAACCAAACAAATTAATTGGTATTTCGTTACTGTTGGGACCATTGTAAGCTTGCTTTATATAACGAGTTATAATTTCTATGACTTTAAGCTTCCAGTACAACCTGATTGGTCACCGCAAAATGCCCCTGCTTTTTTATGGCCGCTAATGGTTGTATTACTGGGACTCAAAATACTTCCAGAGCAAGCAAAAGGAATTGTTAAACTAATAGCTGAATTAGGCAAAGCTTCTTATCACATTTTTCTTGTCCAAATGGTTTACTATTATTATATGGACTACCTTTTTAAAAACTTGCACATATGCATTTATACATTAATTAATTTATCAATTTGTTTAAGCGCCGGGTATATATTTTACTTGCTTGAGAACAAAATACGTTCTTTTATAAAATTAAAAAAAGAATCGGTATATACAGTTGCTCAATAAGACAAAAGGCGGGGACATTGTCCCCGCTAAAAAAGATTATTGCGTCAAGCCACCCTGGGATTAAACGCTTGTGTTGAAGATGTTGATAAAGGAACAATCCAAGCACTCCTAAGAGGGCGCCCTTGACTTGTCTGTCCATTTCCACTATATTATAACCAAGATGGGGAAGCCAAAAAATGGCTTCCCCGCCCATTAATTAATAAAAGATTTTAATGCTAACCAAGAAGTTTACACAGAATAATTCATATTACCAATAAAAATAAAAAGGAGCGTATTAGTTTATGATTAATGGGAAAATGAAAAAACCATCGCCATCAATCGATGAATGGCTCAAAGAAGTAAAAACTGATCCGGCGGCTTTACAGGATGGGATGTTTTTAGTACATAATGGCGTTGTGCGCCAAACACCCAAAGCCAAGGTACGCCAAGGGCTTGATGACGGTTCGTTGGTAAAGGGAATGGAATTTGTATATGACGCAGCAAAGGTTGATGCGGCGATTGCTGAAACCTATAAAATGGACGGTATCTTCCATGTCAGGGTTTGGCTTAATGAAGGCCGGCTCGAGCTCGGTGATGACATAATGTATGTGCTGATAGGCGGCGACATCAGACCACATGTTATCGATGCCTTGCAATTCCTGGTTGGAAAGATCAAAAGCGAATGTGTTACCGAAATCGAACAAATATTGTAATTATGTGCAAAACACAAAGGACCCGTCACCAATAATCTAGTGACGGGTCCTTTTCTAAAACTCTGCGTTCTTGGGTGTTCTGGGGAAAGATATTACGTCCCGGATATTGCTCATACCCGTTAAGTACATAATCAGCCTCTCAAAGCCAAGACCAAAGCCGGCATGCTTAGTACCGCCGTATTTTCTTAAATCCAGGTACCACCAGTAATCCTCCCGGTTAAGTCCCAGATCCGCCAACCTTTGCTCCAGGTAATCCAGCCTTTCCTCCCTCTGGCTGCCTCCGATGATTTCACCCACCCCTGGGACCAGCAAATCCATCGCCGCCACCGTATTTTGATCGTCATTCATGCGCATATAGAAGGCCTTGATTTGTTTGGGGTAATCCGTGACGAAAACCGGCTTTTGAAAATGCTTTTCCGCCAGATAACGCTCGTGTTCGGTTTGCAGGTCACAACCCCACTCCACGGGATATTCGAACTTTTCCGGGGAGTTTTTCAGGATATCAATGGCCTCCGTGTATGTAACATGGCCGAAATGAGACTTTAACACGTTTTCCAGGCGGGCCAGCAGCGACTTATCAATAAATTTATCAAAAAAGTCCATTTCCTCCGGAGCGTTTTCCAGCACATAACCGATCACATACTTCATCATCGCCTCGGCCAGGTTCATGTCATCCTTTAAATCCGCAAAGGCAATCTCCGGCTCAATCATCCAAAATTCGGCGGCATGCCTGGGAGTGTTAGAATTCTCCGCCCTGAAGGTGGGGCCAAAGGTGTACACCCTGCCAAAAGCCAGGCAATAGGTCTCGGCTTCCAGCTGCCCGCTCACTGTCAAGTTAGTCTCCCGGCCAAAAAAATCCCTGGTGAAGTCCACCTGGCCGGCTTCTTTACGGGGAGTTTTATCAAAGCCCAAGGTAGTAACCCTAAACATTTCCCCGGCCCCTTCGGCATCACTACCCGTAATCACCGGGGTATGTACATAAACGAAATCCCTCTCCTGAAAGAATTGGTGAATAGCGTAGGCGGCCAGCGACCTGACCCTGAAAACAGCGGCAAAGGTATTGGTCCTGGGCCGCAGGTGGGCAATGGTGCGCAAAAATTCAAAGGTGTGTCTCTTCTTCTGCAGGGGGTAATCCGGCGCACAAGTACCCATTATCTCAATATTTTCCGCCTTTAATTCAAAGGGCTGCTTGGCACCGGGTGATTCCACCAGTTCGCCTTCCACGGTTATGGCGGAACCGGTAACCAGTTTGGCTACTTCTGTAAAATTGCCCAGGCTTTCTTCAAACACCACCTGCAAATTGGCAAAGAAAGTACCGTCATTAAGTTCAATGAAGCCAAAGGTTTTGGACACACGCACGGTCCTTACCCAGCCGTCAACTCTTATTTTCCCGCCCAGATACTTATCCGATTGTTTGAAAAACTCTTTTATCACTGCTGTTTGCATCTTACCTACTCCTCCGGCATGCTTACTCTGCACATTATCATAATTACTATAATTTTAGTATTCCCTCGTTACCATATTACTACAATTTTTATAGCTTAAAACTTTAAAAATTATAACCTGTATCAATAAAAATAAAAACCGTTAATGCAAAATACAACATTAACGGTTTTTACAGACATCCAGATAAATTAAGTGCTACTGATCATTTTTTTTGGCTTTAACCTTTTTCTGCATATCGTTCAGCTCGCCAAACTCATAAAGGTGCATATAACCGGGTTCTGCACTTTCACCTTTTTGTGTTGGTACGTTCGCTTGCCTATTCACGTTATTCTGGTTATTATTTTTTTTATTTTTCAATTGGCTCACCTCCTGTATTAGTAGTGATGCCAAAAATTCAATCGCTTTACCCCCGGTAAGTGTTGGTTTTTACACTTTCGTTCCACATTCCGCGCAAAATTTAGCACCGGGGCCTAGTTTAGCCCCGCAGTTTTGGCAATTGCTTGGTTTATTTTATTCGATATGAGAAGGGCTAATCCTTTGCTAGTAATTAGAAATATTACGACATTTAAGCGGATCGTTTACTTTGTTATATGTTTCTACTAGTGAGAATCACTATGCTTATCCGGTTTTTGTTTATTACTCATATCGGCCAGTCCTTCCGCAAATTCGTAAAAAGGAATAAACCCGGGCTCAGCATTATCCCTGTGGATCGGTACAGTCATATTGTTTAAGCCTATGTCTTTGTTTTTTATTTTTTTCAAGGAAAGCACCACCTTTCTTATGAATATAATAAACAATTTTAAATTTTTTATTTGTCCCGGTAGACTATGTGCTCTAAAAACATAACCGCTATAACCCCTACCACAAAACCGTTACCGATAATTGGCCTAAGGGATACAGGCATTGTATTTAATACCTCTGCCGGTATAAAAGAGATAATAATCCCCAGCATGATAGTCAAACCTATAATTAAGCCGCCATCAAAATCAAACTTCTTGGAAAAGGCTATTAGTAAACCGGCTGCCACTTGCGAACACATCACATAAACAAGTGTTGCACCAATAATCACAGTGGGTATGCTGTCCATAAATGCAATGGCCACGGGTACAAAAGCCATCATCAATAACGCCATAGCAGTGGGTATCAAGGTAAACCGGGAAGCACATTTACTGGATACTATTATCCCTGGACTTAGTGAAAAATTAACCGGACCGACAACCCCTAGAAAACCTGACAGCACGTTGGCCAAGCCGGTTAAGGAGATCCCCCTGGTTATTCGTTGGGGCATATCACCCAGTTTTAATAATTCACCCACGGATTGCATGGAACCCAGGTCATTAATGGATAAAGCCAAAAAACAAATCAGGAACGAGATTAATAAACCCGGTTCAAGTGACAGTTCAAAAGTCATATCTTCAAAGAAAGATGCCAGCAATTTATAGCTGCCGGAATCCATAGCAACTGATGCCGGTGACATCACTGAATAAGCCAGCGATCCAATAAGCATGGCCCAAATTATTAAGGTTGCTTTCCATATGCCGGTTAAAAACTTGTTGGCCACAAACATTAAAAAAACCAGGCTAAAGGCAAAAATTATATTAAATAAAGCAGATACTTGACTGCCGGAGGAAGGTAGTATCATATTCATGATAGTAGGCGTAAGAGTAAATGCAATCAACAAGAGAATAGTTGCCACCACCCGTGTGGTGAAAAACATCTTTAGCTGGGCAAATAAACCGGTTATGCTTAGTAAGGTTAGTACAATACCACCAATTAAGATAGAAGAATAAATTGCAGATAAACCGCTCCCTTGACCGGCCAACACACCAATAAGCAGTACTGCGGCCGGGCCCATAACCAGCGGCAGGCGGTGTCCCCACAGCAACTGGATCAGCATAACCAGACCCGTGATAAAAAACAATTTTTGCACATATATTACTTGTTCCCCGGGGTTGTCAAAATGCAGCACCGCCACCACTTGACCGATAATAATAATCGTAGGAATGGTAATAGCCAGCCACTGCAGGCTGTAAAGAAGCAATTCCGGTAAGGGAGGGACTTCATCTAAACTGTATTTTAAACTTAATTTATTCAAAAAATCACCCATCTCTCTTGCTAGTAAAATAAACAATATAGTTTTATATTAACCCATTGGGTAGAAATATGGTAATTATCGCTAGAATTATAATCAGAAAATAAAAACCTCTCATTTAGACACCTACCATTTCCGTTAAATTTATGCATGCCAAATTAATAATCTATTTTTTACTTACATAGTAAAATATATTTATTAAATAATCATTAATGAAAAATTAATTATTTTTTATATTTTATGAAGCATTTTGATATAATGCAAACATACACTAATACTTCATAATATCGTCGGCGAAAAAAGGGGAAACTTTATTAGATGGAGAAGAAGGCTTATGGGGCAGTGGAAGAATAAGTATTCAAATTCAAAAAAATTAAAAAAAGTAGGATTTACTTGCGTGGCGCTTTCGTTTGTTTTTTATGGCGCCATACTACTGGTGCCTTTATTATCCTATCCCACCAGCACCAAAGTAGCCATTTCCACAGCTCTTGCAGTTATAGGTGAGGCTTCTTTTTGGGTAGGCGGCTTTATCCTGGGTAAAGAATTTATCGCTAAATATAGGCGGTATTTCAACCCATTGCAGTGGTTGAAAAGTAAAAAAGAATGATCTAACTTCCAAAAGGAATACCATGCTTAAGATACCGCCATAGCAGCACCGTAGCCATAGTAGCGGCCCACCTGGTCATGTATTCCCGCTCGCCGCTCCATAATACCTTTTTTAACATTAAATGACCGTTAAAATCCGCAGCTATATATAAATTGTATCCTGTAGCTGTGGCCCTGGCAACCTCGCCCGGCTCCACAGCAACGGCAAGCCCTATATTGGTATTGAACTGCTTTCTTACCATCGCAGCCATATGCTCGGCCTTTTCATTAGCTCTTTGCGGTATATCGCCCAACTGCAAGCAGGCCTTTCCCTGTAGTTGTCGGTAGTCCCCGGCAATCAGCCCGGCTACAAAGGTATGTTCCGCGCCACCGGCCGAAGATAATTTATATGACAATTGCCCACCGGTAAAGTTCTCTGCCACTGCAATTGTTTTGCCCTGCTCACTCAAAACCCGGGTAACCGCCCCGGGCAGAGTATCATCATCAACGCCAAATATATAAGAGCCCAAGCGTTCTGTAATCCTGTTTTCCATCGAAGCAATCATTTTTTCCGCCAGACTTGCATGCCGCGCCTTAGCGGTGATGCGCAGGTGTACTTCGGAAAACTTGGCTGTTGGGGCTATCGTTGGGTTGGTACTCTTTAGTAAATCGCTCAGTTTCTCGTCTAGCAGCGACTCGCCAATGCCGCAGAATTTCAGCACTCTGGATTTAATCACCCCAACCTGGCCCGCAAGCTTACCTTCCAGATAGGGTATAATCTGCTCCCTAACCATCATATTAAATTCCGAAGGAGGACCTGGAACAAGTATGTATGTCTTCCCGGCTCGCTCCACTATGATGCCCGGAGCAGTGCCAATAGGGTTGTCAATTGCCTGACCCCCTTCGGGCACCAGTGCCTGCTTAAGATTATTTGGCGTATAAGGTATGCCGCGCCGGTCAAAGAAGCGCTTGACCACCTCCAAGGCCTTTTTATCCTGCAAAAGGTCCAACTGCAATGCTTCGGCCAGCGCTTCACGGCTAATGTCGTCTTCAGTCGGCCCCAGTCCTCCGCCAACGATAATTAAATCGGCACGCCCGGTCGCTTGCTTAATAGTCTCCGCACAGCGCTGCAGGTTATCACCCACAGTAATCTGATAATACACGTCTATGCCAAGCGCGGACAACTCCCGCTCGATTACTTGCGCGTTTGTATTGAGTATTTGACCTAACAGCAATTCTGTACCGGTAAAAATAAGTTCACATATCACATTTACCTGCCCCCTGAAACCATGTTATTTAAGATTAATTATATTACAATGAAAGGCCCCCAAACAACAAGCGCAGGGTTTTGTTAACCTGCGCTTGTTGTTTGCCATAAGCATAATTTTGGAAAAATTGTTTTAATAACTTAGGCAAAAGCACTAAAGAAGCCCTCTAATGGCCTCCATTAAACTGCTTTCATTGGGTATATAGAAATCTTCCAAAGGCTTACTGAAAGGTACCGGTATATCAGGGGCGGTTATGCGTTTTATCGGGGCTTTAAGCGCGTCGAAGGCTTTTTCCGCCACCAGGGCGGCAATTTCACCGCCAAAGCCGCCGGTTCTGGTAGCCTCGTGCAGCACCACCAAACGGCCGGTTTTTTCGACCGACTCCAAAATAGTGGCCTCATCAAGAGGTACCAAAGTCCTTAAATCCACTATTTCTACACTGATGCCTTCCTGCTCCAGCTGCCCCGCCGCTTTAAAAGCCGCACCGAGCATTTTGGACCAGGTTACAACCGTCACATCTCTGCCGGGTTTTTTAATATCCGCCACCCCGATCGGAATTGTATAATCGCCCTCGGGCACGGATCCCGGGACAAAGTGTAGTATCATATCTTCAATAAAAATAACCGGGTTTTCATCACGAATGGCCGATTTTAATAAACCTTTAGCATCCGCCGGTGTAGAAGGCATAACGACCTTAAGTCCCGGCGAGTGAGCTACCCAAGCCTCTAAATTATGTGAATGCTGACAGCCGGCCCCGATGCCTGCCCCCGTTTTAACCCGCACAACCAGGGGAAACTTACTCTTCCCGCCGGATAAATAACGAAGCTTAGCCGCGTGATTAACTATCTGATCCGCCGCAATGGTAAAAAAAGGATTAAACATAATCTCCACCACCGGCAGAAGTCCCATCACGGAAGCGCCCACAGCCAGACCTGCAATACCCGCCTCGGAAACCGGGGTGTCCTTGACCCTGCGTGGGCCAAATTCCTCCAATAACCCGTTGGTGGCACCGTAGGGACCACTATGGATACTTACCCCAACACCTTCACCGGCTATAAAAACCCGCTCATCGCGGCTCATTTCTTCGCGCAGTGCCTGATTCACGGCCTGCCCCAGGGTGAGTTCCTGCATTTTACCTACCTCCCCCAAAGTATTAAACATAAACATCTTCCAAAGCTTCCGCCGGATCCGGCCACGGGCTGGTCTCGGCAAACTGCACGGCCTGTTCCACTATATGCCCTATTTCGATTTCAAACTGCTGGAATTCCTGTTCGGTAAACACCCCTGCCCGCATTAGGGAAGCCTTTAATCCTTTAATGGGACACTGCTCTTTCCAGCGGGCAATTTCATCTTTGGGCTGGTAAAGCTGTTGATCAGCAGTACCGTGGCCACCCCAGCGATAGGTCTTGCACTCAATTAAAACCGGCCCGGCCCCGGACAGGCAGTCTTGCCGTGCCCTTTGCACAGCCTCATATACCGCCGGGGAGTCATTTCCATCTACAATCTCCCCGCGCATGGCATAGGCAGCCGCCCTATCCGCGATATCCTTAACTTTAGTATGCTCCTCCATACGCTGGGCGCCGGAATAGATATTATTTTCACAAATAAAGATAACCGGCAGATTCCATAACGAAGCCATATTTAATGCTTCATGGAAGCTGCCTTCGTCCGAGGCGCCATTGCCGAAAAAGCAAACCGTAACATAATCTTTCTGCATGTACTGTGCGGCAAAGGCTGTCCCCACCGCAATGGGTATACCCCCGCCCACCACAGTAGTGGTGCACAAAGCGTTCACTTCCGGCACGGCAATGTGTAGAGTACCGCTTTTGCCCTTGTTGTACCCGGTACGCCGCCCGAATATCTCCGCCATAATCAAGTCCGGCTCTGCACCCTTGGCCAATAAATGACCGTGACTGCGGTGATTAGTGATAATTACATCCTCCGGCAAAAGAGCGGCCCCAACTCCTGCAGCCACGGCTTCCTGCCCTGTGCAAACAATCATCATACCGCCAAGTTTTTGGGGATCCTGGCTTAAATCAACCAGTTTTTCTTCAAACCGCCTGATCAAAAGCATCATCCGCAGGAGTTTCTTTTGTTCATTGTTATCCATAGCGAACCCTCCCTCATCTTTGAAACTCACACGCTACATCTTATTCCGGTAATCTTGTATTAATTTTACAACATTTAGCTTCTATTTGAAATTAATCTTTTAACTAAAATCAGTTAACAAACATACCTAGTTCTACATTTTCGATCACCTTGACCCGCTAAGTTAAACTTTATTTGTGCTAAAACCTTGAAATTTTCACAAAACCTTATTAAAATATGTCACCGACAGTTTAATCTACTAGCTGTGGCTCACAGCCTACAATTTTATATTTGTATTCCTGAACGACAGTTCCATCTTCCCGGGTTTTATTAAAAATAATCATATCGTAACCATCATTTGTTTTACTTTGAGAAGTTTCGTAAATATATCTGACCCCTTTTTCTATTTGTTCTTTAGTACCAATCCAGTACGGGCAGTTGTTAAGAAACGAATCGTACTTAGTTAACTCTGCGAATAGTTTATTTGAAGCTTCAACATTAATATTAGCTAATTTCTTTTCTACATGACCTGCACTTACCTTTGCTGTTCTTCCAATGCTCACTAAATATATTGCCGCTTGTTCTTCCTGCTGCCCGGCCAGGTCTGCGTAGCTTTTTTGGTTAGTAAGCACCTGATCATGCAGCTTGGCGGGAAACATCTTTTTTATAGAATCGGTATAACCGGCTCCGTCCATTGGTTCTTTGTATTCGTGTAAAGAGTAAGTACCATTTTGATTTTTGGAAAATGTCATGACGGTTGGAATTGCCCCACTGCCACTTATTTTGGTAAATACCCCGTTTTCAAAACCGAACCACCCCACACTAGCGACGGTGTATGCCTTAACCGTTCCATTCCGCTCCTCTGTATCCAAAATGACATGCCCCTCAGTTATACACTCTCCACCCAGGTAACTTTTACCTTGTTCCTTTATGGCAGCACTGACAGCCTGCCCAATATTCCTTGGTTCTGGAGCCTGTGTTTGCACTCCGATTACAATACCGGGCGTGGACTGAACTGAGTACATCGAACCATCGTATATGATGATGACATGCTTTTTATCGATCTTATTTCCCTGGGGGTCAAACATCGTTACAGTTACCTTAACACTGTTGCTGCTATTAATTTGCCCATGTTCACTCACCGGTGACCAATATACTGAACTGCCATAAGCTAAATCAACTGTTTTAATGCCTTTAGACAATTTACCGGTGGAAGCGTCCCATGTAAGCAACACTCCATTATCCGCTGCATAACGAACCTTTTCCACGGGGCTCCGGTATTCCGCCGCAATGCGGATGCCCGGGGTACTGGACATGGCAGGCGTATATTGCTCTGGAAAAACCCACAGCTTAAATGTTAAATCTTTTAAAAAATCACTAAACACATTAATATCCTTGGAATATTCCCATAAATTTTTACGAAAGCTTTCCTGGAACTCGGTTCTTGAGTACCGATATTTTAACTGTTTGTTTAATCCGGTGGTGTCACTAGTGGTATTAAAAGAAATGTACTCAACATTTTTTATCAGCGAAAAAACTATTATTGCATTATTTAGAAAAGTTGCCTCTATTTGGTTTGCTTTTATATCAGTGTTTCCAAAATCATAATTAACAGTTAAGCCATATGGTTTATTTTCTGTAGCCAGTGAAATGCCTTTGTTATAATCCCCTAGAGGCAGATTATTTAAAAGGTTGCCAATATTACCGGCATCTCCGATATACTGGGATTGATAAATAAATAAATCCTCCGGATTGTATTCGGAAAACAAATAATTATCTTTATCATAGTCATTATTCTTTTTATCGGAACCAAAGCCATTTGTTATGAGAACTCCGCTGAAGATTATTATAATGAGCGCCCCGGCAATGAAGATAATGTTTTTCTTGATCACCTTAAGTACACCCCCTATATTTAGTTGAATCGGATTAACCCAAATGACCCGATCCATATTAGAAGAGACGGATTTCATTATAAAAAAGTTTCCTCAATAAAGTGATATTTCCATTTCTTTCACAGTAAATGTTATTACAAATTTTTTTAACGGACGTTCAAATTAGCTAAATTTTCCATTGCCTAGGCTTTACAGACCTGCCCAATTAACTGTCTATAATAACAATAAACCGGTGCTCCGACAGCATACTGCCGAAGCACCGGAAAATATTTATAGAACAGGCTACATTAATAGCTACTATTTTACCCGGAAGAATCTGCGAGAAATAGATTTAATTAAGACTTTAAATCTCACGCCTATCCACAATCCGTTTGGCTTTACCTTCGCTGCGCGGAATGGTCTGCGGTTCCACCAGCTTGATGGGAACTGATATGCCCAGCACACTGTGAATCCGCGAGAATATCCTGCGTTCCAAATCTTCCAGCTTACGCACCTTATCGTTAAACATTTCAGAAGACAGCTCAACCCAAATTTCAATGTCATCCAAGTTGCCTTTCCGGTCAACCACCAGCAGATAATGGGGCTCGGTTTCTCCAAATTCCAGCAGTACACTTTCAATCTGTGACGGGAACACATTGACTCCCTTAATAATTAACATATCATCAGTGCGGCCGGTTATCCGCTGCATACGTACATGTGTACGCCCGCATGAACAGGGTTCCGGATTAAGAATGGTTATATCTCTGGTTCTGTAACGTATTACAGGAAAAGCCTCCTTAGTTAAAGATGTGATCACCAGTTCGCCCGGTTTACCATAGGGAAGTGGTTCTTCCGTCTCAGGGTCAATAACTTCTGCAAAGAAGTGATCTTCAAAAATGTGCAGGCCTTGTTTGGCTTGACATTCCATAGCTACCCCGGGTCCCATTACTTCAGTTAGGCCATAAATATCAAAAGCTTTTATATCCAGCTTTTGCTCCAACTGCTCCCTCATGCGCTCAGACCATGGCTCAGCCCCGAAAACCCCCGCTTTTAAAGGCATCTTGGTAAAGTCTATCCCTCGTTTTGCGCCTTCTTCGCCAAGGTATAAAGCATAAGACGGTGTACAGGCTAACATAGTGGTACCGAAGTCCTGCATTAACATGAGCTGCCTGTCGGTGTTTCCGCTTGAAACGGGCACTACCGTGGCTCCCAGTCGCTCGGCACCGTAATGAGCCCCCATACCTCCGGTAAAAAGACCGTATCCATAACCAACTTGCACTATATCTTTATTCGTTCCCCCGGCCATAACCAGCGCCCTGGCTATAAGGTTCGCCCAAAGATAGATATCATTTTGAGTGTAACCTGCCACGATTGGTTTACCTGTTGTACCGGATGACGCTTGCAGTCTTACCACTTTATCCAGGGGTTCGGCAAAAAGGCCAAACGGGTAATTATCCCGCAAATCATTTTTTATGGTAAAAGGTAGTTTGCGTAAGTCATCCAGGGTTTGCACGTCCTCAGGAGTAACGCCTTTTTTTTCGAAGGATTGACGACAAAACGGCACATTATTGTAAGTTCTTTCCACGGAGGCCTTAAGTTTTTTTAACTGCAAGTCAGCTAATTCATCACGGGACATAGTTTCATTTTCGCGATCCCAGTACACTAATCATCTTCTCCTTTACGTTATTTTATTGTGCCCTGCTTTCTCATGGCGCGGCCAAGGTAAAGCCTGCCGCACATGTGAGTTGGGAGATTTATCATAAAAAGGCCACAGCTTTTCGTAGGGACGAAAGCTGTGGCCTTCCGCGGTACCACCCCTATTGGTTATTAAAATAACCCACTCCAAGATTATAGGAAATCCCCCTACTATAACAGGTGTACCAAAATAAAAAAACTTTTCACCCTCCATAAGGGACGAAAAGATTTCGCGGTACCACCCTTGTTGGCCTAAATAGACCCACTTAATAGCAAGGTAAAAGAAATATTCCTTATACCCCTTCCTTTTAACGGTGGAAGCTTCCGTCCGAGCCTACTTACAACTTGTTTCAACCCGGAAGTTCAGGGGTGAACTTCAACGAATCATACTTTAGAAGCGCTTCCATTCCACGGCGCTTCCTCCCTGTAAAGCTGTGTTACGCCTACTTTTCCCCTTCATTACTTTTACATGCATTAATTTTATAATATTTTATCATATTCATGCCAAAGGTCAACTGTTTTTTTGGTGTGCGGAGACGGGGAGCAAGGGGACGGTTCTGCTGCTTCCAAAATTGGAAGCAGCAGAACCGTCCCCTTGCTCCCCCTACAAATGAAGGTCAGCTAACTCTTCCACAACTTGGGCACCCTCCGGTAGAGCACCCATCACAGCACGCTCCCAGGGCATGCCCAGCACCGGTTCCAATATGGCTATCGCGCCCCAGTCATCACGTGTGCGAATCAGCCTGCCGCACCCCTGTTTTAATTTTAAGCCCATTTCTGGATAATCCACCATAGTCACCGGATCAAGACCCTGTTCTATCACCTCACGCCTGCGGGCTTCAATTAGTGGATCCCTCGGCGGAAATGGCAGCTGCCAGATCACCAGTAGAGACAGCGCTTCACCGGGCACGTCAATCCCCTCCCAAAATCCGGAGCCAACTAGTACCGACGATACTTCTTCGCGAAATCTTCTTATTAGATATCCACGATCCGCGCTATCCTCCCAATAAAATTTAAAGGGGAACCGGTACTCTTGAAGCCCTGTTCTAATTCTTCGCACTTCGGACGGAGCATTGGTAAGCACCAGTGCCCGGCCTTCCCAAAGCCGCAGTAAAGTTACCAAACGCCCCAAGGCCAAAGGAAACCAGTTCTTATGATTATGAACTGGAAATTGTCGTGGCAAGTATATCAGGACCTGTTTATCATATTCAAAGGAACTGCCCACGGATGAACTTGACGCTCCGGATACTCCAATGTTACGGGCAATGTAACTAAAGTCCCTTGCAACGCTCAGGGTTGCAGAGGAAAAAACTACGGGCAGCCCCTTATCCAAGAGGTGTTTTTTCAATAGCCAACTAAGATCCCGGGGCACGACCCAAAGGCTCCTGTCCGATCGGTCAACCCAGACAATGGCATCTTTGCCGCCATTCCGGCCAAATCTACTTAGAGCCGCAACCGCCCTCTCCACCATGGCTTCATAGGTCTGCAGCCGGGTATCCGAAATTGATTGGATGTACAGTTCTTGCTCGTTCTGCAGCTCAAGGTGCAAGGTTTCAAAGGCACGCCGCATGGTGTCCGCTGCCTTAAGCAGTTCTTCACTTATCCGGACGGTGAACCGGTCAATTCGCTCATCCTGAATGGTTGAGCGATGCAAAACTTCAAAGAAAAGAGAGGTGGCCAAATCCAAGGCAACGACAGTTGATAACAAGGATGTCCTGGCCCCCTGGATCTGTTCGAGGGATAAGAGCATGCTGTTAATGTCTCCTTCGACAACCTGCCGGCCGGCTCTCATCGCTGCGGGAAGCATCACTTTATGGCCCTCATCAAAGATAACCGCTGAATAATCAGGCAAAAGGGGTAGCTTGCCATCGGCAATTCTTTCTTCCCGAGTCCATAAGTCGTCAAAGAAAATCCCGTGATCACATACAATCAAATCCCGGGCCGCCCGGTAATGTTCCCTAACCTTAACAAGCTTGCAAAACCCCCGCGTCGAACATGTATCACAGGACATGGTCTCATCCCAGGCCACTTGCGCCCAAACACGGTCAGATACGTGCGGCATCTCGGAGCGTTCACCACGACCGGTCTCCCCGGTCCAGCTAATTACATTCTCAATTTTTTCACCCGCCTGACCCCAAAGCGAATTATCAAACCGGTTAACCTTTACATCGCAAATATACTGCCGCTGATCTTTAGCCATACGAGCGTCGATACCCAGCCCGAGCAAACCCGACAGCCTTTCAATATCTCCATTTGGACCGGCGAGCTGTTCCTGAAGAACCGTTGAAGCGCAAGCGATCACGGCAGGCTTTCCTTTATACCTGGCGTAGGCAACTGCTGTAAGCAGGTAGGCAAAAGTCTTCCCGGTGCCCAGCCCCGCCTCCGCAAAATGAACCTTTCCTTTGCACACGGCATCAGCCAGCTGAAAAGCTGTAAAAATTTGCTCTTCACGTATCTCATACCCGTACATCGGCAGCACGTCATAAAATACCTGGCCAATCCACTCGACAAGTTTGGACGAAAATTCGTCTTTGCCCCGATATACAAAAGGTACTCTAGGTCTTACCGGGCGAGACATACTAATCACCGCTCTCGACAATTTACTTTAAAGTACAATAAAGTGAACAACTATCCGGAGAAGCATTACTCTAGAACACGGTTTCATTCAAAGACACTTATATCCAAACAAGGTTCAGATATGTACGGCATCTTGGAGCGTTCATCCCAGCCGGTCTCCTCGACCCAACTAATAAGTTGATAAAAAAAGCATTTAATGGTAAAATATCCAATAAACTTTTTAAATAAAATAATAAAACATTATATAACAATAATACCTTAAAAATTTCCGCTAATATAGCATTTGCACAAAGAAAACAAAGTATTATAGGTAACATTACGGCACCATGAACAATCTAATTTAAAACCTTAAATACAATCAAGACCTATAGCTGAGCAGCATATAACAAACTGTTTGTTATAGCCAATTTTAATAAGCTTAATTTACTAAGAATTTTTACATTGATAACCTCAGGAGGTGCCGGAGTGTGATACCGGTTAAAGCCATAGCAGTTGACGACGAACCGGGAGTGCTGCTATTACTCAAATCAATTTTATGTGAGTTAGACCATATTCAACTTGTAGGGACAGCAGAAAATGCAGCAGATACCTTCAGGCTTATTAACGATCTTAAGCCGGACCTGGCCTTATTGGACATCGAACTGCCCGACATGAAAGGTATAAACCTGGCTGAAAAAATACTAGAACTGAAGCCCGATTTGTATATTATATTTATTACCGCCCATAAAGAATATTGTCTTGAAGCTTATCGGATCTACGCATATGATTATATTTTAAAGCCTATTGATAAAGAACGAATAAAAAATACCCTCTGCCGTATTCAAAAGGCATTGTATGCACCGGAAAGGCTCCTCGCCAAAATCGCTTCCTGCTTACAAAACACAAAATTAGCTATTAATTCAGGTTATGAACGCGTGTTTTTAAACATTAATGATATCTGTTACCTGGAAAAGCATGGGCGCCATACTATTCTTCATTGCGTTAATGGGGATCATACAGTGGGGGATACCCTGCAGAATTTTGAACAGAAGTTGGGAACAAGGTTTTTCCGTTCTCACAAGTCCTATATTATCAATATCGAACAGGTTGAGCGGGTGGTTAATCTTTCCGGCTCTTCTTATTATGAAGTGAAGTTTAAGAAGAACAGAGGCAAGGCTCTACTCAGCCGGGATCGGGTACATACCCTGGTGAATTTGCTCGAATCATGATATTTAAGGGGAAGTAAAGATGGATTTCATGCTACTTATTCCCTTTTTAGGTGTATCAGTTCCGGAAAGTTTAGTCCTATACTACATAGCTCTAACACTGGCAGGTAAAAAAAAATCATTCATATCTCTTACAACACTTTCTCTGCTCACTTCACTGTTTTCATATGTCATCCGATCATTGCCGCTTCCTTTCGGCATACATACTTTTCTACAAGTAATATTGATGGTTGTCTTCCTCCACCTCTTTTTTCGGGTGCCTTGGAATCTAGCAATAATTATTCAGATACTTGCAAGTATTATCTTAGGTTTAACGGAAGGCATATCCGTCCCCCTTTTAGCCCAAATTTTTTCATATAAACTAAAAGATATCATTTCCGACCCCCTGCTGAGAATAATATTTACCCTGCCACACCTGGCTTTGTTAGCCAGTATAACCTATGCAACCGCCAGGCATGGATGGCGGATCCCATTGCTCGAAGAAATGATGATGGCAAATAAGCGTTTTATAAGTCAGAGATATCTTTTTATCCTATGTCTTATCCAAGTTTTGATGTTGGTGTTACTTAACATTAGCTTTCATATTTATGCTGCAGCCGTATACCCAAGTTTTAACCTTGTTACTCTGGTAACAACTTGTAGTATTGTTATTATTATCTCCGCTATTGCTACTTTACTATTAGCCGGATATACATTAAAGATGACGGAACGAGAAGCCAGATTAGAAACAGAATTGATCTATAGCAAAGAAATGCATAACTTAAATCTTAAAATGCAAGTCCAGCGCCACGACTTTTATAATCACCTTACAGCAGTATACGGATATCTAAACGCACAGCGGTATAACCAAGCTGAAGGATACATTAAGACCATATATAATAATGTACGCCAAATTGCCAATTTAATAAGTATGAACCCGCCAGAATTAGGTGCTCTCATAAGCATTAAACAAGATCAAGCCAAGTCTCGTGGTATTAATTTTAATTGGCAAGTTAATATACCAAATGGCGTACTGCCGCTTACACCGGAAGATTTAACTCAAATAACCGGCAACTTGTTGGATAACGCTCTTGACGCGGCAGCACTAAGCCGCTCTCCAAAGGTGGATCTGGTAATTAATTGTAATAACAATATGGGGCTGCAAATAAAAGTATCCAATACCGGCGATTTTGTTCCTGGAGACATACGTGATCGTATTTTTGACGCCGGATATACTACCAAAGATGTAAAGCGTCACAGTGGCCTGGGGTTGTTCATAATTAAACAGATTGTGGATCGCTACAGCGGTCAGTTAGATTTAACAGAGCCTGAAAATTATTCTGGTGTGCAATTTGTGATATATATTCCCTGGAATAAATAAGGATTTAATTATAAAAACTGGTATACCGTTTCTACATAGAACAGTTCTAAATAATAGAACTGCTTTTTTATTTTATGCACGAAAATTGAAGGTTGAAGCAAGGATATTGACGGGTTACATATTAATTCCTACGTATTGCGTGCCAGGTATTGGAAATTAACAATGGAAATGGTAGGATCTAGTCAAGCAAGGTTACTAGGTTAATAGACATCCATACTGGCTTACATGGCACCATAAGAATATGAAAGTTTATTTTCAGGATAGAAGGTATTACTTCTAAAGGAGGTGATTCCAATGGGCTTTATTTCATAGGTAAGTTATTAGGGGAATAGAGTAAAGTTTTACGATAACTTTCATGAAAAATTACCCTGCTAAGAGTCACTAACAATAGAGCTATTATTAAACAGAAGCATTAAACACATATTAAAATATCCTTATGGTATAAGTTAATTTTATGAATTAGTTTTCGGTAATAATTTAATGAAAGAGATTGTGTAAGTGAATATTCTTGTGCGATGAAATCGCAGTTCCGGGAAAGTGGAAATCACGT
>JAENYS010000005.1 GCA_016841645.1 Desulfoscipio geothermicus | reverse complement strand
GGTCTTTAGTAATACCCTTATAATGGAAAAGTGCTTTTATGCAACACTAGTGATACAGAGCAAAAAACATGTTCCAACTGTTGTTTTTACTGTAGTAGATATAATAAACACAAAGGACATTCAAACCTGCAGAGCCATAGCTAACCAAATTGGCGTAAATTTTAGAGTAAGATATTATGTTGACCAAGAATAATTAAAATGTTTATGTCAGCTAGTGACCGGGCTGGTTCTACACCGATATCAGCCTTTTAAGGGTAAAAGCAGCACAGGCATTGCACCTGCTCCGATAGGCTGGTATCGGGTTGTGACATCCAGGTTACAAAGGCTAGATATTGCCCGCTTAATACGTTAATTAAACTGGATTTACCGGCATTAGACTTCCAAAATTAATTTATGGTCATACGGTTACCCAGAGGTTGCCTTTCATGGTCTCTTTCCCTCCATAATAAACTGCAGCATTGATCTTCCTTCCCCGAAAATATATCCTATTTACCACCCAAACGAATGTAAAGATTCCCTTAAAAGAATAAATGGCCTCTTAACTCTAATATACAAGGAAAGCAGGCCATGAATAAACAAGCCTACAGAACCTTACTCCACTGATTCATTAGATAAGCACCTGCTTGTCCCAGAATGATACCAGGCTCCAAAACCATCATGGTCAGGTAATTATATGCTTACTTATGACATTTCTATTAAATGTTCGACAAATTTGCTCAAAAATATACAAATAATTGCAAATTAACTAAAAAAATATACAATTGCAAAAATACTAAAAAAAAACTATAGTATAGTATAGTATAGTTTTATTTAGTAGTAATGGATATTATTACTTAAGTTTACTGCTGTAAAATCCATACTTAAAAGGGGGGATATTGAATGTTTAGCGGTATTTTTCAACCAACCCATTTAATTCTCATTCTTGTGGTAGTGCTCATTATTTTTGGTCCCGGCAAATTGCCCGATGCCGCCAAATCTATGGGTAAGGCCATGCGAGACATGAGGAACTCTTTCACGGAAGATGAAGAGAAAAAAGAGGGTAAACAAAAAAATGAAGGATTAGAAGCGGCAAATAAAGCCGGAGCCGAAAATGCTGCCGCTGCTATCCAGAATACTCCGCAAAACACCAATCTTCAGTAATAGCAAGGGCACTATAAAGGCCAATCGATGTTATAAATGCACCATTTATTAGCTAAGGAGGTGATTCAAATAAACCAGCGGGCATCCCGGGATAACGAAGAATCGGTAATGCAGCATCTTGAAGAACTGCGCAGGGTAATTATTATTTCGATTTTATCCACTTTTGCAACAGCGGGGGCGTGCTGGTTTATAAGCGATCCCGTACTCAGGATATTGCTGGAACCGATTACAAACAAAGGTTATGATGTTATCTATATCGGCGTCACCGAAGCAATTATGACTAAAATTAAGCTAGCTTTTTTCCTTGGTTTTTTAGCATCTTTACCGGTGACACTCTGGCAGTTTTGGGGATTTATTATTCCCGCTCTACATAAGTTGGAGCGCATTTATTTCACCTTTTTTATATTGTTTTCATTTTTGCTTTTCATGGGTGGGGTAGCGTTTGGCTTTATAGTGGTTTTCCGAATGTGTGTCAATTTATTGCTTAATTATGGGGGCAGCGAATTGATGCCTATGCTCACCATAGGTAAATATGTGTCCTTCGCCTTAAATTTTTTACTGCCTTTTGGGTTGGTTTTTGAACTACCCTTGGCTAGTTTTTTTCTGGCCAAGCTAGGTATGATCAGCTACCGAACAATGGTTAAGGCAAGGAAAATAGCCATCTTGGCCTCTGTGGTGATTGCCTCCGCACTGGTGGCCTCCCCGGATATATTCTCAGTACTGCTTATGGCAGCCCCTATGTATCTTTTATACGAAATCAGCGCTTCCATCGTCCGCGTAGTTGAGTGGTTGGCATGCCGTAAACAGGCCGGTAAAACATATAACGTAAAGGCGACCTTTAAAAACTTACTGCATAAGATTAGGCACCGTGGAACAATGACTGAATAATTAAAGGCTAATCAACTAACAATCCAATTATTATTAAATTTAATTTAGATGACGTTTAACTTAGAGTTTAAGTCTGATTCAAGGAGGCTTAATTATGGATGACCATGTAAAAGAAGACGAGCAGCAGCTGAATAAGCAGGTAACCAGGCGGTCTTTTCTAAAATTGATGGGTGGTCTGGGGCTGGCCGGAATTACAATGAGCCTGGCCGGCTGCAGCAATTCATCAACGGTAGAACAGGCCGGAGGGGACGGCTGGCTGCCCCAGCAGTATCAAGGCCGGGGTACCTGGCCGGCCCAAGTGCGAGGGCGGGTGCCTATTGACCCGGATAACCCTTCTATCACTCGGGATGATCAAAAGTGCATTTTATGCGGGCAATGCATGGAGGTATGTGATAACATCCAAACGGTAGCCGGTCACTATGGTTTGCCGTTAGCTAATGATGTTATTTGCGTTAACTGCGGGCAATGTACCCTATGGTGCCCAACCGCGGCTATTACTGAACGTGACGATATCCAAAATGTGCTGCAGTTTATCCAGGACCCGGACAAACATGTAGTGGTACAAACAGCTCCGGCCACCAGAGTTGCACTTGGCGAGGAATTCGGGCTTCCCCCGGGCACCTGGGTTGTGGGTCAACAGGTCGCAGCCTTAAAACGCCTGGGTTTCAACGCAGTTTTCGATACCAATTTTACCGCTGATTTGACCATCATGGAAGAAGCCACCGAGCTAATTAAGCGGATTACCGGCGAGATAAATAAGCCACTGCCCCAGTTTACTTCCTGTAGTCCGGGCTGGGTGAAGTTTTGTGAATATTTCTATCCAGATCTACTACCCCACATGTCCAGCTGCAAATCCCCTCAGCAAATGCTTGGAGCGCTTGCCAAAACATACTATGCCAAATCTAAAAATATAAAACCGGAAAACATTATATCCGTATCAATTATGCCCTGCACAGCCAAGAAATATGAGATGCAGCGCCCGGAAATGATTAGTAGCGCCCATTACTGGAATAAAAAGGGCCTGCAAGATGTGGACGTGGTATTAACCACCCGGGAGCTGGCCAGGATGATCAAACAGCAGAACATCGATCTATCTAAATTGCCGGAAGAAAACTACGACTCCATGCTGGGTGAAGGTACCGGCGCTGCCATTATTTTCGGCGCTACGGGCGGCGTTATGGAGGCGGCGGTGCGCTCTGCATATTACTTTATCACCAAACAGCAGCCCCCGGCCAATTTGCTGAACCTTACCCCGGTGCGCGGCCTTGAGGGAGTTAAAGAGGCAGCGGTAGATGTGCCTGGCGTGGGCGCAGTAAAGGTCGCGGTTTGCCACGGTCTTAGCAATGCCCGGCAGGTACTCGACGCGGTGCGTCAGGGTAACGCTCCCTGGCACTTCGTGGAATTTATGTCCTGCCCCGGAGGGTGCATCAGCGGAGGCGGTCAGCCCCGATCTGCGGTCCCGCCCTCCGATGAGATACGCATGGCTAGAATCAACAGCCTGTACCAGGCGGATGCCCGTGCAGTACGGCGTGAGAGCCATGAAAACGCCGAGGTACTGGCTCTTTACCAAGACTTTTTACAGCACCCCATGAGCGAGCTGGCTGAAGAACTGCTTCACACCAAATACACCGATAGGGGCAAAAAGATCAAGGAAATAACTGTTTAGTTAATACTTGATTAAAATACGAGAGCTTTCTTATAAGATTAATTAATTGTATTTGAAAACTGCTAAAAAGGTAGGTGAATGATTTGTCCAAGGGAGTTTTAGTTGACATCACAAAGTGTATCGGATGTGGTAGTTGTAACGTAGCATGTAAAATGTGGAACAATTTGCAGTACAACCAAACTGCCCCGGAGAAGGGCAGTGGCCTGGATGCGGAAAATTGGACAGTAATTAATCGTGTGGAAACTGAAAAGAACAATGAACCTGTGTGGCGATTTGTTAAATACCAGTGTCTGCATTGCGAAGAACCGGCGTGTGCTTCTGCTTGTTTCTCCAAAGCCATCAAAAAAACCAAGGATGGCCCGGTGGTATATGATGTTGATTTATGCGTAGGCTGTCGTTATTGCATGCTGGCCTGTCCCTTTAACGTTCCTAAATACGAGTGGGATAAAACTTTTCCCCGGGTACGCAAGTGCCAGATGTGTGCGGGACGAGTGTACACCGGTGATAGCCCGGCCTGTGTGAGTGTATGCCCTGCCGGTGCGCTTACCTACGGAGATCGTAATAGCTTACTGGCCATAGCCAGGGAAAAAATAAACAGCGACAGTATCTACGTTAAACAGATCTACGGCGAAAAAGAAGCCGGGGGCACAAGCTGGCTGTATATATCGGATATACCTTTTGAAACCCTGGGCTTCCGTACCAACATCACTACTACGCCACTGCCCCACTATACCGAAAGCATCCTGAGTTTAACTCCGGCCGTGGGACTAGGTTGGGGAGCATTGCTGACAGGCATGTATGTTTATAACCGCCGGCGTAATGAAATAGCTAATGAGAAGGAAAAGCCCGATAAAGAATAATTTACAGTATCAATAAACTAATTAACAGGGAGGCTTTGTCATGGCTGAAAAAGATAAATGGCATTTTACCATGACCCCTACCAGGTATGTGCTATTGGTGCTAGGCTTGGTGGGTGTGCTGATGATGGTGTACCGGCTGGTGTTCGGGCTGGGCAGTGCTACAAATTTAAACGATCAATGGCCCTGGGGCATGTGGATTGGTTTTGATGTGCTTACCGGCGTGGCACTAGCCGGCGGCGGGTACAGCACAGCGCTTTTGGTGCACATCTTGGGTATTAAAAAATTTAGTCCTATTGCCCGTAGTGCTATGTTAACTTCCTTAATTGGTTATTTACTAGTAATGGCCGGACTGTTTATGGATATCGGCCGTTGGTTTAACTTTTGGCGCCCATTTGTTTCGTGGGGCTACCATAGTGTTTTGTTTGAAGTATTCTGGTGCGTTTCACTATATACGTTAGTTCAAATGCTTGAATTTGGCGAGGTGGCCACCGAAAAGGTAAAGAAAGGTTGGCATGGATTATTTAAAAAGATTTTGCCTGCGTTGCTAATTATTGGTGTACTGCTACCTACACTGCACCAATCCTCACTAGGCTCACTATACGTAATTGAAGTGGGTAAATTATACCCGCTGTGGTGGTCAATGCTGCTACCGGTGTTTTTTTTAATGTCTTCATTCTTTGTGGGGCCGGCTATGGTAACAGTGGAAACCATGTTGGGGGCCCGGGCCCACGGGCACAAACCAGATATTAGTGTTCTGCAGTCTTTAATCAAGGTATCGGGCTATTTAATGTTGGTTTATCTGGTACTCAAGATAGTTGACTTGGCCTACCGCGGGGCTACCGGTCTTGTATTTACGGGTAACTTGGAAGGCAATATGTTCTTGCTGGAAATTGTCTTTGGGGTCATTATTCCGATCGTTATCTGTTTTACTCCCCAATTGCGCAATAGCGTAGGCGGCTTGGTGACCTTCGGGGTGCTGGTGGTGGCTGGGGTTATTCTCAACCGGATGAACGTGGTCTTCACCGGCATGGCCGATTTCATGGGCGGCGCTTACTTCCCGTCGGTTATTGAGTGGCTGGTCAGCATTGGCCTAATAGCCCTTGGTGTACTCGGCTACCTGTTTATTGTGGAGAACTTCCACATCCTGCCTAACCATAAGCTTGACCAGGCAACAATCCCAATTGATGGAGTAAATAGTAAAACCTCAAACATTGAAATGAGCAATTAAGTTATAATCAATCTTGAGCTTTACCTGGCCTGGAACCGTTCCGGCCAGGTAAGCTTGAAACCTTTCGTCCTTTTACAAGTAAAACATACATCCCGCCTTCATTTAGCTATTTCTCGTGCCAGCAGGGCTGCCCCAAGTGCCCCGGCCAGCTGAGATGCCGTCACAACATTAATTTCCGCTCTCAGTTCCCTGGCCAGGAATTCCTTAACCCCCCCATTTCTGGCCACACCTCCGGTAAAGGTTATCTTACTGCCATTGCCCAGTCTGCCCGCCATTGCCGCCACCCGGCGGGCCACCGAGCGGTGTATGCCGGCAATAATACTATCTTTAGCGACTCCCTGGGCCAGCAGGCTAACCACCTCGGACTCAGCAAAGACAGTGCACATATTGCTGATTTCCACTGGCTCGGCACCACGGGACAATTCAGACAGCTCACTGATGTCGGCACCAAGTGCGGACGCCATTACCTGCAGAAACCGTCCCGTCCCCGCGGCACATTTATCGTTCATAGCAAAATCAATCACATTACCCTGCCCGTCCGTCTTAATAACCTTGCTGTCCTGTCCGCCGATATCAATAACCAGGTCCGTTCCTTCTACTAAATAATGGGCGCCCCTGGCGTGGCAGGTTATTTCAGTCACAGCATCATTAATAAAGTCCAAAGCTATACGGCCATAGCCTGTTCCTGTAATATGGCCGATTTCCCCAGCACTGAGGCCGGTCCCTAGTAAAAGCTCATCAAAAGCCTCCCGGGCGGACTGCCGGGGACTGCATCCGGTTGGCCTGACCACACTGCGCCATATTTGGCCGTTCAGCAGTACTGCCTTGGTGGTCATGGAACCCACATCAATGCCCACTGCAATCATGACTATGCTTTTCTCCTTTTGAGCAGTTCAATAAAGGCTCCAATTCTGGTTTGCAGTTGCTGCAGGTCGGAAGTAGAATAGTCCGTTTCCAAATGGAGATACGGCAGGTCCCATTTTTCCTTAACATGCCGGTTAAGCATTTCTCCCTCCACATTATAGGTATGACAGGCCTGCCAGGTAAGATCGACAACACCGTCGACATTGTATTCATCAATCATCCTTCCGATTAGATCAAATCTTCCCTCATTAGGCGACATGCAAGAGCAGGGTATTTGCAAATATTTTTCGGCAATGGCCTCAATAGGGTCCCTTTCTTCATCTTCATCGACCAGAGTATCAACTGTTTTAAAACCGCTGCAGTTTTCCAGGCAAACCACACTACCTCCGCTTTCTTCCAAAATTCTTAATACTTTTTCCGACCCCAGGCCAACCGGGCAGCCGGTTAAAAGAATTCGCGGAGTATCCGCCCTGAAGGGGGAGGCTCCCTGGCGTACTATATCTTCAACTTCCTTGACCAGCTGATTAATCAGCTCGATACCCTCATCTACATCAACATTAAAACTCTTCATCCAGAGAGCTGTAAGCATATCCATCCCGGTGAGCGGGGCCGGGTTGTCTTGGTTTAGTTCATGCAATCTCCGCATAGCCAGACGCTCCTTATTGACCATTTTGATGGCTTCTCTTAAGCTCTCTCTGCCGATCTCTACACCAAGATTTTCCTCCAACTGTTTTTTTAGCAAATACAGCTCATCAACCCACCATTTTAAAGCACCCGGACGGTTAGTTCCCTGGGGCAGGTGCAGCACATGCATGGGTTTATATTCTTTAAGCATTTCGAACATCTTTTTTTTGCCGTCACAGGTGGTTTCCGCAATAACAAAGTCAGAAAGACGGAAATAGGGACAGGTATCGGTAATGGCAAAACCAAAGCTGGATTTAATTAACGGGCAGATATTGCGCGGCAATACCTTTTCCGCCTCTGCAATAGGCTCCTGCTTGGTGCCGCACAGGCCTACGGGCAGGGCCCCGGCCGCCAGGATAAGTTCCTTGGGAGAGTACGCGCAATACATACCGACAATTTTCTTATTATTTCTTTTGGCATGCTCCAGGTTAAGTATATTCTGATCACGCAGGTCATCGACAATTCTCATTGTTTCGGGACGCAAAACATGAGACCCCCTTTTTAAAAATTTCACAACTCTAAACCCTAATAAATTTCTTTATTGATAATAAATTCCCTTTATGCTTTTAATTTAATATTTTTATCACATATAAATGTATAATAAGATACATTTTACAAATACATAAAAACTCAAAATGGGTTTTTAATTTAGCTTTAATTCCTTAACGTTGAAACCCAAACAACTGCAATTGGCGTATTCAACATCGACATAGTAAAAAATACTGAGATACAAGCTGTAGAAAAAAAATAAAAGGCAACATCCTATGTAATCCGGTCAATACCCGGTTTGTAATAGTTAAAACCATGGGGCACAAAAAAACTCCCGAAATACTGGACATAATAACCTTTAACCAGTATTATCGGAAGTTTTTCTTTAAGTAATCCTTCAATTAGCCCAACTTTCAATTTAAAAACCCAAAAACCTTGTGCAGGCTCCTCAACAGACAAAGCCAACAAACGCTAATCAATGCAGACTAACAGCTTACTATCCATAAGTGTCCGAATCGCGTTATCGACATCCGAACTATTTAACCCTTTGTCCCGGAACATTTCGCGCATCTTCATCTCATTTTCTGCCCGGTCGCAGGTCAGATACAACTCCCGCTGTGCACCTTTAAGGCGGAAAGAAGGGGCACCTTCAGAAATAGGTCGAATATACGGGAAGTGCAATAAATTGGTTCTATTGGATGAATATCTGACTTATTCCAAAGATTGCAATAATTGTCCTTTGCTACCAGAATGACAAAGAGTATGGTCCGAATGGAATGATTGCATTAGATGGCTGTGAGTAACATGAAAGGAACTTATTCGATGGGGGGCAAATCAGCAGTATTGCGATATGCTGGGCAAAAACTTATGTAAAAGATGACTGCCTGAAAATAACGAAAAAAGTTGTGCCTTCGCTGCCGGTATCTATTTTTATGGTCGCGTTATGTCGCTCGGCAACACTGAAACAAATCGCCAGACCAAGGCCCGTTCCTTCTTCCTTGGTAGTAAAAAAAGGTGTGCCGATTTTATCCAAATCCTCCGGAGCAATGCCGCAGCCTTGATCTTTTACCGATAAAACTATCTCTTCATCACTATTCATAAATGTTCGTATAGTCAGTCTGCCGTTTGATTTCATGGAGTCCAGCCCGTTACGGGCCAAATTCAGCAGTAGCTGCCGGATTTCCTTTTCATCCAGCAATAGGTCGGGCACCTCCTGCAAGTCAAGTTTTATAATTTTACCCGAGTTTATGGCGTCGGCATGTATCAGAGGAGCCATGACCTCCACAATTTTTGTAAGGTTATGCATTTTATAATTAACCGGCCTGTCCCTGGCCATGGAAAGAAATTCCGTAATTATTGAATTGGCCCGGTCCAATTCCTGGATCATCAAATCATAATATTCGTTATACTTTTGGCAATCCTCCTTACCGCTCAGTAGTTGTAAAAAACCACGCACCGTGGTCATGGGATTCCTTATTTCATGCCCTATACCGGCCGCCATTTCACCCACCAGGTTCAGACGGTCCAGCTTGGCCATTTCCGTTTCTATTTGCTTTTTCCCGGTTATATCCTCGGCAATTTTTAAAATATGGGTAATCCGTCCCTCCGAATCCCTCAGGAAAGAAAGGGAGGCATTTTCATAGTAGTATTCCCCACTTTTTTTAAGACCGGTTATTTCCCCATGCCATTCTCCGCCGGATTTTATTATCCCTGACAATTGTTCCAAATTCCCGTTTCGATCACCCAATAATTCTACAATCACTTTGCCGTCAACATCTTCAAGCGAATAGCCGGTTATGCGGGTAAAACTGTCATTGACATACTGTATCCTGCCGTCGGTGCCTGCTATTACCACCATCACCGGGCTTTGCTCCACAGCGCTTGATATTACTCTGAGTTGTTCTTCGGCTTTCTCCCGGAAGGCGATTTCTTTTTCCAGGGAGTGCAGGCTATGGACTAAATGCTTGCGGTGGTTCGCCTCCAGGTTGGTCAAACCGCCCACAAGCCAGCCCATTACATACATCATGCCGATAAAAAGCAGATTTTCTTCCATGGACCGGTAAATACTCAAGCTGCAGATAGTGCTATAAAAAACCAGCCCTAAAGCGCACAGGGTAGACATAACCAATCCGCCTGTCTTGCCGGTCATGGAAGCAGCTACCAGAACGGGCAGCAGTAGGATAGTTTCGATGTTATCAAGGCTTTTATTTACGGCCAGCAGAGCAACCATCGTCAGCACCAGGGGAAAAGATAAATAAGTTGCCTTGAGAAATGACATGGCACGAATATCATCTAATAGAGAATTGCTTCTGGTTTTTAAAAGTATAATAAAGCACAGCGCAACCAGCCCGGCTACGATAAATAAACGCACATTAATAATCGGGTACATCTGGGCCGATACGAAAAATTTATCACCGAGAACCAGTGAAGATATCACGATCAGAAGGCAAAGCATATGTGTAGTGATCAAATATTCCTGCAGTTCTTTTTCCCTATGGGACACATTGTCCTCTGCCATGCTCTTCACCTTCTTTATATAAGCTTTGATAAATAAAGGGTGGAATTACCACCCTCAATGCAATAATCAAAACATAATATAATCCAAATGATAATTTTCTTTATTTCCTCAGTGCTTCAGGCACTTCGGGCTGGTATGAGCTAAGTGTACAATTTGACCCAAAGGCGGTAACGACATTGGCCAAAAACAACAGCGCTGTGACCGCAAAGACAAATAATTTTGGCATAATTTTTTTCATTGTTCACACCTCCTTTCTTTTTTTAATGAGATACCGTCAATAACCGACATTAATCTATGCCCCCAACCGGTAAGCATAAAACTGACCCATAGCAAAGCTAAGGCGACACAGGCGCGAACCATTTCGGCATACTGCCACTGGCTGCCCCTGAACCACATTGCCGCAACAATCATCAACACAACAAAAGTAATAGAGATATATTTCAGTTTTTTTCTCCGGATAGGGGATATGATAGGAGCGGCTGGAGAGTCCACCGGCGCCAGCATTATCATTGCCGTCATTCCCACCCCAAAGGACAAGGCTGAAAGTATATCAACCGCCCCCTGGCCCATGCGGCTAAAATATGTGCCCAGCAGGGCAAGCAGGGGAAATATGGCAACGGTGACAGCAGCACAGCGCAGGGGGGAATTGGAGTGGGCTCCTCCGGCAGCGTGCCTGAACAACGCAGTTATAACCAGGCAGGCTGCGGTCCCGGGCAATACTCCCAGGAGTGCCCCCAGCAAAAGCGTGAAAAAAACATTCAAAAAGTTTAAGACCAAAACCTCAATAATATAGGTCAGCACGGTTTCCTGTTCCGTCGAGAGGTCGGTCTGGCGGCTCAAATAACCGGCCCAGCGCCTGCTAAAGGATAGATAACTCATATTTTCCACATACCTTCCAGAGGTTTTCGGTACCTGGCAATAACCAGCGCAATGACAATCATCATGAGGGCATGAGGCAACCCTATTAACATTCGCGTATAAGGATTAAACGTAAAATGGCTGGATTCAATATTTAAAAGTCGCCCGAATAGTTCATATACGCTCACCTCCAGTAACGCCAGAACTGCATAAGTAGCAAACACGACAATAAAGCTTGTGGAAGGCGGCACCCTGGTAAACAGAACAATAAACAGCGCAATCAATAAAATCGCCGCCACGGTATGCAGTCCAAAGGTGACCGGCATGTGCCTAATCATATATGTCACCATCACTAAAATACCGGTAAAAACCAGAATCATTCCCCAACGCAGTTTTACTCTGGCTAGAGCCAAGCTACAGGCAATAATACCTGAAACTTCGGGAATTCCCTGCACACAAAATAGTAAGATTTCTGTCATTATTCACCTCGTTAAGTTGGCACGTAGTCTAAAAATTTAATTAATTCCAATGTTAAATTTTTCTTTTCTACAGCATTGGCAATAACTCCTTTAAATGTCTCACATATTTCGATCGCAATTTACGAGAATAAACACCATATTTCGGCAGGACTAGCAAATGCCGGAACAACTGGAATGGCCAGTTTACATATAAAAAAGCTGTGGCTCTCCAGGAAACTACAGTCTTTACCTGCCCTGGAAAGCATTATCACAGCATCTACCGCTGTTTGTTAATTGTCGAATATAAAAGTATCAATAGCTCATATTTTCCACATACCTTCCAAAGGTTTTCGGTACCTGGGAATAACCAGAGCAATGACAATCATGATAAGGGCATGAGGCAACCCAATTAACATTCGCGTATAAGGAGTAAAAACAAAATAGCTGAACTCAATATTTAAAAGTAGTAAGAATAGTTCATATACGCTCACCTCCAGTACCCCTAAAACAGCAGAACTGATAAACACGGCAATAAAGCTTGTGGAAGGCGGCACCATGGTAAACCGGACGATAAGCAGCGCGCACAATAAAATCGCCGCCACGGTATGCAGCCCAAAGGTGACCGGCATGTGCCTAATCATATAAATTACCGTCACTAAAATACCGGCAAAAGCCAGGATCACTCCCCAGCGCAGTTTAACTCCAGCTAAAGCCAGGCTGCAGGCCACGATACCAGCAATTTCGGGAACTCCCTGCAGACAAAATAGTAAGAACTGTGTCATTATTCACCTCGTTAAGCTAACGCAAAGTCGTAAAATTAAGTCAATTATATTGTTAAATTTTTCTTTTCTACAGCATTGGCAATAACCCCTCTAAATACCTCCCATATTTCGATCGCAATTTACGATAATAAATACCATATTTCGGCAGTTCAAGCAAATGGAGGAACAACTGAAATAAACTAATCTCCATACAAAAAAGACTATGGTTCACCACAAACCACAGTCTTTACTTACCCTAGAATTGATTATCACAACATCTGCTGCCATTTGTTTATTGTCGAATAGCAAATAACTTTTTACCTACCCTGGTACTTCATTATCCCCTTAACAATACCTCGAACAATATCCTCCTGGTTTTCTTGATCCCAAAGAAAAGCTTCCTCCCGAACGTTGCTGATAAACCCGGTCTCAATAAGGATAGAGGGCATCAGGGTATTTTTAATTACATAAAATCCCGCTTCTTTAACATTTCTATTGACCTGCCCGGTTTGCATAAGTATCGCATCCAACACATTTTGGGCCGGCTTATGATCGGAGTCATAGTATTTGTACACCTCAAGCCCCTCGGCAAAAGGATTGGCAGCACTATTGGCATGAATACTAACGAAAGCAAAAGCATTGGTACGGTCGGCAATATTTACCCGCTCATCCAGGGATACATAGCTATCGTCCAACCTGGTCAATACCACGGTGTAACCTTCATCCTCCAAAGCGGTTCTCAGTTGATTGGTTATACCAAGCACCAGGTCCTTTTCATATTTTCCAGAAACACCAATGGCCCCGACATCTTTACCACCATGTCCCGGATCTAAGATGATTAACCTGTCGTTGACCACCGGCATTGGCTGTTCCGATTCACCGGCGGGTTCGATTGGTACGATCGCATCATTTAAACCAGTAGGCTCTACAATCCTAATCAACAAGGAATGATTATTTTTTTCGAAATAATAATCCACCATACTTTTCAAATCCAAAACCATCCGGGTGGTGTCGCTAGTTAACTGGCTTGTCCTAATTGCAGAAACCATTGGATTATCCAAATTTAATATGTCATCAACCCCGTTGGTGGTATTTTGCAAATCTATAACCAGGCGATCGGGGTTGCCAAGTTTGAATACTTCGTTTAACCCATCTTCAACTTTTAGTTCTATTAATAATTCTGAATCATTTGCTGTAGTTGTTATTTCCTTTAACGATCGTTCATTGTCCGGCCGGCCGGGGTCAATCCATACTATATCAACTCTTGTACCCTCCGGTGTATTATGCGCATCTACACGGCAGCCTAGTGATTCACCTATAAAACGCAGCGGTACCATAGTACGGCCATTGATCGCCCGGGTTGCAACATCGAGCTGAATTTGTTCGCCGTTTTTATAGGCCACCTTTAGATTAATGGGAAGCTCTATAGTAAGATCTCCTTTTAGGCCAAAAGCAGATTTTGAGCGGGCATCAAACCACACCTCGGCGCCCAGAGCTTCAAATATCTGCCTAAATGGCACAAGGGTTCTGTTGGAGGAGGCATCTATTATAGGCGGCGCATCAAATTGCACAATTTTTCCTTCAACATAAACATCTACGCCGGCAAACGCCTGTGGGATATACACTACCCAACAAGCCACCAATGAAAGCAATATCAATATATTTTTTAAACGCAAACTTTTCAATCCCTTCGGAATACGGTTTCCCAAAATTACGCGCAACACAGGCAGAATAATCAATGTTTATATTATATACGACCGGCAAACTCATTTTGTTCCCTTAATTTATAAAAATAATTGACACTTTTAAAAGATGAGTTCTGAACAGGTATAATCGGGTAGGAGGCCACTCAAATGATAAGGAGCCTCCCACCAATTATTTAGCAGGAATTGTTAACGTTCCCGGGTTGAAATGTTGACTCTAAGTAAATAGTTTCTTGATCATAATATTGTTTTTCAGCTATCCTTAATTTTTAAGTATGTAAAAGTTATAAAAAAAGGGGGCAAAAAGCAGCCCCCTTCACCTAACGCCAAAACTTACTGTATATTACCTACGCCGGCGCCACCTCTGAAGCCACAGCCCTTTTCACCTCTAAACTTTTGCATTTTGGCCTGCTGCTCCTCGCTAAGTAAAGACCGGCACTGTTCCCTGCTTTGCCGGGATATATCGTGAATTTTTTCACGCAGATCGGTTATTTCTTTAATCTTGGCATCTACTTGATCTTTGTCCGGGTTTTTCTGTAGCTGGAACTGTTTTAGTTCATGCATGCTGTCCATTAGTTTAATGCGCAGTTCACGAGTTTGTTCGAAGTTACCTTGATTGATTTCCCTCATCTTGATAATTTGCTCGTTGGTTAGGTTTAAGACTTCCACCGGGCTAATCCACTTGTCGCTGTTTAAGATGTGCGGGCCGCCACCCCAACCCATACCGGCAGCCATAGCTACCTGGACAATACCGAACACCAAAAGCAGTGTAACAGTTAAAAACAATATTTTTTTCTTCACATTGCACCTCCTTCCTCCTATACCTATTATGCACTAGTTTTAGCTAATTCAATTGCGTTAACTTTATTCTGCCCGGCAATAGTAAACCTGATCCCTAACCACCTAAAGTAATGTCTTGGGTCTCGTACCAATGCAGGGCTTCGTAAAAATGTTCTTTTTGAAAATCAGGCCACATATCGTCCACAACGTAAAAATCGGCATATATCGATTGTACAGGTAAAAAACCGCTGAGCCGTCTGCGCCCCCCCCAGCGAATGATCAAATCAATGCGGGAAATATCACGAGAAGCAATGGACTGTAAAATATTACGCGGGGCGCCGCTACTGTTGGCTGAAGCTTCATTTAAGAAATAATGCAGGTCCCACTTCCAGCCATAATTAACCAAAAAATTAATTTTAATTAAATCCCTGCCAAAGGTTTTTCTTTGTTTGTATTCCCGCAGCTGTGGAGGAAAAAGGGGAGATTCATAATCGCCCATGACCAATAGTGAGGCATCCCGGTTAGCCAGCATGTCCACAGCATCTACGCAAGCCTTCTGAAAGGCTCTTGTCTGCACTGCCGGTCGCTTGGTGTTATCCTGTGTAAAGCCGTAAAGGGTAAGCTCCGAGATACCCAATTCTACGCATAACTCATAAAGCATCATACCAGGATCCAGCCCGTTTTTATAACCATCCTGTTTGGGCAGCCCTCTACCAACAGCCCACCTTCTGTTCCCGTCCGGTATCACTCCTATGTGCTTGGGCAGTCGCTTGAATTCGGTTTTAGTCATGATGCTCCTCCATGTATGCTAGACATAATATTGTTTTAAGATTTCCCCTTAATAAAGATTATATCCGTGAGTTAAGCTTGCCAATTGCCCAGCTATCAACTCTTAACTTGAAACACTAACTAGATCACTAAAAGACGAAACAGACAAAAAAACAGCCAAAATCGGCTGTTTTTACTCACTCGTTTATTCCGCCAGCGCCCGCTCCAGGATGCGGTACATGCGGTCCACCATGTCACGGGGATCAGTTAACAGGCCAGAGGCGATAAGAGCGTTATCGTAAATTTGCTCCACGGCCAAGGTGGCAAAGTCCGCGTCCTTTCGGCGCAGGGACTCCAATCCCTTGATTAGCTTGTGACGTGGGTTTATTTCCAGCGCCTTTTGGCCGAGCCCCATACCGCCGAATTCCTTATGCAGCGACTGCATCACCCGTTGCATACTGCTGGTCATACCGTCCTCCATATTAATCAGCACCGCCGGGCTGTCCACCAGGCGCTTGGATTCCCGCACCTCGCTAACACGTTCTCCCAGGGCTTGCTTCATAAAGGCCAGTAAATTCTTCAACTCCGGGTCCTCCAGCTTGGCAGCGTCCGCCCCGGCATCCTTATCCTGCTCTATTTCCGACAGGTCCAGCTCGGTCTGATCGGCGGAAACTAGTTTCTTTTCCTTGTACTGGGCCAGGTTGGTAAGCACAAAATCATCCACAGGCTCGTGAGTGTAAATAACCTCTAAATCCCGCACCTTAAAGGCCTCCAGGTAGGGACCGGCTTCAATAATCTCCCGGGTCGGGCCATTTATATAGTAAACATGCTTTTGAGTTTCCGGCATCCGCTCCAGATACTCATCCAGCGAAATATACTTGCCGGGCTCGGATTTGGAGGACTCAAAGCGCAGCAGCGGCGCAATATCCGAGCTGTAAGCAAAATCTGAAGCTGCACCCTCCTTCAAAAAAATGCCGAACTTTTTCCAGAACTCACTATATTTGTCAGGATCGGCCTTGGCCTGCTCGCCTAAAAACTTAAGGAAACGTCCGGTAAGCACTTTGCGCAGGCGGGCCATCAAAGCGCTATCCTGCATAGTTTCCCGGGATATATTAATGGGTATGTCCTCACTATCCACTACGCCTTTGACAAAACGCAGCCACTCAGGCAGTATCCCCTCGGCGTTTTGCTGCAGCATCACCTTACGGCAATACAAGGAAACTCCGGGCTCGGTTTTGCCAAAACCAAAGCGTTCCATGTTTTCCTGCGGTACAAACAATAGCGCGTTGATCGCCAGGGGGGCATCAGCGGAAAAGTGCAGCCGGTAAAAGGGTTCATCATAAACATTGGCGATAAATTTGTAAAACTCGATGTATTCCTCATCCTTGATTTCATTTTTGTTGCGTACCCAGATAGCCTGCACTGTGTTGATTTTTTCACCCCCCAAAATAATGGGGAAGGGCACAAAGTTGGAATAGCGTTTGATTATCCTTTTAATAGTATCGGAGGAGGCAAACTCTTGGGCATCATCTTTAAGCTCCAATATTATTTTTGTACCACGCGAAAGACCCGGCGCTTGATCTATGGTGTAACTGCCCACCCCATCAGAAATCCACTCGCAGCCATCCTCACCCGCCACAAATGAGCGCGTCAATACTCGCACGCGCTTGGCTACCATAAAGGCAGAGTAAAAACCAACCCCGAATTGGCCAATTAAGTTCAAGTCCTTTTGTTCCGTCTCAGCCACCTGCTGCAAAAAAGCCCTGGAGCCCGACCGGGCGATGGTGCCCAGGTTCTCCACCAGGTCGTCCCTGGTCATACCAATGCCCGTGTCACTGATGGTTAAGGTTTTGTCCTGCTCGTTTACATCTATAGTTATCTCCAGTGGAAGATCCGCGTCCGCAATATCCTTATCGGTAATAGTCCGGTATCTTATTTTTTCCAATGCATCGGCCGCGTTAGAAATTAGCTCCCGCAGAAATATCTCCCGGTCGGTGTAAAGGGAATTAATAACAATATCCAGCATTTGTTTAACTTCTGCCTGGAATTCCAGCGTCTGTTGTTGTTTGGTATTAGCTTCACCAGCCATATATACCCTCCCTGTTTGTTAAGTTTGTTTTAATCTAGTCTTATTAAGCATGGTTTGTTAGCACTCATTCCAAGCGAGTGCTAACTTATAAAATGATAGTATTTCATCCAAAGCACTAATAGCAAATACCGTAAGAACCTAATATTCGCAACAATTACCTCATATTGAGCATTATCTCCATTTTACTCCGGTTTATAAACCAAAAGAGCACCGCCGGACAAATTATCATCCTTGCAATACATAAATGTTTTCGATGTATTTAATATGTGGGATCTACTGGTAGTTAAATCAGATATCACTGTAAAAAAAGGAAACATGGGACAATTTTCACGCTTCCTTATTTACAGCAACTGTTACCAACCCCGGTTATAATCCTCAAAACAATCCAGGCACACAAACTGACCGTCACGCACCCTGGCCCGGGGCTCCATCACATACTCACCGCAGCGGGCACATTGTACGGAAGGGAACAGAAGCGCCTTGGTGGGCAATTGGAAATCAATTTGCTCCACCTTGCAGAACTCCTCCTCGGGCATGTGCAGTATCTGTTCTATACGCTGGTTCCGGGCCAGGTCAAATTGAGCCTTTTCCACCTTGGTGGCCGTACCGCTAAATACTTTGCTGCGCAGTTCGTCCTTTTGGGATTCGGACCGGTGTACCTTGGCCCCGTCCACAGAAATGCGCAGCGCCCGGTTGCTACTGCGACTGCCAAAGGTATACACTTGTTTGCCCAGGTCACGGAAAATCAGGTTTCCCTTACCCAGGGTGCATCCCGTCATCACCATGACAGCATCCACGCCGCAAGCGTCGTTTTCTACAATAGCCAGCAGTTCCTCATCGGGCGAGCGCATTTCCTTTAGATGTTTTAAAGCTATTTCCGCTACCCGGTATCCAATGGCCAAGCCAGGGCAAACATGTCCGTGAAACTCAACGGCTTTTTCCCAGGGAGTCATTTCTACACACATAATTCAAACACCTCTTTTTTTTAATATAGGTTAATTAAATTAGTATATATTTACATATGTTTAATCTATTTGTATCTACTTTAAATTGTGCCAACAATATAAGTTTTTAATAACTATATTTAAAAAACCAGACAATAAGCACCATTTTTAAGCATTTCCCGCCTCCATAAGTGATTGTTCACAAGGTCTTTGGCTAGCCTTGAAAGCAAACCATAACATATAGTACAAAGGCCACAAAGACGCCCCTCCTTGAGGCAGACCTTCGTGGCCTTATTTTGACTTCGCTAAAACCAAACAGTATTCTAATTATTTATGCTACGGGTTTTAATAATTTTATCAATGAAGTACTAGCCTAGTTGCCCGCCTTCTGCATCTGGCTCATCATTTCACTAATATCCTGCACTTGCACACCCTTCGGCAGTTCAAAGGTGCCCGCCGGCAGAGCCCCCACCTTTAAGTTCCTATATTCCATTACCGTCTTTATGCCATTAGCATCAGTAGCTTCCACGCGCACAGGAATACCGCAATCCTCTCGCACCCACATTTTTACTTCGTCTTTAGAACCCTTTTCCTTAACTATAAGCACCCTGCATCTAAACCCTTCATAGTCCACGGTTTCAAGCTCGGTAATTAATTCATCACTAGCTTCTTCCGTAAAGTCAAGGGGGGTATCTATTTCCTTGCTATCCCCCTGCATGTCGTCATTAGTAAATTTGATCGCCATACTTTCATCCGGATTGTAGCTGTAGAAAATATTACCATCAAAAATCATAATTATTTTTTGTCCCTGAGCTGTGGTTTCATGTTTCACTTTCTCACCCTGCACCCACATTTTACCCTGTGCAGTAATATCTTCCGACGTAATAACATAATCACAGGTCATTCCCTCAATTTTCTGTCCTTTACCAAATAAATCTGCTGTTGATTCTTTCTTATTGTCTTGCGTCGTTTTTTGCCCTGCGCTTACGCTCTGGCTGTCGCCGCTGCTAGTGTTTTCCTGTTTGTCCCCACCACACCCGGCCAGACCAAGGGTACCGAAAACCACCACAAGCACGGTTACTAAAAGTATTTTGAACTTATGCAACATGCCACTCCCCCTTATATTTTTCAGATATAATTCTACATACCAGGAGAGTTAACCTTTAACCTTAAAGTATGATTTTTCCGGCATCGCCTTTTTCCAACAAAGTATATTTTTTTATTATTATCCGCACTCTAAGAAAAACTATTTACCAAAGGAGTGTATTAAAATGAGTACCCAAAAGTTAACCACCCTGCTACTGGCGCTGTTCATCATTTCACTGTTCATCAGCGGCTGCTCAACTGCCAGAAAGCCCGGTCCAACTCAGCCTGTTCCCAACCAGACCAACCAAACCCAAAACGACAATAACAATACCAACCAGGCTAATAATGAAGCCCAAGAGCAAGCCCGGAACATCGCTCAGAAAGCTGACCAAGTGGACGGGGTAAAAAGTTCCACCGTAGTAGTGGCTGGAAATACTGCTTATATTGGTCTAGATATCAAAGCCAATATTGAAAAAGGACAAACCAAAGCCGTAGAGGAAGCAGTTATAAAAAGAGTTAGAGGCACAGAGCCCGACATTAATACTGTTTTTGTAAGCTCAGACGCGGATACGTTAACTCGCCTAAAAAACATAGATAAAGGTATCGCCAATGGCATGCCGGCGTCCAGCTTCGCCAACGAGCTGAGTGAGATAGCCCGCCGCTTAACGCCAAGATCTATGTAAAAACCCAATTAAAACAAACATGAAATTTATGTAAACCGGGGAAATAATCCCCGGTTTAGTATCGAATAATACAGTGTTTATAGGCTACCCGACAAAGGTGAGCAATTCATGTAAAACAGGCAGAAAAAATTCTTAACCAAAGCAGGGTTTTTGCGAAGTTATGCAGAAATACATATTATGCGAAAATACATAAACTCGCGACATGGATACATCATGCATGTCGCGGACAGATGCGATTAATAACCACCATAATTATATCTAGACTGATTTAGTTTTTACTATGTAATGATACCACGCTGCAATAAAAAATACTAACATAGTAACAAGTGAAAGGCTACTAATGTTAAAAAATGCCTGGAATATGCTGATGTCTGGATAAAGGGGGTAGAAAAAATGCTGGTTAATAAAATAATGACTCAAATAAGCATCAGCCTTCGTCCCAATCAGCCGGCGGCAAAAGCCTGGCAATTGATCCAACAGCACAAAATTTCCGGGCTACCGGTGCTTAACCCTGACAGGGAGATCATCGGCATGGTTACCAGGAATGATCTCATTAAATGGGGGCCAAAGGTATTCGAGGAAACAACCACTGTAGCAGCCATAATGCAAAGCCCGGTACGTACCATTAATGAAAATGATTCCTGGACCAACGCATGGGCACTGCACGGGCAGGCTTTTCCAGTGGTTAATCAAGACAATGACTTAAGCGGCTTTCTAGGAAAAACCAGGATTGGCTGTGAACTATTAAACAAGGCCAACTCAATACTGCTGCAGGTAGATACTATTTTAGATTCGGTGAACAATGGCATTATCGCTATCGATAATAACGGAGTAATTCGCCTTTACAACCAAGCAGCGGAAAAAATGACCCGGCTGCCCAAAAGCCATGCCATGGGGAGCCACATTTCCACAGTAATTTGCTTACAGGGCCTGCTGGATGTATTAAAAGACGGCATTAGCCGCAAAGAGGTTAAATTAACCTATACTCAAGGAAACCGCACCTACCTGACAAACCAAAGCCCCATCTATGAAAATGGACAAGTGGTGGGTGCTGTGGCCATCTTTCAAGATATTTCGGAATTGGAATTTATTTCCGAAGAACTAAATTCGGTTAAACAATTAAATAAAAAGCTAGAGCTTATCATTGAGTCATCCTACGACGGCATTATTATTACCGATGCCCAGGGCCTTATACAGAGAGCCAACCAGGCCCACGAACGCATCATAGGTATACCCTCTGACCAAATTAAAGGCCAGTACATGGACTATCTGATTGAAAAGGGAATCTATAAGCATTCCATTGTCGAAGCAGTCCTGGCAGCCGGCGAACCCGTTACCGTGGTAGAAAGAGACCAATTTTTAATAACCGGCAGTCCCGTGCTGAACCAAGATGGGGAAATTGAGCGCCTTGTAATCAACATCCGTGACCTAACCGAGCTTAATGAACTGCGTGAACAACTCAAGCAAACCAAGGAAATGAGCGAGCGCTATCAGGATGAGCTAACCGAACTGCGGGGGCGGCTTCTAAGCCAGGAAGGGCTGATTTTTAACTCCCCTAAAATGCGTGAATTATTACAGACAGCCATACGCCTGGCCAGAGTTGATACCACGGTACTAATTCTGGGAGAATCCGGGGTGGGCAAAGAAGTGTTTGCCAAAACCATTCATAATAACAGCAAACGTCAAGACGGGCCGTTTATTACCGTCAACTGTGGGGCTATACCCGAAAACCTGCTGGAATCCGAGATGTTCGGTTATGAACGGGGTGCCTTTACCGGTGCCAACCGTGAAGGCAAAGCGGGCATGTTTGAACTGGCCAATAACGGCACACTTTTTTTGGATGAGATTGGCGATTTGCCGATGAGTTTTCAGGTTAAGCTGCTCCGGGCTATCCAAGAAAAGGAAGTGCTCCGGGTGGGCGGCAGCAAACCAAAGCCTGTTAATGTGCGGATCCTGGCGGCAACTAATCGCAATCTAGAAACGATGGTTAAAGCAGGCCAATTCAGGGAGGATCTGTACTTCCGCGTCAACGTGGTGCCACTTAATATTTGCCCCCTACGGGAGCGCAAAGAGGACATCATACCGCTGGCCTGTTCTTTTAAACAAAAATATGAAGAAAAATACGGCATTCGTAAAAAAATAAGTCCTCGTGTTTATGACGCCCTGTTACGCTATTGCTGGCCAGGGAACGTAAGAGAATTAGATAATATGATGGAAAGGCTAATGGTAACCACCGCTGATGATGAAATTGCCGTGAACCATCTGCCGGCACACGTTTTCGAAAACCTTGAACAGCAACAGGCCGAAGTGTATGTTAAGGGTATCATGCCACTTAAAAACGCCGTTATGGAGGTCGAACGGCAATTAATCAGCACTGCCATCAGGGAATGCGGCAGCGCCAACCGGGCCGCACAGGCCTTAAAGGTTGACCAGTCCACCATTGTACGCAAAATCAGCCGCCTTAAATCCAACGGCCTAGCTTTATAAGCAGGGATGCAAGGTTTCTATTCAACTACACACCTAATATCAAATAATTCTGAAGCTCCATTTCTAGCAGTGTTATTAAATATGAAGCTTAAGTTAAATATACCATGATTTTTACGGTTAGAGGCACCTCACAGGAGGTGCCTCTAACCGTAAATTACTATTAAACTGATTTCGATACACTCTAATTATTTGCTTTTTTTGTAGCACTTTTTTCCAGCGCTTTGTTAATTGGCATGGCTGCTAATGCAACCAGTAAGCCAAAACCTAGTGTTGCAATGATGGTTATTGTTTCTGGATATATGTGCCATAACAACAAGTATCCGGTACATACCACCAGTGATATTAACATCAGCGGGAAAGCTACCACAAAATATTTCATGAACGTTATAAGGACACCCCGCTTTTCAGCCATACCAATCACCACAACGTTGGCTGAAGCACCGATTATTGTACCGTTTCCACCTAGACAGGCCCCCAGGGACAGTGACCACCAGAATAAATTCAAAGCAGTGGGATCGGTTACACCAATTATGGTGCCCATATCATGAATCATGGGAATCATGGTCGCCACAAAGGGAATATTATCAACAAAGGCAGATGCTATGCCCGATAGCCATAATATCAACATGGCTGTAGGGATCCAGTCACCACCGGTCAAATTCATGGCTGCGGCCGCTAACATGGAAATAATCCCAGTTTCAACCAAACCGCCCACTAACACGAACAAACCAATAAAGAAGAATATTACAGGCCACTCCACAGCATGCAATGCGTGTTCCGGTTCCTCACGGCTGAGCAAAAGCAGCAAACTGGCTCCGGTTAGGGCAATCACCGAAGACTCTAGATGTACATACTGATGCAGAACGAAACCGGTTATGGTAAGTGCCAGCACTATCAAACATTTACGCAACAACTTCATATCTTTAAGTTCATCGTGCTCGTTTAATTCCATTATCTTTGCTTGCCGTTCCGGGTCTGTTACCAATTTAGACCGGTAAATAATGCGTAGTAACGTCAAAGTCACTACATAAATAACCACAACAACAGGAGTTAGATTAATGATAAAGTCCATGAAACCCAAGTGGGTTGCACTGCCAATCATAATGTTGGGCGGGTCACCTATTAATGTAGCAGTTCCACCTATATTTGATGAAATTATCTCTGCTATTAATATCGGCATGGGGTTAATCTTAAGTTTTTGTGCAATGGCAAAGGTCACTGGAACAATAAGCAGTACCGTAGTGACATTATCAAGTAACGCCGATAGAACCGCTGTAACCAGAGATAGCGCCGCCATAATTTTAAGTGGCTCACCCTTGGAGCCTTTAGCGGCCTTAATGGCAAGGAACTCGAAGACACCGGTCTGGCGTGTTATGCCCACAATAATCATCATACCCACCAACAGGCCAAGGGTATTGAAATCAATGTGGTGCACAGCTTCCTCAGCGTCTAAAATACCGGTAATGACAATTAATGCCGCGCCTACCAAGGCAATGACAGTCCGGTGAATTTTCTCTGATACTATGATGGCGTAAACGATTAAAAATACTATAGCAGCAAAATAAATTTGTAAATGCTCCGGCAAATCTATTCCTCCTTATAAAGTAATGTAAATTAAGCAAGCCAATTTTTCATTCATATTCTATTAAACAAATTATAATAGCTTCATGTCTTACTATTTCTAAACGAACAAGAATAAGCAAAGCACTCTTTTTCTGAGATAACATCGATAACCACAACAAATCAGAGAAAGAGGTGCTTTGCTTGGTTACTAGTTTATCAAAATAGTTGAACTGTCCAAACACAATCTCGGATTAACGCTTTCAAATAGCTGCCCACAAAAACCTTTATCGCTTAATACATTCTGACAAGAATAGATTTTGCGCAAGTTTTTTTCCGACTGTTATATCTGCTCAAACAAGCTTTGCGGGAAAACCTGTTTAATACCTGGAATCTATCGTGAGTATGTTTATTTTTAAGGTTCAAGAATAATTTACCTAATTTCTTAAACGCCAGGTTATATATGGATAATGCATAATTATGTTTTTTTGTCAACACCGAAAGCTTAGTTAGTTATACTAAACTATTACGTTAAGGCCGTAATAAACGCACCGGCCGCTACAGCCGTACCGATAACACCGGCCACGTTGGGCCCCATAGCATGCATTAGCAGGTAGTTCTGCTGGTTGGCCTCCATGCCCATGTTCTGGACCACCCGGGCCGCCATGGGTACAGCAGATACGCCCGCAGCACCGATTAGCGGGTTGACCTTGTTCTTGACTAACAGGTTCATTAGTTTGGCTAACAATACACCGGAGGCCGTAGCAAAGGCAAAAGCCACTACGCCCATGATGAATACGCCGATGGTTTTAGGAGTCAAGAAAACTTCCGCAGTCATAGTGGAACCAACTGCTACGCCGAGAATAATGGTGACAATGTTCATTAAAGCATTTCGGCTAACGTCGGTCAGCCGCTCTACTGCACCACTCTCCATGAACAAGTTACCCAGCATAAACATAGCAATCAACGGAGCTGACGCAGGTACCAGCAATATAATAATGAGCGCTCCCAAAATGGGGAAAAGAATTTTTTCCGCCTTGCTGGGCCAGCGAGTCATTTGCATAACCATGGCCCGTTCTTCTTTAGTGGTCAACATCTTGGCAATAGGCGGAATTATTATCGGCACCAACGCCATGTAAGAATATGCCGCTACCGCCACCGAGCCCATCATGTGCGGTGCCAAGTTGGCGGATAAGAATATGGAAGTCGGGCCGTCAGCACCGCCGATAATACCAATACAGGCCGCTTCGTAAACGGTGAAGCCCAGCAATAAGGCACCAAGGAAAGCACCGTAAACACCAACCTGAGCTGCCGCGCCAAGAAGCAGTGTTTTGGGATTCGCAAGCACCGGCCCAAAGTCAGTCATTGCACCCAGCCCTAGAAAAATAAGGGGCGGGATTAATTCATTAGCAATTCCGTAGTGGTAAAAGATATAAAAAAGTCCACCCTCTTCTAAAAGGCCGGTCAAAGGTAAGTTAGCCATAAATATTCCAAAGCCGATAGGCAACAGGAGTAACGGCTCAACACCTTTCTTAATGGCCAGATATAAAAGGACAAATGAAATCAGCCACATAGCAATTTGACCTAAGGTCACCTGCCATAAACCCCAACTACTTAAAACCTCAGTGATTTGTTCCATACATAATCCTCCTAATTATTATAACTACATCATTCTTTTTACCCGGGCTCCTAATTTGGCATTCATTGTTAGCGCTTTTACCGGCGTGGGAGCCCAACTTGAACCATTTTACTTGCTCTCCTAAAAATTACCCGGTTTGTTTATCTGTCTGTTTTTTAGCCAGGCTTTCTGTTACACTGCCGGTAATTGTCACGGCAATTTGCAAAACGATCAGTACCGCGAATACAGATACTATTCCCGATATCGCCACCGATGTGGCCTGACCCCAATCAACCATAATATATAACCTCCCTTCCATTAATTTTTTATTCAACATGGCATGCACTCAACAAAACCATAATTCTGAGTTCGCGTTAAATTGTTGATCTCAAAACCACATAATCATTGCGTAGGCAATCACAATGAACTTAGACTTCAACCTCCTTTAAACTAAGCAACATTAGTACCAGACGTAGCCCAATGTCCCGCTAGCCGGTATATCCTAGCAATAAAAAATGATTAACACAGAATTCATAGCACCTGGCAAGGGGGTCTAAGATGCTAAACTGCGCCGAATCTTAATAAACCAACTTTATGTAAGTACTCATGCGAGGCATTCACTGTAATTACATACTGAGTTATATTCATTCAACACGAGCGGCAATTTTGTAATTCTGCATACATCATGCAAAAATTCTTAAGCAAATGCAGGTTTCACGAAACTATGCAAAAGAACATGATTATGTCGAAAAGCATAAACACGCAGAATTCCATGTTATTTTCCTAATTAGAGTAAATACCGAAGAGCTGGATTTAGTTAAACAATTAACAAAAATTTTAGTGATTGCACCCTCGCACGCAAAATCAGCCGTCTAAAATCCCAACGGCCTAGCTTATAAGTCAGGCCACATGGCTCCTAACCCACAACTTCATAACCGGCTTCCCGGATAGCATCGGCTATCTGCTCCCGAGCTGCAGAACCGGTTACCTTAACCTCTTTATTAATTAAATCCACCTGCACATTTTCCACACCGGCAATGCCTTTAACTGCTCTCTCCACGGCCATTTCACAATGATGGCAGCTCATGCCTTCCACTTTAAACGTCTGGTTCATATCTATATCTCACCTTCTTGGTTGGTTTATTGGGAAACTCTGTCGTTTATATTCTCACTGCTCAATACCTATATCCTTATAATACCGGAATTTCTTCTAAATTTGCTTAAAATAAAAAACCTGTTCAAGGTTGTCCCTCATTTTAATATTAATCTATCACAAAACAAATGATTATCCAAGCATTGAGAAAAATTAAAATCATGACGAGTTACGCATAGAAAAACACAGGGGGAAGCAAGAGAACCGTCCCCATGCTTCCCCACGGGCGGAAAAGCTTTTGCCACCATCCTTAAAAAATTCTCAGCCCATCGTCTTCCTTGTCGTTGTTTACCTGGTGATGAAAAATTTCCTCAATGCTTTCTTCGTCATACCCGTCACCCGGCTTATTTTTCAGCTGGCTGACCACCTTGGTTACCCCCCGGGCCTTGGACGCGCTGGCTATAGCCTCTTGTTCTTCCTCCTGCGATTCTACCCGGCCCATCAGGAAAACTGTACCGTCAACCGATTTGGCCCCTACATGACGTAGATTAACTTTGGGATTAGCTTGTAGCTCCTCCATGACCTCTGCGGTCACTGCGTTATCGTCAATAGCCCCGTCCGTGCTTACCGCCAGTCCCAGCTCCACTCTTTTAACCCCGGACATCCGAGTAAGCGTTTTCCAGAGCTTGTTTTGCTCGGCCAGCGCGTCCACCACGCCGCTCACCTGCACCTCACCATCGATTACGTTGGTTTTTAAAGCATAACCCTGCAAATCTTTATCATGATCTAGCATTTGTTGGACTTTATGCTGCAGTGCATTGTCTTTGTCTTTAGGTTTACCGGCCATTAGGTCACCAGTCCTTTCCCTGTTTATATGTGTAGTATCGCTTACCGCAATTGGCCAAGATATGTTTCAACTTAATGCTTATTATGACCGGGTAGTTATTTGTGTATGATTAAAAAAAATACCGGTGACACTACCATAATAAAAACAATCCTTATTGGCGTGGCTTATGGCTCAAAATGTACGATTACTGGAACAACTGCTGTTGCAGGCAGCCCACGAGCACGAAAACGTGCTAGAACGACCCGCCACCCCAGGTGAAATTTCTCAATTTCGTAGAGTCCTCGCTGGAGTTTAGCCTACAATTCCGAATACCCGAACCCGTGCTTCGCTACAAGGCAAAAGTGACCTGAACTACCGAATTAACGGCCTATTGCAGGAGCACGGCATGGAGATACCCTTCCCATATCGCGATATACACCTGCGCAGCGTTGATACGGCCCTGGAAAATGGAAATTAATGATGGATAAGACGGGTGATCGCGTTAGCCAGTGTGGCGGCTCCGAAACCATTGTCGATATTCACCACACCGACACCGGGGGCACAGCTGTTCAGCATGCTGAGCAGCGCCGACAACCCCTGGAAACTAGCCCCGTAACCTACACTTGTGGGTACCGCAATCACCGGCTGTTTCACCAGCCCGCCCACCACGCTGGCCAGGGCACCATCCATGCCCGCCACCACAATGACCACCTGCGCCCATTTAAACATATCCAGCTTATCAAATAAACGATGGATGCCCGCCACACCCACGTCAAAGCACCTCCGCACCTGATTGCCCATCACCTCGGCGGTAATAGCCGCTTCTTCCGCCACCGGAAGGTCTGCGGTACCGGCCGTCACCACCAGCACGTTGCCCTCCGGCACCGGTCGCTGGCCGCGCCGGACCACAATGGTATGGGCCGGCTCCGAATAAACCGCATCGTTTAATTCAGCATGCACCGCAGAAAAGACCTCCCGCCCGGCACGTGTGGCCAGGACAGTATGGTTACTTTGACCTAATTTTTTAATTATTTCCACAATCTGCGGCGTAGTTTTACCCTGGCAGAAGACCACCTCCGGGAAGCCCTTGCGTAGTGCCCGGTGATGGTCAAGCTTGGCAAAACCAATGTCTTCATAAGGCAATGACTTTAGCTTGTCTAATGCCGCATCAACATCCAGACGGCCCTCATTTACATCTATTAATAATTGCCTCAGTTCGTTACTACCCACAATACATTTCTCCTAACCCATACATTTAAACCCATATCCCCCCGGCTTAGCTTTATGTCAAGCATGTTTACCCTGCTTACATTATAATCCAAACCGCGATATTACTGCAAAGCCTAGTTCGTTATTGCATATTCTTCAACAAAGTACCAACGCAATAATAAAGCCACTAATGTAAACAATAATCGTGGAGGTGATATAAATGCTTAAAGGCAGAGATGCCAAAGAAATGGCTTGGGTCGACCGGGAAGCAAATGAGGAAGCCGCCCAGGATTACCTGCGCATCGGAGTGGACGAAAATGACAAAGAAACCCCATAAAAAAAGCCCCGGATGGGGCTTTTTTACCATTTTTACACCCTTATTCGTGCATATCTATGCCCGCTTTGCAACCGGGCCTCCGGGGACTTAATCTCCCAAACTTTCTAATACATTGAAACATCTGTCAACAGAGCATATATTTAATCAATGCTTTGCTTGTCCATTTATTCTATAATTTATAAGTGAAAAAAATATTTGTAAGGAGGCCATTATGATAACATCGTGGAAGAAGCTTCTTTCTCTGGCCCTTACCGCTTTACTATTTTCTTTGTTGGTAATTAGCATACCTTCATCACAGGCCGCTCCGCTGCCGCTAAAACAGGGAAACCGGGGCGCTACTGTACTAACCTTGCAGCAGCAACTGCAGACCTTGGGTTACTTTCAAACAAATCCCACCGGTTATTTTGGCCCCATCACAACAAACTCAGTAATAAAACTTCAGGCCGATTATAAATTAAAAATCGACGGCATTGTAGGCCCCCAAACTAATCAAATAATCAATAAATTATTGGATTACACCACTACACCGCCATTAAACGTACCAGCAGCCAAGTCGCCAAAGGAAGTGCTTGGTTTTTATGTTGGCAATGAGTACTCAATACCATCTTCTTATGCTACCCTGGAAAATCAAAAGGATACGATAACCTCCATATCTCCCTTCTGGTACAGGCTAGATAGAAATAACCCTGGTAAACTGGAACAATACGGCAGCGATACAACTCAGGAAATCAAGCAGGTGCTCAAGCTGGCCAAAGAAAACAATATTAAAAACTATGCCCTTGTACATAACCTGCTCTACGGTCAAGCGTCCACGGGTCGAAATGTGCTGCATACAGCGCTTGCTGACCCTGCTACCCGCTGGACACTAGTGATGAATATATTTAATCTGCTGAAAGAAAATGGTTATGACGGTGTGTGTATAGATATTGAAGATATGCATGCTTGGGACCGGCAGCTATATAACCAGTTCTTAGCCGAGCTCTCCGCCCAGTTAAAACCTGCGGGTTATGAAATAATTGTCTGCGTCCCCGCCAAAACCACCGACCAATCTACCGGCGGCTGGGGTGACAACTTTGATTTTACCAAAGTAGGTCATTATGCCGATATGGTAGCCGTGATGACTTACGATGAGCACACCGCGGGGAGCAAGGCCGGTCCGATAGCCTCCCAAGCCTACCTTGAACGAGTAATCAAGTATGCTCTGGCCAAGCTACCGCCGGAAAAGATACTGCTGGGCATCGCAGGCTATGGTTTTGACTGGAATTATGGCATGGGTAACTCCCGCTATCTTTCTTATCAAATGGCTATGGAAACCGCAAAAAAATATAATAAAATCGTACAGTGGGATAGCGGCAGTCAAGCTCCCTACTATAGCTATACCGACGGGAAAGGCTACTGGCACAGCGTTTATTTCGAAAACTCCAGCAGCCTGGCCTTTAAGCTGGACGCGGTAAATAAGTACAACCTGAAAGGCGTTGCCCTGTGGCGCCTGGGTATGGAAGATCCTGATTGCTGGCGGGTCATTGCGAGTAAATTTATAAAATAAAAGGGGAAAATTCGCCCTTGCGGGCTTTACTCATAGAGTTCCCCCCAAAGCCCTTACTCCTCCAAAAGAAGAATAAGGGCTTTGTTTTTCAGTTTGATCTTACTTTCATGTTATCAACATCCCCTATAACATTGTCCATATAATGGGACAAATAGACTGGGATAATTTCTTCAATAAAAGACATTAACTCTAGCAATTTTTCACTTATTTCTTTACAAAAGATTTCTACTTTTTCAGGCTCAATATGTGCAAAACTCAAACAGGTAGCACAATCATCCGCAAATTCCAAATCAACGTATTTTACTTTGCCCCCCTTAATAATTATTTTACCCTCTTGATAACTTGCAAGATATCCATTTAAATCCTCTTGATTATCTGAATAATGCATTGTTGCATTTATAATAGGTATACATTTATTTTTTACAAAAGAACTATCATAAGGAAATACATTGCTTAGTATGCTTAAATATTTTTCTCGAATTTTAATATCTAAATTTTTCATAAAACCTATAATTTCTACTCTACTGTTATATTTATCTAAAAACTTCATTGCTTCTATATAATGGGATAAAATAATTCTAAAATAATTTATAAATCTGCCATTTTCCAATTCGATTTCTCTTTCGAAATGATTAAAAGCGTATTCATTTGAATATAATAAATCATTTCTAATTAAAGCTAAGTTAATTATCCAATGCGACAATATATCATCTTTTTTAAAAACTTCGCCTGTTTTAAAACAAATTTCTTTATACACGACAAGAATACCCCCAATATTGTTAAGACGTTAGCCAATGTCTCGAATCATTTATTGATGTCTTTTATTACTTTGACCATTTTACAATATTTACCCGGCCGGCAACCAGTTTATCAAGGGCTCCTTCCTGTAATTCTTCTAAGCGGCCCAGGTTTGCCACGACTATTTTGCGGACTTTACCATCTTCACGTTTGGTTTCGCAAATTTGCAGATATGTTCTTGTTCTAGCATACCTGGCTCTTAATTATAGCATACCATATATTAATGTAGTAATCTGTAAACATGGCACTACACTAAACTGAGAGATTAAGTTATCCTCAAATCATCAACAATGACAAAACTTTCTATCTGCGTAAAAACAGCCTTGTAGCCGAGTTTAATTGCCTCTGCACCAAACAAACCTTCGGCCGGATCAAGTGATAGGCCATAATTTTTCTGTAAGGCGGCTGAAATTCGCTAATCTCAAAACCCCACCTAAAAAACACCCAAAAAAAGAGCGAGCCTCCAATTTTCAAAGCAACTCGCTCACCCTCGTTTATGCGTCACATGGTTTACTAACTGCCTCCCTGACCCTGTTCACCCTGCTGCCCACTCTGCCCGCTGCCTTGCTTACTACCTTGACGACCTGATGATTCTATTTTTTTAACCTCGCCATCTATTTGCACTTCCATCGTTTTACCATCCTGGGTTGTAATGCGCAACATTGTTTTATCCTGCTGAATACCGTTATTCTGTTGACCCTGCCGGCCTTGTTGATCACCCTGCCCCTGCCCGCTTCCCTGCTGGCTGCCTTGCTGTCCGCCCTGTAACTGCGACTGCTGTTGGCTTTCCTCTTCTCCCTGTGATTTCTTTAACCCTTTCCAACGTTCTTCCAGTAAATAGGCATTTTTTGCGGTAATCAGGCGCACCGGCACAATCCGGGCAGGTACGCTATAATCCGCATTATTAACCTTTTCATCATACTGCCAGTAACCGGTTTTCGCAAGGCCCACCGCCGCATCCAGGGCAAACCGCCCTAACATCTCAGGCTGCAGGTCCACCTCCGCATCATGTTCGCCACTGACTAGCCCCTGCGAAGCCTTTTCATCGGCACCGGCACCCACGGTTAAAACACTTTTATCATAGCCACCCGTTTTTAAAAACTCTACCGCCGCCATAGCCAAAGTGCTATCGTTGGCCAATACGACATCAATTCGACCGTCCCGGCTTATGACCTCAGCCAGGTTGGCCGCAATGCTGGACGGATCCCAATAGGGGTGTTCAAAAACTTGCACAATGTTGATATCCTTTTCCCCCTGCAATGCCGCCTGGTTAGCGGCGGTAATATCCCTGGCCACCTGATCACGCGAGTCCCCCTGCAGTATGACCAGGCTTAGAGGGCGCTGCCGGGGTAGCTGAGCCACGACACTGTAACCCACCGCCCCGGTAACCAACCCTTGCCCACTGCTATTTCCCTGACCGGATCCGGCACTGACCTGATGCCCACTGTTATTCTCTTGGCCCGTCCCGCCCTGCGATTGAGCACCTTGGGAGAGCTCACTCTGTTCCTCACCCGGCCGAATAATAGAACCCGCTTGCGGTGGCGCAAATTGAGTACCGCTTTGGGCCTCCGCGACTCGCCTCAGTGCCTCTAGAACAAAACGGGCCTGCAATCGCCCCACCATAGCGTGATCCGAGGCAATATAACCTTCCACCGGGGTATTCACAGGTAGATTCTCCAGTGCTACCACCTTGATACCGGACCGGGTCAATTTATCTACCAAACTCTGTGCCATGCCAGGATCAACAGGCTGCAGTACCACTGCCTTGATCTTTTTATTAACCAGCCCGTCCAGCTGTTTTTGTTGCTCAACAGAGTCGTTTCGTGCATCCAACCAGGTAACATCAGCATTCACTTGCTTTTTCTGTTCATCTACTACTTTTTTTATCGTTTTATTGCCGTCCCGATTCATATCAGCTAGCGCAAAGGCTATCTTAACCGGCGTCTCGGCTGGCTTGTGCTGCGGTTTGCTGCCACAGCCCGCCAGTAAAATCATGAATACCAATAAAAAAGCGACCATCAATAAAGCACTTGCTTGATTAAATCGCAAATAGCATCTAACGTTGAATTCACGCATTTACCCACCTCCGGGCATGTTACATTCTACATCAATTGCAGGAGCAGCTTACGTTATACGTCAATGCCATACAGCTACGTTGACGGTATCTTCATAGCTTTAGTTAGGCTGTGCTGCTTAGCAGGTCTTTATTCAAAAGTGGTTCAGTGTGAATTCTTTCCGGTTGGTAAAGTTGAAACTCCTTTTGTAACTGTGCTAAATAGGAATTAACCGGCATAATTATTTGATATAGGTATTATTTGGGAGGCGACTTGTGTGTTTAAAATATGCCTGAATTGTTTCTTTACTTGGCTAACACCCCTAAAAAAAGAACCGCCCGGGCCGCTGGAAGCTGTTAATACGGCTAGGCGGGATTGGAAACAAGCGCAGTATGATTTTAACTTTGTCAGTGACAAAAATCTTATCGATTATACAGTGCACAAGATCAAGGCCTGCGAGAGGCAATACATGGCAACTCTTGAACAAGCCAAACAACAAAATATCACAGCATGGCAGATAGAACCACTGTGCAACGCTGCAACTATCGAAACTTCTCATACAGCAGAGGAAACAAGCCAACAGACAAAAGTACCGATTTAGACAACAAACATTGATAAACCACAGTTCATAAAAAATTTTACCAAATCATTGCTGCAGGGTATATTATATCAAACTCTAAATCAATTGTACTGCCACCTAAACATGTAAGAGGAATGTTCCCGGTAATATAGCCTGTGAGGTTACTAGCGCTAAGTGTTGAAAGTTGAGAATTTAACAATCAAAGAGGGACAATAAAATTTCTTAAGCCAATGGCCTAAATTATATGCAATATTAACTTATACATCTTTAAACTCTGCCGGATCTAATTCGACCAGTTTAGCACGAATGGACTGCATATCCGACCAGGCTTGTCCTTTGCGGGAAACATCCCGCAGTAGGGCAGCGGGGTGATAGGTTGCGGTAATCCAGAACCCCTTGCGTTCTGTCCACTGCCCTCTCACCCGGGTGATACGGGCCTCGGGGCCAATGATGTACCGTACCGCTGTAGCCCCCAGGCATACAATAATTCTTGGCCGAACGATATCCACCTGGGCCCTTAAAAAAGGCAGGCACCTGGCGGCCTCCTCAGCATTGGGTTCCCGGTTGCCAGGTGGACGGCACTTGACAATATTGCAGATGATAGCGTTTTTTTCACGGCTAAGATCAATTGCGGCCAGCATCTTGTCCAACAACTGCCCGGCCGGGCCGACAAACGGCCGCCCCTGCAAATCTTCTTGCTCCCCGGGGCCCTCACCCACAAACATCACCGGCGCCTCCAGCACCCCTTCCCCAAAAACCACCTTGGTACGCCGGGCCGCCAGCGGGCAGGCGCTACAGCGCAAGCAAACTTCCTTGGCCTGGTTCCAACGCAAGAGTTTATCATTCAATATATAAGCACCTTCATTTTCATTCACTTGCTCAGCTTAGCCTATCCCTTCAGCACCCGGCTACGCAAATCCTCCATAAATTTATTAAAATCGGCACAAAAATCATCCGAATCCAAACAGATAATTTTCATGCCTTTTTTACCGTAGATCGTTTCAAATACGTAGTTGGGCTTCATGTTCACCATGAAAGCCTTGCAGTTGGCCTGCATTATTTTAAAGAGCTTGCTCCACATATACCGAATATTCAGGTCCCGAAAGCTGTACCCCAGAAATAGCACGGTTTTGCCCAGCAGATCCGAACGCAATTTAATATCCAACGGGCCTTCCATGTCCAGCCGGTTGTAATAGTCGGTTTCACTGATCACCAGCGTTTCGTCAAGATCCAGGGTACCGTGGAACTTAATTATCTGGGTCACGTTGTCCGGGGCAGCTAAAATATCATCAAGGGTGGCAATAGCATAATAAGGTTCTCCATGGTACCGGAAAGCCTTTTCAATAGCTTCATCAAAATTTGTGGTATATATTTTTGGGAAGTGCATATCAATAAGGCACTTGTGTACTATTGATGCACCAATATCAACCTCAGTAGAACGCAAGTTACGATCAATGATTTTACTGATGCGGTTTTTACTGCCACCGTGGCAAATAATATGGTATTCGGCTATCTGCAAAAAATCCCCGTGAATGGACAATATATCCGGGTCAATATCCAGATCTTCGGCCACCTTGGCCATTAAAACATCCCATTCCGGCAAACCCAGGTTGCGAGAAAGACCGGCCCCTATAAAGGGAATAATTTTCTTTTCCTGAATATCCTGGGCCAGTTCGTCCATCAGCTTATTATAGCTCACCATGTCGTCACCGCCTGCTGTGATAAAAATTCCTTAAATTTTTTGGCCGCCTGGCCCCGGGCAGATATTTGTAATTTCTCTTCCAGTGGCATAGCGGCCAGCGACCTGGCACATCCTTCAGGAATAAATAAAGATTCCCAGGTGTCCGTGGGACCATCGGGCTCGGCAGCAATTACACCCTGTAGGTCAGCCTCGAAAATATAGATGCGGCGACCGTTGCAATACCCAATAATGGTACGCACCTTGGCCTGCCTGTTGATATCACACTGCAGCAGCCGCAGAAAACCGGCTATGCCCAGCTGCCCCCAAATTTCCTTGGTCATGCTACCGGGCAAACCGTTCCATGCTTTAATACTTACACCGGTATGATCCACAAAAAGCCGGGCCCTTTTTTCGATATAGGCCAATAACAGCTTGTCGCGCACTACCTCCCTCTGGTTATCTCCCTGTGGTTCCCGGACATTTAAACGAACCGGGATAAACTGCTGGGGAGCCAGCAGTTGTTCATATTCAACTATTTTTTGGGGGTTGCTGGTTACAAAACGCATTGGTTTTAACACTTTAACATCACAGACTCTCCTTAAAAAAGCTATCCCCATTATTTTTAGCACATTGCGATATGTCTATATATTGTACAATTTCTGCAAAGTAACCCAAAATCCTTGCCGCCATACCAAAAACAGATGCCTTCACAGCATAAAGCCCGCCGGTAGAGTGCGTACTGCACCTAATGGCGAGCTTTGTTACATGGTTCGTCAAAACACATTAGTTTATTTAAATATTGCAGTTAGTTTAAGAAAGTTTAAGCCTGACCCCTGTCTTTATCTTGCTCCAGGATGATCCGATGGTCCACCAGGGCAAGTTCGGCAATTCTGGCTTTGACAACCTTGCGGCGGCCGAAAATATCCTCTAATACTATACCGTCTGCTTCGGGGATCACCTTGTCCACCATTTCCATAAATATTTCCTCTTTACCGTCCTGGCGCAGATACGCGTTTGCTTCACACATAAATTTCACCTCCCCATAAAGAGACGAAAAACCACCTTGGTTAAATTATAGCTCCGCATAAATAAACGTGTCAACGCATAATTTGTGTCACCTGTCGCATCCCAAAACATGACTCACCTTTTATTGCCCAGCCGCTGCCAAATGGCAGTAAAATAGCGCGCCAGCGGGCCGGCAGAGTTTAATTCAATAATCCCTTCCTGCTCGTTACCCTCAGGAACAGGCAAGATACCCAGCAGGTTGTTATTGTGATTGCAAGGTGATTCCCGCCGGCAGCGCCGACCCTGGCGGTTGACAAAATATAATTGCCTGGGCGAGTCCACGTCTATAGACATAGCCGCCGCTAGATCTGCCCGGCTGCGCACCGGCACCCCGTTAACCTGTACCAGTAGGTCACCCGAACGCATCCCGGCCTGCCATGCAGGTGACTCCGGTACCACATCCAGCACCGCCAGTCCATCAGCCTGTGGCACATGGATTGGTTTACCCTGCAATTCCAGTTTGCGCCCAATGTGAATTACGGTTTCATGGCCCAGGGGCGAAAACAAGGCTGCCAGCACCCCCAACCATAGGGAACGCTCAGCCGACACCGCCAAAATGAGCAACAGCAGACTATACAGCGCCAAATAACCTGCGGATAGCCTGCCTTTTTGCCGGGGGCTGCGAGCAATCGCCATATCACCGTAGCCCAGCGCCGCCACCACGGGCATCAATGTATACACGATATTATCAGTATCTTCTATTCCGGGGCTGATAAGCGGCCACCAGTCAGGCATATCCACACAGCCCGACGGCACATCCATACCCGCCAGCAAGGCCAGGGCAGTGATGGGAATTGGCCAGAATTTTTGCAGCGTGAAACCGCCCACCACCCGACCGGCCCGATCCCGGAAAAAAGCAGGCACCGCACCGAGATGCCCGCTAAAGAAGATCAGCAGACTCTCCACCATATGCAGCACGGCAACCAAAGCCAGCACCTGGGAAACATTAACCTGGGGAAAACCAAACAACAGCTTGGAAAGGGCAAGTATCCCACCTGCATAAGCAAAACAAATAAACCGAGCGTCTATTAGCATCAGCAAGATAGCCAGGGGCCATATATAGATCAGTCCCGAGCCGGTAAGGGTCACCCCGATAAACACCATTAGTAGACTGCCCAGAATACCACCCAGCAATCCCATCAGTATGACGGTGCTCACATCTATCCAAATGGAGGCTTTAAGCGATACCCTGTAAATACTTTCACGCATGCTGTTCATACGCCAATACTGCAACCCAATCAACAATACCACAATCCAGAATACGGGCTCCCGCAGCATAAACCCCATATTAACAATAATCAGGGGAAATACATCTCCAAAGGGAAACAATAAACTCACCCCAAGCAAGAGTTAAAACCAGATGAGCAAGTGCTATAAAAGCTGCTATAATTCCCGCTCCACCAAACTGATCGCCTTATTCAGTTGCTCGTCACCAGGCTGATCCGGCAGGTTTTCTACTACCACATCGGGCATGATACCCTTTTTATGGATATCCTTTTTCTTGGGGGTCAGGTAGCGAGCAGTGGTTAGCTTCAAACCGGCATTGTTGTCAAGGGAAAACACTGTTTGCACGATACCCTTGCCGAAAGTCCGGGTGCCCACCAAAACGCCGACTTTGGTGTCCTTGACGGCACCGGCCAGTATTTCGGCGGCACTAGCACTGCCCCCGTTAACCAGCACGGCCATTGGTAGATGCAGGTAACTGTCGTCTGCGCTTTTGACATCCTCGGCACCTGTCCGGTAATCGATATATACTATCGGCCCTTCAGGGATAAAGTTATCGACAACCCGGGTAGCGGAAGTCAGTTCACCGCCGGGATTATCGCGCAAATCAAGAATAAGACCCTTCATGCTTTGATTTTGCAGTTTGGCCAAAACCTGGAGCATTTCATCCGGGGTTTTTTCAGTAAACTGGCTGATGATTATGTAGCCAATATGCGTATTGGGCAGCATCCGCCCCTCCACGCTGGGCACACTAATTTCCTGCCTGGTAATGTTAAACTCTATTGGCTTCGGCCGCCCCTCCCGCATCACGCTAAGCTTAATTTTACTGCCCACTGGACCGCGCATCAGGCCTATGGCTGTCTCCAAATCAAGCCCCTGAACATCACGGTCATCTATACCCACAATTATATCTTCGGCCCGCACACCCTCGCCGGCAGCGGGTGTATGATCATACACCCGCACCACTGTAAGAAATTCTTCCTTATTAACTCCCACCAGTATACCCAGACCGCCAAAGGTGCCGCTAATCTGTTCCTGCAGTTGTTTAAAAGTCTGAGCATCAAGGTAGACCGAATAGGGATCCTGCAATGATTCCACTATGCCCCGCATAGCCCCGTCCACCAGACTGGTGGTCTGCACCGGCTCGATATATTGAGTCCGCACCAATGAAATTACTTTGATCAAATTACCCACATGCTGGTAATTACTTCCTATAATAGCTCCTGTTAACACAAACAAAGTAAAAAAAACAATGGCCAGCACCGTCAACCAACTGAAGATGCCGCCACTTTTATTCCTGTATCCATTCATATCTAAAGCCACCTGCCATTTGCCATGAAATCACATACCATATTATACTACATGAATGTAAGATGAATTACAAGAAATTTCAAAAGGGACAACCGGCTCCCCTTTTGAAGACGATTATCCCTTATTAAGCAACCTTCAACCTATATCATAACATCGCCAGGGTTATACGTAATTCCTCGGGTTCACAGCTGAACCGTTGACCCTAATTTCAAAATGCAGATGAGGCCCCGTAGACATTCCTGTACTGCCCACCCTGGCAATGGCCTGTCCCTTGGATACCACTGTACCACTGCCCACCAGTTGAGCGGATAAATGTGCATACAGCGACACAACTCCCCCGCCGTGGTCAATCATGACTACATTACCGTAACCGCTCATATAGCTTACATTAATCACCCGTCCGCCTTGGGTGGCCAGCACAGTTGAGCCCGAAGGGGCGGGAATATCAATGCCGCTGTGCAGCCGCTGGGTTTTTAATATAGGGTGAATTCGATAACCATACGGCGATGAAACAGATGTATGACCCGGCACCGGCCAGAGATAAGCACCCGTGGCCACGGGCTGACTACTGCTGGTGCTCTGCGCAGCAATACGACGGATAATATCCTCTTCCTGCCGTTCCAGCCGGTCCACTTCAGATTGGTATTGGGACATTTCCTGCTGCGCCTGAGCCACTACTTGCTTTTTTTGCGCGCTTCTGGAGGCCAGCTCCTGGCGAGCAACTTCCTGCTGCCGCATTAAAGCAGCAATGTTTTCTTTCTGTTGAGCAAGTGCCCGACGCATGTTCTCAAGTTCCTGCTTGCGTTTTTCCACCTCTTTAACGACGCCCACATCTCTATTAACTACACATTTAAATAATTCATAACGATTTAAAAATTCTCCAAAACTAGTGGAAGCGAGGAGCACCTCAACATATTGTACGTTACCGTTTATATACATTCCCCGCACCCGTTTGTGTAATTCATCAGTGCTCTTCTGCAGCTCCTCTTGGGCCTGAGCTATTTCCCTTTCATTTCCGGCCAGCCTGGTCATCGCTACATCCAGACGCTCCCGCAAAACGCTTATTTCCCGGTTCTTTTGCACTATTTGCCGGTCGAGTGCAGCCGTCTCACTGGAATAATCTTTAATTTCCTCTTTCTTTTCCTCTTGCTGCTGCTTAATCTGACTAATTTTTTGCCTGGTTTGCTGCAACAGTTCCTGCAGGCTAGCCCCGTATGCCGTGCCACATCCCAAAACCATAGCAGCAGCCAGTGTAAGAGCAGTCAACCTTTTTTTCCAGCCCAAATTACCAACCGAACGCACCTGAGGTCCTCCAATCATCATTTAATTAACAAATAATTAGCTAGCTATAAAATTTAGCTCTTCTGACGATAATGCCGGTGCCGCCAGCATAGTACGGTGACCCGCTATACCCGCAAAAAACGGCGCAGCGATATAGTACTGCCAAGAGTGCCAATAACAAGACCTGCTCCCAAGAGACCTCCCAGTACCCGGTAAATACTTACAGGATCGTCAACTAACTGAATAAAGGGCAATGCAAGCATTACCTTATTCAGCAGCGACAGGTAACCGAAATTTATAATCAAGACGGCAACAAGACCGCCCGTCAGCCCAATGATCATACCCTCCAGCATAAAAGGCATACGCACAAAAATATTGGTGGCCCCCAGCATTTTCATAATACCAATCTCCCGCCGCCGGGCAAAAACCGACATGCGGATGGTTGTGGCGATTAGTAATACAGCAGCCACGCCCAGCACCAATAAGGACAGCGAGCCCCAAATGCGTACCCAGTGAGTGAGGGCAAGCAGTTTCTCAACCACACCCTGCCCGTAGCGCACTTGCTCAACACCCTCCAGCTTTTCCAGCTGACGGGCTGCCTCAGGTACCAGTTTGGCCTCCCTGGTTTTCACCGTATATGAATTAGGCAGGGGATTATCATCCTCCAGGCCAGCGAGTAGATCAGCCTTATCACCGAAGCTTTCTTTTAAATTCTCCAGGGCCTGTTCCTTGGTAATAAAATTCACCACGATCACCCCGGGTACAAATTTAATCTCTTCCCTCAGTTCATCCAGCCGTTCCTGCTCCAAACCGTCTTCCATAAAAACAGTAATTTCCAAACTAGACTCCAAATCTGACGCAATCTGCCGCACATTCAGCACCAGCAGCACCGAACTGCCCAAAATAAGCAGCGATATAATAATAGTGCCCATCGAAGCAACAGTCAGCCAAGCGTTGCGAATTAAGGATGTAGCGGCCTCACGGAAATAATAAATAATGGTGTTAATGATCATGACCGTAAACCCCACTTTCTTCGTCCCGGACAATAACACCATTTTCGAGCTTAATCACCCTTTTTTTCATATCATCAACGATATCCCAGGCATGAGTGGACATCAAAATCGTTGTACCCCGGCGGTTAATATTCATGAAAAGTTTCATTAATTCCCAGGATGTATCAGGGTCAAGATTGCCGGTGGGTTCATCCGCCAGGATCAGCACGGGATTATTTACGATGGCCCGAGCCACGGCAGTACGCTGTTGTTCACCACCCGAAAGCTGGGCCGGCAGCATATTGATCTTGGTTTCCATGCCCACCATGCGCAGCACCGCCGGCACTGCCTGTTTAATCTCCTTGCGTGAGGCACCGGTTATCTCCATGGCAAAAGCTACATTTTCAAAAACAGTTTTATTAGGGATAAGCCGGAAATCCTGGTATACCATGCCCATTTTGCGCCGCAGATAGGGAACTTCCCGGTTTTTCATTCTTAACAAGCTGCGACCGTTCACAATAGCTTGACCGCGACTGGGCAATTCTTCCCGGCAAATCAGTTTTGTCAAGGTAGACTTGCCCGCCCCGCTGGGGCCCACTAAAAATACAAATTCCCCTTTTTTAATGTGCAAGGTTATGTCGTTGAGGGCTTGAACTTCATTCGGATATTTTTTGGAGACATTGTACAATTGAATCATACATATACCTCATATGTTAATCTTCGGTTATTCAATATTATAAATTTAATTCGACAGTTGTAATAATAATTCCTTTAACTTAATTGCCATTTCGACGGCAGAGAAGTAAATCCTTCAGCAAAAGAAATAACAAAATACCCCACAGGGTATTTTGTTAGGGTTTGTTCGGTTTTCCAAAATGTTGTAGAGGCTATTTACCTCTTACTTTGCGCTGCAGTACCTCGTGTACAGCCCGTACCAGATCTGGCGCTGTAAGGCCATATTTTTCCAGCAATTCCTGAGGCTTACCGGATTCACCGAAGGTATCCCGTACGCCTACCCGGCGCATGATTACCGGGTAATTTTCCACCAGTGCCTCAGCCACGGCACCACCCAGACCGCCATTAATACTGTGTTCTTCCGCAGTGACAACCGCGCCCGTAGTCCGGGCCGCTTCCACCACCGCCTCCACGTCCAGGGGTTTAATTGTATGCACATCCAACACCTGCACGGAAACGCCTTGATTAGCCAGCTGTTCCGCTGCTTCCAAAGCGGCGCTCACCATGATGCCGCAGGCAATGATGGCAGCGTCCTTACCCTCCCGAAGCTTTATCGCCCGACCGGGCACAAAATGAAAGTTAGCTTCATCATGCAAAACAGGTACTTCGGAGCGCCCCAATCTTATGTAAACCGGCCCTTCAAATTCCGCCGCAGCCAGCACCGCAGCCCTGGTCTCAACGCTATCTGCAGGCACAAAAACAGTCATGTTTGGCAAACAGCGCATCAGCGCGATGTCTTCAATCGACTGGTGGGAGGCACCGTCTTCACCCACGGTAAGACCGGCGTGGGTGGCCCCTATTTTAACATTTAGCCGGGGGTAAGCAATGCTATTCCTGATCTGGTCGTATACCCGCCCGGTAGCAAATACGGCAAAGGTACTGGCAAAGGCTATTTTGCCCGCTGAGGCAAGCCCGGCGGCAGTGCCCATCATGTTTTGCTCGGCAATCCCGATATTAAAAAAACGATTGGGGTACTTTTGACCGAAATTATATGTTTTGGTAGACTTGGACAAATCCGCGTCCAGCACCACAACGGCGGGGTTTTTTTGCCCCAACTCCACCAGCGCCGCGCCGTACGCATCCCGGGTGGCTATTTTCTTAGTCATGCATGAAAACCTCCTATTGAAACTGGTAGAAAGTAATTTTCAATTCAATTAAACCGATTACAGATCAGCCAGCGCCTTTTCCACTTGCTCAGGTTTGGGTGCTGAACCGTGCCAGCTCACCTCGTTTTCCATGAAGGAAACACCTTTGCCCTTGACTGTCCGGGCGATAATTATGCCTGGCTTGCCTTGCGTTTCCCGGGCCCGGGCAATTGCGGACAGGATTTGCTCCATATCATGCCCGTCGATTTCCTGAACATCCCAGCCAAAGGCACGCCACTTATCGGCCAAAGGCTCAGCAGACATAACCACATCAATGGGTCCGTCAATTTGCAAACCGTTATAATCCAAAAAGGCAGTCACATTGTCCAACTTATAGTGGGCCGCAGCCATGGCGGCCTCCCAGACCTGCCCTTCCTCAATTTCACCGTCCCCCAACAGCACGAACACCCGGTAATCCTTGCCGTCAAGTTTGCCGGCTATGGCCATGCCGTTTGCAGCGGATAATCCCTGTCCCAGTGACCCGGTGGACATTTCCACCCCGGGCACCTTGCGCATGTCGGGGTGCCCCTGGAGCGGGCTGCCCAGCCGGCGCAGCGTGCGTAAATTCTCTACCGGGAAATAACCCCGCTCGGCCAAGGCGGCGTAAAGCAACGGAGCAGCATGACCCTTGGATAACACAAAACGGTCCCGCTCCGGCCAATCTGGATTTTGGGGGTTTATGCGCATCACATCAAAATACAGTGCGGTCACTATATCAGCTGCCGACAATGACCCGCCCGGGTGGCCGGAACCGGCCTCCCCCAACATAGAAACAATATGGCGCCTGATTTGCCGGGCTTGTTCCCGCAGTTTCGCCAATTTTTCCGTTTGTTCACTCATCCTTTATACCTCCCGATCTATTTAGCCCAACAAATAACTTTCAACATTTTCGCACCAATTAGCTATCCCTCCCATGCCCGTACCACTTAAATCCTTCCCCGAGCACCTCCCTCACATCGGCTACTATTATAAAAGCCCTGGGATCAACCTGGTAGACTATTTCCTTAAGCCGGCTGACCTCGGAACGGTTAACCACGGTCAAGATCACCTCCCGGTCGCTGCCGGTATACAGTCCCCGTCCTTTAAGAGCAGTAGCACCCCGGTCTAAATCATTCAATATCTTACCGGCAATAATTTCGTTATTGTTAGAAATAATAAAAAATGCTTTGGCGTAGCTGATCCCCTCCTGGACCATATCAATCACACGGCTAAAGACAAATATGCTAATCAAAGCGTATAAGGCCAATTCCCAGGACTGGAAAACCAAACCCGCCGCAACCACCACCATACCGTCCAGCAAAAACAGTAATTGACCAATATTTATACCCGTGTATGTACGCAAAATGGCCGCAGCCAGGTCGGTTCCCCCGGTGGTACCTCGAAAGCGGAAAACCAGTCCCAACCCCAGCCCCACCAACACGCCCCCGAACAGGCTGGCTAAAAGTGGATCCCTGGTGGGTACGGGCACAAAAAAACTGAAGACATCCACCAATACCGCAAGACTTACCGAGCCGTACAAGGAGCGAAGCCCGAAACCCAATCCCAGTCTGTAAATACCCAGGACATATAAAGGTACATCCAGCGCCAACATGGTCATGCCCACTGGAGTATTGATCAAATAATGCAATAGGGTGGCAACACCACTCGTACCGCCGGCGGCAATCTTATTGGGCACCAGGAACATGTCCAGGCCCAGAGCAGTAATTGCCACGCCCATAGTTACCCAAAAAAAATTGATCAGCATTTTCCAGGACATTTAAATCTCCCCGCAGTTGGACACGATATTAAACTTAGCTTTTCCCGGCTTTTTTATCATATTCTTACCTGCCTTGAATGCGCATTTGACCGCGTAACATGCTCCATTATATTCTTGTTGTCTCAAAAAAATCCTGCCCTGCTGTCGAAAAAAGGCAAAGTAAATTGTATACACTGGGTTACACCGGGCAAAAAATGCTCATAGCAGCATCTTTACGACAATAAAAGCTTCCGGTGTCTCAAATTAAGGCACCGGAAGCTAAAAATGTAAATGTCAAATGTCAAGGTCTGACCCCAAACAGGTAGGCAGTGATAAACTCGTCCAGCTCGCCATCCATCACTGCGTCTACGTTGCCTATCTCTACTCCGGTCCGGTGGTCCTTGACCAGCGAGTAGGGGTGGAACACGTAGGAACGAATCTGGCTACCCCAGGCGATCTCCTTGTTCTCTCCACGCATCTGGGCCAGTTCAGCTTCCTTTTTCTGCATTTCCAGGTCCATCAGCTTGGCTGTAAGCACCTTCATGGCTGTGTTGCGATTGGAGATCTGGGACCGTTCATTCTGACACTGCACCACAATGCCGGTGGGCAAGTGGGTTATGCGCACCGCCGAATCCGTCTTATTAACGTGCTGTCCGCCGGCCCCCCCGGAGCGATAGGTATCTATTCTAAGATCTTCCGGGGCAATCTGCACCTCTACATCTTCCTGTACCTCGGGCAGCACATCCACCGAGGCAAAGGAAGTATGCCGCCGGCCGGCGGCGTCGAAAGGGGAAATACGCACCAAACGATGCACACCCTTTTCGGATTTAAGATAACCATATGCATTTGGTCCCGCTACTGAAAAAGTAACGCTTTTTACCCCCGCCTCGTCACCGGGGAGCATATCCATAATACTAACCTTAAAATGGTGATTTTCCGCCCAGCGGGTAAACATGCGCAGCAGCATTTCCACCCAATCCTGGGCCTCAGTACCACCGGCGCCGGCGTGCATGGATACAATTGCATTACAAGCGTCGTGCGGCCCGCTAAACATCACCTGTAGTTCCATGTCGGCTACCCGGCAGTTCAAATCACCCAACACGACAGTGGCCTCTTCCACCAGGCCGTCCTCGTCTTCCTCTTCCCCCAGGTCAATCAGTATCCCCAAGTCTTCAAGGGCTGCATCTAATTCATTAAAAGAGGTGATCCGTTCCTTCAAGTTAGTGACGGTCTGCGTCACTTCCTGGGCTCGGGCTTGTTCTTCCCAGAACCCCTCCCGGGTCATCTCATTTTCAAACTCAGCTATTTTTTGTTCCTTGCCGGTTATGTCAAAGAGAAACCCTCAAATCCGCAATGCGTTTTTTTAAAGGCTCTAATTCTCTGCGTAATTCACTGAACAAAGCGATTCCTCCCTTATTACAAGTAACCCTTTACTTTGCTACTTGCTGTTTCCAATACCCGCCTTAAAGATTTCTGCCACAGCATTTTTTGTATTTTTTGCCGCTGCCGCAGGGGCAGGGGTCATTGCGGCCGATTTTGACTTCGCGGTGCACGGGGCCCGGTGCCGCTTCGTCCTGGTATTTGTTCTCAATGGTATTGCGCTGCTGCTGGGGAGCCTGCACCACGTTCACCCGGAATACATAGCGCACCACATCTTCCCGAATGGCATCCACCATGTTCTGAAACATCTGATAGCTCTCAAACTTATATTCAATCAAGGGGTTCTTTTGGCCATAAGCCCTCAGGCCAATGCCCTCCCGCAGCTGATCCATAGCGTCAAGGTGGTCCATCCACTTTTCGTCCACCATACGCAGCAGCACCATCCGCTCCAGCTCGCGCATCACCTCGGCACCCAGCTCGGCTTCGCGGACCTCATAGGCAGACAGTGTTTTTTCCAGCAGGAACTCCTTTAGCGCCCCGCGTCCCATATCTTCCAGATCTGCTACCTGCAGTTCGTGATCGGGCAAGAAAATCTGCTCGGCGTAGGTAAGTAAGCCCTCCAAATCCCATTCCTCAGGGATCACCCCGTTCGGCGCATATACCTCCACCGCCGACTCCACCGAATCGGTGATCATCTGCAGCACCACATCCTTGAGGTTATCTCCCAGCAGCACCTGCATGCGCTGTCCGTAAATCACCTCACGCTGCTGGTTCATTACATCGTCGTATTCCAACACATGCTTGCGGATGTCAAAGTTGCGGTTCTCTACCCGTTTCTGGGCACTTTCAATGGAACGGCTGATTAAGCCGTGCTCGATGGGGACATCCTCCTCCATCCCAAGTTTATCCATTATGCCGGCAATATTATCAGACCCAAACAGCCGCATCAAATCGTCCTCCAGGGAACTGAAAAACTGGCTGGCTCCCGGGTCTCCCTGGCGTCCCGAGCGGCCTCGCAGTTGGTTATCAATCCGGCGGCTCTCATGGCGCTCGGTACCGATGATGTGCAGGCCGCCCAGTTCCACTACCCGACTGTGTTCATCAGCGCACTGCTGCTCGTATTTCTTCAGCAGCTGCCGGTACAGTTTCCCCGCCGCTACGGGATCATCGGGGTCATAATCCTTGTGGGTGCGCAATTCAGCCTGAGCCAAAAACTCAGGGTTGCCCCCCAGCATTATATCAGTACCACGACCGGCCATGTTGGTAGCAATGGTTACAGCCCCCAGCCGGCCGGCCTGAGCCACGATTTCGGCTTCCTTATCATGGAACTTGGCATTCAGCACCTGATGGGATATCCCCCGCCGGCGCAGCATTTCGTGTAAAAGCTCGGACTTTTCGATGGAAATGGTACCCACCAGCACAGGCTGACCGGTGGCATGCTTTTGGGCAATTTCCTCCACCACTGCATTAAACTTGGCCGGTTCGGTTTTATACACGACATCGGACAGTTCCTGGCGGGCCATTGGCTTGTTAGTAGGAATTACCACTACGTCAAGATTGTATATTTTCCGGAATTCATCCTGCTCGGTTTCAGCGGTACCCGTCATACCGGCCAGCTTCTCGTACATCCGAAAATAGTTCTGGAAAGTAATCGTGGCCAGCGTCTGAGACTCCCGCTCAACACGCACGCCCTCCTTGGCCTCAATGGCCTGGTGCAGCCCGTCACTGTAGCGACGCCCGAACATTAAGCGGCCGGTGAACTCATCGACGATAATCACTTCGCCGTCCTTAACCACATAGTCACGATCCCGTTTCATTAAGGCATGAGCCTTTAAGGCCTGGTTCAGGTGGTGGGTAAGCTCCATGTTGATGTCATCGTAAAGGTTCTCCACCCCCAACATCTGCTCCACCCTGGCCACGCCCTCCTCGGTGAGCACCACAGTGTGCGCCTTTTCATCCACAGTAAAGTCGGTATCTTTATGCAGGCGCGGCACCAGCTTGGCAAAGGTATAATAGTGGTCTGTAGCCTTATCGGCCTGGCCGGATATGATCAGCGGAGTACGGGCCTCGTCAATGAGAATACTGTCCACTTCGTCGACAATGGCATAATGCAACGGCCGCTGCACCAGTTGCTCCGCCCGCAGCGCCATGTTGTCCCGCAAGTAGTCAAAGCCAAACTCATTGTTGGTACCGTAAGTAACGTCGCAATTATAGGAAAATTTACGTTCATCCCAGCTAAGCCCGTGCACAATCAGACCCACGGATAGTCCAAGGAACTTATAAAGGCGGCCCATCCACTCGCTATCCCGGCGGGCCAGATAATCGTTCACCGTTACCACATGCACACCCTTGCCCAGCAAGGCATTTAAGTAAACCGGCAGCGTGGCCACCAACGTTTTACCTTCACCAGTGCGCATTTCGGCAATCTTGCCGCTGTGCAGCACCATACCTCCCAGCAGCTGCACATCAAAATGACGCATGCCCAGCACCCGTTTAGAAGCCTCGCGCACCACGGCAAAGGCTTCAGGCAGCATGTCGTCCAGCGAAATACCCTGTTCCAGCCGCTCCTTGAATTGTGGCGTTTGGGCCTGCAGCTGATCATCGGATAAAGCGCTTATTTCCCTTTCAAGTCCATTTATCTGGTTGACAGTTTTTTGTAGCCGTTTTATTTCCCTTGAATTATCATCTAACCAATTGCGTATAAAATTTAACATGCTATCACCTTTCTAAAACACAGAAGGGAACCATACGGTTCCCATAAATATACACTATATATTACTATTCTAACAAATTGGCCGCAACCCTGCAACTCCCAAGACTTGCTGCCCCAAAAACAAACCCGCCGGGAAGTCCCAGCCCCGCGTAAACAGAGCGGGGCTGGGACTTCCCGGCGGGGGATTTTAATTTTTTGTTACCGCAAACCGATCTTTAAAATTCGGGTTCAATTAATCCATACTTACCGTCCTTGCGTTTGTAAACCACATTCACTTGCTCGGTGTCTGCATTAGAAAAAACGAAAAAACTATGGCCCAACAAGTTCATTTGCATCACCGCTTCATCCACAGGCATGGGCTTGATAGCAAAACGCTTGGTTTTGACCACCTGCAATCCATCATTATCATCCTCATCAAAAACCCGGGGTTCAACAAACGCCTTTTGTTCACCGGCGACTCGGCGGCGAGAAAGTTTCCCCTTGTATTTTTCTATTTGCTTTTCCAGCTTATCCCCAACCAAGTCAATGGAAGAATACATATCGCCGCTAGCTTCCTCGCCGCGCAGTATCATCCCGTTAAAAGGAACTGTAACCTCAACCTTGTGCGAGTCACCTTCCACCATTAAAATCACTGTTGCCTCGTTGGCGCCGTCCAGAAATTTACCCAGTTTACCCACCCGTTTTTCAACGTAATCCCTCAGGGCATCTGTAACCTCAACATTTCTACCTCTTACTAAAACCTTCATAACTCCCAACTCCTTTCGAGCGAGTAGTAGCTATATTATTCCCGAAATTTTTGATAATTCCTGCAAAGTACACTGAAAAACGATAAAATCTGTTTTTATAATTGCAAAAAATAATGGCCAAGAAGTAACGGTTTAATTAACATAAGAAAAGCCCCGGCTATAGCCGGGGCTTTGTGTACTATAATTTAACCACGTTGGCAGCTTGCGGACCACGAGCACCCTCAACTATATCGAATTCCACTTCCTGGCCTTCTAACAGGGTTTTAAAACCATCCTCTTGAATAGCCGAAAAGTGTACGAAAACATCGCCGCCGTCATCCCTCTCAATAAAACCGTAACCCTTGTCCTTATTAAACCACTTGACCTTACCTAACACTAAAACATTCCTCCTAAAAAATAATCCCGTGATTTTTAAAACTCACGCGGAGTAATCGTATCACATCACCCCATACCTGTCAAGACTTGCCACGCGCTATATAACAGACCGGGACACAGGTAGATTTGCCTCCTCACTTAAGGGGTCAGACCTTGACATTTGACATTAATGTCAAGGTCTGACCCCTTAAGTGCCGTTTGCGATGTCAGTTGAAAGTGTATGTGTACCTTAATGTCGAATTATTACTTTGTTGAAACCTGTTTTTATAATAAAACCTGTGGATAATGTGGATAAGTCTGTTAATAACCCATATTCCAAGGGTTTGCAGCTGTGATTATTTTAAATTTTAAGTGGAAGCTTGTCATAATATACAATAACAAGTTAGGTCACCGTGTCAATTTTCCTCGTTTTGTCTCGTTCCAGCAAAAGTCAGCACCAGCACACAGCTAGCTCCGGCTTGTCGCATTAGGTGGGATAATATGGAAACTGTACTGCCGGTAGTAAAAACATCGTCAACAATAAGAATTATTTTACCTTTTACGAGACCGGGCACGGCAACAGCAAAAGACTGCTGCAAGTTTTGCCGCCTTTCCTGGCCGGACAAACCGGTCTGGGAAGGCGTCTCCCTTATTTTAACAAGCACCTGCTCCAACACAGGCACCCGCATAGATTCCCCCAAAACACGGGCCAGCAGCACCGACTGGTTGTAGCCCCGCTCGCGCTCCCGCCGAGGGTGCAGAGGCACAGGCACCAGAGCATCTGCAAGAGCAAATGCCTTTTCGCGCTGCACCGCATCAGCCATCAATTTTGCCAGCGGACGGGCCAGACGTTGCATACCCCGGTACTTGAGCCGGCGCACCGCCTCTCGCACCGGCCCTTCATAAGGTGCCACCGCACGAGCCTGGTCAAACGGACGATCTTCGGCCCTGCAGACAGAACAGATTAACTTACCCCGACCGCCTTCCGCCCCGGTAAAACTCCCGCAAATAGAACAAACCCTCTCTCCGGCATAGCCTGCCAGCAGCTGCCGGCAAGCCGGACACAGCGATTCGTCCGGGCGGTGTGTACCACACAAAGGGCACTGCAATCGCGACGGGTAAATTAATTCTATAACGGCTTGTAGTAGATCCCTCCACATCCAGCACCATCTCCTCAAAGGGGTCAGACCTTGACAATTGACATTAATGTCAATTGTCAAGGTCTGACCCCTTCCACTTCCAGCTCCTCAATTGCAGTCTTAAAGAGGGCATCAACGTCGGCTGCTCCATCAGGAAAAGTGGCTATGCTTGAAGTAACTCGCACATAAAGACGGTTATCGTCCACCTCAAACACACACTCCCGCACGGCCAAACGTAGTGTATTAGCCACATGCTTGGCCTCAACGGGACCTGTTTGAGGTAGCAGCACGGCAAATTCATCACCCCCATAGCGGGCCGCCAGGTCGCAGTCGCGCACTTGGTCACGAATAACCCCGGCCACCCCGACCAGCACAGTATCTCCGGCCAAGAGGCCATACCGGTTGTTCACATGTTTAAAATTATCGATATCCAGCATGACCAGTGATATATGCTCTCCAAACCGGCGGGCCCGCTCAAGTTCGCCCTGAGCGCGGTGATAAAAATACCGGTAATTATAAAGCCCGGTTAGCTCATCGGAAATAACTGCTTGATCCAACCGGCAGCCCAGTTGCACATTAGCGATAGCCTCTGCAGCCTGCCGTCCAAGGATAGTCAGCACATGAACATGTTTTTCCTCGAAAAAACCGGGACGCTTGTCCCCCAGCACCATCAGGCCCAATACCTCGGACCTCGCCATTAAAGGTATCACCACAAGAGAACGATGTAACTGGATAAATCCCATATCCCCCGATGTACGCTCATCTTCCCTGGTATCGTCAACCAAGTGATACTCCCCGCTCTCGGCTACCCGGCCTAAAAACCCCTGGCCCTGCTGTATCATTGAGATCCGGAGCAACTCTGAATGTGTTCCCAAGACAGCTTCCACCAAATAGCACTTTTGGTCCTTTGACCACAGGTAAATAACGCCATCACCAAAATTAATCACCTGACGACTCTCTCGTAGCAGCATATCAAATATTTCCTTTAAGTTTGAATTACCACCCAAACGCCAGGCCACCTCGTAAAGCATCTTTAATTCCCGATTAGCCTGCACTAATTGCAAATAAACACGAAGCACAAACTGCAACGCCAGCATAGGTATAAACAATAGCAAAGTACCATATATATCCATATAGTGATATAAAAAAGCCATTAAGATACCAAAAGGCACATTAAGCAAATAAGTAAAACTATCCCAAAGCAAAGAGTCGGGCCAGCGCAATAAAGGGTACCCCTCCCGCACTGGTAAAGTATATATATGAACAAATAACTGGTTCAGCAGATAATATAAGAAAATAAACAATACCAGGAACCGGCCGTTGTCCCAATCCACCTCCCTGCCAGGTGAACCACCTGCCATAATATAAAGAAAATTAGCCCCAAGCAACACAGGAACATATTGAGCGGCATTAAATATCGTAGTTCGCAGTGGTCTGCCGCGATTGGCCACGCCCTGCCCGAGCAGCGCAGCCAGAGCATTTACCCAGGCCGCGAGCACAGGCCCGTAAATCAAATACGTAGCTAGAATAACAGCAAACCCCCCGGTCAGCTGTCTCTGAGGAAAAGTCACGGCCAGCCACTCTGCCAGCATGCCAAAGCCTATCATGATCAGCAGCTCCCGCCCCAAATCCAGGTTTAGCAGTGGGAATGTGTAACAAAGCAGTCCCACACCCAGCCCGATAACCAACCAAGTATATATAGCGAAGGGTAACCTTCTGACTTTGCGCAAACCAGTTTCACCCATTTCTATCTATCGCTTTTTATAAAAAAGTTCGACAAAAGAAACTTAATTACCTCCGAATAAGCAGGCAAATTATCCCGCATCAAACAATTTAAGTTATGGCAGATAAATCAAATTTCAACAAATCCTTAACGACAATGTCACGTAAATCATAGCAGTGTACAAGCCAATGTTCAATTCCAGGTACACCATCCGCAAGCTGGTAGAACTCCATATTATATCGCCTGGCCAGGCGCTCCAAAATTAAGCCGGTTTCGTCGGCAGAACCCCCGTCGAGCAGAGCTACGAGCAGCTCCGGTCTGCTGCGCAAACCTACCGCCAGCCGGTGCACCAAACCTTCCACACCATCGGCTTGATCCTGCACCAGCACTGCCAGACGATTCGACCGCGCTTCGGAGCTGCTGCCACCGCCTGCGTAAAAGTTACCCACAGCAGCACCGGCACTTGCCACATCTCGAAAAACAAGCCCCCTGGTACAACAACCACCGGTTGCCTTGCAGCTAAGCATCATCCGCAGCACCCGGTAAAACATCACGACCAGCCAGCCTATAAACAGCCCCGCTAGCCCATACACCGCTATCATAAATCGGTCCCCCCATTGTACTCTTTACACCACCATATGCAAATGGCACAACAGCGGTTAATAGTGGACTCGACAGATTATTTTAACGGCATACCAAAGGAGCACTTGTCTGCTTAAATAATATGTTGTAAAATTTGTCAAGGATAAGATCCATTTTTTTGCCAATGGTGACGGTGAAAGGGGGTATATAAAAATGCTAAATGATACATCTGCCGGACAGATGAGGCCTTTTGAAATGAATAAAAAAGATGCGTTAAGAAAAATGCTTAATGGGAAAGAACATATATTAATCCTTATCTCGAAGGATGAAGGAAGTCTGGTAACAGATCGGGCTATATCTACCGCAAATATTAAATTTAACGGAGATGTGTTAATAGTAAACGATAAAACGCAAATACCAATCACTGATCAAAGCATTGAATTTGTTGCCAATGATAATGCAGAGATTTGCTTTATCGATCAGGATGGATATATGATTCACACTAGAATAATTGCAAGATAATCCTGGAACTAAAAGGTAATCCCCCATAACGGGGGATTATCCAACTGCTAAAGGTTAAACTTACTACGTAATATTTCAACTTTGTCGGTACATTCCCAGGGAAGTACAATATCCGTACGGCCAAAATGACCGTACGCCGCAGTGTTTTTGTAAATTGGCCGGCGCAAATCCAAATTACTGATAATAGCGGCAGGACGCAGGTCAAACACTTCCTGCACCACCTGCACCAATTTCTCCTCAGCCACCTTGCCGGTACCGAAGGTCTCCACCATAACCGACACCGGGCGAGCCACCCCAATTGCGTAGGCCACCTGCACCTCACATTTATCCGCCAAACCGGCGGCCACAATGTTTTTAGCTACATAACGCACAGCATAGCAAGCCGAACGGTCAACCTTGGTGGGATCCTTACCAGAAAAGGCGCCGCCCCCGTGCCTGGCCATACCGCCATAAGTATCCACAATAATCTTACGTCCCGTAAGCCCGGCGTCACCCTGCGGCCCGCCTACCACAAACCGCCCGGTAGGGTTAATCAGGTACCTGGTGCCCGTATCGATCATTTCCGCAGGCACCATAGGCTTGATAACCTTTTCAATAATATCTTCCCGAATTACATCCAAATCCATCCGTGGGGAATGCTGAGTGGATACAATAACGGTATCCAAGCGCACAGGGTGGCCATCTTCATATTCCACAGTCACTTGCACCTTGCCATCCGGCCGCAGGTAAGTCAACTCCCCGGCCTTACGCACCGTAGCCAGGCAGCGAGCCATGCGGTGAGCCAGAGAAATAGGCAGAGGCATCATTTCCGGCGTTTCATTGGTGGCATAACCAAACATCATACCCTGATCGCCTGCGCCGATGGCCTCCAGCTTTTCGTCTGCATTTACACCGGAACGAGCCTCCAAGGCCTTATCAACACCCATAGCAATATCCGGAGACTGCTCATCAATGGAAGTAAGCACCGCACAGGTATCGCAGTCAAAGCCGTACTTGGCCCGAGTGTAGCCAATTTCCCGCACCGTCTCCCGGACAACATGAGGGATGTCCACATAACACCTTGTGGTTATCTCCCCACCAACCAGCACCAGGCCGGTAGTAACAAAGGTTTCACAGGCCACCCGAGCGTAAGGGTCCTGTCCGATAATCTCGTCCAATATAGCATCAGAAATCTGGTCGGCTATCTTATCGGGATGCCCTTCGGTAACCGACTCAGAAGTAAACAGGCGCTTTGCCAAATAAAATACCTCCTTTGCGGCTGCACCAACAACATGCAGTCCGGAACAATCTCATAACTTAGGCTATCTGAATTAGCTTTTCCCACTGCAATCAAAACCATGTTTTATTCTAGCAAGGGTAGAAATTAGTGTCAACAAAGCTTACGACATTGTTATACAAAAACAGCGATTAATTCTTAAAAATACAAAAAAAATATTTTGTATTTTTGATATGTTATGTTATACTTATACGGTAGCAGCAAGGGTCATTAGCTCAATTGGTAGAGCAGGCGACTCTTAATCGTCAGGTTTAGGGTTCGAGTCCCTAATGGCCCACCAAAAGGAGTTCACCAACGTGAACTCCTTTTTCTTATATATATCCCACCATTAATCCACCTCAACCAGTACCGCATCGACACCGATTTTTTTAACCTTTTCCCAGGGCACCACAATATCTCCACCCGTGCCCGGCAACCGGAAATATTTCCGCGGGCCCTCCAGGATAATAGCCCGCACCTTTCCCTCGACCATATCAACATGCACATCCTTCACCGCACCCAACTTGGCACCGTCTTTTAAATTAATAATATCTTTGCTGCTAAGCTCGGTAATTTTAAACATCGCGGGCCACCTCCCGAATTATACTATGCCAAGTGCCGCCTTTTGGTGCATCCGTGCCTGTACCGATGATGACCAACGTTGATCCGATAAGCAAGAGAGCCATTATCCCTTGGACAAGCTTCATTTACGACACACTTAGCCGGTATAAGAACAACTTACTCATTTATTATCTTTCATAACTTCTAGATAAGATTATTGCTATAACTATAATTGGGAAAATTATTGAAGATTAATGAAAATAATGTTAATATATAAATATAATTAGAAAAATAGCCTAATTAAATTATTAATGGTATTTAATGGTGCTTTACAGAAAAGTGTTTTGATAATTAGTTGGATGTTAGATAAAAGCTATTATTTGAATATTTTGAATTGCTAAACGAGGTGATAATTAAATAACACTACATGTCGCTATTTTTAATTGAATAATTATAATAACGGAAAGGAAGGTATAATATGTCTTTACAGTTTAAAATTCTTAGTGGTTTCATTGCTGTCTTAGCTATATGTACAATTGCTTCATGTATTGTTTATGTCAATATGGGAACCGTACAGGTTAATGTGGCCAGCATACCTGAAGAATTTGAAGAGCTTGAGCAGTTAAATACTATTCAAAGTAATATTATTTCACAACAGTCTAACATGCGAGGTTATTTGTTTTACAAAATGGATAGTTTTGTTGAACAGGTCAGACAACTGGCTGAGAAAAACACTTCCATGATTCAATCCCTGATAGATACACACAGGGACGAGCCTTCAGAGAATGAACAGTATAAACAATTAAAAGATTATCAGGATCAGCTAAATGATATAATGCTGAATAAAGTTATTCCCCTTATTAAAGAGGGCAATATAGAAGAAGCCACCGCACTATCCACCAACCAGGGGCGTGTATTATCGGCCGACATTAATAACATAATTAATTCATTTAAGGAAGAAAAACATAACATGCTTGCGAATATTATTAATAATACCAACATGGAAGTTACCTCCATGAAGAGAGTATCACTATTCGCCAATATTTTATCTGTGCTAATGGGCATGCTGCTAGGCTTTTTCATGGCGCGTTCAATTTCCCGGCAAATCCGAAAAGTTGCTGAAATGTCGGCTAAAATTGCTGAAGGCGACTTAACCGTTAAAGAAATAGACGTTAAAACAAAAGATGAGGTAGGCCAATTGGCAATGGCTTTTAATAAAATGTTGCAAAACTTAAAGGATGTAGTTATCCAAATTCAAGAGAAATCTCAGGTTATTGCCTCATCTTCAATGCAACTTTCAGCAAGTTCCCAAAACGTAGCCTCAGGCGCTCAGGAAACAGCATCAACCACCAATCAGACGGCCGGTACCGTCCAACAAGTAACTGTAAATATTCAGCACATCGCAGAAACTTCAGAACAGGCCACCACATATGCCCGGGAAGGAAACGAGGGAATAAACCGCGTAAGTATACAGATGGACGCTATTAAAAACGCTACTACCAACAGCGGTGAAGTAATTAACGAACTAAATGAATCTGCCGCCAAGATCTCTCAAATTGTAGAACTAATTACTCAAATCGCTGAACAAACCAATTTGCTTTCTTTAAACGCTGCTATTGAGGCAGCCAGGGCGGGAGAACAGGGGCGCGGGTTTGCCGTGGTTGCCGAAGAGGTAAGAAAGCTTGCCGTACAGTCGGCAGATGCCGCAAAGGAAATTCACAAGCTTATTACATTAATCCAGCAGGGAACCAATAAAGCTGTTCATAGTATGGCTGACAACGTTGACCAGGTGAAAGAAGGGTCTGCTGTTGTTATGGATGTTGGAGCAACATTTGAAAAAATTATTTCGGCAGTGCAAAACCTTTCAGAAGAAATACAGTCTGTAGCGGCAGCCGCAGAACAAATGTCTTCGGGTGTGCAAAACGTTGCTGCTACAGCAGAGGAACAAACGGCTAGTATAGAGGAGGTCTCTTCGACCAGTCAAAACCTGGCCGGGATGGCTGAGGAGCTTGACAATTTGTCTAAACAATTTAAAATAGCGTAAAAAATGGGGGGAATCAAACATAATATACGGGTAACATAAGCTAATCATTCTCTCCCAACAACACAGAAAACGTCAAGAGTGCCGCCACTTCGTTTGGCGAATATAGCTAATGCAAGCTTTGTTTTCTATAGAAAGGGTCCGTCCCTAATAGCACCAAAAAGGAGTTCACCACGTGAACTCCTTTTATATATAACCCTACCATCAGTCCACCTCAACCAGCACCGCATCAACACCGATTTTTTTAACCTTTTCCCAGGGCACCACAATATCTCCCCCCGCGCCCAGCAACCGGAAATATTTCCGCGGGCCCTCCAAGACAATGGCCCGCACCCTTCCCTCAACCATATCAACATGCACATCCTTCACCGCACCCAACTTGGCACCGTCTTTTAAATTAATAATATCCTTGCTGCTAAGCTCGGTAATTTTAAACATCGCAGGCCACCTCCCGAATTATACTATGCCAAGTGCCGCCTTTTGGTGTATAGTGACCATAGTTTCAACTATATACCCCGCAATATATATTAATTAAATGTGTGATAATTTGTAATATATCCAAACTAAACCGGTTCAAACAAGCTATTGTCCTGGCCAGCAGCTAGATAACATTGTTTGTTTCAACTATAATTGGAAAATTTATTGATGATATATGAAAATAATGTTAAAATATAAACATTATTTGACATGCTTTGACACCGAAATATGGTGCTTCTTAATATTTCTACAAAATTATTTTACTTATATTAGTAATAGTATTTAAATTGTTATGTAAACAAAGGTTTTTGATAATTAGTTGGATGTTTGGAGAAGTTGTTGCTTAAACATTTCGAATTGTTAAACGAGGTGATGGATGGAATAATAAACAAGTAGTATTTTTTTCCGAAGAATAGAAAGCTTATATTTCGTGGGAGGGAAGAATATGTCTTTACAATTAAAGATCCTTAGTGGTTTTATTGCTGTTATGGCCATATTTACAATTGCTTCAGGCGTTGTTTATAATCGAATTGGAGGTGTGCAGGCTGAGGTAGAGAGTATCCCTTTTGAGTTTGAAAGAATTTTACAGTTAAATAACATTAAATCTAATATTGTTTCTCAGCAGGCTGCCGTTCGAGGGTATTTGTATTACAAGCAGGATACTTATGTTGAACAAATCAGGCAACTGGGTGAGGAAAATAACTCCATAATTCAAACCATGATAAATACAGCCACTAATGATACAGCTAAAGAACAATTTATGAAGTTAAAAGATTACCAGGATCAACAAAATGCTTTAATGCTGAATAAAATCATTCCCCTCATTCAACAGGGCAAAGAAGAGGAAGTCGCCGTAGTTTCCGCTAACGAAGGACGGCCATTATCCACCGCCATTAATAACGCTATTAATTCATACGCGGCAGAACGGGACAACAACCTTACAAAAATAATCAAAAATGCCAATCTGGAATCTGTCGCTATGAAAAGAATAGCATCATACAGCACAATTTTAGCTTTACTTGTGGGCTTGCTGCTAGGCTTTTTCATTGCCCGCTCAATTTCTAAACAAATAAAACTTGTTGCAGAAACATCCGCTAAAATTGCCGATGGCGACCTAACCGTTAAAGAATTTGATGTTAAAACAAAAGATGAGGTAGGCCAGTTGGCAAATAATTTTAATAAAATGTTGAGAACATTAAAGGATGTAGTTATCCAAATTCAAGAGAAATCTCAGGTTATTGCCTCATCTTCAATGCAACTTTCAGCAAGTTCCCAAAACGTAGCCTCAGGCGCTCAGGAAACAGCATCAACCACCAATCAGACGGCCGGTACCGTCCAACAAGTAACTGTAAATATTCAGCACATCGCAGAAACTTCAGAACAGGCCACCACATATGCCCGGGAAGGAAACGAGGGAATAAACCGCGTAAGTATACAGATGGACGCTATTAAAAACGCTACTACCAACAGCGGTGAAGTAATTAACGAACTAAATGAATCTGCCGCCAAGATCTCTCAAATTGTAGAACTAATTACTCAAATCGCTGAACAAACCAATTTGCTTTCTTTAAACGCTGCTATTGAGGCAGCCAGGGCGGGAGAACAGGGGCGCGGGTTTGCCGTGGTTGCCGAAGAGGTAAGAAAGCTTGCCGTACAGTCGGCAGATGCCGCAAAGGAAATTCACAAGCTTATTACATTAATCCAGCAGGGAACCAATAAAGCTGTTCATAGTATGGCTGACAACGTTGACCAGGTGAAAGAAGGGTCTGCTGTTGTTATGGATGTTGGAGCAACATTTGAAAAAATTATTTCGGCAGTGCAAAACCTTTCAGAAGAAATACAGTCTGTAGCGGCAGCCGCAGAACAAATGTCTTCGGGTGTGCAAAACGTTGCTGCTACAGCAGAGGAACAAACGGCTAGTATAGAGGAGGTCTCTTCGACCAGTCAGAACCTGGCCGGGATGGCCGAGGAGCTTGACAATTTGTCTAAACAATTTAAAATAGCGTAAAAAATGGGGGCCATAGCTATAATGTATAGCTATGGCCCCCATGACGCTGCGCAATCATGGTTGTTGACCTTTTAAAGTATTAATTCTTGCTCTGGTTGAAATTGTACTGTTAATTTTTATACCAAAGTTTTCATTCACCACCACAATCTCGCCTTTTGCTATCAACTTTCCGTTTACCAGTATATCCACAGGTTCATCGACCAACGTCTCCAACTCTATAATAGCTCCCGGGGTCATTTGCGATACCTCTTTAATTTGTTTTTTAGCGCGACCCAGCACTACCGATACTTGTAAAGGTATGTCCAAAAGTAAATTAAGTTTATCAAGTGCTACACCGGACAAAACATCTTTTTCCCTATCTTGTGGTTGGTACGTCTCTTCCGTTGTTTCATGAAGAATTTGTTCCTCGGTTACCGCGCTTGTCTCAAGATCCGGCGCCTTTTCAGACTCCGCCACTACATCATCTCCGCCACTTAACTTTTTCCAAAGCAGCGTAGCCTGCTCACGAGCAGTATCTATATCCAGCACCTGCATAATACTTGTATCTAATAAATCCCCTATCTGCATACGAAATGAAATAACTACTATAGGATCACCGAATGGTAAAGTGATTTCCATTTTTTCCGTCTCATGAACCATATCGGTTTCCGGAGGCAATATATAAAACTTCCGTTCCAAAAGGTCTGCCAAAGCTGTTGACGCGGTGCCTATCATTTGATTCATGGCCTCGGAAGCAGCACTGATTTCCATTTCAGAAATCTCTTCCGGAAGTTCAGTCCCGTCGCCTCCCATCATCAAATTAGCCATCATAATAGCATCATGCATTTTTATTATTAGAACATTATAACAATCAAAACCTTCCGAAAACTTTACCTTAATGACTAAATAAGGCATATAAAACTGATTAAAAAAATCATGTTGGTTGGTAACAGATACTGTAGGGCTGGTGATTTGTACACGCTGGTTTAATAATTGGGATAAAGTTGTAGCGGAAGACCCCATGGAAATATTGCCAATCTCGCCCAGCGCGTCCTTTTCTTCTACAGTTAAGTCCAAAGTCAAGTCCGAAGTTATATTCCCTTCAAGTAATTCCTGCCGGTCATTTTGTGCTGCCATTATTAGAGCGTCAATATCATTTTGATTTAAATCTTGATTATGATCATCTTGAGCGCCCCGGAGCATTCTATCTATTTCATCTTGTGTTAAATCGCTGTTATTGTCGTCATTACCATTCAACAGAGCATCAATTTCCTTTTGATTTAAATCTTGATTATGATTATCTTGAGCGCCCCGGAGCATTCTATCTATTTCATCTTGTGTTAAATCGCTGTTATTGTCATCATTGCCATTCAACAGAGCATCAATTTCCTCTTGTTGGAGCAGCTTATTGTCAGTCATTATTAAATTCTCCTTCGATAAGCGAAACAATTTGAATAGCCAAATTATCGCCCACTAATCCCACCTGCGCGCCAAACTTCAAATCTTCTCCTACTAATACATTTATGTCACTATTGATATTCTTATCCAGCACTATAACGTCGCCTTGCTCTAATTGCAAAAGGTCATTAACCGTTATTTGGGCAGCACCCAGCACAGCAGTGATCTCTATTTCGCAGTAGTTTAACCAGTGTAAAATATTAGCATAGTTGTCTTTCTTGGAGGACGAAAATTGCCGAATAAACTGCTGTCGTACTGAAAGTTTAGTGATTACGGGATCCAGCATAATAAACGGGTAACATAAATTTATCATTCCCTGGTCATTCTCTCCCAGCGACACCGTAAACGTCAAGATTGCCACCACTTCGTTTGGCGAATATAGCTGATGCAAGCGGGGGTTTGTTTCTATGGAACGCATTTCCGGTTTAGCCTCGAAAATATCCTGCCAGGTAGGAATTAAGTATTCTAAAATTTTGGCCATGATTTTTTGGGTTACCTGAATTTCAATATCGGTTAATTCCCTGTTTAAATCTCCGACAGAGCCGTTTCCACCAAACATTAAATCAATTACGGGAAATATAAAGGCATTATTGGCCTCCAATATAACCGATCCATTCAGGGGCAACAAGTCAAATATTGCAAGTACAGTAGGTGTGGGTATAGAACGTATAAATTCGTCAAATATAATCTGGCTGACAGAGACTAATTCTATGTTTATATTTGATCTTAAATAGCCTGATAAAAAACTTGTTGCATGTCTGGCAAAAATGTTGTGCAATGTTTCCAAGGTTCTTAAATGTTCCTTGGAAAATTTATTTGGCCGACGGAAGTCGTAGCTTTTTATTTTTGTTTTTTGACTGGTTGTAGTTTCAATTTCCTCTACAGGGATATTGCCGGTATTTAATGCATCCAATAATGCGTCAATTTCACCCTGGGAAAGGATTTCTTGCATTTTTATCCCCCAATTATTTATCTATTCATAACTCTTTCAATAGCTTGAGCAATCCTATCTTGTTTAAATGGTTTGACAATAAAGTCCTTGGCTCCGGACTGAATAGCCTCCATGACCATAGATTGCTGCCCCATGGCACTGCACATAATAACTCTAGCATTGGGGTCTAATTTTTTAATTGCTTTAACTCCTTCAATACCGTCCATTTCAGGCATTGTTATATCCATAGTTACCAAATCCGGTTTAAGCTCAGTATACATTTCTACAGCCTGTTTACCATTTTCGGCCTCACCCACTACTTCGTAACCCAGTTTGGTAACAATATTTTTGATCATCATACGCATAAAAGTTGCATCATCAACTACAAGTATTCTTATTGACATTTTATATTCCCTCCACTTTAATTAATCTTCAATACCTAAAGCAAAAAATAGTTTTTCATATGACACAGGATCCGGCATTAAGAAAAAAAAGCCATTTATTATACGGTCATCTCTATACATCTCGGTTTTAATGGTTAAAACATTGTCTCCCTCCGGTTGACCGCTAACGGTTATTAATGATGTAAATATGGCTGCCAGCATATCAAAGGCGAAAATAGGCGGTGAAGGTATGATCTTTAAATTAGTAAAATCGCTAATTGCCGATATAAATGATCCGGTTAAGATATTACCTATTTCATTAATAGAAGAAATGGCCATATCATCCAATTCGTTTGTTATTCCGCCCTCAAAACCCATTAGCATGTCCACCAATTTGTATGTACTGGATTTATTAAAAATATAAAATACACTACCCTGAATATCACCATCCAACTCCAAGCTGACACAGGAGACCAGTTCCTCATATCCCCCGAGAATTTCTATAACTTCTTCCATGCTAATAAAATTTGCATGTGGAACATCCATACCAATTTTCCCTTTCAACATCTCCGCCAGTGAAGTTACGGCGTGCCCCAGCCCGATGTTGCTTATTTCCCGCAACGCATCTATTTGCAACTCTGTAAATTTGTCGGATACAAACATGCTATCAACCCTTTCATCCCAAGCGGCTCAGTTTTCTATAGAAACAAGGAGACAATCTTTCAAAACCCAATTCCCGGCAATTAAACAACACTTCACTTCCGCCAATAAATAGCACCCCCCCGGGATTTAAAGAAAGGTTAAACTTTTTGTATATCTCATCTTGCGCTTCCCTGGTAAAATATATGGTTACATTACGGCAGGATATGAGATCATAGCCTTTTTGATAATCATTATTTAGCAGGTTATGATAACGAAATAAGACCTTTTTTTTAACAGCTTCATTTAATAAATACAAATTAACTTGCTTGGTAAAAAAACGCTTGATTCTTTCCTCACTGACATTTTTAAGACTGTCACGTCCATACCTGGCTTCCATTGCTTTATTTAATATTGTTTTATCTATATCAGTTGCATGAATGCTAGCCTTTGAAGAAAGCCCCAACTCCTCCAGAATAATAGCAATCGAATAAGGTTCCGATCCATTGGAGCAGGCGGCACTCCATATTTTTACTTGATGACGGCCTTTGAACAATTCCGGAAGGTATTTTTCTTTTAAATAGGCAAACCTCTGTTGATCTCTAAAGAATTCTGAAACATTAATAGTTAAATAATCTAAAAAATTTTCATAGCAATCTTTCTCTTTGGTAAGTTTATTATATAGTTCTTCATAATTTTGTAATTTTAATTTAATAATATAAGAATCAAGGCGACGCTTTAACTGTCCTTCCTTATAACTGTGTAAATCCAAACGAAAAGTGGCCATTACTCTGGTTTTAAACTCATTAAAATACATTTATATCACCTTTATATTTTTTCCCAATGTTTTTACCAGTACTTCTCCTGTTGCGAGATCCAGGTACATGGTCCGACCTTTATTTCCCCCTACATCTTCAGCAATAATCCGTATAGACATTTCTTTTAATATTTTACGCGACATTTCAACATTTCGCTCACCAATGTTAAATATTTTCTTTTGATTAACACCGGTAAACATCTGGGCGCCCCCTATAAGCTTGGCTTGCAGCATATTCTTACTGGTACCTTGCTTAACCATTTCTTGAATCAAAAGTGGTATGCCTAAATCAGCATATTTCTCGTGCTTATTTATATTGTTGAAATCCTTACTGTTTGGCAGCATTACGTGCAGCAGGCCACCTAATTTATTTCTTGGATCCCACAAACTAACTCCCACGCAAGACCCCAACCCCAGAGTTACAAGACGTCCCGAACTCCTGGAAATCTTATATTCGCCAATACCAACATGAAGATCATTAACAATTTTTAATAATTGCATTGCATCACCTGTATCTATTTACTTTTGTAGGTTGTTTGTGATATTCCACATTTGATCAACAGTTGTTATTGTCTTTCCATTAAATTGAATAGATCGCTGTGTTTCAACTAAGTAAGCCATTTCCGTAACCAAATCTACATTCGACGATTCAAGATTACCCTGTCTAATAAAACCCGATTCTTCCCCCGGAATTACATTATCAAATTCTATGTCTTCATTGTTAGGAACGTATAAATTATCACCCAATGCAGTGAGCTCCCGGGACGGGCTCTTGAAAACCGCAAGTTCTATTTGCCCTACATCCTGTATATCTCCGCTTGCATCTTTACAGGAGATTTTACCGGTATCATCAATAAACAGATTAGTATAATTATCGGGTAATTCTTCGTCTATCAAAATATATCCCTCGCTATTTGATATCTTACCATCAGCATCTACATGAAAACTACCATCCCGAGTATAATAAACTTTACCGTCATCACCGGTTAACTGAAAAAATCCCTTACCTTGAATAGCCAGATCAAGTGGCTGTCCGGTATAGTTCAGTAATCCCTGGTCGAAGTGGCGCTTGGTATCAGCCACCATTTGCCCACCGCCCTCATGTGCACCGATAGCCTTATTTTCTTTATCATCTTGTTGGTCTTTTTGCAACAGACTTTTTTCCAATAGCTCTACAAAGTCGACAGATTGTCTTTTAAACCCTGTAGTGTCAAGATTAGCAATATTATTAGCAACCACATCGAGCTTTCGCATCTTGGCTGATAAGTTGGATGCTTCAATATTTAGTGAATTAAACAAAGATGATCACCCCATCTCTACCTTAATAACCCAACTTTGTTTATTGCCATATCCAACATACTATCTTGAGACTGTATAATCTTTTGTCCGGTTTCATACGCCCGGGCAGCACTGATCAGTTCCACATTTTCTTTAACAGGGTCAACATTTGCATTTTCCAAACAACTTTGTATTACAATTTGTCCTTCTACTGGTGCAGGTTGCTGATTTTTAGCTTGAAATAATGCGCTTCCGATTCTCTCCAAATTATCCGTATTATCAATTGACACAATTTTAAATGTATTTACCACACTATCTTCTTCCATTATGTTTCCACTATTATCTACTAAAAAGCTATTTCGATCATCAACTGTGATAGGGCCCTCAGTACCCATTACCCGAAAACCCATATAATTTACCAAATATCCTTCAGGATCGACACTAAAATTTCCGTTGCGTGTATAGTAAATATTTTCTTCATTATCAGGATCCGTTATGGTAAAAAAACCCGGCCCTTGTAAAGCAAAATCAGTATTGCTGTCTGTTATATTTGTTTGTCCAATAGTTAGGTCCGTATATACTTGTTCTACTTTGGCCCCGTTATTGGTTTCCCCCAATACACTCCTGTTTGGAAATAAGGTTGCGTTGTTTAACTGCTTGGCACTTAACTGTACAAGCTCTTGAAATGGTTTGATAATTAGACGATCTTTTTTAAAACCAGGTAAATCAGCATTGCTTAGATTGTAAGAGGCATTATCAGTTCTGGATATTTGCACATTCATACCTGCTACTGTCGAATATATTCCCCTAATCACGAAAGGCTCCTTTCTGTGAGACATTCTCTTAACCTTTGAATTGCCTTGGTATGCAATTGGCAAACTCGGGATTCTGTAACCTCAAGGATACTGCCAATTTCCTTTAAAGTAAGTTCTTCCTGATAATAAAGAGCCAAAATAAGCCTATCTCTTTCCGGCAAGTTGTTAACAGCGGCAACCAACATCTCTTTCTCAGTCTGCTCAGTGATAAGTTCCAGTGGATCTGGACTCTCATTATTACAAATGGATTCCACCAGTGCAACATCACTGTCTTGTCCGCTATTGTAGTCTAAAGATAAAGGGAAAGCATAACTGTATTCCGCTGCCAACTGTCTTAATTGAGTACTTTCCACGCCCATTTCATTAGCCAATTCTTTTTCATTTACAGATCTTCCCTTTTGCAATAACCTATCTTTAGCCTTGTTTAGCTCATTGAATTTTTGCCATTTGCTCCGAGGTACCCAGTTTTGCTTGCGAATCTCATCCAGCATTGATCCCCGTATTCTGGTATAAGCGTAACTTGCAAATTTTGTACCCAGCTTGCTGTTATACTTTTCAATGGCATCCAGCAGCCCTATAACACCGTATCCCTCCAGATCTTCCCCAGTCATACCAGGCGGTGCATAAACCGCCAAACGACCGGCTAGATACTTTACCAAACTAAGATGTTCCAACACTAATTGTTCTTTAAATAAGGAGGATTTTGTTAAGTCGCCCATTTTTTCACCCCGTTTAATATAGGCGCCTTTGCTGAGCCATTCTTTCAAAGACATAGCGTACAATTAAATCCTGCTGTTTATTTGTTATATCCTCATATCTTAATCCCAAATGATATATCTCCCTGTCGGGTTCGGCTTTTTTACTACGAACAACAATAGCTTTAACCTGTATTAATTCTGTTCTGTTTTGCAAACGTAAAACTAACTTCAGAAATATACGTTCATGCTTGGGAATATTTTTTCGGACAGCCATTTTCATGCCACCACCACTGATATCGATAACTGTCCCTTTGGTATAATTATTTCTACCTTCTTGATGAGCGTATTCCACATCCATACTAATTATTTGGAAACGAACATGTTTTCGCTGCTGAATTCTTGTTATATTTTTAGGATAAGCTAATTTGTACAATTTAATTTTATCCAACACTACTCCGGTAACTTTAGTGCTAAACAAATAACTGGCGTTATTTGCAGCGAGCCGAATTCGTACAATTTCATCCTGATACAGTACCAAAGGCCTTTCTTTATCAAAAGGTATGACTATACTGATAGTTTCTGCACCGGTGTCTAGAATTATGGAATTAAACCATAGATCATTACGCATTTTTGCCACCTGTATTTTTTGGTTAATGCGAAGTTTAAACTCTTCAGGCAAAATAAATCCTCCTCATTACCTGAATAACCTGCTCAATTTATTTATAAAACCTTGCATACCCCTGTTTTCTTTTATTTCGGGTTCTCTTTTATAGAGCATGGTATAGGCAATTTTTTTAACGGCAACACTTGCCTTGGCACTAGGGTTATGTAATATAAATGGTCGTAGACCTTTGACTGCTTTGCCAACTGACTGATCATATACTATATCGCCTAAAAAATTCAGTTTAATAAACAGATATTTATCCGCCACAGCCTTTAACCGATTAACCGCTCCCGTAGATTCATTATGACTGTGAACCTGGTTGACGATAAGGTAAATTTCACGATGCAGTTTAAACTTATCCAACACTTTAATTAGCCCGTAAGCATCAGTTAATGACGTGGGTTCAGGAGTAATAACCATAACCACCTCGTTTGCAGCAGCACAAAAAGCTAAAACATCTCTGGAAATACCCGCACCAGTATCAATTAGTATAAAGTCTGCCTCTTTGTTAAGCTCTTCTATATTTTCCAGCAGCCAAGCACGTTGGGTATTGGAAAGATTGGCCAACTCCATAAACCCTGATCCGCCGGCAATAATTTTAATCCCACCGGGTCCCGGTAATAAAATATCTTCTATTGGTACATTTCTGTACAAATGGTCATATAGGGTTAACTGCGGAGCTACTCCAAGCAGCACATCCACATTAGCCATTCCCAGGTCGGCATCAAATATAATCACCCGCTGTTCAAGCTGTGACAAAGCAATAGCCAGATTAACCGCCAAGTTGGTTTTTCCCACACCACCTTTCCCGCTGGTAATGGTAATAATCCTGGGACCCCAGACCGGTGCTGCCCTTTGGGGAGCAAAGATACGTTTAATAATCCTCATCGATTCCCGCGCCCCCAAGTAATATTTCAGCCAAACGTTTGGGAGTTATACGTTCAATATCATCCGGCACATTTGACCCGTTGGCAACATAAACTACAGGTACGCCGGTATTACTGATAAGATTCAGCATGGAACCGTATGTATCCGTTTCATCTACTTTAGTCATGATTATTTTATCGTAACCGGTGGGCATAAAATCGTTGGCAATTCTTATCAAGTCCCGGTTTTTGGTGGGGGTGCTTAAAACAAGACAAATATTTTGCTGTTCACCGACTGCCCCTAAAAAGGACTGTAACTCCAACACCTGACTGCGGTTCTTGGAAGGCCTGCCCTCAGTATCAATAAAAACTGCTTCTTTGTTGCGGTGGGTCTCAACTGCACTAATTAGTTCAGCGGGATTTGTCACTATATCAACAGGAGTGCCAATGATTTCACCAAAGAATTTTAATTTATCTGTGACGCCAAAACGATGGTTAAAGATGCTAATCAGACCTATTTCTTTTTTCTCTACCACTTTTAACTTAGTAGCCAGTTTGGCCAAAGTAATCGTCTTCCCTACTCCCGAAGGTCCAATAAATGTATAAATGCGGGCTGACTTGCTTTTATCATAAGCGGGTTTTAGTAGATCAACTATTTTATTCCTAATATGTATTTTAAAAATATCTTCATCTAAAATATTATTAATATTGTTTTCAGCAAAATCCTTAAAGATATTATTGATAACTGTTTCATTAACTTCCATATAGCGAAATACTTTTTTCCACTTGAGAACTATACCATTTTCTATATTATTCTCCATACTGTTATCCATACCGTTACCCCCTTTGTCCATTTCTTGCTGCAATACAACTTTAAACCACCCATTATCTTCCTGGCCAACAATTGGTAAAATAGGCTCCGGTAGCTTGGAAGGTATTAACTTTCCCGGTATTATTTGTACAGGCAATTCAGTGTTAACCCTTCTTTCCGCTGCTCCGTATTCTATTTGTACTTGTTGTCCATGATCATTGTTGCCATCTGTGATTAAATAACGCTGCGAAGTTTCCTGAATTACATTATCAACTGCGGCTGTTACCTCGATATTCCGGTGTCCCAAAAGATCTCTAATATTCCTAATAGGTTCTTTGACAGTGCTGACTATGACCGCGTCTTCTCCCAGTTCCTGGCGGATTTGCTGCAGCGCCAACTGTATATCGGGAGCTATAAATTTTTTAATTTTCATCAATAACCACCGTCCCCACAGCTTCTATTTCTATGTCAGGAATTACTTCGTTTATGGATATTACAGCTGTAGCCGGCATCTGCCTGACTATAAATCTCTTAAGCGGCAAACGTAAGCGCGCTGAGCAAAGCAACACCGGTGCATATCCCCGGTCCGATGCCTTTTCCACAGTTTTTGAAATACTGTTTAACACTTGTCTGGCCAATCCCGGTTCCAGTACGGGATAAGATCCCAACTGTGTGGGTTGTATTGAATCCGACAGCATTTTTTCCACACTGGGATGCAATGTAATTACTTGTAATTTATTTTCGTGGTTAAGTAAACTGCGGCATATACTGCGCGCCATAGACTGGCGAACTTTTTCTATTAAATAGTCCAAATCTTTATTGACACGGGCTCCATCACCCAATGCTTCGAGGATGGTAATGATATCTTTAACCGGTACATTTTCCAGCAACAAATTCTGTAGCACTTTTTGTATTTCACCTATCGACATAAGACCGGGAAAAAGTTCTTCAACTACCGCCGGGTTCTTTTCTTGAACCACATCGATCAGTTCTTTTACATCCTGGCGCCCCAGTAATTCATGGGCATGCTTTTTAATGAATTCCGTCAAATGAGTAACTAATACAGTAGGACAGTCAACAACTGTCAAACCAGCCATTTCCACCTGGTCTTGCTGATCCCGGCTGACCCACCAGGCCGGCAGCCCAAATGTAGGCTCAGTGGTAGGTATGCCCTGAATGTTAATTTCCTGTTCAGTAGGATTCAACGCTAAAAAGTAGTCAGGCATTAACTCACCGCTTTCAATTTCTTCGCCTCGGATAATGAAAGTATACTGGTTCGGCGACTGCTGAAGGTTGTCCCTAATGCGAATGGGCCGTACATAAATACCCATTTCCACGGCACACTGCCTTCGCACGGCAGCCAGACGCTGCAGCAGATTGCCACCGGATCTTTCATCCGTCAACGGTATCAGATTATAGCCGATCTGAATCTGCAATGGATCAGTTTCTACATATTGCAAAACGTTTTCAGGCTCACGAGGTTCCTGTACCTGTCTCTTGGCATCTTCCTGCTGTATATAAATCTCATGCTTCTTCTTGCCGTTCATCAATGTATAGCCCCAGAAACCCATCGCACCTGCCAGTGTTAAGAAAACCATCCCGGGCATAGCCGGAATAAGTCCAATAACAAATAAAACCCCCGCTACCACAAACAATATTTTGGGAAAGTTTAAAAACTGCTGGGCCAGGTCCGTACCAAAACTGGCGTCTGAAGTGGCCCGAGTGACAAGTATACCTGAAGAAGTTGAAATTAACAAAGCCGGTATTTGGGAAACCAGACCGTCACCAATGGTTAAAATAGTATACGTCTGTATGGAAGTCATCACATCCATACCTTTTTGCAGTACACCGATGGTAATACCGCCAATAATATTAATAATAATTACCACGATACCGGCTATAGCATCACCGCGAATAAATTTGCTGGCGCCGTCCATAGCTCCGAAAAAATCGGCTTCCCGCTGCAATTTGCGGCGACGTTCACGGGCCTCATCTTCAGTGATCAGACCACTATTAAAATCAGCGTCAATACTCATCTGCTTGCCGGGCATAGCGTCAAGAGTAAACCGGGCCCCCACCTCGGAAACTCTTCCGGCACCACTGGTAATAACTACGAACTGAATTACAGTAATGATAATAAATACAATGGTCCCCACCACGTAATTGCCGCCAATTACAAACTGGCCGAAACCATTTATAATTTTACCGGCCTCAGCCTCACCCAAAATTAAACGGGTTGAAGAAATGTTTAAGGCTAGACGGTACAAAGTTGTTACCAGTAGCAGCGTCGGGAAAATAGAAAATTGCAGCGGTTCGGTGGTAAACATGGTAATCATAATTATTACCAGTGACAGGGTAATGCTGATAGTAAGAAAAAAATCCAGTGCCAGCGGTGGTAGGGGAATTATTATCAGCAGCACAATCCCTAAAATGGCAGCCGCTATTGCTAAATCAGTATTATTCTTTAATAGCTGTCTTATGTTTGACTGTGGATAGGTTGCCAACTTTATTTCCCCTCACAAAGAAAATATTCCTTAACCTGTTTTACCCTTTAACCTATAAACCATAGCTATTATCTCTGCGATGGCCTGGTAAAGTTCCACCGGTATTTCATGGCCTAAGCCCACATTATGGTATAGTGCGCGGGCTACCGGTGGGTTTTCCACCACAGGTACGTTGTTTAAACGGGCCAGTTTTTTCATCACTTGCACCAGTTCCCCCGCCCCTTTGGCTGTTAGCACCGGAGCCCCCATTTGCTGCTCATCATATTTTACAGCCACAGCTACATGGGTAGGGTTAGTGATTACTACCGTAGCTTTGGGTACTTCCTGGCGAATAGCATTCATAACTAATTCACGCTGCCTGCGGCGCAGCCAGGATTTTACCATTGGGTCTCCTTCAGTTTGTTTATATTCGTCTTTAATTTCCTGCTTGGACATACGCAGGTTCTTAATGTGCTCGTATTTTTGAAATAATAAGTCAAACACAGAGATAACAAAGAATGCCCCCCCCCCCGCAAAAGCAGTTGCCAGCATAATATCGGCAATTAAATCCAGCAATTGAGCAGGAGTTTTAAAGTACATCAACAGCATTTCCGATAGACGGCTTTTAACTATCAAATAGGCAGCTGCAGCCACAATAACTATTTTTAGTAAATTTTTTACCAACTCAAATAAGCTGCGCCGGCTGAAAATCTTTTTAAAGCCTTCCACCGGATTAAGCCGCTCTAATTTGGGCTGTAAGACCTGAGGTGCAAATATAATACCTGTTTGCACAACATTAGCCGCTACTGCAGCTATAACAACTATAATAAATACAGGCAACAAAATTAGGTTCATTTTTACTAAAAAACCAAACAGGTAATTAGGCAGGTTTTCTGCCGGTAAATCTATTGTTAAACTGTTACTAAAGTAATCAACCAGCAAATTTTGCATTGAAGAAATTATAGTATCCTTTAAAAAAGCAATTAACGCCAAGGCTGACAACAAAATAACCGCTGCGCTAAAATCCTTGCTCTTGGGTACCTGACCTTTCTTGCGTGACTCCTGTATTTTTCGTGGGGTCGGCGCTTCTGTTTTTTGCTGGGAATTATTGCCCGCCATCAGGTCATTCCCTTCAATAAAATTACAATATCCTCCTCAATAACCCCGCAGAGTGAATAGATAATGCGCACCAATACAGGTACCATTATACTGAGTGTAATTAAACCAAAAATAATTTTAATTGGGAAACCCAGCATAAACACATTTATTTGGGGCGCAGTGCGGGCTAACAAGCCCAGCGTAACGTCGATTATCAGCATAACGGCTATTATAGGGGCTGCAATTTGCACACCAATACTTATAGCCTGGGCAAAAGTTTTTATTAGATGCATGGCAGCGTTCCCGGTAACCACCGCCGAGTTTATCGGCACTACTTCAAAACTGCGCACAATAGCAGCTAAAATCATATGATGGCCATTAAAGGCAAAAAGTACTACCAACCCGAAGAGGTATATAAATCGGGAGATTATACCGGACATAGCCGAAGCCATCGGATCAAAAATCATACTCATAAAAAAACCAATTTGCATATCGATAAGGTTACCGGCAAACATAAGCGCGCTGAGCACCAAACTGGCGGTAAAACCCAAAGCCAGCCCTACCAGCACCTCCCGCACCAGGGCAAAAACATAATTCCAGCCTTCTATTGAATACATGGGTATAGACTGGTATATAATCGGGAAAGTGATTAAGCTTATTAAAAGTGCCGGGCCAACCTTAACCATTCCCGGAATATTCGCCATTGAGAAAAAGGGCGCTGTAACAAAAAAAGAAGAGAGTCTAGCTAAAATAAGAAAGAACAAAGCCACTTGATTAATATCCAGCAATTTACTACACCTTACCTAAATATATCGGGAATCCGGTTGTATAAGCGGCTTGTATAGTTTACCATCATCCTGGCGGTCCAAGGGGCCATTACCGCAAGCGTTAAAAAGACGGCGATTATTTTGGGCACGAAGGCCAAGGACTGTTCCTGTATCTGAGTAGTGGCTTGGAAAATACTGATGGCCAGCCCGACTACCAAGGAAACGGCCAAAGGAGGCAACGCAACGATACACACGGTAAAAATAGCTTCCCTAACCAGTTCAATTATTAAAGCTTCGGACATATAATCTCCCCCTAAAAACTTTCCACCAGTGTCTTAACCACCAGGTACCACCCGTCTACCATAACAAAAAGTAATATCTTAAACGGTAACGAAATCATTACCGGCGGCAACATGAACATACCCATAGACATCAAGGTACTGGCCACCACCATATCGATTACAAGAAAAGGTATATATATCATAAAGCCTATTTGAAAGGCCGTGTTCAATTCACTGATCACATATGCCGGGATTAAAACAATAGCCGACGCATCCTGTCTATCTTTAAGTTTTTCTGCACCGGATAATTTAACAAATAAAGTCAAATCCTTTTCCCTGGTCTGCTTGAGCATGAACGTTCGCAAAGGGCTGTATGCCTTATCCCAAGCTTGCTCTTGTGATATTTGATTATCCATGTATGGTTTTATAGCCTCTTCATTTATTTGTCCGGCCACAGGTGCCATGATAAATACAGTGAGGAAAAGAGCCAGGCCAATAATCACCTGGTTCGGAGGTGTTTGCTGCGTACCCAGGGCACTTCGCAGCAGTGATAAAACCACTATAATCCGGGTAAAGCTGGTCATCATCATTAAAAAAGCCGGCACCAGGGAAAGCAAGGTTAACATTATTAATATTTTTATACTGTTAACAACCTGCGTCGGCTCTTCCGTAGGTTGAACGTTTAAATCAATACCAGGTAGAGGCGCTGCCAATGCCGGTTCAATAGGAATCAAAAAAATTCCGATAAACGATATCAGGGAAATAATTATAAGTCCTTTTCCAAGTTGCATCTTTTGTCCCGCCTTATGGCTTTTGCTTATTAAATAACTGACTAAACTTCCATTCCGTTGTAATAATTTCAATTTCCTCCGGCAATTCATCCATTTCCTTGACCAGGATAATGCTCCCCTCCTGGTGGGCCAAGAGTATATATTTTTTCCCCACCTGAGCCAGTGTAAGCCCGCTTTTAGGACCCAGGGATAACCGTTCCAATATACGCATTCTCCTGGAAGCCTGTATGAAGGGCATCTTAGTACGGCCATAGCCGAACTTTATGGTCAAATAGGCCAATCCACAAATAAGTGGCAGTAGAATAATTATCCGAACCAGCGCGTTAATAATCTCTTTATCCATTTTTAAGATCCTTGGTCTGATGTGCACCGTTGGAATAACTAGGGTCATTTATCCTGTCTACACGGATCCCCAAGTTATTCCCAATTATAATAACCTCGCCACGAGCAAAACTTTGACCGTTCACTTTAAGGTTAACGGTTTCCCCGGCAGCCTTTTCCAACTCAATTACCATGTCCTCTTTCAAATTTAGAACCTCTTTAACAGTAAGGGTGGCTTGTCCCAGTTCCGCCAATATATTTACGGTAATATCATTAAAAAAATCCATAGGTAGTTTCGCTTGAGGCAGCGCGGTCTGTACTTGCAATTCGGGATATTTAACTTTGTTTATTGTGGTTTCACGCTTGTTTAATTTGCCGAGAAATTCATCCAGCTCGTTTTGAGAAAGCATTTCATTTCTCCTTTAAATTATTGAACTATGTATTGCGTAAAAATGATATTCTTTACAACCTTTTCATTTAACCGGTTATTAATGCTATTGATCAGTTCTTCTTTTAGTTTTTCCGTTGCATTTGGTGGACTGACTTCTTCGATGGTTTTTTCACGCAGGGTCACAAGTACCGTCTCAATTATATGAGATTTTTTTTCTTTAACCATCTCTTCTATTTTTTTATCTTTCGGGTACTCGATGACAATTTTTGTCTTTAGGAAATGCCCATCTGAACCATCTAGATTAACAACAATATCACCCAATTCCATGCCGGATAAAATTATTTCCTTTTCTGACTCCTTTTGAGAACCTTGCTTGTCAGCAGCAAAAAATTTAAAGTAGCCGAAAGCTAATCCGGCACCTAACAGAAAAACCACGAGCATTATAACAAAAACTATAATAAAACTTGATATTCCTTTTTTTTCAGATGAATTATTATCATTGTTACTATTTTTAGTTTTTCTTAAAGCCATAATCTACCCGCCCTAACTAATCTATCATTTTAAAAAAAATGAATCGATTTACACCCGCGAGCTTAAGCGCGCGGGTGTAATTTTAAATTATCTCTTGAGGTTTAGCAACTCCTCCAACATGCTGTCGGAAACAGTGACCACTCTGGCGTTAGCCTGATATCCACGCTGAGTTATAATCATATTTGAAAACTCTTCTGTTAAATCGACGTTGGACATTTCCAGATTGCCTGATTCAATAGTTCCAAAGCCATTACTGCCCGCGTCACCTTTAATCTCCCTACCGGTGCTTGCGCTTTGTAGAAACATGCCATTGTTAACTCTTAATAGACCGTCTTGGTTGGCAAAATTATACAAGGCGATTTGAGCAACACCGGCATCGGTTATCGCATCTCCGCCTTCCCATTCAAACGCTGTGCCGGAATTGTCGGTACCGTTAATTGTACCCATTCCATCAATACTTAATGTTGAAACACCCTGTCCCTTCAGCTTAAGAGTGCTGGTTACCGTAACCCCCTCATTATTGCGTACTCCACTTGGCAGGCCCAAATAAGAAGCTGCATCACCATCAACAAATAACGTTGCATCTTCACTATCACCGCTGGTTCTTAAAACAAGCCTGTTATCTGCGTCTTTTGAGGCTATAACCCCGGTAACCTCAGTTTCATTATTAATTTTACTTATAATACTGTCGATATCATCACCTGTTCCTGATTTTTCCGCCGCACCAACGATAAAATCTGAATTTGTACCGTCAAACATTGACTTGGAGTTATCGTTTTGATCTTTTACTACTATGCTTAATGTTATATTGGGACCAAAATCAGCTGTTCTAAAACCAAAACCTTCATCACCATTACCATCAAGACTTGTAAAATCAGCTTCTATACCGCTGGAAGTATAATACATCTCTATAGCATTATCCAAGCCTTGGGAACTGGCCTGAGCATATAGAGCATTCTGAAAATCTTTTAGTGTTTGAGTATTATTTACCTCGATAGTAATTTTTTTACTTCCTTCAGAGTTATCGGCTTTTTTAATAGTGAATTCTATTTTGTCACCTTCACTGAAACCGAAACTAGACATTTTAGTATTAGCATCAATGTTATAGTTCTCTCCGGCATTAATTACTGCCTGCTCTGCGGCATTAATATTAAAATCAGTTTCTTCTCCATCTGTCCCGTCATATTTAGTACCTCTTAATGTAAGAGTTGCTGTTTTATCAGATGTTCCGTTATAAATACCGGCAGGCTTAGTGTTATCATCAAAAACAGCTTCATAGTCGGAACTTCCATTAAAAGTAACGTAGTTAGTTGCGCCATTATAAACAATTGGAGCAAGGCCAAGTAATTCGGCCGCATCCCCGTTCACTGATAGTATTGCATCTTCCCCTTTGCCAACAGTTTCCAATACCAGCCTGTTATCGACGATTTTGGCTTTTAAGCCAGTTTTAGCTGTATCAGGGGTACCGGCTACTGTATTAATTTTATCCACAATACTATTGATATCATCGCCACTACCATCTACTTTTGCTTCCATATTACCTGCAAAAATTTCTGTGGTATTATATTTGACTTCTTTCAGTGCCCCGGTATTATCCTTGGTAGAAATTGATAAAGACACCCCGGGTCCATAGGCTGTTGTTCTAAAACTTATACCTTCGTTACCGTTACCGTCCAAGTCTAATGAATCAACCTCTTTACCGTCATCGGTAAAATACATTTCAACTTGTCCCTTTGAGTCTGCTAAAATTTTGTCTTGTATATCCTGTAGTGTATTAAAATTAGTACCATCATCAAGCGCTATACGGAAGTTTTCTATAGTACCGTCATATTTATTCTGAATAGTAAATTCTATCAGATCACCCATTGCAAAAACAGTAGCTCCAAGTACAGTACTAACGTCTGAGGTTACATCATTGCTACCTATTGCTATATTCTTAAATGCATCTATGTTCGCCCTGATAGCAGGATCAATACTGATCTCCTTAACTGTACCAATAGAACCGTCTTCACGCACACCTTGTAGTTTTAGAATTGTTGGATCAGCAGAAGACGTCTCTCCTTCTGTAATAAATGATAATTCTTCACTACTGCCGGCAACAGCAGGTGTGGTACTATTAAGCTCATTGTCCACTGTGCCTGATTGCAAGCCAAGCATTGCTGCTGCTTCACCGCTAATTTCAATTCTTTTACCAATTGTTTCAAGAACCAAGTGATCATCAACATTTTTAGCCAAGACCCCTGTGCTGTCTTTTACAGCATTGATTTTATCTACAATTTCGTTCAAATCTGAACCTGTACCGGTAACAGTAACAAAACCATTTTGGTCAGTTTTACTTTCTACGTTAGCTAGTTGACTTTGTGAATCCTCAAAAATATTTTTTAATTTACCATCTATATCAGTAGTTGTAATTGACAAAGATACTCCAGGTCCACCCTCTACAGTTTTAAATATTACTTTATTATCAGTATACTCTAAAGTCACTAAACCCCCTGTTTCTGCCTCTATTTGCCCTTTTAAGCCTCCAAGGGTAGTTCCTGAATTTATAGTAATTGATTTTTTAATCATATTGTTATCTTTATCCATATAATTAATTATTAATTTATCATCGGCACCAGCACTTGATATTGCTTCAAGCGTAGTATTGTCATTGAGAGGAAGCGTACTAGTACCATCTAAAAGGGGGTCACTATAAAATTCCCCTGCATTTATTTCTGCCGGCTTGGCGGTGTCGATAGCTATATCCTCACGACTACTGTAAGAACCATCTGCACGTACGCTTTGTAGGGAAAGATTTACAGAATCTTTCCCTGTCTCATAGACATTAACAAGATCATTAGCACTGGCCGCTGTTAAAGAATAAGTATTATCAGCTACCTGGAATCCCAAATAATAGGCCGCTTCTCCCGCTAATCCCAATGTAGCGTTTTCTCCACTACCGACTGTATTAAGTACCAATTTATTATCAACATTAGAAGCTATTATACCTGTTGCAAATGTTTGAGCGTTAATTTTAGCGATAATTTCATCGATGCCATCACCCGTTCCTGTTTGACTAAATGTTCCGCTCGCTAATTCACCCTCGGTAAATATTTCTTTTAAATCACCATCCCCGTCCATAGTGGTGACGGTTAGATTCACCCCAGGACCATAGTCGGAAGTTCTAAAAGCAATCCCTTCATCGCCGTTTTTATCTAGTTCACCTGGCATTGCCTCATTTCCATCTTGCGTATAATACATCTCAGCATCTATATTTGCTGCTGCTGCATAATCATTAAAGGCTTGTCTGATTTCTTCAATAGTAGTACTAAGCGTAAAATCAATATTATCTATTTTTATGCTAAAGTTGTTGCTCATTCCTGTATATTCATTTTGATATTCAACCTTTATCACATCATTGAGTTCAAATCCCAACTCTTCAATTGTTGTATTTTCATCAAAAGTATAGTTATTACCGGCATTAATCTCTGCAGCTTCCGCAGTTTCAATTTCAATAGGTGTTAAGGCACTTTGGGAACCATTGGCCAGAGTCCCTTGCAAATAAAGGCTTAATTTATTAACGTTACCTGCTTCCCCAGTTGTAATACGGGGATAAACTTCGTTTCCGCTTATAGTAGCAGCGGTATTATTTTTTGATTCCACTGGTAACCCCAGCAGGTTTGCTGCGTTACCACTGACCTTTAATATTGCTGCTTCCCCTTTGCCAACAGTTTTGAGTACTAATTTGTTATCCAGAGTAGATGCTACAACACCAGTGATATTAGTTTGGGCATTAACTCTTTCCACTATATCATCAACATCGTCACCCGTACCCTGCTGAATACCACTAAACAGTTCTTTTTCCTCGCCGTTACTGTTTAACGTTTTTATTGCAATGGATACACCCGGGCCAAAATCAGTAGTTTTGAAAGCAATTCCTTCATCACCGTCAAAATCTAAAAAGCTCTGTTCCACCTCGTTTCCACCATCAGTGAAATACATCTCCACAGCCTCGTCTATCCCCATCTCTTTTGCTTTTGCCGCAAATTGTTTTTGGAGGTCGCTAACGGTTTGATTGAGATTGATTGTTAAATTAAAAGTTATATTATTTAAACCTTGATAGCTGTTATCGTAGGCAAACCATAATTGATCGCCGTTTTCAAATCCTAAATTCCCCAGTCTACTGCTGGCATTAAGAGTTTTTTGATCGAATTGGACTGTTGCCCTCTTTGCAGTTTCTATTACAAAGTCATGGGACTCACCCTCTGAACCGTCTGCCAGAGTTCCTTGAAGCGTAAGAGTTTGATTAATTGCATCACTGCTGTCAGGACTAATACGTGCATAATCAATAGTTCCAATTGCGCTTGCGGAAAAATCAACCTTACCTGCCATTGGTAATCCTAGCAGTTTGGCAGCATTACCATAGACCTGCATTATAGCATTTTCGCCTTTACCCTCAGTGCTAAGCTGCAAACAATCATTAACATTTAACGCTTTTATGCCAGTTAAAGCAGTTTTCTCATTTATTTTGGCTACAATAGTATCAATATCATCGCCAGTACCGGACACACCGTTTTCATTTGTGTTTAGCACAAAACTGGGGTTATTTAGATTTTTAACTTTCAAATTCACACCAGGTCCCAAACTTGCCGTTCCAAAGTTTATGGCAACCCTGGTATTACCATTTAATTCATCGGTAGTTACCATTTGCCCGTTGTTTGTGAAATACATTTGAATTTGATTATCTGTATTTTTGGCTAGTGCATCTTGTAAATCAGCTACCGTCTGTGTAGTAGAATTTATAACCTCAAAGGTATACTTGATATCATTACCATATTTATTAGTCAAAGTAAATTCCATCAAGTCACCTGTTTCAAAACCTATCTCGCTTAATGATGTATTTGCATTAGTTTTTAACATGTAATCTTCGTTGGTCCCAAAAGATGCCCTTTGTACCGGATCAATTATAAAATCGTAAGAACTTCCCGCCTTACCGTTACTTAATGTTCCCTGTAGAGTAAGCATCTGAGTTGAATTATCAGTTTCCTCCGGGGTGATAACGGCATATTCTTTAGTTCCTGTTGCAGTTGCGACAGTATCGTTGGCACTTAAATCTTCCACCTTGATAGTTTTGTCGGACTGAGAAGTAACAGTAGTTATGGTCCTTAAATCACCTATTAATCTATAACCGTTTGAATTTACTACATAACCCTCTTTGTCTATATAAAACAGTCCTTCTCTGGTATAGTATTCTTTACCGTCAAGCGGATTCATAACTTTAAAGAATCCATTGCCATTAATAGCCAAATCCAATGTCCTTCCAGTTGATTGAAGACCACCGGAAGTCATAATGGAATCGATAGATCCAACAACGGAACCAACTCCAGTTTGAGCCGGGTTAGTGGATTCACCTGCTCCTTTTATAGTTTGATATAAAGTATCCTGGAAATTAACTCTGGCACCTTTATAACCAGTGGTATTAACATTAGATATATTATTACCCACCACATTCATGCGAACTTGATGGTTTTTCATACCCGTTATTCCGGCAAGAAGAGCTTTATTCATTAAATTGCCCCCTTATTTACTATAAATAATCTATTTAATTAACAAAAAGCAATTTACTAACGTTTTAGTTCAATTATTTCTTGCAATACTTCATCCGCTGTTGTAAAAACCCTGGCGTTAGCCTGGTAACCTCTTTGAACTTCTATTAAGTTGCTTAATTCTTCAGCTAAATCTATATTTGATTTTTCTAAAAAACCTGAGCGAATGGACCCAAATCCATCTTCACCAGGCACACCTTCAATTGATTCCCCGGAAGTACTATTGTCTAAATAAAGGTTATCTCCAACCTTTGTCAAACCCGTTACATTTTTAAAGTTAAATAGCCCGATCTGAGCAATTTCTTCATCATCTTCAGGTTTCTCGTTGCTGACATAAATTTTTCCGTCCTCGGTTATATAAATATCTTCCATAGACTGACCATCATCTAATTCTAAGGTTATTTCATCTCCATCGGTATCCAATACCTTAAATCCGGAATTGTGCACAAGATTATAATCATTATCTATATAGAACGCACCATCTCTGGTATATTTTATATTGCCCGATTCATCTTCCACCCCAAAAAAACCATTACCGTTTATAGCCACATCAAGAACTCTCCCTGTAGCCTGGATTGTCCCCGATGCAGAATTCTCCGAAACATTAGCTACTGAAAGCCCGTTTCCTACTTGACAATTTTCATTTACTCCTAAAGCAAGGTATAATGTATCTTTAAAATTAACACGTCCGCTTTTAAAACCGTTTGTATTAATATTAGCAATATTATTACCTATAACATCCATACTAAGCTGGTGATTGCGCATGCCGGAGACGCTTGAATTCATTGTACCGATCATTATTTATTACCTCCCCGATTTCCGTACAGCATGATGATGGCAATTGCTAATATTGACAGGTTGGGCAGCATCAATCGGTCAACTACCCGCAGCCCCTTAAAGTCCAGCCGCTTATTTAATAATTACAGCACTGTCAATATTAGTAAAAATATGCTCCTTCATAGACTCTTCGTCCATTGCAGATATAACCGTACGATTTTTCACACTGATTATCAGGGCCAAATCTTTGTGTATAACCAAAGAATTATTAGCGCCCTTGCTTTCAGCTTTATTTAAGGCATTATTTATTTTTGACCAATCAGTTTGATCCAGTTCCACATTTCTTTCCATCATCCGTCGCTGGGCATGGGCGGATAACTTAATTTGCTTGGCATCTGACAGCTTGCCGGATAAAATATCCTGAAAGCTATCCGTTTGTTTGCCGGGCGATATTTTTTGCTGCACAACGTTTTGTTGAACTATTGGTTCCGGGATTATGTGTGCACCATTAATCTTCATTAACTTCACTCAACCCCTGATCCGAACTAATTTCTGAAATAGTGCCCTGAACCTCCAACAACTGGTCAAGACCGTATGTCTGGCCATCAACCTGAATAGCCACACTGCCATTTTGGAATAAAACCTTTTCTACTATTCCTGTAATGTCCTCATCCTCCGATTCAACTGTTACTATTTGATCCACCAGGAAAAGATTTGATAAAAGGTCGTTGTAAGTGTTATCTTTCTGCATAGTAACTTCCGAAATTTGGTTCAGGGAATATAAAGGCCCGGTGGGGTCATTCTCTAAATAAAAATAAGGCTCTTCCTCATAAAAAATTACACCACCCACCTGACCCGTGACAACATCTTCGCTGTCTTCACTGATTAATGATACTTGTTTGCCAATAAGGTCATAATAGTTTGCCGCTTCATACATAGAAGACATATTATCCATACTTTGGCTTACATTATACATTTGTTCCATAGTTGCCATTTGGGACAATTGATTAATGAAAGTGGTACTGTCTTGAGGATTCATCGGATCTTGATTTTGCATCTGAGCTACTAAAATTTTTAAAAACAAATCCGGATCAGTCAATTGTTTGGTTTGTGTATTAGTATTATTTTCAGGTAAATAATACTCGTTTTGTCCACTAACCGGTTCTGTCATAACGTTCCTCCTTCTATATAAAATAATTTAATTTTTCCATAACCTTAAGAGGTGTTTCCAGAAGCTGCCCCAAAGCACCTTGGTCTATTTCCCCAGTCCCACCAGGTGATGAAATACGCTGTTTTCTAAGCTGACGATTCTGATTCCAATCCTGCCCCCGGCGGTTCATTTCACTGCCAACAGATACTGAAGCATTTTGAAGATTAAGGTTAAAACTAGATAGTACTTCTTTCAGTTGAGCCAACGAGTTTTCAATTATATATTTGGCATGTTCGCTGGCAGCCTGAAAATGAGTAACTATATTACCATCTTTATAAGTAATCTGTATAAACACTTCACCAAGATGATCCGGTTTAAGTTGTAATCTTACGTGTGTCCGGCCCTGTCCATCTTTGCCGGCTTGTCCCCGTATGGCGTCGGCAAGTTGCGTAAATACGTTACTTTCCCATGTTTTAGCAACGGGAGCTGTTTCTCCGTTTGATGTCTTTGTTGCTGCGGACAAGTCATTGCTTATAGAAAATGGTGTTGTGTTTATTGGCTGCTTGTATTCGTTACCACCCTTTTCGCCCTTTGGCACAGAACCCGTTTGCGTACCTGTCAAGGTTTCAAAACTATCATTTATGATGCGAGTTAATAATGAACTTGACGGGTTTTTTAAGTTGCTATCCCTTTCATATGCCACATGATTTTTCGTAATGACACCGTTATCGTTTAACAATTGGGCTTTCATTAGTGGCATTTTCGATTCGTTATTATGTTCCTTTTGTTTTTGTTTAGCTTCTCCAGATTCACTAGTACTGTTTACTAGCAGTTGATGTGATGTTTCCTCAGCCAGTTCTTTACCTGTATCAATGTATTCCTCTTTTGTCATGCGACCTAGGTTATACATTCTATAACTGCTTATCAAATGCATTAATGTATTATAATCTTTACCCGGCACTTGTAGAGTTGACTCAGCTTTTACATGAGCATCATCCGGTTTTCGATCAGTGACACCGCCTATTTGAGGCGTGGGACTGTTTGGAGTTGAGTCTGCGTTTATATATGTTTCTTGCCCTTTAAACGTATTTAATGTTTGTTCTGGTGTTTGGTAAGTTTGCTGCAGTTCATTTACTATTACCCTGTTATTATTTACAGCATTGTTTTCACCAGGTGATTGCGGTGCCGGCGCATCTTTAACTCTACCTTGAGCAATTTTTTCTTGCAAATTACCTAATTCTGCTTCTATGTTTTTAGTTTCTTGTGCTGCTAATATATTTTGGTTTTGATTCTGATTCTGACCCTGACTTTGGCTTTGGTCTTGTGCTTGATATGCCAACAGTATTTTCTGCAGGTCCGGTGGTAATTCATCTGGTATTGGACCGCTTGTTGGCTCTCCTGTTACGGCAAACATATTAGCCGGCGGTTGCAGCAGTCCATTTACCAATACCGGGTTATAAGGCTGTTTGCCTGCGTATTTACTATTAGCGATATTGTTTTCGACAGGCGATTGTGGGACTGGCACATCATTGACCCTACCTTGAGCAGTTTTTTCTTGCAAATTACCTAATTCAGCTTCTATTTTTTTAGTTTCTTGTGCTGCTGCTAATTGGTTTTGGTTTTGGCTCTGATTCTGATTCCGACTTTGGCTTTGGTCTTGTGCTTGGTATGCCAACAGTAGTCTCTGCAGGTCCGGCGGTAATTCTTCTGGTATTGGACCGCTTGTTAATTCTCCTATCGCGGCAAACATATCAGCCGGCGGTTGCAGAAGTCCATTTACTATTACCGGGTTATCAGTTTGTTTGCCTGCGTATTTGCCGTTTTCGCCAGGCAATTGTGGAACTGGCGCATCTTTGACCCTACCTTGAACAGCTTCCTCCAAATTGTCTATTTCGGGTTGCATTATTTCAGTCTCTTGTGCTGCATTTGTTTCTTTGGTTATATTGGCTGACGGTGTATTTTGCTGCAAGTCTACCTTGTCTTGTACTGGTGTTGGTGATGGCACCGCTGCCGGTGTCGCTGCTACTAGTATATTCTGTTGTTGATTCTGGATCCGGCTTTGGCTTTGGTCTTGTGCTTGGTATGCCGACAGTAGTCTCTGCAGGTCTAGTAATAATTCTTCTGGTATTGGACCGCTTGTTAATTCTCCTATCGCGGCAAACATATCAGCCGGCGGTTGCAGAAGTCCATTTACTATTACCGGGTTATCAGTTTGTTTGCCTGCGTATTTGCCGTTTTCGCCAGGCAATTGTGGAACTGGCGCATCTTTGACCCTACCTTGAACAGCTTCCTCCAAATTGTCTATTTCGGGTTCCGTTATTTCAGTCTCTTGTGTTGCATTTGTTTCTTTGGTTATATTGGCTAACGGTGTATTTTGCTGCAAGTCTACCTTGTCTTGTACTGGTGTTGGCGATGGCACCGCTGCCGGTGTTGCTGCTACTAGTACATCCTGTTGTTGATTCTGGATCCGGCTTTGGCTTTGGTCTTGTGCTTGGTATGCCAACAGTAGTCTCTGCAGGTCTGGTAATAATTCTTCTGGCGATGAACGTTCAGTTGCAAGCAATTGCATCAATTTATTTATTATTACCGCGTTGTCGGACTGTTGGACTGTTCGTTTATTTTTAGCAGCAATGTTTTCGCCAGACGATTGTGGGGCTAGGTCTTTCGTCGCATGTGTTACTACTAAGGCATTTTGCACCAATTCCACATTGTCCATCTCCGGTGCTTCTACTTCATTTTGGCTTTGATGTGTTATCTGATATAATTGAACTAGATTTGAATCTCCTTCATCTTCATTACTTGAATTAACCAAGGCATCAGTTAATTTAAGAGTCAGGCCGGAGTAATCCCAACCTATTTGATCCAAATTATTTCCCTCTGCGATTGGCTGCCGCACAAAGGAAGGATTTGCAACCGTACTTTTAAATGAATTATTATCCTGCTGCAAAAAGTTCAAAAGCTGCAGAAAGTCTATTCCGGTATTAAGAACACTACCCGACAGGCTTTTTTGTTGAAAGCCGCTACCAGTTTGGCCCAACTGAAAAAAATCTATAAATTTTTCAACAGATATCTTTAATCACCCCCTCTTCCAGATACTTTTTTCGTATTAATATGTAAGTAATATAAAAGCTTCAAAAACCGTGGGCATTAGGGTTTAAAACCTATTTATTTCTAAATAAAAATAGCTTAGTGGCAATTTCATCATTTTCTTTTTGTTCAAGCATGTTCGATTTAGTTTTATAAGTGTTAAATTCTTTTTCCTTAACTTTTTCCATAATAGATCGTTTCATCATGGCTTGAACAAGATTTTCCTGGCATTTTTCAGATTTTTCCCGAGAACTGCCGGCTATTGCCTCCAAGTTTTCAATTTCCTTAGTCATATAATCACAATATGTAATTTGATCTAAGTACTCGTTTGGACTTACCGGTTTATATGTTTGCATTGCAATAGCATATTTTTCCCTGGCAGCACAAAGATTATCGTTATTTCGTCTGTATTCTTCCAAAGCCCGGGCATGTTCTTTAGCAGCCTGCTCTTCCTGGACTTCCCGGTGCTTTAAGACCGGCTCCAGGCGAAACTTAAATTTATTCATTGATCATCACTACCGTCTAAATTTTAATAGTTCTTGTAATGTTTTATCCAAACTGCTCTCTTCGTCCTTATTCTGTTTTAAAAAGTTGATTATTCTATCATAATGCTTTATTGCACTGTCAATTTCAGGATTTGATCCTTTTACATAGGCACCCACATTAATCAAATCCTCAGACTGTTTATAAGTAGCTAATAGATGTCTCAACCGAGCAGCTGCCTGGGCTTGGTTTTTATCAACCAAATGCACCATTAGCCTACTCACACTATTTAATACATCAATAGCCGGGTAATGGCCATGTGCAGCTAATTCACGTGATAATACAATATGCCCGTCCAATATACCTCTAACTGCATCAGCTATGGGTTCATTCATATCGTCCGCTTCCACAAGAACAGTATAAAAAGCGGTGATGGTACCATTTTCCGAGCTGCCTGAACGTTCCAACAGCTTTGGCAGCAGGCTAAAGACAGATGGGGTGTATCCTTTGGTGGCCGGCGGCTCCCCCACGGCCAACCCAACCTCACGTTGGGCCATGGCAAAACGGGTTATGGAATCCATAAAAAGTAATACATTTTTACCCTGATCTCTGAAATACTCTGCAATGGCACTGGCTACAAAAGCCCCCTTCAATCTTACCAAAGCCGGTTGATCCGAGGTCGCGGTTATTATTATGGAACGTTTCATACCATCCGGCCCAAGGTCATTTTCTATAAATTCGCGGACCTCGCGACCACGTTCGCCAATTAAAGCAATTACATTTAAATCCGCGTTGCAAAACCGGGCCATCATACCTAAAATTGTGCTTTTACCTACCCCGCTACCGGCAAAAATACCAATACGCTGCCCCCGGCCACAGGTCATTAAAGCATCTACAGCCCGAACCCCGGTAGTAAAGACTTCACTGATACGCTTTCTTTGCAGCGGGTCCGGCGGGAGATTGTTTACAGAATATGTTTCCTGAAGAGTGAGGTCTTGACCATCTATAGGTCTACCCAACCCGTCCAATACTCTGCCTAAAAGACCTTCGCCCACCCCTATAATTAATGCTTCACTTCGAGGCACCACCGTACAGCCCGGGTAAATGCCGCGTAATTCTCCAAGGGGCATTAGTATTGAAGAATCTTCCTGAAAGCCTACCACTTCCGCCATAACCGGGTTACGTTCACCGGGAATATAAACATCACAAACCTGTCCTATGCCGGCGGAAATTCCTTTTACTTCAACTGTAAGACCAATTACCTTGGTTACTTTGCCTGTGGATCGCAATAGTTTTACCCGGCTTACATTGCGCCGCCAATGCTTGATTTCACTTACCAGTTCCTGCATCTAAGCCCTCATTAATTACCTTAAGTAAGGTTTGCCACCTGTTTGACAACGTAGCATCTACTTTCCCATAATCGGTTTCCACAATACACCCCCCCCTGGCTACGATATCATCAGTCATAATGTTCACCTCAGCCTTGGGTGGCAGATGTTTCATCAACTGCTCCCGGTGCTTTTGACAGATTTCCTTTTCTTCAGGATGAACCCATAAAACAATGTATTTCCGGTTGTTAACCAATTGAATTGCTTCTTGTACTATGGCCAGCACTGCATCCGGTTTTATTTCGAGTTCTTTGGCCACGATTTTTTCCGCAATATCTATAGCCAGTTCACGTACTTCTTCTTTCAAGTTATTTATCTTTTCCCGTCGATTCTCCTCAGCCTGTACCAAAACCGATTTAGCCCGGACTCTTATTTTATTCGCCTCTTTGTTGGCCTCATCCAGCGCAGCCCGGTAACCCTCATCGTAGCCCTTTTGGGATGCATCGGCTTTTATTTGCTCAGCCTTGGCGGAGGCTTTTTGTTTGGTGCTTTCCATAAGTTTAGCTGCCTCGGCTTGAGCTTGTTTCTTTATTTTTTCAGCTTCTTTTCTGGCTGAAGCTAATAACTCCATCACATTGGGCTGGGGTTCGTTTTGGGAAAGGCTATTGTTGTTTTTTCTTACAAAATCGTGTCTTAAATCTATACTTTTCCAGCTAATTAAATCACCATCCCCGTTTTTTTTATCGCGAATGATAATTTTATGTAATGATGGCATCCTCTCCACCCCGCGCAATAATGATTTCACCGGCCTCATCGAGGCGCTTGATAATTTGTACAATTTTTTGTTGGGACTCTTCTACATCCCGCAGGCGCACCGGTCCCATGTACTTAACCTCATCCCGCAGCATATCGGAAGCTCGTTTGGACATATTTCTAAAGATACGTTCCTGTACTTCGTCATTGGAAGCCCGCATTGCTTTGGCCAGATCCGATGGATCAATTTCCCTGAGCACTCGTTGTATAGAGGCATCCGGCAACCTTACGATATCTTCAAATATAAACAGGCGTTTACGTACTTCATCAGCAAGGGACGGACTTTCAATTTCCAGTTCTTCCAAGATATTTTTTTCCGTACCGCGATCTACCCTATTCAAAATATCTACCAGAGAATTAATACCACCTGAGCTCTGTTCGCTTTGCTCGAGATAAGACATCTTGCGTTCCAGGATACTTTCCACCTCGTGAATCATTTCAGGAGAAACCCGGTCCGTCATGGCAATACGGCGGGCTATGTCACTTTGCATTTCCGGGTTTAATGAAGAAAGTATCATTGCTGCTTGTTCACTGTGTAAATGACTTAAAATTAAAGCAATAACCTGGGGATGTTCACCGCAAATAAAGGTCATTAAATTTTTAGGGTCTGTTTTGCGCAGTGTACTAAAAGGTTTGTTTATTATACCTACCTGCACTTTTTCTAAAATTTGATTTGCCTTATTCTCGCCAAAAGCTTTTAGTAACATATCTTTGGCGTAATTAGCGCCACCCACCGTCAAATAATCCCGAGCTTGCAGCAGTTGCCCGAATTCCTCAAGAACTTGTTTCTGTATTTCTCGTGGTACTGCTTCCATCATGGATATTTGCTGGGTAATTTTTTCAATATCCTGTTCATGAAAATTTTTTTTTAGAATCTCAGCAGATATATCTGACCCAAGCGAAATAAGTAGTATAGCTGTTTTTTGCAATCCATTTACTTGATTATTTGGCATTGAACAGATAACCTACTCCCTTAGCCATATTTTTAAAATCTCCACTACCTCGGCCGGTCTTTCCTGGGCAACTTGTTTTAAGGATTTGCGCTGTTTGACTATTGGATCTTCTTCTACTTTTTCTTGCATAGGCTCTTCCTGGACTACCTGAGATAATGTATCCTCTTTAATCTGCTGCTGTATCAGACTTTCTTCATAGCGGCGGCGAGCACGTCTTCTGAATATAAGAAAAACAACAAGCATAAGTAGAAGTGCCCCGGCAATAGCCCCCGGAATAATCAATCTTTTATCTACTAGTGATTGTACCGGTGTTTCTTCAAAATTCGGTAGTGAGCTTTTATCAAAATTCATGCTCGAAACATTTAATTGATCGCCCCGTTTTTGATCATAGCCTATCGCTCCGGCAATTACTTGCTGTAGAGAGTCCAACTTAGTTTGCGTATAATTACCGTCCACTACCACAGACACGGAAAGCCGCTTAACGTTACCCAGAGCTTTAATTAAAGTTTGTTGGTCGGTATTAACTTGATAGTCATTAGTATTTTGATCCCTACTATACTCTGAACCGGTATTGCCAGTGACAAAAGGCATCGTATCCCCCGGCATTTGAGCATCCGTACCTGGTACACCACCACCGGTAATGCCTGATCCTTTCTCTGTTAACCTTTCCTCGTGTTGTATAGTACCGGGGCCATACTTGGACTGCAAAATTTCTTGCCGGTCAAAATCCAACTCAGCGGCTACCATAGCCACAGCCCGACCAGGACCTAAAATGCGGTTTAGCATTTGCTGCAGTCGTTGTTCCATTTCTTTTTCATATTCTCTTCTTATCTCATAGTTCTTAAGAGCCGAAGCAGATGAAAACTCGCCATCACCATTTTCCATATCTTCATTTAGCACATTACCCTGCATGTCTATAATATGAATATTTTCGGAGGTCAATCCTTGTATGCTCCCCATTACCAGGCTTTGAATGCCCCGTACCTGATCGGGTTCCAGCTTGGCATATGGCTTTAGTTTCAAAGCAATGGAAGCGGAAGGCACCGCCTGTTCATCTAGAAAAACACTTTCCTTGGGCAATACCAAATGTACCCGGGCCTGATCTACTTCGTCCAGTTGCACAATGGTGCGGCGCAATTCCTCCTGCAGCGCCCTTTGGAAACCAACTTGCTGCTCAAATTCAGTAATGCCAAACTTTTTTTCATCAAACAATTCAAAACCTTGACCACTATTATATAAGGCCCCGGCACTGGCCATTTGTATACGCAGTTTATATACCTGATCCTCGGGGACCTCTATTGTTTTACCATTATTTGTTAACTGGTAAGGAACTTGTAGAGTTTCCAGCTGTTCAATAATTTTAGACGCATTTTGCGACTCCAATTCGGTAAATAAAGGTGCATAAGTTGGGCTCAACAACAGTCGGCTCAACACGGCAATGGTAATAAGAATACCAGCGCAACCTGAAACAAATATAATTTTCTGTGAACTATTTAGCGTCTGCCAACGCTGACGCAATTTATCCATTATATTGCTGTTCATCGCCCACGCCTTTTTGTCTAGGTTAAATTAAACTTGCATCCTGGATACTTCCTGGTAAGCTTCAATTAATTTATTACGCACTTCTACCGCCAATTGCATATGAAGTTTAGCCTCTTCCAAAGAAATCATAACCGTATGCACATCTGTAACTTCACCTACTAAAAAATTTTTTAATGTTTCCTCCGATTTTAACTGACTATCGTTTAAGTTTTTTAAAGCATTGTCGAATATATTTTTAAAGGAGTTATTTTGTATACTATAAGCTGTTGAACTTGACTTAACCTGCATTGCAGATTGTATCGGTAATACAGAAGTTATACTTTCCATTATTATCACCGTCCCATTTCCAGTGCTGAAACTGCCATACTCTTAGCTGCTTCAAAAACTGTAGCATTAGACTCATAAGCCCTAGTGGCCGCCATAAGGTTTACCATTTCATTTAAAAGATTAATATCCGGATAAGTTACATATCCCGTTTCGGGATTAGCATCAGGATGGCCCGGGTCATATACCAATTTGGGTTCTCTGTTATCTTGGACTAACCGGGTAACTTGTACACCCTGTCCATGTTGTACCGAAGTAATATTTGTTTTTTGTTGTAATATTTCTGCAAAAACAGGTACTTGGCGTTGATATGGTTGATTATTTGGGTCACCCGGCTTGCCTGTACTGTTCATATTGGCAATATTATTAGCTATCAGGTCTGCCCAAAAACGGTTTGCTGTCATACCTGAAGCGCTGATACTGAAGCTGTCAAACAGAGCCATTATTACCTACCTCCTTTAATCACATAGCTTAATGTGTTATCTTTATCACTTTTTACTCTTGTTGCCAATCTATATAACAGAGTATTAGTAGCCAGGTTGACCATTTCCTGATCGATATCTACGTTATTACCATCAACCTTCATGGCAGTACCCTTAACCTGCGTTATTTCCGGCGTTAATTTAGCCAAATTATTGTTTTGCTTAACTTGGTTATTATCTAAAGCTTTCTTCAACTGCTGCTGAAAAGATACTTCGGACTTTTTAAAGCCCGGGGTATTAAAGTTAGCGATATTATTAGCAATTACTCGCTGGCGTAAAGTACAGGCGTCTAATTGTTTAGTTAAAATTACAGATAACATATCATTTAAAAAATTCATAAATATCCTCCGGATGAAATGTAATCCAAACCTAAACAATATTTTTCAACATGGTTTTTTATATTTCCTGCAAACTATTATTTTTTTTCAGAATTATATGTCAAATATATCAAATTACATAGAAACATATAAGATAATATCGTGACAATTTTCCGCAGTGTTTATTCCATTTTCCTGCATCTTTTTCATTTACAGTCTCTCCGTATCAGCTGCGATTTCTTTGACCCATCGGCTCGGCGTACATGCCGGGCGAACAAAAGAATAAGAAGCCACAAGTGACTCCTTATTAGCAACTTGCAGCTTGGCAATCATAGTACTGTAAGTACCGTAGACCCATAGCTTTGCGTCACCGGTTTTCACCGGTTATGCCCATTAAACATATATAGTTTTTACTTGCAAAACAACCCTACTTTTGTCAGATTATATCAAGATATTTATAATTAATCAATATAAACAGTTTTAACTAACTTTTTAAAAACCTTGCTTTTGTAGCAAGGTTTTTAAAAAACACTAAATAAACTTATCTACCATAATACCCAGCATCTTTTTGAAATACCCCACCATTTCCAGTACCTTTTCAGGAGGAATTTCCCGAACCACGCTACCGTCTTCACTGCTAACTACTTTTACCATCATTTCTCCGCTTCCTTCATGAATTTCAAAACGGAGTTCAGTCTGATAATCTTTCATGGTATTATTTAAAGTTTCAAGGGATTGCACCAATTCTTTTTTAGAGTAACGATTTTCCTCCAACTGTTTTTGTTGTTCGGTATCATTCTTTTTAGCCCCGGATTCATTTAGCTGTTCTTCCGGAACCAATGGTTTATATGTATTTAATTCATTAACCGCACCAAGATCTATACCTGTTATTTTCATCAAATCACCTCCCACCGCTATTACCTTTTCTTATCAATAAAAAATGCGTATGGCTGTTTGTTCTTTTTAAAATAATTAACCATAGCCTGCCTGTTTACACGCAATGTACTCAGTGCTTTTATAAGATTGTTATAGTTTTGTTTAAGGTCCTGCTGCAACTTTTGGTCAATCTCCCGAATCTGCGTTAGACATTCTTTTATTTTCGACTCTAATTCTTTAGTTTCATTGCTCTTTGTTTCAATACTTAAAATTTCGTTTGCATTACAGCGAGTTGCTAATTCGTTGTTCAAGCCGTTTATACTTTCAATTAACTTTTTTCTCTGCTCTATTTGGGCGTTAAATTCTTCCATGTTTTCTGAAGATAACGTCCCTTGCATTAAATCCGTTAACCGGTAAAACTCTTGTAATAACGCAAGCTTATTCCGCAATATTGCCGATTTTTTTTGCTGCTGCCCCAAGCTATTATTCTTTTCCAAGTTTTAAACCTGCCCCCGGGCTTTTACCATAGCCTCTTTCCAGGTATTGCGCAATTCCTCGGCCAAACCTAAAGCCTCATATAAAATAACTGTATCCTTTTTTATATTAGCCTGCAGCAATTGGCCGATTATAAAGTTATATAAACTATATAACTTACCGGATATTTCGATATCCATATTTAAAGTATCTTGTAAATGCTTATATATTTCCTGCGCCCTTACAAGTTCTTTATGGGCCTTTTCCTTTTTGTTTTCTTCAATACTCTGGATAGCCTGACGAATGAAACGCACTCCGCCACTATATAACATATCGGTTAATTCCTGAGGTGAGGCACTGACAACAGAATTTCGCTGATATCTTTGGTAAGGGTTATTTAGGGCCACTTTGTTTACCTCCTTAATAAACTCCTATGTGTTGTTATCCGCTCGTACCAAACATCTGTGTTAGCCACGAACTTTGGGTATTCATCTTCTGTATAGCCTCTTCCATAGCAGTAAATTGGCTATAATAACGATTCTCTATTTCATCTAAACGATCATTCATTTTCTCAATTCTCTCATCAATTTCTGTTATTTCTTTACCAATGAAACTATTATCTACCAAGCTATATTCACTGTCACTACCCGCTTTTGTAGATATACTACTCATTGCATTATTAACATTTTCATATAACTGTACAGCAATGCCTATTTCATCTGATTCGCCGGCATCTTTGCTTTTTGTAAATAAATCCATAATACCTTCCGGATCACTTTCAATTGCTTCACGCAATTTTTCTTCATCAATCACCAGTTTGGCAGACGTATAATCACTGGTGGTGGTAATACCAATATTGGCAAGGGAATTACTATCGCCATCAACATTAACCAACTTAGCCATAGTCGCACGCATACTAGAGTATACACTTGATAATATAGAATCATTACGCAACAGCCCACTGCGGGCTTTTTCCGTCCATTGATCAATTTGGTTATCGGTAAGCTCCGCACTTTCGTCATCTGTCAACGGCTCATAATCCGTATAACGATCTTCATATAACTTATTACCAATTGATTCAACAACTTTGTTATATTCATCCACAAAATTTACTATGGAATCAAAAACTGCATCAGTATCTTGGGAAACGGTAATATATTTTTCCGCATCCAAATCTACACCGTTTAAATTAAAATTTATTCCATTTACAGTGAATTTATTAGTACTGGACTCTAGATCCACACCGTTAAGTGTGTAAGTTGCATTCTGCCCGGCTTGATAAGTATTATCCTGGGTTAATTTAATGGCATCGGTCAAATCATTTTGAGTAATCGTAATTGTTTGATCAATTCCTGTATCGGTAGTCATTATAAACAATCTTTTCAAATTCTCATCAAAGCTGGCCTGTATCCCTCCATCTAAATCGTTAATTTCATTAACTAAATCATTTATTGTTGTTGTGGAATTAATAGTTATCGCATCTAAAGATTCGCCAGCTATTGTTAATTCAAACTCTGTTTCTTCTGTCACTCCTAATTCACTCATGGTTGTATCCCCGGAAGCATCCAATTGCCCGCCTGTTAGATATCCCGATCTGGCCAATTGTGTAACTTTAATAGTATGCGTCCCCGCTATAGCCAATGTATTAGCAGTTGCAGTTACAACAGAATCATCAGAAGAAGAAACCTCTTTGGTAGTAAATGTTTTTTGCAACTTCATATCAAACACAATATCCCTGAAGCTTCGCAAAGTAGTATTTATTTCCCGATAATCTTCCTGCTTCCATTCCAAAACCTGCTTATCTTGTTCCAACTGTGTTACGGGTACTCTTTGAGCCTGCATTAATTGCTTAATAATAGATTCTGTATCCATACCTGAAGCTAATCCACTAATACGCAAATCAGAAGACATAGTTATCACTGCCTTTCCATATAAAGCAATACCTTTCTATTAATTAATCGGTAAAAAATCATGAAACTTTATACAATCAGTTCCTATTGCTAAATTTTCTAATTTTAAAAATAATTCTAATTCGACAAATTATTCTATTCTTCATCAAGGAATATCATGTCCCTGTGTAGAATTTTATCATATTTAATTCATAACTTACTCCAGCAACAGCGATCGTTATTTCTATTGTTTTTTGGAGGGGGGATTTCTATTAAGTTATTAACTTCATATTTATTACCCGGAATGATACTGGAAAAACCACTCTATAACCAAAATGGCAAACTATTACTTAGGAAAGGTTCCGTTTTAACAGCACGAAACATTTTGGCCATGCACCGCGCAGGAGTATTGGCCGTAAGAGTAACAAGTAGTTTTGAAATTGAACAGGGAGATGAATTAAATGAACAAATTCAGTTAAACGCTTTACAAGCTGTTAAGGAATGGAATAATAGCTTTGATAAAAAAGTTTTTGCAAAACTTCTTCAAACAATAGATGATATTATTGACGAAATATTATCAGGCAAAGCAGTAGTCGGAAGTCTGTCGGAAATATGTTTGGCAGATACATACACGTATACCCATTCAATTGACGTTACAATATTAGCTATAGCAATTGGGGTTAAGATGGGTTACAACAGAAAAAAACTTACTTGCCTCGGAGTCGGCAGTATTCTTCATGACCTTGGCAAAACAAAAATACCGATTGAAATATTAAACAAACCGGGTAAACTAACACCAACCGAGTTTAGTATAATGCAAAAACATCCTGTTTATGGATATGAAACAATTAAACAACATGATGTAAATCGTATAAGTGCTGAAATAGTATTGAACCATCACGAAAGATATGATGGTTCTGGTTATCCTAACGGGCTACATGGCAATGAAATTAACGAATTAGCCTATATATGCGCAATAGCCGATATATACAGTGCTGTAACCGCAGATAGGGTTTACCGGAAAGCACTACCACCCCATGAGGCCTATGAAATGATAATGGCCTCCGGCGAAATTAATTTTACCCCCGCTACTGTTGATGGTTTTTTAAAGTGCATTGTACCATATCCAGTTGGCAGCATAGTCTATTTAAGCAACGGCTGCATTGCCCAGATTTACAGACAAAACCTTGGCCTGGTCTTTAGGCCGATAGTGAAATTATTGTCAACAGGTGAAGAAATTAATTTGAAAATGGAAAACGATATTGTAATTAAAGGTACTGTACGACAGGATGAGCTTCGCCAATTAGCTATAGACGGAAGTGCAGCCAATATTTCGCACCAACGCTTACAGCATAAATCAGGCGGAAATCTTAACATTACATTAAAAAATTCTCCTTAACTTACCTTTACCTATACAAATATTACTAAAATAAAATAACACTTACATATCAGTAGCAAGTATGATTTAGATGTCATTACATGAATTATTACGGATGAAAGAAATTAGGCATAAAAACAGCCTTCTTTTAGGTGGATGACATGAGGTGTTACTGGAAATTTAAAGAGGAAAATCCATTTCCCAATAAAAATATAGAAGGCACCATAAGAGAAATAGATTTGAATTGGCCAGTTAACGATCTATCCGTGCGACAAAAACCAGTATCTGGGCCACTACTTCATATAATTCGGGCGGAATTTCAGTGTTCACACCCAGTTTATACAGTGTTTCGGCAAGTTTAGCATCTTCGTAAACCGGTACACTGTGGCTTTCAGCAATTTCCTTAATGGCGCGTGCCATATCACCCCGGCCTGTGGCCGTTACACGAGGGGCCTGGTCTTTACCGGGCTGGTAGTTCAGAGCAGCAGCATAGCGGTTGGCCAGCTTTTTTTCTTTGGCATGTTTATTATCCATTTTTTACACCTTTCGGTCCAATAAGGCAGGATAAGCAAATTCGGTCTGCAACTTGCAAAGTTTATAATCCAGCACGGTGCAGTGAAAAGTAATTTGCTCAAAGCCTAGTTCTTGCACCTGTTGTTTCAACTCTCCCGCACATGCAGTTAGCCGGGAGGCAAATTTTTCATTCTCGGTGTGGCAGACTATATTTATCGCCGTATCCCCACGCCGGGTAAGCATAAAGAATAATTGTCCCAGGCTGGCGGTAGTCAGGCTGAACACAATCCCTGTCTCACCTTTCCCCTGTTTATGATCAGCATCGTCGGGTTTGCGGAAAATAAAAAACTGGGTATCCGGAAAAAGCGGTGTTTTTAGGGGTAGGGCCAGTAGTATTGGTTCACCGCCTTCCGCCATGCGGCCCTGGGGAGTCCCTGTTTCAGCTTTTACTGTATCAGTAGATAAGGATTGAGCCCGCGGTACTGTTTTGTTCGCAATTTGCTCCCTAGGCACTTGTTTTTGTTTCTGCTGTTCGCTTAAAATAATATTAAACAAAATCGGCAGTACGCTGGAAACCTGCATGAGCATAACACCCTGCCTTAATAAAAATACTAAACATTTTTCCCAAATATCCTAAGTTATAATATCTCAAGCTATAATGGTAAGCAAGCTGTTTTGTTCGCCACAAACGATTCCCTGGCCGCCAGCCTTGGCGTATTTTATAAGCAAGTTCTGCCACCATGACCGGTGCGGATAAATCGAAGCTGGAAAAAACAGTGGAACAAGCGGCCCGAAAATACAGCGTAGATCCGGCACTAGTAAAGTCAGTAGTACAGACAGAATCCAGTTTTAATCCCCGAACGGTTTCCGCAGCAGGAGCAATGGGGTTAATGCAACTTATGCCGGGAACAGCCGCCTCACTGGACGTCACTGACCCCCTCGACCCGGCGCAAAACGTAGACGGTGGGGTACGCTACTTGAAACAAATGTTAAACCTCTACGATGGCAATGTCTCCCTGGCACTGGCCGCTTACAACGCCGGTCCCGGAGCAGTGGACCGCGCCGGCGACATCCCCGACTACCGGGAAACAAAAAACTATATACAAAAGTAATCAGAAACAGAGTAAATTTTGTTCGTACATTGCAGCAAGCATCTTCGTAAAACGGTACACCGCAATTATAAAAAGATATTTGACTCCTATAACCATAAAATGGTATTATAAAGAAAATTATTCCGGATGTGTTTTTATGAATGGCTTGAAAAAGTTCTTAGAGATTTGCAAACAAAATGATATTATTTTAGCCTATCTATTCGGTTCTCAGGCCAAAAATGGTTACAAGGCTATAACTGGTGAAAGGATAGTGCAAGAAGACCCATTCGCAGATTTGGATTTGGGTATTATATTAGATGATCAAGAGCGGTTAAACGCTTCTATGTATAAGCTATATTCCACGTTATATAACCAACTGGATGAGTTGTTTCTACCTTTACGCCTGGATTTGGTTTTTTTACAGGAAACCCATTCTGTATTTCAGTTTGAAGCTATTAAAGGGATTTGCCTTTACGCAGTCAGCGATAGCATACAAGAAAAATACGAGCACAACATATTAGCCAGAGCCGCTGACTTTCGCTGGGTATTGGAACAGTACTATAAGGAAAAATTTGAAGAACCGGGGCAGGCATGATAAATATAACGTTAGTTTCGCAAAGACTGGAATTAATAGATTTTTGGCTAACAAATTTAAAAAAACTATCCTGTCTTTCTTATGAGGAGTTTACTTCAAGTAATCTTAATTCAGCAGCCGCAGAAAGCTATCTACGCAGATCATTAGAAGCAGTATTTGATATCGGTAGGCATATTTTGGCCAAAACCGGCAATATTGAAATGGCAGGCGAATATAAATCAATTGCCCAAGGGCTAGCCGGCAATAATTTTGTCAGTAATGCTTTGGGTAAAAAACTGGTTCAAATGGCCGGTTACCGTAATAGAATGGTTCACTTTTATAGTATGGTTACGGAAAAAGAACTATATGATATACTGCTCGATAACCTGGGTGACATTGAACAGTTTACCGTAGAAATTAAAAAAACCGTTTTGGGGCATTACCAGTAAAGCTAAAGCCAGGGGCAATTGTCAGACAATTTACAGTCAATTTTATAAAAACAAAAACCGTGCTTCTTTCTTCCTACATTATACCAGATTGACAGTATTGACGCTATTTTTGGAATTAAGGTTCCAGGGTATTTATACTGCTAAAAAGAAAACGGCCGTGCGATCCGCATGGGACCTCTCGGCCTTTAGGCGCCTTATGGCGCATCTTCTACACCATTGCGTCCAGATAGCTGCCCAGGTGGGGTGGGTTAGCACCCTCGACAGTCTTATCCAGCATTTGGTTCACTAGACTGCTACCCTGCTCCTCCGTGCCTATAGCTTTCTTTAAAACGGCAATACCCGCGTCCTGCTGCAGTTGCACCTGGTTTTTAATTATTGACAGCGCCGCTATGTCCATCTACTGTCACCCCCATTTCAATTTCATCTTTGCAAGTTTAATTTATATTTTTATTATTGCTAAAGTCCCAGTTATTGATAAAGCCTATAATAGCCTCATCTATGGCTTCCTTTAGCCCTTGCAAATCGTTTTGTTCCAGACAGTACACCATCTGTATTAAATAACGGTTCAGGTTGGCCATCTCCTGATGAAAGATATATTCCTTGTTTTGCTGCAGGAATTCGTCAAACAGCAGGGTAAAATTGGCGATAGCCTGCATGGTTTCGGTATGATCGCCTATCTCTATTAAAGTAACAATGTCGCTAAGCATTTCTTTTAACGAGTTAATCATAGATCCTCATTTTTCTTTAAACACAACCAATACAGCCGATTACAGGTTAATTAACGATATTACATAGGGCAGGCGGTGGTAGTCTCCCTCTTTGATCATCCGCAGCACGTCCTCATAATAAGCTGAGTTATGGCCAATGGTACGCTCAATGGCGCTGATTACTTCTATAAGCTTATTTTCATCCACTTGGCGTTCTTCAGCCATGCAGAGGCACACGGCAAAGAAACGGATTAAGACATAGAAGAACATCATTAGAAAATAAGCATCCATATATTTGTGGGTATAGTACTTCTTGGAGAATATAAAGTTGGCGAAGTAGTTTTCAAATACATGGCTAATGTCGTCTATATATGCCTTGTAGTGTTTATGGTACCCTTCCAGGAATCTATCCACCTTTTCATCAGTAATGACAGGCTGATTTAGCAGCTTTAAATTAATGTAAGCCAGGTCCATCAGTCGGGTCATATCCTTCTCTACCACACGGGCCAGCAAGCGTTTATCCACGGCTTCTTTAACCAGCTTCATCATAAACACCGGCTGGGAGGGGATCTCTTTTAACTGTCTGATTAACCCACCGTCCAGGTTCTGCAGGTACTTGCGAATACCTGGGAGGTCGCCGTCCTTTAGCTTATCCACCACAATGCCGGTTAAGATGAGCCTGGTGTCGATATCCAGTTCCCGGTGCTGCATGATGTCAATAAGCAGCTCTTCCACTTCAAAATAGTTGGACTTGCCGGCTTTTTTCCTGTCCATTATCTCTCCTATTTTGCCGTACTGTCCATGTAGATCCAGAAAGTCATAGCCTTCCGGGTCCATGTAGAATTCCACCCTGTTCTTGTTCTTTAACTCCAGGGCAGCGTTCTTACAGGCATAGGTGAGGGCCATTTCGTAGCCCCGCTCGGTTAAGAAGATATTGCGAGGGAATATCTTACAGGTATCGGAAAGGGCATCAATACCATATTTCTTCTGGATGGCGCACAGGCCGTCATCGGCCAGGAACGGGCATACAGCGGTATCTACGTTGATTACCTGCTTCTGCTCCCCGTCCTTTTCCACGTTCAGCTTTTTCACTTTATTCTGCAGCTGCACTGAGGCCCGACCACCTTTGTCTTTTTTAAGGTTTTTGGCCAGCATGGCGGCTAGTTCTTCGTCTTCGGAGGCCAGCTGCTCATACTTTTCCACAGTCTGCTTGTCGATAGTAATCCGCCAGCGCTTGCAGCATTCGGTACAGCAAGCACATTTAAAGTTTAGTATGTAATCCGGAACAAGATAATGTTTCTCTGGCATGTTGTTCCTCCTATATGTAATCTGTGTTTAATGAGATAATTCCAGCAAAGTCGGCAAATGTCCTTTAAGCTGATTTTAGATATCATTATGGAGGTGTCTGAAGGAAAGAAAGCCAACCGGAAACCCGGCTGGCCTTCTTACTGTTAGTTTGATTACCGCAGAAGCTGGAGGACCTGCTCGGGCTGTGAGTTAGCTTGTGCCAGCATAGACTGAGCTGCTTGGGTAAGAATGTTGTTCTTGGTGTATTCCATCATTTCCTTGGCCATATCGACGTCTCTGATACGGGATTCGGCAGTGGTCAGGTTCTCAGAGGAGGTTGCCAGGTTGTTGATGGTGTGCTCCAGGCGGTTCTGGTAAGCGCCCATCTTGGAACGCTCACTGGAAACTGCTTCGATAGCGTCATTGATAACGCTAATAGCTGCAGAAGCTTTTTCAGCGGTAGACACGTCAAGGGAATATTCTATGTTATCATTAGTTGATCCATCCGTTACATTAGCAGTTGCTACATAGGAAGCAACCTGGCCGTTATTGGCTGCAACGGTAGTCGCAGTGCCATCTCCACTGACGTTGAGAGCGTTGGCACGCATGTCACCCAGAGTAATGGTCATGCTCTGGCCGCTGTTGGCGCCGATCTGGAAGCTAGCCTCGAAGTCGCCTTCTGAAGAGTTCTTGGTAGATACAGTCGGTGCCGTACTGGAGGTGAAGTCTTCGGTTTGATTCAGTACCAGGCTGCCATCTGAGCCTACCGAGGCTGTATATTTGGCACTGAGAGTTTCATTTAGATTGATTGCAGCTGCCAGTGCCTCGGTTTGATCGGCCACTGTGGCGGATTCTTTGACGGCTGTACCATCTGCGTAGCCTACATGGGTATTTTCGTCGGATACAGCGATTTCTTCGCCGTCAATAATGAAATACCCGCCGGATTCAACGACTTCATCGAAAGCTACAGAGTATTCGCCCTGGGTACCGGTGGCCCGTACATCCATGTCTGTGGTCGCTAGATCAACACCGGTAGCAGTGCTCTCAGTTAATGTGATCTGAGAACCGCTGGCTGATGCTATATAGGTATTTTTTAATGTAGTGTTTAAGTTAATAGCGTCAATCAGGCTAGCTGCCTGGGAATTGAGGTTGCCACCAGAAATATTGAATTCGCCTTCACTGGCAACAGCATCGCTGGCTACTGCAGTAAAGACCTGACCCTTAATTTCTACCTTATCGCCTGTTTCAAAGGCTTTGGTTATGTTGAAAGTGTATTCGCCTTCAACAGCTTCGGTACCGCCAACTAGGGTATCGGTATCTTTTACAATATTATTGCCTAATGTGCTGGTATCCCAGTTTCCTTGGGTTGCAAATTCATATTTGGAGAAATCTATGGAAGTCCAATTTTCATCATCATCGAAGTAGAAGAATTCACCAATATCCTGTACTGCATCCTGAATTTTAGCAGCTGTATTTTCCCTGGCTGATTCGGCTGATAAATGTATAGTTAGATTTCCGTCTTCGACAGTTACATTTAACTGATTTTCTGTAACAGCTTCTACAGCACCAGAGAATGTAGCATTCTTAATTTCAATGTCATTGGAATCAACACCAGCATCCCAGCCTCCATTATCCGCAGCAGTCCAGGTCGAAAAATCGATCCCATCTATTGTCTCCAAATCCCTAATGGCTGTTTGAATAGCGGAAGCAGAGTTGTTGGCTAAAGTTGAATCTGCCAGGTTAACGGTTAACACGCCGTCCTTAAATGTTACATTAAGGTCGTCTGAAGAATTTTCTGCAAGAACAACCTTCACTCCATTAGCCCTATATCCAGAACCGGCTGCGGTAATTTTTAACTCTCCCGCATTTGACTGGACAATTGCTGACGCATTTGTGGCTGTTGTGTCTTCGGCGCGGGTAATTGTTACAGTGTTTAAATTCTGTCCACCGGTATTCGTAATTACTAACTTGTCATCCAAACCTGCACCGCTTACTACCGGGTCTGATAGAACTTCTCCCGTAGCCTGGTTGTTAGTTTCTGTTAAAGTAATTGTTCCAGCACTTGTCGTAGCATACTGGAAGCGTGCACCCAGTACAGAGTTAGCTTCAATGGCTGCTGCAAGGCTCTCGGCCTGGTCTGTTAATGTGCGACTGCTGGATACCGCATCGGCACCGATATCAGATGTATAGTTGGTAACATCAAATAAGGTTTCCAGCCTACTAATATCCACAGTCTGATCAGAATTGATATTAAAAACAACCTCGGATGTGGGTTCTAGATTTTGAGAAGTGATTGTCAAAACACCGGCATTATGTGAAACGGTAGCCACTTCCGAAAGAAGGTGACCATTAGCATCTTTGGCGTTCTCAATAACACTAACAACATCATCATTCGAATAAGCACCGCTATCTGAATTTAAACCATCCTTAAGTGCCTGGTTATCAATTGTATAGTCTGTGCCGTCAATTGTAATGACAACGTTCGTACTTGCATCAATGGCATCCGAGCCTAATACACCGTCGTCATTGGTTTGCTGAGCATTGCTTGTAGCGTTTGTTACCGCTCCAGCATAACCACCAACAGCGTTATTAAAGGCGACTACCTCAGTACTGGCACCAGCTGCCGGGCCAGTTATCTTTAATCCGTCACCCCCACTGTTCACCTCGAAAGTGTATCCCTCTAACCCGCCAGCAGCCTGAATGTTCTCAAATGCCGTTACGATATGCGCAAGTTGACCAGCTAAACCAGCTACATCATTGGTATCGATAGTGACGCTTTCTGCAGTTTCTGTTGCTGCACCTGAAAAAGCAGTGTCATCACCAACAGCAACATTATCTGCACCCAAAACGGTAACCGTAACACCAGCAAATTCGATATCAATACCTTCAGTGTCTGCAAAGGCAGCAGTAATTGTTCCAGTATCCCAAACTGCAATCCGTCCATTAAGGTCATCGGTTAAGTCAAAAGCAGCACCAACACCATCGATACTGGCTACTGTTTCCATACCAAATGCGTCATTAACCGTTGTTGCATCAGTACCACTTGCAGCCCATGTGATTGGCTGGGTTTGAGGATCTTTAGCAGTAATTGTTATTATGCCGTCCGAAACAGATACATCGGCTACTGTGCTTAACGCAGTTCCGGATCCATCTCCAGCAGTATCGGCATTTTCAATTAGGGTTACTAAATCATCAATATCTCCGCCGCCAGTACCATCATAAGTTTTTAAATCAGCATTGTTTATAATATAATCCGTACCGGCAATATTAACCGTTACTGAAGTATCGGCATTAATCCCGGTTAAATCTGTACCACTAGTACCATCTTCATCAGATCTGTCTTCTCCCGCAGTAAGAGTTGCTTCGATATTCCCAATGTTAAATTCACCTGCAGTAGCATCTGCCCCCGAAAGTACAGCTGTAAAAGTTTGCCCATCGATAGTAATGGTGTCTCCGGCTTCCTCAAATTTATCAGTTATTGAAAACTGATACTGTCCATTCTGCTCTGCGACACCACCGCTGAATGTTCCGCCTGTACCGTCAAGGTTGGAAACAGCTTCACCGGTATTGGCCGGTTCCAGCACGGTAATTTCGTTGGTATCTGTAAAACCCGTAGCTGTATCATAATTATCAATTGATGATTTTAGCTCGTTATAGAGCGCACCGCGTGTTTGAGCCAAAGACTCACCACCGGCCGTTTGACCAATAGTAAAGGTATAATTGCCGTCACCGTCAATCTCCAGCTTCGACGATGTGTCTGCAGTTGCTCCTTGCAGAATGGTAATAGTCATATCATTTATATCAGTTCCATTGCTTGCAGCTTCAAAAGTGATACCATTGGGTACTGTTACAGATGCTTTTTCGCCTTTAATGCTCTGGGTATTTTCAGTAACATCAGAAACTGCACCAGTTGCTTCACTAGTTGAAGCTTGCACTGTAGCACTTGAAGATACTCCCACAACACTTTTGGCGTTAGTAGTTAAATCTGAAACAGTTCCTGCAGCAACACCTACCTCACCCGCGGTGATGGTGGTTGGTGTTGCTGCTGTTTCAACAACTTCAACATCTCTACCCATCAACAGCTTCTGGGTGTTGAACTCGGTTGTGTTACCGATACGGTTGATTTCAGAAGTCAATTGGTTGATTTCCTTCTGGATTTCATTACGGTCGGTCTCAGTATTAGTATCGTTGGCTGCCTGAGTAGCAAGCTCACGCATCCGCTGCAAAATGCTTTGAGTTTCGCTAAGTGAACCTTCAGCCGTCTGAATCATGGAAATACCATCCTGGGCGTTGGCGGAAGCTTGATCCAAACCACGGATCTGAGCACGCATTTTTTCAGAAATAGCTAAGCCTGCTGCGTCGTCCCCGGCCTTGTTAATACGAAGACCTGAAGACAGTTTCTCCAGCGCCTTGCTGGTGTTGGTGCTATTGGTATTCAACTGACGATACGTGTTGAGCGCCGCAATATTATGATTAATAATCACGTCTACATTCCTCCCTGAAAAATTATTTTGCATCCTTGCATGTATAAATCCCCAGGTGGCCACCCTGAAGGGCTAGTACTATATCCCTATCTATATAATCGGTAATCAAACGACATCCTTTAGTTTATTTAACCGTTATTAGCAAATAATTTTTTAACGCATCCACAGCATTATCATCCCTGGCAATAGCAATGGTATTTTCGTCTTTCACGGCCTGGTAAAGTTCACTGCGCAGGATAGTGATATCTCTGGGGGCTTCAATACCGATTTTTATGGTGTCTTCTCTGATTTCCAAAATAGTGATGCTGATGTTATCTCCCAGTATGATGCCCTCATTTTTTTTACGGGTAAGGACCAGCATTATACTCCCTCCCCACCGCAAACTTTTTTACTTGGTTTTACAGTTTGTTCAGGGAAAAGCCGGTGTTTGGTAAAGTACGGAGTTCCGGTAAGTATAAGCTGTTTGGCTTTATTTAGCCTGGTATTGATTACAATGGGGGCCACCAGGTTGGCTGTGGTACCTGCAGGATTATCCCGGGGTATGGTGATGGTTGTCAGCACCAAAGTTTCTGCGTGATCTTTTATTTCCAGTTCCTCAACATCAGTCTGAGAGATATTGACTTCATAACCTTTAAAGTAGATAAACGGATCAATAACCAGCAGGGCAATAGTTTGGTCTTCCAGTGAGTGCAGCCAAAGCATTTGTTCCGTACCTTTAACGGGAAGCAAAATAAACCGGCGTAAATTTTCAAAACCGGGGATGCCTTTGGGAAAATTAATTACTTTATCGCAGGTATTCTTTATTTTCATTGCAGTGTCCCCCTTATTACTTGAATAGTGCATTGCAATATAAATTTTTAGGTGACCCTTAGCTCAAAGGTCACCTAGTTTTAAAACAAATATATTTTGGTTAATGCTCTAGCCCAAAAAGTCTAGCAGGGTGGTCTGCAAAATTGTTGCCCCAACAGACAGGGAAGCCTCGTAAGCCAGTTGCTGCTGGCTCATCTGAATGGACAATCGGGCTATATCTGCACCATCAAGACCTTCCAGAACTTGATTCAATACAACCTCCTGATCAGAAATACTTGTTTGTAATCTTTCAAAATGTTGTGTACGTGCACCTACGCCGACGCGGTATTCTACCAGTTCATTACTTACCTGTTCCAGTTCCTCTATACTGTCCTGCAACCCCGCCGTATCGTCATTTTTTAACCTATCCCGAAGGGTAAACAGCACATCGAATATCCCTTTATCAACTTCAGCCTTGTCAGATGCTGTTGTGGGATCATATACCACATATGTATCAGGGTCACCGGTAATTTGATCGACATGTCCGAATACTCCTGTACGATTGTCAATGGTAATAGTGTATTCCGTGCCGGCCTCGGCATTGGCAAAATCAATTTGCAAGCCGGCTAAATCACCTTCAGTGACGGTAAATAATTTAGAAACGGTATCATAACTATGGTTGTTGATCAAATCGGAGTTTTCGGTAACACCGTCCAGATTATACCCTTTTAAACTAACACTATTATCATCATTAATGGTTATCTTAAAGACACCGACTTTATCTTTATCATCCTGTCTGCTGACAAGTTCGGGTGGAGAGGTGCCTTCAATTTGCACTCCGCTGGTCACACCCGGCGCGTCTATTCGGTATTCCGTACCGGCTAATACCTCACGGTAAATTGCTCCAAAATCGCCGCTGTATGTTATAGTGTCGGTGCCGCTCTCCCTGCTGAACGGTGGCCTGTTGTTGGCTGTACCGGCATAAATATATTTACCGCCTACCGTCGCGTTGCCAAAATCCACCACTTCGTCGATCAATTTATCTATTTGTTCGGCGATGGCAACACGGTCATCTGCATTGTAGGTATCACTGGCTGCCTGGATGGTATATTCGTTGGCTTTTGAAATAACATCATTCAGGGTGCCCAGGGTTACGTCATTCATATCTAGGTAACATAGCCCGTCCTCAATGTTCTTGTCATACTGCTCATTATAAGAAAGGGTAGCTTTAGTACTCATATATTGGCTTAGGACATTGGGGTCATCGCTGAGGCGCAGTAATTTACTGCTTGTGGCAATCTGCTCCTCGCTCCGGGCTAGCTTACTTAAATTGCTTTGAATACTGTTAATAAATGAGTTGGCCATATAACGGTTCGTTATTCTCATAAAAAATCCTCCTAAAATTAGAAGAGGCGATTGATCACCACATCCAGCATTTCATCCATGGCGCTGATTACCTTGGCGGATGCTTGAAACCCGTATTGATATTGAATCATTCTAGTCAGCTCTTCATCAATGGAGACACCGGAAACCGAATCCCGCAATGCTTGTACCTGCTCGCTAATGGCTGACAGGCTCTCCATCATACTGTCCGCACCTTTAGCATTGCCCCCCACTTCAGTGATCAGCTGATTATAATATTCCTCAAAGGTAAGTGAGTCCAGTAAATCTAATTTTTCGTCCTTAAGGTTAGCCATGTCACCGGCCATAGTGCCATCAATTAAGTCCGGGTGGTTCATGACAGATGAATTAACCTTTAATAAACCTGTTTGATCATCTTTTGTAAAGAAATCCAGATCTTCACTGGCTTTAACGTTTTCATAAAGGGCGTCAGCCATAGCATTTAACTTTTCTTTATAGCCTACGACATCCTGTCTGGCTTTCTCCAAACCCAGGAGCGAACCTTTATTGATATCATAACATTTTTCCGTAAGATTAATTACAGAGTCTGCCCCGTAATTTAATGTAATACTGTCACCGTCAGTTGTTAAATTAAACTCATTCAGGTTATTTAGATCAATACTTTGCCCATAAAAACTAAACTCGACCAAATCCCCTGCATTATTACTGCTTCCGCTTTCAATAGTAACTTTTACCGTCCCCAGTCCACTTAGCTCCTCAAGAAGCTGATCGCGCTGGTCTAACAAATCATTAGGCTGCTGACCGATTGAATATATATTTTTAATTGCTGTGGTTAGGTCACTGATCTGGGTTAATATATCATTGACCTGTTTGACATTTTGGGCCAGTTCACCATTTCTAACCGGTCCCGGTGTATCTGCATCGGCAACGTTTTTTTGTACCGTATCCAACTGCTCGTATGTATAGGATATTAATGAGACCAGTTCGTTTCCTAACTGGGCGACCGTAGATTTGATACCGGAATCCTGCGGGTTGTTGTTTAAGTTCATCCACGATTTAAAGAAGTCTATCATTCCCTGCTCTATACCATCAGAGTCCGGTTCGGCGAAAAAAGCCTCGGCATTTTGCAAAATATCAACTTGTTCTTCCCAGTATGCACTATCTGAAGTGGTGCTGAGCACCTGGTTATCTAAATATTCATCCCGGATTCTCCGTATCATGCTTACTTCCACACCGGAGCCCATTTGACCCGGGGTAACCGAGCTGTCCATTGTGGGATTGGTGTAAGGATCTGAGGCTTTCAGTACCGCTTCTTGCCTGGAATAACCCGGAGTGCTGGCGTTGGCTATATTATGACCGGTTATATCCAGTAAATTTTGGTGTGTTTTGAGCCCCCGTTTGGCAGTTTCCAAGCCATAAAATGTTCCGGGCATTGATTTTCCCCGCTTTCTTATACGATTTTGTTTAATACTCCCAGCGGTTGTTTATCCTGCTTTAGCTTGGCGCCCGGCTGGTAGGTTTGCCCGCCGCCACGAAATATATTTAACAGGGATTGATTGACCATTAACGCCCGTCTGGTTAGCAGACTATTTAACGTGGTCAGTTCTTGAAGCTGCTGCAAATCGTTCTTTATTTCGATATGTACTTTCTGAAGTTCGGTTTTTAATGATACCGGTGCAACAGGTAACAAATCTTTAATGGAGTTATATGCCAATTTATCCACAATTTCTTGCCGCCGGTTATCCTGCTCTGCCATTAAACCGGACAATTTGTTTAACTGCTGTACTGCGTTATTCAATAACTCAACATCATTTTTGCGCAGTGCCTGGTTCTGAGCTTCGGATTGGATTAATAATTGTTTTACGGTTTCCCTCTGCTGCTTTAATATTTGGGCAAGCTCAAAAAAAAGAGGCTCCACGAGCATCTCTCCTTAAATTTAAATGTATATATCCACATTAATCCCCTTGGAATCAATTATTTTATTCATTAATTCACCGGCTTCTTTTATGTCAATATTTTTTGTCTTATCTGTTTTTGTGTTGCGCATTTCAATATAGTTGTTACCTTCATCGGTTTTTTTATTGGCAAAGCGCAGGGGTAAATCAAACGCCTGGGCCGCGTCATTTAGTTTTTCCACTGTTTTATTTAAATCATCTTTGTTAAGTGATGCGGTATTATCACTATCCTGAGGTCTAACCGGCTCAGCCGGTTTACGATTTTCCTGCGCCTGCCGGCTGGCCACATCATCATGTGTAGCGTAGGACTGCAGTCCGCCTGCTCCTATTTTCATAAATACACCCCCATTTTTCAGCTGAAGTGATTAAACCCTGGTATCCAGGTGCCTTTCTTTTAAGATTCCTTCAGATATTTTTTCCGCGGAAGGTTCGTAATCACCGTTTTTTACCCGGGTTTTTAAAGCTTCTACCCGTTCCTGCCGAACATCGGGCATTTCTTTAAGTTTCGCCCGGTAGGTCTGCAACTCTTTGCCGGCAGAGGATATCTCCGCCCGATCACTTTCCGGCGCACTATTGTTTTGCTTAATGTTTTTGTTTTTATTTTTATCATTCCGGGCTTTGTAGGCATCAATCATACCTGAACCCAGATGGGTGATTTTCATGTCCTTCACCCGCCCTTTTTAAAATGCAATGTTGTTATATATATTCGGTAATTATTTTATGAACTTTACACGATTCGCAAAATTTCCCCGGCAATTTGGGGCAGGGGGAGAATTCTTTGCGCGGCGCCCAGTTCGACAGCCGCTTTGGGCATGCCGTAGACCACACAAGTGCTTTCGTCCTGCGCGACGGCATACCCGCCACGCTGTTTAATAGCCAGCATTCCCCGGGCACCGTCCCGACCCATACCGGTGAGCAGTACGCCCATCGACCGATTGCCCACCACTTCCGCCGCTGAGTTCATCATAACGTCAACTGAAGGTCGAAACCCCCCGGGCGGCACCGGTTTATTTCCTTTGTCCAATACTATGCAGAGCTGTCCGGCATGTCTGCGGAAGGTTAGGTCATAGCCTGCCGGCGCCACCAGTACTTGCCCGGGCAATACCCTGTCGCCATGCTCGGCATGTTTTACCTCTAGTTTGCACTTACGGTTTAAATGCTCCGCCATTGGGCCGCTAAACCCCACCGGGATATGCTGCACCACTACCACTCCGCAGGGCAGTTCGGCAGGCAGTACTGGCAACAGAACTTGCAGCGCCGCCGGGCCTCCGGTGGATGAGCCAATCGCAAGCAGTTCCATTTTCCCTGGCGATGATTTAACTACAGGCCGTGGTATTACAGAGGATGCGGGGTATCTTTTCATTACCGCCCGTCTAGCAACCCTGACCTTCCGGGCCAGTTCACGTGCCATTTTTCCAGTATCTCCCGCCTTGAGGGGTTTGGGGACAAAATCAACCGCACCGGCTGCCAGTGCTTCCATAGTTACCCTGGCGCCTTCGGTAGTATGGGCGCTTAGCATGACCACGGGTACGGGGCATTCCCGCATCAGCGTGGTTACGGTAGACACACCGTTCATTCCGGGCATTTCCACATCCATGGTAACAACATCAGGCCGCAGCGCGGTTGCTTTTTTAATGGCTTCCTGACCGTTGACAGCGGTATCGACTACTTTAATATCAGCCTGTGATTCCAGAATACGAGTGATGATCCGGCGCATTAAAGCAGAGTCATCCACCACCAGCACCTTAATCGGCTGCAGCATATGACAAGGCCTCCTCGGAGCCCGCGCTTCTTACCAGGCTTCGCACGTCAACAATCAGGGATACTTTACCGTCTCCCAATATGGCCGCTCCGGCCAATCCTTCCACCTGACCAAGATAAGAGCCCAGCGATTTGATGACTATCTCTTGCTCACCAATTAATTCATCCACTATAATACCCAATTTGCGGTCACCCGAACCGACAATGACCACATAAACCTTGTTATCATCAGTTTTTGATGTTTCATGATTAAATATATCTCCCAGTCGTTTTAAAGGGCATACCTGACCTCGAATGATTATCACTTTGGAATGCCTGATGGTCTTTATCTCCGAACGATTGACATAAAGTGTTTCCACCACGTAGGTCAGAGGAAATGCGTATGCCCTGGAGCCGTGTTCGACCATTAGCGCACGAATTATAGCCAGGGTTAGCGGCAGCTTTATGGAAAACCGGGTACCCTGGCCGGGCACGGTGTAATAATCCACAATGCCATTGATATTTTCTATTTGGTTTCGTACTATATCCATACCGACACCCCGTCCGGAAATGTCACTTACATGGTCTTCCTCCACCGTTGAGAAGCCCGGTGCAAAAATAAGCTCCTGGGCTTCCCGGTCACTCATCCGGTCATACTGCTCCTGTGTTATTAAACCTCGCTGCAAGGCTTTTTTCTTTAATTTCTGCGCATCTATCCCCCGCCCGTCATCTTCCACAGTTATGACAATGTGGCCTTCGGAATAAGATGCTTTTAACTTGAGGGAGCCTTGAGCCGGTTTGCCCAGACGTTGCCTTTCCTTGGCGTCTTCAATACCATGATCGATAGAATTCCTTAATAGGTGGATTAAGGGATCTCCGATAACTTCAATCACATTACGATCAAGTTCGGTTTCTTTACCTTCTATAATAAAGTCAATTTCTTTGCCCAGTTTATGGGCTACATCCCTGACCATGCGTGGAAAACGATTGAACACCTGGGCAACGGGCAACATGCGTGCCTTCATAATTTCGTCCTGTAAATCGGTAGTAACTTTGCCCAGGTGACTGGATATTTCCAATATATCCTCGGCAATATCTTCTGATCCGAATTTGCTTTCAAATACATTTACAAAACGATCCAACCTGGTACGTTCGATTACCAGTTCCCCGACCAGATTCATTAGTATATTTAATTTTTCCACATCTATCCGGACGGTTTTTATGGTTTTCCTTGAACCATTGTTATCAATGTTAGACAGTTTTGCGGCAGCGGGTGCTGCTTCGGTTATGTTTTCCCGGTCCGCTGCATTTTGCGTTTCCTGCTCCGGTGTATTATTAATTTTAATTTTTTGTATATGTACAACATTGATTTCCGCTACCGAGAGGGCCAGGTTCTCAACCTGGTCGACGTCTGACTGGCTGAGAATAATCAGTGCTATACTGCTGTTAAAATGCCCGCTTTGGATATCCTCTATAGGGGGATTGGTTTTAATAATCTCGCCTACCTGCTCTAACGTTTCAATGAGCAGAAAAGCGCGCACTTCTTTCATCTGACAGTCTTCTGCAAAAACAACCTGCAGTCTATAGGCATAGTAACCACGAATTTCCGCTTCCCCGATGACATCCTCGGATACGTCATCAACTTCGATCTCCGATAGCGGTTGATCGGAATAACTTACTTTTGACGTTTCCTGCTCAACAGGCTTATTCAACTGATCGGACTCATATTGGTTATTAATGTCGACACCTGGTGTTTGTTTTACTTGTTTGATTCTCTGTAAAACCGGACTGATATCTACATTCTCATTGGCATTGCCTGTTATTTCGTCTTTTAATTCCCTTAGCTTGTCCACGGCTTCAAAGAGCACGTCCACCAAGTCACCGGTTATTTCCAACCGATCATGACGTATTTCATCAAATAAGCTTTCCAACTCATGGGTTAATTCTGTCATTTTATCGTAACCCATTACAGCGGAAGATCCCTTTATGGTATGAGCGGCCCTAAATATTTCCTGAATAACCTCGGGTGTGGCTTGCCGCTGTTCCAATAGAAGTATATTGTCACTGATTATTTGCATCTTTTCTTCCAGTTCTTCCTGAAAGATTGCAATTTCCTCATTACTAAACACCGTATCACCCTCTCATCTTTAGTTTTCCATCAATTGCTTCAATTGTTGCATGTCCTTGTTGGGTAAAAGCTGCTGCAAATCCACCAGCACAATTAAGTCTTGATCATCCAAGATTATACCCTTCAGGTAATGTTGATCAACACTAATACCGGGCGGTACGGGTTTAATCATATCCGCGCTGATCTTTCTTACTTCAGAAACGCCGTCAACAATGATGCCAAATTTATTCTCTTTTGTTTCCACTACAATAACCCGATTGTTTTCTGTCCATTCATTGGCCTGAATATTAAACAGCACATGTAAATTAACAGCCGGCACTATTTCTCCCCTGATATTAATTATTCCCTCCACATATGCTGGAGCGTTTGGTGTCGAGGTGATTTTTTCCAGTCGAATAATCTCTGATACCAAAGATATATCTATACCGAAATATTGATCAATTATCGAGAACACCGCAATTTGTAAATCAGTCATTTCAGCAGACAATTAAAATGCCTCCTTTTATTTATTCTTCTTCGGAATTACCTTCTCCCTCTATTTCTCTTTTTGACGGGTTGAGGTAAGAAACCAGTCTTTCCCTGATCAGGATAGGATTGTACCCCGCCTGCAAAGAAATAATACCTTCCATCATCAGTTGTTTTAATAATATTTCTTTATCGCTAATGTTGGATAGCTTGGTAGCCAGAGGAATCCAGAATAAGTTAGCACTGCCCACGCCGTAAAGAGTGGCCATAAATGCCACGGCAATGGAAGAACCCAGGGAATCAGGGTCACTCATATTCCCCAACACGTTAACTAAACCCATCACTGTACCGATAATACCCATTGTGGGCGCATAGCCGCCTGCAACCTGAAATATTTTGCTGCCTATACTGTGGCGCTCCTCTATGGTATAAATTTCTACTTCCATAATATTTTTTACCAACTCCGGGTCGGTGCCGTCTATCACCAACTGCAACCCTCTTCTAAAGAAGGCATCATCGATTTCATCAAGGCGGTTTTCCAAATACAATAACCCTTCCCGCCGGGCCTCTTCGGCCAGGGCTATAATATTTTCAATGGTTTTGACCGGATCGTAAGGTTTGTTAAAAAGAGCTATTTTTATCATTTGCGGCAGGGCCTTCAAATCACCGGGGCAAAAACTAAAGACGGTGGCTCCTATAGTGCCACCTAAAACTATAAGCGCGGCACTAGGCTGAATCAATGCTGCTACATTTCCTTCTTCGATGATATAACCAACCAGTAATGATAGTATCCCGATGAAAAATCCAAGTATAGTTGCTAAATCCATAATATTTATCCATTCCCTTACAAATTTATATATTATTAAAATGCTAGTTTGTCTCGGTTGAATTAGGAATGTTATTTGGCTCAACTTCAGCAAACTTACTGCGTAATATTACCAGGTCAACCCGGCGATTTAGTTGCCGGTTTTCCATGTTGCTGTTCGCCACCCTGGGCCTGTATTGCCCGTATGCCGTAGCAGACATTTTCTGCGGGGTAAATCCAAAATCATTGATCATTGCCTGCAGCACATTAGTCGATCTGGCTGCTGACAACTCCCAGTTGGATGGATACCGGGAAGTTCTGATGGGCAAATCGTCGGTATGCCCTTCGATACGAATGTAATTAGGTATATTTACCATTAACGGTGTTAATTTTGTTAATATTTGATATGCCTGTGGGGTCAGCTGAGCAGAACCCAGTTTAAATAAAACCGCTTCCTGAAAACTCAATACGATACCCCTTTCCTCCATGCGAACTGAAACCCTGGATGCAAGTCCACTTTCCTCAATATATTCCTCCAGCTTTTTTTTTAAACTGCTTAGCTGCGCTAACTCCAGTTGCTCTTTTATTTGTTCATCCTGTTCAACAACATCACGTATTTCATCCGGGGGAGAGCCGGGGATAACCTCCGGACCCGGGCTGTCCAATACCATCCCTCCCGCACCGAAAACTGCGGACAGAGATTCAGCCAGCGTTTCGAATTTAGCTACATCGACTTTACTTAACGTGTACAAAACAATAAAAAAGAGCAGCAACAGGGTAATCATATCAAGATAGGTTACCATCCAGCGTTCGCTATTACCCTCTTCTTTTTTTTTGTGCCTGCGCCTATTGACCAAGGTATTAACCCCCATTTGATCAGAAGACATAATTCAATTTATTCTAACATCCATGATCATTTAATCACAACCCACTTATGAAAATGCATTGCTCAGCAATTGGCAATATTTTCTCATTAATAAAGTAGTAATTTTTCTACATTTACTATTAAAATCCTGCAAAATAATAAAAAATGAACATGTAAATTGACTGCAAGAGTCCCTCTTCAAGTTAAAGAGGGACTCTTAATTAAAAAAGCGACTATTCAATCCTCCATAATTTCTTCCAAATTTAACAACAAAACCATATCGTCTTCCTTTTTAAGGATTCCATTTATAAACCTGTCTTCCCCGCTCATCGCTTCGGATTTTTCTACTTCATCATCTGAATATCTGGTTACAGAATATACATTATCTACAATTAGCCCCAATTTTCCTTTATCTGTCTCAGCGACTATAATACGGGAATCCCTACCTATCTCATACTCTTCCAAGCCCAGTCGCAAACTTAAGCTTATAACAGGCACAATGGCTCCTCTCAGGTTTATAATACCCTTGCAGTAATACTGCGTATTGGGAACCCTGGTTATATCCATTATGCGTATAATTTCCGATACATTTTCTATCTGTAGGCCATAATGTTGATCGTTTAATCCAAAAACCACCAACTGTTTATTTTCCTCCATGTTAAATCCCCCATTACAACTTAAATTTATTCATTTTTGCATTAAGCTGATCAGCCAATTTGCTTAGGCCTTCTGTGGCGGCAGATACTTCTTCCATGGCTGCGGTTTGTTCCTCCGTAGTACCGGCAACATTTTGTATGCCTGCAGATACCTGCTGGGCCGAAGCTGCAACATCTTGGACTTGTTCGGATAGTTCTCGTACAGCAATGATTATCTCAGCAAAGTTTTTACCTACTTCAGTAACAATTTTATTACCCTGCGCAACTTTTTCATTGCCGTTATTTATTGCTTGTACAGCCAATTCCGACTGTTCGGTGATTTCTTTAATTAATGCGGTTATTTCTTTGGTCGATTGTGCCGATTGTTCAGCTAACTTGCGAACTTCCTCCGCTACAACGGCAAAACCTCTTCCGGCCTCGCCGGCCCTGGCAGCTTCAATAGCGGCATTTAAGGCTAATAAATTTGTTTGATCGGCAATATTAGTGATAACTTCAACAAATTGACCAATTCTATTAATGTCTGTTTTTAAAGAAACAATTGAATTATTTACCTGGTCTGTGGCTGCAGCGATATCTTGCATTTGTCCTGTAACCATTTCAATACCCTGGTTACCTTTATCTGCATGCTGGGAAGCCAAATTGGCTTGCTGGGAAACGGTCTGAGTATTCTGAGACATATTATCCACTGTAGTCGCAATTTCGTTCATCGTGGAAGCCGTTTCGGTAGCCCCGGCGGTAGTTTGTTGGGCTTGAGCAGCAAGCTGCTGAGAAGAATCCATCAAGAGATCGGAACTATTTTTAAGACTCAATATAATTTCTTTAAAATTTTCTTTTATTTGTTTAATTCCCTTATCTAAATCACCGATTTCATCTTGTAAATTAAATTCCACACGACCTGTGAAATCACCGTCCGCTATTTTACGTGCACCTATAACCATTTTTTGAATGGGGTTTCGAATCATTTTAGTTAGGAATATGGCCAAAAGTAAGCTTATAATAATAGCAACAACAGCAATTATTATGTTTGTATTTATAGTGTTACTAGCTTGTTCTTTTGTTGCCAGGAGTTTAGCATTAACAATTTGTTCATTCACTAAGACCATTTCATCAACAATCTTCCCAATCTCGTCGGTCATTGCTCTGTTGTTTGTTGCTATGGAATTAAACTCAACCCAGTAGGCGTCGGCCTGCTCTTTTTTACCCTCAGCAAGAGCTTTGTTATAGAGCCTTATTAAAGGTGTTACTTCATTTGTAAAGCTATCTCCGTACTTGGTTGTGTTATTAATTAGGCTTTTTACACTTTCTTTTTTTTCATCACTCACTGTTTCAAGCAATTGGTTTTCTAATTCTAGAGCCGATTTTAAGGCATCCTCTGCTTGTACATAACATTTCTCATCACCGTAAAGAATAAATCCCCGAATCGCAGATGCTGCAGTTGTAACGGCATTATCTATCTTCATATTTGTAATTAAAATTTGATCTGCTACATCAACCTCTTCTATATTATTATTTATATTTTTAAATGATAAAAATGCACTAAGTCCCATAAACAAAGCCATAATTAATATAAGCACAAAACATGAAGCAATCTTGGTACCCAGCTTTAGTTTCACACAACGTCCTCCTTTTTTTGCAATTACCAACAATTAATCTCAGTAGTTACTAAACTAATTAAACCTCCTTTCGGGTAGTCAAATAAAAAACCTTTACAAGTAATAAACAAATAAAATCATATTATATATTAATCGACTAAAAACACTTAAAACTTTAATAATTACCCCATGCTTAGAAATAGCCATTTTGATATTTGCATTTAGCAGTACAAGTGCTTAAATAATAATAAGCAAGTTCTAAACCGATTTAACCCCCATGTAAACTAAAAAAGGACTCCCCCAATTTGTGTTTTACCCCAAATTGGGGGGTGTCCTTTTTTACATGAATTATATTTTCCTAAAAAATATCACATCGCCTGTTCCTGTCTGTAACTTTTAAAATTAGGCAATATCGACCTCAGGGCGTTAAATACATCTTCGTCTTTAAGCCTGGTGGGATTTTGGGCCAACACAAGCAGCTCACGATCCAGAGCGGATATTTCCACCAGGCAAGGCCTGGCCACGAATATCCTTTTATGTTTTGTGGTGGCGGCACCTTCCTCAGCGGTAAGCAATTCCTCGAACAATTTTTCCCCGGGCCTGATGCCCACGAATTTTATTTTAACATCCTTTTCCGGCTCTAAACCGGAAAGCCTGATCATTTCCGTAGCTAGGTCCACTATTTTTACCGGCTGTCCCATATCAAGAATGAACACTTCACCCCCGCCCGCCATAGAGCCCGCCTGGATGACAAGATGAACCGCTTCCGGGATGGTCATAAAATAACGCTTCATTTCCGGGTCGGTAACGGTAACCGGACCGCCTTTTTTTATTTGCTCTTCAAATATGGGCACAACACTGCCCCGACTGCCAAGCACATTGCCGAACCTTACGGCCACAAACCGGGTCTGGCTGATCCTGGCCATGTGCTGCACAATAAGCTCGGCCATACGCTTGGTAGCCCCCATTACGCTGGAGGGATTTACCGCCTTATCTGTGGAAATTAGCACAAAGGTTTTGGTGCCTGCGTTGTCCGCCGCTTCAACCAGGTTTTTTGTACCAAATATATTGGTTTTGACTGCTTCGTCCGGATGCAATTCCATCAGGGGCACATGTTTGTGAGCAGCAGCGTGGAATACCAATTTCGGTTGGTATTTTTGAAATATGTAGTTAATCTTGGCCCTATCCCGCACGTCTGCAATTTCTATACCCAGGGACAGTCCCGGAAACTTATCGGTCAATTCCAGCCATATTTTGTGGATACTGTTTTCTCCGTGGCCCAGCAGTAGCAACCTTTTAGGGCCAAAGCCTGCTACCTGCCGGCAGAGCTCCGAGCCTATGGAACCCCCTGCCCCGGTAACCAATACGGTTTCCCCCTTGATATAACCGGATATTTCCTCCAGGTCCAGTTTCACCGGCTCACGGTGCAGCAAGTCTTCTATTTTCACAGGGCGCAAGTTACTGACGGATACCCGGCCGTCAATAAGCTGGTACATGCCTGGCAATATTTTTACCTCCAGGCTGAGCTGTTTGCATAGTGTAAATATTTCCCTGACAGTTTGGGCATCCGCGGAGGGCATGGCAATGATAATGACCTGAATTTTGTACAGCCTGACCACATTGGGAATCCGCTCCCTGGCACCCAGTACCGGCAGACCCAGCACATGCATTTTTTGCTTGCCTTTATCATCGTCGATAAAACCTACCGGCAGTAGGCCGCTGTCGTGGTTTTTAAGTTCCCGGGCAACCAGCACTCCGGCGTCTCCCGCGCCAATAATCAAAGTACGCTTGCCGTAATGGCCATTTCCTTTTTTGCGGTTCAGCAAAATGCGCCAGCTTAGTCTGGAAGCGCCTACCAGTAAAATTAATAAAGCCCAGGATGACAATATGATGCTGCGGGGCAGCAGGTATTCAAATAAATATGTAAGACCGATAACGCCAAGGCTTCCCAGCGTTACCCCCTGAACAATGGCCAATAGCTCACTGATACTGGCATAGGCCCATACCCGGTTATATAGTTTCATGACATAAAAAGCGATTAGGTAGAGCAAAACAACAATAGGAGCAATTTTGTAATATTGCAAAAGGTATGTACTGGCTGAATCCAAGACTTCAAACCTTAACATGTAAGCAATGATAATCGATAGGTTAATTAATAAAGTATCACAAATTAATAAAAGGCATAACCGCGTGTGACTGTTCAATTAAGACCACTGCCTTCCCAGATCTAACTAACATGGATCAATACTAGGACTTTTATCCTAACCAAAAATAGGACTATTTTCATGTTGCCCGATAGGATAATACCATTATAATAATATTAAAAATGCTGTTCTTAAAACTTTATTAAGCCGTTTAAGGATAATGATACCTTGTTAACCGGTTACTATTTAGGGAATAACACATTACTTCGTTATTATTTGGGCATATTCCTCTATTTTGTCAAAATAAATCTTTAAAGAATTTAGCATTTAAAATAAAGAAAGCCCCGGCAAGTTATTAGATGCTTGGGCTTTCTTTATTTTAAAGTTGTTTACAGCCAACCATATTTACAATCCCGGTATTAAACTCTAAGAAATCTTTGTCGAAAGCATGCTAGCCATCCAGCCCTATCTGCATTGCCACATCCCGGGCCAACTCATTAATCCTCTCCAACCGGTCAGATTCTACATAAATTCTAAACAGCGGCTCAGTGCCCGAAGCCCGCACCAGTACCCATTCATTGCTGTCCAGCACCAGCTTAACGCCATCCAGAATAATCCGATTAGTTACCAAGGTTCCGGCCAACCCGACAGGGTTAAATTGCTGTAATTTTTCCATTACTATTTGCTTTTTCGCAGTCGAGGTATGCATATCCAGGCGCTCACTGTATAGCTGACCACCATATTCTTTAACAACATCCCCCGCTATCTCCTGTAAGCTCTTGCCGTGCACCGCCACCATCTCCGCCGCTAACAATCCGGCCAGGATGCCGTCTTTTTCGGGAATATGACCTTTAATAGACAGTCCTCCGCTTTCCTCGCACCCCAACACGCAGCCTTTCTCAAGCAAATTTTGGCCAATATACTTAAAGCCCACGGCGGTTTCGTAAACCGCCTGCCCGTGTTTATTAGCAATGCGATCCAACATATGGGTGGTGGCTACGGTACGAGTAACCGGTCCAACCAATCCTTTTTTTGTGATCAGATGGTGGTAAAGCAGAGGTAAGAACTGGTTGGGGGTGATATAAACTCCACCGGAATCAATAATGCCAAAACGGTCGGCGTCTCCGTCCAAAGCCAGGCCCAACCGGCCACACCCTTCCTTGACCCAGTCACGACCACGGGCTAAGGTTTGCCCCGTTGGTTCCGGCAGGCTGCCGCCAAACAGCGGATCCCGGTAGCAGCGGCACGGCTCTACACTGATGCCGGCCCGCTCCAGCATTACGTCCAGGTAACCCATCCCGCTGCCGTGCATGGCATCTACCATCACCTGCAGGTTGGAACCGGCAATGACTTCCATGTCTACAAGCTGCTCCAGGTGTTCAAAATATTCAGAACGCGGATCGATTATGATGCGCTCGGCCACCCGGGGCACGTCCGGTTTAACCGGGGTCACGACCAGTTCTTGAGCCTGTTCATGCAAAAAAGGCCGCAGCCCTTTGCCCCCCTGCAATCGATCAATATTTTCTTCTATTGCCTCGGTTATATGCGGTAGGGCAGGGCCGGCATAATCGGGGATAAACTTAAAGCCGTTATAGTCCGGTGGGTTGTGGCTGGCAGTGAGCATCACTGCACCGGCGGCTTGGTGCACCTTGACGGCAAAGGCGGTCACCGGGGTGGGCAAGGGCCCGTTAGCCAGGTATACTTTAATGCCGTTCTGAATCATCACGTCTGCGACGGTGTCGGCGAACCGGTCCGAGAGGAAGCGGTTGTCATATCCAACCACGATACCCTTGTGCCCCATGTCCCGCCCGTTCACATAATCGGCCACTGCCTGGGATACAATACGCAAGTTTTCAAAGGTAAAGTCATCAGCAATAATCCCACGCCAGCCGTCCGTACCAAATTTTATTTTTTTCAAGGCAGCAAACCTCCAAACTGATATTGGTACCATTCTGCGGTACCAATTGGCTTATTTATTCCAATATACAATTTTATCAAAAATGCACATTTTTAACCAGAGCATTTCATATATTGTACAAGCTTTATTTTCTCGAAGGATTGGCTGTTTATACATTATCCACCAAAGGGGCCAAGGATATACAATGAAGATTAAAAAGTTTAAGCTTATCAAGTTGGAAGACTTAATGCGGGAAGGGATGTACAGGGACTACCTGGCCCGGCTGGAGCGAGACAAGAAAGAGGACAGGCTGTTTATTCAAAAGACGGAAAAACAGCCTGTCCCCAAAAAATTACCCTATTAAAGCAGGCCTACATTTTCGAAGACCGCTGTTTGTAATCCTCGGTTGTTAGGTTATAGCTTGTCCGCCGTGATCTACCCAGCACCCCCACCCGATCGGCCAGGTAAATCACCACCACCGCCAGCAATACCAACATAGCCATGGCCTGGTTGCTGCTTACCATGTTCAATACCACGGCGTTTAGGCCCAGGAAAGCGCTAAGTCCATATATGACCAGCACTGTCTGCCGGTGACTAAGGCCAATGGCCATGAGCCGGTGGTGAAGATGCTCCCGGTCGGGCTGGAAAATAGGCTTGTGTTCATTATAGCGCCTGACCACGGCAAAGAAGGTATCCATCAGGGGCACGCCCAGGATAACCAGCGGGATAATCACCGAAACGGCCGTAGCGCTTTTAGTAAGGCCCATGATGGCCATCACCGCTAGAGTGAAGCCCAGGAACAGTGATCCTGTATCACCCAAAAAGATTTTAGCGGGATAAAAATTGTGCTTTAAAAAACCGGCCAGCGCAGCAACCAGGGTAAGCGCCAGCATAATACTCTCCATGCCCGCCGCACCCCACTGAGTCCATGTTACGGCCGCCATGGTCAGGGCGGCAATGCCGGATACACCCCCGGCCAAACCATCCAGCCCGTCGATTAAATTAACGGCGTTGGTTACAGCCACCACCCAAAAAATCGTTACTGGGATGCTGAGCGCGCCCAGTAATATCATATGACCATTTAACGGGTTAGTTATAAAACTCACCTGAATGTTAAAGGGAACTATTACCACCAATGCGGCCAGAATCTGACCTGCCAGTTTAACCCGGGGGGAAAGTCCCCTAATATCGTCCAGAATCCCCACCAACAGGATTACAGTAGCTCCTGCCAGCAGCCCCCATACCTGCGGGGTTACTTGCCGGAATAGGAGCACCGACGCTACAAAGGCCAGGTAAACGGCTAGCCCGCCCATGCGAGGCATTATGCCATTATGCACTTTGCGCGAATCCGGGTGATCCATCGCCCCGACTTTAAACGCCAGCATCCGAACTGCAGGGGTTAACAAATAACCGGCAACCAGGGTCAGCAGCAGGGGCAATATGTAAAATGTCAAATTTATCCCTCCACTGTTAAATTGAGTGCAGACAAATCCATACTTATTTTATCACCGCCAGTCCATGTTGCACAAAGAGCATAAACCGTCAATATTCGGGCGATTATACAGAATAGCTGCTTAATAACGCAGATTTGTCCCACTATTCCCCGCCGGACGTTGTTTATCTACACATCATCGCCGACATATCACTCCCTCCAACACTTTTGGGGTCAGACCTTGACAATTGACATTAATGTCAATTGTCAAGGTCTGACCCCTTTCTACTCCCTATCTACAATGGCAAAAAGCAATTCGGCCTCAGCTGCGGGCACGCCATCCACGGTAGCCAAAGCCTTACCCTTGCCCAAGCTGCCGCGCACCCGCAACAGTTCCACTTCCATCCGCAGCATGTCACCAGGCACCACCTGGCGCCGGAACCGGGCTTTGTCAATCCCGGCAAACAGGGCCAGTTTGCCGGCAAAGCCCGGCATACTCAGCACGGCCACAGCGCCCACCTGAGCCATAGCCTCGATAACCAGTACCCCGGGCATTACCGGGAAGCCGGGAAAGTGTCCTTGAAAATAATTTTCATTGACGCTCACATTTTTAATCCCAACCGCTTTTACGCCGGGAACCAGTTCCTCAATACGGTCTACTAGCAGAAAGGGATACCGGTGAGGTAGTATGTCCATGATTTGATTAATATCCATTGTATTATAAAAACCTCCTTGCGGGGTCAGACCTTGACATTTGACAAGGATGTCAAATGTCAAGGTCTGACCCCTTTAATATTCGATGGGCTATTTGTGCGGTTTGTTCTGCAGTGCCGCGCAGCTCATGAACCCGGCGAGATATTTTTTCCCGCAGCTCCTTTTTACCGGCCAAAAAACTTTTGGCCATATGAGCTAGTGCATCGCCCTGGATTTCCAAGGGATGCCCCGCGTGGGGAACGCCTAAGCGGCCCAGAAAACGCTCCACCTTGGGGTCATAGACGATGCCCAGAGGCGGTACGCCGGTAACGGCTGCAAAAACGAGGGCATGCAGGCGCATGCCTATCAACAGATCTAGGTTTCCCATCAAGGAGATGACATCGGGCACATTTAGTTTTTCGCCGATAATTACGTGATTGTGCTCGCGCATGGCCGCAGCCAGTTTCTGTGACAGGACCAGGTCGTCGGGGGTGTGCATGGGGATAAATACCACTTTATGACCGGCCATGGCCAGCTCATCACAAGCCCGGACCAACTCCGTTTTCCAGGTGGCCCGACCAGGGAGCGGGCGTACAGATACTCCCACCACAGGGCTGTCTGATATTATTCCGTGCCGGGCTAATATGCCCGCCCCGGCCGCCAGGTTGATATCGCTGGGACGCAAACCCAGCACCGGGTCGACGGTCACCTCTATAGGCCGCCGAACGCCCATGGACCGCAAGTCCTTCAAGGACTCCCCGTCGCGCACAGTGACAGACCGCACGCTCCGGGTGGTCATGCACACCAACCGCCGCCCGATAGCCGTGTTTACCGGACCGATACCTTGAGCATAATACATCACCGGTTTGCGGAGCAGGCGGGCCATCCAGATAACACCCAGGTAATAGACCAAGCTTTGCATCCCAGTGACATCCTGGAGCAGGCTGCCGCCACCACTAAGCAGCAGCTCTCCGTGTCGCAAGGCGCCGGCTACCTGGCGCATGTTCCAGCGGTTTACTGACACCACACCGTATTCCCGGGCAGTGGCCGGCGGATCGTTGGATAACACGGTAATTTCCAGGCGGGGTATCACCCGGCGCAAGGCCTGCAACATGCTATACAGCACTGCCTCATCCCCCAGGTTATCAAACCCGTAATAACCGGATATGACTATTCTGTGTCCCATTTTACACCTTCTCGAATCTCCACTTATCTTAATTCAAGCTTCCCCTCATTATTTTATTACCCATACCCGGCCTTATCAAACCCCGCCGGGTGATCTAATACTAGACGGAAAACCAACAAACCTATTTTTAATGCAATAACTTGTAATTATGTATTAATAGTTAGTTTAAGCCCGGGTTGACCCGGGCTTGCTTGGCAAACGATAACCAATGTTCTTTACATCATTAACGGTTTTAGTCCATTCTAAAACCTCTTGGGTGTCCGGTAAAAGTGTGTTTCTTATGGCCGGCTAGCTAGATATTGTGCTTATCGAATAATATTTGTACCTTTATACAAGGTTTTCCGACCGCTGTATTAAAAAGCTACCCGGGGTATATTTTTTTTCTTGTCATCCTTACTGTAGTAATAATAATGGTAATAATAGTTGCTGCTACTTACGTCCACCTTGTTTAGCACTACGCCAATTATTTTGGCGTTGGCCTTTTCCAATATCGACTTGGTTTCCTGAACCAGCTCAATTTTGGTGGAAGCGGTTTTAACCACTAACAGTACGCCATCCACCATAGCGGCCAAAAGTGACGCGTCAGTGACCGTCACAGCAGGCGGTGAATCTATTAAAACAATATCGTAAGCATCTCGGGCGCTGTTTATTAGTGCAGCCATTTTATTAGATCCGATCAACTCCGCAGGGTTAGGCGGTATGGGACCACTGGTCAATATATCTAACCTTTCCGTTTCCGTATTTTGAATCACCTTGCCTAATTCCAGCCCATTGACCAGGCAATTGGTTACGCCGGTAGTATTATTTAAATTAAAATTATTATGCTGCACCGGTTTTCTGAGATCGCAATCAATGATTAGTACCCTTTGTCCGGCTTGAGCTATTACCACACCCAAATTAGCTGTTGTACTGGATTTACCCTCCCCGGGTAACGTGCTGGCCACCAAGATGGTACGGTAGGGATTATCCACTCCCGCAAAACTTATATTAGTGCGTAAGGTACGAAAGGCTTCCGCAAAAGGCGAACGGGAATCAATGCTACTGTAAACAAACCGGCTATGCTTTTTGGACACGGAAAAACCCCCTTCCGGTTTTTTTACCGGAACCATTGTAAACCGGAATAGTACCCATCACAGATAACCCCAGATGCTTTTGCACGTCATCAGGGCTCTTAATGGTGTTGTCCATAAATTCCAACACAAAGGCCAAACCCACAGCAACCATCAGCCCCAGCACCAGGGCCACAGCTATGTTCAGCTGTTTGTTTGGCTTTACCGGATTGGCGGGTACCAGGGCCGGCGAAGCAATATTTATACTGGTCTCCCCCATGTCTATAGACCTGGCTATTTGGGTTTGGGTAATCTTTTCTGCCAACATATTTTGAGTTTCTTCTAAACGGGTAATTTCATTTTGCATCTGCTGCTGTTTAATTTGCTTGGCACTTAACGTTGCCTGGAGCGATTCAAGCTGTAAGCGCAACCGTTCGGTAGTAGCAGTCATGGCCTGCAGGCTGGCTGTTTTCTCAGCCAACTCAGCTTCCTTTTCATTTAATTTCTCAGCCAATGAAACATAAACCGGGTTCATTTCTTCGGAAGCAAATACCTCCGTACCATCCTGGTTGACTTTATTGACGGTTACCGTTTCCGAAGTGCCGGCCAGCTTGGCATAAAGGCTGACTACACCGGCCTCCAATTGTCTTGCTTCCATATACGCCATGTCCACACTGGCCTGGTACTTGTTCAACTCATCAGTTATGCTGGTAAATTGTTTTTGCAGGTATTCCACACTCTGAACGTCGGAATTAAATACCCTGTACTGTTCCAAAAGTTCGTTTAGCTTTATATCAGTCTCTGCCTTCTGCTTCTTCAAAAAGTCGGTGGAACGTGTCATTTGCTGCTGGTTTCGTTCCGAAAGGTATTCCAGATATTCCTCACCCAACGCATTTGTCACGTCGGCAGCCAGCCGCGGGTTGGTATGCTGCACCTTGAGCTCGATAATATTGCTGTCCTTGCCCACCTCAGCCTTTACCATACCTGCCAGGTTTTTAGCCGTGTACCCCTGTTCATCCAGTTTTAACCGATCAACCACCCGCTGATACATGGTATCGCTGGTCAGTTGACTAACATACGTATTCATAGTCATAAGAGGCAGCCGCGACATAGTATTGATCACTGACTCCAGGTTATCTTCATTTTGCCTGAGCACCTGCTGATTGGCTGCGGGCATGGTTACCAGCAGCATGGACCTGGCTTCATAAACCGGATCTATGAAAAAATAATTCATTATTCCACTAGTTAACACCGCCAGCAATGTAATGATCACAATAACCCGGGACCATTTTTTCAGCACCTGGAAAATTTGCCGCAAGTCTATTACGTCAGATTCTAGGTAGTCTGTTTTTTCAGACATTACTTCACACTCCTGTATACTTTTCTGCGCTTATTATCTATTGATAGAATCATCACCGGCCAGGTCAAGCTTTATATGTAATTAGCGGGTGGCGGTGATTTTTTTTCTCCATAACCTGCTCCAAAAGCCTAGCTTGCCTTTATCCACCTGCCGATCTACCACAGGCGGCCGCATAAGAGCGCGTCCCTGCAGCAGGCAGGCCGGGTTGTCCATCGTTAAAAGCTCACCCAGACCCGCACTATATTCCTCCGCCACACGATAGGCCTCGGACAAAACCGGTGAACGACCACCAGTTCCGTGAGCGTCGCTGCTTACAAAATGATAACAGCCATCCAGCAGATAATCCACAGCCACCTGACGCACCCGGCTGCCAAATAAACCGGTGAGACTGCCCGCGGTGCATTGGCACAAAGCCCCCCTCTCAATAAAGGGCAATAGCTTTTCCGGATCCTCCATAAACTTGCCGTTGCGTTCAGGATGAACAATGATCGGGGTTACACCTTGCAAGGCTATTTCAAAAAATATTTGAACGGCGTAAACGGGAATATCCGCAGTGGGAAATTCTACCAAAAGGTATTTGCCGCTGTCATATAAGGTTAATGCGTGACATTCTTTTAACAACCGCGGTATTTCAGGATCCAGCATATATTCCGCTCCGGGGTATACTTCCAGCGGTATATTGTGGACTTGTAATTGGCTGCGTAATTCTTGCACCGCATCAAGTATTTTTTCCTTAGAGTTATTATATAAACCGGCCATTACATGAGGGGTGGCCACCACTGCTTTGACCCCGTCGGCTACAGCGCGGCGGGCCATGTCCAGCGATTCCTCCATGCTCTGGGAACCATCATCCATACCGGGGAGAATATGTATATGCATATCAATCATTGGCATACCTCGCTACCTGCAGTAGCATATCCTTACGCATCCGGCTTTTTTGCTCTATATAGTGTCTTTCCGCCTGATCGGCCATATCCATGGGCAATCCCTGCGTCTTTAATTCAGAGCGCAAATCTCCCAATACCCTGTTAAAGTTCCGGTCGGCGTCTTTTTCCAGCTGTTTACCCGCATTAATGTATTCAAGAGCCAATCGGCCGATGGAAATATTCTTTTGTCCACTTTTGACAGCAATATAATCCGACTTGGCCGACTCCAACAAGCGGTTTAACTCCTGCTTGTACTGGGCTTCCATGCTCGTAAAAATACGAGTGTAGATGTCCTCTATGATAGATTTTTTATCTAACTTATCTAACTGCGGATCATAGGATATATTAAGATCTCCCGATGGAGTGAATGTGACATACTTAGGCCAATCCAGCTCAAATCCTTCCACATCCCAGCTTGGTTTAATGTTCCCACCGGGTGTTGTACCGAGGGAACTTTTACTGGAAGGCTTATATGAAATGGGTTGAAAGTCGCCGCTGCCAAGTACACTAACAGTAATAACAATGGCCATGCAAATCAGGGCACCGAAAAACACTATCCAGCTGGTCCTAGAATTAAACAATGTATAGTTCTTATGCTTTTTCTTTTTACGAACCGGCAATAAAAAAAACACCCCCGGCTTTAACCACAGATAATAATGTATTTATTTTATATTTCAACATTAAACCTGTAACTCCTGCAGCTTTTGCCACTTTTCCAGGGTAAAAATACGTCCGTTTACTACACCAACCAGCAAAGCACCGGTCATTTGATACATATTGTTTTGCTTGCTGTCAATGTGGCGCTCGGAACCGAGGTACTGAAACAACAACAAATAATACCAGTCCTATACAGATATAAAGCAGCATGGGGTGGTAAATCAAAAAAACCAATGCAATGAGCGGCGTAAGCATGACTCTGACCAACGCCCTGAGGATACCACTATCTGCTATGTATGCTGCCACAGGTGGAGAATTGCGGTAATAAAAACCAACAATTGCTTTGCCGCAGGTATTTTTTAGCAAGTATTCATCACGAAATTTCCTGAGCAGTTTAACATGAGTTTCAAATTTCGATCCATATGCTGCTGTAGCTATAAAACATTCATCAACCGGCAATTCAGGGTTAGATCCGGCCGAAATTATTAACTCATTGCTTGTGATGTCTATACCGTTTTTAAGCTCCACTCCGTCTACGGTTATACTAAAATTATGGATATCCGTACCAAAAGCTGTGCCGTCAAATCCAATATATATACTTGCTTGATCATCTTTATTATATTGTACATTTTCTATGCTTGTACCGTTGGGCGCATTATTTAACACAAAGTTTTCTTTTTCCAACCAATTATCTATAAATTTACTGTTTTCTAGATTCATTAGTATAACCGTATCATCAAGATTGTTTTTATCCATTTCACAATCCGCAGTAATCCTGGCTGCCGGTACCAAGATTTGAAAATTACCGGTCATGCTATCAGCCGGGTATGAAAAGGCATTAATGAGAATATTTGTATATTTACCTGAGTAACTACTGCTATTTGGCACAGTTTCCGGTCCAAATGTATATCCGGAAACATAGAAATCCCCTAAATTCGCTTTTTCGGAGTGGTTTTCTATTTCATCTAAACCGTCAGCCTGCATTAAGCGTAATAATTTATGACTGGTATCAGAATTATTATACATAAAGTCCCGGCCTGCAGAATCAAGTGCTGCATCCACGTGCCAGATAATCATCCCATCTGCCGGGTAATCTGGAGGATCATTACCTGCCAACCGCTTTCTATATTGGGCCATAAAGAATTCATTATAAATATCACCTGTGGCTTCGGGCATTATTAAAACCGTGTCGGGGCTATTTCCTGATGCTGCTAAAACCATCTCTCTTTCACCCACCGGTATTACATGCGGCTCTATCCAGCCAAGCATAAATTTAGAAAAGCAATTATGATCTCCCCAGTTGCCGTCCATCATGTCTAATTTGCCAATACCGCCGGCGGGACCATTACTGACATCATAATCATAATAATCGGGCAATCCCAGCAAATGCCCGGTTTCATGTATGTCCGCCAGGGGATGGTAACTAGTCTGACCGTCATATTCAGGATTACAGATCCATGACCAAACATATTTTTTCACATATTTGCCGTCAATAATTAGACTTGTTTCCCCCTGCCAGGACCATTGATAAGACCACCAAAAACTCGACCAACCATCATCCGGTCCCGTCCATTTAATGTATATAGCATCAATGTAGCCATTATTATCATTGTCATACTTAGAAAAATCATAACTTGTGTCATAATATTCCATTGCTTCTTTGATCAGTGTTTGTTGTCCCGGGCCATCTCCCAATTGCTTATAATAGTCTCTGTTATGTTGGGCTGTATACCAACCCATAACATCTCCGGATATATTAAGTTCTCCGTATGAAGAGCGCTTATAATAGTTGCGCAAACTTTCATAGGGCACATCGTTGGGATCTCCATCACTAAAAAATTTGCACAACACATCCACCACCGTTTGAGCCGGATCATGGGGGTAATCAGGAAAATCAACCAGTAAAACGGGAAGATTCACATTGCCGGCAGATGGAATACCTCCCTGCATTGAGAGAGGAGGAAGCGCCTGATATTCTAATTCCGAATCATTTTCATTAACTCCCCAACTTTTTGAATACAGGCTGTTTATCTTTTGCTTTGTTTTCCATATTAATTGCAAGTCTGTTTTGTTGTTGCCTAAAGCGTTTGCTCTTTGGATACGTTGATCCAGTGTTTTATCTTTTTGGTATCTCTTCATCTCCCCCTTTAAAGGTGGTTGCATTGCACATGCTTGGTCCGCAGTAACAAACAAATACTCCAAAAATAAAAATGTTATAATACAAATCAGCAATCGTGCACATTTAAAATTCATCCTTCAAACACTCCAAATACCGCTATTATTATTAATTACTGCCTTATTTCTACATAAATATCTAATAACCCTTGTTGTTTTTATAAAAAAAGAGGTTGATTCCCAATTAAGGGTTTCAACCTCTTCAAATCCACTTGGTTTATCACAACTTACCCAATAACAATCTTTCTTCTGTTTCTTCTTAGTACAACCACAGTTATTCCAAACACTATCATTACGACAGCAATTCCCGGATACTCAGCAGCAAACACTACCGGGGTGAGCACTACTCTAACAATTGTCCGCAGGTATTCATGTTTTGCAATATAGTTAGCCACCGGCGGACTGTTTTTGTAATAGAAGGCTACCAGTGCCTGACCCCAGGAGTACTTGAGCAGGAATTCGTCCCTGAAGTTTCTCAGCGCGTTGACATGAGGATCAAGGTAGCTGCCATAAGCAGCAGTAGCTATAAAGCACCTGATATCCTCAATGGTCAATACTTCAGTAGTAATAGCCTGATCTTGTACCTTGCCTTCTTCGTCCTGCACAGCGTTTTCAGCTATATGAACTCTCACAACGCTGCCGGCAAGCGGGGTGGCAAAGGCAATAACCAGTTTGTTTTCGCTAATGTTTGCAGTATCGTTTGTTCCCAAGGCGGTAAAAGCATTATCGTCTAGTGAATAAGTTACTGCTGCCTTGAGATTCGCTTCACCATTGCTGCTAATAATATTCTCGTCAAATTCGACGGTGATCACTTTTTTATCATCACTTAATGTGGCGCTCTTATACTCGGGTGGAGCATTGTCCGCTACCGTTATAGGATCGGTGCGCAAAACCTCTGCCTGTACATTGCCTGCATTGTTTTTAAGCGTATTGGCAGCTATTTGAACAACATTATTATCACCGGTCAGAGCATTGATAAATGTGATGATAAGCTGCGTGCCTGATATTTGCACAGTGTCACTTGCATCCAAAGCAACGAAGTTATTACCATCCGATGCAATTGTGACGGCATTTTTCAGCGCATTTATATCCGATGTATTGTTCTCCAGTTCTTCACTGAAATTAAGCGTAACTACCTTCTTAGTGTCGTCCAGCTTTGCACTCAGCAATTCAGGTACTGTGCCGTCGGCAACAACCAAATCTAGGTTCGAGATTGAATCGGAGCCAGTTGGCCAATACACTGTTTGGCAGGCCTGCATACCATTAATCAGGAAGTGTATTTCCTCCCTTTGATTATATGGGTATTGTACTATCAGCAGCGAGGCCATGGCATCACCAAATTTGCCGTCTTTAATCTCCGCGGAGCCGCATTCCTGTCCTTTGATGTATGCTTTGACTACACCGCTGGCTATATTTTCGCCGGCGGCGTTTTTAACTGTTCCCTTAAATACTGCCGGTAATAGCGGTGTGCTTATGTTTTGAGAACCCGGAGAAAGCGCTAGTTTACCACTACTTGAATTGCTATTATCATAAATATCGTAGTACCCATAATATTGACTTACAGGGGTACCGCTATTGGACGCGGCCAATGTTGCATCTTCATTCATGTACACCCAGTAACCATTACCTATAAGCATTTGATATTGCTCTTCCCAATTATAGCTGTAAACATGAACCCAGGGCTCTTGGATACCCAGACCGGGGCTGACTACTTGGTTGTATTGCCCGCTGATATTGGAAAGAACTTTGCCTACTCCCATGTAATAGGTATAGTCATCAATACAAGCTCCCATCAAATTCCAACCTTCAACCAGGTTTCTGCTATACGGGCCGCTTACACCGTTATATGGGTAAAATGTCGCCTTGGCATCGCCCTTAAGCTTCAGATATATACCTTCCATGGGCATCAGCGTGAATTCCGGATCGTTTTCACTGCTCAATTCACCAACTCTGACCCGCCACTTGCCGTTGCCATCATTGTAGATATTCAGCCACTTTTTATTTACCTCATCATAACCATAAGCCAGCTCAATTACCTGATCTGCATCTTTAATTAAATCATCTAAAGTGCCTACTCTTAATTGAACGGGCGTAGATAGAGTGTTCCAGCCACGAAGTAATGGTTTGTAGGTATATGGATATTGCTCGATTTTTACTACAATGTTTTGCACTGCCTGGTAGCTAGCTACACTGTCACTTGCACTAATGGTTATTTCCTCACCATCTGCACCATTACCTTGAATATACAGCTTTACACCGTGGTAACCAGCTGGAATAGTATAGCTTGTTATGGTTTTATAATCTTCATAGGTTTCATGAAAACTACCGTTGGTAGTGCTAGCCAAGGTAATTGTAACATCACTTTCCGCTATGGCCGGATGCCCCTGGTCGTCGGTAAGATACACATAAAATGGCGTACGACCTTCAGGCGCTACCCATCTATCTTCTACCAGTGTTTCGATATACTCGCCGGTTTCTTCATCCCAATCATAATATGTCGGGAAACAGATGGCCAGGCGGTCTGCGGCTTGCACCTGGATATCAAACTCACCGGTGGTCAGATCGGCAACTTCAGCACGTATCTTGGCAGAACCAGTACCTTCTGCTACATAATACAGTATCGTTTCACTTTGCCCGGCACCAATGGTAACCTGTGTAACCGGATTGCTGCAAGCATAGTCTAAATAGAACTTACCGTAAACAGGGTTATTCGTATCTGCGCTTATAGTGGAAAGATTAACAACCAAAGGTGTACTTTGTGGCACATTGTTGTTTATTTGGTCATTTATGCTTACCACCAATGGGAATGTCATACCCGACAACAATTTATGCTGTTCCACGTTTTTACCGGGTATAGTCCATTGATCATAACCCAAGTTGTCAATGTTAAGAAAGTCATTGTTGTAGTAGTCATGATCCATTACTTTAACTAATAATTTGTCTGAATCACCCGGGTTTATAAAGGCTTGTTCTAATACACCGTCCACTGCTTTGGATTTGGTACCTAAAAACAGTACATATTTCTCACCGGTAAGTTGATCGTCATTTGCTGTTATCCGGGTGTCAAAATAGTAAACCGTAACACTGTCGTTTCCCTCAGGAACCGTTATTTGAGAAACAGGACTGCCTGTTGGTAAACCGGTAGAGGCATCAACAGAGTTTTCCTTGTAAAAATGACCCGTTGTAGATTCAGTGCCGTCATCGGTTTTGGTGCACAGACCCACATCAACAGCACCGGCTTTTACCGGGTTGCTGTACTGGTCAACTATTTGAATTTTTACCTCGTTCATTTGGCCCACTGCAAACTGCAGTTCACTGTCAAATACAGCCCGTACGCCACCGGCCGCACTTGAATTCACATCCAGTGTGCCCTGAATGGTGGCGTTGCTACCGGTATGGCTGATGATATCCGTCGCCAGTGTCTCAAGGCTGGTACTCCAATCACCGCTAAGAGGGATTTGAATTCCGTCTGTCCCGGCAACCAGTTCATCAATATAGGAATATGGGGCCAGACTAAAATCCCAAATAGAGTAAACACGCGCATTTTCAGCGTTTGCTGCAGACAAAGTGGAATTATACAGAGTATTATCATCACCTTGTTCATCGGTGACAACAATTATATATTTGGCAGCACCGGTGAACGGGTATGACAAAGCACTTTGAACTGCAGACATAGTAGTTTCAGTACCACCGCTTGTGTACTGGGATACTGCTATTAACGCCTGGCTGAATTCACTGGGGTTAGTGGTAAATTTGCTGCCGTTATTAAAAGTATATTGGTTATTGCTATATCCCTCGTAGTAAAGGAAACCAAGGTTATAGGCCACTTGGCTGTTAGCCAATTGGTTAGCAAAAGTATTGATATTATTGGCTATGCTCATTTGATCATCCGACATAGAGCCGGAGTTGTCAAGCACCCAGACAATATCCGCCCCTTTACCCATACCTATATTGGTATTGCCACTATAGGATATACCGGCCGCCATTTGAATATCTCCCGCACTAGCCGGTTCAAAGTACAGTTCAATACTGCCGGCCCCGGCAGGTACGTTAATGATATTATCAGCTAAAATATCCCCTCCAACGAGTGAAGTATAGTATACACCCGCGGGATTTGAACTTAATGCGACATCCAATCCATCCACCATTTTAGCTGGAACATTGTATAAGCTGGTTTTTTCATCATCCGCATACAAAGTAACGGTTACCTGACCTCTTCTGTGAATGAGCCAGTCACTTTCATTGGAACTAACACCGATTGCCTTGGGCAATGGCAAAACATCAATTGTTTCCGACACAGCGGTGAGATTTTCATCGAAGGCCTTAATTATTACCCCTTCCGCCGGCTCGTTGTCATAATAGTATAATGTTTTGGATTGACCGCCATCTTGCGTCCACCAATCTTGCGGGAAGGTTACCTGGCTGATCCGCTCGGTCAATTGCTTATCGCCGTAAAACTTACCCGTTGGTGATGAACTCTCCAAGTCAACTGTTAAAGATTCTGTTTGCGGGTTGGCTTTGTTGCCAAACTCATCCAGCAATTGGACTTCCAATTCAAACTTGTTATGAATTGCTTTAGCATTGCCATCAATCGCTTTGACAACCACCTGTGAGGCTGTTGCCGGGTTAATGGTAACAGGTACAAGATATTCCTCCAGGTTACCCGCAGTCGCGTTAATGAATACCCGATAATCTGAATCATTTGTGGCGCGGTTATCTTTGTAATAGAAAGAAGCACCACTAGATCCCGCCGGTATATATACACTTTCAATTACAGACTGTGTCGGGCTGCCATCGGCATTTGCACCATAAAAAGCACCATCAGCAAGTACAGGCGTTCCATCCGCCTGCTTCTCCGCCGTTACTGCCTTCAAGGCAACACCGAGATCACTGTTCTGTCTAACGTCATTTCCGTACTGGTCTTCTATCGCAATATCAATTTTACCGGGGACACCTGCAGTAAATGTCTGGTAATTTACGTTAAGCGCATATTGAACTTGCGCTGCAGGAGTCACTTCAAATTCAGCGCTGTCTACCGTCATCCAGCCAAAAGCCGGTGTGTCCGCTTTCATAACTTGATTACCTACAACGGTTGGTCTATAGTAGAAGGTCACACTGGAGGAACCTTCCGGAATAGTCACCGTGTATAAGGCATAGGAATTATTGGCTTGATCGGCATAGAAACTACCTTTTCCTTCATCTATTAAAGTAAAAGGTATGTCATAGGGAGCGAGATAATCCGTACCATCAGAGTTTTTCAGGCTAATAGCGACTTTTTGGTTAAGGTTTATTTCAATCTTATTATCCGCATCAGCCGGATCTTGACTTAGTGCAAACTCAATTACCGGGGGATTGACAACGGTCAAATTAACTGTCCCGGCATCCAAGTTGGGATCATCAGCCGTTACCGCAACGCTGCCCGCCTGATCATCTTTAAAATAAAACGTTGCGGCGTCACTGTAAGTGTAACGGTCGAAGGTCAGTTGAGTGATTGGGTTATTTAGAGAACTATCGCTATAAAACTTACCTGACTCCGAGTTAGCTGTTAAATTTACCGTAAGAGGTTCTTGCTGCCGGTTGGCCAGGTTATCATATTGGTCTTTTAGTTGGGCAGTTATAGTAAAGTACTCATTGGTTGTTTTTGTCTCACCGTCTGTTGCCGTTAGCTCAACCTTCGAGGCCCGGTCGGGGTCAATAGTTACATATTCCTGGGCATCCTGTAGATTACCGGCACTGGCGGTAATATAAATGTTGTACTCATCAGTTGTAGCGCGATTGTCTTTGTAAAAGAACGAAGTCCCGGATTCACCGGCCGCTATGGTTACAGATGTAATTTCCGTTGCGGTTACAGGGTTCCCATCAGCATCTGCCGCGTAGAATTTGCCGTCTGCCGGCGAACCGTCATCTTTTAACGCTTGCAGAGCAACTTCCAGGTCAGTCGCCTGATTTACCGGGTTACCATATTGATCACTTATACTTATGTCTACTTTACCGGGCGTTCCGGCTACCATGGGATATGTGTTAATATCAATACCGCTTTGCACCGATCCTGCCGGTGTTATTTCAACTGCGGCTGTTGCGTTTATATTACCGAACATGGTAGAGGATACACTGAGGTTGTGCTCACCGACTACTTCGCCACGGTAATATATATCCACACTGGATTGCCCCTGAGGAATAATTACGTCCTCATAATATCTGATATAGGTGTTGTTATTAGACTGGTATTTGTAAAAATCGCCGCTATTGTCCGTGTTCAGCCTGATCGGGATATCCTCGACCGCAACATACGGGTTTCCGTCTTTATCCTTCAAGGATATAGTTGTTTTATTGTTTAAGTAAATCTCAATTTTGCTATATTCCGGGCTAATACTTAAAATAGGTGTGCCGGTAATATTTAGCAATACTTTATCTGATGTTTCAATATACGGTGCTGTAGATGTAATCTCAACATTGTTTGCTACGGTTTGGTCTTTGTAGTAGAAGGTTTTAACATCAGCGTATCTGAACGTTAACTGGCTAATCGGATTATTTAAGTACTGATCGCTATAGAATTGCCCTGTGGTAGAACTAGAATGCAGCTGTACGGTTAATTCCGGCGGTTGTGGATCGGCCAGGTTACCATACTGATCTACCAGCGATGCCGCTAGAGTGAATTTTTCCGAACTGGTCTTTGTATCTCCGTCTTCAGCTGTTACAACCAATTTTTTAGCGTCAGCAGCGTTTACCGCAACTGTACAATCTGTTTCCCCAAAGCCTTCAGCCGATGCCTTGATGTTAACACTGTAGTCATTATCGGTAGCGCGTTCATCATAATAATAAAATGACGCGCTGCTTTCACCGGCTTTTATCGTAACCTGATTATTGCTTAAAAGATTATCCTTGGCTGCATTGTTTTCACCAGCTGCATAAAATTTACCTTCCACAGGACTTCCGTCATTTTGCAAGCCAATAATATCAACTGTTACATCGTTTTCCAGAGTAATACCGTTATAATACTGATCCTGGGAAGAGAGGGATACATCGATCCTACCTTTTTCTCCTGCGGTTAATGAAGCACTATTAATATAAAGATATGCTCTTACCATGGCCGCAGGTGTAACTTCAATGTTACATGGAGTGGTTTGGATATATCCTCCTCTGTAATAAATGCTATTAGTGTACACCTGAAGGGTACCCGTGTATGTGGGGCGGTAGTATACGGTTGTTGAGGACTCTCCAGTTGGTATTGTAAAATAGTTATAGTTTGTTACATCTGAAGGCTTAGCGTAAAATTCACCCCCGTATAAATTACCGTTTACATCTGAGGGGGCAATAAGAGTATTACCTTTTTCATCTTTTAAAGTAATGGTCAGTTTATTGCGTAAATATACCTCCATACTATTATATTCGGGTTCAATGATCAGTTTGGGGGCGGTAATATTAACTCTTCCATACATGGGACTTGTTACACTATTACCTGCCTGGTCTGTCAAATATACCTGAACAAATTGTTTGTTGTTACCTACATAATCAGGATTTTTAACACCGGGTATGGTAACTGTCAGCTCTGTACCATCGTTTATTGAATCCATAGGTTCAATAATTAATTGTTTAGAGCTTGAATCCCACGTTACCTTATTAGCAATGCTTGCCCCATCACTTTTTGTTAAAGAGAAATCTGACTCATCCAAACCTGATAAATCAAATTCGTCACTGTAATTGTATAAATTAAGGTTAATTTTTGTGTCGGCTCCACCATAAAGCTCTTCGTCATAAACAATGTCGCTTACGGTAAAAGTCACATTGTAATCCGCAGTAGCGCATATCGTGGGGTTATCCGTAGATACGTTAAGGCCGGTGACATACGGTGTGCCGGATGCAAATGCATTCATCGGCACGGCCGCAATCACTGTTGTAAGCATCATCAGTGCAGTTAAGAAAATCGACAAGTATCTACGATACTTATGATGTCTAATAGTGTTCAACCTTTTCCCTCCTTTTATTACTATTTTCTAAGAAAACCTATCCCCAAAAAAAATCACTATTCGTATAACAAATTAAATAAATATATGTTTCTAATTTGATCCAATAGATTTCCTAATGTGTTCAGCTAGAATCTCTAATTGTGATGGTCTTGCCGTTTACTGATACATTCGCTATAGTTTCTTCGCTGCTTTTCACCGTTGTCGCTACATTAATATGGCGTCGCTATCACCCCCATTGAACCAGGTCTTTGTGTATTCAGTCAGCCCCCCTTCATATGCGTATTGGAACAAATTAATATTGTAATTATTTTTTAGGATTTAATTTTTATTCGCTTTTTTAGTAAATTATCCTCCTTTTAGTCTTTTTTACTAGCTAATTTCTTTAAAAAAAAAGAACAGAATCCGATATTTATTATTCGGAAAACTGTTTACTTTTTTTACTACACTTTTAGTGAAGTATTGCTATCTCAATATATTCCCAGCTCATACCGATTTTCCTTATTTTTGATAAATATACTTAATTTCCGGCTTCATTAGGTATTGTAAAATTACAGCCGAAATCATAATAAACATAGCTTGTATACAAAAATTAGTAAAAGATGAGTCAGTAAAGATTAAGATAAACGATATGAAGATGTATATTGCGTTAAGGTATACGGCTAACGAAGCCGACCATTTTTGCAAGAACCAAAGACCATAAAATACTATTAGCTCAAATACGCCGGTTACTAAGGTTATCAAGCTCAGTAACGTATGCCAACTTATGCCAACCGATTCGCTTCCGATCAACATCAAAACTCCCAGTATAATGGATATAACACCACCGACAATGCAGTACATTGCTATTAGGGTAATTCCGACAGGCCTTTTCACTACCTGAGCAACTCCTATTTAGTTAATTAACGTAACCTGCTGCTTGTTGCAGCATCTTTTTACGCATTTGGCTTTTTTGTTCATCATACTCTTGCTCTGCCTGCTTGGCCAAGTCCATTGGTAAATTGTATTGCTTCAATTCCGATTTCATATCATCAAGTACATTTGCAAAATTATTATCCGCCATATTTTCCAAATTACGCACGGCGTTCATGTATTCAGCCGCAAGACGGGTCAGCGAGATATCTTTTGTGCCATTATTAGCAGCAAGATAATCCTGCCTGGCGGAACTAAACAAACGCTGTAATTCTGTTCGATACGCAATTTCAAGGCCACTTAGAATTGTTCTATATTTAGCCTCGATAATAGCCAACTTCTCATCATCACTAATTTGTGTGTCAATTGAATATTCTTCTTCAGGAGTTGAAAACTCTTTGAGCAGATCTTTATCATACACATCAATTTGATCTTGATTTATTTCTGTTTCGCTATCCAAAGTGGGGTTGCCAGGAACCTCTTGATGCGGGCGATAAGAAATTGATTGAGAATTACCGCTGACAAACAAATTAACGGCAATTATAATTGCAACACCAATTATACAAACGGCAATAACAGCCCAAACAGACTTGGACTTGATAAGCATTGATAGGTTCTTTCTTTTTTGCGCCGGTGACAACATATCACCCTCAGCCTATATTAGAATTATTTTCTTAAGCTATTAAAATTCGACAAAAACACTACAAATCCTGCCTGGATAGGCTTATAAACACAATAGATCATTGATACAAATATTTCCTTTATATTAAATGGATTATATTTTTACCGAATATACAAATTAATGAAAATTTGAACTAAATAAAAAAAGGATTCCTTGGGAAAATCACCAAGGAATCCTTTTTTTACTAGCTTACTGAAGTGTAATAGCTAACTGAACAGTTGAACTACCCAGTGTGCCATTGATCTCAACGCTGTTACCAAACGCAGTCCTGAGTATTTCAAGGCTTACACCATCACCTTGCGAATCCAAACTACCAAGGTAGGTAATTAGGTTCAACGAAGTGGCGGTATTTGCAGTTAATGCTTGTGTAGTTGGGCATCCAGCAGCTGTTAATAGACTTAGTTTGTCAGTACCATCCGCAGCCTTGACACTGGTTAAGGTTAAGATTGCATCCTTGTTAGAAGTTACGGAACCTTCGGTTACCACATCAGTTGCAAGGGCTGTTGACAGATCAAGTGTGCCATTTAAACCGGCAGTGTCAAGTACTATTGACAGAGGAACTCCACCGACCGTTATTGAGGCATCGTTAAATTTAGCTGCCTGCGAAATGTTAACATCTTGTTCAACGATATTTCCATCTACAACAACAACCTTCTTAAAGGAATTCGGCATCGTAAATGCTTTTGCTAATGTCTCAGTATAATTGTTAGCATCAAATGCATTACCTTCCAATTGTGCGTCAACAAACGCACTTTGAACATCAAGATAATCTACATATCCCTTCACAGTATCCAACAAGGATACTGTACTTTTACCAGAACTAAAATGATCATATAATGGACTAGCATCACCCAACTGCTTATCTACATATGAGCTTTGCAATTCAGAATAACCATATTCATAGTGAATATCACTGCCATCCTTAGCAACAAAACCAGAAATAGCTGCAAAGGCAGGCAAGCTAGTAACCAATAAAAGCCCTATTGCCAATAAAACACTAAAGTAAATTCTTACTTTTTTTAACATTGTAAACCCCCATTCTAAATTTTATTCAAAACAACTCATTTGTAAATTGATTAATACTATGCACAACCAAAACCCCTCATTTAGCCGCCACATATTGTATAGATGCCATTTTAAGCAAACTAAAAATTAGTACCAATATGACAGCTCAATGATTTTAGTTAAGCTACTTTTGGGTAATGTTTAGATTAGTTTCTAATGCATTGGCTATCAGCACATCACCAAGGAACCTGTTTTTATCAGCCTGGTAGGTCAGTTGTACGTCTCCTACATATACATCATACAAAGTGGAATCGACATCTGTTAGCTTAACCAGTACTGTTTTCATTCCCGGTACCAAACTATCAAGTACTTGGAATGTGTATTCCGGTGTAGGTGCCGCCGCATTCACGGTTACTGTGAAGGTCTCAGTTGCGCTGGTCATCCCTGTCTTGGATGCTGTTACCGTGATGTCCGCGGTTCCTTCGGCTACGCCAGAAATTGTGATGGTCTTGCCGTTTACCGCTACTGTTGCTTTGGTCTCATCACCGCTTACCGCCGTTATCGTCGCGTCTGTCGGGGTTGTTGTTGCCGTTACCTGTACTGTCTCACCTGCTGTTACTGTTTGATTGGCTATTGTGTCGATTGTAACTGGCAAAAGTTGTTTCTTAACAATACTTAGGTTAGTTTCTAATGCATTGGCTATCAGCACATCACCAAGGAACCTGTTTTTATCAGCCTGGTAGGTCAGTTGTACGTCTCCTACATATACATCATACAAAGTGGAATCGACATCTGTTAGCTTAACCAGTACTGTTTTCATTCCCGGTACCAAACTATCAAGTACTTGGAATGTGTATTCCGGTGTAGGTGCCGCCGCATTCACGGTTACTGTGAAGGTCTCAGTTGCGCTGGTCATCCCTGTCTTGGATGCTGTTACCGTGATGTCCGCGGTTCCTTCGGCTACGCCAGAAATTGTGATGGTCTTGCCGTTTACCGCTACTGTTGCTTTGGTCTCATCACCGCTTACCGCCGTTATCGTCGCGTCTGTCGGGGTTGTTGTTGCCGTTACCTGTACTGTCTCACCTGCTGTTACTGTTTGATTGGCTATTGTGTCGATTGTAACTGGCAAAAGTTGTTTCTTAACAATACTTAGGTTAGTTTCTAATGCATTGGCTATCAGCACATCACCAAGGAACCTGTTTTTATCAGCCTGGTAGGTCAGTTGTACGTCTCCTACATATACATCATACAAAGTGGAATCGACATCTGTTAGCTTAACCAGTACTGTTTTCATTCCCGGTACCAAACTATCAAGTACTTGGAATGTGTATTCCGGTGTAGGTGCCGCCGCATTCACGGTTACTGTGAAGGTCTCAGTTGCGCTGGTCATCCCTGTCTTGGATGCTGTTACCGTGATGTCCGCGGTTCCTTCGGCTACGCCAGAAATTGTGATGGTCTTGCCGTTTACCGCTACTGTTGCTTTGGTCTCATCACCGCTTACCGCCGTTATCGTCGCGTCTGTCGGGGTTGTTGTTGCCGTTACCTGTACTGTCTCACCTGCTGTTACTGTTTGATTGGCTATTGTGTCGATTGTAACTGGCAAAAGTTGTTTCTTAACAATACTTAGGTTAGTTTCTAATGCATTGGCTATCAGCACATCACCAAGGAACCTGTTTTTATCAGCCTGGTAGGTCAGTTGTACGTCTCCTACATATACATCATACAAAGTGGAATCGACATCTGTTAGCTTAACCAGTACTGTTTTCATTCCCGGTACCAAACTATCAAGTACTTGGAATGTGTATTCCGGTGTAGGTGCCGCCGCATTCACGGTTACTGTGAAGGTCTCAGTTGCGCTGGTCATCCCTGTCTTGGATGCTGTTACCGTGATGTCCGCGGTTCCTTCGGCTACGCCAGAAATTGTGATGGTCTTGCCGTTTACCGCTACTGTTGCTTTGGTCTCATCACCGCTTACCGCCGTTATCGTCGCGTCTGTCGGGGTTGTTGTTGCCGTTACCTGTACTGTCTCACCTGCTGTTACTGTTTGATTGGCTATTGTGTCGATTGTAACTGGCAAAAGTTGTTTCTTAACAATACTTAGGTTAGTTTCTAATGCATTGGCTATCAGCACATCACCAAGGAACCTGTTTTTATCAGCCTGGTAGGTCAGTTGTACGTCTCCTACATATACATCATACAAAGTGGAATCGACATCTGTTAGCTTAACCAGTACTGTTTTCATTCCCGGTACCAAACTATCAAGTACTTGGAATGTGTATTCCGGTGTAGGTGCCGCCGCATTCACGGTTACTGTGAAGGTCTCAGTTGCGCTGGTCATCCCTGTCTTGGATGCTGTTACCGTGATGTCCGCGGTTCCTTCGGCTACGCCAGAAATTGTGATGGTCTTGCCGTTTACCGCTACTGTTGTTTTGGTCTCGTCACCGCTTACCGCCGTTATCGTCGCGTCTGTCGGGGTTGTGGTTGCTGTTACATCCACTGTTGATCCTACTGTTACTGCCTGATTGGCTATCTCGTCCAGTACAACCTGCTGTTGTGTAGTCGGATTCACTGTCACTGTAAATGTCCTGGTCGCGCTGGTCATGCCACTCTTGGATGCTGTTACTGTAATTGTTGCTGTACCTTCGGCTTTACCTTCGATTGTGATGGTCTTGCCGTTTACTGTTACTGTTGCTTTGGTCTCGTCGCTGCTTGTCGCTGCTATCGTTGCATCAGTCGGCGTTGTGGTTGCTGTTACATCCACTGTTGAACCTACAGTTACGGCTGTGTTGGCTATCTCTTCCAGTACAACCGGCTGTTGTGTAGTCGGATTCACTGTCACTGTAAATGTCCTGGTTGCGCTGGTCATCCCTGTCTTGGATGCTGTCACCGTGATGTCCGCGGTTCCTTCGGCTACGCCAGAAATTGTGATGGTCTTGCCGTTTACTGTTACTGTTGCTTTGGTCTCGTCACCGCTTACCGCCGTTATCGTCGCGTCTGTCGGGGTTGTTGTTGCTGTTACATCCACTGTTGATCCTACTGTTACTGCTTGATTGGCTATCTCGTCCAGTACAACCTGTTGCGAAGACGAAGTCACAGTCACTGTAAATTTAATTGTTGTAGTTATAGTTGTTGTATCGTTATGGAATGTAGCTGTTACAGTTATTTCAGCCGTACCTGCTTGCACACCGGTTATCGTAATCACGTTATCGGTTACACTAACATCAGCAATGGCCGGTGTACCGCTTACAGCGCTAAAATCAATCAGGTGTGATAAACGATGTATTGTAATATCTTGTGATGATCCTGCTGCAACTGTTTGATCAGCTATACTTTTGATCAGTTTAAAGCCCATTAAGAATTTACAAAGGTGATTAGTTGTAAATGTAATATTTTCACTACCATCATAGCTACTAGTTAACTCTATCCATGTTTTATTGACTTCGTCATAACGATAAACTTTCAGTATTCCTTCTGTCGCTGCAACCTTAAGTGAATCCGGTACCGGTACTGTAATAGATATTTCGCTGTCGAGCTGTTTTACTTCTTCATTTTTAACGTCTGTACCGTCATCCTTTGTTGCTACAATGCTGATATCAAATATAGTGGCGCTTTCGTTATCATTGCCAGAAGCCAGTAAAATTCCGGCCGGTACATCAGCTTCTAATATTTGTTTTGTTGTTTGTTCACTTATCGCTTTTGCAGCCACGGAAACATTTGTTACATCAGCTTGGTTTACTACACTGCTTAAACTTGCTGAAGTCATTTTTACCGAAACTGTAGCGGCAGGAGCCTGATCGTCTGCTTTTGTTGCTACTTGTACTTCAAGTGTCTTATTGTTTGAAACAGCGTTCGTCAAACTATCCTTGGATACACTCACACCATCTGTATTTGTAGGTGCCGGAATTGTTACAGTATCACTACCTGCATTAACAGCATCATCAATGAGGTCGTTAACTGTTTCTTCGCTTACTGACTCTATCTTAGCTACAGAAACCATACATTTAGCAGTTTTATTGCCATCGGCAGTAGTTACCGTAATAATTGTATCACCACCGTAAACGGCCGTTACCACACCGTTTTCTACAGTAGCTACGTCTGCGTTTTCGGTTGACCAGGTGACATTCTTATTAGTTGCATTAGTAGGGGCAACAGTTGCAGTTAATGTTTTACTATCTCCTACCCGCATAGATAAATTTGACGGATTTATGCTTACACCGGTCACAGCTACGGTACTGCTGCCGCCGCCACTACTACCGCCACCGCCGCTGGATGTCTTAACGGAGAATGAAGCTTTAGGCAAATCAACAGTTTGGCTGCCGGCATCTTTTACATCCAAACTACTTGTTAAAGTTACAGGCTCAGCCGTTTCTTTGCCCGGGTCATAAGCACGCACGGTATATGTTTTATTAGGTAGTACCGAAACAGTAAATTCTCCATTACTGTTAGTCTTGGCAACAAATGTCGGGTTTGTTGTTAAAACTACGGTAGTATTTTTGACTACCTTTCCATACTTGTCTTTTAAAATACCGCTAATTATTGCTGCTTTTTCAAGAGCCAGGTCAGCGTTTGTCACTTTATCTTCGCTTACTTTAACATCACTTTTGTAAGCTACTTCACTGTCGGTGGTTGCTGTGATGTCATATTCACCGGCATCCAGCTCAACCTTGTAAGAGCCGTTTTTATCTGTCTGGGTTTCATTTACTACTTCGTAACTATCTGCGTTAAAAATTCGTACTGTTGCTTTTTCAACGGCTTTACCGTCCAAAGTTACTTTACCTTCAATAGCACTGTTTAAAGCTACAGGAGGTTCTTGCCCGGGTGTGAAATCCATTGCCCGGTCCAAGGAAACTACCGCCTCAGCTCGCGTAATGCTTTCGAGAGGCTGGAAGGTTTTGTCGGGCATGCCCCGCATTAAGGCATTTTTAGCCACAGCACCAATGCTACTACGAGCCCATTCAGGCATTTGATTAGCATCAGCAAATTCTTCAATTCCTTCAGTTGTTGGCGTTAAAGACAGCAAGCGCACCAAAATACTGGCAACTTCTTGGCGTGTAATGGTTTGGTTAGGCTTGAAAGTGCCATCGGTATACCCGCCTATGTAGCCTGCTGCTTTAGCGGCCGATATATCTTTATAGTACCATTTACCTTCGCTTACATCGCTAAATCCAGCTGAAGCAACGTTCTTGTCAATACTAAAAGCACGGTTGACCAGAGCCACGAATTCAGCTCTCGAAACTTCTTTATTAGGTTTAAAGGTACCATCTGAATAACCGGCTGCAAGACCTTCATCCGCCCATTCAATAATTTGCTTTCCCGCCCAGTGCCCCTGCACATCGGAAAATGTTGCCGCAAATGCGTAGCCGCTTAAGGCTAAAAGCAGGCACATACCACATATAAGTGCCAATGTTGTCTTCCTGCGCACCAAAAGTACACCTCACCTTTCAATGTTTTCGATTAAAAGCCAAAATTGTTTACTAAGACTATAGAAAACCTCCTTTCATTACTCGTATTTAATACCACTGCAAAATAAAACTTGGTAATATACCGCAATATAGGTATATATGTATAAATTTCAACAATTCTTTGCAAATACCTTTTTTCAGCTATAAAAATTTGATTCTTGAGAATAATCCATTAACATGCCAAGATCAATCAAAGAACCTTATAGTACTGGTAGCTTATAACGGGTAAACCCAATAATCTGGATTTACCCGTTATATATCAGCTTACTAATCCTACAAGCTACAAGCTATTGCACATACGCATAACCATAACCGCCGCTTCCGCTCTAGTAGCATTTGCCTTTGGAGCAAAGGTGTCATCATTTCGGCCACCAACTATACCTTGTTTCAATGCCGCAGCTACATTATTACAAGCCCAGTCAGACAACAAATCACGGTCTTTAAACTTGGCCAACTCCGTTGTAACCTCCGCTTGCGTCAAATTTAATGTCTTGCCATTATGCATCATGGCCCGGGTAATCATTACTGCCATTTGCTCCCGGGTTATCGAATCATTTGGCGCAAAAATACCGTTTCCATAACCGCCCACCAGTCCGGCATCGGTAGCAGCGTCCACAACCCAGGCATACCAACTGCCGGAATCTACATCCGAAAATCTATTTGAGGACGAATCCGATACGTTCAGCTTAAGAGCCCTCACCAACAGTGCGGTAAACTCAGCCCTAGTTATTGAACGGTTTGGTGCAAATTTAGTTTCTGTTTCACCAGTTACAAGGCCAAGTTTGAACATCCTATTCACATCTTCGAATGCCCAATGATCAACCATGTCTGTAAAGTTATTGGTGTAATTGCCGGTGCCATCTTGTACTGGCGGGCTAATTGCGTCTTCATCTGCCACAGGTTGCTCATCATCATCACTCTGTACAGGGTCTACCTGCGAATCGTTCAACGTTGAAGAACCACTTTCATTGCCGCCTAAATTATTCTTATTGCCGGTTTCTTCATTATCACTACCTGAACCGCTACCCGAACCCAACATTCTTTCTTTAACCGCATTCTTAAGTGGTACCAGGTTGGCCGGTATCTGGCCTGTCTTTTGAAAGCTATCAATATCGTTGCTAAACATTTTTAAAAGTACAGTAACAACATTATCATGTTTTCCAGAAAACATTACTACAAGCAAAGCATTTTTTAAAACACTATTAAAATTAGACTCCGTTAGGGTACCACGTTTATCCAACTCTATATCCAGAGTATTTAAAAAGGATTCTATCTCCTCATCCCCAATACCACCATCACGCAACTGCCTTATGTAATCTGGATAATCATTTTTTAATAATTCATAGGTAGTCTTTAAATCCGTGGCTGACGCCTGCCCGATACCAAACCCAAAGGGTAGTGTGACTAAAAGCGCCAGTGCAATGATAATATATACTATCTTACGCATGTTAACCATTTTTTTCATTCCCTTTCATTTATGTTGAATATTAGTATTTTATTCCGGCCATAAACGGTAAATATAAAACTTCTACAGCATGGAGGTAAAATCCTTCACTATATACTTAATTAATCTAAGCCAACTAAAAAAAGAACAAGAGTGAAACCACGCCATTAAATAGTTTGGACTAAACTTGATAGTACACAAAAGACTATAGCCCCTTAGAAAAAAAACGCAAGCCTCGGCTAAAAACTGAGCTTGCGTCCTACTATTTTCTTATTTATCTTATTTTTTATTAGGGAAAAGTATCTATGATAACATCAACATGCCCGCTTGCAACAGGTTCTTCCTCCAGGCTACTTTCATCTATTGAGACAGGAGAAGTGGTATCTGTCGATGTGTTATCCGGTGGTTGCTGTTCTATGTTTATATAACCGTCATCACCGGCGGTCGGATTTTCTTCGCCATCATTATATTCACCAATATCCGGCGTATTATTATTTTCATCAGTATAACTAGTATTATTATTAGTAGTATCGGTAGCTGTGGTGGTAGTGGTGGCAGTGTTAGTAACAGTTTCCAATGGATTTTCTTGCACCTGCCCGGTCGACTGTGTTTGTTCCATGGCTAATTGTGTCGGCGTATCGTCCGAAATCGCCCCCTGAACCACATCAACAACCTTGCCTTCTTCAAATAAAGCAGTAGCTACCTCCCTGGCCTTTTCAAGCTCTACATACCAGTAACTGGCCCCATTTTCATCCAAAAACCAGCCCGGCATCGTTTGGGTTACTATTTGCACGTTATCCAAATTTTTAGCCGCTTTGGCCAGGGCAATCAATTCTGATAGTCCTAAATTGGTATCCACGTTTTTATATATTTGAGGAACGAGCTTATGCAGTTTGGTTATTGAACTAGGTTTCATCGCTTCGTCACCAATGGCCGTCAACAATTTAAGCTGGCGCTGGGTACGAGTGATATCCCCCAGTTCATCATGACGGAATCGGGCGTACATCAATGCCTGTGTCCCATTTAATTCCTGAACCCCTTTTTTTAAGTGAATATTGTAAGCACCGCCATAGGCTCTTTCAGAATAATCCATGTCCTTTTCAACATCAACTGTAACCCCGCCCAGAGCGTCAACTATACCTTTAAACCCGTTAAAATTAGTTGTCACGTAGTAATCCACCGGCACACCGGTAAGCTCGGAAACTTTTTCCATGGCCAACTCGGGACCACCGTAAATATTGGCAGCATTGATCTTATTAACCCCGTAACCAGAGAGATTTACTTTTGTATCGCGCGGTATGGAGAGCAAAGCTACACGGTTTTCTTCGTTATTGATATTGGCCAATATCATAGTATCGGTACGCCGGCTTGTTTCATCGCTGCGCTCATCGACCCCCATCATCAGCACATTAATACCCGGCAGTTTGGCAAACTTTTCCGCTTCATCATCAGTGGCACTTAAATCGACCGTGGGTCTATCGGCAATTAAAGGCCACAACAAATTGTTGGCAGTTACAAAACCACCGGCGAACAGACCAATCAGAACAATCAAAAATGCAGCCAAACGCAGTTTGCTTTTTAATTTTCTTTTTCTTTTTATGGACATACCTAACGGGGCACCTCCCTTTCGCCACAAAAAAACTGCTCATGGGACAGCCTACATCGACATAATATATCTTTTCAAGGTTTTGTTCAATTAAAATTATCGCAAGCATTCCAAAATAATACCATTTTATTTCCGACCAAAACGATACGTCCTTATTACCAGCCAAGCGAATTTAGGCAATACCAGCATGCGCCGCCAGCGTGACGGCTCACTGATCAAACGCCCCAGCCATTCTATTTTAAATTTCCGCATCCACAGGGGCGCTCTGTCCACCCGGCCGGAAATCACATCAAAACTGCCACCCACCCCAATAGCCACCACGTGGCCAATACCTTCAATATTACGATCAATCCATTTTTCCTGGGCCGGTGCTCCCAGAGCCACAAATAACAGTTGCGGTGCCTTTTGCCTTATTGATTGCACAATATTAACTTCCTCGTCCGGTCGAAAGTAACCATGCCGGGTCCCGACCACCTGCAGTTTAGGAAAACGACGAGTTAATTTTTCCGCTGCTTCTTCAGCCACCCCGGGCGCAGCCCCTAAAAGATATATTTTCCACCCCTCGTCGGCGGCCCGTTCCACCAAGCGCAGCATCAAATCAATACCGGTAACCCTCTCAGAAAACGGCGTACCCGCCATCTGACCGGCCCAGACAATACCCTCCCCATCGGCGGTAACCAGGTCGGCCCTTTTAATAAGTTCTAACAGAGAATGGTCAAACTGCACAGCCCGGTATAGAATTTCGGGATTCAAGGTAATAACCCGACGCGCCCCCCCGGCCCTGATTATTTCCGCCACACGGTCAATACATTGGTCCATAGATAGGCAATCAATTGGCGCGTTTAATAGTTTAACTTTCATATACACCACCCGGCATATAATTTTCGACGTAAAAGAGCAGTCATTTGTTGCATGGGGAAGCAAGAAAACCGTCCCCCTGCTCCCCAGCCCCACTTCCCGCGCACAGCTGCTTCAATCCCCCCGAAACCAGCCCCGGCGCTTGATGAGTTGGCTTTCACCAATACGCCAGAGAGCAATCAGCACCAAGCCGATAATAATACCCAGCCAGAGACCGTGCAAACTTCGGGTTAAAGATATAACCAGGGGGGTGTGGATATGGGCGTAAGTGTTAACCAGAGAGATTTGTCCAATAGCCCCGCCCAGCAGCAACGGTATATAATTATTGTTCCTGTAACCCAGGTATAACAGCAGCAGCATTAGCGGGTGCCCCAGCAAAAATTCCTTAGTGCGGGGTCGCACACCCAAAATATTATCCAGCAAATTACGAAAATGCAATTCCAAGGGAGATATTGCTGCAGATTCGTTGCCGGTACGGGAGATATAAACCAGCAGCACCACCAGCAGCATCCCCCCAACAATGGTGAATTTGACCAACACCGGTTGGTCTAACAAATGTTGCAGTTTTCGCTGCCAGTTACCTACGTCTTTTGTCCCTCTGAAGAAGAATATCACTGACAGCAGCAGCAAAGGGACCACGTGGGCTAGTTTGACCCCGGTAAACTGATCCAGTTTAAGCATGAATCCAACATCGCCCAGTAAACCGACCATTAGTAATGCCCCGACCAGCGAGTAAAGAGAAATGCGCAACAATAATAGCACACTATGTCCCACCGTGGAACCGCCCTGACGCACATTAAGCATCACAGACAAGGTAGGAAAAACCACCACTGCAATGAACGCCATTATCTTTCTGGCCGGGCCTACCAAATCCACAGCCAGCAACCCGGTCCAGGCAATAAAGCCAAAAATACCACAGACAACGGCGATTCCGTTCCAGCCAATCATAAAAGCAAGCAGCATCGTCCCGGCAATAACACCCAGCCCGATTACAAACAATACTAACCGGGATATTTCCAATGACTGCAACACAGATACCTCACCCACCCGCAGTCCTTCGGCCTCAAGTTTTCCACGGGTTTCTTCGACCAACTGCAGGTTCATAGCCAGCATATCCGGCACATCAGTTTTCATGTAAGTATGCAGCAGCAAAACCCTGATGTTGCGTTCCGTAGCCGCCAGGTTAAACCGGTCAACCATGGCAGCCATATCGTAATCTTTCTTAATATCTTCCTCCTGGGACAGCGTGTGCAGCCTGACCACATTTTTGTCCAGCAGCAGACCCAGTGTAGCCAGACCTTTCTGGTTGGAAAACTCAATCTGCACCAGGGGAACATCAAGTTCCTTTATTAAATATGAGAGCAGCCTAACCTGTTCAGGAAAACCGGGTAACACGGGATCATTAAATAATATACCGGACAAGTTGGATATTTTCTTTAGCTCCCGAAGAACATAAGTTAACCCCTCCGGGGTTACCTGGTTCCAGGTGCGCACCTGTACCATAGTCTTTAGCCCGGCGGCATTGACTTCCTCTACAGCATTGGCCGGGAATCCCACACCCATTTGTTCAAAAAGGCTCCAGTCGTAAGCGACCTCTATGATATTAACATCTGTTCCCTCTCTACCTTCCCAAGATCGAATTTGCACCTTCTTGGCTTGCAACTGCCCTTGGATCCTTTGGAAAGCTTCAATGTTAAAAATTACTAGATAATGGTAGTCCGGCTTTATCTGTTCCCGGAGTTGTTCGCCAAATTGTTGCCAAATAGCGACGTTACCAGGCAAGAGCAGTTCACTTCCGGTTCTCATTAATAATTCACCGTTGGCTACGGCATCAAGAACGGTGGACTCCTTAATTAATACAGTGCTTACTCCCTGCTCCTTGAACTTATTCAGCACTTCCACTGTGCTCAGACCATTCATCCGGGCAAGTGATGCTGCCTCATCAAAAACAACCGATATGGCCACGCTTTGATTGTTCTTTTCCAGCACATGCCTTTGCCAGGCCGTATACCCCGCAGCCAGTAATGCTATAATGATTATTGTAATTAAAGATATCTTCCACTTATTCTCGCTCAAATTGATACCCCCAACGGCTGATTGGCAAACCTTGATTAGTTACCTATTTCCCTTTTATCCTGCAACATAGCAAAAAACTCTTTTATTAACAAATAAGCTGCCCCGTGGCTTAACGGTTTTTCCTGGTCCATATAACCCTTCCAGTAATCTTCATGCCCCTCGAAAACACCTTTCTTTGCCAGATAATCCAACGATTCCTGTTTGTTTAAATCCAACCCCAGGAATTTAACCAGCATATAGCCGGCATCATACAGAGTAAAGATATTTCCCTCAAGATACAGCACAGGAGGTTTCTGAATATCCAGACCCGTTTGTTTGACAAGCTGGTACAATAGATTAATGTACCTTTGTTCGGCTATATCCTCATCCAGCCGGTAATCATTATTATATCCACCCGAGGCCAGCCCAAGCCCACGTACAAATTTTAAACCGGCATACGCTTGATGGCCGGCCAATTTGTTGGCTATATGGAAAGGTTCCAATTCTACACCCTGCTTCCTTAACCTACGCTGCAATTCAGTGATCAACTGCCGGTTACCGGCTAGTTCTCTATAAGTTAGTTGATGTTCCGCAGCCAGTGCCACTGCCGCACCGGCAGCCTGCCCAGCGGCCATCCCCACGGGAACCGTTCTGGCGCTGCCATGTGCCAGAGAATCATAGCTGGCCGATCTGCCCACCACCAACAGCCCATCCACCCGCTGCGGTACTAAACACCGGAAGGGTACGGCATATTGCTTGGGCGTACCAATGATGATGCCCGGGATACCGGGGGCAGTGGGCTGCATGTCCACGGGATAAGATCCAAAGGCTATCCTATCATCAAAGTCCCTGTTTTCCAGGACGTCATCCAAGGTCAACCGGTACTCGCCCCAAATATGCCTTGATTCGCGCACGTATAACTCGGGTGCTATGCCCCCCAAGGTTGCTATACTTAAACCGGTTACGTGCTTATTTAAAAAATCCACAATGGCAGGCAGTTCATGGACGGCTATTTCCCTGGCCTCTCGCCTGGAAGCCGGGTCAAGTGGGTTAACCCCAAAAATCAGCAGTGCATTAATCAGTACACTGCCATCATTTTGCCGGCCAATATTCAGCCCCCTTAAAAAAAGCCTGTCGGTGGACGGCTTGTATAAGGATGTTTGGTCATAATAACCCCATGCACTATATTTATTGGCACCGGTGGTTTTTTTATCATCGAATCTTAAATATAAACGAATTTTCCGCCAGTCCAGCCAGCTAACCTTTTCCAGCCTGAACACCAGAGTAGCCGCCATCAAACTGGACTGCCTACCGATATCCTCCTGGCCAATGGTGTAGGGTACACCGGCCAGAGCAGCCAGGTCACCGTCCTGGGTGGCGTCAATAATGCCGGGAGAGCTAATTTCCCTGGACACGCCGTTATGGACCAGCTTAATCCCCGTAATCACCCTGCTGTCCGGCAACCCGTCTTTCACGCCTCCAACAATAGGTGTCACATTTGCAGCGTTAAGCAGCACGGTCAGGTTTTCTTCACCATTGACCAGCCGGTTAAAAGCACGGACGGCAGTTTGAACATCAAAGGAATCGCCCTCTACCCGGTCATAAAACTCCTGGAAAATGCCTTTATTTAAAATCTCCCCATCGGGGCCGTAATTCATATCTATGCTGTTCAGCCAGCCTCTAGTCATCAGCCCCCCCAGCTCCGGCCTGGCATCCACCAGCAAAACATTAAGGCCGTTCCTTGCTCCCGATACCGCGGCTGCCACACCTTCAGGATCGCCGCCCACAACAATCAAATCATAAGCACCCTTTACCTGACGGGGCGGGGCCAGATAATCACTTGCTGTAGATCTGTTAATAATGCTGTTGATTGCAGCGTAAGCCAACGCTATCACCAGCAGTCCGGCCAGCAAGACTAATAAACCATTCTTTTTTTTGATTGTCATTAACTAAAATCCACGGTACATAATGGTTGTAGGCTTTTGTGCCTGGATGCCCCGGCCGTCGGATCTGGGCAAGCTAAGCAGGTGATTGTTTTTCACCGCCTGACCGGCCATAACGTTTTTCCCGTCCGTCAGGTCGGGTATACCACCACCGCTGGGATCCACTACTACCGCTCTGCCGCTGCGCACGATGATTTCGGTACCGGCCTTACCGATGAATTCCTGACCGGCTTCCAGATCGTCAATGCTCCACTCCAAAGAGCTGGAGCCGCCCAAAGAACCCAGGTTGTCAATGTATTCCTGCACATACTTTTCTACAAAACTTTTGGTGACCAAGGGGTCACTGGAAGAACCGGGGTCACTGCTGTCGGCAACGGCCAGACCGGCATACCCGACAATTGCCGCCGCCATGAGCAGCAGTGATATGATCACAGCTATGGTCTTCATATTTCTCACCGTACAAAACCTCCATTATCTTATATATGGCTTCCTACTTCGACAGGACGGCTGCATTTCCTTCATATTTTCATTAAATAACTAACATAGTCTATTATACGGTAGGCTGCTATAAGCGTTTAAATCCTTAAATCTAATTCTTTAAGATCACTACTTTTAAATTCGCAAGAACCCCCTTTAACAAAAGAGGCTGCATCGGGCAACTTAACCCAGAATTCAATAACCGTACCGTTCGTGATACCCTGCACTATAAGCTTGTCGGAAGTACCAAATTTATTTTCCACCCAGGTAACAATGTAAGCAATGCAAAATCCTCCCACTCTGGCTTCAACAGTCGTGCCAATGGGGGCAACTTCGGAACCCCCGTTAACCGTTATCGTACCATAATATGCAGCCGGTAATGCAGGGGGATTTGGGGTCTCCTGGTCAAATATGACCAACGTTGTATACTGTTGGCCGTTATAATTCACGGTAATCCAATTGATTCCGTACTGAAGCGGTTGACCCAGTGTGTATGTTTTTTCCACATTATCCGTAAAAGTTACTTTTACCTTGGTATCACTTACAGCTACGGCAAACTTTACAGTGAGCCCAGTCTCAGCATAAACAATAACTGAAATGCTAGCTGTTAAGTTCTCCGGGTTTGTTATACCACTTGGCATGGTTAAGGTACCGGTAAATTGGTAGGTGCCGGTTTTATTGCTGTTATATGACGGTGTGCCGCTGTCCCAGTTTACGGTGACGGATATTGTGCTGTTGTCGCTCAGTTCTACGATGACGCTTGCGGGTAATTCTAGTGTTTCGCTTTTTTCTATTTGGATGTCGCTTATGGTGTCTACAGATTTTATTGTGGGCTGTGCTATTGTTTCTGTTATTATTACCGTAACTGTTGCTGTTAAGTTCTCCGGGTTTGTTATACCACTTGGCATGGTTAAGGTACCGGTAAATTGGTAGGTGCCGGTTTTATTGCTGTTATATGACGGTGTGCCGCTGTCCCAGTTTACATCTACATACCTAGTTGAACCGTTGCTTAGTTTAACTTGAACGCTGGTGGACAAACCTATTGCATTAAGGGAGGTGCCCTTTTCCACGGTTACGTCATCCAAGATAAAAACCTCTGTTATTATGGACTTTTTGCCACCGGTGCCGCCACCCGAAGTAGTCAGCGTGGTAGTGGTCGATGATGATTGTGGCTCAAATGTTGGTGGTAAAGTTACATTATCTAACCCTTTGCCGCCGTTAGCCTGCACCAGCGCATTATACACGGCCTCGACTGATACCAATTGCTGCTGTGTTTGTTGCTGCTGCGCTGGTTCAGCTATCGCCGGTGCAGTAGGCGGCAATTGTCTCTCCAGTCTTTGTTCAATTTCATAGGCCCGGTCTATCAGCCATTGGGCATGCCGCACCCAGCTTTGCCTAATTTGCTCACCGGTTCTGGCCGTTGCGGTTGGAGCGGCTTGTGCTTGTGTAATTTCTGACTGCTGATCGGGAGCAATTGTCACGGTACGATTCCCCGCGGTTTGATGCACAAAACCCGTTAAAACCGCAGTTACTGAACGCCCATTTCGGTATACAATGTTTTGCCAGTTGGTTCCCCGAACGGCCGCAACTCCCCAGGGCATATCAACCTGCACCCGGACCCTGCTGTTCTGGGAAGTTTGCCACCATGGCAGGTCTTGCTGGTCATTCTCGGCCAATAATGCATCGGTAATTACACCCTTAACAGTATCTTCATCACTAGCCGCCACCAGGGGATATTTATTTTGGGCAGCCCCGGCAACAATATCACGGGTTCCATTGTTCTGCATACCGGATTTTTCATAATCGGTGGCCAGTGCACCTATAATTGTACCTACTTTCAAATCCAATAACAGCCAGTCCACTTCCACCCCCGGCAACCCGTTGGGTTGAACATAGGAACGCCCGCGGGATTCCTTTACCACCAGACTGGTATTCTCATCCAGCAAAATAGCAGAGCCATCAGGAAACAGCAATTCAGCGGTACAACCCCGGCCGGTTTCAATCTTATCGCCGGTTCTTATCTCGGCTGTGGCTTGGGAACTGTACGTGTTTTGCGTATCCGCCCTGGCGACAATGGCAATTCCACTGCTTACAGCCAATTTTCCTGTCAAGTCTGTTTTATAAAGGTCCGGATCTCTGGTTATTAAAATACCCACCAAACGCGCCAGGTCTCCCCGGGTAAACGGTGACTGCGGGAAGAAATTCCTCTTATCCTGGGAGAGGCCCACCATATCCGCTGCCAAGGCTATGGCAATAGGCCTGGCGGCCCAATGCTTCGGAGATATATCTTGCAAGAACGGCAACGGAGTTCCTGGATCTGGCTGTTTGGATAAACCAATAAATAAAGTGACCCCTTCTGCCCTGCTTAATTTTTCATTGGGTCTATATGTACCATCGTCATAACCTTTTACCAAACCTGCATTTACTGCAGCTTCAATTGCCCCTGCAGCCCAGTAATTTTGTGGTACATCCTTAAAACTTGATGCACTTTGATTAGTTTTAAGTCCTGCCACCCTAACCAATAAAGACGCGGCTTCAGCGCGAGTTAAACCGTTCTGGGGCTTGTAGGTTCCATCGGGATACCCCACGCTTAACCCCTTATTATACAAATAGTTAATGAATAGAGCATTTGGGTTATTGTTAACATCGGTAAATTGGTTTTCACTTAATACCCCATCATTATTTGGTTCGGCAACTGCCATGGATGTCATTAAACACAGAAATAATAAGGCCAACCAAGATAGCAAAAAAAACCTACTTTTACCCCCCACTTATCTCCCCCCAAATAATTTATAGTGCTAATAAAATTCGGAGATTTTTTGGTTAATCCTTCCCCTGGTGGTAATAATTATTATATTTTGTCGTTCCCTTGTACAATTTAGATAATATTATACCAGCAGCCATAGAATAATTTACTTGAGCTTGCACGTGGTTGTATAATTAATTAGGATATTTTTGATAACAAGGGGGCCGAATTGTGCAAGTAGCCGTAGAACACCTGCAAGCACTTCTGGACATCAGCCGTATGCTTAATGCCGAATTGGAATCTGAAAACTTACTTTCCCTGGTACTTGAGAAGGCCATGGAGGTGGTAAGCGCGGAAGCCGGAACTTTGTGGATAGTTGAAGAGGATGGTTACCTTGTCCCCCTTGTTGCCCGTGGGCCCAGGGCGGATGGTTTGAAAGGCCTGCGACTAAAACCGGGAGAAGGTCTGGCCGGTCAGGTGGTTGCCACTAACAAACCCAAACTGGTTGAGGATGTGCAAAGTGACCCCCACTGGGCTAGCCGATTTGATAGTTCCACCGGGTTTGTAACCCTGTCACTACTTTGCATACCTTTGCGGGGCCGCGGAAAGGTTATCGGCTGTTTGCAATTGCTCAATAAACAACACCAGGGACATTTTAATCGAGTGGACCTGGATATAACTTTAGCCTTGGCCGGTCAGGCTGCTATTGCGTTGGAGAACAGCCGCATGTATATCTGGCAGCGTACATTAATGAATAGTCTCCTGCGAATACTGACCTCCGCGCTGGACGCCCGAGACCCGTATACCGCAGGTCATTCTGAAAGGGTAAGCCGTTATGCAGTTTTAACAGCAACCGAAATGGGATTTTCCTCCGCTGACTTGGAAGCACTGGAACGGGCAGCCCTGCTTCACGATGTGGGTAAAATCGGTGTTCGGGATAATGTTCTACTTAAGCAGGGACCCCTGAACAATGAAGAGTGGATAGTAATGAAAAGCCATGCGGAACTGGGCGCCAGAATTTTAGCCTATGTTAAACCTGCCCAACTGGCACAGAAACTGTATGAGGGTGCACTATGCCATCAGGAAAAATACGACGGAACAGGTTACCCCAGGGGATTAAAGGGTGAGGAAATCCCGCAGGTGGCCCGTATCATAGCTATTGCCGACACATTTGACGCTATTACAACAGACCGTCCTTACCACAAGGGAGCAACCTATGAAAATGCCCTGGCGGAAATTCGCCGCTGCACCGGCACTCAGTTTGATCCACAGGTGACAGAATCCTTTATTAAAGCTATATCTCAAGAATTTAATGTCGGTACTGACGTGTCCGCAGGATAAATTGCGATTGTCAAGAGAATTGTGAGCCACTCGCCAGTAAAATATTGAGCCACTAACGCTGGGAAAAAAGTAAGCCACTTTGGGAAAATCGCTGAGAAAATATTGATCCACTTACTAACAATTATGCTTTAGATTAAAATGTCCACGCTGATTCCTAACATAAGCATTTCTATTTAGTTTTAGTGGTTGTGGTGATCATTTTAAAGTAGCCGTGGCTGTGGGCAGTGTGGTTAACGTGAAGCGTTATCCAAGCCATGTGCGTCAACCCGTAGGGTTGTCCACAGGGCGGCACTGTTCACAGCCTATTATAAGGGGTAAGGGTAAGCTAAAAAAATTAACCAAGCAGCGGGCAGGGTTGTGGGCTGCTTTGATTAATCATTAATGCATGTCGCCATATGCATTTGCAATACATCCCTGACCAGGCTGGTTTACCGGGCTGGTACAGGTAGGCAATGCCCGCATAATACCGGCACCTAAAAAAATGGTGCACGGTTCCTGTATAGCCTCCCGGTCCTTCGCCAATTGCCAGGTTTCGTGACCTGTTTACAATATGACGGGAGCCGGTTAGGCTGTTCTTATGTGTATCTACCGATAAATCACTCTCCTTCTATAAGGGCACCCGGATAATATAGGTGCCTGGCCCACTGACCGGAAAGCATATACTTGCCGGCATATTGCCCGTCATCGACAAGACGTCAGGTTCTGCACTGCTTTTCACCCGAATCAAATGGGGTATTTAGCTGTATAGCTGCTGTATATTAATTACCTGTCATTCTCACCCCTTTGTTTTTTGGCCCGGGAACAAACCGGCAGGCCAGGAAGGTATTGCAACTGCATATGGCTTTTACCACGTCGGTCCCTAGTTTTTACCCTGCCCGTATAGACGTGGTATAACTAATCAATCTTCTAAAGGATCTCTTCCACCTCGTTTCCTTTTGATAGGGTTTGTTCTAAACGGTAGGACTCCTTGACATTCATGTTTAGTATATGTGAGCGGAAAGTTACCCTATCAATTAAAGCTGCAACCATGATCTCGTTTTCAAACAGTTCTATCCATCTGGAGAACTCAAGATTAGTAGTTACAATAATACTCGCTCTTTCAGAACGCTCTGATATTACCTGAAAAAGCATCTCGGATTGGTAACGGTTTAAGGTTAGGTAACTAAGCTCATCTATTATCAATAAGTCAATTTTGGCTAGGCTTTTTTCCAGTTTGGACAATCGGTGGAACTGTACTGCCTCCGCAAGTTCGTTGGCCAGGTTTGTAGTTGTATAGAATTTAACGTTAAATCCAGCGTAACAGGCTTTGATGCCTAGTCCTATGGTCAAATGGGACTTTCCGGCGCCTGGGTTGCCTATCATTACAATGTTTTGCCTATTTTTAATGTAATCACAAGAGGCAAGCTCCCATATGAAGGATTCTGATACATGTTCGAGCCTGGTGTAATCAAATTCGTCAAGGGTCTTCATAACAGGGAACCCGGCTTTTTTAATCCGTCGTTTTTGCCCTGCTTCCTGTCGCTGTGAAATTTCCTGTTTCATGAGCCGGCACAGGAATTTATCGTATCCGTCACCAGGCTCTAGCTGTCTAACAACATTTTCATAACCTGCAAACGTCGGAGTTTTGAGTTGCTTTGCATAAAGTTTTATGGTCTCTTTAACGGGGTTTATCTGGGTAGAATTTACTCCAGTCATACTGCAGCACCCCCGCTCATTAGATCGTCATATTTATTAAGCTGGGGTTTGGTAACTTTTATATCTATCCGTGAGTGTATTTTTGTTGGCGTATTTACCGGTATCAGATGTGCTTGTATTTTCTCTATAGATATTTCAGTGCTTTGTATGCAGTCTATAGCGGACATTAGTCTGTCCTCTCCGTAATCAACAAGTAGTCGTAAAAGCTTCACCATTTCCCGCGGTCCAGATAGACGTTTGCCTATCTCAAGCAATTCAGCTGATATATTGCTTTTTACAGGTTTTGCGTTAAATACGCTGCGGGGCCGTTTGTCTATAAGATCTATGTAATGCTCAAGCCTGTATTGGGTTTGTCCTCTTTGGTAACAGCGCTGGTACCTGGCTATTTCAGTGTTACGATACAACATCACAACTTCATTGCCATAGCCCTTAACGCTAACTTCTTTCCCGGCATATTTTAACGGTACAGAGTAGTGATTGTAGTCAAATCTCACCGTGGAGAAATCGTTAACTCTGGCGGTTATGCTCTTGCTGGGGTCAAATCTGTAACGGGGCAGTTGAGCCATCCTTACTTTTGCGGTCTGCGCCATTTCACCTACGGTTTGTTCTCTGCCTTTTATTTTGTGCTCACGGTATTTGAGGCATCTGCGTAGTATTTCGGCGTTTAGCTCGTCTATAGTGGCTACTCTTGGTATGGGTACTAATATATTTCGTCTTACCCAGCCTACAAGCCCCTCTACCAGCCCTTTTTCGTGACCAGCGGCAATATTAGTGAATTCACATTTGAATGCATAGTGGGCTGATAATGCTTGGTATCTATCCTGGACTTTTGCATGTACACCAAAGCCTTCTTTTACTGCCACCTTGGCATTATCAAATATCATTCGCTTAGGGGCTCCATCAAAATATTCAAATCCGCTAATTTGGCCCTCAAGGAAGCTTTCTTCGTTTGGGCGGTAAAAGGCCCGACAGTACATATCAGCACTGTAACACTCACGCATACAAAATATGTTTATGAGTATTCCGGAGCAAAATCCATCACCTGTCCGGGACATGGAAATCAACATT
>JAENYS010000027.1 GCA_016841645.1 Desulfoscipio geothermicus | reverse complement strand
GTGGTTTTATGTTCGAAACGTATCCGTTTCGAACTTGCTAAAGCAGATAAAAAAATCCCCGGAGTACCGGGGATTATAATAGGAAGATGACTAATGCTTACTATATATAGATTATAGTTTACATTATACCACTATGTATAGCTGTAATATCTGGCTCAAATGAGAAAGGCCGGGAAGGCTCCCGGTCTTTCTTTTAATTGAGATGGTTTTCCATGCCGACTGCGTAGTTTTTATACTAGTCTTTTGCCAAGTAGCTGATATAATCCTGCCCGGCGAACTCGCTCATATATTTCTGAGGTATTGGTGCTGTAAAGACCTTTCTCTTGCATCCTTTCGAAGTATACCGAACCGGAGAAAGTATACTTTTTGCTAAGCCCCGCGGGCTCTTTTATCTCCCGGTGCATATAAGCAATGATATCTCCAACTGCCAAATTATCGCTTAATGCCAGCGGGTCCAGCCCGGCAAGCAACCGCACCGCGTTGTATCCTGCGATAAAGCCGGTGACAATGGCTTCGGTGTGCCCCACCAGCGGACCGCTTTTTTCCCCGGCGCAAAACAAGTTCTTCATGCCGTCAACTTGCAATGCATCGTTGCAGTGACACATGGCCATAAAGCGTACTGAATTACCTCTGCCGCCCGAATATGGATCTGCATAACGGGCGTTGACAAATCCTCTTAGCGTGCGTAATTTTTCCAAAGGGAAAAAAGGCGTCATTAATTTGGCGTGCCCGGTATCCAGAAGCACCAAATTCCTGGCAAATTCGGTTAAAGCGTACTGCTGGCAGGCTTTGCTGCCCAGTAATTCATCTTTGTACATGGACGGCGGCAGGGGAATAACTAGTACTCCGTCGCGTTCCAGCTGTTGCACTAAATTTACATCCAAGGAGCCTTTATCGATCTTGCATGAGCCGCTCATAGCCTCAAAATGGGCAAAGTTTTCTCCGGCTTTGATTTCCGGCAGACCTGCTTTGGCGGTAAGACTAACTCGCGGACCGAAACTGGGACAGCGCAGTATGCACATAGCGCAGCCGCTGCCGAAACGGGTACAGTTTTTGGCCGGTCCCGCCGACCCGGTGGTGTCCACAAAGACTTTTCCGCGCAGCATTTCGTCGTTAGCTGTTACTATACCATTTATGTAACCGTCACTGGCAAAAACCTCCGTCATTCTGGTCTGTAATTTTATGGTAACGCCGCACCGGGTTAAAAAGTTTCGTATCACCGGTTCAATTTTAGTGACATCGTAGAGCATAGCGTGCCGGTGTCCCGGAAAATCGACATAGCGATGCCTGAAAACGGATTCAATTAAAGCGATAAATTCCGCCCCGCCCAGAGCGCGGGCTTCCTCCAGGGCGGTAAACCGGCCGTTATTGCACATGATGCCACCCACCAAACCGGTACCCAGCAGCATATCGGTTTTTTCCAGCAGCATTACTTCTGCGCCGGCCTTTTTTGCTGCATAGGCCGACGCACAGCCGGCCCAGCCTCCCCCAACAATAATAACTTGCATTTTCCATCCCCCTTTAGCGGGCGATCCGCTCTCTAATACATCATATTCACGTAGACTTGAAGAGTTCCATTCATGCAAAATTACAGCATTTATACATATTTGGGACAACCCGATCATACTTTTTGTGGTAAGGGGATGCCACTAAACATCTTTAATAGCGGGGGAAAAATATGGTTAATTATATTTGGTTGGGTATGATGGTTATCGGAGTGCTGGTAGCCGCTATCAACGGTCATGTCGAAGTGGTCACCAAGGCTGCTTTAGAAGGTGCGCAGGTTGCGGTTCATACAGCTATTGATCTTATCGCCATCATTACATTTTGGCTGGGTATTATGAAACTGGCCGAAGCAGCCGGTTTGGTGCAGGCGCTAGCCCGGCTGGTGCAGCCCATTACCAGGTTTCTCTTCCCCAGCGTGCCCAAGGAGCACCCGGCAATGGGTGCGATTATTTTAAATTTAAGCTCCAATATACTGGGGTTGGGCAATGCTTCAACACCTATGGGATTGATCGCTATGCAAGAGCTGCAAAAATTAAACCGGGGGGATCCTAAAGAAGCCACCGATGCCATGTGCACATTCCTGGCGCTGAATACTTCCTGTATTACGCTTATTCCCACTACCATCATAGGTATCAGGTTGATATACGGTTCGGCGGACCCTACGGAGATAGTAGGCACCACAATTTTTGCCACAGCTATGGGTATGACCGCGGCTATTTGCATGGATAGGTTATTGCGTTACTTATACCACCGGGGGAGGTGAATATAATTGTTCGGCGTCGTCTCCGATATTTCCCGCTGGGCAGTTCCCATTGTGCTGCTGTTGGTACCCTTGATTGCAATGATTCGTGGGGTCAATGTGTTTGAAAAATTTGTGGAAGGGGCGGAGGCAGGGTTTGGTACGGCTATTAAGATTATACCATTTTTAGTGGCTATGCTGGTGGCTATTAGCATATTCAGAGCTTCCGGGGCTTTGGACATGCTTGTGGGCGTTTTATCCCCGGTATTCAACCTGGTAGGCTTTCCTGCTGAAGTGTTGCCACATGCCATTATGCGCCCCCTTTCGGGTGGTGCCTCTTTGGGTATAGCTACCGATATTATTAAGACTTACGGCCCCGACAGTTTCATCGGTCGCCTGGTTTCCACCATGCAGGGCAGTTCCGATACCACTTTTTACGTGCTTACGTTGTATTTCGGGTCGGTGGGTATAACCCGGTACCGCTATTCCATTATTTCCGGTCTTTGTGCGGATTTTACCACTCTAATTGCTTCAGTCTACGTGGCGCACAAGCTTTTTGGGCCGGCCTAGATGGGTGACTTCATCCCTTAATGATGCAATTATTTGGGATAAGGTTCTGTAACTGCTGCCAAAATGGTTGTTCAGTGCGGAACTTTTTTATTTTGTTAAAAAACGTGATAAAATGCATGGTGAGGTGATTAAAATTTGGAGCGTTTGCACAAATTCATGGCTAGGTCGGGGGTGGCCTCTCGTCGTGGCAGCGAAGAATTAATAGCCCAGGGCAAGGTGCGGGTAAATGGTAAGCCGGTTACCCTGCCCGGGCTTAAAATAGACCCGCTGAAAGATCGGGTGGAGGTTGACGGCCGGTCGGTGCGCAAACCCGAGAAAAAAGTTTACATATTGTTATTCAAGCCTGTTGGATATGTAAGTACGGTCAGTGACCCCCAAGGGCGGCGCAAGGTCATCGATTTATTAAGCGGAGTAAAACAGCGGGTTTATCCGGTGGGCCGCCTGGATTATGACAGCGAAGGGTTGCTGCTGCTTACCAATGATGGTGAACTGACTTATGCTCTAACCCACCCGCGTCACGAGATACCGAAAACTTACCGGGCGATGGTTCAGGGAGTACCTGATAAGGATAAACTAGAGGAACTGGCTAAGGGAGTAGTGCTGGAAGATGGCGCAACTGCCCCTGCAGGAATACGGCTGCTTAAAAATAAAAGTGACAGTGCACTGCTGGAAATTACCATCCATGAGGGTAAAAACAGGCAAATACGCCGCATGTGCGAGCATATCGGGCATCCGGTGCTTAGCTTACGGCGTGTCGGTATCGGTCCACTGAAAATAGGCGACTTGCAGAGGGGCCGTTTTCGGCATTTAACAACCCGGGAAGTGAAAATGTTAATGAAAGCGTTAAAAATATCGTGATATATTGTTATTCCAGGTACTGATGGCAGGATATTCCGCTTAATGGTAGAATTATGATCATTAAACTCCGCTTGGAGGTGCATATATACGTGGCTGAATTGAATCCAGACACAGAAATTAGAGCAAAAGTTAGGCTAGATTATAAAGGGCAGGGCCGGTCTGGTCGTTTCTTATTTGGTGGTAAACCGGTGGACAGAGTTGCTGAGGAGGTTAGGGAACAGCAGGTAGCACTGCTTAGAAACGTGCCTATACAGGGCATACATGTAGAAAATATTGAAACTAGTATTGAGGTTTACACTGTTTGGGACGACGTGAACGAAGTAAATGTAGCCTACGCACCCGTTATTCTTACTTTAACAGCGGATAATATAGAGGATTTGTTGCGTTTTATTGTCCGGGAGAGCTTTTGTACAATTGAGATTATTGAACCAGGGAGTATAGTACTGTCCCGTTATGATCTGGAACGATTTTTATTCAAGGTCGGTGAGGAAATAAAAGGTTATGTGGCGCACTTCGAAAGAAAACATAACTTATGATAATAATAATCAAATGTACGGCATATATCATGTTAAAAAAGAAAGGTGATCTGTCGTGCGTAAAGGTTTTCTTTTCTGGGGTGTTAATTTAGAGCGTTGGTTGTTAAGGGTTGTCGTTATGTGTGCAGTAATGCTTGTCTCCGTGCAGTGGTTTACCAATGATCCTGCGCTGCGGGTTATCGGGAAAGTAGATGAGAGTATAGTAGACCAAGGTAGTTTTGTGCAGGCTGACCTTAACCACCTGGTAACCTTTCAACTGATGGATTATACTTCTTTACCCAAAGCTGCGGTATTGGTGAACGGTGAAAAAAAAGGTTATTTCGAGAACCGCTATGTTACTGTACCCGTTACCGATGGGGATGAGCTGGCCATTGAAACCGGCTTTTATGAGCATCCTGTTTCCTTTAAAGTAATTCAAACTTATGGAAATGTGTTAGTGCCGTCAGCTGGTATGGTTATAGAGGTGCAGGGAACCACTAAAACAATCGGCCCGGTAGTGATAGGCAAATCTACGCAAGGCTAATCATTAATTGATAGTGGAGGTGTTTGGAAATGGCGCTATTAGGCAGCAGGGAAGTGGCCCGGGCCGCAATAAAGATGGCCCTTACAGATAGCAGGGAGCAGGAAAAGGAGTTGAAGGCAAGTTATTTAAAAACAGGCATTAAAACAGCAGCTGTGGATCATGGGGGCGATTTTATCGCCTCGGTAAATAAAATTATTGAGCGGTCGGTGGTGGCAGCTAAGCGTGAGGGGGTAATCCGCGAGGTGCACGCCGATGAAGGCGCTGTGGCCGGGGCTACTAGGGAGGCCATTTCTCAGGTGATGACAAAGGCCCTGGGCCTGAATGTGGGCGGTAAAATAGGCATTGCCAGATACCAGGATCATATTAGTGTGGCCGTCTTTTTTGGTGTTGGTATGCTTCACCTGGATGAGGTAGCTGTCGGGCTTGGCCACCGGGCAGTATCTTCTTAAATATGTGGGGTAATGTAATGCGCGGGATTAGAGGTGCGATCACGGTTGATGAAAATACAGAACAAGCTATTGGTAAGGCTGCCCAACAACTTGTCGGCGCTATGCTTGTCGAAAACAACAACCTTTCTACTGAAGATATAGCAAGTGTGCTGTTTACTGTAACCAGTGACTTGGACATGGCCTTTCCGGCTGCAGCGGTCAGAAGACTGGCCGGTTTTAGCCAGGTGCCCATGATGTGTGCCCTGGAAATGGATGTGCAAGGTAGCCTGAGCCGGTGCATCAGGGTACTTATGCTGGTTAATACCAGTGCGAGACAGGGTGATATCAAGCATGTTTACCTGGGCGATGCAGTTAGGCTTCGCCCTGATTTAACTTGAGGCATACCGATACTTTGGAGGAATGGCTCTCAATCTTTAACCCCCGGTGTAATGGCTATATTAATTGAGCGTGCCCGCAACGTGCATAATGTATTATAGCACCTGTTGCACCAGGCGGTTAAAAGTGTTAATATATTGGCACGGTAGCATGGTTTAGTTGAATAGTTAGTATAAGCAAACTGACAACGGAGCACGGTAGTACGGTAGGGGGCGATAGTATGAAAACATAAATCACTCCCCTGGGGGGTTTTTTTGCATTTTAGGGATCTTGGGGATTACACGGGTATTTAAGAAAATGTTTAATATAACCTGATACTTAGTATACTAAAACCTAGCTAACCTAACATTTATGTCAAATGGAGGCTTTATTATGATCGTTGTGATGAATCACAATGCAGATAGCCATGATATAGATAATATATTAAAGAAACTGGAAAATGCAGGTTTTCAAATCCATCTCTCCCGGGGTGTGGAAAGGACTATCATTGGGGCTATCGGAGATAAAACCAGGTTGAACGATTTGTCCCTTGAAGCTATGCCGGGCGTGGAAAAGGTGGTGCCCATACTTCAACCTTATAAACTGGCCAGTCGGGCTTACAAGAATGAACCCACCGTTATCAAGGTAGGAGGAGTGACCATAGGTGGGGACACCATTCACGTAATGGCCGGTCCATGCGCAGTTGAAAGCTGGGAACAGTTACTGCAAGCAGCCCAAATTGTCAAAGAAGCCGGGGCAACCTTGCTGCGGGGCGGTGCCTTTAAACCACGCACCTCGCCTTATTCCTTCCAGGGCCTGGAAGAACAGGGGCTGGAAATGCTTGCCGAAGCCCGGGAACGTACGGGTCTGCGTATTGTTACCGAAGTAATGGACACTCGCACGGTAGGATTAGTATCCCGTTATGCAGATATTTTGCAAATTGGCACCCGCAATATGTCAAATTTCATTCTGCTTCGGGAGGTTGCCTGGGCCGGCAAGCCGGTATTGCTGAAACGCGGTTCTTCTGCTACCATAGAGGAATGGCTGTTGGCAGCGGAATATATCTTGGCCGAGGGGAATCGGGAAGTTATCCTCTGCGAGCGGGGTATACGTACCTTTGATGATTACACCCGGAATACGTTGGACCTGACCGCTGTGCCTGTAATAAAATATTTGAGTCACCTGCCGGTAATCGTGGATCCCAGTCACGCCATTGGTAAATGGCGGTTTGTCGATCCCATGTCCAGAGCCGCCATAGCAGCAGGGGCGGACGGTCTGCTGATAGAAGTACACCCCAACCCGGCGGAGGCCGTTTGTGACGGGCCCCAATCTTTAAACCCGGAAAATTTCCGGGTGCTGATGCAGCAGTTAAATGGTATAGCCGAATTAATGGGTAAGCAAATAGGTCAATTGTCATGATAATAGAACGTTGCGCTATTATTGGCGTGGGTCTGATTGGCGGTTCACTGGGGTTGGCGCTTGGTGAACGTCAATTGGCGGGTCACATCTGCGGTGTAGACGTAAACCGGGATAACCTGGCTATGGCCCTAGCTGCAGGCGCAATTCACCAGGCGGCCGCTTTACCCGAGGCCGTCTCTGAGGCGGATTTGGTTATCCTGGCGGCCCCGGTAGGGGTTACCGGGGCGTTGTTAAAAGAAATAAAACAGTATATTAAGGCAGGTGCCATAGTTACGGACGTGGGCAGCACTAAAGAAGAAGTGATGGGGCAAGCTGGAGAGCTTATAGGAGACTGTTTTGTTGGCGGGCATCCCATGACCGGCTCTGAAACAGTTGGTTTTAGCGGCGCTGACCCCTACCTCTTTGAAAATGCCTTTTACTTGTTAACTCCGACACCCGAAAACGATACCGGCGCACTGGATACTGTGCGACGGCTGGTCCGGGCCATAGGCGCTGTGTTAATGGAAATGTCGCCCCGGGAACATGATTTGGTTACGGCGGCCATCAGCCACCTGCCCCATTTTATGGCCGTATCCCTTGTGAACGCTGTGGCGGGCATGCCGGTAGGGGATAAAGCTATGGCGCTGGCAGCAGGGGGATTTCGTGATACCACTCGGATTGCCGCTGGCAGCCCGACCATGTGGCGGGATATATTCCTGTCCAATCGCGAGCAGGTGCTGAAAACACTTAATTATATGCGCATTGCTATGGATGAGCTGGAGACCGCCTTGCGCCGGCGAGATGCCGAAAAAATGATGCATATATTGTCAGGTGCCGGCACGGTAAGAAAAAAGTTGCCCTTGAGGCCAAAAGGCTATCTGCCCTATATTTATGAAATCGTTGTTACTGTACCCGACCGGCCCGGAATCATTGCCGGGTTGGCCGGGATGTTGGGCGAAGCGGACATTAATATAGTGGAAATAGAAATACTGCGTGCCCGGGAGGGGTACGGGGGTACTATAATGGTTGGTTTCGCTACTGTAGAAGAGCAGGAGTTGGCCATGGAGTTGTTTCAAGACAAGGGGATTAAGTGTCGTCGCAAGGGTTAGAGAGTAGTAAAGTTAAGCGTGATAAAAACCCGGCGCCAAGTGGTTCCGGGTGAAAAAGGAGTATGACCAATTGGAAGTTGCGATAAAACCGGTATGTACCCTGCGTGGTGATGTACAGGTGCCCGGTGATAAATCCATGTCCCACCGGGCTGTGATGTTGGGTGCGCTGGCTGACGGGGAAACTGAAATTGAAAACTTTTTATTTGGCGAGGACTGCCAGTCTACCATACATGTGGTACAGTCTTTGGGAGTAGAGGTACATATTGAAAAAGGCCGGGTGGTGGTGCGCGGCGGTGGTTTTAATGCGCTGCGGGAGCCAGAAGATGTTCTGGACGCAGGTAATTCGGGTACTACCATACGACTAATGGCGGGCATACTGTCCGGATGTCCGTTTTTTTCGGTGCTCACCGGCGATACATCGCTTCGTAGTCGACCTATGCAGCGGGTCATCAAACCGCTGGCTGCCATGGGAGCCCGGATCACGGCCAGGAGCGGCAATGCCTATGCCCCCATGGCCATTACGGGGGGCGGTCTTTGTGCTATTACATACAGGTCACCGGTGGCCAGCGCCCAGGTTAAATCCGCTGTTCTGCTGGCCGGTCTATTTGCCGACGGCCAGACTACGGTAATTGAACCGGTTCGCTCCAGGGACCACACCGAGCGGTTGCTAAGTTATTTTGGTGCTAGGGTGGAAGTTGAGGATAAGCAAGTTTCGGTGTGGGGAAGACCGAAATTGCGGGGATGTAAAGTTGTTGTACCCGGGGATATATCCTCTGCGGTGTTTTTTCTGGTGGCCGGAGCCGCGGTACCCGGCGCGGATCTGTTAGTGCGCAATGTGGGTATTAATCCCACCCGAGCGGGTGCACTGGAGGTACTTATGGAAATGGGTGCCGATATATACATCATAAATGAACGACAGGTTAGCGGTGAACCGGTGGCAGATATAAGGGTCCGCGGCAGCCGTCTTAAAGGCACAACTATTAGCGGTGCTATCATTCCCTACCTAATAGATGAGTTGCCTGCTCTGGCAGTGGCAGCGTCGATGGCGGAGGGAGTAACTGTAGTTCGTGATGCTGCCGAGTTGCGTTTTAAGGAAACCGACCGGATTACTGCTATAGTTAAACTGCTCAGTCACATGGGCGTTGATATAACCGAGCAGGAGGACGGCTTTGTTATCCGGGGGGGGCGGCATGCTTTGCAAGGGGTGGAATGTGATAGTTATGGCGACCACCGGATGGCTATGGCCGCTGCTGTGGCCGGTTTAAAAGCAAGAGGGATAACTAAGATCAAGTCGGCGGAATGCGTAAAAATTTCATTTCCTGCTTTTTTTGATACATTAAATTCGCTAAGTGTGCAATAATAAACCTGGAAGGAAATCACTTTTTTTAGGTTTATTTTTTTATATTAAAGAGGATATTCCAACAGCATGTCGAAAATAATTGGAGTATTCGTTTTCTTTGGAGTGAAACACATATGGGGCGTTTACTGAAGATTGCCATTGACGGCCCTGCCGGAGCCGGTAAAAGCACGGTCGCCAAATTGGCGGCTGAGAGGCTGGGGTATTTATATATTGATACCGGGGCCATGTATAGAGCTGTAACATTACAGGCCTTAATGGATAAAGTAGATATGAGTGATGAAACAAACTTGACCCGGATAGCTGAAAGTGTCGATTTAGTGCTGAGGGTTGATACAAATGGCAATACCCGTATTTTTTTAAATGGTGTAGACGTTTCAACTCAGATCCGAACTCCGCTAGTTTCACGCTGTGTTTCAGTGGTTTCTCAGATACAGGGTGTGAGGCATAAAATGACTCGGCTGCAGAAGGAGATGGGTGCCGCGGGCGGCGTAGTGATGGAGGGCAGAGACATTGGCACTAAGGTTTTGCCCGATGCCGAGATGAAGTTTTTTCTTACTGCTTCCGTGGAGGAGCGGGCCCGGCGTCGTCATGCCGAGCTTACCGAGCGTGGATTTACGGTAGCCTATGAAGAAGTATTTGAAGATATTGCCCAGCGTGATAACATTGATTCCAACCGGGCAATGGCCCCTCTGAAGCCTGCTTCTAACGCTGAGATAATCGATTGTACCAGTATGACCGTGGAACAGGTGGTTGATTTAATTGTAGGCCGGGTTTCCAGGGGGGCCGGTTAATGTTATACAGCGTTTGTAAGATAATCTGTTTGGCCTTTATAAAACTGGTGCGCCGGTTGAAGATATATGGCAACCCCAGGTTACAGGCAGGCCAGGGTTTTCTAGTGGTATCCAATCATGTTAGTTACTGGGATCCAGTGGTTATAGGTTGTATACTAAACAGAAGAATCCATTATATGGCTAAAGCAGAGTTATTCAATATTCCAGTGCTTGGTGCTTTAATTACCAATTTTGGTGCTTTTCCGGTACAGCGTGAAGGCATTCACCCTTCATCTATACTTCGGGCATTAGGATTGCTTAACTCCGGGAAAGTGGTGGGCATTTTTCCAGAAGGTACCCGCAGTAAAACTAGTGAGATGTTAAACCCCCATTTAGGTGCCGCTATGTTGGCCTTAAAAGGGGGTGTGCCATTATTGCCGATAGCGCTTAGCGGAACTAAAGGCTATTGGGGGCGAATGAAGGTAAATGTCGGCAGACCGATGAATTTAACCACACCGAAACGGCAGAAAGTAACCAGGGAGGAAATGGAATATGTCAGCCGGGAGTTAATGGCGGAAATAAGCCGTCTGCTGGCGGTTATCGATAAATAGCGTTGGGAAGTTAGCAAATCTATAAAATGGTAAAGTTGCGGTGAAGTTGATGAAGGTAAAAGTTGCCGCCAAAGCAGGTTTTTGCTTTGGCGTGAAAAGGGCTGTGGAAATGGCCCGGAAATGTTTGCATGATAGAGATGGACCTGTGTACACACTGGGCCCGTTGATTCACAATGACCAGGTTATCGGGGCGCTGTCCAGTGAGGGTATTATACCGGTAAGCGATGTAGATGAAATTACCGGACCAGGAACTGTAATTATCCGCTCCCATGGTGTGGTACCTGAAATTTACCATCGTGCTGAACAAAGAGGGCTTGACTTGGTGGATGCCACCTGCCCGTTTGTGCGCAAAGTGCAGCAAACGGTACATGACTTGGTAAAGCAAAACATACCCGTGGTGGTAGTAGGCGATCCCAACCACCCGGAAGTACAAGGCATTATTGGTTGGTCCGGCGGCAGGGCTATGGTGGTAGCCGACGCCGGCCAAGTTGAAAAGTTGGATAAATTCCCTGAGCTAGGTGTTGTTGCGCAAACAACCCAGCGGCAGGATAACTTTGATGCTGTAATTAAAGTATTAAGAAACAGCGGCAGTCGGGTGCAAGTGTACAATACCATCTGCTTGGCCACTGCTGAAAGGCAGAGGGAGGCGCTGGAACTTGCACAGCAGGTTGATGCCGTACTGGTGCTGGGAGGTAATAAAAGCGCCAATACAGCCAAACTGGCTCAAATTTGCCATACTGCCGGAAAACCGGTGTATCGGGTAGAAACAGCCGATGAAATAGATTTTGCGTGGTTGAAAGGGCTCCGTACAGTGGGGGTTACGGCAGGCGCATCTACACCCGGCTGGATTATAGAGGAGGTTTGTAGTCGAATGATGGATTTTGAAGAAACCAACAATGAAGAAGTAATGGAAACACAGGTTGAAGAGCAGCCGGTAGCTGAAGCCGAGCCGCAGGAAGACATGAATCAGGAAATGGAAGATGCCGTTGAGGTTAAGAATCTCAAAAACGGTGATATTGTTACAGGTGTGGTGGTGCAGGTTAATCAGGACGAGGTGCTGGTTGATGTGGGTGCCAAGTCGGAAGGAGTAGTCCCGATTAGGGAACTATCTAATTTTAACGTAGATTCCCCACAGGATGTAGTAAAAGTGGGCGATGAAATAAAAGTGTATGTGTTAAAATCGGAAGATAATGAAGGTAGGGTAATTCTATCCAAGGAAAAAGCCGACGCTGAAGAAGCTTGGGCACGCCTGGAAGAAGACATGAATGAGGGTCAAGTGGTCACCGGCTCTGTTCGTGAGGTAGTCAAAGGCGGTTTGCTGGTGGATGTAGGCGTACGGGCTTTCCTGCCCGCCTCATTAGTGGATAGGGGCTATGTTGAAGACCTGAGCAAGTATTTAAATATGGAAATAAATGCCAAAGTAATCGAGCTCAACCGGGCTAGAAGGAAGGTTATTCTTTCCCGTAAAGCTGTTCTGGAAGAAGAATATGCCCGTAATCGTGAGGAATTGCTTACAAACCTGGAAGAGGGCCAAGTAATCAGGGGTGTTGTTCGCCGCTTGACTAATTTTGGTGCTTTTGTGGATATCGGTGGTGTTGACGGTCTGCTGCACATTTCTGAAATGGCCTGGTATCGCATCAATCACCCCTCCGAAGTGGTACAGGTGGGCGATGAATTGGATGTTAAGGTCTTGCGTGTGGACCGGGAGAATGAAAAGGTATCCTTGGGCTTAAAGCAGGTGCTTCCCAATCCCTGGGATAATGTTGAAGGCAAGTATCCGGTGGGCAGTGTCATCAATGCTAAGGTGGTGCGCTTGGCTCCCTTTGGTGCTTTTGTACAATTAGAACCCGGTGTGGAAGGTCTGGTGCACATATCACATTTAGCCGACCGGCATGTGGCCACTCCTGATGAAGTGGTGCAAGAAGGTGAAGAAATTCGAGTCAAGGTACTCAGTGTGGCTTCCGATGAAAAACGTATTCGCTTATCCATCAGGGAGGTGGACCGGGAAAAACCTAACAAGTCCGGCTCAAAAGAGCATCAGCCTAGAAAACAAGAGGCCTCATCATCAAATGACGGCGGCACTGTAACTATTGGTGACCTGGTTGGTGACATTTTTGAAAATCAGGAGTAAATTTTTTGATTTTCAATTTACTTTGTGACGAGCTATTGCTCGTGAAATAAAGATTATTAAAGAGGCTATAATAGGCCTCTTTTTTTTAACCAAAATTGGCCGACATATAACCACTTGCAAAAGATGTACGCACACATATTTTCCTTTATCCAGGGAAGCATAGTTTTACGAAGCTATTCTTTTAAGGAGGGTGCGCAATGACTCAGTTACCCATCGGTATAATTATACTAATTGTAGTTTCCATTTTAATTTATTTTGGCATGGCCCACCGCGTGCTCGACAGAATGCGTATTTCGGATCGCGCTGCTTTGGGGATTATTGCAATAATGGCAGTGGGTAGTTTTATCGATATTCCCCTGAGTACAGGTCGCTATGATGTGTCGGTTAACGTTGGCGGAGCACTGGTGCCGCTGGGCGTAGCCGGTTACCTGCTAAGCAGGGCGGGTACACCTAAGGAATGGGGCCGGGCGCTTATATCTGCACTGATCACAGGTGCCGTGATTTTCGGGGTTGGCAATCTGATGTCCCGAGGTGACGTGGAACCGGGCGGGCGTTTTCTTGGCTACTTGGATGCCCTGTGGGTTTATCCAATCATTGGCGGTTTGGTGGCTTATATTGCAGGTCGCTCACGCCGCAGTGCTTTTATAGCCGCTACGCTGGGATTGGTGCTGGTAGACCTGGCTTATTTGGTCCAGCTGTTTTATATCGGAGCTCCGGTCGGTACGGTTGCTATAGGCGGTGCCGGTGTGTTTGACGGCATCGTGCTAGCCGGTATAGTGGCTGTTCTACTGGCGGAACTAATCGGTGAAACCAGGGAAAGGCTGCAGGGTGGACCGGCTACCCGGGGACGGTCTGACGAATTAGTGGAGGCTTTGCGCAAGCCGGGACTAACAGAAAAAAAACCTGAGCGTGTAGATAGCAGGGAGGGAGAAAAACAGTGAAAAAAAAGCAGTTAAAAATGGCCCTTGGAGCAGGATTTTTGGTGCTGTGTGTTTCAGTGCTGGGCTATTTTGCGGTATCTCGCTCCGTATCTCCCGTTTGGTCACCAGGTGATATTTGGAACAACGGTATGGAAGCCGATCACAGGGATGGTCAGGTATTTAAAATTACCGATAACAGCAATAAACTGCTCAGCCAGATGTCCCGTACTGTTACAGTAGGCGATGAGTTGATCACCGGTAGCGGGCGGCATTATAAAGTTAAGACGGTGGACGGTTTAAATGCTCAGGCCGAGTTTACAGGTATGGACCGGGAACTGGTGGGATATATGGATGAATACGAAAACATTACTATACCTGTGGCAGGCCGGCAGGACTGGAAAAAAAGGCCGGTGGCCTTGTATCATACCCACAGCGCGGAATCCTATGTGCCTACCGACGGTACGGAAAGCGAACCCTATAATGGCGGTATATTTGATGTTGGGGATGCTATGGCTGCGGAATTAAAGAAAAAAGGTATTAATGTTCTACATGATAAAACACCTCACGAACCTAGGGATACCAACGCTTATTATCGTTCCCGGCGTACCGTGGCGGATTTAATGAAGAAAAACCCTGTAGCAATAATTGATGTGCACCGTGATGGTATACCCGACCCCAATTACTATAGCAAAGAAATTGCCGGCAAAGATGTCACTCAAGTTCGGCTGGTGGTGGGCAGGCAAAATCCTAAAATGCAGTCTAATATGGAATTCGCCAAAAGAACAATGGCTTATATCAATAAAGTACACCCGGGTTTGGTAAAAGAAATATTTATTGCCAAGGGTAATTACAACCAGGATCTGATGTCCACTGCCATGCTGGTTGAAGTGGGTACCCATACCAATTCGAAGATGGCCGCCGAAAATGGCGCGACCCTGTTCGCCAATGCGTTGCCAGGTCTGCTTGGTTTAGGTGGTGTTGCCCAAACTCCCGGTGGATATGGCAGCCCAGGAGCCAGCTCACCGGCCGGTTGGAGAACCCTAGTTTGGATAATCGGTGTTGCTGTGCTGGGCGGAGGTGCATTCCTGCTGGTCAGCTCCGGAAGTTGGAAAAATGCTCGTAAGCGGTTAAGCGGCTATTGGGGCAGAGAATTTGCCGGGTTTATAGCACCGATGAGAAAAAGGTTTAAAAAAGAAAATAAAATGAACCATCCTGCTGGTGAAGATGAAGACGCCAATGATGCATTAAGAGATAACCGTGATAATATTAGAAGCGATTAGCCGCTAAATATTAATTGGTAATTGGGCGTATCATGCTTTCTAATCAAAATGATACGCCCAATTTGATGTTAAACCGAAACCAACTGGTGAAGTCGATGAACACCGTTTTACCGAGCGAAAGGTGTGACCCGGTTTGGAAGAATACATGGTTATAATACTGTCCGGGACCCTGGCAGGTATTCTGACCCGGGTACTGCTGCTTAAATTGGATTACCGCCAATATCCCGGTTATCCCCACGGGTATATCTCCCATTTTTCTCTAGGTGCTATCGCCTCAGCCCTTGGTGCTGTGGCTGTGCCTGCGTTAATGAACAAGGATTTCACTGCCTTCACTTTTCTGGCCTTAGCAGCCCAGCAGTTTCGAGAAATCCGCAATATTGAGAGGCAAACTCTGGAAAATCTTGAGGAGACCAGACTAGAAAAGCGGGGTAAGGATTATATTGAAGGAATTGCCCGTACCTTTGAAGCACGTAACTACTTGGTGATGGGTACTGCTTTTATTACCAGTATAGCAGCCATGCTGGCAGGTATTTGGGCAGCTGTGGCTATGGCTTTAATACTGATCTTTTTTAGCAAAACTTTTATGGCCGGTAAAAATATCGGGGATATCTGTGAGGTAATTCCCGGTCAGGTTAATTTTAAAAAATCACTATTGTGTGTCAATGAAATTGATTTCATGTCGGTTGGACTGCCTGAAGTGCGGCGGAAAATAATGCAAGAGGCGCTGGGTGTAATGATTAAGCCCAAAGATGATAATGCTAGGGCCACTTTGCATGATATGGGACAGCGCATGGCTATCACCCATACCGCGGCTTTGGTCATGGGCAGTAAAAAGGAAGTGGACATACCCGAATTTACCCCGCTGGCACGTAAAAATCCCGATACCGGTGAGGTAGCTTTATATATCATGCCTGTTGAAAAGGATATGGCATCTTTGATACTGGCCGTGCAAAGAACACCTTTATTGGAAAGCGCCCGCGTTAAACCGCTAAAAACTCAGGCCGGGCGGATCGCAGCCGATTAGGGATTGAGAAACCTGTCCAAGTTTTGTTTTGGAGCCAGGCTATTTTGTCCCTATATATGAACCATTCAGGGGGTAAAGTAATTTGGGCGAAGAAGCAAAGTATATACTGGCGGTAATTACGACAGATAAAAATAAAGTAACTGGTGCAGTGCCCATATTTATCGCTGATAGCGAAGAGGAAAAAGAAAAAACCGCTTTGTTTTTAGCCAAAACATTGGATGCTATGGTGCATGACCTGGAAAACGGTATCTATTTTATAGTACGGCATTAAGGGTGATTAGCTTTGAAAATAATTTACCATTGTTTTGGAGGTACACATTCGTCCGTTACGGCTGCGGCATATCATTTGGGTATGTTGCCCTCGGAGTGCACACTCAAGGAAGAGGATTTACTGGCCATCCCTTTTTTTGATACCAGGGACAATCACGATCATGGTAACATTACCTTGATGGGTATAGACGGGAAGGATAATGAAATTTACATTGTTGGCCAGAGGGGCTGCCCGCAGCTATTAGAAAATATTATCCACGGCCTGGCCCAGGAGTTTGACATATCACCGCAGCATTATAAGCTGGTCAACGTATTGGATAAAGTTAACTTCAGTATGCGGCTAGGGGGCTTCATGTCTCGCCGGTTTAAATGGATTTATCCGGGGCGTCCGCTGGTTACCCGGGGCACAATCCGGGCTTTTACCAATATCATCAACCTGGTGCGTAGGGTGAAGGCAGGGGAAAGGCGTTAAAGTGAAAAGGATAATCTTTTTCAATGATACCGGATTCCCTTATGCCGCATTGGCAGCGGCTATCCGTAGCGGGACGCTTCCTGCTCACCGTCCGCCCAAACCCGGCGAGTTAGAGCAAGTACTGGCCTGTACCGGGTTGGGCAGGGGAGATGCGTCGGTATATAATCTAGGTCAAAACGAGCAAGATGAAATTTGTCTCGCCCTGTGGTCTCGGGGTAACGGTGATATGGTCCGGCGGATTATTATGAGTTTCCTTGCCATTATGCATATTGATAATTATGAGTTGGTGCATATTAAATGCCGTAAAAATTTGCTTGCGACAGTAGGGGTCTTTATAGCCGGGATACCAGGTTTGCTAAATGTGGGTCTGCCGTTGGTACGCCGCCATGTAGTGAACATATACCGGGAGTTAAACCAAAAATAAGCTTTATCTTGACTAAATATGGCAGCTATCAGATAATGTAACAAGAATGTTACATGAGGGGAGGGTCCCCATGCGGGACCGTGGCTTAGTAATAACATCCGTAGACGATAATAGCATAGCAGATGAACTAAGGTTACAACACGGGGATGTTCTTTTGCAGATCAATGGACAGGAAATAAGCGATATCCTCGATTACCAGTACTTAATTGCTGATGAATATTTGCAGGTGCTGGTGCGAAAATACAATGAAGAGCACTGGCTGCTGGAGATTGAAAAGGATTACGATGAAAGTTTGGGCCTTGCTTTTCAGGACGATGGCTGGGGACCAACCCGCCAGTGCGCCAATAAATGTATATTTTGCTTTGTTGACCAAATGCCCGGGCAAATGCGTCCAACGCTGTATATTAAAGATGATGATTATAGGCTGTCTTTTGCCCAGGGCAATTTTATCACCCTGACTAATGCCGGCTCCGCCGATCTTGAGCGTATAGCTCAAATGCGGCTAAGCCCGCTGTATGTTTCCGTGCATACCACAAACCCGGCCTTGCGCCAAAAGATGATGGGTAATACCCGGGCAGAAAAAATTATGGACCAGCTGCGTTACCTGGCCAAAGCCGGTATCCAAATGCATACTCAGGTGGTGCTGTGTCCCGGTATCAATGATGGCCCGGAACTTAACCGCACGATAACTGATCTGGCTGAACTCTGGCCGGCGGTGCGTTCCCTGGCCGTTGTTCCCGTGGGCTTAACCGCTCACCGCCAGGGGCTTTTCGGTTTGCGCTCCTATAATGCACCGGAGGCCCGGGCGGTGGTACGTGAAGTAAAGCTTTGGCAAAAAGTTTTTATTGCTGAATACCAGTACCCGTTTGTTTTTGCTAGCGATGAGTTTTACCTGCTTGCCGGAGCACCCATTCCCTCGGCGGAGGACTACGGCGGCTTTCCCCAAACCGAAAACGGAGTGGGGTTGGTACGGCTTTTCATGGATGAATGGCAGCAATTAGCCGGTTTGTTACCCGAGCGCATTGAGAACCCGGTGCGTTGTTCTCTGGTCACCGGAACTCTTGCCGGATCTTTATTGGCACCGGTGGTGGCGGAGCTAAACCAAATTGCCGGGTTGAGGATGAAACTGCATGTTCTGGAAAACAACTATTTTGGTAAAACTGTTACCGTAGCCGGTTTGTTAACCGGGCAAGATTTACTGTCAGGCCTGGAAGGACTTGATCTGGGCGACAGGCTGTTCATCCCTGGGGTAATGCTTCGGGAAGGTGAACATGTATTTTTAGACGATATTACTTTGGAAGAATTGGCCGGCAGACTAAAAGTACAGGTCATACCGGTGGATGATCCTGTGGAACTGGTGCAGTTATTAGGATTATACCCTTGATTGGCCGGATGCTATATATAATTTGCGTACTTAAGAGATCCATACAGGCAACTTTGCCTGATTTTTAAGAGTGACTCCTTTTGGAGAGAGGTGTACCAGTGGCAAGATCAATAGTAGCTATAGTTGGACGTCCCAATGTAGGTAAATCAACCTTGTTCAACCGTTTAGTAGGCGGTCGGGTGGCTATAGTAGAGGGAGTGCCCGGTGTTACCCGGGACCGTCTCTACCAAGATGCTGAGTGGAATAACCGCAGGTTTACTCTGGTGGATACCGGCGGGTTGGATTACCAGGACGAGGGTGTAATAATATCGCACATTCGTAAGCAGGCTGAGCTGGCCATAGAAGAAGCCGAACTGGTTCTATTTGTGGTGGATGCGCGGGCTGGATTAACCGGTACCGACGAGGATGTAGCCAAGGTTTTGCGTCGCTCAGAAAAACCTGTGATTCTGGTAGCCAACAAAGTGGAAAATTTTGATAAAGCCCATGAATTATATGAATTATACCGTCTCGGCCTTGGTGATCCAATCCCGGTTTCAGCCGCCGAAGGTTTAAATACCGGAGACTTGCTGGACCGGGTGGTACAAAAGTTGCCCTCGGCTGAAGAAGAAAAAATTGAGGATGATGTAATTAAAATTGCCGTTATTGGCCGCCCTAATGTGGGCAAGTCATCCCTGGTTAATGCCTTGCTGGGCGAGGAAAGGGTTATAGTCAGCAATATACCGGGTACTACCAGAGATGCTATTGATTCATATATTGTCCGGGGGGACAAAAAGTATTCCATCATCGATACTGCAGGTATCAGGCGGCGCAGTAAAATTGACTTATCTACCGAAAGATATAGCGTAATTCGCTCGCTGCGTGCTGTTGACCGCTGTGATATTGTGCTAATGCTTATTGACGCAGTGGAGCAATTAACCGACCAGGACAAGAGAATTGCCGGTTATGCTCATGAAAAGGGACGGGCTTCCATTTTAGTAGTTAATAAATGGGACTTGGTGGAGAAAGATGACCGTACTGCCAACCGCTATATTGAAAACCTTAGGGACGGGCTTGGTTTTATGCAGTACGCTCCGGCGTTGTTTATCAGTGCTCTGACTCACCAGCGGGTGCACCGGGTGCTGGAACTGGTGGATTATGTAAGTGAGCAGCAAAACATGCGTATTGCCACCACCGATTTGAACCAACTGCTGCGGGATGCAATATTGCACAATGCTACGCCCCAGGACAAGGGCAGGCATCTGAAAATTTTTTATGCTACTCAGGCAGCCGTAAGGCCGCCCACCATTATTTTATTTGTGAATGATCCTGAATTAATGCACTTTTCTTATCTGCGTTATTTGGAAAACCAGCTGCGTTCGGCATACGGCTTTGAGGGTACACCCATTAAGCTGGTCATGCGCAAAAGATAAGGAGTGGAATTATGGATACACTATTGGCCGTTGTGATTAGCTACCTGATTGGTTCAATACCGGTGGGAGTGCTGGTGGCCAGGACCAAAGGCATTAATATTATGGAACGCGGCAGCGGCAACATTGGCACTACCAATGTTTGGCGCAACCTGGGCCCGGGTTATGGCCTATTTGTGCTGGTTCTGGACATGGTCAAAGGGGTGGCCGCCGTGCTGGTGGGTCGCTACTTTGGCGGTGTTGAAACTGAGCTGCTGGCCGCTCTCAGCGCCGTGTGCGGCCACAGTTGGTCTGTGTTTCTGCGTTTTAAAGGCGGCAAAATCGTGGCCACCGGTGCGGGGATAATTCTGACCATTTCCCCTTCGGTTACACTGGTGGCATTGGTAGTGCTTTTAACTACACTGGGTATCAGTCGTTACGTGTCTTTGAGTTCCATGATGGCGGCTATTACTATACCCATTGCTATGATAGTTTTTGGTATGGACAGACTATACATCATTTTTGGCATCATATTGGCGATATTTGTTATTTATAAGCACCGTTCCAATATACATAAGATTTTATCAGGTACGGAATACAAGGTGGGAAAGGGCAGGAGGATGTAGTGTGACGACAAATGGTGAACAAATTACCGTTCTGGGTGCCGGCAGTTGGGGCACTGCTTTAGCCCATCACCTAGCCGGGGATGGCGATACGGTCTATCTATGGGCTCGGCGCTTGGAACAGGTGGAGGAAATAAAAATATACCGGGAAAATAAACGCTACTTACCTGGAGTTTATTTGCCTGCTAATATACATGTAACAACTGATTTAGAACAGGCGCTGGCGGGTGCCCGTGCTGTTGTTTTTAGCGTCCCCTCACACACTTTCAGGACAGTAGTCAGGGAAGCACTGCCTTTCATCCGGACTGAAACACTTATTGTGAACAGTGCCAAGGGCATTGAGGAAGACAGCACGCTCAGATTATCAGAAGTGTTTACCGCTGAGGCGGGCCTGCCCAGGACAAAACATTATGCCGTGCTATCAGGCCCCAGTCACGCTGAAGAGGTGGCCCAAAAAATGCCTACCGCTGTAGTAGTAGCCTCCACTTCCTCGCATACCGCCATACTGGCTCAGGATTTATTTATGAGAGATAATTTTAGGGTCTATACCAACCCGGATATCATCGGTGTGGAGTTAGGGGGGGCTTTAAAGAATGTTATTGCCTTGGGCGCCGGTATTGTAGACGGTCTTAACGGCAGTGATAATTCCAAGGCAGCGCTGATGACGCGGGGATTGGCGGAGATTACAAGACTAGGAATGGCTATGCAGGCCAATCCATTAACCTTTGCGGGGCTTACCGGGCTGGGTGATTTAATTGTTACCTGCATCAGCCGGCACAGCCGCAACCGCCGCGCCGGTATAGCAATCGGGCGGGGCAAAACATTGCAGCAGGCGCTGGGTGAGGTCAATATGGTGGTGGAAGGGGTGCGCACTACCTTGGCCGCTCACACACTGGCTGCTACCTGGGGGATCGAAATGCCGATCACTGAGCAAATGTACCAGGTGCTTTTCCACAACCTTTCCCCTCAAGTTGCGGTGAATAATTTAATGGCCCGAATAAAAACAAGAGAAGTGGAAGAAGTGGCCCTCGCCCAAATCAAGTGGTAAACTGAACGAGGTGCTTGGTGTTGGAAGTGAGTTTTTACTATCAAGAACAAAAGTGTATCGAAAAAACCGGTGTAACGCCGGTTTTTTATATTTGATCAGACTATCAATTGGCTAGGGAAAATTAATTATTCATTCAATTGATTCCAATATACTTGACAGCTTTTTTGCATTCAAAATCTGAATAGAAACCTAAACACATACATTTATTGAGTTTATATTGTATAAGTGGCAAATAATGTAAATATGATTGTTTACTTGCCTGATTGTTTGTAAGCAGGCTGGGCAAGCCCGGTTTAATAAAACCATATCCTAACAAACGGGTGCATATATTACTGGTAGCGAATGTCCAATTTGTAAATTTAAATGGCGTATTTTTGATTAAATAGTAATAAATATAGTGACTACTCATATATATATAATGTTAATGTATGCCATTGGAAAAAACTGCTCGTGAATTAGGTTGGCCGGTGGCCTTTATATACTGCTTTTCCTACCGGTAGGGGGGATGCTATTCTGATATCGTTTTATTAATTATATAAATTTTTGATAAGGAGGGAGTGCGTTCATGGAAAAGTTAGATATTTTCCGCGATATTGCGGAACGCACCGAGGGGGATATTTACCTGGGTGTTAGCGGCGGCGTGCGCACAGGCAAGTCAACTTTTATTAAACGGTTCATGGATTTAATGGTTATACCCAATATTGAAAATGAATACGAAAGAGAAAGAGCCAAGGATGAGCTTCCCCAGAGCGGAGCCGGTAAAACTATTATGACCACTGAGCCCAAATTTGTGCCCAACGAAGCGGTCGAACTAGAGATAAGTCCCAATCTTAAAGTAAAGGTCCGGTTGGTCGACTGTGTGGGTTACCGGGTTGAGGGGGCTCTCGGCTATGAGGATGAGGAAGGTAACCCGCGTATGGTATCTACCCCCTGGTTTGAAGAACCCATATCATTTGAGGAAGCCGCAGAAACAGGTACCAGAAAGGTAATCAGCGAGCACTCCACCATTGGCCTGGTGATTACTACAGACGGTACCATCACCGATATTCCTAGAGAAAATTTCATACCCGCCGAAGAAAGAGTGGTTCAGGAGTTAAAAGAAATCAACAGGCCTTTTATCATTATCTTAAATACCAACAGCCCTGAAAGTGAAGAAGCTATTCAACTGGCTGATGAACTTTCAGAAAAATACGATGTAGCGGTTATCCCGGTGAACTGTGCGGAAATGCTCCAGCCGGACATAATGCTAATTCTAGAAAAAGCATTGTTTGAATTCCCGGTCAATGAGGTTTCGATAGCTATGCCTCTGTGGGTAGAAGAATTGGAACAAAAACACTGGCTTAGGGAAAAATTCGATCTGGCGGTACAGGACACAGTGCAACAGGTAAGGCGTCTCCGGGATATTGACGGAGCGGTGGAAAAACTAGGCGAATACGATATGGTGCAAATGGTCAGTTTAAATAACCTGGACCTGGGCACAGGCACGGCAGCCATAGAGATCAGTTCTAAAGCGGACTTATTCTACCAAGTACTGTCAGAGGAAACCGGTTTTAAGTTGGAAGGCGACCACCAGTTGTTTCGATTGGTTAAGGAATTGGCTAAAGACAAGCGGGAATATGACAAAGTTGCCCCCGCTATTATGGAGCTCAGGGAAAGCGGTTATGGTATGGTAACACCGGGGATTGACGACATGCAGTTGGAGGAACCCGAACTTATTAGGCAGGGCAGCCGGTTCGGCATCAAACTAAAGGCCAGTGCCCCTTCCATTCATATGATTCAGGCCAATATTAATACCGAGATTACACCCATCATAGGTACCGAAAAGCAATGCGAGGAATTGGTTAGGTACATGCTGAGCGAGTTTGAGGAAAACCCACAAAAGATTTGGGAATCTGAAATATTCGGAAAATCAGTCAGTGATTTGGTACGCGAAGGTATTCAAAATAAACTGCAGAGGATGCCTGAAAACGCTCAAATCAAGCTGCAGGAAACTGTTAGACGCATTGTTAACGAAGGTAGCGGCGGTCTTATATGCATAATAATTTAACCGGTCGGAAGACCGGTTTTTTTCTTATCTGCTTTAGCAAGTTCGAAACGGATACGTTTCGAACATAAAACCACCCGTT
>JAENYS010000004.1 GCA_016841645.1 Desulfoscipio geothermicus | reverse complement strand
AATAAGCCCTTATAGGGCTAGAGCAAACCACCCGTTTTACGGGTGGTTATGATTTGCTCGTCAATTTCCGGCAGGATTTTTCACCGGCAGGGGGAAAGTATATTATATGATAAAGGGGGGTGGGACGTTGCCGGGAGAAGAAAATAAATTGCAACAGCCGGTGCGTATTACGCTGGCCATTGTTCTTTGGGCATTAATATTATGGGTGCTGACACTTGGTATGCCTGCCTTGGTGCCGGTAGCTAAAGCTTTATTTATTGTGTTTGTGCTTCCCAGCGGCCTGGTGGAATGGTTTAAATACAAGGGCTTGGTGGGTAAAAGCAGGTCGGTTGCAGTAAAAATATTATTAATGATTGTGGCCGCACTGATCTGGTATTTTGTTTATCGCTAAAAAGACCGGGCACTATAATTAATAGTACCCGGTTATTTATTCTTAAATGAATTATTGTTTCCGGAATGTTAGGTAAGGTAGAATTACTTGGTTAGTAACATATATGTTCCGGCTGCAGCTGCAAAAGATACGACCAGGCTTATTAGAATCCAGCTGAGGTCTTTTTTAATTCTTTGCACCAGTATTGTAGTGTTCATTTCTCTGGAAAAGTCGTTATTTGTCTTAGACATATTAATTGCACCTCCTGTTAATTACTATGGCCACTGCACCGGAATGGAGACAACATCTTGTGGGCTGCCATCCTTCGGGCTATAGTCAAAAACTTCCAACACGCCTTCTCCGCTTGTAGGTGGATCAAATTTTATGCTCATTTCGAAATCGCCCCTCACTGGTGCGCCTGACGTGGTTGTATAACTCTCAGCTAATATCTTGCCGTTGCTATCAAGCAGCTTGGCATTAACCGTACCCTCAAATACCATAGCGCTGCCTTTAATAAATAAAGGCACACCAACTACCTGATGGGGCGAGGGGTGGGTCACCCAAATGGCCGGCTTATATACTTTAGAGTAATCTTTGGTAAATGGCTGTTTGTAAAGGCCAACATGTCCCCACCAGTCTTGTGCCCGGCCATCCGTACGGCCATTCACCTGAAAAACCACCTTTTCTATATTAGGTAAATTAGTTAAGGTATTTACAATGCTTTGAATGCCTAAAGCCTCCCCGGACGACCCTACATTTGCATTTAGTACTTCTTCGGAAAAATTAACCGTAGCCAGGCCGTTTTCAATGTTAATTCCCAATATTTTAGTGTCGGGCGGCAAAATACTCTTTTTATCCTTAATTAATACCTGCATAGCGGCATTGGCAACTTGTTTGGTGTGGGGAATGGTATGTATCTCCCTGATCAGGTAGGCATCGTCCGTACCGAATTCCACAAAATAAACAGGCAGGTTTATGTCAGGCATTTGGTTTCGTTCTTCTGTATTTTTATCTGGTATATCAGCATTTTTACCTTGGTTATCCGCTTGTTTATTAAAACTTGAACAGCCGGTGCTAATGATAAGCAAAAATAGCACTAATAGCTTCACCAGTGATTGCTTGCTTAGTGAATGCATTGTATCACCGCTCCTCTCCAATGGCTAATTATTATTAGTATATCACTTATAGCTGGGCATTTCTATAAACAAAAAATTGTCCGTTAATTAATATTAATTGGATGTGAAAAGTATGCAAATATTATACAGGCTGTGATAAACAAAGAAGCCCTGTATAAAATGCAGAGCTTCCTTCGTATTAGGACATTTTATGAATATTGCTTAACTACCTTGCCGGTTGCAGCTATATTAACTGTAGGGTATATAGGTATGGTGGTCGGTCTTTTTGCCGTCTGAATAGTAATCCAGTTCTTTCATTGTCCTTTTAATGGGTTTGGCAAATATAGCGGCAAAAATCGAGATAAAAGTTAATATGCTCATGAAAATGTAAAATGATGCCCAGTTTTCCATCATGGGTATTTCCCCCCTCTCCACATAATTAAATATGGAACTGCTTTTTAATAAATTTATCATTTAATTGGCCGGTTAGTCAATGTTTGTCCGGAGGTAAATGTAAGTTGGTGAATATGGTGAACATTTCATTTGCGTACAGGCGGTAATTGGTTTATAATTAAGTCATGTGACCATTGAAAAAAATAGACTATGACAGGCAGTCGCTGCCGTGCGGTGATAAACCGGGCGGTAGAGGAAAGTCGAGACACGCACACCAAGTGCCTAAAAGGCATTTGGTGTAGTATGGTGCCCGGCGCAAGCCGGGGCAGGGCGACCTGACGACGGTTAAAGAAACCCACTGGGTTTTGAGTAGCTATAAAGTGCCACAGAAACCAAGTCACCGGGCAACCGGTGAGTGCAAGGGTAAACTCCGCCAGCGTGCAACCCAAATAGGCAGCCTTTGAGCTGCGGGTAGGGGCACCCCCGGGAGGGGGAGGTGAGCCGCGAGGTTCGCCTAGATAGATGACTGCTTAAACAGAATCTCGCTTACAGTCATAGTCTAACTCTTATTTAAAGCGGCACGGGCCAGGGCTAGTAAATAGCCGTGCCCGTGCTTGTTGGTTATAGCATTAAAGCATTTTAAAGTCAATAATTGATTTATTTAATTTTTTGTGAGATTATAATATTACCTACTTGGTGCGTGACCTCTTGTTTTTTTAACCTACACATGTAATTCGGGAGCAACGATCCGGTTGTCTATGTCATGCCGTCATGAACGGAAGGCAGAAACAATTGGTCGAGCACCCACCTATGAGAGGGTGGGTCTTTAAAAAAACTGGTGGGTAACGGCTTGGTGGGAAAGACAAATTTGATGGCCTTCGCAGTTTATGCGAAGGCCTTTGATATTTTCGCTTAACTAGGGGGGCGGAAGTTTGTATCTAAGGTTGGTCATGGGCCGGGCTGGGGCCGGTAAAACAACCCTTTGCTTGCGTGAAATCGGCCGGGAGCTTGAGCGTCAGCCGCTGGGCACTCCTTTAATCCTGTTGGTACCTGAACAGGCTTCTTTCCAAACTGAGTACGCTTTAGCCCGCATCACGGGTACGGGCGGCTTTATGCGTGCCCAGGTACTAGGCTTTAACCGTTTGGCTCACCGGGTACTGCAGGAGGCGGGCGGGGCTACCCAACTGCCTCTGGGGGAAATAGGCAAGCGGATGATTTTGCGTCGTCTGCTGGAAAAACGGTTGGATGAGCTGCGTGTATTCGGCCGGGCTGCCCGGCTGCCTGGTTTTGTGGACAAGCTGGCCCGGGCACTGGGCGAATTTAAAACTTACCAGGTGGCTGTAGACGACCTGGGCCGCTGCCTGGCCGGACTGGAGCAAGCGGGGGACGCCGGGCTGCTGGTGGACAAATTGCGAGATTTGCAGCTGATATTTAATGACTTTACATATTTTTTGCAGGACCGGTTCATTGACCCTGACGATTATCTGGCCCTGGCGGCGGATAGGATACGGCATTCATCGTGGCTGAGTGAGGCTGTTATCTGGGTGGACGGGTTCACCGGTTTTACGCCGCTGGAATATGCTGTACTGGGAGCGCTGATGCGGCATACTCGGGGTATAAGCATAACTTTGTGTCTAGACCCTAATTCTGTAAACCTGGTAATGACTGAGACCGACCCCTTTTACCCGGTATGGGAAACGTATAATGAATTGGTAAACATGGCTGAAAAGGAAAGGTTACCGGTCAGCCGGGTGCCTGCAGCGGTGGTTGAAGCACTCCCCCGGTTCGTTTCCCCTCAGCTGGCTTATTTGGAGAGGGCATTGTTTAACCACTGGGCGGCGGCTAAAACACCAGGTACCGGAACTGGTGCTGTAAGCACCGGGGATCAGGTACCGGTTCCAGCCGCCACAGCAGCCGGTGCTGTGCATAGTGCCAATACTGCTCCGGGCGCAGCTGAACTTGTTGATGGAAGTGCACCGGTTCCAGGTAGACAAGGACAGGTGGACAGTTATGTAACCGAAGCGGGTATCAGCGTTATAGCTGCCGCTGACCGCCGGGCTGAAGTGGAGGGCATGGCACGTGAAATCATCGGCCTGTGTCGTGACCGGGACTACCGCTGGCGGGATATTGTGGTGCTGCTGCGGGATATCGATTCGTATGCCGGGCTGATTGAAGCGATCTTTACCGACTACGGAATCCCGTTTTTCCTGGATCACAAGCGTACGGTGCTCCATCACCCTGTGGTGGAGTTGATCCGGGCAGCTCTAGAAACAGTGGCCGAGAATTGGCCTTTTGACCCCGTGTTCCGATACCTGAAAACCGATCTTGCCCCGGTGAGCCGTGAAGAAGTCGATTTACTGGAAAACTACGTATTGGCGCACGGCATTCGGGGCAGCCGCTGGTATGACGACAAACCCTGGCTTTATCGCCGCCGGTTAACCTTAGAAACTGATGACGATATATCAGAGCAGGAGAAGCAGAACTTGGAGCAAATTAACAGCATTCGGGCTGCTGCTGTGGCTGCCCTGGCTGATTTCCACCGGGTTGTGCAGGATGATAGCGTTACGGTGGCGGACTATACCGGGGCGCTGTACAAGTTGTTGGAACAACTTGGGGTGCCCGGGCAACTGGAACGCTGGGCTTCTTTAGCCACTGAGGAAGGCCGGTTGGAGGAAGCCCGGGAGCATGAGCAAATCTGGGAGGACCTAGTGGCGCTGCTGGATGTGGTGGTGAAGGCGCTGGGTGAGGAAGAACTATCTTTAAACCAGTACATGGTTATTTTAGATGCCGGCTTGGCCACCCTGCGCCTGGGCCTGATCCCACCGGGGCTGGATCAAGTGGTGGTGGGTTCGCTGGACCGCTCCCGCAGTCCCCACGTACGGGCAGCCTTCGTTCCCGGTATTAATGATGGGGTGCTGCCTGCCCGGCTGTCCGAGCAGGGTATTTTTACCGAAATTGAGCGGGAGCGGCTGCAGGACAGCGGGTTGTCGCTGGCGCCGGGGGTGCGGCGGCGGGTTTTTGATGAGCAATATATAATTTACCTGGCTCTTACCCGGGCCGCAGAACGGTTGGTGATATCCTATCCCTTGGCTGACGGGGAAGGCCGGGCGCTGCGCCCGTCACCCGTGGTGCACCGGTTTTGGGAAATTTTCCCCGACTTAGTGGAAGGGCTGTGGTTGCAGGAACCGGGGGCGGGCCAAGTCCGTGACTTGGAATTTGTCACTCACCCCGGACGCTGCCTGACTTACCTGGCCGGACGCTTGCGCGATGCCGGGGCCGGGCGGCAAATAGACCCGCTGTGGTGGGATGTATATAACTGGTTTGTCCGGAACAGGTACGATGATCCCATGTTTGCCCGGGTGATCAATAGCTTATTTTACCGAAACCGGGAAGACCGGCTGCCCTGCGCAATAAGCCGGCGGCTGTATGGTCAATCCTTTAAGACCGGGGTGTCCGGCCTAGAGAAATTCCGTTCTTGTCCCTTTGCTCATTTTTTGTCCTACGGGTTGCGCTTAAAGGATAGGGCTGTGTTTCGCCTGCAGGCTCCGGATACAGGACAGTTTTTTCATGCTGCATTGAAGCTGTTTGCCCAGCGGTTGCAGGACGAGGGATTGGACTGGGGAAAGCTGGAGAAAGGCCGGTGCCGGGAACTGGCCGGTGAGGTAGTGGATACACTTGCCCCGCGCCTGCAAAGTGAAATATTACTTAGCTCCGCCCGGCATCGTTACCTGACGGGCAGATTGAAGAGTATTGTGCAGCGTTCGGTGCTGGTGCTGTCCGAGCATGCCCGGCGCGGGCGTTTTCGGCCTGTGGGGTTGGAGTTGGCCTTTGGCCCCGGGGGTGAATTGCCCGGCGTGGTGTTTACCCTGCCCGGCGGCGGGGAAATGCTGCTTACCGGCCGAATTGACCGCCTGGATGCAGCGCGGCATGAAGGTGCGCTGTACCTGCGGGTGATTGATTATAAATCCGGGGCGACCACTATCAAACTGAGCGATATCTGGTACGGCCTCAAACTGCAATTACTTACATACTTGGAGGTAGCGCTGGCGTATTCCCAGAAGTTGCTGGGGGACCAGGGGCTGCCCGGTGCCGTGCTGTATTTTCACATTGCCGAGCCGCTGCTGCAAACGGACGGCACGCCGTTGGCCGGCGAGGAAGCGGAGCGGCTGCTGCTTAAAGAGTTGCAAATGAAGGGCTTGCTGTTGGCTGAGCCGGCGCTGGTACGGTTGATGGACGGCCTGGCCGGGTCCTCTTCGGATCTTTTGCCGGTCAGCATTAAAAAGGACGGCACCTTTTCCGCTCGCTCCGCAGTGCTGGATCATGAACAGTTCGCGATGCTGCGGGCCTACCTGCGGCACCAACTGGCCAGCGTTGGCGATGATATTATGGCCGGGGTTAAGGATATCAGTCCCTACCGGCAGGGTGAGTTTCGCTATTGTCGTTATTGTTCGTATAAGCCGGTATGCCAGTTTGATCTGCTGATGCCGGACAATGCTTTCAGGATTATTACGCCGGTAAAGGACGCTCTCGTTTGGCTGCGTATTAGGCAGGAGTTGGGGGGCGTGGGAGATGCATAAGGTGTTGGAAAGTTGGAAGGTTGGAAAGTTGGAAGTTGAATGACATTTGGGTGATAATTTTGGTTGTTGGGAGGCGGGCGGATTAAAATGACTGAGAGATGGACTCCGGAACAGCTTGATGCCATTACCGGCCAGGATGACCGGTTGCTGGTGGCGGCTGCGGCGGGGGCGGGTAAAACTGCCGTACTGGTGGAGCGCATTATCAGGCGAATTACCGACCCGGCGGACCCGGTGGATGTGGACTGCCTGCTGGTAGTTACCTTTACCAATGCGGCGGCTGCGGAAATGCGGGAGCGCATAGGCTTGGCCATTAACCGGGCATTGGAAAGTGATCCGGGCTCGGGGCTGTTACGCCGCCAGTTGGCCCTGTTACAGCGGGCCGGCATCAGCACTATGCACTCCTTTTGCTTGGAACTAGTCCGGCAGCACTTTTACCGGCTTGAACTAGACCCGGTTTTCCGCGTGGCCGATGAAGCCGAGGCTGCTTTGCTGCAGCTGGACGTGCTGGAGGATGTTTTTGAAAGCCGGTTTGCTTCGGGGGATGAGCATTTTCTGGCCCTGGCGAATTGTTACGGTGGACGGCAGGATGACACGGGATTGCAAGAATTGGTGCTGGAGTTATACAAATTTTCCCGCAGCACTCCCCGGCCAGGGGAATGGCTGGGCCGGCTGCCGGATTGGTTTAATCTGCCTCAGGATACTGCGGCGGACGATTTACCATGGTTTGATATTTTAAAAGAGAGTATCAAAAATGAATTGCATGGTGTGCGGGGCATGTTGCAACAGGCCGAGCAGCTGGCCTGCCGGCCCGGGGGGCCGCAGCCCTATTTGGTTACCTTGCAGGAGGATTTGCTGCTGCTGGATGATTTGATTCAGGCCTGTGCTATAAACTGGGATAAGCTATACCGGCAGTTTAATGCAGCGGTATTTAGTAAATTAGCCAGTTGCAAAAAAGGTGTTGCCGACGAAGATTTGAAAAAAAACGCCCAGAAGCTGCGCAACATTGCCAAGGACCGGGTGCAAAAAATGCAAAGGCGTTATTTCAACCGCCCTGCGGAACAGTTGTTGAATGAGCTGCGGCAAATGACACCGCTGCTGGGGACGCTGGCCGAGCTGGTGGAGCAATTTGCCGAGCATTATCGGCAGGCCAAAAAAGAGCGCGGTGTGGTGGATTTTAGTGATCTCGAGCATTATGCACTGCAGGTTTTGCAGGAAACGCCCGGTGCAGCCTGTGACGCCGTGGCCACCGGTGATAGTAATGCCGTCGATTCCGGTATTGCCGTCGCTGGTAATGGTGTGATACGGCCTTCCGTCGTGGCCATGGAGCTGAGGGGGCGTATTGCAGAGGTGCTGGTAGACGAATACCAGGATATCAATGCAGTGCAGGAAGCTATTATAAGCCTGGTGACCGGCGCCGGCGGGCAAGGTGGGCCCGGCCTGTTTATGGTAGGCGATGTTAAGCAAAGTATTTACCGGTTCCGGCTGGCCGAGCCCGGTTTGTTCATGGACAAGTACCACCGGTTTGCCGCCGGTGACAGCGAGGGCAGATTAGTAAGCCTGGCCCGTAACTTTCGCAGCCGCCGGGGTGTGGTAGACGCGGTTAATTTTATATTTCGCCAGATCATGAGCCCTACAGTGGGCGAAATGGTTTACGATGCCCGGGCGGAGCTAGCGTGCGGGGCCGAATATCCCGCCCGGCCGGAAGCAGCCGTAGATAATGCCGGGCAGCCGGGTCACATGCGTGGGATAACAGACGGGGCAGTCGTAGAGACAGCATTTGGTGACCGGCCAAGCCATTTGCATCAACCCGGCGTTGATGTTGAGCAGCCCAGTGGTTCCGGTGGCCATGTTCGCGGGCCGGTGGAGACTGTTCAAACGAGGGAAGAGGTGGAGTTGCACCTGATAGAAATAGCGGAGAGGCAGGCAGCAACCGGTGCGGATGAGCATGACTCTGCTGCTGACGGGGAAGATGTACATAGCAATAGCACCGAGCCCGAGGAGGACTTGGACGCTCTTCAACTGGAGGCACGCATCGTAGCTCAGCGGATTACCCGGTTGGTGGACAGCTATTCGGTATATGACCGGGAGCAAAACAAGTATTGCTCGCTGACCTACCGGGATGTAGTTGTGCTGCTCAGAGCCACCACCGGACGGGCTAATGTTTTCGTAGAGGAGTTCAGCAAGCTGGGCATACCGGCGTATGCCGAGCTCAATACGGGATATTTCGAGGCCACTGAGGTAGAAACCATGCTGGCGTTACTAAAAGTTATTGATAACCCGCGTCAGGATGTGCCGCTGGCGGCAGTGCTGCGCTCGCCCCTGGCGGGCTTTAACTCGGAGGATTTGGCCCAAATCAGGTTATACGGCGGGCCGGGAGATTTTTATGACGCTGTGGTGCTGATTACTATGGAAGGGCCGGAGGATCTGGCCGGGCCGCTGGTACAGTTTTTACAACGGTTAGAACGCTGGCGTACCATGGCCCGCCGGGGTAGCCTGGCGGAGCTGTTATGGACCCTGTACCGGGAAACGGGTTACTATGATTTTGTGGGCGGCCTGCCGGGCGGCAGCCAGCGCCAGGCTAACTTGCGTGCACTTTATAGCCGGGCCCGCCAGTACGAAGCCACCGCTTACCGGGGATTATTCCGCTTTATGCGCTTTATCGAACGTATTAGGGATAACAGTGGCGATATGGGCGCGGCCCGTTCTCTGGGCGAAAATGAGAATGTAGTGCGCATCATGAGCATCCATAAGAGCAAGGGGCTGGAATTTCCGGTAGTGATTGTGGCCGGGCTAGGCAAAAGGTTCAACCTGATGGATTTAAACAAAAGCGTGCTGATGCACAGGAATCTAGGATTGGGTCCCCAGCTTGTGGATGCCGAAAAGCGCATTGCCTACCCCACGGTTGCCAAGCTGGCTGTGCGGGACAAGCTGCGGGCCGAGGCACTGGCTGAAGAAATGCGGGTGCTTTATGTAGCTATGACCAGGGCACGGGAAAAGCTGATTATGGTGGGTGTGGTGCGCCGGCTGCGGGATTGCTCAACCCGTTGGTGCGCCGTGGCGGACAGGCCCCAGGCGCAGCTGCCGCCCTGGCTGACTGCCGGTGCCATACATTGTCTAGATTGGCTGTGTCCGGCGCTGGTTAGGCACCGCGACGGTACACCACTGCGGGAACTGGGCGGTGTGACAGGCGGAGCTTCCTCAGCCGCTGTGGTTAGCGGGGCGCTGCCCGTGGAACCAGCTAATGTGGCCGCTACTTTGCCACAGGTTATTTGGGGCGACCCTTCGCGCTGGTGCGTGTATATCTGGGATAGCGCCTCCCGGCAGCAGCAAGCTGATGCACTGCCCGCCGCTGCTCAGATGGAGCATTTGCGCCGGCTTAAGCCCGTGCCTGAAGCCGGCCCCTTGGCCGGGCAGGTTGAGGCTTGCTTGAACTGGCATTACCCGTATCAGCATTGGCAAGGCTTACCGGCAAGGGCAACCGTGACCGGCATAAAAAGTATGGCGCTGTTGCATGGTGCTATAACCGGCGATGTGCAGCAGCAAGACCGGGATTTCCAGAGCAACCTGGCTGCCAGGCCGCTGTTTGTGCAAAATAAATCCGAGCTTACTGCCGCTGAGCGGGGGCAAGCCTTGCACCTTGTGATGCAGTTGCTGGATCTTGGGGGAAAACTACAGGTAGACGGGATAATTGAACAAATAGCTATCCTGGTGGAGCAGGAAAAGCTTAGCCGGGCCCAGGCTTCAGTGGTGCAGCCGGAGGCAGTGGCCCGCTTTTGGAGCAGTCTCCTGGGGCAAAGGATATTACAAAGCAGCCGGGTTTACCGTGAACTTCCCTTTACGCTGGCTATACCTGCACAGCAAGTTTACCCGCAGATAACGGGAAACGGAACTAGTGATGAAATCGTACTGGTGCAGGGAATTATTGACTGTTTGGCAGATGAAGAAAAAGGCCTGCTGCTGGTGGACTACAAAACCGACCGTTATACCCCGGACACACTGTTGCAGACGGCCCGGTGCTACGGTAGTCAGCTTGATCTATATATCAGGGCCATGGAGAGTATCACTGGCCGCCGGGTGACAGCGGCCTACTTATATATGTTTTATGGTGGGGATGCCCTGGCATACAAAAATTTTTAAAATTAAAAAATTAATCAAAGGAAGTACTCTTATAAGTGACATCAGCAATCTATGAGCCCGGTCTAATGCGGCCGGGTTTTTTCATACACCCATTTCAATTACTCGCAGTGGCGTCTCTAGAGCTTCGCGGTAGCGGGATTCTTCCTCCACAAAATCGCGTATGCGCGGGTCTTTCAGCATCACTTGCCAGGCTGCAGCTACAGTTTTGATAAATTTATCTAGCAAGGGTAGGTTACTGGTTATTAGTGGGCAGTAGTAAGGCAGATCCAGCGTTTCGTAAATAAACAATAGACTGCCGTCCCGCTGAAGATGAGGTGCTAGAGGGAAAAAACGGCAGGCCAGCGGGCGTGCCTCCCGGGGGCATAAACTGGTGCAGCGCACAAAATACACAGGGGTGGGCCAGGAAGCCGGAAATAATTGTTCGGTGGGATCCTGGGCTTCCCAAATAAGCCAGTTTTCCCTGCGGCTAAACATGACTTCTTCTCCCGGAAATAAATATACGCCAAGGTCATTATCTCTTCCCGGTTGGCAGCACACACTACCGCAGAGAGTACCGCAATCATCTTGAAGCGGTGTCGGCTCAGCTGTAAGGCGATAAATATATTGGTAACCTTTGGGGGTGAGTATGGGCATTTTCCTTAAAGCATCCTTTCAGAGTAGACATCGTAACATCGTATGAATGTAAAATAGGTAAAAGTTATTATTGTGTTATTATTAACTATAATAAGTTATTGCTTTTTTTACCAATTATCATTATCCACTACTAGACCTTCTTTTAATATCTCCACTTCTAATTCAGGATCGAACATGGATGATCTAATATATTACCGTGCTGATAAGCCAGCACATCTAACCGGTCTGCCGGAAAAATTATGCGACTGGGCAAGGGAATGGCCCTGCTTGCACAAACCTGACGGGTTTTGCCCGTCTCAGAGGTCGTGATGGTGAAGTATTATTTTGGCCAGAGATGCTAGAATTGTAATATTGTTTAACAAGTTGTACCCTTTCTCACAGTGCTTCCAGGGGTCGGTGATTTCAAACTGTTCCAGGTCAGTCTTTTCACGAAAGGTACTAGTACCGGCGTCATGTATTAATGCGCTGCAAAATAGCTGTGGTAGTTTATCAGGATCCAGTTGTATCTTTTCGGCCATGTAAGAGCAATTTAAAGCCACCCGTTGGTGGTGGCGCTGTCGATAAATTAGTTAAATTATTCATTATGTAAACTCCGGGACAATTTTTGTAACCATATATATCCTTGTCTAACAGTCCGGTCAGGCGTATTGATTTAGTGATTGCCTTTAAATAAAGTATATAAAATTCATGTGTTTCAAGATGCTGCAGTTTTGGTCTCTATAGATGTCTCTTGGCTTTCGAAAACCTGCTGGTACAGTTCCATAGTCATCAGTACGGCTCGGGGCTTGCTGCCTTCAAAGCCGCCTACGATGCCCCGCTGCTCCATGATATCTACCAGCCTGGCGGCACGGGAATAGCCGATGTGCAGCCGGCGCTGCAGCATTGAAATAGAAGCCGTACCGCTTTCGATAAATATCTTGGCGGCCTGGGGCAATAAATCATCACTTTCCTCTATTGTCGGTGCATCGCCATCCGGCTGTGTCTCAAGAACTGCCTCATTATAAACCGGGCGGGCCTGGTCCTTGAGAAAGTCTACTAGGTTTTCCACATCTTTATCAGATATAAAGGCACCCTGCACCCGTACCGGCTTGGCCGCTCCCACCGGGTAAAACAGCATGTCCCCCTTGCCCAGTAGCTTTTCCGCCCCGCCCATATCCAGGATGGTGCGGGAGTCAGTCTGGCTGGAAACCGCAAAGGAAATACGGGAGGGTATGTTGGCTTTGATTAGACCGGTGATTACGTCCACCGAAGGACGCTGGGTGGCAACCACCAGGTGGATTCCGGCTGCCCGGGCCATTTGGGCCAGTCGGCAAATGGCGTCTTCTACATCCGCCGGTGCCACCATCATTAAATCGGCCAGTTCATCAATAATTACCACAATATAAGGAAGTGGAGTTTGCCCGGGTTCCAGCTCAAATTCTCCAAACAAGGCATTATAACGGGTAATGTCCCTCACACCCGCCGCCGCAAACAGGTCGTAGCGGGTCTCCATTTCCCGTACCGCCCAGCGCAGCGCCCCGGCGGCTTTTTTAGCGTTAGTCACCACCGGGCTAACTAAATGGGGAATGCCGTTGTAATTGGTCAATTCGACCATCTTAGGATCCACCATTAAAAACTTAACTTCACTTGGGGTTGCCTTATAAAGAATACTGCAGATGATAGTGTTTACGCACACGCTTTTGCCCGAGCCGGTGGCACCGGCAATCAGCAGGTGTGGCATTTTAGCCAGATCCGCTGTCACTGCCGCTCCGGCGATATCTTTGCCCAGGGCGATAGTGAGCCGGGAGGTCGAGCCGGCAAACGTCTTGTCCTCCAGCAATTCACGCAGTGCCACGGCAGCGACTTCACCGTTGGGCACCTCAATACCTACCGCAGCTTTGCCGGGTATGGGGGCTTCAATGCGAACTCCGGCGGAAGCCATTCCAAGGGCAATATCGTCTGATAAGCCTACGATTTTGCTTACTTTGACACCCGGCGGTGGTTGCAGTTCATATCTGGTAATGGAAGGACCTACGGAAACATGGGTAACCCGGGCCTTGATGCCGAAACTGTCCAATATTTGTTCCAGTACTTTGATACGTTGATTAACGTCACGGCCGGTCTGGTTATCCACCTGGTTCGGCAGGGGGGCCAGCAGGTTAAGCGGTGGCAGGAGGTATTTCTGCCCTTTGGACGGTGATTCAGCTTGCAGTGCAGGTAAGTCATCCGGTTGTCCCCCGGGTGAGTCATCCTGCGGCAGCAAGGTATCCGGCATCGAGGTCTTAGGTGTGTCTTTATCGCCGGCTTGTTCAGCTAAGGCATTGGAGGATCGGGACATATCAATAACCGGTGGTGCAAATTCTTCGGCCAGATCCTTTTTCCCGTGGGACTTTTCTGTTTCATCTACTTCGGTATACAAAAAATTCATAATCAGTTTGACCAAACGGGCTGCCGCGGCTTTAGACTTAAACCAGCTATTTATCGTCAGCTCCTTGATTGAGCCACCTGTGCAAAGGCTAATGCCTACTAAAACAAACAAAACAATAAATATATATGTACCTACGCTGCCAAAGCAGTATTTCAACGCATAACACAAAGTGGCTCCGGACAGCCCCCCACCTTGTCCCGCCAAGCCGGTGCTGAATGATTCCGACAAGGATATGTGCCGGTGCAGAAATATTTGTAAGCTGCCGAAAAGAACCAGCAGTCCCCAAAAACGGCTATTAACCCGCCACCTGTTGTGGCTCATCAGCTTTAAGCCAATCGGTATAAGTAGTACCAATAGAACCACATAACCTGACCCGGCCAGCATTTTCATACCTTTTTCAATTAGTAATCCAACTGTACCAATGGAACCTACGGTGCCGGTAAATAAGCCTGCCAGGCCAATTAATGATAAGGCAATAAGAGTAAGACCGGCTATATCAAGTATAATACCGGGGCCTGATTTAGGCGGAGCGGTTCTATTTTTAGCGGACTTTGTCAAAACAGGCTCCTCCTTTGGAGCATTATAGGGGATTATCTCATTTAGAAGCTTACCATAAAATGGTCACCTGGGCAAGTAAAGCGACGCAGCGTTCATGGAACTGTAGCCCCAATACGTGGACAAGGGTGCTGTGCTTCCAACTGGATTTATATTACAGTTCTTAATTGGAAGGACATTGACGAAGAGTGTCGAAATATATTAATTAGTTCATAAATTACCTCCTATTATTTATTTGATATATGTATTATTAAGTTTAATCCCGTTTTAAAATTCCGATCGGGATTTTTTTTTACTTATTTGGCGCTGTATCAATATGCCGGCCGCGCCAATTATTATTAAAGTTACGCTGACCAATTGAGCCACTCGTAAAGGGCCGAGCATCAAGCTATCGGTGCGCAGCGCTTCTACGAAGAAACGCCCGATAGAGTAAAGGATCAGGTATAAAAAAGCAATTTCGCCATCGGTCTTTTTCCGTGGCCACCTCAAGGTAAGGATAACAAAAACTATAAGGTTCCACATTGACTCGTAAATAAAGGTGGGGTGGTAATACTGACCTTGGATAAACATTTGATTTTTTATAAAGGCTGGAAAATGGCTGATAAACTGTTCCGTCACCGGTCCACCGTGGGCTTCCTGATTGATAAAATTACCCCAGCGCCCGATAGCTTGTCCCAAAATTAAACTTGGTGCAACAATATCGGCGGTTTGCCAGGTGGGGAGCTTGTATTTGCGCAAATAAAATAGTCCGGCCAGCAGTCCGCCGATGATGCCACCGTGAATGGCCAGTCCGCCGTGCCAGATGGCCAGCACTTCCAGCGGCTCAAGCCGGTAGTTTTCCCAGGTAAATAAAACATAATAAAGCCGGGCACCGATGATGGAAGCAGGTATGATTATGGTGACCATATTAAATATATGGTTGGGATCGATGTTATTTTGCTGTGCCCTGCAGTGAGCTAGCCAAATCCCCAGCAAAAAGGCAGTGGCCATAATGACGCCATACCATCTAATGGCTAGAGGACCGAATTGTACGGCCACGGGGTCGATCATAAAATAATCCTCCAATTATTTTAATTATCATATATATTATCATAATGAAGCAAAAAAGAATAATATGCTGGATTTTGTTATAGTGCTGGGGCGTAGATATGTGTTCGGCATGCTTACGGTTTTAGATATAAAAATTGCCGGTTAGAAACCGGCGATTTTGCATAAATTTTTCACTTTTTGATACCTACCACGGGAATAAAAAAATAAGCAATATTTGTACCAGCATAATAGCTGGTATGCCCACGGTAAATTGCACATGCTTGGTCTTATGGTGCCAAAAATACATGCCCACCAGCGATCCGGCTGATCCCCCCGCTAAGACCGTCATAAACAGGTTTTTTTCTGAAATTCGGAACAGTTGATGCCGAGCGCGGTGTTTATCCAAGCCGAATAGGCCAAATGCAATAATGTTGATAACCGTTAGATATGTTATGAACATGCTCAGCGCTCCACATATATAAGTTAATAATTCTTAATTGACTAATTAGTGGCTAATTTAATGGTGGGGTTGTTTTTCAACAATTTTTATGGCTTTTAAAACCATTTGCATAGCGTCAATGCGGTATTGGGTCAAGTTCGATTTATAAATTTCACCTTCCAGGGTGACAATATAATTGGGCTGCAGGTTATTTAGGGCGATGGCGGCAATATCCAGTTTGCATCTAGGACAGTCGCATATTTTCTCTTGAATCATAAGTTCGTTAATAATATCGCTGACCAGTATTTCCATAACATTTACAATGCGCATTGGTAAACCTCCTGTTTGCTGGGTTTTTTTACCATTATGTTTTTGTTTCAGGCCAGATATATATTTTAGTTTATAGTATGTTTTTTGTAAAAAGCAATACCTATAGATGAGTTGAGTCGAAATTAAGCTAAATTTTTTTTGTTAAATGACCGGTTGAAAAGTTTGCTTGCCACGTTGACTCGTATATGGCATACTGTTTACAACAATGCAGGCAAATAATAGGGTATTCATAGTACACATGACAAATGAGACGGAAGTGGAAAAAAACTAGTTTAAACAGTTATAAATGAGGGAGCAATTAATCTTTATGTTAAGATTAAAAGACATAGTAGTGGTAAGGGACAAAAAGACTATTTTACAGGTAAACGACCTTCACTTGGCGGAAGGGGAACGGCTGGCAGTGATTGGCCCCAACGGGGCGGGCAAGAGCACTTTATTGAAGACGCTTGCTTTGCTGGAAATCCCAACGACCGGGGAAGTTTTTTTCCGGGGGGAGAAGGTAACGGGCAAGAACAGCCTGGCCTTTCGCAGGCGTATGGCCGTGGTGTTCCAGGAACCGCTTTTATTAAATACTACTGTGTTTAATAATGTGGCTCAAGGCATGCATTTTCGGGGTATTGACGCTGCAGAAAGAAAGCGCCGGGTGGATTACTGGCTGGACAGGTTTAAAATATTGGCTCTACGCAATCGCAAGCCGCTAAATCTATCAGGTGGCGAGGCGCAGCGGGTTAGCCTGGCCAGGGCTTTTGTTTTGGAACCGGAGGTTATTTTTTTGGACGAACCTTTCTCAGCGCTGGATTTTTCAACCCGGCTGGAACTTTTAGAAGACTTGGGCTTGCAACTGGCCGATACCGGTGCCAACATTGTTTTTGTCACTCATGATTTAAACGAAATTCCCTACCTGACGGATAATGTGGCGGTTATAGATGAGGGGGTTGTTGTTTATAAAGGCGGGTTAAAAAGCTTGCTGGCGGGTGAAGTTAAGGTCCTGACTGTGCAGCGGCTGCTCCAGCCATTTAAAAAAAGTAGGCTGCTGTCGGTTTAGCAATTGACGTAGTCATTAGCCGGTGCGGTTAAATGTTGACTGTAGTTTACAATAATATATAATAAAGAAAAACTATATACTAACTGGGGGAGCTCTTTATATGGGCTGAGAAAGGACTGTAAGTACCTGACCCGTGAACCTGATCGGGGTAATGCCCGCGTAGGCAAGGTAGAAACGGATAATATTACGCGCACCTGACCTGCCGGGTGCGCCTTTGATTTATACCCTGCGTATAAATTTAAGCGGATGAGGTGAATGGATGCGCTGTGTTTTATTAACGGGAGGCACAGTTAACAATTTACATTGGCTGGCCGGCGTTCTTACCAAAGCAGACCGGTTGATCTGTGTGGACAGCGGGGCAAAGTACGCCGCTGCTTTGGGAATGGTTCCCCATGTCATCGTTGGGGATATGGATTCTATCGACCACTCAGTATTGGATGGTTTCCGACGGCAGGGGGTGGTCATAAAGGATTATCCCGCCGAGAAGGATGACACTGACACTGCCCTGGGTTTAGCTGTGGCGCTGGCCGATAGCCCGGATGAAATCATTATCTTGGGGGCTACCGGTACTCGTTTTGACCATACTCTGGCCAATGTGCACTTGCTGCGGGTAGCTCTGGAACATCAGGTTTTGGCCAGGGTTATCAATGAGTACAATGAAATCAGCCTGGTGACACCCCAGCAGCCCGCCGTGGTGGAGGGTAGGCCCGGCGATTTATTTTCGCTGCTGCCGCTTACCGAAAAAGTCACCGGTGTGTGCGTACAAGGTGCTCGGTGGCCGCTGCAGGATGCTACCTTCAGCATAGGCAATCCGTACGGTGTAAGCAACCGGTTGGCCGTGGCCATAGCGAATATTTCCATTGCCTCTGGATTAATGTTGCTGATCAAAGTTTATTAAATGTTATGAACTACGCAAAAGTAAACCAGTGTAAACAAAAGTTGGCTCATGCAAAGAAAGGAGCAGATCCTGATGCCGGTGATTAATGTTAGTTTTCAGGTATTGCCTCAGGTGCCTGATGGAGATATCTATGCAGTGGTGGACAAGGCCATTGAAGTGGTGCAGCATTCCGGTGTCCCGTATGAAGTAGGCCCGATGGAAACTACTATGGAAGGGGAGCTGGATGAGCTGCTGGAGATAGTGAAAAAGGCACAGCAAGCTTGTGTTGACGCGGGGTCACGCCGGGTGATTACAGTGATTAAAATAGACTATGCGACCGAAGGTGTAACTATGGCGGAAAAAGTGGACAAATACAGGCCATGTCGCGGTTAAACCAGGCTGACAGGCCGGTCAATATGGGTGATAAACTTTGGCCCGCACTGTTTTGCTTGCTGGCTTTCTTTTTAGCCTGGGAAGCCGGCGTACGTTTATTGGATATCAAGCCATATATACTGCCGGCGCTCAGCCAGGTGCTTAACACACTTGGGGACATGCTGCCGCTGCTGGCACGTCATTCCCAAAGTACCTTGCTGGAGGCGGTGACGGGACTTGCGGCAGCTGTTGGGGTAGCCCTGGTGCTGGCTGCCCTGATGGATCTGCACCCCTGGATAAGGCAGGGAATTTACCCGCTGCTGGTGGTTTCCCAAACTGTGCCGATTATTTCCATTGCGCCGCTGTTTATCATTTGGTTCGGTTACGGCATTTTACCAAAAGTAGTGGTAGTAGCCCTGGTTTGCTTTTTCCCGGTGGTGGTCAGCTTGGTGGAAGGTATGCAATCTGCGGATTGCGATATGGTTAATTTGCTACGGGTCATGGGCTATTCCCGCTGGCAGGTCATCCGGCTGGTGCGGTTTCCCGCAGCCCTGCCCTCTTTTTTTGCCGGCCTTAAAATCGCGGGCACTTATTCGGTTATGGGGGCGGTTATCGGTGAATGGCTAGGCGCGGTAAACGGTCTCGGAGTGTTTATGACCAGGGCCACCCATGCCTACCAGTTGGACAGGGTTTTCGCCGCTATTTTAATTATTATACTGGTTAGTTTGCTTATTTACGCTGTTATTGAATTGCTGGCCCACCTGGCTATGCCCTGGTACTACAATGAAAGGAGAGATGATTAAAATGCTTAGAAAAATTAGCACTTTCATTTTGTTATTAGCGCTGCTGCTTGTAGCAGGCTGTTCACCCGGCAGCGATTCGCCCGGTAATCAAAACGACCGGTCGTCCGCCCCGGATAGCAGGGAGTTGCAGCCAGTTACGGTAATGCTGGACTGGACGCCTAACACCAACCATACCGGTCTTTATGTGGCTCGGGATAAAGGTTGGTATGCAGACGAAGGGCTGCAGGTGGATATTGTTGAGCCCACCGAAGGTGGTACCACTCAGCTGGTGGCCACCGGCAAGGCCCAGTTTGGGGTGAGTTACCAGGAAGATGTTACCCAGGCCCGGGCAAGTGATGTGCCTGTGGTATCCATTGCTGCGGTAATCCAGCACAACACCTCAGGCTTTGCCTCCCTAAAAGATAAAGGAATTACCCGCGCTCACCAAATGGAAAACAAGCGTTACGGCGGCTGGGGTTCACCCAGTGAGGAGGCTGTGCTCAAGGCGGTGATGGAAAATGACGGCGGCGATTTTGGCAAAGTGCAAATATTAAACATTGGCTCGGCGGACTTTTTCACAGCCGTTGAGCGGGACGTCGACTTTGCTTGGATCTACTATGGCTGGACCGGGATAGAGGCCGAACAAAGGGGATTGAAGTTAAATTTCCTGGAATTGAGTGAATTGGAGCCGGCGCTGGATTATTATACTCCGGTTTTAATTACCAGCGAGCAGTTGATTAAGGACAACCCCGAGTTTGTGGAGAAATTTATGCGGGCCACGGCAAAAGGTTATGAGTACGCCATTAAACAGCCCGATGAAGCTGCCCGGATATTGCTCAAAAATGTCCCGGAGCTGAATGAACAGCTGGTGCTGGCCAGCCAGCGGTACCTGAGCCCGCGCTACCGGGACGATGCGGCCCGCTGGGGGGAACAAAATCCTCAGGTATGGGAGCGTTATGCCGGTTGGATGTATCAGCACAAGCTGCTGCCCAAGATGATTGATACCAAAAAAGCTTTTACCAATGAATTTTTGTCAGAGTAAATCAATGAATAGGGCTAGAAACGGCTGCTGAAAGTTGTGCGTCGAAGCTGAACCGGAGGGGCAATAATGGCGGAAATATTTATGGAGGATGTGACTAAAACATTTTCAGTAAACGGTGTGCTCCTTAGCGTGCTGGATGGTGTTACCGTGCAGGTGGAGGAGGGAGAGTTTGTCAGCCTCATTGGACCCAGCGGCTGCGGCAAAAGCACACTTTTTAATATTATTTGCGGCTTGACCACTCCCGACCGGGGCCGGGTGCTCCTGGGCGGGCATGATAATGTGCCCGCCGGTGAAGTGGTGTCCTATATGCCCCAGAAGGACTTGCTGCTGCCCTGGCGTACTGTGCTGGACAATGTTATTTTAGCTCGCCGGGCTGTAGGCCGGGAACGGGCGGCAGTGCAAAGTGAAGCCCGGGAACTAATGCCGTTGTTTGGTCTGACCGGGTTTGAAAACAGTTACCCGGCCGAATTGTCCGGCGGCATGCGCCAGCGGGCTGCACTAATGCGCACTGTGCTGGCCCGGCAGCGGGTGCTGCTTTTAGATGAGCCACTGGGGGCGCTTGATGCCATCACCAGAACTCGCATGCAGCAGTGGCTTCTAAAAGTATGGAATAATTTCAAACAGGCGGTCTTTTTTGTGACCCATGATATTGACGAGGCCATTTTTTTGTCCGACCGGGTATATGTGCTTACTTCCCGGCCCGCCAAAGTGTGCCTTCATTTGTCGGTAAGCCTGCCCAGGCCGCGCCGTGCTAAATTAGTAACTGCCCCTTCTTTTTTGGCTCTGAAAAAGGAAATCATGCGTGCCTTACAGGTCCAGTGATAAATTTTGTTCTTCAATCAGCTTGCGCAGGCTGAAGGCAAACCGCCGGTCATCCTCCGGCGTACGTTTGCGCGGTCCTCTGGTGTGCCTGCCGCTCCGGCGCAGCTTGGCTTTGGTTTCCCTTTCCTCTAACATAAAAACAATGGTTTCCTTGTTAAATATTTTGCCGGTTGGTGAGAGGGTTGCCGCTCCCTTGCCCAGCACCATAGCGGCCAGGCCACCATCCTGAGTAACTACAATATCGCCCTTGGCCGTCATATTCATAACGGCCAAATCAGCTTCCTGGGAGGCATTACCGACGGTGGTATGGTGGTCGGAACTAATATTGTGGTTGAAGCTGGAGACTGTATGCAGGGCGATATTGTAATCCCGGGCCAAACGGGAACATATGAGCAGTGCATTTTTAGGGCAAGCGTCGGCATCAACGATTATTTTCATGGTATTTGCCTTTCTTTAATCCTCCACTTTTTGAAATTCGGTATATTATTACTATAGCATAATATAACACTCAGCATTTGATTATGTGCATACGAGATGCAATAATATTATGCAATATGGAAGGAAAAACCATATTTATATAGAATAGGAAAAAGATATAACGCTAATGAGGGGGGATTGGCTGTGCTAGTAGAAGGGGCAATGATTTTAACGTGGCTAAGTGCGGGTGCGGCAGTAGGTTCACTTTCAACGTACCGTCTGGTTAGCGGTACGTTGAGCCAGGAGAGAGAAGAAAAATTACGCAATAGTATTGTGGAAAACGAAGCATTAAGCCGGACCAACAGTATCTACCGGGAACGCATAGAACAGTTGGAAAACGCTTTATTTAGTAATGATAAGTACCTGGAAATGGCCGGTGAAATTGAGCGGCTAAGTGCCGAAAATTTTAAGCTGCGTGGCAAACTCAGAGATTTGGCGTGTCTGGTGGAGGCGGAAAAGAAAAAAACTGCTTGGGAGCGAGTGGAACGTTTGGAAAAATCCATATTGGATTTGCGCTGCCGCTTGGAGTATGAACATTGTCGCCCGGAAGTGTTTTACCCGGTTGACTTTCTACCTGCCAGAAAAGAAATTGCGGTGACGGCACTAGAATCAACATCGGAGGAAAAGCCGTGCCCGGAGAAGCCTAAAAAATGGGCATCTATACTAAGAGCTAGAAAATTATGAAAGTGCTTATTGTAATTTAGCTAGTTTTCTCATATTATTATATCAGGTGCTTATGGAATTGTTTTGCGGTGTTTGTCTGTCTTTCTTATGAATAGGCGAATCATCTGTCAAAAGTTCCATAGGGTAATAATAATTCATAAGGGGGACAATTTCAGGGTATGGCTTTTTTGGATAAGAATTTAGTTTGTAAAGATTGCGGTGAAGAGTTTGTATTTACAGCCGGTGAGCAGGAGTTTTTCGCTGAAAAGGGTTTTGAAAACGCTCCATCCCGCTGCCCGGAATGCCGCAAGGCACGCCGCCAGAATAACAACTTCCGTGCTGGTGGTGTCAGGGAAAGACAAATGTATGAAGTTGTTTGTGATGAGTGCGGAGCTATGACCAGCGTTCCCTTCAAGCCCAACGGCAGCAGGCCGGTGTATTGCAAGGATTGCTATCAATCCAAACGGTCTAGCTCCTGGGCATAGGTGGTGCTTATATAGTTTAACAAAAACCGGCAGACGGGTTTTATGCCCTTCTGACCGGTTTTTTGTTTTTACTGTGCATTGCGGTTCCTTTTTAAGGATAAAATAAAAAAATCCTACATGAGATAACGGAGGTCGTCACATGTTTTATTTCCGCACTGTTACAGTGAACCCGCCACTGCCGGAACGCATTGCACGCCTGCGTGATTTGTCTTATAATCTCTGGTTTAGCTGGCAGAGCCAGGCCTGGGAGCTGTACGAGGATATAAACCCGGTGCTTTGGGAGCGAGTGGGACACAACCCGGTAAAATTTTTGTTGCAAGTGAGCAGAGGAGAACTGGAACAGGTAGCCGCCGACCAGAATTATTTAAAAATATATGATGAAGTAATGACTAGTTATGATCGCTATATGGGCGAGGAAAAATGGTATTCGCTAACCCATCCCGGGTACAAGGATAAAACTATTGCTTATTTTTCAGCCGAGTTCGGATTGCATGAGTCCTGCCCCATTTATTCCGGCGGGCTTGGTGTGCTGGCCGGGGATCATACCAAGTCGGCCAGTGATCTAGGTTTACCATTTGTGGGAGTGGGTTTATTGTATAAATATGGCTACTTTAACCAAATCATAGACCCAAATGGCTACCAGGAAAACCATTACCCGATTATTAATTTTAGCGAAATTCCGATTATACCGGTGGTTGGGAATAGTGGTCTTGATACTACCGTATCGGTGGAACTGCCCGGTAGGACGGTATTTGTTAGGTTGTGGAAAGCTCAAGTGGGACTAGCACAGATAATTCTTTTGGATACCGATCTTCCTGTAAACATGGAAGAGGATCGTAAAATTACCGGGCAGTTATATGGTGGCGGGCGGGAGATGCGCATTGCTCAGGAAATAGTGCTTGGTGTAGGCGGGGTCAGGGCATTAAAAGTACTGAGCGTAATCCCGGCTGTCTGGCATATTAATGAAGGACATTCGGCCTTTTTGACCCTGGAGCGGTTAAGGGAAATGGTCAGCGACGGTGTTCCCTCGGCCACTGCCAGGGAAGCTATCCGGGCCAATACCATATTCACCACCCATACTCCCGTACCCGCCGGGCATGATGTTTTTGACCGGCATCTGGCAGAAATACATTTAGCAGAATTATGTCGTGATACCGGTATGGATTGTGATACCTTATTGGAACTGGGTTGGGACGCTGAGCAAAATGAGTTTAATATGACGGTTTTAGCCATGCGTATGGCAGGTTTTTGCAACGGGGTCAGTATATTACACGGAGAAATAACTCGCCAGATGATGCACAGGTTTTATCCTACTATACCGGTTGAGGAGGTACCGGTTACCTCTGTGACCAACGGGGTACATAGTAGTTCCTGGATTGCCGAGGAATGGAAAAATATTTTCAGCAAGTATTTGGGAGAGGACTGGAACGGCAAGGTAACCGATAGCGCATTTTGGCAGCGAGTTAATGAAATTCCCGACCAGGTAATTTGGGACACCCATGTGCAGTTAAAGAATAAAGCTCTTAAATACATCAGGGAAAGAATACAGCAAAAATGCCGGCGTAATCACGAGCCCGAAGCGGTTGTTGCCGATGCCGGGGACGTATTACTACCGCATGCGCTGACTATTGGCTTTGCCCGTCGTTTTGCCTCTTACAAACGGGCTGCGCTAATTTTTAGTGATCCGGAACGACTGGCGGCAATACTAAATGATCTGGATAAACCGGTTCAGATAGTGTTTGCCGGCAAGGCCCACCCCAAGGATGCTGCCGGCCAGGAATTAATAAAAAAAGTTATTGATTATTCCCGCGAGGATACTTTTAAAGGCAAAATAGTGTTCCTTGAGAATTACGACATCAACGTAGCCCGGCACCTGGTGCACGGTGTGGATGTTTGGCTGAATAATCCGCGCTGGCCTATGGAAGCCAGCGGCACCAGCGGTATGAAAGCCGCTATGAACGGTGTGCTGCACTGCAGCGTGCTGGACGGTTGGTGGCCTGAAGCTTATAACGGCCAAAACGGTTTTGCCATTGGCAATCCCGGTGATTTGCAATTAAACGAGTTGCAGCAGGACAGAAATGATGCCTATTATTTATACAAGGTACTTGAGGAAAAAGTAATACCTCTTTATTATGAACGGGAAAATTATATACCCGGCCAGTGGGTGGCCAGGATGCGCAGCTCAATGCGTACAATTATTCCTCATTTTAGTACCGCCCGGATGGTAATGGAATATACAGAAAAGCTTTATATACCGGCTATTGACCGGGGCATTGCTTTTATGGAATCTAATTATGCAGCGGCTGAACAAGCCTGCCGGTTTAAGCGGTTTATTCAGGAGAACTGGCATCATGTAAAGGTGGAGCACACCCGGACCAATGGTAGGTGGGATATGCAGGCCGGTGAAGAGTTGGTGGTGGAATCGGTGATTAAACTAGGTCCGATTAATCCGACTGAAGTAGCTGTAGAGATTGCCTTGGGGAGTGATAAGGGGCCTTATATCAGCAATTTAAACACTAAAGGCATGGAATTAAAGGAAAAGCTGGGGGATGGCATCTACCGGTTTACGGGCAAAGTGCCCCTATCTCAGGGGACTTATGGCTACACTGTTAGGATAAGGCCTGTTCACCAGTTTATGACCGGCAAATTTGAAATTCCACTGGTGAGATGGGCTGAAAATTTTTAAGCTTTGCCGGGGTGCTTGCTAAAGTCCGTAACGGAAATTTCTCTGTAAAACAATATTAATAAAAATAAATATTAAGGTGATTTTTATGCTGCTGATCATTATTAGAACGCTTATTCTATATATTGCAGTGGTTATTATTATGCGTATTATGGGCAAGCAGGAAATAGGACAGTTGCAGCCCTTTGAGCTGGTGGTGGCCCTGATGATTGCCGATCTGGCTGCTATTCCCATGCAAAATACAGGTATACCACTGTTAAGTGGAATTATTCCGATTATTATATTAATGGTGGCCCAGGTGGCCTTGTCCTATATTTCCATGAAAAGCATGAAGGCACGGGACGTTATTTGTGGCACTCCCAGCGTGGTAGTAGCAAATGGCAAGCTGGTTGAATCAGAGCTCAGGTATTTGCGTTATAACGTTAATGACTTGCTGGAACAGCTTCGTTCTAAAAATTATCCCAATCTGGCTGATGTGGAATATGCCATTTTAGAAACCAACGGTCAGCTAAGTGTGATACCTAAGTCGCAAAAGCGGGCTCTTCAGCCCGAAGATTTACAAATTAATACTCGGTATGAGGGTATGCCTTTGTCACTGATTATTGACGGACAGCTAAACGAACAAAACCTGAGCAGAGTTAACCTGACCAGGGAATGGTTGAGGACGGAGCTGCTTAAGTTTGGTATCAATGACTTTAAAAAAGTTTTTTTTGCTTGCCTGGATACTGCCGGTAAACTGTTTTACCAGCTAAAAAATAAACCGGGTGGTGGTCGGGTATGAGGATTTATGTGGCAGTGATAGTCGGGTTGCTGCTGGCGGTTTCGGTTGGCGTAATTACAATGGACAGGTTGGATGCTACCACCAATGAAATAGTGGCCGGGTTTGACGAGCTGGAGAGGGCCGTTGACTATGGTAAATGGGAAGAAGCCGGCGGCGGTATAGGAAATGTGGAAAAATTATGGAAAAAGCACAATAGCTGGTGGGCAATAGTTATCGATCACCAGGAAATTGATAATATTAACATGGCTCTGGCCCGTACCAAGCAGTATATAAAAATGCAGGACCGCGCTATGGCATCAGGGGAGTTGGCAGTGCTTAAGCAAATGCTGGAGCATATTCCTGAAAAGGAAAAGGTCAACTTGAAAAATATTTTATAATAAAAAACAAGCTTATGTTTCGAGTAAAGCCCCGGAAGACGGGGCTTTTTGCGTTGCCTATCGAACTTGCCAGTTGCACTTATGAGCGCCACATCCGGGTGCTGAGGAAGACCAGTATCGTGTAGATTTCCAGGCGACCCACCAGCATGCAAATGGTTAACAGTAGTTTTCCCGCTGCCGGGATGGCCGAAAAGTTGGAGGCTGGACCCACTATGCCAAATCCCGGCCCTATATTACCCAGGCAAGCGGCCACAGCCGATATGGCACTAAGCAGGTCAATGCCCATAGCAGTAATAATCAGTGTACAAAAAAGCAGCAGTCCGAAGTATAAAAAGAAAAAGGACTGCACGCTTTCCACCAACTCATCTGGAATTACGTCACGGCCAAGGCGAACCGGGATAACCGCTTTGGGATGGATGAGCTTGGAAATCTGCCGGGAGGCACTTTTAACCAGGATTAAGTAACGTACGTTTTTAATGCCGCCCGCAGTTGAGCCGGCGCAGCCCCCGATAAACATAAGTAGAAAAATCATACCCTGGCTGAATGTGGGCCACAGAGTATAGTCGGCGGTGGCAAAACCTGTGGTGGTCAAAATGGATACCGTTTGAAAAGCCGATTGGCGTATTGCCATTTCAATTTGGTAATCCATGGCTGTAATTAAATTAATGCTGATTAATAGCCAAGCTGTTAAAGTCACTGCCAGGTACAGCTTGGTTTCGGTGTCCTTCCATAGAGGGCGGAAATTGCCCTGCAGTGTATGAAAGTGCAACGCAAAGTTTATGCTACAAATAAACATGAAAAATATAATGATATACTCTACCGCCGGGTTGTTGAATGCACCCACACTGGTATTATAATTGGAAAAACCACCGGTGGCCACGGTGCCAAAGGTGTGGATTAAGGAGTCGAACCAGCCAAGGCCGGCCAATTTAAGGGCGACAATTTCAGCAACGGTGATAATAATATATATTTTATACAATTCTCGGGAGGTCTGGGCCACCCGAGGCAGTACCTTACTTTTGGCCGGTCCGGTCACTTCGGCCCGAAACAGTTTCAAACCCGCTATTTTCAGTGAAGGAATCAGCGCCAGGGTTAAAACGATAACCCCCATGCCGCCTAGCCAGTGAGTGACACTACGCCAGAAAAGTATACTCTTGGGGAGGATTTGAATCTCTTTTAACACGGAAGCTCCGGTGGTAGTAAAACCGGACATGGTTTCAAAAAGAGCGTCGATGAAACCCGGGATAGCCCCGCTAATCATGAAGGGCAGTGCCCCAAACAAGGCTAAAAGCAACCAGCTGGCGGCGGCAATAATAAACCCTTCCCGGTAGCCGACGTCGCTTGAGGTGAGCCGGGTACAGGAAAGGGGCAGTCCAATTAGCGCCAGTACAATAATAGATATGCTAAAAGCGATATAAGCAGTTTCTTGTAAATACAAAGCAATGCCCAGTGATGGCAACATAGACCCGGCTTCACAAAGTAGAATCAGGCCCAATGTGCGTAGAATTAGTGGCTTATTCAAGACGAATTCCTCCAAGTCCACACATTGATTCAATAATATTAACGTTATGACCCAGAGCAAATATTACCAGACGGTCATGCTCCTTAATGATGTCATTACCTTGGGGAATAATTACTTTGTTGCCCCGCATAATGGTGCCGATAATAGTGCCGGCCGGCAACCCGGATTTATGCAAGGGGCGGCCGGCAATTTTGCTGCCGTGCTGTACGATCAATTCAATGACTTCAGCTTTTTCATTGAGCAGCAGAGAAAGGGATAATAGTCGCCCGCCTTTGGTGAAACGCAGTACCTCGCTGGCCGTAATCAGGCGGGGGCTTATGGCGTAGTCTACACCTAGTTGTTCAACCAGAGGCGCGTAGCCGGGGCGGCTAACCTTAGCGATAACTCTTTGGGCACCCATTTGCTTGGCCAGTAAGGCAAGCAATAAATTCTCTTCGTCAAGGCCGGTGACTGTAACAAAAGCGTCTATATCCTTAATGCCCTCATGGCACAGTAGTTCCAAATCCGAGCCGTCTGCGCATAAAACAAAGGCTTCAGGCAGCTTTTCAGCCAACTCCCGGCACTGGTCGTTGTTCTGTTCTATGACCTTAACTTTCATGCCCTGAGTGCAGAGCCTTTCCGCCAGGTAAAAGCCGATGCGCCCGCCACCCAGAATCATCACTTTTTGCACCCTTGCCCGTTTCTTTTTAGCTTTGGCGCAAGTCGTATTAATTGCGTCAGAATGTCCCAGTAGGTATATGGTATCACCCGGTAAAACAACGTCCTGGCCGCCGGGTATAATCATTCCGCCGTTGCGGGATATAGCTACAATAAGAAGTGACCGGGGAATATCCATATCCACCAGTTTTTTATTGGAAAATAACGGCATACTCTCGTTTACAGTTATATCAGCCAATTGCACTTGGCCTCTGGCAAAGGGTTCCATATGCACCGGCAAGGCCATAGTAAGAAAACGATTTATTTCCATAGCTGCCGCGTATTCTGGGTTAATGATCAGGTCAATACCCAGTGCTTCCTTGCTAATAATTATATTTTTGGCGTAATCCGGGTCCCTGATGCGGGCTATGGTGCGTGGTATGCCTATCTGTTTAGCTGTCATACAGGCAATCATGTTTACCTCGTCGCTGTTGGTTACCGCTATGAGCAGCTCAGATTTGGCAACGTTGGGTGAGCTGAGAATTTTGGCTGTTGAACCATTACCCCTGAGGCAGAGGCAATCAAAATCTTCCACAATTTTTTGCAGCTTTGCTTCATTTTTTTCAATAATAACTATATCGTGCCCTTCCTGAAGTAATCTAATAGCTATTTCTGTACCTATTTTACCTGCTCCGATAATTGTGGTTGTCAATTTATACACCTCGTTATTTTTACCGGTGTGTTTAACGCAATAATTAGTATACGCCTTAGAGTTTTTAATAACAATTGTTTTTTCTTGACAGGAGAAAAAGTTTAATTTATTGTTATACAGGCAAAAATTGTATGTTATAGTATTGTACAGAGGTGACATAAATTGAATGATATCTGGCGTCTTGGTGGTGGTTTGTGGATGGTCTATGTGGATGATCTGTCGGTGGTTGATGATTTTAAGTCTATCCCTGCGCTGCAGTTTATTACTGCTTATTATGATGCTCGTGGCAGGCAGATAGCTGCGCAGTTTAGGCTTTTTCAAGGGGAGGATTTGCGACCCGGGTTTTGTTTGCTTCATTATGTAAGCCGTTTAGCGGGTCTTGATTATTACAAGGTACTGGATTTAGCCAAACGGATACCGGGTTCCACCTACGGAGAAATATATCAGCAATGCAGTTACCAACCGGAATTATTAGGGTTGTTTAATTCATATGAGCCCATACGGAAAAAAGCCGGTAGTAATAGAAATAAAAAAGGGTGTAAATCTAAATAGCTAAAGGTGGGGTGATACTTGTTAACCTGGATTACCAAGGAGTGGCAGGAGGTAAAGTATTATCAGAGGGAAAGCTTGATTTGTCTGGTCATATTTATGCTTGCGGCCTGTGCCGGTCATATTATGGCCGCGTTGGTTTCCGATCGAGCCTCCGAGTACTACAATACAGTGCGGGATATGATAATAGCCAATCCTTTTGGAGAAGGTTTGCCGGATAACTTATTTTTATTTATTTTAGCCAGAAATAGTATGGTAAGTTTCACAGTGCTGGTGCTGGGCATCATAACTTATAATGTTTGGCCGGTATTTATTTTATTACTTAACGGTGCCGTAGGCGGTTTTGCAGTACAAATGCAGGCTGTTTTGTTTAATAATTCAATTTTTCAAATTTGGCTGTTTGGGCTTTTGCCTCACGGGGTACCCGAACTGGGGGCGCTTTCACTGGCCGCGGGAGCCAGCTTTTATTATCGTCGCCTGCGCAGGCAGGGGGAGCGTATCGCCGGGCGGGTTTTAAAAACTTATTTGGTGGTAGTCTTGCCCTTGCTGATTCTGGCGGCGTTTGTAGAAACTTATATAACGCCGCTTTTAATACAACGTATTTTGTTGTAGTTTTGTTGTATAAATAAAGGTAAATTGATCTATTTCTTTAGGCCGTTGTTTTCTAGCCAGGTAAAAAAAACGTCCCATACCTCCTGGTGATGACCTAAAAACCGGTGATCTGCGCCATGTATGTAGACCAGTTTTTTAGGGTGCCCTGAGCTTTCGTAAATAAGCCTAGCATCAGTAGGGTCCACCACCTCGTCGTTTTCTCCGTGAATGATTAATAAAGGTCGCGGGGAGAGGCTGCCGGCCATTGTCGGTACATCATATTTATCCCGGTCGTCAAAAAACGTTTTGCTCTTATAAATGATTCCTTCTTTTTCAGCATTCCCCGGTTCCTCTGAATAATTATTAAATAGTACTTTTAACCGGGCGGGTGCCGCCCAGGTGCATACCCCCTCAACACGGAGGTCATTGGCTGCGTGGCAGATCGCTGTAGTGCCGCCAAAACTGCGCCCCGTGGTAAACACCGGGCCCAGGCCTGCAGCCATACACCAGTCCACGGCGCATTTCAGATCATCGACCTGGTCTGAAAGGGTGGTATGCTCGAATAGACCTTCACTTTCCCCAATGCCGCTAAAATCAAAGAGTAATACATTAAAACCTCGTTGGCCAAGCTTTTCGCCCATAATTAGGGCCATACCACCGCCTTCCTTGCTGCCTATAAACCCGTGGCAAACTATTACTATCGGGCCATTAGCAGTTTCCGGGTTATGAAGAAGACCAACCAAGGTAAGTCCGGAGGAATTTTTAAAATTTATGCTTTGCCAGTTAGGCTTTTTTTGCATATGGATCACCTCATTTTTATCAAGTGATGGGACGCTAAGCCCCATTAGTATTTATATTTTTTGCATTAATAGCTAATCTCCTGCTGATTAATATATAGTATCGACCGGTTAATTGTCAGGCATAACACAATTAACCATACTGTTATAATAGCACTTGCCAAAAATGCGACCCGGTGGTATACTTTATTAAACTTTTCGATTTAAATTCTATGAAGGAGAAAAGTAGGCTGGAAACAGGCCCCCCAGGGAGGGAGCGCCACCGACTGGAAGCGTTCCTGGGTTATGACCAACTGAAGTTCCCTCCGGAGAAGCCGGCTGAAACCATTAGGCAAGTAGGCCAGGACGTATGCTTCCCACGTTACAGGGCAGGGGGTATCGGATTATTCCTGTACTCTACCAAGTGGACCTGACTTTGATAATCGGGTCAACTAGGGTGGTAACGCGGTGGCAAAGCCTCTCGTCCCTTGGGACGAAAGGCTTTTTTAGATTGACACTGCAATGGTTTATTCCCGTACCTTTGATATGAGTGGGCCCGTTGTCCGGCGGGTCAACCAGGGTGGTACCGCGGAAGCAGCCCGTCGCTTTCGTCCCTGCGGGGACGTGCGACGGGCTTTTTATATTTTCCTATTGGAGGGATTGATATGGTAGTTGTAATGAAACTTAATACCAACGCGGAACAAATTGCCACCCTGGACAAACGATTAAAAGCCGGCGGTTATCAAACTCACTTGATCAGAGGGACCAAGCGTATAGTGATCGGGGCCGTGGGAGATAGACGGCCTGTTGACCCGGCCGGATTGGAATCCATGCCCGGTGTAGAAAAGGTGCTGCGCATCATGAGGCCCTACAAGTTAGTCAGCCGGGAAGTGCAAGAGGCAGATACCGTAGTTAAAATCGGTGGAATGGGTATTGGCGGAAATAAGCTAACTGTTATCGCCGGTCCGTGCGCTGTGGAGAGCAAAGAACAATTGCTGCTTGCCGCCCGGGCAGTGCGCCGGTCCGGGGCTAACGTACTGCGTGGTGGTGCATACAAGCCCAGGACCTCTCCGTACAGTTTCCAGGGTCTGGAGGAGGAAGGGCTGCGTTTGTTGGCGGAGGTGGGTGCCCAAACCGGGCTGGCCACGGTTACCGAAGTGATAGATGAAGAAAGCCTGACAGCGGCTGCCCGCTACGTTGATATTTTACAAATCGGTGCCAGAAATATGCAAAACTTCCGCTTGTTACGCCTGGCCGGAAAATCCGGTAAACCCATTTTATTGAAGAGGGGCCTTTCGGCGACGGTGGAGGAATGGCTTATGGCAGCGGAATATATCGTATCTTCGGGTAACGGGGATGTGATATTGTGTGAGCGCGGTATTCGCACCTTTGAAGACAGCACTCGCAATACACTGGATTTGAGTGCGGTAGCTCTAGCCAAACAGCTAACGCACCTTCCGGTTATCGTTGATCCCAGTCATGCTACCGGTAAACGGGAATTGGTGGGTGCCATGTCCAGGGCGGCAGTGGCGGCGGGGGCCGACGGGCTGATAATCGAAGTGCATCCAGACCCTACAATTGCATTATGTGACGGTCCACAATCTCTGGACCCTGGTGAGTTTGATGATCTAATGACCGGGCTGCGTCCTTTAGCAACGGCAGTGGGGAGGGAATTGTAATGCGTACATTGGGTTATTTGGGACCCCAGGGCACTTTTTCACACACCGCTGCGCTGCATTATGCCGGTCTATACGGGTATACACCCGTATGCTGCTCAAGTTTGGATGCGGTGGTGCAAAAGATCGCATCCCGAGAGATAACCGGCGGCATTGTACCTGTGGAGAATTCTCTGGGCGGTTCGGTTGGGGAAACGCTGGACCTACTAACAAATACAGATGAAATATGGGTAACCGCGGAATTTTTACTTCCGGTAAGGCAGCACCTATTGGCGCGTCCCGGTGTGGTTTTAGCGGATATATCAAAAATATACTCGCATCCCCAGGCTCTGGTCCAGTGCCGTAGCTTTTTGAAACAGCAATTACCGGATACGCCTGTCGTGGAAACGGTGAGTACCGCGTCGGCGGCGCTTATGGTGGCCGGTGCTGAAACTGCAGCAGCAGCGGCAGTGGGCTCGCAAAGTGCCGCGATTACCTACGGGTTGCAGATAATGCACGCCGACATACAGGATAATGCTAATAACACAACTAGATTTTTGTTACTGGGCAGAGAAAAGCCTGTCTTCTCAGGGGAGGCTAAAACGTCGCTGGTTCTGGCCCTGCGAGATTCTCCCGGTGCTTTGTGCCGCATTTTAAACCCACTGGCACAGCGGGAAATAAACCTGACGCGCATAGAATCAAGACCATCCGGCAGCAAACTGGGCGACTATATCTTTTTTATCGACTTAGAGGGGCATATTAACAGCCAGGAGGTGAACAATGCCATAAGGGAGCTGAGAAAGAATACCTTTTGGTTAAAAATATTAGGCTGTTACCCTATTGCTGACGAAAATATGCCGCCTAGTCACCGGGAACCGGTGCAGTCGGTTGATTTGCCCGGCCTGCGTAAAGAAATTGATAAGATAGATGCCGGTATATTGAGTTTATTAACCAGACGCCAGCAACTGGTTGAACAAGTGGCGGCTTTTAAAAGCAAAGACACGGTAGTCGACAGCAGCAGGGAAGAGGAAATATTACACAGGGTAAAAGAAATGGCTTATCAGAATGGTATTAACCTGGATATGGTAGAGAGGATATACAAGCAAATTTTTAAGGAAGCGGTACGCAGGCAGGTGGAAATGCTTGCTTTATGCCAATAAAGAAAAGGCCCGCCAATTACGGCGGGTCTTAATGTAATGATTTCTTATATTCATCAAGTGATTCACCGGATAATTCCTCAAGAGCATTTTTGACGTCATCATCCATTATTTCTTGGATATCCAGCATTTGTCCTTGTAACGATTGGGAAATATTAATGGGTATTTCCGCTCGTAATGCAAGAGCAATTGCATCACTGGGGCGAACATCAATTAGATATTTATCTTCCCCGGATGAAATATATAGCTCGGCAAAGTAAGTGTTATCCTTTAAATCGGATATTTCCACGCCGGTGATACTGGCACCTAAAGTTTGACAAATGGTAAGAGTTACATCATGGGTTAGAGGGCGTGCTTGGGGAACGTCTTCCATAGCTAAAGCGATGGAATGAGCCTCCAAAAGTCCTACCCAGATAGGCAGTACCCTATTTCCCGTAGTATCGGTGAGTAATATTATAGGGCTGCCCGACATATCATAGGCAATTCCTTTTACTTTAACGATCATGAGACTATACCTCCCGGAGAAGAATATAGTATTGGCTCGGGCTGCTGGAAGGCAATGGCTACTGTTATTTTATATATGCTAATTTCTTAGTGGTTATTCTATCACTTAATTCTTAGTTGTTAAATTATAAGGTTTAATTAGTCTTTTTTAAGAAAAAGCAAATTAAGCAACCAACTGATGATACCCGTGATCAACGCACCCCAGAAGGCACCTCCGAAACTGAGCACATCAAATCCTGGTACCAGCCACGCAGCAATGGCAAAAGTAACTGTGTTGATGATAAAGATAAACAGCCCCAGGCTGAGTACAGTTAAAGGGAAAGTAAGCAGCATGAGCAATGGGCGTAAAAATGTATTTACAATACCCAGTGCCGCCCCGGCCCAAAGTGCCGGCATGACACCGGAAAGACGAATGCCTTCCAGCAAACGATCGGCCAGTACTATGGCCAGTGCGTTAAGTAAAAAAGTCAACAACCAGTTCATACAAACGCCCCTCAGGTTATTCTTATTATAATATAACATTTTTCCACGCATAAATGGAACAAAAAAAAGCAATATAAATATAGTTTCATAGTTTTAATGATTTAACAAAAAATTATGGAGGTGTTGTTTTGCAAAGTTGGAACGATATGGAAAAAGGCGTTGAAGTTAAACCTACCTATGGAAATCAAATCAGCATTTGCTATTCCGGATTGTTAAGTAAATGCGGCGCTGACCAGGTGTATCTGCATTGTGGTTATAATGACCCTAATAACTGGCAGGAATCAATTACCACTAACATGGAACGCACGTCCAGAGGTTGGGAGAAAAGTGTGCCCATGAAAAACCATACTGTGGCTTTTTGCTTTAAGGATAGTGCCAATAACTGGGATAATAATAGCGGTTATAATTGGATTGCCAGAGCTTAAGTTAGCGTGAATAAGCAGGCTGCTTTAGGTGTTTTAATAAAGTAGCCTGCTTATTTTTATGATTGTAGTGTTTTAGCGCATTTATGGTATAATAATCCTATTGTCTTCATGGATATTTTGGTTACAAAATAGGGTGATGAGCTTGAAAGATACTTATTTGCAATGGTTTAAGGGCAAAGTAAAAAAGGCTATGACTAATTATAATATGTTAAATGATGGGGACCGGGTAGCCGTAGGTCTGTCCGGCGGCAAAGATAGTATGGCGTTGTTACAGGTGCTTTATATGATACGCCGGGAAGTTCCGGTGCACTATGACTTGCATGCCATATTTGTTAACCCCGGCTGGCCTATGAATGTTGACATAATGGCGGATTTTTGCCGGGAACGGGATATACCATTTACTAATAAACTAACCGATATAGGCGAAGTTGTTTTTATTGAGCGGCAGGAAAAGAATCCCTGCGGGCTCTGCGCCAACCTGCGTCGTGGGGCGATCAATAATACCGTGCGGGATTTGGGCTTGAATAAACTAGCTCTGGGTCACCATCTTGATGATGCTATCGAGACTTTTATGATGAGTTTGATTTTTACCGGCCAGTTTAAGACGTTTGCTCCGGTGACTTTTATGGATCGCAGTAATATCACGTTGATCCGTCCTATGATTTATATGACTGAACAAACCGTGGAAACTTTTGTCGACCGCTACAATTTACCGGTAGTGAAAAGTCTTTGCCCTGTAAACGGTAAAACTAAAAGAGAAGAAATGAAAAACCTGGTGGATTTGCTGAGCGAGCGCTATCCTGATATTAAAACCCGTTTTTTAACGGCTTTTCAAAGACTGGACCTGCAAAATTTGTGGCCGCCTATGGTTACCCGCCATCTACATGACGATGGTGCGGATGCTGGGGAAGGAGCAATGAACTTAATTGAATAAAAAGGCTAGATATGCCGCCGGACAGGCGTTTATTGGAATTGCTATATTTTTGCTTATCTATACATATTTTTTTTACAGCACTTATCCGCCCCTGTCAGGTTTGGCCGGGAGTTGGGGTATGGCGCTGTTGCTGTCCATGACCGCAGTGCTGGTTGGCCTTTTGATAGAACTTGGCCGTTTTTGGGGACAAATTGTGGAAGTAAAAATAGATACTGATTTACTTGTCCTTCAAGGCGGGCCGGCCGCTGTGCTCAGCCTGGTACCGGAACCTTTTTGGCTACGGGCGGGAGGCCATACGTACCCATATATTTTTTTCGCGGATCCCTTAGTAACAGGAATTTCCGGGGTTTGGCTGGGGGTAATATTATTTCGCTCCATATTTAATATTAAAAAAGCTAGAGAAAATAAAGAAAATTAAAAAAAAGAATAATTTTTTTATTCACAAGCAGGAAAATTATGTAAGATATACAATTTTTTATTAATGGAGGTGATATTACATATGCTAAAAAGATATGGTGAAGTAATGCTGCGGCTGGAAGAACTTGGTGCGCGGGCAGGGAAACTTAATAACAGTGATCGGAATGAACTGCAAAGTTTGCTCGAGGAACAGGCGTGGCTTGGTACGACAATGGTTAAGAAGGCTAAATCCGTATTAGAAGAAATTGATAATTCTTTTGAAAAACTATTTGATTGGATGATTGATATTTCTGATTTAATTGAGCATGCTGCTAGTCCGACAGGTACGCCCGAAGATTTATTGGCATTGGAAAATATCATGGGTGATGTGATTAAACTAAAGGATCAAATGAAACAGCTTAAACTAGATAAGCGCATTACCCACGCCGTGACCAAACAGGCCGGGAATTTACTGCTGGATGCTCACTTTGAGGCGGCACCGGCGAAAGCCTCGCTGTGTGTGGATGCTCAATCAGTGGCTGTGGCAAACCTGGTGGATGTTGATGAATCTCAGCAAACTTACACTCCGGAGATGGTAGAACCGCTTTCAGAAGTACCGGCAAGCCCGGGCGGGTCGCTAAAAAAGAAATCTCACAAAAAAAAGGCAAGAAAGGCTAAGTATTTGGCCGGTCAATATCAGCCTCCGCAGGAATTGCTGGTATCAATTGCTGAAAAAATATCCCCACCAACACAGCATAGATTATTGGAAGACGCTGGGAACTTTAATTCGCTAAACCTGCCGGGCACTAAAAAGTAATAATATTTTTGCTAGAATACCTCCTTGATGGTGACATCCGCAAGGGGGTATTCAACGCTTTTAAACTCTGTTGATCTTGATTTGTCAGTTAATATGTTAATTATAGCATAGGCAAATTAAAGAATCCATATGTTGCGATATGGTATGTGACATATAGCTCAAGCCGCTAACTCCGCCCGGTGCCGTGGAATAAAGGCCTTGGACCGGGAGTATAATATGGCATATTTAGATCGAGATACTAATGGGTTTGTCTACATGTATTATTTGTTGGACGGCCCTCGCTCCGGGTCTATGATGGTGGAAGTCCCCCTGACTCTGTCAAGCTCTTCCTTTCTGGTTAACCCCCGGTTAACGGTTGCACGGTTGTTTTTATTGTTGTCCCTTACACGACGCATAATAATCCTCCTAATTATTAAATGTTATTGTTATTATGCCTTTGTTTAGCTATTATTATGTTTTATAATGCGCTTAAGGATTATTCGAAGCTTTGAGGATGTTTATTCCGAATAAAAGGACGTTATACATTTGTTCAAATTAACACGTATAACGTCCTTAATTTACTAAATTGGTTTATGTCCCAGGTGCATGGCGGCTACTCCCCAGGTATATGCTTTTACTTCTATATCCACAAGCCCGGCCTGCCGGAACATATCAGCCAGTTCTCGGCGGCCCGGGAAATCCCTGGCTGATTCCTGCAGCCAGGAGTATTGCTGGTAGCTTTTGGCCAGCAGCTTGCCGAGAATAGGCATGACATGACCAAAATAAAAGTAATATAGCTGTCTGAATACAGGCAAGGTCGGTTGGGAGGTTTCCAGGCAGACTACCTGGCCGCCTGGTCTGGCGACCCGTGTCATTTCCTGCAGCACTTGCAGGTAGTCTGGAACATTGCGCAAGCCAAAGCCAATGGTTACCTGGTCAAAGGAATTATCGGCAAAAGGTAATTCCATAGCATTTCCGTGGATCAGTTGCACCTGCTGCAGGTTTTGAGCCTGCACTTTTTCCCGGCCGATTTGCAGCATATTTTGGCTGAAGTCCAGCCCATATACTGTGCCGCCCGGCCCGACGGCCCCGGCCAGAGCGATAGTCCAGTCGGCCGTGCCACAGCATACGTCCAGCGCATTTTGGCCTTTTTGTACCCGCATGCGTTTCATGGTATCTTTACGCCAGGATTTGTGCCGCTGAAAGCTGATCACCGAATTCATAAAGTCGTATTTACCAGAAATTGACTCAAATACGTCATGTACACGTTCTTCTTTGGATTGATACATGTCATTCCCCTTCTAACTTAACTCTTAATTCAAGAGTAGGTCCTTATTTATGCCGATTACCTAACAGTATATCATTGAAGAATAGATCTTAACAGAGTAGGGGTATATCATAAGAACATTATGTATAAGCTGACCTAAAAACTGACAGGTGAGGAAATTGAATTTTTAAAAATTTATTTAAAGTGCGGGTTCGAAAAAAGACGATTCATCATTCAAAAATGGAATGATAATCGCCTTTTTTATTCCGCTTGCATTATGTTATACGAGCAAAACCCTCGGGTATCCGCTGAAGCGAGATTAACGTGGATATTAATACTGTTGAACTAAGAGTACCGAAGGAGAAAATTTACCCGCCCGTGGTCCGCTCCGGGCATGTCGAAACAGGGGAACAAGTAACTAAAGGCTCTGTTGCCACACCTCGCAACATGTGGGACAACAATCGACAAATAGTTAGAATCATTTAACAGTGTGGTAATGCTAAAGTATTATTTTTTACTTTAGTTAAAATTTATTTCAATAATTATTGCCCCTGAGTGCAAGAAAAAACAAGAGTTTATAAAAAAAAGACCCTATCATACAAAATTACCCATTGTATTTATAATTTTACAGTAGGACTTTTTTATGGTTGCGTTTAATAAATATGTTAGGGGACTAGTACCATATTTTTCTTTGCTCCTATACCGAAAGGGCAATCTCCTACTAACGGAGAGCGCAAAGCTAAGATCAATCGTGAAACATTAACGGGTGGATAGACTAGCTGCCGAAGATAGGACCAAACAAAAATTTTTCTGTCTTGCTTATCCATATTATACGTAGGAAGTTTAATTTTTTGGGGGGGCCGGTAATGGATAAAATACGCCTTTTAATCGTTAGTGGGGATTCTTCAGCAGGGAGAGGTCTAAGTGCTATTTTTACCTCGGAAAACTCTTTTGATTTGTTGGGTAATTTTTCAATAGACGAAGCCAAAGATCAATCAATTTTACACCAGCCGGATGTTGTGCTGCTTGATATCTCGGACGGTATTACTAAATACACCCAAATTATTAAACAAATTAAAAATGAATGTCCTTGCAGCCTTATTATTGCCTTAATAGGAAATGACCAGTACGAATCATTGAGCGAGATGCTGTCTAATGGCATTGACGGTTGCGTTACTAAGGGTATTATGCGCAACTGCCTGCTAAAGATTGTTGAGTTGGTCTGTAGGACTGGGATATTTTGCATGCCGGGTTTTTTTAAAAAAATGGTTTCTTTTAACAAAACCGTTCATATCAGCAATTTTAAAAATGCTTTCCCGGCAAGATGGGAAGCGCTTACCAGACGAGAAATGGAAATATTGCATCTAATGGCAAGTAATTACTCCAACCGTGAAATAGCCGGCAAACTGTTTATCAGCGAGCCTACAGTAAAGACTCACGTTAGCAATATCCTGCGCAAATTGGGGCAGAGCAACAGGGCACAAGCTATAGTTTTTTCCTATAAAGTTGGACTGATTAATGACGCTATGGTTGTTTCCTAATAAAATCATAGCGCAGCCCGATTGTTAAAAATTAGAAAAGGATAGCCGGAAGCTAGGTAGAGTATTCAGAGCTTACTACAATGATTGTTGGATTAAAAAATGAATTGTTTGGACTGCCAGCTGACCCTTCTTGACTTTCAAGGGGGGTTTTAATTTGAGGGACGATTTTATTCCCTCTAATGGTTTTTCATACATAGCCTGTTTTCGTGCAATATGCCAGGTTTTTCTGCATGACGATATTGTTTTTTAATCCATTATGTATGGGTAGTCACCTAAGATAATAGCTATAAGATTGTATTTAAATTAAAAGTATGATTTTTTTCATTCCCCAGGTTAATATTTTTAGTTGTTATATTCTGTTACAATTTTATTTATTATAAATATTTACCAATAATAATTTTTTCATGCTCTTAAAGGAAGGAGGTACTTAGAAATGAAGCAGATAATTAAACTGCCTCCTAGAGATTGGATGATTGTTTTTGCTGTTTTTTTAGGTGTAAATCTTCTATTAAATATAATATTGCCTAAAATATATACTGGTTTACTGGCCACTTACCTAATAAGGCCTCTTGTTTGGCTTCTCCTGGCTTATTATATTTATCGCCTACCTAAATACAAAGGCATTGCTAAAATGCATCTTAAAAATTTACTGATTAAAATTGCTGTAGGTATTGCAATTTTCCAGATATACCTGTCTTTAATTGCCGGTTTTTTCGATAAATTCGGTAAGAATCCCAATTCTTTTACATTTATATGGATAGTTATCAACATTTTTTTTGTATTATCTACCTTAACCGGGATGGAGCTAAGCAGGGCCTGGTTAATTAATCGGCTGGTCAAAAAGAGAAAACTTTCAGCGTTAGTACCTTTTTTAATGGCCTTTGTTTATACTTGCACATGCATTCCGCTAAATAAGCTTGCCAAATTAACTAGTTCCTTGGAAGGCGCTACAAAGTTTATGGGATCTGACTTTATACCACAATTTATGGAGCATTTAATGGCCTCTTTTCTGGCTTTTTGGGGCGGGCCGCTCCCAGCTTTGGCTTACCGAGGGGTTACCCAAGCCTTTATATGGTTTTCCCCGATCTTACCTGATTTAAACTGGGCGATGAAGGCATTTGCTGGAACTGTGGTGCCTATAATTGGAATTGTAGCCACCCAGCACTTTCTCAAATTAACTCCTAACAGAAGAAATAAAAGCAGCAGCAAAAATCAGTTAGAAATAACAATTTATTGCATAATCGCTGTGGTGTCCATTTGGTTCGCAGCCGGAGCGTTCCCTGTTCGACCAACGATTATTATAAGCGGTAGTATGCGTCCTATAATTGAGGTGGGTGACATGGCTATTGTTGGCAAAATAAATCCCCAAATTTTAAAGGTTGGGGATATTATCCAATTTAGAACTAACGAGCGACCAATTCCGACAGTGCACAGAATCATTGAAATACAAGAGAAGGAGGGTAAAAAAGCAATTATTATCACTCAGGGAGATGCTAACGACGTCCCTGATGACCCTGTGCAGCCCAACCAGATAGTTGGAAAGGTTATTTTTACCGTACCCAAGGTGGGCTGGGTTACAATCACCATCAGAGAGCTATTCTCGTAACAACTATTTTATGAATGGGGTTTTCAAATGAAGATAGGGAATATAATTACGGAGCGCAATAAACATTGCCTGAACAAAAAAATACGTATACCTTTAATCCTTTTATCTGTGTTTTCTTTCTTTGTGGCACTATGCTCCTTGTATTATATCTACCAAAAGCCAGCAAAAATTGAAAAAGAAATACCTACCTATACATACGATCATCAAGGGGATGTTACTTACAGGGCAGTTATTAAACCCAATACGGTCTTTAAAGAAACAACCGTTATGGATCCCGACAAAACTATTTATAGAAAGGTTATGGATTCTTTTACCGCCATTTGCACTTACCAGTTTAAAGCGAATCAACCGGCGGAAATTAAAGGAACCTATAATGTCACAGCTACTCTTGAGGCCAAGGATATGTGGAAAATAAATTATATTTTGATTCCGCAAACTCCTTTCAGTCAGTCGGGGAAAGAAGTATCATTCCGCAATGAACGAGCAATAGATTTAGATTATTTCGAGAAAGTTATTAAAAAGGTAAATGAAGAACTAGGAGTTAATGCCAGCGAACCAATCTTAACCATCAAAAACAACATTAACCTGGAAGCTGATACTGGTGATCAAGTATTAAAGGATAACCTGACCCCGACAATGATTATTCCCCTGACTACCGGTTCTTTTCAGGTTGGAGATGGGGAGCTTACTGTTAAAAAGGAAGGGGCTTTAACCAAAAAAGTAATGGTCCCAAATCCCATCAAGGATAAATTAAGCTATGCATATGTTGCCGCTGTGGCCTCAGGGGGGCTGCTGCTATGGTTATTAATGTTAACGCAAAATAAACCTGTAAAACAAAATCAGCGGAAAAACATACAGGAATTCTGGAGGGAGTTCTGGAAAAAATACGGGGATCGTATCATAAAAACAAACGATGAACCAAGCCCGGCAAAATTTATTTCGGTTAATTCTATTGAAGATTTAGTTAGGGTAGCAGATGAACTGGCTAAACCTATTATTTATAAGGAAGTTTTTAGTGCGAACGAACCTGCCACCTGTTATGTTTTGGACGGGCCAATGGTATATAAATACGTGATAAGCATAAATGATGAATGGGAAAAATAGGAAATTAATTATTCTACCGGCAGGCAAACAAAAAATCCGGATATTGCCTTGTAGTTTAGATTTAGAATACCGCCAAAAATTAGAAGCCAGGGGTTTTACCCCTGGCTTCTTCGGCTTTAACAGTAATTTCAGATTATGGTCTATGCCCAGGGATTGGACTTTCGTTCCATTGAATACCCTTGATGCTCAGGCCAAAATTATAGGTAGTGTTTTGTTGAGCAGGCTGAACAACATGGAATATAAATGACTGCTCAACACTTTCATGCGGGTGCAGCTGCAGGCCGACGTTATCCCCCCACTTAAATTCAATTACACCGTCCATACTTTCATAGTAATCCTCCAAATTGCCTACAGTAGAAGGAACTTTAATTAGATTATAGGCCCCGGTATCTCTATCCATGCAAAAGATATAAAGTTTACCTGAAATAATGTCATACTCAGTGCCGCCCCAGGTCAGCTTTGCACTCTGGATAATGACTGGTATTGAACCAGTACTTTCAACCCACCAACTAATATCGTTGAAATAGCAGGGATAAGCGTTATTAACAGTTACATTTATTTTATCTTGAAAACTATCGCTATTTGTATCTTCCATTGTTATTGTAGTAGAACCGACATCTTTCCCTTCGACAGCTCCGCGGATGTTGCGAAGACCATAATCACAAGTCCAGTCCCCGGCAATATCTTTACTGTCGGATGAGCCTGTTATATAGTGAAATTTCAAATCACCGGCCTGGGCGGAAGCGCTGACGGTAACAGTGTCAGACCACATGGCAAAACCGATGCCCATCATTGCAAAGGCCACAATGACCAGGATACTGATTATTGAAGTTCTTTTCATAGAATTACCTCCTTGTTGCTTGGCGACCTATCACCATTGTTCATTCCAGCGGCGGTAGGTTATGGTTATAGTCCCCGTAGCAGAACCACACTTTGTCTTCGGTGCTGCATCAATACTTGTTTCTGAAGAATCCCCAGCCGTTTTCGAAACCGGTTCTTCGGGAAGGATATATACCGGTACATCCGAAGATGCCTCGCCTGCCGCAGGCTTGTCACCCGACTGGTCACCGGGTATGCCGGTTGACGGTATCCCAGGTGCTTCTGCCGGAGATGAAGGACTGTCCTGCACAGGTATGCTGCTTTTTTCACTTTCGGGAGCTGGAGCAGATTCCGTGGTATTTGTTTCTGCAGCATTTGGTGAAATTTCTTCATTTTTAGCTGCTTCCGCTGTTTTGGTTTTAAAGATTACGCTTAGTGCTTCATTGGCTGCCGCTAAGGTATCTTTTAGATCATTTTTTTGACCAACCCGAAATTCCAGGTCTAGCCACATTTTCTGTTTCGGATCGAGACATAAATACTTGATGGTATCTCCCAAAGATGTTAAGCCCTGTCCTTTTTTCCGGTACCCGTCGGGGCAGTCAATCGACCAGTTGCCTACCTGGATATTACCCGCCAGATCACCGTCCCAGTCAATCAGTATCTGATCGACCTTAACCGGAATGCTGCCGCAGTTGGCCATTTCAAGAGTACAAACCGGGGCGTATGACTGGTAGCCATAAATATCCACTTTTACTTCTTCTGAGTAAGATCTACCATTTAATTCGTACTCAGAAGGACCATCTTCGCAGCGGGCATATCCTATATCCGCACCTATTGCATTTCGGCCACCATGACTGCAGGGGTCCGGACCATTATCGTTTGTTCCATGATTTCTGATACCCGCGCTAACGATGCCGGTTGCCACATCGTATTGAGTTGATATTACATTACACCACCCTGCGTAACCCATATCCACGGTGCCCATTGAAAACAGCAAGATCATACAGATAATACCCATTTTTTTCATGGTTTAACTCCTTAGGGGTGAAAATGTGACATGGGGACTTTTATAAAAGTCCCCCATGTCAGAGCTTTATTTGTGGAAGTTCATGGTTTAAAAATCAGTACGATAAGGGTCATCCTGGCCGGCTTCGTTCCACTGGGCGGCGTGTACTATCATTGTTAATGTTCCACTGCTGTTTTGAGGAGTTACTTGAGCAAACCAGACTTGCAAATCTACAGTAACTTTATCACCTTGGTGGAGTTGAACCCCGTTGTCATTAGTAATCTCAGCCTTAAGGGCATCAAGACCAGTACCGGTAGCAGTAGCACCACTGGGGTATGTTACTGTCCAAGTACCATAATTTAAGCCAACCATTCCACTGTCTTCAATGTTAATTTTATCAAGTTTAACAGGAATGGTACCGTTGCTGGCAATTTCAAACCGGGTGGTGGGAGCATAATACGGGTAAGCGTTGGTAATGGTTTCGGTGATTTCAGAGTAGTAATCGACTCCACCAATTGTAAAGTCAACAGTACCAGTATTTTCGCTAATCATTGAGGCAACGTTTTTGCCTTCAGTATTAACACCAGGAGTAACCTGAGGGTCGCCGCCAAATGTCATAGCATCAACAACACCGTCTTCAGTGTTTGTAGCTGTACCACCAAGAATATCAGTTGTTAAAATGTTATCGTTGGTGCCCACGTCCCGGATACCGACAGCTACGTTACCTGTATTAACCGCAGCTGAAACTGTAACCGTGTCTGACCACATGGCGAAACCTAAGCCCATCAAACCGAACATCATTGCGGCTGTTGCAGAAGCTAATATAGATTTTTTCATTAGAGATTTACCCCCCTTAATATTTTTGTTTTTTTACACATTAAGCAACTCAAAAAGCGACTCCGCAATCCCACAGCATTACATAAGATAAGGTTGATTAAGCTGAATTTCCATTTATCACCTCCCATAAAAAGCCATTTAAGGCTGCTTCCAAAAAGTGAATAATATAAATTTACCAGAAGTTAAGTATATTGCTATCGGCCGGCAGTATGATTTGTATTTATTTACATATTTTACTTATCTTTAAAGATTGTTTATATAGTCTAATAGGTTTTTGGCTTCTAATATTTGACTTCTTGTATATATTTCGGGATTGGTCCAAATGTCCAGGGCCTGTTGAACTGCCTCAGCAATAGTTATTTCCATACCTTCCCACTCTATCAGGCCGCTTTCTACTAGGAAAGCACCATCCAGGTTTGTTAAATCAGGCATTTTAGTTAAATTTAGGGTTAATTGGGTTGCTAAAAGGTGTGCTTTAAGTATTGTCAGCTCCATTCCAGGTCTAGAACTGTATTTACCAAAAATTGCATTCGCTGTATTAATATCCGGCGCAATGGTTCCTACCAGCAGGGCCTTAAACTGCTCGTCAGTATAATGGTTGCGCCAGTTTTTCCAGTAACCCGGCGTAAGTCCGTATAATTCTTCATCTGGCACTAGTAGTATTACGCTGGCATTATCCTGGGCAGTTACCGTTGTTTGGTTGTAATAGCCTGTGACGGTTGCTGTGTTCTGCAGCGGGTCCGGCAGGTCGCTTTCCTGCACGGTGTATGTCAAGATACCGGATGCGCTCTCACCCGGCGCCAGGATTGTCTTAGATAGGGCTATGACGCCTAATTTGTCATCTGTAAGGGTCACACCGGTTAATGTTACGTCGCCGGTATTGGTGACGGTGTAGGAGTAGGTAATTTGTGTCCCGACTGTGGCTTCAGTAACACTGGCCTCCTTTGTTAGGCTAATTGACGGAGTGGGGACATCCACTGGGGAAATAATATGAAACTTAAAAGCTTCTTGCAGACTATCACCAGGTTCCATTGCCGTTCCGGTATTATTTCCCCAGATAAACTCCACCAGTGCGTTATCAGGAATCGGCTCTGAATAAGGGACAATACCACCATCAGCCAGTAATAGATAAATGCGATAATCATTAATTGGTTGTTCATTACCCATCCAGTTGAGTACAGGTCCCGGCATGACCTGGTTTTCTGTGCTGGAATTTGTTACCCAAGCACTAATCTGGTTATAGTAGCCTGGATAAATATTATAAGTGGTAAAAGTAAACAGGTCGGCAGTGTTGTTGAAGGTTCCATCACAAGAACTGGTATCCTGGTTTGATTGGCGAAGATTTGTAAACCGTTGATCGCAAAGCCAATCTAATCCTTGATCTTTGCTTGAATAAGAAGTCTCGAAGGTTAAACCTTGGGTAGTGCGGATTTGCCAAACAAGATTACTGCCATATACATCACCGTTAATTGTCACAGCATAAGCGCAAGTATTAAAACCTAACAAAAAAAGCAACATTACTATCAACCCAATTAATTGTTTCCTCATATAGTAACTTACCCCCTTATAATTATTTAGTTTAAGCATAATAACATAAAGCAATGGCCTTAAATATCAATCTCTTGCAGTAAATTCCCAAATTTATAAAAAATAGTACAATGGAATATTAAAACTCATACTTTCGTTTTGTTTAATGCCTTAAAAATAAGCGATAAAAAGAAACCCTCTTAACTGCCATCAGTAAAGAGGGTTCATGTGATTAAATTTATACACTTAATTTTTTGTCAAAAAAATATCTAATAAACTGGATTTCTTCATTGTCTTCCGCCTTAATATCCTTGGCGAATCCTTGGAAAAAGAAGAAGCCTGAGTAACATGCCAACTCTATTGACTTGATTAGGCAACTGGGTAGAAGTGGGCCCTGCATGTAGCCGTCGCAGATGGATAAATAATCTTCCAGATTTTTTTTCTTTAATGGGATGGTTGAAAAAAGAATAAGTTTGGTCCATCCGCAGAGGTTCTTGATTTTGGTCAATACCTCAAAGTCGTTGCTCTCTTCGGGAACTAACTCATACACTAGCAAATCCGGCTGTAATTCGAAGGCTTCTTGAACCGCGTCAACTCCTTTATTGCCTATTATTTCAATATTTTTTGCAGAACTTAATATTAGCGCCACTCTATCCCGAATCACTTTGTTATTCGAAGCTACCATACATTTTATCTTTTGCAAAATAAATACCCCCCCCTACAACAACCGAAAGGACCTCGAATAAAGGAGGTCCCTTTAAAATTACATTTAATCAATATCTAAGGCAATCGGGCCTGGGTATGAATTTATTCCACTGAATGGGGATATAATAAAAAATTATGTACAACCAGTAGTGCTGCAAAATAAGGTGAAAATTACCTAAAATCAGCTAAGATACCAGATAGAACCTGCCTTTGTAAGAAAAAACTCCTTATAATAAAGATATAGCTAGTCCTTGCCCAAAATCCCTAAAATAAGGAGAACCAAAATGTAGGACAATTACCATGAAAACACATTTGATCAACTGTTTTTACCGATTAATAACATAATTTTTTTCCTATCAACTTATCGACTTGGAGGTCGATAAATACGTCAAAAAAATAAATACGAAACAATTGGTTGAGCTTAAGCTCACTCCCAACTAAAACAACAAAAAAATCTGCGGGATATTAGCAACAGTTTTAATAATAATAAATTCAGCCAGGCTATACATTGTGATTCAGTCAGCGCTTCCCAGATATCCCGTAGATTAAGAGACCTATCTCCGGCAGTTCTTCGGATCGTTGAAATTATTAAAGAAATCGGGTTTGAGACTACCGCGCCGCAAACAATTTATACATACAATCTCGGTATTTTGCATCATTTGCGAGAGAAGTGACTGGGGTTTATCATAGCCGTATGAAAGGCCCGTACGTGTGTTGAGAGGGATAGCTGAGCTTTACAGTATATTACTGCGTTGCTACCCTAATCGCTTATTCTCAGCTTTCATGTATCACAAGGCCTATTTTTCACGCCTTTTGTCTAATAGCCAATTCCTCCCGGCCAGGCAGCAGAAAAGCTAGCAGCAGACCAATTACCGGGAAGACAATCATTGTTTCAAACACCGCCGGTAATCCCCACTTGTCAGCCACCCAGCCCAGCATAGTGGCGCCCACTCCGCCCATACCGATGCCAAAACCCAGCAGCAGTCCCGAGGCCAGACCTACGTTGTCAGGCATCATTTCTTGACCCATAACCACAGTTACGGAAAAAGTAGAAATAATTGCAAAACCCATTAACGCAACGATAATGATTGTCCAGAAGCCTTGCAGGTGTATAAAAAAATACAGCAGAGGTATTAGCGAGGTCATGGAAGTGACAATAACATTTTTCAGTCCCCAGCGGTCAGCTGCCGGCCCGCCTACTAAAGTGCCGAAAACACCGGCAAATAAAAATAGTGAAATAATGGCGGCGGCGTATTTTTCACTGTGCTGCAGGTAATGCACGTAATACTGAGGTAAAAACGTGACCAGGCCAAAGTGTACAAAAGATCTCATGATGACCACTGATACCAGTATTGTAATCGGGAGTACAAACCAGGGCATACCTTTGCCGGCAGTTTTTTTATGCAATGCACTTGGCGTCTGTCCGGCATCTTTAACTTGCCCGGCGACATCTCCTGTCCCGCCGGGAGCAGCTGCTATACCGGCTAGGGAAAGCCAGAGCAACAAAGCCATAATACTGCTCAATACAAGAAATCCCGCCGATCCGTGCAACCCGGCCAGACCATAGAAAAAAGTAGCCAGTACCGGGCCGCTTGCAAATCCCAGGTTGCCTCCTACCGAAAATAAGGACATACCCGTTGCCTTGCGTGCACCGCTGGCCTGGCGAGCATTCTTGGAACCCTCTGGGTGGTATGCAGCTATGCCAAGTCCGCTGACCAGCGCAATTAGAAGCAGTACCGGGTAACTATTGCTAAACCCGGTTAATGCCATGCCGGCTCCGGACAGCAAACATCCCAGAGGAATCAGCCATACTGCCCGAAAACGGTCGCTGAGAATGCCGAAAATGGGCTGGACAACCGAAGAGCTTAAATTAAAGGCCAGCATTACTGCACCTACCTGTAGTTGGCTTAGAGCAAAAGTGGGTTGTAAAAATGCCAGCATCATGGGCAAAGCACCCTGGCTTATGTCGGTTACGGCATGGCCTGTACCCAGCAGGGCTAGTATTTTTTTGTTCATTTTCATAGCGGGTCCTTTCCGAATAAGTTAGTATGTATTATTTTATAAAAGTTATGACCAACTTAATTTCATAAAACAAATTTCTGTTGCTGTATTTTTCATTATTGTTATCAAAAAACCTTTTTTGTCTTGGATAAAATATAAAAATAGTGTTTAATATATCTTGGTTAAAAATACATTCTGTATAAATGGCGGATAATTTGGTATATGGTGTCTTCATAGTGTTTACTGCAGTTAAATAAAAAAGACAGCGACTATCGTTATCGTAATGTGTCAATATTATATCGACCTGGTAAAATCGGCTTGTGAATAATTATGATTGAAATGCCTATATTTATCTTGGAGGGGCAGAATTTTATGCAAAACGAAGTGCCCAGCGTTCTGCAAATAGTGGCCAAGGAAACAGATATCCCCCGGTATAAAGTTGAAAGCACCGTTCAGCTATTAGAAGCGGGGAACACAGTTCCCTTTATCGCCCGGTATCGTAAAGAGGCAACCGGTGAGCTAGATGAAGTGCAGATACGCCGTATTGAAGAATTGGTTAATTTTTACCGCCATCTGGAGCAGCGGAAAGGCGAGGTACTCCGTCTTATTGAGGAGCAGGGCAAGCTGACTGAAGAACTCCGGTCGCGGATTGAGAGTGCTGTTAAACTAACCGAGGTAGAGGATCTTTACAGGCCCTATCGGCAGAAACGAAAAACCCGGGCCGGGGTGGCCCGGGAGCGGGGACTGGCAACGCTGGCTGATTACCTGCTCTCTTTCCCGAGGAGCGGCAGTCCGGAGTCCGAGGCTGCTGCATATATATCAGAGGCGGTGCCTACCGTGGATGATGCTCTTCAGGGAGCGCTGGATATAGTGGCCGAACTGGTGGCAGATGATCCTGATGTGCGCGGCTGGGTGCGGGACTATACCCGTCGGCAGGGCCTGTTGGTAACCCGTGCCCGGGACTCTAAAGTAGAATCAGTTTACCGGATGTATAACAATTACCAGGAACCGGTGCACAAAGTGGTGCCGCACCGGGTGCTGGCCATTAACAGGGGCGAGCGCGAGGAATATCTCAAAGTTACGGTGCGGATGGATGAGGAAGCCGTGCTTGATTGGCTGTATCGCCGTTTTGTCAAACGGGGGGCGGTTACTGCAAACCTGGTGCAAAAAGCTGTGGCGGATGCCTATAAAAGGCTGGTGGCGCCGGCCGTGGAACGCGATATTCGCAGTGAATTAACAGCTGATGCTGAGTCCCGGGCCGTGCAGGTTTTTGCCCGTAATTTGCGCAGCTTGCTGCTGCAGCCCCCGGTGCGGGATGTGGTGGTGCTGGCGGTTGATCCCGCCTACCGGACAGGTTGCAAATGGGCGGTGGTGGATGAAACCGGCAAATTGTTGGAAGTAGGTGTAGTTTACCCGACGCCTCCCCAAAAAAAGATTGCTGAAGCCGAAGCGGTTATTGCCAGGGTGGTAAAACAATACGGAGTGCAAGTCATCAGCATTGGAAATGGTACGGCCTCCCGGGAAACCGAGCAGTTTGTGGCCGATTTTATTCAGAAACAAAATCAGCTGGGATTGGCTTATACTATTGTAAGTGAGGCCGGGGCAAGTGTTTATTCTGCTTCCGAGCTGGCCGTCCGGGAGTTTCCCGGGCTTGACGTGTCCGCCCGCAGCGCCATATCAATTGCGCGCCGGTTGCAGGACCCGCTGGCCGAATTGGTGAAAATTGAACCCCGGGCTGTTGGTGTAGGCCAATACCAGCATGATGTGGCGCCTAAACAATTGAATGAAAGCCTGGCCAAAGTGGTGGAGTCGGCTGTTAATTATGTTGGGGTCGATTTGAACACCGCATCGGCGTCATTGCTTGGTTATGTGGCTGGAATAAATGGAGTAGTAGCGGAAAATATTGTGCAGTACCGGGAGCAAAACGGTCGTTTTATCAATCGCCGCCAGCTTTCCCGGGTACCCCGGCTGGGGCCTAAAACTTTTGAACAGTGTGTGGGATTTATGCGTATCAGCGGCGGGGAAAACCTGCTTGATGCGACGCCGATTCACCCCGAGTCCTATCCCTTAACAGCTAAATTATTAGAGTTTTTGGGATTTGATATGACTGCTGTAGGACGCCCGGACTTGCGCTCCAAACTGGCCCGGCTAAATATTGATACTGTGGCGATGCAATTGGATGCCGGAGTGCCGACCCTGCGTGATATCGTGGAAAGCCTGCTGCGTCCCGGCCGCGATCCTCGCGAAGAATTGCCTCCGCCTGTATTACGGGTCGATGTACTTAGCATAGAGGATCTTCAAATGGGGATGCTGCTTAAAGGCACCGTACGCAATGTGGTGGATTTCGGCGCCTTTGTGGACATCGGTGTTAAAAACGACGGTCTGGTGCATATTTCTGAGCTGGCCGAAAGTTATGTCCGCCACCCGCTGGATGTAGTGTCTGTGGGAGATGTGGTTACCGTGCGTGTACTTGATGTGGATGTGGCGCGTCATAGAATAGCTTTGACCATGCGAGTATAATACCTTGGAAGATGCATTAGATAATAATTGCCAACCAAAGTGGGGAGGGTAAAATGATTAACAATTATGTACTATTTGATCTTGACGGTACTCTGCTGGACTCGCTGCCGCTTATTGAAGCCACCTTCTATCATGTATTTGAACAAATGAGCATCCCCTGGGACGGAGGTGCGGTGATGAAAACAGTGGGGTTGCCTCTGCGAGACGCTTGCCGGCAGTTTGGCGGGAAAAGGTGGAGGGAACTGTTTGATAGCTATATTAGCTATCAGTTGACGATACATGATCAGTATATAAAAGTATACCCCGGGACCTTGGAAACGCTGGCTGAAATAAGGCCATTGTTGAAAGGAATGGGAGTGGTGACTTCCAAGCGCCGGCCTATGGCGGAGCGGGGTATTGCTGTGACTGGTTTAGGTGTTTACCTGGAGCACCTGGTGACTCTGGAGGATGTGGAAAAACCCAAACCCCACGGCGAGCCCGTGCTAAAGGGTTTGGAAAAATTCGGAGTGGGTCCGGAGCAGGCTGTATTTGTGGGTGACAGTTACTATGATATGGAATCGGGGCGTAATGCCGGGGTGATTACCGTTGGGGTATCCTGGGGCATGGCTTCCCGGGAAGAATTGCAAGCCTGCAATCCGGACTTTATTGTGGATACATGGCCAGAGTTAGTGGGTGTTTTAAAGGGATTAAATGTTACTAAATTAGGACAGCAACATATATGGGATAAGCTTACTTTCACTGCTTCTCGGTAATTACCCGGTTAGTTCCACCCACTCCTCCATGTACTCTTCCAGTTCCGCGCGGAGTTTTTTCAGCTCGGAGCTTTTCCCTCGGTAAGCTTCATGGTCGTTGTATACTACCGGTAAATACAACTGTCTTTCCAGGTAGCTAATGTTCTCTTCGGTTTCGTTGATTAGTTCTTCCAGTTCTTCCACGCGTCGTAGTTTTTTCCTTTCTTCCCGTTGTTTTTCTTTGCGTTGAAGAAATGCTTTTTTATTATCACTGGTTGGGCTGTTCTGGTTGTTCTGCTGTTGGTATTTAGGCTCAGTAATCTTTTTATTCTGATAATCATCAAAATTACCCAGGTAATTATTGACGCGATCCGGGGTCAGCTCGATGATCCGGGTAGCTATTTTGTTAATGAAGTAGCGGTCGTGGGAAACAAACAGTAACGTACCCGGATATTGCAGCAGAGCATCTTCCAGCGCTTCGTTGCCCAGTATATCCAAGTGACTGGTGGGTTCGTCCAACATCAAAAAATTGGCCCGGCGGCACATTAGTTTGGCAAGAGCGAGTCTTGCCTTTTCGCCGCCGCTTAGCTCTCCCACATTTTTAAGCACATCTTCTCCACTAAATAAAAAACTGCCTAATATAGAGCGCACGGTTTGCTCATCAAATTCGGGAAACTCATCCCAAAGTTCATTAATGATCTGCTTATTTCCCGCCAGGTGTTTTTGTTCTTGTTCGTAATAACCAAGGTTAACATGATAACCCTGATTTATTGAGCCTGCCAGCGGGGGCAATATTCCGGCCAATGTTTTCAGCAGTGTGGTCTTGCCGATGCCGTTTGGTCCCACTAAGGCAACCCGTTCACCCCGGGAAATAGCCAGGGTTATATTACGGGCTACCGGGATATTTTGATAACCTACGTTTAATTCTTTTGCCCATAGCACTTCTTTGCCGCTGGACCGGGTAGCATCCAGGGATATATTAATTTTTTTACTATCTGTAGTAGGCTTTTCCAGCGGCTTTATTTTCTCCAGTAATTTTTGTTTGCTTTTAGCTCGTCCGGTAGTAGACGCCCGGGCGATATTACGCTGGACAAAGTCTTGCAACCGTGTTATTTCCTCCTGCTGTTTTCGGTATTGTTTAGCTTGTAGTTCTAATTCTTCATTTTTTAAAATTAAATAGCGGGAATAGTTCCCGTTATAGCGCTTTAACCTAGAGTATTCTAATTCATAAACTGTGCTTACCACAGTATCTAAGAAATAACGGTCATGCGAGACAGTTAAAACAGCACCCGGGTACGTTTGCAGATATTTTTCCAGCCAGCCCATAGTATCCATATCCAGATAGTTCGTGGGCTCATCCAATATCAATACCGAGGGTTTGGTTAATAACAATTTGGCTAGAGCCAGGCGAGTTTTTTCGCCGCCGCTTAGCTGATTCACCGGAAGGTGATAATAATCTTCGCTGAATTGCAGTCCGTGTAACACGCCACGGATAGCAGCCTGATACCCATAGCCGCCATTTCGGGTGAAAGCTTCCTGCAGGTTGGTGTATTCTTCAGTAATTTTTTTTAGCATGGCCGGGTTGGCGGTGTTTTCTGGTTTCCCCATGTCTATTTCCAAACTGCTTAATTTCTGTTCCATCTCTATGTGGTGGGCAAACACTGAAAGCATTTCCTCCCACATTAGGCGTTCCGATTGCAGACCACCCTGCTGGGCCAGGTAACCCAGAGTAATCGTTTTGGGACGAATGATATCCCCGGCGTCTGGAAGCAGTTGCCCGGTGAGAATTTTTAGCAAAGTTGTTTTTCCCGCTCCGTTTCTTCCCACCAGCCCAATTTTTTCTCCTTCCTGAACGGTCAGATTAACGTCGTTGAGCAATTGGGCTGCACCAAAGGATTTATGAATATGTGACGCCTGTAACACAATCATTATCCATCACTCCTATACCCATAAAGTTTATCCTACTGCATAGATGTAAACAACCCGAAAATTGTTTAGTATCAAGCTAAATGAAATTGATAAGGATAATAATATATTATTTGTGCAGTATGGGGAGTGCAAAAATGCGCAACAGCTTTAAAATAATAAAATTAGTCCTACCATGTCCCAGGCTGTTGCCGGTTATGGCAGGATTGGTTTTTGTTGTTTTATTGCTTATAGCTGCCCGTGATTGGCAAACCAGTGAGCGGCGAGAGCTGTTTTGGGGGGATCGGGGCAGCGATGTAGCAAAAGTGCAGCAAAAATTAAAACAGCTTGATTTAAACGGTGGGCCGGTGACGGGTTTTTATAGTTGGGATACCGTTCGAGCGGTGCGCAGCTTTCAAAGACAAAACAAAATTACCAGCCGGGGTTCGGTAGATGAAAAAACCCATGCTATGTTATTTAAGCCGGAACTGGAGGGTATCACGGAAGAAGATATTTTTCTATTAGCGGCCATTATAGAAAGCGAAGCTGCCGGTGAGTCTTACTTGGGGAAAGTTGCAGTTGGGGCGGTGATTTTAAACCGTTTGGATAGTGCCGGGTTTCCAAATACTTTGGGTGGAGTAGTATTTCAGCCGAGGGCCTTTGAATCTGTTGGAAATCGACAATTTGGGCGTGCGATCAGTTCCGAGTCGCACCGGGCGGCCAGTGATGCATTGGCCGGGCAGGATCCCACCGGTGATGCTCTTTACTTTTGGAATCCGGACAAGCAGGTTAATTCCTGGGTTTGGCAACGCCAGCAAGTTGTGCAAATAGGCAATCATATTTTTGCCCGTTAGCATATAATTTATTAAAGCAAATGGGAGCACATTTGGTATATTGCACACCCTGGAAGGGGGTGATAATATATTGTTGATGACAAAAAAGTTTTTACCCTAAACGTGTATATAGATGATTAAAGCTTTTTATGGGGGAAAAGTAAGAAAAAAATATTAAAAAATTATTTCTTGGAGGTGTATAATTAATGGCCTTTCTAGAAGTAGATGGCAAGCAAATTGAACTGGATGAGGACGGTTTTATAGTTAATCCTGGTGAGTGGATTGACGCTGTTGCAATAGCTTTTGCCAATAGTGAAGGTATTAAGGAACTCACCGGAGATCACTGGAAAGTAATTAATTACTTGCGTGATTATTACAAGCAGTTCCAAGTTGCTCCTATGGTAAGAAAACTGTGTAAAGAAACTGGCTTCAGCCTAAAACAGATTTATGAGCTTTTTCCTTCCGGTCCGGCCAAAGGTGCCTGTAAATTAGCCGGTCTGCCCAAGCCCACCGGTTGTGTATAATAACATACCGGCGACTAAAGGCGGTACTTTTTTATAACTTATGACTTTTTAAATGCATAATAATTGTATACACTATTGAATGGTGAAACCGAGGATATGTGGTAAATCCATCCTCGGTTTTCAAGACGTTCATAAGGCGAGTTTGTCCTGAGCGGGTGGTAAAGGATTTTTATTCCGAGTGGGATACATAGTTTACGCTGGGAAATAATTGCATGTTTGTATGCGGAATAAATAACGCTGAAACAAATTCTTCCATAAAATTATTGCCATCGCTTAACTCCAAGTAGGTAATCTTATCTGCAAGTTTTTCCGTATCATCCCTGGTCTCACTGTCCAGTAAAATCATTTTTGCGCCCAGTATGGAACTGTTACCGATATACTTGTATTTTTCCATAGGGAGATCAGGGAACATGCCAATTTTTATAGCATCGGCTATGTTTATATATCTCCCAAATCCACCGGCTATATATACCTGTTCAATATTTTCCAAAGACAGCCCGACCATTTTTAACATGGTCTGTATAGCGGCAAAAATGGCAGCTTTGGATCGAATAAGGTTTTTTACATCTGCTTCCGAGATTGTAATATCCTTGCCTGTGCCTGAAACTTCGGCATGAGCTAGAATAAAATACTTTTCTCTGTCTATTGAAAAGAACCTGTTGCTGAGTAAAAGTGGTAGAAAATTGCCCGATCGGTCTATTATCCCGGCTTCCATTAATGTTGCCAGACAGTCGATAAGCCCTGACCCGCAAATACCCACAGGCTTTTTGTTTCCTACTGTTTCCCAGGTTACGTCCAGATTGCCGGGTTTAACCCTGATATGTTCAATGGCCCCGTTCATGGCCCGCATGCCGTGGGTGATGCCTCCACCTTCAAAAGCTGGTCCGGCGGAACAGGCACAGGCCACCAGCCATTCTTTATTTCCTAGGACCATTTCGCCGTTAGTCCCCACATCTATGAACAGAGTCAATTTATCTTGCTTGTGAATGCGGACTACCTCGGCCCCTGCAATAATATCGCCCCCCACATAGCTGGCAATACTCGGGAGACAATAAATTCTGGCTTTTGGGTTGGTTTTTAGCCCTAAGTCTACAGCCTTAATGGGTATAATAGAGTTAAAGGCAGGAACATATGGTTCCAAACGAATATATGTAGGGTCTATACCCAGAAAAAGGTGGGTCATGGTGGTATTTCCTGCACAGCTAACATACCAAATGTCTGCAGGCTTAATATCTTTATCTTTTATTAATGCATTAATAAGCTCATTGATCGTAGTTTGGATGGTTTTCTGTAATTCTTGCAAACCACTTTCATGTTCGACTGCATATATAATTCTGGATATTACGTCATCACCGAAAATTGCTTGTTTATTATAAGTACCTTCAATGCCAAGCGACTCCCCGGTTTCCATGTCTACTAAATGAGCAACCACTGTAGTGGTACCTATATCTATGGCTAAACCATAATACTGTCTGTAATCCCAACCCGGTTCAATATCCACAATTTCCGTATAATCTTTTATATAAGAGAGGGAAACTGTTATGCGCCAGTTTCCTTTTCGAAGCGTGTAGGGGAGTTTTTGTATAACCTCTAACCCTATGCGCAGGGGATCTGTTTTTTCCTTTGCGCTTAGCGCGTTAAACAGCCTGGATACATCATCGCTATGATCATTCAGTGTGGGTATTTGTAGTTCTAACTTTATCTTCTTAAATAAAGGGTTTATTTCTGTAACCGTTCCATCCCAAGCTTTGTCTTGACTGACTAGGACTTGGTGTTCCGATAGCCTTGAAGTCGCAGGTATTTCTATTTCCATGTTGCTTTGAGGATAAGTCTGGCAAGCTAATGCATATCCTTCGGAAAGTTGCTGTTCAGTTAACTTACCTGCTCCACTAAAACTGGCAGTACCTTTCTTAATTAACACCTTACACTGGCTACAAGTACCGGCACCTCCGCAAGAACTTTTTATTGATATTCCCGCCGTTACTATTGCATCCAATAGATTTTCATTATCGTTGACCGTAGTGGTTAGGTTATCAGGCCAAATAACAATTTTATACGCCATAAGCTGAGCCCTTCCTTTCTTAGGAGTATGACTTTTTTATTATAGCATGCATTTAGTTATTAGCATATGTCGATATTTTCAGGAATTTGGCCTTGTCTTCGTGTGCTGCCCTGGAAACTCTCTGCAAAGTAAAATTTATATTTAATAATGTCTCATTATGAATAAAATTATGTTGGTCAAAAGTTCAAAAAAAGTATCCTTTATTTTGCGCCGCAGAAAAGATACACTAATATGGAGAATTACAAAACGCGCTTGGGAAATTTACCACTATAATAAATAGATCTAATGGAGGTATTAAAAGATGAGGATTGCTTTACCCCATGAATACGGTTATGTTAACCAGCATTTTGGCAGGAGCAGGGAATTTGCTATTGTTGAATTAGTCGACGGGAAGATGGTATCAAAAAAAATAGTTTCGGCTGAGCAATTACAGCATAATCACGGGGGACTGGCTGGTTTATTAAAAGATGAACAAGTGGATACAGTGATAGTTGGTGGGATTGGAGCCGGTGCGTTACAACCACTAAAAGAGACAGGGATGCAGGTAATCGCTGGAATCAATGGTAAAATTGAAGAAGTTGTGATGAAATATGCACAGGGACAATTGCCCTCAGGTTTAGTGGTTTGCTGTAATGATCATGGGGATAATTGTTCGCATTAAGCTAGATGCTAAAAATCTATTAGTTTGGAAGGTAAAAGAAAGCAGACTCCAATGTGGTGTCTGCTTTCTTGCTATAGTTTTCCTTCGATTTTGGATACAGGTCATAGTGGATTGTTGACTTATTCTTGTAGTGGCAGGCCTGGTGGTTATATGGTAGCTTGTGCCGGGAATCTGGTAATGGAAAGTGACAATAATTGTACGCAAATCAGGTCAAGATTTCTAGGCTAAGTTTGATAAAAATGGCAATAAATATTGCACGAGAATAGTGGTTGTGTTATAGTAACTTTAATGTTTATAAGGTTTATATATTAAAAACGTTGCGATAAGTAGTGTTTAAAAGTGGTGTAAGCTGCTGGTTGCTAAAGTTGATTTTGTAGTAACTAGAGTGCTGTGAAAAAAAAGATACTATTTTAATTGAAAAATTTGGCTTTTATTATTTAGCTAGGCGGTGGTTCTGTGTTTTTTCGTAAAATAACCAGCCGGAGTAATGGTAAAGAATACACCTACTTGAAATTAATAGAGAACTACAGGGAAGGCGATAAAGTAAAACAACGTGTTATTGCTAATCTGGGCAGTATGGATAAATTGACACCTGAAAAGGTCAATGGTTTGATTGCCGGTCTCTCTAAAATATGCGGCACAGCATGCCGGTCTGCCCATATGGAAACTAAACAAATAATGCGTTATGGAGAAGTTCTGGCTATTCATAAAATATGGGAATTATTGGGTCTGGATAAGGTTATTGAAGACGCGGCCGGCCCAAACTCGGATTATGAACTGTTGAATATATCTTTGCTGGTTGAATTGATGGTAATTAACCAAATTATTAATCTACAGCCTAAACAATCTGTTAGTGATTGGTATAAATGTTTGTACATACCATCATTGCTAGGAAAAGAATTTACTGCTCACGATTTTTGCCGGGCATTGGATATGATTGCTAATTTTAAGGAAGAACTGGAAAAGAGATTATTTGAAAAATTAAATTCGTTGATGTACATCAATACTGACCAGGCCTTTTGTCTGCTCACTGCTGGTATGATTAAACCGGCATTGCGAGATAAATTAAATTTAACATCTTATGGTGGTTATATCCTTGGAGATCCCGAAGGGTATCAAAAGGTGAACATTGGCATGCTGGTTAGCCGGGGTGGTATGCCTTTAGGACATCGTATTTTGCGTGAAACGTCTGGGGATAGGGAGCTAAGAAGTATAATGGGTTACCTGAAGATAGCCTTTGATATAGATAAATGTATTTTTGTGGGCAATCGTAGTATCATAAATTACCCTAACATTGATATTTTGGTTGCAAACAATTACAATTATATTATTGGCAGTAAATCTATGAATAAACGAGATAGTGAGCTGTTTATACGGGAATGGCGTACAAACAAGCATGAATTCCAGCAAATGTCCGAAGATTTATGGCTCAAGGAAATTAAGGATGGCGGTACCCGTTACCTGCTATGCGGCAATCCTATTATTACTGAACAAATGAGGGCTCTTCTGGTTGAGCGGCTTGACGAAGTAGAAAATGATTTGAAGTCTGTTCAAGAGGCAGTTGAGGATAGCCGCAGCGTTAACGGTAAACCGGTATTTAATTCAGAATTATCCATTTTTAAAGATAGTTATTGCTGTAAATACTTTGAATGGCATTATGATGAATTAGCCATGAAATTTAGTTATCGCCGCAGAGATGGCTTGCTGGAACAAGACGCGGATTTGGCGGGGGCTTTCCTGTTGGAAACAAATAACGACTTTCTCAGGGGGCAGGAGATACTTAAAGCATATGCGAGTCTTGCTGTATTAGCTGAGTCATTTAGTGAAATAAAGAATTTTGAATCTTGGCCAAATTTACTTCATGCTGAACAAAAAGTGTCTGCCTATACATTCGTTTGTATTCTAGCCGCCATAGTTGAAAAAACTATGGAAAGATTAATGCGCCAGGCAGGATTGTCTTTAAATGCGCGCCAAGCGCTGTTGTTGCTCGAAGATATAAAAGTAGTTATTAATCAAATTGACGGTCAAGAATTTAAATCGGTGACCAATATTTCCAAGTCCCAGGAAGATATATTAAATGCTATAGGTTTGTTTAAAGAACAACGTTGGCTATTTTAAATACTAGTACAAAAACCTCCAGTTTAGACCGGAGGTTTTTGATTGGCAATCCAGCTTTGCATCTCCTTGCGCATCAGTTTGCCGGAGGATGTTTTGGGGAGGTTGTCTACAAAGCGAATATAGCGAGGAATTTTCTTCTGGTCCAAATTGTCCTGGCAAAAAGTCTTTATTTCCGCTTCACTTAATGCATAATTGCTTCTAGGCATTATGTAAGCCAGTATTTCTTCGCCCATCTCTGCGTCCGGTACACCCATTACTGCAACTTCAAATACGCCTGGGTGACCATAAAGCACTTCTTCAATCTCATGAGGATTAATATTTATCCCTCTGCGTACGATAATGTCTTTTTTGCGGTCTACAATGTATAGGTAGCCATCTTGATCCGTATAGGCCAAGTCCCCGGTATGGAACCAACCGCCGCGAAGTGCCCAGCTGGTTTCTTCTGCTCGGTTTAAATACCCTTTCATTACATTGGGCCCACTTACAACAATTTCACCTACCTGGCCTTGCGGAACCTCCCGGTCTTCATAATCGAATATTTTTATTTCCACATCTGGTATGGGTTTACCTATAGAACCTATTTTACCGGATTTATCAATAAAGTTTACCGTTATGATAGGAGATGTTTCGGTTAATCCATATCCATCAGTTAAGTGGATATTTAATCTCGAAGCCAGAGATTCATAAAGATCCGACGGCATGCTGGCAGAACCACATAGCGCTAAGCGCAGAGAGTTTGTATTGAATTTGTTCAACTCCGGGTACTTCAGTAACAGGCTATACATCGTCGGCGGTCCAAATAAGAAAGTGATATTTTCCTGATCAATACTTCTTAGAAGCTCTTCTGCGCCTTTCCAACCTTCCTGTATAATAAGGGTACCTCCTGAAACAATGGTGCTGTTCATAACACAAGTTTGTGAACCCGCGTAGTAAGCCGGTGCTGTTAGGAGAGCGCGATCTGCCGGATTTAAAGAGCAAGCCTGGGAGAATGTCAGCGCATTGCTGTACAGATTGCGGTTGGTGAGCATGACTCCCCTGGGTTTGCTTGTTAGACCGGAAATATACAAGATTTCAGCCACGTCTTCGCTGTTATACGTGTCTTCTTCGAATGTATCAATGCTTTTATCAATGATTTCCTCATATGTCTTAATGCTTTCTTTTGCAGGGTCGTTGCTATTCACAATTATGCCTGCGGGGATATTTATAGATTGACTGATTCTATATAATATTTCCTGTTTTTCAGGACAGGTTATAATTGCAGTCGGCATGCAATCTTTAATAATTATACTCATTTCATTAATAGTAAATTGCGGGCTGATTGGCACCACGATGCCCTTCATGCGCATAATAGCGTAGCAGGAAATGATGAATTCCGGGCAGTTACGCATAACCAACATTACCCGGTCACCTGTTTGTATGTCCAGTTGCTTTAAACCACTGGCCAATTGACTTACCCGGGTATCTAATTGAGCGTAAGTCAATCTCTGATTCTTAAAAACTATTGCCTCTTGATCAGGAGAAATAAGGGCAATTTCTGCAAGTTTTGTAGACAGGTTCATATGGGTACCCTCCTTGTAGTGCGGACAACAAGATTTGACAATTTTCGTAATATATGTTTCGTTCAATATATATGAAACAAAAATAATTATATTAATGATTTACTATAATTATTTTCTCTATCATAGTGTAGAAATCCTTCTTTATTAATATGTTGTACTTTCTAAACACCTTAATGATAATGTTTATTAAAATAAAATAATAAGTAATTATCAATAAATTTTAAGATTCAAACAATTAGATGGTATAATCTAGTAGTGAATAAGGTTTTTTGTTCTCCGGTGTTTTGTGGTGAAAAGTTGAACAACAATTTACCAACGTTTTGGTTATGGCTTGCAGGGCATTCTTCAGTACTGTATACTTTTTTTAATAAGCTACCGGAAACAACCGTTGGACAATATTATACGGTTTTGGGGAGGGAGATTATGCAAATTGAGCAAGGCCCGATTAGGCCACCAAGCGAGGCATCTAGTTTGCTTATCCGGATAACCAGAAACTGTCCATGGAATAAATGTGCTTTTTGTAAAACTTACAAGGGTAAGCAGTTCAGCAGGCGTCCGGTTGAAGATATTCTGCGTGACATTGATACTGTGGCCCAGGTTGCTAAGCAGGTCAGGCAAATTTCCTGGAATAAGGGATGGGGTAGCCGAGTAAACAGCACAGTGGTAAGCGAGGCGGGTTCACGCTATGGCTATTTGCATTACCATGTTGCTCAGTGGCTATATTACGGTGGTAAAAATGTTTTTTTGCAAGATGCTAATTCATTAGTTTTAAAGACTGATGATTTAGTTCGGATTATTCAATATCTGCGTACTGCTTTGCCATCGGTCGAACGGATAACAACGTATGCCAGGGCTAATACGGTAGCAAGAAAGAGCGTGGATGAACTACGGGAACTACGGGAGGCCGGATTGGCTAGGATGCACATGGGTATGGAATCTGGATCAGATATAGTATTAAAGATGATCCAAAAGGGCATTACAGCCAAACAATTAATTGAAGCTGCTCAAAAAGTCAAGGCTGCCGGCATATCGCTTTGCTGGTACATCATGCCTGGACTTGGGGGCAGGGAGCATTCCCGGGAGCATGCTTTGGAAACCGCTGCTGTGATCAACCAGGGGAACCCGGATTATTTGCGGTTTAGAACACTGTCGGTACTTAAAAGAACTCCTTTATACGAAATGATGAGCAGCGGTGCTTTTACGCCTTTAGATGAAGATGAGGTAATTAGGGAACAACGTTTATTGCTTGAATCCTTGGAAGGGGTAACTACGACAGTGGTAAGTGATCATATGCTGAATTTGCTGCAGGAATTGGGGGGTACCTTGCCTGGTGACCGGGATAAAATGCTGGGTATTATTGACCGCTACCTTGGTATGACACCGGAGGAAAAGGCAAATTATCAGCTGGGCAGGCGGGCCGGAATTTATGCAATTATGGATGACATGCAGAACCAAAATAGGTTTTTATATATAGAAAAGATTTTAAAAAGGATAAAAAATCCTGAAGAACTTAAGCTGGAGCTGGCCAAAATGCGCAGTCAATTTATGTAGTATTGTGTGTTGGCAATATAATACACATTGCAATATATAAAACATAGGGTGATGGCTTTGTCAAACGAAAATGGACAGGATAAGAATAATGGACCTAAAAAAATAGTCATTGGCAGGCTGGCCGTTGATCCCGTATTTCTGCTTATTTTTTTATTTTTTACATCCTGTTCGCTGCTCATGCTTTTCATATTCTGGCTTGCCGGTTGAGTTAAACTGTATATCATAGTACCGTTTGGCTATACTATTTTAGCAGCCAAACGGTTTTTTTTGTTTAGGAAAGGATACTTTGGACCGGCTTGTGGATGAATATATAGTATTACCTGATGAGGTAGGGTGTACTAATGTAAGGCTGTCGTTATGCCCGAGGCAGCATTAATAATGCCTGAAACTAATTACTATTGTTTAATAAGTATTTGATATGGATCTTGCTTATAATTAAAGGGGACCGCCTGTTTGGGATCCCCATAATTATAAGGCTAACCCATGCCTTTTCTTTCTTTATATCTTGCCTATTGTTCTGAGTGCCGGTGTACCGCAAGCAGGTAAATTTCCTGTCCGCCCGGGGTGTTGTTCATTTCTTTTTCTGCACTGATTAAACAATTCAACTGCTCTTCACTTAAACTAGCTACTTCCATTCCCTTTGTATCAATATCGACCATATATTTTTGCCTCCTTTTGGAAATTTATGCATTGACAATAACTTATTATTATAGAACAGGCTGTTTATGATGCCCAATAATATTTTTACCGGTTTGTTTTTTTATAAACTCTATATATTAATTATTGACCAGGTTGTCTTTTGAAAATATAATATAAATGAGAACGGTTTTCTTTATCAATGGCTTGGGGGTGATCCTGATGATGCTGGATAAAGTTAAGCGAGGCGATTTGATAAAAATTGTATCCATTGGCGAAGCTACGGTAAGGGAAAATGCCTTGCGTATGGGCATTGATGAAGGGTCGATTTTAATCTGTGCTGAAGTAATACCCGCCGGTCCAATAGTGTTGAGAAAATATAGGCAGGAAATAGCCATTGGCCGAAGCCTGGCACGTAATATTGCTGTAGTAATGCTTGCCCGGGCCGGCGAGGCTAGGCTGGCTTGCTCTAATTTGACAGGTGAAATGTGTTAAACATAAGTAATAAGATAATCAAAGAAACCGGTTTGGGTCAAAAAAAAATAGTATTAGTTGGTAACCCAAACGTTGGTAAGTCTGTTTTTTTTCACCAGTTAACTGGTCAATATGTAGATGTATCCAATTACCCTGGTACTACAATGGAATTTTGCTGCAGCAAGTTTGGGGATACTTTTTTGATGGATACCCCAGGGGTGTACGGGCTTTCCTCTAATACTTCCGAGGAGTCGCTGGTGCGGGATACCGTGGTGACCGCGGATATAGTGATTAATGTGGTGGATGCGGTGCATTTGGACCGTGATTTTTTTCTCACTTGCCAGCTTGCCGATATGGGCATACCCATGATAGTTGTTTTAAATATGGTTGATGATTTGCTGGCTCGGGGGTTGGAATTAAACCTGGTGAAGCTGGAGCAGCGGTTGGGTGTACCGGTGGTGCCAGTGGTAGCCACCAAAGGTGAAGGTATTGATTTACTTAAGCGGCGTCTGCATCAGGCTCGTCCCGGACAGGCGTCTGATGTTGTAAAGGGATTGTTGCTAAATTACCCCGGTTTAAAACGGGACGAAGCTCTGCCGATACTTGAGGGGGACCCGGAAGTGGCCGCTCGCCATAATTTGGCGCCCGGGGGAGAAAAAGCAAATATATACGCTGACCGGCGCCGACGGGCTAACGAGATTGTATCAGCAGTTTTGAAGGAAAAGACTACTGATACGGCCTTTGCCATCCGGCTAGGCCACTGGTTAATCCGTCCGGTTACCGGCATACCGGCACTTTTACTGGTCCTATGGTTATTTTATGAGTCGGTGGGAGTGCTTTTGGCGCAAATAGTAGTTGGTTATACCGAGGGCTTAATGAATGACTGTTACGAGCCTTGGGTGCGTTCACTTTTAGCTAATGTTATTGACCTGCAATCCTTGGTTGGGATAGTGCTGGCCGGACAATTCGGGTTGCTAACTATGGCCATTACTTATGTGCTTGGATTATTACTACCTCTAGTGCTTGGCTTTTATTTGGTGCTAGCAATGCTGGAAGATTCAGGCTATATGTCCCGGATAGCCATCTTAATGGACCGGTTAATGAGTTATTTGGGACTAAATGGCCAGGCAGTCATTCCAATGGTGCTGGGTTTTGGCTGTGTAACTATGGCCTTAATTACCACCCGTTTGCTAACTACCGAGCGGGAACGGCGTATTGCAACCTTATTATTGGCTCTCTCAGTGCCCTGCTCAGCGCAGTTGGCCTTTGTGACGGCTATTCTGGGTTCTCTTGGCCTGGGGTACATGTTATTATACGGATTAATTATCTTTAGCCTGATGACCGGGGTGGGCACCGTACTAAATCGATTTATGTCCGGAGGCAGCGTGCCGCTGCTGCTAGACTTGCCTCCCATGCGTTTTCCCAGGTTGGATAATGTCCTGCGTAAATCTTGGACTAGAACCTTTAGTTTTATTAAAGAAGCGTTTCCCGTTTTTCTCGGGGGCGCGTTTTTGTTGAGCTTATTAAATATCACCGGGTTAATGAATAAAATTGAACGTTTCATGGAACCGTTGACCATAAGTTGGTTATATCTACCTAATGAAACTGCCGGCGCCTTTATCATGGGATTTATCCGCCGTGACTTCGGTACCGCCAGGATTATGGAAATACCTATGGATCCGCTGCAAACCTTTGTAGCACTGGTGACCCTGACTATGTTTGTACCATGTATAGCTTCCACTATGGTAATATTAAAGGAGCGGGGCTGGCGGGAGGGAACGGCAATCTGGTTATTGGTTTCGTTGTTGGCTTTTGTGGGCGGCGGGTTATTGTCCCGCTTGTTAAGTTGTGCGCGTAGTTTATACCCGGCTATAACGTTGCCGTTCGCTGCCTTAATTATAATAGCCATACTATCTGTTATAGTAACTATTTCCCGGTGGCGACGAACTATTGGTTGAGCAAATGACATATGGTAAAATTACAAATGAGGTGTCGTGATAATATAGAGGGAAAGAAGATAACTTGATGAAGAAAGTTATTGCTTGGTCGCTTATTATATTGTTAACACTTTTTATTGCTATACCCGGGTTGGCTGCTCCGGCCACTGTGCCGCAACCATTGGCTCAGGCGGCACTTTTGATGGACAGTGATACGGGGCAGATATTATACGAAAAAAATATTGATCGGAAGATGTACCCGGCCAGTACCACTAAGATTTTAACAGCCCTGCTGGCCATTGAAAAATCTTCCCCTGATGATCTTGTTACGGTGAGCCGGCGGGCGGTCGAAATAGGTGGTTCACGAGTCGGACTGCAGTCCGGTGAGCAGGTGCCGATGAAAAACCTGCTATACATACTAATGCTTAGTTCGGCTAACGATGCGGCTGTTGCCATTGCCGAGCATGTGGGAAATTCAGTGGAAAATTTTGCCGAGATGATGAATAACCGGGCTAAGGAATTGGGGGCACGAAATACTCACTTTGTTAATCCGCATGGTATGCCTGATAAAAACCATTATACCACTGCCCGGGACTTGGCTTTAATCAGCCAACAAGCTATGCAAAATATCACCTTTCGTAGGATAGTTCGTACGCTTATTTATAAAGTTGAACGGAAAAAAAACATGTCCAAGGAATTATTGCCTCAGGTGGAAAGGTTGGAAAGCATTTACGGGCCGGTGCAGGAGGATTTCTACAATCACAATAAGTTGCTGGGAAATGGTCACTACAGCTACAGCGGTGCTAATGGTATTAAAACCGGATATACCGTTGATGCGGGTCAGTGTATAGTGTCATCTGCCAAACGGGAAGACCGGGAAATGATTGCCGTGGCGCTGAACACCCAAGGTGCCAACCTGTGGACTGATGCCGCTATGTTGCTGGATTATGGTTTTGATAATTTTACGCTTGTGGAACTGGTTAAGCCCCGGGAGATGATTACCGATGCTGTAGTAAAGCACGGAACAAAGAATGCTGTACTGGAAACTGCCGGTTTTTTTTATTATAATTTTCCAGCAGGTGAAAAACTGCAAGTTAACCGTTCTATTGAACTGAACGACAATATTAACGCCCCTTTAAAGGAAGGGGATGAGCTTGGTGAGTTGGTGCTGACAGCCGACGGTCAAGAACTCGGTCGGGTGCCATTACAGGCCTTGTATCCTGTGGATTGCAATATTAAAAGCTACTGGTGGTTCTGGCCTGGGGTTTTACTGACGGTGCTGCTGCTAATGAAAAAATTAATTAAAGCCTTGTTCTTGAAAAGACGTTATTCCCGGAGACGTATAAAATGAAGGAGCTGTAACTGGTACTGTTTATTGACATACGCTCATATTGACAGGGTCGGGTTGTGTTTATATACTGGTTAGTAGAAGAAACTTTTGGTGGTGGTTTAATGAATGGGGTAATTGATGAAGTAGAGGAAAAACTTCGCTCCCACGAATATAAAATGACTCCCCAGCGGGAACATGTGCTTTGCGTTCTGTTGGATAACAAGGATAAACACCTCAGTGCAGAGGATGTGTATAACTTGGTGAAACAAAGAGTTCCTGATGTTGGGTTAGCCACCGTTTACCGGACGCTGGAACTATTCACTAACTTTGATATTATACAAAGCGTGGATTTTGGCGATGGTCGCAAACGTTATGAATTTAGCACAGAAAATAATGATGGGCATCGGCATCACCATCTTATTTGTATTAAATGTGGTAAAATTATTGAAATGAATGAGGACTTGCTGGAGGATTTGGAGAAGAGGGTTACCAGTTACTATGATTTTACCATCAGCAACCACGAGCTGAAAATATATGGCCGGTGCCGCGATTGTACCAGTAAGAAAAAATAACTTAGGCAGCCATTCTTTTTAGCCGGTTGTGGTTAGAAAACACAATACCTACCGCCTTTTCATATAATGGTTATAACTTGAAATGAGGCGGTGGTTTTTTTATGACTGCCAGACCCTTGGTGGGATTGGCCTTGGGGGGTGGGGTCATGCGCGGCATGGCCCATATAGGGGTACTGAAAGTTTTTAACAAAGCCGGTATCCCCATTGATATGGTGGCGGGAACTAGTGCCGGCAGTATTGTGGCAGCTTTGTATGCCTCGGGACACAGCCCGGAGCGAATTGAAAAAATAGCTTTAGAACTACGTTCCTGTGATATTTTCGATTATGGAACCATATACTTAAACTTGCTGTTAATTGCCGGTGATGTTTTAGCCCGCGTGTTGCACCTGCCATATTCAATACCTAGCCCGATGGGGCTAATGCGTGGACACAGGTTAGAGGCGCTTATTAACAAATACATAGGGCAAAACCGTTTGTTTGGCCAGACCGAAATCCCACTGGGTATAACTGCTGTAGACGTGCGAGATGGCACACTGGTTGTGTTTTTAGAAAGTAATTTCATTGATCATGAAACGAAGTCTTTAATGGTTGAATACTTGTATGGTAAAGATGTTGGTACTCCCGTGAAATTTCATACAATAGTTCCATTGGAGGATGTGTTCCTCAAAGGTATACCGGTAGCTCTGGCTGTTCGGGCTAGTTCAGCCGTACCGGGCATTTTTGAACCGGTACGGTTGGGCGATCGTATACTGGTGGATGGGGGCGTTCGGGAAAACGTGCCGGTCTATGTACTGCGTCGCATGGGAGCTGACTTTGTTATTGCCGTGGACGTGGGATACAGTGGCCATCGGGTGGTTGATATAAGTAATATATTCAAGCTTTTGGCCAATAGTTTTGAAATTGTCATTTCCGAGGGTATTAATCTGAAATTGGAGCATTGTGCTGATGTGGTGATACGTCCATTAATCAAAGCGGACCCCTGGGATATTAAACGTACCAGGTACTTCATTGGTCAGGGGGAACTGGCGGCGACCAAAGTACTGGATGAAATTAAGCAAAAGTTATATAATTAAATTTACTAGTATTTACCTGATTGCATAAACTGAATTTGTTTGGAGGGATTTTTGTTGACTTCAACAGAGAATTTTTTACCCCGGGGACTGGCTACCGGTATTGGCAGCTTGCCATTTAAGGAAGCCGCTCCCGCTCTGCAATTAATCCGGCGGAATATGCCTGGTGTTCCACATTGGCCCCAACTGCCGCAGCGGAGTGAGGACGAGGGATTTGTGCACCAGTTCCTTTATCCCCTGGTTAGGCTGGGTTTATTGGAAAAAAGAGGAGAAAGAGTTGTGTTTCCGGTGGATAACCAGGACTGGCCTGAGCGGCTTACTGAATTTTATTCCATTTACCTGGCTGCTGAAGCAGGGGATGATGAAGCACTTAAAACATTTGCCTTTCCCCCGGCATCGGCTGCTGGTTTTTATGCTTTTATGGATGACATGCAGGGTGGGAGTACCGGTGCGGCCTGTTATGTAAAGGGACACCTGGCCGGGCCGCTAACTATCGGCTTTCAACTAAAGGATGAGCATGGGCGGTTAGCTTATTATGAAGACCAACTGCGGGACTTGATGGTTAAAACGCTGGCCATGCATGCGCGCTGGCAGGCGACGGAACTGGCTAAAACAGGATTGCCGGTCATTATTTTCGTGGACGAGCCCGGCGTGAGGGTGTATGGCAGCAGTAGTTATATCACCGTAACCCGGGAAATGGTGATTGCTGATTTAAACACGGTTTTTGACGGTATACACACAGTGGGCGGGTTGGCCGGGGCTCATTCCTGTGATGCTATTGACTGGTCGTTGTTATTTCAAGCCAATTTAAAGATCGTTAATTTAGATGCTTACCAGTTTGGTGAATCTTTGTTTCCTTATGTGCGGGAAATGAAAACATACTTGGAGCAAGGTGGCATAATAGCTTGGGGCATCGTGCCCACGCTGGATAAGGCCTTTGATGAGGATGCCGGTTCACTGCTCTTCCGGCTGGAGAAACTATGGGGGGAGTTTGTCCAACGTGGTGTGGAGCGAGCTAAATTATTGCGGCAGAGTATGATTACTCCGGCCTGCGGCATCGGCTTGTTGGAGCCCGCTTTAGCGGAACGAATTTATCTGCTAACCCGGGAGGTTTCAGAGAAAGTTATGGAAATGGCGGCCGGTGCATAACCCATGAATAGTATTTGAATTAACACAACATTAAATTGATTACGGAAGTGAGGCGACAGCTGTGCTTTTGCCGGATTACCATATCCACACTGCCCGCTGCGGGCATGCCAAGGGAGCAATGTGGGAATACGTAGAAAAGGCTTTGGCATTGAGGCTGCCGGAAATAGGCTTTGCCGACCACATACCTATGTACTGGCTAAATGATCAAGACCGGGACCCTGGTATTGCCATGTCCTTTGAAGGCCTTGCAGAATACGTAGCAGAAGTAGAAAAACTAAGAGTAGTTTACCCAAGCATTCCTATAAGATTGGGCATTGAGGCCGACTATATGCCTGACTTTGAGATGGAGCTAAAAAAAGTATTGGACCAATACTCGTTTGATTACGTGCTGGGCTCGGTGCACTATATAGACGGGTGGGGGTTTGATAATCCGGCTTACCTGGAAAAATATAAGCACATTAATATAGACGAATTGTATTATCAATACTTCAGTTTAGTACAGCAGGCCGCCAGGAGCGGGCTTTTTCATGTGCTGTCTCATCCGGACCTGATAAAAAAATTTGGTTACCGGCCAAAGGCTGATCTGCAGGAGGCCTATGACAAAACAGCCCGTGCATTTGCGGAAGCGGGCGTTGGTATGGAAATAAATACCGCCGGATTAAGAGTACCGGCCAAGGAAATATATCCTGCATTAGGACTGCTGCAGGCATGTAAAAATTATGCAGTGCCAGTAACTACAGGGTCTGATGCCCATGAACCGGGGCAGGTGGGGTTCGCATTCGATAGTGTTCGCTGCCTATTAGAAGAAGTAGGTTATACAGAAGTATTGTATTTCAATAATTTGGTCTCGAAAGGTTGCTAAGTATGATTTCTCGTTATTATTAAAGCGTCTAATATTTTTGTGAATAATATATCTCTATATAGCGAAATAAGATGTATATGATCAACTTACGTAGTATAAATAAAGATTATCCCAGTAACACAGATGCGGGAGTTTGAGCTGAATGATTTTGTTTGCTTTGGCAATGTTTTGTTCATCAATCGTGTTGCTGGTTATTGGCACAATACTAATTGTAAAGTTAATTGGTAAAAACTTTAATATAGCAGATGATTTAAAGAAAAACGGGCAGATAGAAATAATTGTTTATCGAATGACTAAAATGACACAGCCAACCGGGTTTGATATATATAATAGAAGGGGGGAAATTATAAAAAAGAAATACCTACTTGATAGAATAATATAAATATTTACCTTTAATGCCAGTTACTAATGTAACTGGTTTATTTTTTTTTTAAAGTAAATTTTTGATCAGGACTTGGGTACTATTGAAGGGAATCTTGAAAAGATATAGAATGATACATAGTGGTACAAAGTGGAGTAAAGTGGTTTTTAAATATAGTACAGTGGGGTGCCCAGGCATGTTTTTGGGTGAATACCAGCATACTATAGATACAAAAGGAAGACTGATTGTGCCTGCCCGCTTCCGCGAAGGCTTGGGCGATAAATTCATCGTTACCAAGGGTTTGGACGGCTGTTTGTTCGCTTACCCTCTGCAAGAGTGGTCGGCACTGGAACAAAAAATGCGATCCCTGCCTTTTACCAGAGCTGACGCTCGGGCCTTCGTTAGATTTTTCTTTGCCGGTGCTGCCGAGTGCGAATTGGATAAACAGGGGAGAGTATTAATACCGGTCAATCTCAGAGAGTACGCCGGACTGGATAAAGAAGTGGTAGTGGCTGGGATTGCCAGCCGAGTAGAGGTTTGGTCCAAAAATCGCTGGGAAGAATATAATGCAAAATCTGCTTCGTCTGTAGAAGAAATAGCCGAAAAGATTGTAGATTTTGATCTGGGCATTTAATTAATTCAGGGTGATGCATTTGCTTTTGCAAGATTACAATTTCTCCTTTAATCACAGGCCCATAATGGTGGGTGAAGTGCTGAAGGGATTAAACCCCGGTACGGCAGGGGTTTTTGTCGACTGCACCGTAGGCGGGGGCGGGCATGCCTGTGCTCTGTTGGGGTCAACCGGTCCTGGAGTGCATTTGGTGGGACTGGATCAGGATGCTGATGCACTGGCGGCGGCCGTTGTTAAACTATCCCCCTTTGTCGGCAGGTATACCCTGGTGCGGTCCAATTTTAAAAAACTGGCTCAGGTACTGGAAGAGTTGGGGCTGGATGCTGTGGACGGCTTCCTGTTTGACCTGGGAGTAAGTTCTTATCAATTGGACAATCCTGACCGGGGATTTAGTTATATGCATGATGCACCGCTGGATATGCGCATGGATGCCACCGGGCCGGTCACGGCAAGGGATTTGGTAAATGAACTGCCTAAGCAGGAATTGACCGCTATGATCAGTCGGTACGGCGAAGAACGCTGGGCAGCCAGAATTGCTGCTTATATTGTTAAATTTAGAGAAAATAGCGAAATTTCCACCACTGGTGAACTGGTAGAGATCATAAAAAGTGCTATTCCAGCCCGGGCCCGCCGGGAAGGGCCGCATCCCGCTAAGCGTACTTTTCAGGCATTACGCATTGCGGTAAATAATGAGCTGGATATTTTGGCCGGTGCTTTTCGGGCGGCCGTAGAGCGGCTTAAACCAGGGGGCAGGCTTTGTGTAATTACCTTTCATTCATTGGAGGATCGCATTGCCAAGGAAACGTTTAAAGAACTGGCCCAGCCGTGTAAATGCCCACCGCAGTTTCCCGTATGTGTATGCGGCCAAATCCCCCAAATTAAACTAGTGACCAGGCGGCCCATTACTCCGTCTGGTGAAGAATTGAAAGAAAACCCTCGAGCGCGCAGCGCTAAGCTGCGGGTAGTGGAAAAAATAGGCTCTGTTCTAAACAGCCGGGGGAGTGAATAAGTTTTGATAGTAGCTAGGGAAAAATCGGAATATTATGGCTTACCTGAGGTGCCCAAGCAAGGTAGAGGAGCGCGCAGGCATTCGGCAGCGCGTGGTCTGCCTAGAAAGGATCAGCTGGCTTTAACGGTTTTTGTGTTGCTTAGTTTTTGCTGTTGTGTGGTTGTTGCTTTTTATTTCGCCCAGGTCCTGATTACCGGTTATCGGATCAACATAGCCGAAAGAGAACTTACCCGGCTACGCATAGAAAGCAATGATTTATATGCCCAGGTTAATCAATTAACCAGTTTGGAAAATATCGAGGCTATAGCGGTGCACAAGCTGGGTATGGTTAAACCGCAAAACGATCGGGTTGTAGTTGTGCAGGAGACTAGTCCGATAGAAAAGCAAACTGTGGCAGTTAATGATGGCAATACCGTGGGAGCCGGATCGAATGACGCCATCTCTGTGCAAAAACAGAGGGGTCAAAATTGGTTGATTAGAACCTTCGCCGATATGGTCAGTATGTGGGAAGCCAGTATCAAAACAGGTTAGGGTGCGCTGAATTGGAGGTCTTGGTGAATGTACGGAACCAATATGGGGATGCGCAAAAGGTTGACCTGGGTACTTATTATAGCGAGTGGGCTGTTTGTCATATTAATGAGCAGGCTTGCTTGGGTGCAGTTTGTTCACGGTGCTGAATTGCAAAAAAAAGCGCTTGAAGTGCGTATGCGGGATATTCCGGTGGAAGCCAAGCGGGGCTCCATTTATGACCGCAATGGCAATGAATTGGTGACTAGCATTAGCGTGGATTCTATCTATGCTACGCCCGGCCTTGTGAAGGAACCGCAGGAAACTGCGGAAAAGTTGGCTTCCATATTGGGGATGGATGTTGATAAACTATTTGCTAAATTGACAAAAGAGTCTTCCTTTGAATGGTTAAAGCGTAAGGTGGATAATGAAACCTCCAAGAAAATCAGAGAGCTGAATCTTCCGGGCGTTGGTTTTGTGGAAGAAAGTAAACGTTATTATCTGCACCCTTCCCTGGCACCTCATGTATTGGGTTTTACAGGTACGGATAATCAAGGACTTATTGGCATAGAAAAAAGCTATGATGTCGAATTACGGGGCCAGCCGGGACGGATTGTGACCGAATATGATGCCGCCGGCCGCCAGATACCCGAGGCCATTCACCAATATATACCTGCCAAGCCGGGCTACGACCTTGTATTGACGATTGATGAAACCATCCAGTATTTTGTGGAGAGAGAACTGGACAAGGTGGTGGCCCAGTATAATCCCAAGTTTGCTTTGGCCATTGTGATGGATCCGGAGACGGGTGGCATTCTGGCCATGGGCAACCGGCCTACCTTTAATCCCAACAACTGGATCGAGGAACCACGGGAAGTGTGGGATAAAAACCCAGCCATTTGGTATAACTATGAACCCGGCTCTACTTTTAAAATTGTAACGGCTGCTTCAGCCTTGGAGGAGGGGACGGTACATGTCGGGGATAGTTTTTATGACCCGGGGTTTATTAAGGTGTCCGACCATAACCTGCGCTGTTGGAAGGCCGGCGGTCATGGCAGCCAGACCTTTGCCGAAGTGGTGCAGAATTCCTGTAACCCCGGATTTGCTAAAGTTGGTATGGATTTGGGTAAAGATAATTTTTACAAGTATATAAAAGCATTTGGATTTGGGTCACCAATGGGTATTAACTTGCCAGGTGAGTCCGGCGGTATAATTATTCCACAAAAAAACGCCACTATTCTTAATCTCGCTATCATGTCCATCGGGCAGTCCATTGCTGTAACGCCTATTCAATTGATTTCCGCTGCTGCGGCAGTAGCCAATGACGGTATGCTGATGAAGCCGCAGCTGGTTAAAGAACTGCGATATAACGGGAAAACCATCGAAAAAATCAAGCCGGAAAAGGTGCGCGAGGTTGTATCGGCGGAGACTTCTCGCCAGTTACGTAATTTGTTGGAAAGCGTGGTGGCCGAAGGTACGGGCAGCAATGCTTTTGTGGAGGGCTATCGGGTGGGAGGAAAAACCGGAACAGCCCAGGTGGTGGGCGAAAAGGGCGGTTATGTGAGCGGCAAATATGTGGCATCCTTTGCCGGTATGGCACCAGTTGATGACCCCAAAATGGTCATGCTGGTGGTTATTGCTGAACCCCAGGGCGGTTCGTACTATGGTGGGGTAGTAGCGGCTCCGGTGTTTCAGGCTGTTGCCCGGGATACTTTGCGCTACATGGGTCTGCCTGAAATACCCGGCCAGAAAAAGCCCAAGCAGCCTTGGGAAGTTGAGACACCAAATACAAATGTTACAGTGCCCAATGTGTTACACTGTCCCGTTGACGAGGCTATAAAGATGCTTAAAGCCGTGGGGTTGCAATACCAGACCAATGGGGAGGGCGATATTGTCTATAAGCAGATACCCGGTGCCGGGGGCCAGGTTAAGAACGGTACCAGTGTGATATTGAACTTGCAGCCCGTAAAGCAAAACGGTAATGACGGTGAATTAATTACTGTACCCAACCTGAAGGGTTTGACTATTAAACAGGTGGGAACTTTACTGGAGGAAATCGGTTTGCGTTTGGTGCCTGAAGGCAGTGGTTTGGCTGTGACGCAAAGTGTCAAGCCCGGTACCAAGGTAGCCGGTGGAACGTCCGTGAAGGTTAAATTTACGCCTTCCGATGAAGATAACGATGTACAACCATCATCATGGAAAAAAGAATCTAATGCTGCACAAGAACCGAACAGTATACTAAACCCGTATGAAGATTAAAGTCAAATACCGTATTATTAAGTAATGCATGCTATAATTTGGTAATGTAAACTTACCGCCGGGCGCTTATTAAACCGTCCCGGCGGAAGTGTTTTTAGACACCAATAGGATAATTATTCTAATAATGGAAATAATCAATAATAAACTAAGGGGGACTGCGGGTGTTATTATCAAACCTGTTGGCGGAACTGTCGTTGTCCTGTGTATCGCTGGTTGCGGACCGTCAAGTACGGGGTATAGCCTACGATTCACGCAAGGTGGAACGAGATTTTTTGTTTGTGGCCGTCAAGGGTTTTAAAACAGACGGTCACCTGTATGTGCCCGGTGCCGTGGAACGGGGTGCCTGCGCCGTGATAATGCAGGAAACGGTGCCTGTACCCGGGAGCATTTCTTGGGCGCTGGCGGCGGACACCCGTAAAACATTGGCTAAGGCGGCAGCACGTTTTTATAATTATCCGGCTCGGAAATTGAAAATGGTAGGAGTGACAGGCACTAACGGCAAGACTACAACTGCCAACTTAATTAACGCTATATACCGTGAGCACGGTATGAAAACGGGATTGATTGGTACCATACATAATTACATTGGGGACCGGGTATTACCGGTGGAGCATACCACCCCCGAGTCAGCCGATTTGCAGAAATTGCTGGCGGAAATGGCCGCTGAAAATGTGCAGGCGGTAGTTTTGGAGGTTAGCTCCCACGCGCTGGCGCTCCACCGGGTGGAGGGATGCGCATTTGACAATGCTGTGTTTACCAACCTGACCCGGGATCACCTGGACTTTCACGGTGATATGCAGCAGTACCTGGAAGCCAAAAGCTTGCTGTTTGCCGGGCTGGGGCGGGATAACCACAAGCCTCTCCGCAAGTGGGCTGTGGTCAATATTGATGACCCTGCGGCCGAGCATATTATCGCAGCTTGTCACGTGCCTGTAATTACATATGGGCTGCGTAAGGACGCTGATATTAAAGCCCGGGATGTGCGGGTGACGGCCAGGGGGGTAGCGTTTAAAGCGATGACGGGTAGTGAGATGACTTATTTGCAGCTGCGGCTGACGGGTAAGTTTAATGTATATAATGCCCTGGCGGCGGTGGCTGCGGGGGTGGCGGACAATATACCGCTGTCTACGATAAAGGCGGCGCTGGAGCGGGTATCCGGAGTACCGGGCCGCTTTGAGCTAGTAGACCGGGGGCAGCATTTTGCCGTGGTCGTAGATTACGCTCACACTCCGGATGGGCTGGAAAATGTGTTGGATACCGCCCGGGAAATCACAACCGGTAGGTTGATTACAGTGTTTGGCTGTGGGGGGGACCGGGATCGGGCGAAGCGTCCCATGATGGGTGAGATTGCTGCCCGGATGAGTGATCTGGCGGTGGTGACTTCCGATAACCCTCGTTCTGAGGATCCAATAGCTATTATTGAGGATATTCTGGCCGGTGTTCGCCAGGTGGAGGGTGCTTGCTATACGGTTGTTCCCGACCGTCGGGAAGCTATTAGGCAGGCCATTAGTGCTGCCAACCCAGGTGACGTAGTACTAATTGCGGGCAAGGGTCACGAAGATTACCAAATTACCGGTAGCCAACGCCTGCACTTCGACGATCGCGAAGAGGCTATAAAGGCTTTGGAATTATGTTTAATGTCTTAGCCCAAATTAAGAAGTTTGATTGATACCTGTTACGTGGTAAGTGAAAATCTTCAATTAATAGCGTATAATGATAATCGGCATTGCGTTGTCCTTTTAAGGAGGTATTTTTTAGGTGAAGACTATGACGGTGGGCGAGGTGTACCGTGCTATTGGCGGCAGATTGCTGCACGGAGATGAGAACGTAACGGTATCCAGGGTTTGCACCGACACCCGGCAGGTTTTGCCCGGGGACTTATTCTTTGCCCTGCGCGGAGAAAAATTTGATGCGCATGATTTTGTTGACCAGGCCGTGGCCGGCGGAGCCGGTGCGCTTGTTTTAAACAGGTATGTGGATGTGCAGGCCAAGGTGCCGTTAATTAAGGTTGGTGACACTCTGGCTGGTTTACAGGCCTTGGCGGCATATCACCGCCGGCAGTTTGCCGTGCCAGTAGTGGGTATCACTGGCAGCAGCGGCAAAACTACTACCAAGGATATGGTAGCGGCTATGCTGGAAAGCTGCTGGCCGGTTTTAAAAACCAAAGGTAATTTTAATAACGAAATTGGCCTGCCTTTGACTTTACTGGAATTATATTCTAAAAATAAAGCTGCTGTTGTAGAAATGGCTATGCGAGGTCCCGGGGAAATCAATGCTCTTTGCCAGATAGCCCGGCCCACATGCGCTGTCATTACCAATATCGGTGTAGCTCACCTGGAGAGATTAGGCTCACCGGCCAACATCGCCCGGGCGAAAGGAGAACTGTTGGAGCATATCCCTGTGGACGGGTTCGCTTTGCTGCCTGGGGACAGCCAGCTGGCTCGGGAGCAAGCACCGCGCTGTCATGGCAAGGTTTTATTCTTTGGCCTGGATCCGGGGTTGGATATTTGCGCCAGTGAGGTGCATCGGGAGGGATCCGGCAATCGATTTACGATAGTGATGGGTGATATCCGGCAGGAGGTATACTTGCCTTTGCCGGGAAGACACAATGTGCAAAATGCCCTGGCAGCCTTTGGAGTGGGCATGATGCTTGGTTTAAATCCTGTGCAGGCCGCTGATGGTTTATCTCGGGTGACTCTCTCCGAGATGCGTATGGATATTGCGGATGCGATCATTAATGGTGAAACGGTAACTATAATGAATGATGTATATAACGCTAATCCCGATTCCACATGTGCCGCTCTGCAGTCTTTGGAGGAGATAGCTGCAGGTACCCGGAGGGCGGTGGCCGTGCTGGGTGATATGCTGGAGTTGGGCACCGGGGCGGTGAAAGGACACCGGCGTGTGGGTGCCGCGGCAGTGTGCCATCAAGTGGCACAGTTGGTCACCGTGGGGCAACTCTCTCGGGAAACGGCACAGGGAGCGCAACTGGCGGGCGGTGTGCCGGGTGGTATAGTGTGCTGCCAAAACAATGCCGAGGCACTAGATGTATTACGAAGCGTATTGAAGTCAGGTGACGTGCTTTTAGTCAAGGGTTCTCGGGGCATGCACATGGAGGAAATTATTAAAGATTTGTTGAAAAATTGACTTATTTGGGAGAAAAGAATTAATCAGGAGAGTAATATAAATGGGTACGGTTTTTGATCCACATATTGTATGGTCATTTGTGATTGCCCTGGTTGTTACCCTGGCTTTGGGGCCGGTCTTTATCCCACTGCTGCGATGGCTTAAATTTGGCCAAAACATCCGCAACGACGGCCCGTCCAGGCACCTTGCCAAGGCTGGTACGCCCACTATGGGTGGGGTGATATTCATTATCGGAGTACTTACTGCAGGGCTTTTTACGGGCGGGCATAACCGGGATACTCTGGTGGTGCTGGGTGTTGCTTTTGGCTTTGGATTAATTGGTTTTTTAGACGATTTTATTAAAGTAGCACTGAAGCGGTCTTTGGGCCTGCGGGCACGGGAAAAGCTGCTGGGCCAGATTTTGCTGGCTGCGCTGTTGGGAGTGCTGGCCATCACGGTGCTGGGCTGTAATACAGGTATTTCAGTACCGTACAGCAGTTTGTTTGCCGGCCATAATGTGACACTGGAATTAGGCACCTGGCTTTACGTTGCTTTTGTTGTACTTGTTGTTGTAGGTACGACCAATGCAGTCAACCTCACAGATGGCCTAGATGGCCTGGCAGCCGGCGTAACGATGGTGGCAGCGTCTGCTTTTGTGTTTGTGGGAGTGCTCTCCGCCCGGCTGGGGGTAGCCCTGGTCATGGCTGCGCTGGTCGGCGGGTGCCTGGGGTTTTTGTTTTACAACCGGCACCCCGCCCGGATTTTTATGGGCGATACGGGGTCGCTGGCTCTGGGCGGTGCTTTGGGCGCAGCAGCGGTGATTACAGGTAGCGAGCTTTTCCTGTTGATAATCGGGGGTATCTATGTGTTGGAAGCCCTTTCAGTAATTCTGCAGGTTTTTTCATTTCAAGTATTTGGGCGGCGAGTTTTTCGTATGAGCCCCCTTCATCATCATTTTGAGCTGGGCGGTTGGAGCGAACAGCGTGTAGTACGCACCTTTTGGCTGGTGTCAATAATGTTTGCGATGCTGGGCATGTATGGTTTTATTGCCTGGCATTAAAAGGTGAAAATTCATAAAAGAGGGTATTTTTTTGGATATAAAAGGGAAAAGGTTCTTGGTAGTGGGGGCCGGAAAAAGCGGTATTGCGGTAGCTAACTTTTTACTGCGCAAGGATGCTGTTGTGGTGCTCACGGATAATCAGGACATAGTGAAATTAGGCAGTGCGCTTGATGAACTTTTACATGCCGGTTTGCAGGCCGAACTGGGGAATTACCCTGAAGTACGGGAAGGAGAGTTCGATATGGTGGTAGTCAGCCCCGGTGTGCCACCGAGCGTGCCGCCTGTGGTTGCTGCCAAGCAGTACGGCATACCGGTGCTTGGTGAGCTGGAGTTGGCTTATCGCTTTGCCAGTGCTCCTATGGTGGCAATTACCGGCACAAACGGTAAGACTACAACCACCACGCTTTTGGGTGAAATATTTCGTGCAGCGGGACTGCGCACAATGGTAGGAGGCAATATTGGCCGGCCACTGGTTGATGTAGTGGAAGAATTCGGTCCAAGGGATATGCTCGTGGTTGAAGTCTCTAGTTTTCAGCTAGAGACGGCTGACCATTTACGACCCCGGGTAGCGGCGATACTTAATATTACCCCTGACCATTTGGACCGCCACGGCTCAATGGAAAATTACATCGCGGCCAAGGCCCGTATTTTTGCCCGGCAGGGGCCGGATGATTTTACCGTACTTAATTATGACGATCCCGGAACACGTGCGCTGGCTGATTCCACCGGTGGCCAAGTCATATTTTTCAGCCACAAGCATAATTTAAAAGAAGGAGTCCTTGTCCGCGGGGATATGATAACAGTGCGCCAAAAAGGTACGGACACGGATATTCTGCCGGCTCATGAGGTGGCTATCCCCGGAGTACATAACTTGGAAAACGCTTTAGCTGCAGTGGCGTCCGCCTATGCTTTGGGGATTGGACCTGAGGTGCTGGCCCGTACCATGCGTTCCTTTTCCGGGGTAGAACACCGGTTGGAAACAGTGGCGAAAAAGAACGGCGTGCTGTATGTTAACGATTCCAAGGGAACCAACCCCGATGCCAGCATTAAGGCACTAGAGGCCTATGATAGGCCCATTGTCTTGTTGGCCGGAGGGCGTAATAAGGGTAATGACTTCACTGAGTTTGCCCGGCTAATTAAGCAAAAAGTGCGGGTACTAGTGGTGTTGGGTGAGTGCGCGGATGAGGTAGAACAGGCTGCCCGGGCGGCGGGCTGTAATAACATATTAAGGGCACCCGGTTTTCACGAGGCGGTAGTTATGGCCCACAACGCGGCTCACCCCGGTAATGTGGTACTGCTGTCACCGGCCTGTGCCAGCTGGGATATGTTTAACAATTATGAGGAGCGGGGCGATTTATTCAGGGAAATAGTAACTAGCCTGTAGGGAGGTTTTAGCATGCGTATGCGCAGGGGGGCACCGGATTTTATACTGTTTTTAACCGTGCTGATATTATTAAGTATTGGTTTGGTTATGGTGTTCAGCGCCAGCGCATATTTCGCCGGCGACCCGGAAGGGCCGTTTAATGATCCCTTTCATTTTTTTAAACGTCAGTTATTGGGTGCATTATTGGGAATTGGCGTCATGATATTTATGATGAATTATGATTATCACAATTTGAAAAAATGGGTTGGACTAATGCTGGCGGCTGCTCTGGTCATGCTGGTGATGGTGCTGATTCCGGGTATTGGTATGTCGGTATTGGGTGCCAGGCGCTGGATAGACCTGGGCTTTATTAGCTTTCAACCCTCCGAATTGGTTAAAATATTTATTATCACATTCACGGCCTATGGCCTGGCCCAGAAGAAAGAGCGCATTCAAAACTTAGGTACAGGATTGATGCCTTTTTTAATAGTGGCCGGTCTGGCGGGTATGTTGATACTGGCCCAGCCGGATCTGGGCACGGCGGCTACACTATGCGGTACTATTTTTATTATGTTATTTGTCGCCGGTGCCCGTGGGGGGCACTTGACAGCTTTGGCAGGCTTGGGTGCTGCCGGGGTGGCGGCAGCTATTTATTTCGAGCCCTATAGGATGAGAAGATTTACCGCTTTTCTAGATCCTGAGGCCGACCCCACCGGGTCTGGCTGGAATATTTTAAACGCCTTAATGTCCTTGGCCTCGGGGGGGTTATTGGGCATGGGATTGGGCCAGGGACGTCATTCCAAGTTTCTATTCCTACCGGAGCGGCACACCGACTTTATTTTTGCCGCAATCGGAGAAGAGCTGGGCTTCATCGGAGGTTGCCTGGTAATATTATTGTTCATTTTACTGGCGTGGAGGGGTTTCCGGGTGGCCATTACCTGTCAGGATACTTTCGGCAGTTTGCTGGCCGCCGGTCTGGTGTCCGGTATTGTATTACAAGCTTTTGTCAATATAGGGGTGGTGACGGGGTCGCTGCCTGTTACAGGTATCACCCTGCCATTTATTAGCTTCGGTTCTACATCCTTGATTTTCTCTCTTATGGGAATGGGTGTTATACTAAACATATCCAGATACAGTTCTCGCAACTAAAGAGGTGAAACGTTTGCGATTTATTGTAACCGGTGGCGGAACCGGTGGCCATATTTACCCGGCTCTAGCAATTGCTAATGGGCTCAAACAGCGTTTTCCGGGCTGCACAGTGATGTACATTGGTACTAACTCGGGACTGGAAGCCGATATCGTGCCAAAAGCGGGTTTTGAGTTTCACGTTGTTCGAGCGGTGGGCATTAAGCGCAGCATTTCATGGCATAACCTAAAAGTACCTTGGGAGGCTTGGGCCGGCTACCGGGAGGCTCGGCGACTGATCCGAAATTTTATTCCCCGGGCCGTGGTGGGCACCGGTGGTTATGTATGTGGACCGGTAGTCCTGGCTGCTTATAGACTGAAAATCCCTACCTTCATTCATGAACAAAACGCTTTGCCCGGTATGACCAACCGAATTTTATCCCGGGTAGCGGATCGGGTGGCGGTTACCTTTGAAGACTCAATGACATTTTTACCCAGCCGGGCACCGGTACACCTTACCGGCCTGCCGGTGCGTGCTGAAATTGTTTCCGCAGTAAGGGAACGAGCCAGGGAAAAGTTGGGGGTGCATAAAAACGAGCTGCTGGTGCTCACCTTTGGTGGCAGTCAGGGTGCCCGTACTTTAAACCAGGCAGTAGCCCAATCATTGAGGTTTCTGGCGGGTATACCGGAGGTGCGGTTGCTGCATGTCACCGGCAGTGGGCAGTATGAACAGTTTATGGACATGCTGCAAAGCGAAGGACTGGAAGTAAGTATGCTGGATAATATTACTGTTGTTCCCTACATGTATGAGATGCCCGAAGCTATGGCGGCGGCGGATCTGGTGGTGAGCCGGGCAGGTGCCGCCACTTTGGCCGAAATTACCGTGCGGGGTTTGCCTGCCCTGCTGGTGCCCTTTCCCTTTGCCACCGGCAACCATCAGGAGTACAATGCCAAGGCACTGGTGTCCCGGGGGGCAGCGGAGTTGGTTTTAGATGCAGACTTATCGGGTAGTACTTTGGTGACAAAAATTAAACAGTTCCTGGCTGATCGTAACCGGTTAAAAGAAATGTCCGTTGCAAGTCTCCGGTTGGGCAGACCCCATGCCCTTGACGATATTATTGACCTTATTCAGGATATAATTTAGATAAATCAGCTGGTTATTTATACAAACCCGGTTTATGACATGTGGTTCATAACCGGGTTAACGGCTATAAGCATTATTATTTAGTGAAGTACAAAACAATTGGACAGGCCCGGGAGCTTAGGATGTAACACCTTGTTTATATAAAGCATAATATAAGGTATCTTTCTCTCCCCGACTGCCTTAAATGCGCCACCCGGAGCAGGAAGGAGCTGATTAGCGGGTGCAGGATATCCCGGAAAAGATTCATTTTATAGGTATCGGCGGTGCCGGAATGAGTGGGCTGGCCAAGGTGCTATTGGACTTGGGCTTTGATGTTCGGGGCTCGGATATTAACAGCACACCGGTAACTGAGCGATTACATGCACGAGGTGCCACAATATATAATGGACACGCAGGTGTCAATATCGGTGATGCCGAACTGGTGGTATATTCTACGGCCATAAGTACAGAAAACAATGAACTGCTGGCAGCTAGGGAAAAAGGTGTTCCGGTGATCCACCGGGCGGATTTGCTGGGTCTGTTAATGAAACGGCAAAAGGGTCTGGCGGTGTCCGGTGCGCATGGTAAAACAACTACTTCGGCCATGTTGGCGCTTGTTTTGGAAAAATGCCAACAGGATCCCACTATATTAATCGGAGGTGAATTGACTGATATTGGCGGTAATGCCAAGTTTGGACGGGGCACATTTCTGGTGGCAGAGGCAGACGAAAGTGACAAATCATTTTTAAAGCTGTGGCCATATTTGTCCATAGTTACCAATATTGAAGACGATCACCTGGATCATTATGGTTCAATTAAGGAAATAGTTAATGCTTTTAGGCAATTTATAAAGAAAATACCTGCTGACGGAACGGCAGTATTGTGTTTTGATGACGAGCAGGTCAGGAGTATAGCCGCAGACTGTGCCGGGCAAGTGGTGTCTTATGCTCTGGATAACCCGATTGCTGATTATATTATGCATAATATCCAAGTGGATGCGAGCGGGTCTACCGGTGAGGTGTATTTTAAAGGGCAGCAACTGGGACGGCTAACGCTGGCTGTGCCCGGTCGTCATAATCTAGCTAACGCGCTGGCGGTAGTGGCGGCGTGTCGTAATATTGGTTTATCTTTTAGAGAGGTAGCTGAGTGCTTGCGTTGTTTTAAGGGTGCCGGCAGGCGATATCAGTTGGTTGGCCGTGAAAAGGGGATTACCGTTATTGATGATTATGCCCATCACCCCACTGAAATCGCTGCTACGCTGCGGGCAGCCCGGCAAGTACACCCCGGGCGAGTTATCGCTGTATTCCAACCGCACAGGTATACCAGAACCAAGTTATTGTGCAAGCGTTTCGGGACTTGTTTTGTTGATGCCGATTTGGTGGTCATCAACGATATATACAGTGCTGGAGAAAAGCCTATTGCCGGTGTGTCGGCTCAACTAATTGTAGACGCCATACATGACAACAAAGGAGAACGACCGCTGCAATTATCGACCGGAGGGGAAACCGTTAATTACTTGGTAGAGGTGCTTCAAGAAGGTGACCTGGTGCTTACTATGGGAGCCGGGGATGTTTGGAAAACCGGTGTAGAGCTGGTAAACAGGTTAAAGGAGAGTATATAGTTGACAAATTCGGTACTCCACACGGAATTGCAGCAAAGTATTAAATGCCCGGTTTGTTTTCAAGAACCCATGAGAAAGCATACCAGCTGGCATATTGGGGGTCCTGCCGACCTGCTGTTAAAGCCCCGGAATGAGCAAGATTTACGCCAGGCGCTAATATATGCGCAGCACCACGGCTTGCCTGTTACCGTTATTGGTAACGGAACCAACCTGTTGGTTGCCGATCAAGGTATTCGGGGTATGGTTATTAAAATTGGACTTGGCCTGGCTAATATTGAAGTGCGTGGTCGTTTGATTCACGCCGGCGCCGGCGCATCGCTGCCCTTCTTGGCCAGAAAAGCCATGCAGGCCGGGCTGGCCGGGTTTGAATTCCTAGCAGGGATACCGGGTACGGTAGGCGGAGCACTAATCATGAATGCAGGGGCCAACGATTGTGCCGTTGGGAAGCTGGTCAGGCGGGTTACAGCTTGTGACTTTGCCGGTAACAGTTTGACTTTTGTAGCCGACGAACTAACTTTTTCCTATCGTTACAGTTGTCTGGCCCAGAGGAATATTATTGTGACGGGTGTGGTTTTGGAGGGGAAACCTGACCGGGTGGAGGAAATCAAGCAAAGGATGAAACTTTACTTGGCTCGCCGCAAACAGACCCAGCCTTTGGAATACCCAAACGCCGGTAGTGTTTTTAAAAACCCGCCCGGTGATTCCGCAGGGCGACTGATTGAGCAGGCGGGTTGTAAAGAGATGCGGGTTGGTAGTATACAGGTTTCCCCGCGCCACGCCAATTTTTTTGTCAACCTTGGCGGCGGCACCGCCGGTGATGTATTGGAGATAGTACAGAGAGTACAGCATATGGTGGAAAAAAAATGTGGAGTTAAACTTGTACTGGAGGTGCAAAAGTTGGGGGAGTTTTAGCGGAGGTGATAAAAATTGCAAAGGTTTATGATCACCGGTGGTTATCGTCTGGCCGGTACAGTGAAGGTCAGTGGCTCTAAAAATGCAACGTTGCCTATTATGGCGGCTAGTCTGCTACTGGACGAAAAGTGTATTTTAAGGGGTGTGCCCCGCCTGCGTGACGTGGAGGTAATGCGCGATTTGCTGGTTTATCTCGGTGCCAGCGTAATTTGGGAAAAGGATGTTATGTATATTGATACCCAGGGTGTTGGCTATCAAGATGTATCTGAAGAATTGATGCGGCGAATGCGGGCTTCCAATTTGGTACTTGGACCTTTAATCAGTCGTTATAGGTTTGCCAGAATTTCCTATCCTGGCGGATGCGATATCGGGTCGAGACCTATGAACTTGCACTTGAAGGGCATGCAGGCTATGGGGGTGGGTATTAAGGAAAAGTTTGGTTATATTACCGCCGAGACGGAGAAGCTTAAGGGCAGTGAAATATACCTGGATTTACCCAGCGTAGGGGCAACGGAAAATATAATGATGGCCGCAGTGCTGGCAGAAGGGAAGACGGTGATCCGCAATGCCGCTCGCGAACCGGAGATAGTAGATTTGCAAAATTTTTTAAACTGCATAGGTGCGCGTGTTAAGGGCGCAGGCACAGACACTATTAAAGTTGTTGGCGTCGATGGTTTAAACGGAACGGATTACACAGTAATACCCGACCGTATTGAGGCAGGAACACATATGGTAGCGGCCGCCATTACCCGGGGAGATGTGGTGGTAACCAATGTAATTCCTGAACATCTGGAACCTGTTATAAATAAATTGCGGGAGGCCGGAGTATACGTGGAGGTGAAAGATGAGCAGGTACGGGTGTCAATGGATAAAAAGCCTAAGGCGATAGATATAAAAACCATGCCTTACCCTGGATTTCCCACTGACATGCAACCGCAATTTATGGCACTAACTACTTTAGCTGAAGGTACTAGTATTATATCAGAAACTATCTTCGAAAATAGATATAAACATGTGATGGAACTTCGGCGCATGGGTGCGGATATAAGACTGGAAGGACATACCGCTGTAGTCAAAGGGGTTCCAGGAATATCGGGAACCTTAGTGGAGGCAAGTGACCTTCGAGCAGGAGCCGCGCTGGTATTAGCGGCGATGGCTTCTGAAAATGGTACGGTGGTAGATAAGGTGGATCATATAGACCGCGGTTATGAAAGACTGGAAAACAAGTACAATGCTCTTGGGGCGCGGATTATTCGAGTACACAATTAATGTGGACTCTTTTTTGGTTTTATGGGGGACAAGCGCGAAATTTGGTAAGAGAAATCCTGTAAAATCAAGGGATGGCTAGTTCACTAGCCATGCACCTGAGGCAAAATATGTTTCGTTAAGTTGAAAACCAGTATTATCTTGAAGAATTCATACTGGGGGGATATACATATCGTTCCCAGGTGTGGGCTCGTGGCCGTTATCGGCAAGGTTAATAAATAGTATTCAACAGAACCGGTGACTACTGCTTCATTTTTGGCCAGGTCCACTTCAGCGCTGGTTACATTTGATAACTCTTTAAGTGCTTTTTCCACAGCCATTTTACAATGATTACAGGTAAGATCTTAATCAAACAATTTCTTGCCAAAACCTCTAAGGAGCAAGGAATTGGTCACCACGGATACTGAGGAAAAGGCCATTGCCAGGCCGGCCCATTCAGGTGACAGGAGTTTCCCGGTTAAGGGATAAAGAACGCCGGCTGCCACAGGAATTCCAACCAAGTTATAAATCAAAGCCCAGAAGAAGTTCTGCTTAATTTTATTTAATGTTTTCCTACCCAACCGGATTGCCTTTTCTACATCGAGAAGGTCATTGCGCACTAAAATAATGTCACCGGTTTCTTTAGCCACATCGGTTCCAGAACCGATAGCAATCCCTATATCTGCTTGGGCAAGTGCGGGGGCATCGTTAATTCCATCTCCGACCATAGCTACTATTAGTCCTTGTTCCTGATACTTTTTTACTATATTAATCTTGTCCTGGGGCAGAATCTCGGCATCTATCTCGTCAATACCTACTTTTTGACCTATAACATGAGCAACTTTATTATTATCACCGGTGATCATGAAAGTTTTCAGGCCCAATTTTTGCAAGCGTTTGATCGCTTCTTGAGTGCTTTCTTTAAGAACATCAGCGAGGGCAATTAAACCAATACCACGGCCATCAAGAGAGATAAGCATCGTAGTCTTTCCTGCTTCCGCCAGGCGATGGAAGTATGGTTTAATGTCGGTTATATCAATACCGTGTTTCTGCATGTGCTTCATATTACCAATAAGTAATGGCTTGCCTTGATAAAAGCAAGCTATTCCATAGCCGCTCTCCTCTTGATAATCCCGGACTGCGGTGATTTCTACTCCCTCCTTCTTGGCACAAAGCACAATTGCTTGAGCCAGGGGATGTATGGAGGGATTTTCCCCGGCGGCTGCTATTTGTAAGAGTTCTTTTTCTTTATAAGGAGTAATTGCTATAATATCCGTAACCTCAGGTGTACCTTTCGTGAGTGTACCGGTCTTGTCAAAACCAATGACCTGAATGCTTGAGATAGCTTCCAGTACCGCTGCCGACTTGAAGAGGAGTCCGCGATTAAGGCCAACGCCGCTGCCCACCATGATAGCCGTCGGGGTTGCCAGCCCCAGGGCACAGGGGCAGGCTATTACCAGGACTGCAATAGCTGCTGTAAAGGCAAAAACAAAGGAACTGTGAAGACTACCATACCAAATAAAGAAAGTGATTAGGGAAAGGGATACAACCGCAGGGACAAAATAATTGGCGATTAAATCGGCCAAGCGTTGGATGGGCGGTTTAACCCCTTGGGCTTCCTCGACCATCTTGATAATACCGGAAAGCACCGTGTCTTTTCCGGTCCTAGTCGTTTTTACTTTAATACTTCCGGAACGATTAATAGTCGCCCCGATCACCGGGTCCCCGGCGCCTTTGTCAACTGGAATGGACTCCCCGGTTAACATAGCCTCATCAATACTGGCCTGTCCTTCAATAATTTCGCCGTCCACCGGTATTCTTTCTCCCGGTTTAACCAAGACTACATCGCCGATTTTCAGATCGGATGCAGCTACTTCCTTTTCTGCACCATTGAACAGCAGGCGTGCTTTATCGGCCTGCAGCTCCAGCAGCCGTTTTAAGGCCTGACCGGCCCGCCCCTTGGCTTTAGCCTCAAGGTATTTCCCGAAGCGTACAAAGGTGATCAGTAATGCCGAGGTATCGAAGAATGCCGGCCCTTTAAAGAAAAAATCGGGAAACCACATATGTAAAGTCGTCATAACACTATAACCATAAGCAGCGGTAATCCCCATGGTTACTAGAACGTCCATATTTGCTAATCGGTTTTTCAAGGCGTGATAAGCACCGCGGTAAAAGATCCAGCCCGCCGTAAATTGAACAATGGTAGCCAGAGCAAAAATAGTGTACATCGTAGGTCTGGACATGGGGAGATACATAAGCAGCATAATGGGTATAGACAGAATAGCGCTGAATATAAGCCAGTTGAGTTGCCTGATAGCAATTAGATCGTCCTCGTTTTCGTTCCGGCTCTCCAGCGGGATATAACCGGCATCCCTGACTTTTTCGAAAATTTTGTTTATATTGATGTTCCGGGAATCAAACTCAACTGTTACCGTTTCGTTGGCAAAGTTCACGGAGGCCATGCTGACACCGGGAGTTCCTTTAAGCTTTTTCTCAATGGTCAAAGCACAGTTGCCGCAGGTCATTCCGCTTACTTTAAACTGCATTTTTTGATCAGTGTCGACGTTTTGTTCCACTTCCTGGGATATCTCGCCTTCTACCAGTGACTCTGTTGCCTCTTCAGCTGGAATAGGCTGGGTTGAATATCCCGTTTCTTCAATAGCTTCTCGTACTGTGGACATATTAAGTTGCTCTGGATCATAGTAAAAACTCGCCTTGGAGTCTGCCAAAGACACCTGGACATCTTCCACACCAGTTAGTTTCTCCAAAGCTTTGGTAACTCGTCGTACACAGTGCTCGCAACTCATTTCATAAACAGGTATCTCTATATGTATCTGAGCCTTATTTTCTGCCGAATCAGCCATAGTATCACCTCAAAAACACGATAATTGAAATAAGTTAATTATGGCAGCCAACCTATTTAATAAGTTTAAAAATAGTCTTTATACATAGGATAACAGGCAAGAAGAAGCCATCGTTGGTCCGGTAGGCCTGACCTATTTTAAATACATGATATAATTGGACATCAACCAGAAATGGCTGAAGCTTCCGGCTAAAATAAACACGTGAAAAATCTCATGAAAGCCGAGCCAACCGGGGATAATGTTGGGCGGCCACTTGGTGCCGTAAAAAACCGCTCCGATAGTGTAAAAAAGGCCGCCCAGCGCCAACCATACAATCCCGTCAATGGAAACCGTCTGAATTAGCGGCCAAAAGGCAAAGACAATTAGCCAGCCCATGAAAACATACAATAATGTTGAAAACAACCGCGGGGCGTCCATCCAGAAGATCTTGATTAAAATGCCTGCTATGGCCAGTAGCCATACGCCCACTAAAAAAGAATACCCCCATGCTCCCCGCAGGGGAATTAGACAAACCGGTGTATAAGTGCCGGCAATTAAGACAAAGATCATCATATGGTCTATGCGCCGCATAAAAAACACACCCTTTTCAGATAAAGGGAGCAAGTGGTAAAGTGCGCTGGTGGTGTAAAGCAGTACTAGGCTTGTACCAAATATGGAAAAAGCGACAATATGTGATATCTTGCCCTGCAATACGGAATTATAAACCAGTGCAATTAGTGCAACAATTGACAAAATAGCTCCGGCTAAATGGGATAAACCGCTGAAAGGATCTCTTAATTTAATAATCACTGCTACCCACCTCAAAAAAATTTTTTCACTCTTGAACTTATTTTATCAAAAATCTTCTACAATATTTCCAAATATATTTATCTTATAGTTTAGCTACCTTAAGATTGAGTTTAAATCCATTGTTAACAGCAATGAATCTCCCGTGCTTCCCCTGGATGGTATATTTTACTTGCCGGTTACCGTTATCAAACTAACTTGACTGCGGTTTAAAAATCTGACCGGCAGCGTACTGGTGCCTAGGCCGCTGTCAATATATAAAGTTGTATGGTGGCCAATATGATAAATTCCCTTGTTGTATTCAGGTAAAAAACCCTGCCCCGGCGCAATGATGGCTCCTACAAAGGGCAAACGTACCTGGCCACCGTGGGTATGACCGCATAACACAAGGTTGGCCCGGGTAATGGCGGGCACTTTAATAATAGCAGGTGCATGGGTCAGTAGTATAGTAAACAATTCTGTGTCGGTAGATTTAGTTGTCTTGTCCAGGTTCGCGCGCCCCCTGCCGGAATAATCCACACCACAGATGTTAATGGTCAGGTGCTCCCTGGACCAAACTACATGTTCATTGTTTAATACTCGTACCCCACAGTTGGCCAGCCCAATTAAAAATAGTTCAGTTCCGCGGTTAGCCAATTCATGGTTGCCGCGTACAAAATATGTGTGAGGGTTTATTTGTACCAGTTCCTGAGCCAGGGAAAACACGTTATTAAAGCTAGTGGTCTTCCGGTCGACTAAGTCACCTGTAATAACAATCAGGTCCGGGTTCAGTTGCCTGATTTTCTGCAGCAATTTTTGGTGGCGATCATTTGGATGCCAGTTGTGAAAATCCGATATTTGCAGGATTTTGGTTGCGGCTCCGGTTGGAATTTTTTCAGATTCTATAATTACCTGTTTGACCTTCGGGAAGTTTACCTCGAAGTATATGTTCACAGCTAACAAACCGATTATAATTATGCCGAATACAGCCAGTCTTAGCACCCCTTCGAATAACGTTTGGACATACAAAATATTAACCTCCACAATTTATAAACGTGCTTATGGCACTGTTTTTCTATCAAAGCATGAAAATCGTTGGAAAAAATTCTTATCAGGCGGGTTCCGGGGCAAATGCAGAGTAACAGGCGATAATAGATTCACGAGCCGGTGAGTTTATTCCCTTGTATCGTAAATTAACTATTTTCCGCTATTTTAGTTAAAATATGTAATAAAATATTTAATATGGCTTGTATTGCAGATTATATAATAATAGTTTACGATAAAATATATTATATAAATAATTATAATGGCGTAGTTTTATTGTTGTTTAATTTATACATTATCTTGCAGGATTACTAAATAGCTTGTTTAATGGCTATATTACAATACTATTTATAGTCAAGACAAAAGAAGGGAGAAGTAGATTTTGCAATTACCAGTACTTAAAATCGGTCGTTTAAGGCCCAAATATCCTATTGTCCAGGGAGGGATGGCGGTACGGGTATCCACTGCTCCGCTGGCCGCTGCCGTTGCTAATGCCGGGGGCATCGGGGTTATTGCAGCCACCATTATGAGTCCCGATGAACTGCGGAGGGAAATCAGGCAGGCTCGCCAGCTATCCTCCGGCATTATCGGTATTAATATTATGTTTGCTGTGCGCGAGTTTGCTACCCAGGTATACACGGCATTGGAGGAAAAAATAGATGTGGTATTTACCGGCGCGGGTTTTTCCAGGGATATATTCGGTTGGGGGCGGGAGGCCGATGTACCGATAGTGTCCATTGTCTCTACCGGTAAGCTGGCCGCCATTGCTGAAAAATGCGGCGCTGCTGCGGTGGTAGCCGAAGGCACAGAGGCCGGAGGGCATTTGGGTACTCTGCGGTCGATAAGCGAAATATTGCCGGAAATCAAAAAGGCGGTAAAAATTCCGGTGATTGCCGCGGGTGGTATCGTAGACGGTTTTGGGGCGTCCCGCATATTCAAGCTAGGTGCCGATGGTGTGCAAATGGCCACCCGGTTTGTGCTGAGTAAAGAATGTACAGTATCCGAAGCATTTAAGGAAACGTATCTCAAGGCCAAGCCCGAAGATGTGGTATTAATAGAAAGCCCCGTGGGGATGCCCGGGCGTGCTCTGCGCAATGAGTTTGTGGAGTTGCTGCTGCAGGATAATCAGCCCAAGCCGGAAAATTGCTATAAATGCCTCAAGGAATGTTCCAAAAAGTACTGTATCATGGAGGCTCTGGAGAATTCTCGTACCGGGCAAGTGGACAAGGGTCTTGTTTTTTGTGGGAAAAATGTAGCTCAAATCAAAGAAATACTTCCGGTGAATGAAATATTCCGGCGCATCTTAGACGAGATTGCTTCGGTTGAGTAAAATCGGTGCCGTGTGCCTGTATGGGACACGGTTTACTTAGTAGGGGAGTGCAACGTGTTAAGCAAAAAGTTATAATAAACCGCAAAATTTTGGAGGGTATTATATGACTGAAACAAGTATTATTGGTTATGGAGATAAGATGCCGGTACTCGATAAAACAGTTTTCGTAGCTCCTGGGGCCCGTATTATTGGGCGGGTGGTTATCGGTGCTTATTCCAGTGTATGGTATAATGTGGTAATACGTGGTGATGCGGATGAAGTGCAGATAGGCAGTGGCACCAACATTCAGGATGGGGCGGTGCTGCATGAAGACGGAGGCTCTCCGCTGGTTATTGGAGATAATGTAACGGTCGCACATAGCGCTACACTGCATGGCTGTCACGTGGGGGACGGCGCTATGATTGGTATGGGAGCAATTGTGCTGTCAGGTGCTAAAATTGGTTCTCAGAGTGTTGTCGGTGCCGGGTCGTTGGTGTTGGGCGGCAAAGAGATTCCGCCTCGTTCACTAGTGATGGGCTCTCCAGCCGAAGTGGTGCGGGAATTGACCCCGCAGGATATAGAGAAATTCAGTAAAATGGCTAGGCGTTACCGTGACCGGGTCAGGTATTTCCTGGGTGAAATAGAAAACCCGGATTTTTAGAATTTGCAATGCCAATATGTAACCGGTCTGTTTTATCTCGCTGACCGGGTAAAGATATTCGAATTAACAGTGACGGCTGTTATGAGGTGGCTATTCGCGTAGGATTTATGGGTTCATTTGCTACCTGCTTTGACTTTTATGCATCATAAAAAACCTCTTTTCTGAAAACACTAGTTAAATCCATATAACATTCGTGCTTGTTGAAAACAATGTGTCAATTGAAAGAAGGTTCGTCAAATGGTAAGCGATATGCAAAGGGAACAAGTCGGTTCATTGGTCCATAAGGATCTACTTGATAAGGCTCTAGAAGTGGGCATGCACGGTGCTCCGGAAATTAAGCATGATGAAAAGATGCACTATCTAGGCGAATTCAGGGAGCGGGTTATCCGTTTGCTTACTAAAGAGCAAGTTGCGGAACCAGGTGTTTATCCGGAAATAGTGGAGTCTTTAAAGGATCAGCGTGCCACTAAAATGATCATTTGCGGCGATATTAATTACCGTTTGGTGGAAAAGTATCGCCGCTTGGCTGCTAGAATTAATAAAACTTGTATAGTTATTCATGACCCTGAAATGAAGGGGAACACCGGATTGGTAGTAGTAAGTGATGATGCTGTGGATATTGCAGACATAGCTGTTCCAGACAGAAAAACAAGACTTGCCACGTTGGGAGTTCCGGAAGCTATAGCCGGTGCCGCAGGGGAGAAGGTGTGCGACATGTGTTATAAAAAAATCACCGAAGCAGATCCTGGAGAGGCCATTAATTATAGCAGGCTTACTCTGGCAGACTGTTTCTGGGGTGAACATTGCATTGCTTGCAAAGAGAAGCACGGGGACGGTTCTTTTTCGTCCAATTAGGAGGCAAAAGAACAGACAGGGCCTCGCTCAATGCACCTGCCAGTTGAGGTTGAGGGGGAACCGGCACATTTATGCTCAGTTTTTCCGCCAGCAGAGCAACGATGCAACGGTTTTTTGGCCGCCCCCCCCCTGTAAATACCAGCGGGGAGCTGAAGCCGACTCTTTGCACCATGCCATAAGTTTCTTCGATCACTGATGTGTGCAAGTCCAGGGCTATATCTGCTCTGGGCACTCCCCGGTGGATCAGTGATACAGCCTCCGATTCAGCAAAAACAGTGCACATAATGCTAGTTTTGATGCACCATTGCCTTCCAAGGCGGACTCGCCAACTCAGCCACCTCGGTATAGTCCAGGACCGCTTCCGTACCGGGTCATTCATTTAAAAATCGATTACCATGCCGCCCTCATCAAGCAGGTATTAATTTAGTATTCCGGACGTATCCTGGCCGCCGATATCCAGCACAGACCAGGCATCTTTCCGCCAGATTTCAGCAAGCCATCCTTTGTTTGACCATCCTTGGCCACTTCATTTTAAAAATAGCGCTTCCCGTTACATAGTTCTTCTACCACAATTACCGCTCCGCTGGTTTCAATGGTATGGGATATCTTACAGATTTTATAAGATGGTGAAAATTTAATATATTTTACTTTTCAACAACTATTGAAAATAATCAGGACAGGACAATGAGAACCTGAGAGACATTTTTTATAATTATATATTATTCAATAATTTAACTATTAGGAGGATATTTACCGATACAGGTAGAAATTTCCCGGTAGAATTTATATATGGATGGTGGTTTTAATGTTTCATTTGGAGAAAAGGCATCAACTGGTGCTGTTCATTTTGGCGGCAGTGATAATGTTTGGCGCGGGGCATAAATACGCCGGCATGCAAGCCGGCGGCCCGCTGGTGGCAGACTCCGTGGTGACCGGTGGCACAACTGAAAATATCAATTCCGATAATATCCCTGGACCTAACCAAGGGAATAACCTTGCGGCCGGGCAAAATGATACCCTGGACACGCAGGTTACTGTTCATGTGGCCGGGGCGGTGCAAAAACCTGGTGTATACCGCTTGCCGGTCGGGTCTCGGGTGGTGGATGCAGTGAATATGGCGGGCCCCACTGAAAAATCGGCCCTTGATTATATGAATTTGGCTGCGACGCTGGAGGATGGCAAGCAAATCATTGTTTACAGCCTGGATCAGATAGACCTGCAGCATTTGCCAGGTGCGGTGCCGGGGGGAGTGAACGCTGAGGGATTCCTCGTACCAGGTAACAGCATTGGTGGTACTACCGGGGGTATTAACATTAATACTGCTTCAATGGCCCAATTGGAGAATTTACCGGGCATCGGTCCCTCCCTAGCCCAGAGGATTATTGATTATCGCACTCAGAACGGCCCATTTATAATTATTGAGGACATTCAAAATGTCTCAGGCATTGGTGAAAAACGCTTTGAACAGCTTAAAAGCATGATTTGTGTTAATTAAGCTGCATGGCTTCAGACTGGTCTAAAATTACTCCCGACAGTATGCGGGTGGATTTGAAAGGAAAGTTTCATGAACCGGCCTTTGCTGGCAATGACCATAAGTTTTATAACCGGCATTATACTAAACGCCGTATGGGGATTTGTACCCGGAGTATTATTAATGTTTACGCTGGCTTGTATTTTGGCTATACTGACCGGTTATTTTTACACCAGGTGGGATAATCGCTGGATTTTTGTTTTACTCTTTATTTTGCTGGGCTGGCTTACCGCCGGTGTGGATTGTATGCGGCAACCGTGTGGGCCGGAGCGTTTTGCCGGTCACTTTGTGACCCTTGCTGGGATGGTAACTCGTGAGCCGGATGTGCGTGAAGATTATACGGGCTATATTTTAGCAGTGGATAAAGTGTGGTTAGGTGATCAACGGGAGCCCGTCAAAGGATTGGCTCTGGTCAAGGTCTATGGGAGCAATACAGGGTATAGTTATGGTGATCGCCTGCGAGTGAAAGGTTTACTATATCAACCCGAGGATCCCGGTAACTTCGGGGCTTTTAATTACCGGGAATACCTGGCGCGGCGCGGCATATTTTGTTTAATGAGGGTAGACAAACCGGATCATGTCCAGCATTTTGGAGTTGGGGGTAATATCGTTGTGCGCTTGGCCCTTCAGGGTAAGGCCAGGCTGCTGCAGGTGGCGGCTCAAACGATGGACGAGAGGCAAACTGTGGTGCTGGCCGGGATGCTATTTGGTAATAAAGGTGGCATTGATCAGTCTGTTAAGGATATTTTTGCCCAAACCGGGGTCTCTCATGTACTTGCCGTCAGTGGTCTGCACATGGGCTATGTGCTGTCCGGGGTATTGCTGCTGGCAGGAGCACTGAGGCTGCCGCGCCGGGCCGTGCCTGCCCTGGCGTTGGTGGTGTTACTGTTTTATGCAGTGATGACCGGCATGGGACCGGCGGTGGTACGGTCGGGAATTATGGCCATGCTGGTACTTATGGCGGTGCAGCTTGGCCGGGAAAGGGATTGGCCTAGTGCTTTGGCCCTGGCGGCACTGGTCATTTTATTATTCGACCCCTCCGCTCTGTATGAAATAGGGTTTCAATTGTCCTTTGCCGCCACCTGGGGCATATTATATCTAATGCCACACATTGGTGAGTTGCTGATGGGGCGCTGGGGATGGCCTCGCTGGCTAGGCCTGCCGTTAGGAGTAACTATTGCCGCCCAACTGGCCACCTTGCCCCTGCTGGTATATCATTTCAACCTGGTGACCCCAGTGGCTCCGCTGGCTAATTTGCTGCTGGTGCCTCTGGTGGGGCTTGTTATGCTGCTTGGTTTTCTTGGCTCGGTTGCCGGCATTGTTTTTTTCCCTGCCGCTATGCTTATTAACGCGGGCACAGGTGTACTGTTAGATTTTTTTGTTGGTTTGGCACATCTATTCAGTCTTTTGCCGGGTGGGTCATCCTATGTAGCAGCACCCCCCTGGTATGCAGTGATCATCTGGTATGTCGGGCTGGTTGGACTGGTGGAATTAATTGGGGGTCGACTGGCCTTACCATTAGCTTTACTGTTGCCTTTGCTTAGATTTCTAGACCGTTGGAAGAGACTGGTGCCGGTGGGGATAGCTGTCTTGTTGGTGCTGGTTATTATCTGGCCGCGGGGCGGTACGAATGGGCAGTTACAGGTGCATTTCATTGATGTGGGCCAGGGCGACAGCATACTGGTGCGTTTCCCCTGTGGTCGTACCATGTTGGTGGATGCTGGTGGTAGATTGGGGGACATGGAAGGAGGGCGGGGAGTTGGAGATGCAGTGGTAGTACCTTATCTGCACCGCCTGGGCATGGATAAGTTGGACGTGCTGGTGGTCACCCACGCTCACGGTGACCACGCCGGTGGGGTGCCGCCTGTGATGGAAAAACTGCGCGTTGGTGCACTGGTGTTGTCCGGTGACCCGGATTATGGAGAACTGCTGGATCTTACAGCTCTTCTTGAGATCCCTGTCTACCGGGTCGGGGCAGGACAGTCTTTACATATCGATGATGCAGTGGAGGTAATGGTGCTGTTCCCCGCTAGAAAACTGGCTACCAGTGCGGCAGAGGACTTAAATAATGCCTCCTTGGTACTGCGCCTGGATTATGGGCAGGTGTCTTTTTTATTAACCGGGGACATAGAAGAAGAAGCTCAGCAGGCTTTGCTGGACAGTGGGGCGGAATTGCAGGCTGATGTACTCAAAGTGCCGCATCATGGCAGTCGTTTTTTTGTACCGGAATTTTTTAGTGCGGTGGGGCCGAACTATGCCGTTATCCAGGTAGGCAAAAACAACCGTTTTGGACACCCGGCCCGGGATACGCTGGAAATGCTGACTGACACCGGGGCTGACGTTTTACGCAATGACCGGGACGGTGCGGTGCTGTTTACCACTGACGGTCGGGATATAATGGTACAAACGGCTAGGTGAGTGGAATAATGTTTTGTATATAAGATGCGCATTTTCATCCCCACCGGTAAGTTGTCGTCTTATGCCTAGATAGGCGTGTACGTCTAAGATAGTAGTTGCATTCGGTTATTTATAGCAATAATATAGACGGGTTATATCTATTACAATGATAACCCGTCTCACGAGATTAATTGCTTAAACTATGGATGGGGGCCGGTATACGGCCACCCCGCCCTACAAAATCAGCGGCAGAAAAACGGTGCACCGGCATTACCGGCGCTCGGCCCAAAAGGCCGCCGAATTCCACGTAATCGCCTACCTGCTTACCCGGTGCGGGAATAATCCGTACAGCGGTAGTTTTCTGGTTAATCATGCCAATAGCCATTTCATCGGCGATAATAGCTGAGATGGTTTCTGCAGGCGTATCGCCGGGTACGGCGATCATATCTAAACCCACTGAGCAAACGCAGGTCATTGCTTCCAGTTTGTCCAGGTGTAATGCCTTTTCTTCCACCGATCGGATCATGCCCGAGTCCTCACTCACCGGTATAAAAGCGCCGGATAGCCCACCCACATACGACGAGGCCATCGCGCCGCCTTTTTTTACAGCATCATTTAAAAGGGCTAGCGCTGCCGTGGTACCGTGGGTGCCGCAGCGCTCTAGTCCCATTGCTTCCAGTATTTCGGCCACGCTGTCGCCGATAGCCGGGGTAGGAGCCAAAGAAATGTCCACGATACCAAAGGGCACGCCCAAGCGCGCAGCAGCGGACCGCCCCACCAGTTCACCCATGCGGGTGATTTTAAAGGCGGATTTTTTAACAGTTTCAGCCAGGGTGCCAAAATCGCTGCCCTTAACTCGTTCTACAGCCCGCTTCACAACACCCGGGCCGCTTACTCCAACATTGATTACTGATTCGGGTTCACCTATGCCGTGAAAGGCGCCGGCCATGAAAGGGTTATCCTCGGGAACGTTGGCGAAAACCACCAGCTTGGCGCATCCCAGCCCGTCCCGGTCGGCGGTGCGAAAGGCCACGTCCTTGATTAGGCGACCCATTAGGGCCACTGCGTCCATGTTGATACCCGCCTTGGTGGTGGCAACATTCACCGATGCGCACACCCGCTCAGTTTTATCCAAGGCGTTTGGAATGGAATCCAGCAGTTTTTTATCACCGCCGGTGATGCCCTTGTGAACCAGGGCTGAAAAACCGCCGATAAAGTTAACTCCCACCTCGGCCGCTGCCCGGTCCAGAGTTTCAGCAAAGATCAGGTAATCATCTGTGCGGCTGCTTTCGGCCACCAGTGATATGGGGGTGACCGATATGCGCTTGTTTACTATGGGTATTCCGTATTCCTTAGCGATATCCTCGCCAATTGGCACTAAGTTACCCGCAAGCCGGGTGATTTTATTGTAAATTTTTTGGCAGGCCGTCCGGGGGTCGGCATCGGCGCAGTCGCGCAGGCTGATACCAAGGGTGATAGTACGGATGTCCAGGTGTTCCTCTTGGACCATAGTAACAGTTTCCATTATTTCCTGTATGGTGAGCAATTGAAGACCCCCTTTTCTTATAGCCTGTGCATAAATTTAAAAGCGTCCTCATGCTGGGCGTCTATCTGTACGCCCATTTCAGCCCCTTTGGCCGCCAGGCGGTCCTTCAACATGGACAGGTCAAGGCCGCTGTTTTCACTGTCGACAATTAGCACCATCACTAAAAACTCTTGCATGATGGTCTGGCTGATGTCCAGTATGTTAAAGTTGTTGGCAGCCAGTATGCATGTGACCCCGGCAATGATACCCACCCGGTCGGGCCCGATGACGGTGATAATAATCCGCTTGCCCCTGCTTTCATCGTTTTCCAGATATTTCATAATATCTCTCCTCGCTAATCATAAATTGCTACAGCGCGCACGGGTGCACCGTCTGCACCCGCAATTTTTAAAGGCCAGCAGCACAAAGTGAATAACTCGCCCGCCAAATTGGACAGGTTGGTTAAATTTTCAATAATAACTATTTTATTCTGAAGCAATATTTCATGTATGGTAAAGTGAGTGGCGCAGGCTTGGTCTATGGAAATGGCGTCGGTACCCACGCCTTTGATGCCCAGATCCGCCAAGTATTTAGCTGTTTCACTTGAGGGTGCTGGGAAGCCTTTAAAAAATGCTGGAGTACCCCACTTATGATACCATCCGGTGTAAAAAATAACAAAGTCAACACATGTTTTACTCACCATCAAGTTGATGCAATCTATTGTTATGTTGGGCCCTGAGATGTGAGAAACATCCAGCACTGTGGCCTTACCGTAAAAATGGTCTACCGTCAGGGTATCAACAGTACTTCCTTTTTCCAATATATGGGCAGGGGCATCAATGTGGGTGCCGGTGTGGGAATAGATGGACAGTGCCTTCTCTCTGTAACCGTCCCGGGCTATGCTGCATGCATCAGTGATATGCGGCGGTTCTGTGCCCGTATATACGGGCATATCCGTAGTGATGGTATGGGTTAGATCTATTAATTGCATTTGTACACCGTCCTAACGTTATTTATAAACCGGGTTACTAATATATTGACAAACAAAGCGGCAAGTTGTGATATAATTTAATAGGGAATATTATACATAGGTCTCACCTGCGGGGGTAATAAAACCTTCAAGGGTATGGGACGATAATATACAGTTTAAGGTGCAATAGAAATAAAGGAGTAATGATTTCGTAATAATTAAAAATCCTTGAAGTTGTGTCAGTAACTTCAAGGATTTAAGATATCCTATCGTGGTACAAGCGAAACCTTTAGACAAGTAAACGAGTTATATTACTAATATCTTCTTTAGATAATATTAAAAGGATGCAGCGGGATTGTCAAGTTCGAGCGCTGGTCTTGTTTTTATAAACGTTATTAATTTGTTAAAATTGTGATTGTATTGTACAACCTATCATTTGCGGGAGGATATAATGAAAACTGCTTACTTTGACTGTTTTTCCGGGGTCAGCGGTGATATGTGCCTGGGCGCACTGGTGGGCGCGGGGGTGGACTTTGACCAACTGTGCCGGGCTTTAGCCGGTCTTGCCGTGGAAGGTTATGAACTACGCCGGGAGCAGGTGTGCCGGGCAGGTATTGCTGCCGATAATATACTGGTGGAGGTTGTTGCCGGGGGGCAGCCCGTCCGTCGTCTACCCGATATTGAACATATTATTACTACCAGTGATTTGCCGGAAGCAGTAAAGCATAGAAGCAAGCAGGTATTCCAAACCCTCGCCAGGGCCGAGGCTAGGGTACACGAAACTACTCCTGACCAGGTTCACTTTCATGAGGTGGGCGCGGTGGATGCTATTGTCGATGTAGTGGGTACTGTGCTTGGGCTGCACCTGCTGGCTGCCCAAAATGTATATGTTTCACCATTACCGCTTGGATACGGCTTAATTCACTGTCATCATGGTATCATACCCGCACCCGCTCCGGCCACTCTGGAGATTTTGTCCGGTGTTAATTTGCCGGTATATGATGCCGGTATACAGATGGAAACAGTGACTCCCACCGGGGCGGCACTAATGGCTACGCTTTCTGAAGGGCGAGTAGGATTGCCCACTATGACTATTGACCGGGTTGGTTATGGCGCAGGCAAACGGGAGTATGAACGGCCCAATTTTTTAAGGTTGCTGGTCGGTAATGTTGTTGATTTACAAAAATATTATTGTTTGAATTTGATGAATTAAGGCTTTAAAAATACTTTTTTAGATATGTATCGAGAAACTAGACGAAGTATGGAACTTTTAGTATAATGTATCAAGCAGGTTTGCCTAAAGAGGCTACCATCAAGGAATTATTACACAAATTAGGCATTTCCGGAGACTAGGTGTTTGCCATGCTGGTGAACGGTAGGCATCAAACACTTGATTATACCGCCAGAGACGGGAAAGGATTTTTTTCCACCGGTGGGGAGGTGGTTGATTTGGCTACTGGGCAAGATAACGGTAATAAGGATGTTCCTTTTAGTTTGGGGTATAAAATATGGTTGGAAAAAGATGGCGGTGTTCAAGGGGACGGGTTTTTCCAAATACTCGAACATATCAAGCAAACCGGTAGCATCTCCGGGGCCGCTACAGCTATGCGTATGTCCTACCGGACAGTCTGGGGCAAAATTAAAACCGTGGAACAAAAGTGGGGCATGCCATTGGTAACTACCAAGGTAGGTGGCGAAACAGGCGGTGGTGCCAGTTTGACGCCGGAGGCAATCCGTCTGCTGGGAAGTTTCTACCGTTTTAAGGAACAAGTGGACAGGGAGATTAACAATATTTTTAATCAGGTTTTTAAAGTTTAATTTTTTTGTATACGTTATGGTTTTTAGAACATATTGGATGATAACATCCTAATATATAGGAGCAGGGTTATTTTTCGGAAAGGATAATCCTTTATGGATATGATCTGGGAAGGGTTGATAAAGGCTCTTCAAATGCTGCTATCCGGTGACCAGGCAGTGCTGCAGATTACCTGGTTTACTTTGCGGGTTTCCGGTATGGCTACATTAATTAGCTTATTAATCGGGGTACCTTTGGGACTCTTTTTGGCTTTCAAGGTCTTCCCCGGTCGCAGCATAGCGGTAAGTTTTGTAAACATGGGCATGGGGCTGCCCCCCGTGGTGGTAGGTCTGTGGGTCAGCCTGTTTCTATGGCGCTCCGGTCCTTTGGGATTTTTGGATCTCATATATACACCCACGGCAATCATTATTGCTCAGGCGGTTATTGCCTCCCCTATTGTAACGGGTTTTAGTATGGCGGCCATAGGACAATTGAATCCTAAAATTAGGCTGCAAATATTAGCCTTGGGGGCGTCTCGCTGGCAGCTTTACTGGCTGCTCATCAAGGAGGCTCGCCTGGGACTATTGGCGGCGGTTATTGCCGGTTTCGGCGGGGTGATTTCCGAAGTAGGTGCGGCCATGATGGTGGGCGGCAATATTATGGGGCAGACCCGTACGTTGACCACTGCCACTGTAATGGAGGTCAACAAGGGTAATTTTGATATCGGTATTGCCCTTAGTGTTATCCTTTTAGCGCTTGCTTATCTGGTTACGTTTATCTTAACTGTACTGCAGCAAAGGGGTCGCTATTAGCTGGCGATTTTATAAAATAAAGAAGGTGTAAAAATGCAGGATAGATTCCAGCGACAAATTAATTATCTACGTATTTCGTTGACTGACCGCTGCAACCTGCGTTGCGTTTATTGTATGCCCGCCGAAGGGGTTCAATGGTTACCGCATAAAGAAATATTAACTATAGAAGAAGTCGCTGCTGTTGTAGAGGCCGGAGTGCAGGTGGGTATTAGAAAAGTGCGCCTTACTGGTGGGGAGCCGCTGGTGCGCCGGGGCATTATAGACTTAATTAAAAGATTGAATGGTATTCCGGAGATAGACGATATTGCTTTAACTACCAACGGTATGTTACTGGGCGATATGGCCGGCGATTTAAAGGCGGCCGGGCTAAAACGGGTGAATGTAAGTTTGGACACTTTAGACCCGGCTCGATTTCACAGCGTTACCCGGTGCGGCGATTTGAATTTGGTATTGCGTAGTATCAATACGGCTTTGGATTATGGTCTTGAACCGGTCAAAATAAATACGGTGGCTATGCGGGGTTTTAATGATGACGAACTGGTGGATCTGGCCAGGTTAACCTTGGAGAAGCCTTTGCACGTCCGTTTTATTGAGTTGATGCCGATAGGTACGTCTGATGACTGGTCGCATATTAAGTTTATCTCCTCCCAGGAAATTAGGGAATTAATCACCGGGACACTGGGTAATCTGGAAGATGAAAAGAAAATTCCAGGTAGCGGCCCGGCCCGTTATTGCCGCCTTTCCGGTGCACCTGGTACCATTGGTTTTATTTCAGCGATGAGCAATCATTTTTGTGCTACCTGTAACAGGTTACGCCTGACGGCCTCAGGCCAGCTGCGTCCTTGTTTGTTCAGTGGCCGCGAAGTTGACTTAAAGCAGGTGTTGAGGGCCGGTGCCGGGCCAGATGAACTGGCCCATATTTTTCAAAAAGCTATTCTGTCCAAGCCGGACAGTCATGATTTGGCAGCCAGTTGGCAGAAGGACGACCGAATAATGTCCCAAATTGGAGGTTGATTATATTTATGAGTGATGATGGTTACCAGGGATTAAACCATTTCGATGCCAGTGGCGCAGCGAGGATGGTGGATATTAGCGACAAGGATGACACCGTGCGTGTGGCGGTAGCTCAGGGCGAGGTACTCATGCAACCTGCTACGCTGGAGCTAATTAATCGGGGTGAGGTGGCTAAAGGCGATGTGCTGGGTGTGGCCCGGGTAGCCGGTATTATGGCGGCCAAGGGGACAGGCCGGCTTATCCCTATGGCCCATCCTATCACCTTGACTGGAATGAATGTGGATTTTCGCATTCAGCATCCTGACCGGGTGCAAATCCAAGCCCGGGTGCGCACCACCGGTAAGACCGGGGTGGAAATGGAGGCATTGACGGCGGTTACTGTGGCCGGTTTGACCATTTATGATATGTGTAAAGCCGTAGACCGGGGAATGGTTTTAGGACAAGTTAGGTTAGTGTATAAAACAGGTGGGAAAAGTGGCACATATGAAATTGAAGGTGAACAGGTATGGGATATGTAATAGCGGTTTGCGCCAGTCCCAGAAAGGGGATGCGTAAAAAGAATATCGGCAACTGCGAGTTGCAGACTGCGCGCATGCAGGTCCTTGGCATCGTCAAGTTAGCCTGCTTGCTTTGGAAAGTGTGCAAAAAATGCGCGATGTCGGATTGGACGTACACCCCGGCGATGTTTTCGGTGCATAATCACATATTTAGTTGACTTGGGTCTGCGCTAGGATCGGTGGTGGATTTAATGAAATACTTTGTTGACTTTTTAGCTGATCTTAAAAAAGGTGATATAGCTCCGGTTTACCTGCTTTATGGCCCGGAAAGCTATTTGCGGGAGCAGGCCATTGAGCGTCTTAAAGAATATGTTTTGCCTCCGGGTGGGGAACAATTAAACTTTGATGTGCTGGACGGTTCCATAATGTCGGGGCAGGAAATTGCCACTGCCGCTGCTTATGTGTCCTTTTTACCGGGGCGGCGGCTGGTGCTGGTGCGCAGCCCACGTATATTTGATGCGAAATCAGAAAAGAATGATCGGGATATAAAACACGTGTTGGATTATTTAGCCGCCCCCTATGCCGGTACTTGCCTGGTATTTGATACAACTCAAAACGTAGACCGGCGTAAAAAAATATACAAGGAAACGGCCAGGGTTGGGCGGGCTATTGAGTTTATCTTGTTAAAGCCGGCCGATCTTACCAAGTGGCTGGCCAAGCGAGCCAAGGAAGAAGGTTGCGCTATTGGCCGGGAGGCCGTGGAAGAATTGCTAGGCCGTTGCGGGCGGGATATGTATACCCTTTATCACGAAATGCAGAAACTAGCGTGTTATACTGGGCCGGGTAACGCCATCAGCCTGGAGACGGTGCGGCAGCTGGTCGCCGCCCGGGTAGAGGATAACATATTCGAAGTGGTTGATGCCATTGGAGAAAAAAATTGCGTACAGGCATTGTCCGGTATTCGTGACCTGCTGATGCACAAGCAGCAGCCCCAGCAGATCATTGGTATGGTGGCCAGACAATTTAGGCTGATATTACAGGTGCAAGGATTGGCCCGGGCAGGTAAATCCCGGGAGCATATAATAGCCGCCCTTAAATTGCACCCCTTTGTATATACAAAAATTAATGCGCAGCGCAAAAACTTTTCCGTGGGGCAGTTGGTTGAGGCATTAAACAATCTTACCGAGTTGGATTATAATATAAAAACCGGCCGGGCGGATTTTTACCCGGCTATGGAAGCTTTTATTTTGAGTATATGTGTTTAAAATAAATTAACCACCCATGTTTGCGTAACTGGGTGGTAGTTTATTAACCGGCTATATTTTTATTAAAGTATTTGGTCAGGCGGGATTTTTGACGGGCTGCAGTATTTCTATGCATTACGCCCTTGGTAGCCGCCTTATCTATAATAACAAGTGCCCGGCGTAGTTTTACTTGAGCGTCTTCCTTGTTTTCAGAGACCATTGCTTCGTGGAAACGTCTTATAGCTGTGCGAACTGTAGATTTTATGCGCCGGTTGCGCTCGGTGCGTTTTTTGATAGTAAGCACCCGCTTGGCAGCAGATTTAATATTAGGCATTATTTTCACCTCCCAACAGCGTCAATTTTACCATGTGCTAAAAAAAAAAGCAAGCTTCGCCTAGTATACGGGCGGGTTTTTTGGTTAATCATAATTATAGCATCAATAAAAGGAGGTGAGAAATAAATGTCACAATGGATTGGACTGGCCATTCGTTTTGTTGTTTCAGCACTTGTATTAATAGTTGTTAGCTGGCTGGCTCCCGGTTTTGTCGTGCGTGGCGGTTTTACGGGTGCTTTGATTGCCGCGGCTGTAATTGCGGTGCTAGGCTATGTTGCCGAGGCGCTGCTGGGCGATAAAATTTCGCCCCAGAATCGTGGCATCGTGGGTTTTATTACCGCAGCCGTGGTGATATACCTGGCGCAATTCATTATACCCAATATGCTCAGTGTTAGTTTGGTGGGAGCATTAATTTCGGCCTTCGTCGTCGGGTTAATTGATGCCGTAGTCCCCACGGTACTGCGCTGATGCGACAAGTATTGATATTACTGTGAGTGATCTTGCCAGAATTTACCTATTAATGAAAGCCGGCGATGTTTAACTACTTTTCCGCCGGAGGACACGCTAAACCCCGTCGTAATATAAACGGCGGGGTTTGGTTGTTTTGGAAGCTTTATGGTAATAATTCCCCATACTTTGGCATACTATAAGACAAGTCATTGCCTGTGCAGGTTTGGAAGCATGGGTTTTTTTGAAGGAAAGATGAAGGAGGGAGCAATGTATTCAGCATATAACTACCGCTATCGCCAGCACAGACCGCGTTATTTTACAATATTATTATTGGTGTTTGCTATAATATTAATTAATTATTTGGTTGTCTTGTCTCCCGTCTTTAATGAGGCCGGGCACGGGTTATTGAATGTTTTGCTGGCGTGGAACGACCGCGATCTCAGGGGTGTTTTACGGGTGGCCGTACCGGTATTATCCTGGTCGGGCAGCCAGGAAGATATTCCCCAGGTTGCCGGGACAGGTGTTTTGACAGCACCGCTAATGTGGGTATTCCAGCCAGACTCGCAGCGTCCGCTGCGTATCCTGGCCTACCAAATGCCTCTACTGGCTGAGGTGGCTAAGTCCGGGGAGCCAACCGTTTTGGTGTCGGCACCCGAGCTGAAAACGCAATACGATCAGGAAGCGGTACTGCCCTCGCCGTCACTTACTGAGGAAAGCCTAGTTGCTATTTATAACACCCATACCGGTGAAACCTATGCCCTCACTGACGGAATGGAGCGGCTTACAGCTAAGCGGGGCGGGGTGGTTCAAGTGGCCAAAGCCCTGGAGGATGAGCTGGAAAAAAAATACGGGGTGCTGGTAGCCCGCTCCGATACCATTAACGATGCCAATTATAACGATTCTTACACCAAATCTCAGGAAACTCTGCAAAAACTGTTGGAGGATAATCCGGCGGTGCAGGTAGTACTGGATATTCACCGTGACGCGGGCAAGTCCCGGGAGGACAGTTTGGTAACCGTGGACGGGCAGCAGGTGGCACCGGTGTTGATCATCGTTGGTTCTGATGCCCGGTCGCCTTTTCCCACCTGGCGGCAAAACTACAGCTTTGCCCAGGAACTTGCGGCCGAAATCAATAAACAATATTCCGGGCTGTGCCTGGGTGTACGCATCAAGGAGGGGCGTTACAATCAGTTTTTACATCCGCGGGCCGTACTGCTTGAAATTGGCAGCGTCAGTAACTCCACGGATGAAGCGGTATGTACCGCATGCATGCTGGCCGGACCCGTGGCAGAGATGGTTAAGCGCAATTTGGATAATGAATAAGCATATCAAAAGCTTAATTTGGTAAAAATATATATTAAAAAACATTAATTGGTGAAGATATGCAATTAACCATTAAATCGATGCTAGTCATTATGGGTATATGCATTGGCCTGATTTTTTCAGGCATCAATATCGCCCTGATTAATTTTAATCGTCTGGTGATCCCTGAACAGCCTTTAGCGCTGATTAATTGGCGTACAGCGGGAGATGAATTGGAAATAAGTATAATGGGCGAGACCCTGCGTTTATCGCTTGACAGCAGTACTTGGCTGAAACCGGTTGAACAGGCAGGTGAATTATATAGCATAAGCCGGGATAAAATTAATCATTGCTTGGCCCCGGTTCAGCGAAAAGTGTGGGAAGCCATTGACCGGCCATAATTTGATATAACTGTCTAACACCAGCTATTCATGAATATATATACCCGTAGTTACTTTATTTGAATTAAAAATTTATCCGGAAGCTAACCACGCTATATCTCCCGCTAAAGACGCGGGAGATATACTCTCAGGGGTACGAGATCGGTAGTTAGCTATCGGATAATTTTAGGTTAAGGGTAATTTCTGATTATTTTACTATACATACAGGAATTAATAAAGCGAATAGGAAAATCAATAGTTGTTGGTTATACCTAATAGTTCAATGGAAATGCATTAATATGATTTGCAGTGGAATTTTAACCATGCTTGAAAAAAATTATTGCCAGGCATGGTTAACATTGTTACGGAGATAATAGCCGCTTAAAGTAAACTAGCTATACCTTGCCCGGTTGGGTTATCATAAATAGGTAAAAATAATCAAAGGGAGTGTTTAAATGCTGGTAATTGATCGTTTTGAAGGAGAGTATGCTTTGATAGAATATAAACGGAGGATATTTCATATCCCTAAAATATTGTTGCCTAAAGGCGCCAGGCCTGGCGATGTAATCAATATTCAAGTCACGGTGGATCAGGAAGCCACAGCACAGAGAAAACAATACATTGAGCAGCTTGCCGATCAAGTGTTTGAAAATTAGGAGGCCGTGACTTATGCCGCAAAACAGCTACAGAAGAAGCGGGTTATGGCACATAGTTATCTTTGCTGTCTTGCTATTATTTCTCTCCGGTTGTAACAATACGTCTGTCTCCAACGTTGTTTCTTCACCAGGCTCAATAAATCAACCGGGGGATGACCAAACAGCACTATTTGATCAGCTGAAAGTGCATTTTCTAGATGTTGGCCAGGCTGATAGCATTTTAGTACAGTTGCCTAATAAACAAAACATGCTTATAGATGCCGGTAATAACGATGACGGAGATAAGGTGGTTAATTACCTAAACAAAGCCGGGGTTAAACAAATTGACTATCTTGTTGGTACCCATCCCCACGAAGATCATATTGGTGGTATGGATACGGTAATCAAAAATGTTACCATTGGCCGGGTATATATGCCCAAGGTAACCAATACAACTCGGACATTTGAAGATGTATTGATAGCCGTTAAGGACAATGGATTAAAGATCACCACTGCCAAAGCCGGTCTTAAAATTGTTGATAACGATGCTATTCAAGCGGTAATGCTGGCTCCGCACAGCAGCGAATACGAGGACTTGAACAATTACTCTGCAGTAATTAAGCTTACTTTCGGCGAGGTCAGTTTCCTCTTTACGGGCGATGCCGGGATGCAATCAGAAACGGAAATACTGGCGGGCGGCATTTCTTTGCAAGCTGATGTTCTTAAAGTGGGTCATCATGGCAGTTATTCTTCAACAACAGTAGCTTTTTTGCAAGCAGTGCAGCCTAAATATGCGGTAATTTGTGTCGGTGCCGGTAATGATTATGGTCACCCGCATAAAGAAACCCTGACCAGGCTGCAAGGCATTAAAGTATTTAGAACCGACCTCAATGGCACAGTTGTTTTTCTCACTGACGGTCGAGAGATCAATGTAACCACCGGTAAAAATAACTCCGACGCATCCCGGCAGCCTAGTGGATCCGGGTCGAACACCGGTCAAAATGACAACGGCATATCTGCGTCAAATAACGATCAAATCTACGTAGATGAAAGCGGCCAGGGTTTGATTAAGGGGAATATAAACTCAAAGGGCGAAAAGATATATCATATGCCGGGTGAGGCGAGTTATGTAAATACCAAACCCGAGCAATGGTTCAGTACCGAAGCGGAAGCTGTGGCCGCCGGGTTCAGACCGGTAAATGATAAAAAACAATAACATTATACCTTTCCCAAAGGTTCTTTTAACCTTTGGGGGCAAATGCTATAATATTGTGAGCTGACCTTTTAACCTGATTAACTTGGCGTTTGACTCCCGCCTCTTTTAGGCGGGAGTCAAACGCCAACTAAATCATGCATTTGCAGTTCTAAAATTCAGATGGAGTAAAAGAATCTCCATCTGAATTAAGAACTTGCTTCAAGGAGAGAGGAATTATCGTTGGAAATAAGACAGGATCATATTCGTAATTTTTGTATCATTGCCCATATTGATCATGGCAAATCCACCCTGGCGGACAGGCTGTTGGAATATACCGGTGCGCTGACCCAGCGGGAAATGTCCGAGCAAGTGTTGGATAACATGGAATTGGAGAGGGAACGTGGCATTACTATTAAGTTGCGGGCTGTGCGCCTGAACTACCGGGCCAGGGATGGGCAGGATTATGCCCTTAACCTTATTGATACGCCGGGACACGTTGATTTTACCTATGAAGTGTCCCGCAGTCTGGCTTCCTGTGAGGGAGCCCTGCTGGTGGTGGATGCCGCCCAGGGTATCGAAGCCCAGACGCTGGCTAATGTTTACCTGGCCATTGATCACGATTTGGAGATTATTTCGGTAATAAATAAGATAGATTTACCGGCGGCCAATCCAGAGGGGGTCAGAAGCGAAATTGAAGAGGTTATCGGGTTGGATGCTCAAGATGCCGTGCTGGCTTCAGCCAAGACGGGGGAAGGCATCGAGGAAATTTTAGAAGCCATTGTGCGCAGAATTCCCCCGCCCAGGGGTGATCAAAAGGCCCCGTTGCAGGCGCTGATTTTTGATTCCCATTATGATTCTTACAAGGGTGTTATTGCCTACTTTAGGGTAATGGAAGGGCGGCTGGAAAAGGGCATGCCCATAAAAATGATGGCCATCGGCAAGGAGTTTGAGGTAAATGAATTGGGGGTGTTTAAGCCTGCCCCAACCTTAGTTAACGGACTGCGTGCCGGTGAGGTGGGCTTTTTAGCGGCCAGTATTAAAAACGCCCGGGATTGTCGGGTGGGAGATACCATTACGGATTCCAACCGGCCCGCCGCTGCGCCGCTGCCGGGCTACCGCCAGGTTAAGCCGATGGTCTACTGCGGGTTGTATCCCGTGGAGTCCAATGAATATGGTGATTTGCGTGATGCACTAGATAAACTAAAGCTTAATGATGCGTCATTGGTTTACGATGCCGAATCCTCCGAAGCACTAGGGTTTGGTTTTCGATGTGGCTTTCTGGGGCTTTTACACATGGAAATCATCCAGGAACGGCTGGAACGGGAGTATGGGCTTAGCCTCATTACTACTGCTCCCAGCGTGATGTACCGGGTTAATACTACCGCCGGGGAAATTGTCGAGATTGAAAATCCCAGCTTGATGCCGGTCAGCGGAATCATAGTGTCGGTGGAGGAGCCTTTTGTAGCGGCTACCATAATGGTGCCTCAGGAATTCGTGGGGGCGGTGATGGAACTTAGCCAGGAGCGCCGGGGTGTTTACAAGGATATGGTATACCTGAGCCAGAGCCGGGTAATGGTTAAATATGACCTGCCCTTGAGCGAAATTATATTTGACTTTTTTGACCAGCTAAAATCGCGAACCAGGGGCTACGCCTCCTTGGATTATGAATGGGCGGGATTTCGGCAGTCTAAACTGGTTAAAATGGATATTCTAGTAAATGAGGAACCTCTCGATGCCTTGAGCTTTATCGTGCACCAGGAAAAGGCATACCAGCGGGGCCGGGCCCTTGTGGAAAAATTGAGAAGTCTGATTCCCCGCCAATTGTTTGAAGTACCTATCCAGGCCGCCATCGGCAACAAGGTGATAGCCAGGGAAACGGTGCGGGCCCGCCGCAAGGACGTGCTAGCAAAGTGCTACGGTGGTGATATCACCCGTAAACGTAAGCTGCTGGAAAAGCAAAAAGAGGGGAAAAAGCGGATGAAGCAGGTGGGCAGCGTGGAAATACCCCAGGAAGCGTTTATGGCTGTGCTAAACATTGGTGAAGAAAAAAATAAGAGGTGATCAGGATAAGCCGCTATTTATGTGACGGTGAGAACGAACTAATTTTTCGCTTAAGTGATAAACCGGGGGGGCAGGGCGTTGCTTGAAAATAGTTTGCCCACTGCCCTATATATTCACGTACCATTTTGTGTGCGTAAGTGCCGTTACTGTGACTTTGTTTCATATCTCTATAATGAATCGAACGCCCGTCTTTATATTACCGGCCTGTGCCGGGAGATAGAACAGCGGGTGGGGTGTAAGCATGATAAACGGTGGCCTTTGTCCACCGTTTTTATCGGTGGGGGTACGCCAACTTGTTTATCAACTGCCATGCTTTTGGAAATAATAACTTTTATAAAAGGGCATTTTATTTTATTGCCAGGTGTGGAATTTACTATCGAAGCCAACCCTGGTACGGTAGATGTTGATAAACTATCCGCTCTGCGCCGGGCGGGGGTTAACCGGCTCAGTTTGGGGGCCCAGGCTTGCACTGAGACTACGCTGGGCATTCTGGGACGTATACATACCCATGCGCAGACAGTCACGGCAGTACGGCAGGCCAGGGAGGCAGGCTTTGATAATGTAAACTTGGATCTCATCTTCGAGGTACCCGGGCAGACGCTTACCGAGTGGCAGTGCTGCCTGGAACAGGTGGTGGCTTTGCAACCGGAACATGTTTCTACCTACGGTCTGCAGTTGGAGGAGGGTACGCCTTTAAAAGAACAAGTGGATAGTGGATTTTTGCAACCCTGTGCAGAAGAGGATGGCCTGGCCATGTACCGTGCTTCTATTGATATATTAAAGTCGGCCGGTCTTGAGCAATATGAGATTTCTAACTTTGCCAAGTCAGGGCGGGAATGTCGCCATAACCTGGTTTACTGGCATAACGAACAATATCTGGGGCTGGGTCCGGCGGCTCACTCCCGCCTCGGGGAAATGCGTATGTCAAACGAGACCAATCTGATTGATTACACCATCGGGCTGAATACCGGAGCGCTAACGGTGGCCTGGTCTGAAAATATTACCCCGGAAAACGATATCTTTGAGACTATTTTTTTAGGGCTGCGCATGACCTGCGGGCTGGATCTGGAGCGTTTCAAACAACGATTTGGCAGACCACTTGAAGAAGTGTACCCTGGTCTTGCAGAATCACTGGTAAATAAAGGCCTGCTTGAGCGCCGGGGTAATCACTTGCGCTTAACCCCGCGTGGTTTAATGGTGGCCAATGAGGTTATGTGCGAATTTGCACCTTCGTGATTATTCTTGACAAATGAAACCACTAGTGCTATGTTTTTAATAGGTGTTAGCACTCAATATAGGAGAGTGCTAACAAGGAGGTGTCATAAATGACCCTTGACGCCAGGAAAAAAAATGTTTTAATGGCCATTGTGCAAGATTACATTGCCACTGCGGAACCGGTAGGCTCCCGAACCATCGCCAGGAAATATAAACTGGGAGTGAGCTCGGCTACCATTCGCAATGAAATGGCCGACCTCGAGGAGATGGGGTACATTGAGCAACCCCATACTTCAGCCGGAAGGGTTCCTTCCGACCAGGGGTACAGGTATTACGTGGATCATTTGATGAAACGCGAGGAGTTTAATTCGGAAGAAGCAAAATTGGTGCTTAATGGTTACCTGACCAAGAAGCGGGAAGTTGGACATGTGTTGAGAAATGCCGGGCAGTTATTATCGCAGATTACCAACTATACCGGGGTGGTAATGACTACCGGATTGGGCGGGGGCAGGTTCAAACATATCCAGTTGGTGCATATGGGCCGGAGGCAGTCTATGGTTGTTATGGTAACCGATGCCGGAGTTGTGCACCACCAGATTATTGATATACCGGAGAGCATTCAGGCAGCCGATTTGGAAACTATTTCCTCAGTATTGAATCATAAGCTTCAGGGCAAAACAATTGAAAATATTCGTTTGACATTAATTAAAGAAATTTATTTTGAACTAGCCAAGCAAAAAAATATCTTGGATATGGCGATAGATATTATTCAAGAAGGTCTGTCCTTGGAAACCGGGGAGAAAATATATCTTGGCAGCATTTTTAATATTTTAAACCAGCCTGAATTCCATAACATAGAAAAGGTGAAAGTGCTGCTTAGTCTGCTGGAAAATGAACATGAGCTGGCCAATATCATGACTGATGTTTTCCAGGGGGAGGGCGTTACGGTGCGCATTGGCGAAGAGATGGAGGACGGCCGGTTGAAGGATTACAGTTTGGTGATGGGTACGTATCATATGGAGGGCAAACCGGTTGGGAGAATCGGCCTTTTGGGACCTACCAGGATGGATTACGCCCGGTCGTTTGCCGTGGTGGAATATATGACGGACAATATTTCACTGGTTATAGAAAGACTGATGCGCTGGCGTGGTAAATAAATGTAGTTTTTATTTATATTATATAAATTTCAAATTAAGACAACACTGTGAGCATAAAAACACGGGCGAACTTTAAAGTGTTGGCCAAGGAGTGACGGGCATGGATAAATTACATGATGCTGCGGCCGACAGGGCTTGTGTGGCACCTGGCGAGCATTTGACGGATAATGATTTAAAACAGGAAGGCAGCCAGCCGAGTAACGATGTAGAGGATTTTGCCGGCGAGGCGGCGGGTCATTCGAAGGGGGAGCCGGTGGATGTGGAGCGGTTGCAAAGTGAACTGGCCGAGCAAAAGGCTAAAGCCGAGGAGTATTTTAACCGGATGGTGCGATTGCAGGCTGATTTTGATAATTTTCGCAAGCGTACGGTAAAGGAAAAGGAAGACTTCTTTAAATATGCTGCTGCTTCCCTATGTGAGGCGCTGTTGCCGGTGCTGGATAATTTCCAACTGGCCCTTGCTGCCAAAGAGCAAGACCAGGCCAAGGTGATCGAGGGGGTAGCTATGATTTTTAGGCAACTGCAGGAAGTATTGCAAAAAGAAGGGCTTACGCCGGTGGCGGCGGTGGGTGAACAATTTGACCCCACTCTCCATGAAGCGATTATGCAAGAAATAACAGATCAATATGATGAAAACACTGTAACAGCGGAATTGCGCCAAGGGTATTATCTTAAGGATAAACTACTGCGTCCGGCGCTGGTTAAAGTAGCCAAATCCGGAGATTAAATGCTAGCAAAACATAGGAGGCGATAAATATGGCAAAAGTATTGGGAATTGACCTGGGTACCACCAACTCCTGTATGGCCGTTATGGAGGGTGGCGAAGCGGTGGTTATACCCAACGCTGAAGGTGGACGTACCACTCCATCCGTGGTGGGATTCTCTAAAACAGGCGAGCGGCTGGTTGGCCAGGTGGCTAAAAACCAGGCGGTTAGCAACCCCGACCGCACCATAAGCTCGATAAAAAGGCATATGGGTTCTAATTATAAAGTAAAAATAGATGATAAAGAATATACACCTCAGGAAATATCCGCCATGATACTGCAAAAAATGAAAGCTGACGCGGAAAGCTATCTGGGTGAGAAGGTTACTCAGGCTGTTATAACTGTGCCGGCTTATTTTACTGACGCACAGCGCCAGGCTACCAAAGATGCCGGTAAAATTGCCGGCCTCGAGGTGTTGCGGATTATTAATGAGCCTACGGCGGCATCTCTGGCTTATGGCCTGGATAAAGGCGATGAGCAAACCATACTGGTGTTTGACCTGGGCGGCGGCACTTTTGATGTTTCTATTTTGGAGCTGGGTGACGGTGTGTTCGAAGTCAAAGCTACCAGTGGGAACAACCGGCTGGGCGGCGATGATTTCGACCAGCGCATTGTGGAATACCTAACCAGTGAATTTAAAAAGGATACAAGTATTGATTTGAAAGGTGACCGGATGGCTATGCAGCGTCTCAGGGACGCTGCGGAAAAAGCCAAGGTGGAACTAAGCGGGGTAATGTCGGCTAATATCAACCTGCCCTTTGTTACAGCTGACGCTAATGGTCCCAAGCACCTGGATATTAACCTTACCAGGGCTAAGTTCAATGAACTGACGGCTGACTTGGTAGAAAAGACAATGGGACCCACCAGGCAGGCAATGTCAGATGCCGGTTTAAGTCCCCAGGATATTCATAAGGTGCTGCTGGTGGGTGGTTCCACTCGTGTACCGGCGGTGCAGGAAGCCATTAAGAGTTTTATCAAAAAAGAGCCCCATAAGGGTATTAATCCGGACGAGTGTGTTGCCATCGGCGCTGCTATTCAAGCCGGTGTGCTGGCCGGTGAAGTTAAAGATGTACTGTTGCTTGATGTTACACCTCTTTCTCTGGGTATTGAAACCCTGGGTGGTGTATCTACCAGGCTGATCGAACGAAATACCACTATCCCCACCTCTAAGAGCCAGGTGTTCTCCACGGCCGCCGATGGGCAAACTACGGTTGAAATCCATGTGCTGCAGGGTGAGCGTTCTATGGCGGCGGATAATAAAACGCTGGGGCGGTTCCAACTGTCCGGTATACCGCCGGCACCCCGGGGTGTGCCGCAAATTGAAGTTACTTTTGATATAGATGCTAACGGTATCGTCAATGTATCGGCCAAGGATAAAGGCACGGGCAACAGCCAGAGCATTACCATTTCGGGTGGCGCGGGTCTCAGTGATGAGGAAATTGATAAAATGGTTAAAGATGCCGAGAAAAACGCTGCCGATGACGAGCGCCGTAAAGAACTGGTGGAACTGCGCAATCAAGCCGACAGCATGATTTACCAGGCTGAAAAGACCATTAAAGATCTGGGTGATAAGGCTGATAAAGATAAAGTTGAGCAGGTTAACCGGGCTGCCGAGCAGCTTAAGGAGGCCGTTAAGGGTGATAATATTGAAACCATTAAGGCGGCTACTGAAGAATTAACTAAACCGCTGTATGAGCTTACTGCTTTATTGTATCAACAGCAGCAGGCCGGGGCTGATCAGGCGGGCGGTGCCGGGGCCGGTTGCGACGGCTGTGGTGCCGGCGGATGTGGAACTGCGACCGAAGAAAATAAAGAAAATGTAGTGGATGCCGAGTTTGAAGTTGACGATAATAAAAAAGATAAATAAAGTATATTTTGAAGTATGGTAACAGGATTTTGACAAATTGCGTAGAATGATATAAAGTCGTTTGCTATTAAATATTTGCCGTTCGGGAGGGCTATATTTAGCCCTCCCGGTGGTGTTTGAAGTGTAAGGTGGTGGATCCCCCGTGGCAAAACGGGATTATTATGAGGTGCTGGGTGTTTCCCGGGACGCTTCGCCTGAGGAAATTAAGAAGGCCTTTCGCAAATTAGCTCGCCAGTATCACCCCGACGTTAATAAAGAAGACAAAAACGCCGCTGAAAAATTCAAAGAAGTAAATGAGGCCTATGAGGTATTAAGTAATGCCGAAAAACGTGAATCTTACGACCGTTTCGGACATGCGGCTACAGACGGCCAGTTTAACGGAGGCTTTGGCGGTTTTGGCGGCGGCGATTTTGGCGGTTTTGGTGATATATTCGATATGTTTTTCAGTGGCGGTGGGCGCCAGCGGCGTAACGGTCCCGAGCAGGGCGCCGATTTGCGGGTGGATATGGAGCTGACCTTTGAAGAGGCTGCATTTGGCCTGGAAAAAGATATAAAAATCCCCCGTACCGAGGAGTGCAGCACCTGTGGCGGCAGTGGGGCGGCACCGGGCACCACAAAGAAAAACTGTGACGTTTGTAAAGGCACGGGGCAGATTCAGTATGCCCAGAACACTCCGTTCGGGCGCATTGTGCAGTCCCGTACTTGTGATCGCTGCCGCGGCGCCGGGGTGATTATTGAAAAGCCTTGTCCAACCTGCAGGGGTTCCGGCACGGTGAGGCGAAGCCGGAATTTGAAAGTAAGGATTCCCGCCGGGGTGGATACCGGTTCCCGGTTGCGTTTATCCGGTGAGGGAGAAAAAGGTCTGCGTGGCGGGCCACCGGGCGATTTATTTGTGTATATACACGTAGCGCCCCATGTTACGTTTAAACGGGAAGGCAACAATGTTATTGTTGAGACGGATATCAGTTTTGTCCAGGCAGCTTTAGGTGATGAAATCATTGTGCCCACTTTAGATGGTGATGCCAAGTTGAAGGTTCCGGAGGGCACGCAGTCGGGTACGGTATTGCGCATGAAAAGCAAGGGCATTCCCGATGTTCGTGGCTATGGCCGTGGTGATCAGCATGTACACATTCGAGTGGTTACACCCACCAGGCTAACCGGTAAACAAAAGGAACTGCTAAAGGAATTTGCTCATATCGAAGGCCAAAAGCCGCATAGTGGGGAAAAAGGGTTTTTCGAAAAAATGCGGGACGCTTTTTCAGGTTAAAGATATGTCTTGTATTTATGGTTAGGTTTGTTTAAGTCGGACCCCGGGGGGTTTTTGTGTTTGAAATGGCTGGAGATTGCCGTTACTTCTCCTGTGGAGTTGGTGGAAGCGATGGCGGATGTTTTTAATGAAAGTGGTTCGGGCGGGGTTGTCATAGAAGACCCCGCCTTAGTTGTGGATCTCATCACTAAAGGTACTGCTGAGACAGTGGCCCCAACACTCAAGCCGCTGCAGGGTGAACAGGTCGTGGTGAAGGGTTATTTTTGCTGTGATACCTCGCTGCCGGACCGGCTGGAAAGTTTGACCCGCAGGCTCGCTGATTATCCCGTGCAGTGTCAAACCAGGGAAGTTAGGGAGCAGGATTGGGCCACCGCTTGGCAGGAATATTACAAACCAGTGCGGGTTGGCAATAAAATTATTGTTAAACCATCCTGGGAGGTCTGTATCGCCAAGACGGGGGAAACCATTATCGAACTGGATCCCGGCATGGCTTTTGGCTGTGGCACTCATGCCACCACTGCCATGTGTTTGGCCTTACTTGAAGAATTAGCGCCGGGTTGCGCAGTGGTTTATGATGTGGGCACGGGATCGGGCATACTTTCCGTGGCTGCGGCGTTGCTGGGTGCCCGGCAAGTGACTGCCGTGGATATTGATGAGCTGGCGGTGCGAACGGCTCGGGACAATGCCGAGCGCAATGGTGTGTCGGACCGGGTGGCAGTGGTCCAGGGGAACCTGCTGGATAATCTTGTTGGTGGTCAGGCAGACTTGATAGTGGCTAATATTATTGCTGATGTGATTATCAACCTGGCCCCGGATGCTGCCGTGGCGCTTAAGCCCGGCGGCAGGCTGATTGCCTCGGGAATAATTAATGACCGTGCCGATGAGGTTCGCCTCGCATTGAGCGATGCCCGCCTTGAACCCGAAAAGGAACAGACCGGAGGCGAATGGGTGGCTATGGTTTACCGAAAAGCGTTGATATGACCAAAGTCAATCTCATTACCAGTAACTGGTCTCAAGTGAGTATGCTCACTCGGGGCCGGTATGTTTTTGTCCTGCTCTGGTGATTTAGCGTTATAATAAGATAGACTCACAATAAAACCAGTAGTAAATTGGGGAGGTTATAACGTGCCAAACAGCATTAACCGAGGATTCATCCCCTGCGCGCAGCTACAAGGTCTAAGTAAGCTTACTTTTCTCGACGGTACCTATGTTATGGTTAAAGGCCTTGACGAGATACTTGCAACCGTCTACGCAGAGGGTGGGCAGGTGAATCTCGATACAGCCGAAGAAATTGTAAACAGGCTGGAGAAAAATAATTATATCCCCTCCTCTGCCCGACAAGAGTACCAGGCGCTACTCCTTAAGGAGTACAGGCAGTATGCTGCCAATAGGAAAAAAATATAGTTCGAATTAGAAAGGCACTATCTTCTGATCTACATTTGAATTGATTGCTCGGAAAGTAATGCTGTTTATCTATTGACGCAATTTAAAGCAAACAAATAATTCCATTTAGAGGCGTGCTTTAATTCATCGGTATATATCTCGGTTATGATATTTCGGTAAGGCAAAAACTCAAAGCCGTATAATATTTTGCGGTATCTTTCCACAGCAGCCAGTTCACCAAAAATGGCTTTGGTGATACCATCGCAGTAATTTAGGGGTTTAACAAAAGGCTGATCAGGTGCCGGGGGAATGTCCTTGCCGGTAACCTGCCAATATAATTCCCGAAATAATCTGGCGTGTTTTCTTTCATCGTCTCGAATGGAGACGATGATTTCTCTTTGAGTGGAGGGTGCTACGCTAAGCAAATAATCGTAAAATAACTCGTCTTCTCTTTCATCCCTAACAGAATCGACTATTAAAGTTAGAGCTTTCGGTAAGGAGTAAACGGATACATATTCGTGTGTTGGATAATACTTGTAAGTGGTATATGGATATCCCGGGTACGGTGTTTGGTAAGCGGGAATTGAGCCACCTGACGGATTATTACTATATGCAGCGTTGGCTTTAATTGTTTGCTTTTCTTTTTTATCAACATCTTTTTGGATATCGTTGGCCATAGAAAAACACTCCTTCTGTTTTTATCTATATTATGTGAATATTAGCAGGGGTGTGCGAATTAAGGCATTAATATAATTCTTTAAAAATTTGTGAAGAATGTGCAACAAGGAACTAAGTTATGAGGATGCTGGTATACCAAGGTGAAGTTGCGTTTAGTTTTTGTTTAAGGAATAATTATGTTTTAACTAGGTTGGCTTTTGTTATATAATATAAGTTATTCGTGGTAAGAAGTATCACCTCAATTTAATGGGCCCGAAACATACTGGTCCGGTGCTCATTGGCTTTAGCCGTATGGAGGTTAAGCGTAAGCGATAACGCCATATTTTAAGGTTGTGATTAAAAATGCCCAGGTTTTTTGTGGCACCCGAACAAGTGCAAGGTAACAGTGTTACCGTTACTGGCCCGGAAGTTCACCATATCAAAAGGGTATTACGATTGGGACCGGGAGATATAATTACATTACTCGACGGTTGCGGTAATTTTTGGGAAAGCAGTATCGAAAGTATAGCAGGGGAGATTGTTCACTGCCAGGTGCTTAGGCAGGGACGGGCCGGTGGTGAACCTCCCCTGCGAGTGGTGCTGGTGCAGGGATTAGCCAAGGGCGATCGAATGGACACTGTAATTCAAAAAGGCACTGAGTTGGGTGCGGCAGCATTTTGGCCCGTGTTTTGCAAACGCAGTGTAGTGCGATTGGATGCATCCAAAAAGGCCTCCCGCCTGGAACGCTGGCAGCGCATTGCCATTGGAGCAGCTAAGCAATGCTGCCGGGCGTTAGTACCCGAAGTTGCAGAACCACTGGAGTGGTCCGCTGCATTGGACCTTATACCACCCGGTGCATTGGTGCTGATTCCTTGGGAGAATGAGACAAGTTGTGCTCTTAAAGATACTTTGCAGGGTCGCCCCAGGCCGGATGAAATATACTTGTTAATCGGCCCCGAGGGTGGATTGGAACATCAGGAAGTAGAAGAAGCCTGTCGGTTAGGGGGTATCCCCGTCACACTGGGCCCGCGCATATTGCGCACAGAAACCGCCGGGCCGGCAACATTGGCGATGATACTGTATCAGTGGGGCGATTTGGGAGGGTAATCTTTTATATGGCAGAAAAAAAAGTGGCCCTGACCACTTTAGGCTGCAAGGTCAATCAGTATGAATCAGCAGCGCTGGAGGAATTATTCCGGCGACGTGGTTACCGGGTAGTAGACTTTGACAGCCCGGCTGATGTTTACATAATCAATACCTGCACAGTGACCCGTATGGGTGACCGCAAATCCAGGCAGCTAATCCGTCGGGCTAGCCGAACTAACCCTAATGCTGTTGTGGCAGTAACGGGGTGCTACGCCCAGACGGCACCTGACGAGGTGCTGGAGATAGAGGGCGTTGACCTGGTAGTGGGTGCCGGGCACCGGGCTGGTATCGTGGATCTTGTGGAAGGGGTGTCAAAGGGACACCAAGTAAAAGCGGTTGGGGAAATCAACCGGTGCCGGCAGTTTGAGGAACTACCTGGTGAAGCGCATCAAGGACGGGTCAGGGCATTTCTGAAAATTCAGGAGGGCTGCGAAAATTATTGCACTTATTGTATTATTCCCTATGCTCGGGGACCCTTGCGCAGTCGCGCGCCGGAGAATGTGCTGGCCGGGGTGCGCAGTCTGGTAGAAAGCGGTTTTAAAGAAGTGGTGCTAACCGGTATTCATACCGGCGCTTATGGCCGGGAAAAACAAGACGGTTTCAACCTGGTGCGGCTGCTGGAATCTTTGGCGAGCGTGCCTGGCTTGGCTAGGCTGCGGCTCAGTTCCCTGGAGCCAAATGATATTACCAATGATTTACTGGACCTGATGGCTGCCGGGCCGCCGTTTTGTCGTCATCTGCACATTCCTCTGCAAAGCGGAGATGATTATATTTTAAAGAAAATGAAGCGGCATTATGATACTGACTTTTTCCGCAGTCTGCTGGCCAATATACGTAATAAAATACCCGAGGTGGGTATAACTACCGACATTATGGTGGGCTTTCCTGGTGAAGCGGACGAACATTTTCGCCATGCCTGCGCCTTTGTCAAGGAAATGCAATTTTCGGCATTGCATGTGTTTAAGTATTCCCCCCGAAGAGGTACACCGGCTGCCGGTTTTCCCGACCAGGTCGATCCCCGGGTTAAAGAAAAGCGTAGTCGGGAATTAATTGCTATCGGTCATGCGCTGTCCCGCATTTTTGCTGCTCGGTACCTGGATAAAACTGTATCGGTGTTGGTGGAACAGCCCGTTGTTACAATGTCTAAAGAACAGTCCGTAGAAGTATTTGAAGGTATGACGGACAATTATATGCGAGTGTTTTTCCCGGCGCAGTATAATTGGAGAGGAAAGCTGGCGGATGTAAAGATAAATGCACTTAGTGGCACCGGGCTAGAGGGAAGAATAATTTATAGCTAAGGCAGGATTTAAAGGTATAATGTAGAAATGTAATAACAGATCTTAAATCAACGTTGTTATGTCAAGGTTTTTAGGGAGGAGGTGGAAGAAGGTGCAGGATTGTATTTTTTGTAAGATAATCAAAAGGGAGATTCCGGCTGATATTGTATACGAGGATGACCAGATAATGGCGTTCAAGGATATTCAACCGATTGCCCCTACCCACCTTTTATTTATACCCAAGAAGCATATTCCCACGTTTTTTGAGTTGCAGCCCGAGGACAGCCACATTTTCGGGGAGATACAAATAGCCGCTGCCAATGTTGCCAAAGACATGGGAATGACAGAACGTGGATTTAGGCTTGTTGCCAACTGCAAGAAGGATGCCGGTCAGGTGGTGTGGCATATTCATTATCATTTTTTGGCCGGTAGACCCTTCCAATGGCCGCCGGGGTAATTGACTACCAGAAAAGCGTATTGTATAATATCCTGGTGTGGTAATTTTTATATGGAGGTTGTTTTTCAGCTTGATTTTAGAACAAGCTTTACGGTTTAAGCGGAGGGGAGGGAAGAGTCAGTGGCAGAAGTTAAAGTAGGCAAGAATGAAACCCTGGACAGTGCCCTCCGGCGTTTTAAGCGCACCTGTCAAAAGGCAGGGGTTCTCGCTGAAGCCAGAAAACATGAACATTACGAAAAGCCCAGCGTGAAAAGAAAGAAAAAATCTGAAGCTGCTCGTAAGCGCAAGGCTAAATTTTCCAAATCTTTTAGATAAATACTGCTTAAAAGACCTTACAGCTGTCTTAAGCAACAGATGTTTGTACCCGGTGCTGAAAAGTGCCGGGTATTTAAATATTCTTACTTACGCTATTTTACTATTCTATTTGCGACATAAAAGTACTTGTAAATCCAAATCATGAATAGACCTTAGATGCAAATGTTGCACAATGGAGGTGGCTTTCGTATGTCTCCGGAAATGGTTCCGTGGTTGGCAGCTTTGGCCCTTTTACTAGGCATTTTAGCACTGGTGCTGGAAGTGTTTATTATTGGTTTCGGCATTGCCGGGGTAGCGGGTATTATACTAATCGCTTGGGGTATCGTATTGTTTACTGTCGATGTCGCGATTACCTTTAAGTCCCTTGTGATTGCGTTGATATCCAGTATAATAGTGTTTATTTTCGGCATTAAGGCTATGTCCAGGTTTAATCTCTGGCAGCGGCTTACCTTGGGTAAAAGGCAGTTTAATGACGAAGGTTACAGAGCATCCAGGGAGGAATTGGTTGAGTGCACCGGTCAGGAGGGCATCACCTTGACTCCGCTGCGTCCGTCCGGGGCTGCTAAAGTGGGCGGGGATCGTCTGGATGTGGTCAGTGAGGGTGGATTTATTCCCGCCGGGGCTAAAATTAAAGTGGTGCGTGTGGAAGGCATTCGTATTGTGGTACGGGCGTGCGAGTAAACTTTGAAATATGCAATAAATTATGTTATGTTTTTAAAATAGTTTATGGACAAAAAGTTTTGTTTTCCTGACTGGTTATGTAAAAAATCTAGTTGGGTAAAAATATACGTAACATTATAATTCTATAGTTATTAAGTAAAAATGATTATTTAGGAGGGGGGATTCTATGTTTACCGGTTTCATTACTTTTTTAATTTCAGTGGTACTGATTCTGTTGGCCGTGGTGGTTTTATTTAGCTTTATTCCAGTGGGGCTGTGGATTTCCGCTTTGGCCGCAGGTGTGCGGGTGGGTATTATCACTCTTATCGGCATGCGTTTGCGCCGAGTGCCTCCGGCCAATATTGTTAACCCGCTGGTTAAGGCCTATAAAGCAGGGTTGGATATAACGGTGGATCAGTTAGAAGCTCACTACCTGGCCGGAGGGAATGTGGATCGGGTAGTGGATGCGCTGATTGCTTCGGAAAGGGCCAATATCAACCTGCCCTTTGAACGGGCAGCCGCCATTGACCTAGCAGGTCGCAATGTGCTGGAGGCAGTGCAGATGAGCGTTAACCCCAAAGTTATTCAGACACCCTTGGTATCGGCGGTGGCCAAGGATGGCATAGAAGTGAAGGTGATAGCCCGGGTGACGGTGCGGGCAAATATTGATCGGTTGGTGGGTGGCGCCGGTGAAGAAACCATTTTGGCCAGGGTAGGTGAGGGGGTGGTATCCACCGTGGGATCAATGGATAACCACAAAGAAGTATTGGAGAATCCCGATACCATTTCCCGCACTGTGCTGGAAAAAGGGCTTGATGCGGGTACTGCCTTTGAAATACTTTCTATTGATATCGCTGATGTGGATGTGGGCCGGAACATTGGCGCCACGCTGCAAATGGATCAGGCCGAGGCTGATAAAAATATCGCTCAGGCTAAAGCTGAGGAACGGCGTGCTATGGCTGTGGCAAGGGAACAGGAAATGAGGGCAGCCGTGGAGGAAATGCAGGCCAAGGTGGTAGAGGCTGAGGCCGAGGTGCCGCAGGCTATGGCCGATGCACTCCGGCAGGGTAATTTGGGGATAATGGATTACTATAATATGCAAAATATACTGGCCGATACCGGTATGCGTCGGAATATATCCAAAATGAGTGAGGAAAAAGAAGATAAAAGCGGTAATTAGCCCAAGTAATCCTGGAAAAACTTGTCCAATACTTCATGGATGTTTAGGGGGTTAACTTGTGACGACAGCGCTGATTGTTTTGCTCGTTGCATATATGATTATCAGCAAAATCATGGGCCGAAGAGCCCTTAACTTGCCGGAAAGACCTACTGACCGGCACCCGGAGGGTTTTGAACGGCCCCGTTTAGATTACACATCGTTATCCAGTGAAGACAGGCCGTTGTCTGGTCCGTGGGATATACCCACCCGTAATCAAGACGGCCCGCAATCCGGTTCGTGGGATATACCCACCCGTAATCAAGACGGCCCGCAATCCGGTTCGTGGGATATACCCGCTCGCGGTGAAGACGATCCGCTGACCGGCTCGCGGGATAAATCCACCCGCGGCGAGGATGTGCTGCTTCCCGGCCCGGAGGAGCCGGAGTGTTCAACTCGTGCTGGGAATAAACCACAGCCACCATTAAAGTGGGAAAATGAGCCGTGTCTCCCACGGCGGCAGCGGGAACAATCTAATCCGGCGGTTGATCCTCCGTTGGCATTGGATGAGCAGGAAGCAACCTCAGGACGGCGGAAACGTAACGACTGCAACCCGCTGGCTGCCGCATTACGCAGCAAAAACGCCCTGGTTGGAAGCATGATAATTGGTGAGGTATTAAACTCGCGTGGCGGTAGGATAAAAAGTAGAAGATAACCTCTAGTTCTATTTTGGCACATTAGCCCAAATTTCTACCTCTAAGGTCTTTAGCCGGTATGTATTCTATATAGCAACTACTCCGTATTTTGTCGATTAATCTTTAATGAAAAATAAAACAGTTCGCAGGATATTCACGACCAATTGTTTTTACCACAGTTTTAAGCTATAGTCACAACCTTATGTGGTCCGGACAGCCAGTTATTGATTTCCAACATATTGGATATATTACCCAATAACAATTTTTCCTTTATATGATAATATTCCAGGCAGGTGCCGCAGGAAAGTACGGTGGTGCCTGCTGCGTATAATTTTTCAAGCTGATCCCGCACAGGAGAACCCTCGCAGGTTAAATATACTCCGGTATTTAAAAATAATAAAGCCGTTGGCGAGGGATTCATGGCTGCCAGGGTGGTGAATAAGCTTTTCATTAACACCTGTCCCAGATCCGGCGAACCCTGACCCAGTTCGTTGGTAGTTATATAATAAACTAAACCGGTAGGGAACGCGGCATTAGTCGGGTCCTGACCGGCATTTTCATCGGTTTGTTTTGCTGCGGTCGAAGTGTCACTGCGGCGGATGGTTAAATGGTACAAACCGTCTTTTTGCTGTTCGCTTACCTGGTGACCTGCGTTCTTGGCGAACAACGTCACGTTTTGTCGGGCGACATCGTTATCCACAATGGTGGTGATGGTGTTGACACCTGCTTCCTCTAGTGCTTTTTTGGTGTTGATTACCGGATGCGGACAGGCCAGCCCGCGGCAGTCCACTAATTTATGACTCATATTGTATTACCTCCCCGTTATTTATCAACTTCTTTAAATAATAATAATTAACTTGTTTTGGGCCGGTAGTACCCGGCCTATTACAGCTGATTGTATATCCTTTCCTGTTAGGTCCTCCACCAGTTTATCAGCCATTGTTTCAGCAACGGCTATAAGTAGTCCCCCTGAAGTTTGGGGATCAAAAAGTATCATTTGTTCTTCCGGTCTAATTGATTTGTCAAAGGCTATTTTATTACCCAAGTGCTCTTGATTATTATAAGCGCCTCCCGGTATTATACCCATACGAGCCATCTCCATTGTCTCCGGCAGCAGTGGTATAGCGGAAAAACAAATCTCCAGGCTGACTTGACTGGCTTCAGCCATCTCGGCAGCGTGCCCCAGCAGGCCAAAGCCGGTGATATCTGTACAGGCGCCGGCATTATACCGCTGCATGGCTGCTGATGCCTCTTTATTTAGAGTGGACATGCAATGCACTGCTTGTTCTACAGCTTTGGCGGACATTAAGTCGGCCTTTATGGCGGTATTAATAATACCGGTGCCTAGTGGCTTAGTTAATATTAGCCGGTCACCAGGCCGAGCGGTGGCGTTGGAGATTATTCTTGCGGGTGGTACCAAGCCGGCCACTGCCAGTCCGTATTTGGGCTCATCATCACGTATCGTGTGTCCCCCGGCAATAATAGCGCCTGCTTCCATCACTTTATCGGCCCCGCCTCTTAAAATTTCCCCGAGTACTGCGGGGGGCAGACAATCGGGAAAGCAAACTATATTAAGGGCCAATAGCGGTTGACCACCCATAGCATAAACATCACTTAAAGCATTGGCTGCGGCGATCTGCCCGAATAAATAAGGATCATCAACCATTGGGGTAAAAAAATCAACGGTTTGTATTAAAGCTTGGTTTTCATTTAGTTTGTATACGGCAGCATCATCTGAAGTATTCAGTCCTATTAGAAGGCCCGGATCTTCGTATGCGGGTATATGTCGCAGTACCTGTGACAGGGTTTTCGGCCCTATTTTAGCTGCTCACCCGGGTGTCTTGGCCAGATTGGTGAGCTTTATTTTTTGTTCAGTCATTATTGGGCAGGCCTCCTCCCTTATAGCATACCACCTATTTTACATAAAAATATCAATGAGTTATTACAGCATGCTCAAGTCGAGTACTTCTGCTTATATTTATGGATTCCTTTATTAAAATGATAAAAAATTTTTATTATAGGGGTAATAATTAAAAAGATTGCTTATCATCCATTGACCGCTATCAAATAAGGTATACATACTTACTGGATATGAAAAAAGGTTTGAGAAGCTATTTTAGTGGGCTATGCAAGTATAATGGGATATTTAACCATATAAACGTTATTTTTACCCTCCCAACCGCATAAATTAATGGCGAGGAGGGATTTTTTATGGCCTGGAAAGATCTTAAAAACAAGGTTAAACGACAGCTTTCAGATTATCTGGAATTACCCGGGGATATTATGCTGGACTTGCCTAAAATCGTGCTGGTTGGCAACCTGCAAGTATTTATTGAGAATCATCGCGGTATTCAAGAATATAACCCCTGTCTAGTGCGAGTGGTGGTCAGTGATAAGGTTATCGAAGTGACCGGTGAAAATTTAACCCTGCGCAATATTATGCCTGATGAAATTTGCGTGGAAGGGCAAATTTCCAGTCTTGCTTTTCTAAGTTAGGGGGGCTAAAAATGTTTTTAAAGATTTTAAACTACCTGTATGGATATGTCACTATTACACTCCCTGAGGAATACCTGGAGAAGTTTGTAAACATGGCGACCATTCGGGGTATTTATCTTTGGGGAATCGCGAATGCGTTCGGAAACCGGGTGGCCTTAAATGTGCGATTAAGGGATGTACAACCTTTGCGTCATATAGCCCGTATGACTCATTGTCGTTTCCATATTATCACCCGGTCTGGCTTGCCTTTTTTTTTCAGCAGGTTGCGGCACCGGCGGGCATTGTTGGGAGGTGCGCTTTTTTTTGTTATTGTGCTATATGTGCTGTCATCTTTTATTTGGGTTATTGATATAACAGGTAATAAATTAATTAGTGAAGACAAGATCGTTGAAGTTATCCGGCAAGCCGGGTTGTATCGAGGGGTGCCCAAGTGGTCTGTGGACACGGCTGAGCTGGAAAAATCCATTATGCGTCAAGTGAATGGTCTGGCCTGGGTAGGCGTGATTGTGGATGGGACAAGGTTAGAGATAAAAGTAGTGGAAAAAGTGCTACCGCCGGACAATGGCGCGCAGTTGATGGATATAGTGGCTCAAAAAGAAGGCCTTATTAAACAAATTCTGGTTTTATCAGGTCACCCGCTGGTTCAAGAAGGGGATACAGTTACTGCTGGGCAAGTTTTAATATCAGCGGCGATACCGCCCTTGAGAATTGAAGAAGAGGATAATAACAGTGCTGATAATGTGGAAGAGGACGAGCAGCAGTTGCCGGTACAGTATGTTTGCGCTCGGGGTATTGTCCGTGCCCGCGTATGGTATGATGGTTATGATGAAGTAAAATTGCAGGAACAAATAAAGAGGTCCACCGGGCAGGAAATTACCAAACTTTGCATGAAAATCGGGAGTAAGGAAATAATTTTAATGGGTCCCCGGCAGGTGCCCTATGCACATTATGCCAAGCATACGGATGTTAAAAGGTTGCCAACATGGAGGAATATTAATGTACCTGTCGAATTTATAACGGTTAAATATATAGAACAGAGAGTGTATATTAATAAATTAAGCCTGGCTGAGGCCCGCCGTTTGGCTGGAAACAAGACGATGGAGAAATTACATTCAAAAATGCCTCATAATGCTAAGATATTGAATACGCAGCTGCGGGAAGTTAAAGCTGCAAGCGATGAAGGTATTGTACGGGTTCGGGTCACGGTGGAAACGCTAGAGGAAATAGGCGTAGAAAAACCTCATCAATCAGATGGAGGAGGTTATGACATAATTGATAGAAAAGATGGAAACCTCATTAATGGAAACCAGAATAATACTTGATGATATTGGCGCTGCAGCAGAAATATTTGGCAAACATGATGAAAACCTATCTTTGCTGGAAAACTCACTGGGTGTGAAAATGGTGGCCCGGGGTGAAGATCTGGTCATCATGGGGCAGCAGGAGCAGGTTGAAAAAACGCGAAAGATTATTGAGCAATTGCAGGCCTATTATCATTCCGGTAATCGATTGACCAGGCACGAGATTAATTATGCCATTAAATCTGTTAATTCAGGTAATGACAGTGCATTGGTGGGGCTTGCCCGTGATGTGGTGTTGGTTACAGCCCGGGGGAAAAAAATCAAGCCCAAAACAGTGGGCCAGCAGCAGTATATAAAAAAGCTGCACAAACAAGATGTGGTATTTGCTCTGGGACCGGCCGGAACCGGAAAAACATATCTGGCGGTGGTGATGGCAGTTAGGGCGTTGCGCAACCGGTCAGTGAACAGAATTGTGCTGACCAGGCCGGCGGTGGAGGCGGGTGAAAAACTGGGCTTTTTGCCGGGCGATTTGCAGGAAAAGGTGGATCCCTACCTGCGGCCGCTGTATGACAGTCTTTATGATGTGTTGGGTGTTGAAAATACCCAAAAATATTTGGAGCGACAGGTAATTGAAATTGCCCCCCTAGCTTATATGCGGGGCAGGACGCTGGATGATTCCTTTGTTATTTTAGACGAAGCGCAAAATACTACTCCCGAGCAAATGAAAATGTTCCTCACCCGACTTGGTTTCGGGTCCCGGGCGGTAATTACCGGTGACGAAACCCAGGTTGATCTGCCCAGGGGGCAGCAATCGGGATTGGTGCATGCCCGCCGGGTGTTGGATGGTATTGAAGGGATAGCCTTTCATCACTTTACTGGTGAAGATATTGTCAGACACCCCCTGGTGCAGCAAATTGTCCGGGCTTATGAAGAAAAAGGTGCTTTGACGAAAAACTGAGGTGTGATTTAAATGCTTCCTCTGAGTATGGTAAAGGGAATACTTACGGATACTATCAACCGGTTGGTTGGCCAGCGCAAGGTGCGCAGGGGACTGGCCGCTTGCTTGTTTTTTGTGCTGCTGACTTTAATTCTATCCGTAGAGTTTATGCCCCAGCAGGTTAATCTGATGGTAGGACAGGTTTCGCCTACCAATGTTTTTGCCACGCGCAGTATCACATTTCAGGATAAGGTAAAAACCGAGGAGGCCCGAAATCTAGCGGCCAATCAGGTAGAACAACAGTATATCACCGACCCGCAGGTGAGTGTGGATGTACAGCAAAATATATCTACACTGGTAAATACCATTGATGACATACAATCCAATCCTGAGCTTGATGAAAGCGAGAGGATAGCGCAGTTCAAAAGTAAAGTACCGTTCATTCTGCCCACCGATGTTTTGGAAACATTGTCCCAGCCTGATCCAAACAGCTTGGAGCGGGTAAAAAACAGCTTAACCTCGACGATTGCCCGGGCCATGGAAGACAGGAACGGCGTAACCCAGGAAAATACTAAAGGTGTGGAAAATACGCTGGTTGGCGAGGTCGATAACCTGCAGCTAAATAGCTCTTATAAAGTACTGGCGTCGGAAATGGTACGCTATTATTTGCGGCCCAATAAATTTTTTGACATTGAGAAAACCCAGCGTCTGCAGGAGGCGGCCCGGGAGGCTGTACCTCCGGTGATGGTAACCATAAAAGAAAGGGAAAAAATTATTGGTGTGGGGGAAATTGTTACCAAGGAACATATTGCAAAATTGGAAGCGTTGGGGCTTTCCCGCCCCATCTTGCCGGTATCTTCCATTTTGGGTTCGGTTTTGCTGGTAGCCTTGTTGATGTCTGTGGTGCTTTTTTATCTTTTTCAACAGAACAGGGAAATATATAACCATGCCGGTTATTTATACCTGATGGGTATCATAGTGTTGTGTATACTGGGCATATCCAAGGCAATTATGGCTATTAACATCACTCCGTGGCCTGAATTCGGGGCTCTCTTGGCTTACGTTGCTCCAGTAGCGGCGGCGGGTATGCTTATAGCAATATTGTTGGATTCTCGCCTGGCCGTATTGGTGGTGGCAATTATCGGTTTATTGCTGGGTCTTATGACGGGAGGTCAGATGAGGTTTGCTATGGTTGCCTTTATCGGGGGCTTTACAGGCGTTTACGGGGTGAGCAAGCTCAGCCAGCGGGGTGATATGGCCCGGGCCGGTTTTTATTCTGGCGCAGCCAATGTAGCAGCTATTTTTGCTATGGGGTTGATTGGGGATACGCCCATTGGACTGCTGATTACTTCAAGCCTGGTATTAGGTACTGTCAATGGTATACTATCTTCAATTTTGACCAACGGTGCCATACCCTACCTGGAAAGCGCCTTTGGCATTACTTCTTCAGTGCGTTTGCTGGAGCTGTCTAACCCGGGAAACCCGCTTTTACGTCGCCTGCAAATTGAAGCGCCGGGCACCTATCACCATAGTTTACTGGTGGGTAATCTGGGTGAAGCGGCCGCGGACGCCGTAGGGGGGGATACCCTTATGGTGAGGGTGGCGGCCTACTATCATGATATCGGTAAAATGAAGCGGCCTTTCTTCTTTATTGAAAACCAAATGGGTGGGGAAAACCCCCATGATAAAATAGCGCCTACCCTGAGCACTCTGATTTTAACTTCGCATGTTAAAGACGGGGTGGAACTAGCCCGCGAGCACAAATTGCCCCAGGGGATTATTGAAATAATCGAGCAGCATCATGGTCACAGTATGTGCAGTTTCTTTTATCAAAAGGCTATGGAGAATAATAAAAATGAAAGTATAACCGAGGATGATTTCAGGTACGAAGGCCCCAAACCGCAGACTAAAGAAGCAGCCATAGTGATGCTGGCCGATGCGGTAGAGGCTGCGACTCGCTCCATGCAAAACCGTACCCCCGGCCGGGTGGAGGGTATGGTGCATAAAATTATCAGGGACAAGCTTATGGACGGACAGTTGGCCGAGTGTGACCTTACCATGAAGGATCTAAACATTATTGCCGGTGCATTTATTAGAGTGCTGTCCGGTATATTCCACAATAGGATAGAGTACCCGGATATGACCAAGGAAATAGAGAGAAGAAAGAATAAACGTGCCGTAATTCGTAAGCTACCTGCAGGAAAAGGTGTTGATTGATACCTATCGTATATGATCAAGGAGCAGAGGGGAGCAAGAATAAATATGCCGGTATTTATAAATAATCTGCAGGAATATATGCCTGTTGATCAAAATCTGGAGGATCTTCTTACCCGGGTGGTGATGCAGGCGCTCGGCGATCATGAGATACCCGAAAATACCGAGGTAAGTATAGTGTTTGTGGACGATGAGTATATAGCCGGTCTGAACCAGCAATATCGAGGTATTAAAGGCCCTACGGACGTGCTAAGCTTTGCTATGCTGGAGGGCCCCGCCATGCCTGGTGATGAAGAAGAACCCATGCTGGGCGATGTGATAATTTCTCTGGAAACCGCCCAACGCCAGGCAATGGAATACGGCCACAGCTCCACCAGGGAAGTGGCCTACCTGACTATACATGGAGTCCTGCACTTACTGGGTTACGACCACCAAAACCTGCCTGATAAACAAAAAATGCGCAACCAAGAAAAAAACATTTTAAACCGAGCGGGCCTCTCCGCCCCTTCCGATGCCGGGTATTAAATCTGGTGTGAGTATCTCTGGAAGAGGTGATGACGGGTGCTTCGCCAAATGCGCAGTTTTTACTGGGCCATATGCGGGATTGGTTATACTATAAGAACCCAGTTGAACATGAAAATTCACCTGTTGGCGGTGGTCCTGGTGATTGTTGTCAGCATGTTTTTAAATATGCCGCCGGTAGAGCTCGCTATGCTTTCCATAACTATTATTATGGTAATAGCTGCGGAAATGTTTAACACCGCCCTTGAGGCAGTAGTGGATCTGGTGTCTCCTGAGCGCCATATGTTGGCCAGAATTGCTAAAGACGTGGCTGCCGGTGCAGTGTTGGTTACCGCCTTAAACGCGTTGGTGGTGGCGTATTTACTAATTTGGCCCCGTTTAAGGGATCTGATGAGGTGATCGAATGAAACCGGAAAAATTAATTACTATGGCAATGTCGGCCAGGCAAAACGCTTATGTACCTTATTCAAGCTTTGCGGTGGGCGCAGCTCTTCTGGCCGGCAGTGGCGACGTATATACCGGTTGCAACGTGGAAAACTCATCTTATGGGCTTACAGTTTGCGCTGAACGGGTAGCCCTGTTTACCGCTGTAGCCCGGGGGGAACGCAAATTTACTGCATTGGCGGTGGTGGCTGGTACAGAAGAATACTGCAGCCCCTGTGGGGCTTGTCGACAGGTACTGGCAGAATTTGGCGGAGACACCAAGGTGTACCTGGCCAACCGGCATGGTGCCTACCGGGAAACCACAGTTGCCGAGCTGCTGCCGGTGGCTTTTTCACTGAACACCTGCGGTTCAGTATCATGAAAGGAACGGTAAAGATTTCGTATGCATGATTCAGTTTTTAAATCAGGTTTTGTAACTATTGTGGGACGAACTAATGTGGGTAAATCCACTTTGCTAAACAGTATGTTGGGTCAGAAATTAACCATCATGTCCGATAAACCGCAAACAACTCGTCATAAAATACAATGCGTGCTTACCGGTTCAGATTACCAGGCTGTTTTCATCGATACTCCGGGTATCCACAAGCCTAAACACAAATTAGGTGAACATATGGTGAATTTGGCTTTGAATACCCTGCGGGAAGTAGATGTGGTGCTGTTGCTGGTTGAAGCGGCCATGCCCGGCCCAGGGGACCATTTCATGCTGGAACAGCTGAAAAAGGTGAATGGTCCGGTGCTGCTGGCTGTAAACAAAATTGATAAGGCTAAGCCGGATGATTTGATGCCCATTATAGCAGCTTTCCAACAAACCGGTAATTTTGCTGAGATTGTGCCTGTTTCGGCGCTTACCGGGGACAACGTACAGCATCTCCGGCAAGTAATTATAAATTATTTACCGGAAGGACCCAAGTATTACCCCGACGAAATGGTGGTGGATCGGCCCGAGCGATTTATTATGGCTGAGCTGATCAGGGAAAAGGTGTTACACTTGACCAGCCAGGAAGTGCCGCACTCTGTAGCGGTGGTAGTGGAAGAGGTTGAACAAAGGTCTCAGGATCTGGTGGCAGTTAGGGCGGTTATATACACGGAGCGGGAGAGCCAAAAAGGTATATTAATCGGTAAGAGCGGCCGTATGCTTAAAGAAGTGGGTCAACAAGCCCGCCAGGAGATAGAAGCGCTGCTGGGTTCGCGGATTTTCCTTGAGCTGAGGGTCAAGGTAAAAAAAGACTGGCGTAATAGAGATATATACATGCGGAATTTTGGATTGCTGGAGGAATAATTTGTTTTGACAATTATACAATGTAAAAAAAACTATTTATGTGAGAAAAAGCTGTCAAGTTGAACTTATTGGCAGCTTTTTTATGTTAATTTCTAAAATACTCTTTGTTAAATAATTTTAGTGTATACGACAATATAGTTTAGAATGGTCATTGAAATAGATGCAATTAAACCTCACTAACCCTAGCGTAAACCTATCCGCTTTTATTTTATCTTTTATGCTTTTTTTGCTGCTTTTGTATTCTTTTTTATCTCTATGCGATAATCTTAACGGTAAGCTTATCTAAAACTTTTTTAATTTCATATTAACCCCTCCAAATCATCTACTATTATTGGCTGATAGTAGTCTAAAGATTTCTGTTAAATATTTCAAAAAACCATTTAACACAAATATACAATTATAAAAATTGGCGATGCTACGGCTTGGTTCCGTTCAGCAAGCCCAAGCTTAATTATGTGGTATATCCAGGTGATATTGGAAAGTATTGTTTGATTATAAGGCATAATTAAATTGACTTATTATTATCCAACGAATACAATCTATAAGAATAGAAATATAAAAATATATGTTGCCTTTTTGTTATATTTGTTTAGAGACAGTAACGGGTTAGCAGGTATTACAGAATAAAAGATTTACTTAATGTGGCTGAAATTAATCTCTAGCTGTAGAGCTAAAACTTACACTAATGAAGAAGGCGCATGTTTGTTATTGGTCTTCATTATTATACTGAAGGCCTTATAAAATTGTTTCCGAAAGGGGGGTAACCTGCATGGAAGAATCTCCTCACCGACGAAGTTTAGCTGTTCATAATCACTTAAAACTGCATAACTTCCGTGGAGGTGACCCGCATGATCAAAACTTATTTTTATGATGCCACCCGGAAAGAATTAGTTCATGATGTGGATTTGACACAAAAGGATTTAATTCAAAATGAAGATGATTTACTCTGGGTGGATTTGTATGACTTTCAAAATGAACGCGAGCTAAACTATCTAGCCGGTATTTTTGATTTTCACTACCTTGCGGTGGAAGACTGTTTGCAAAAGAGTCCTCGGGCCAAGATGGACGCTTATGATAAATATTATTTTTTTATGCTGCATGCCTTGCGTTATAAGGAAGATAGCGACGAAGAAATCATGCTGGAGCAGCTCAGTATGTTTTTGAGTTCCAATTATGTTGTAACCGTGCACCGAAGAACGCTACCCACCCTGGGGCGTATGGCCAGGGAGTGTCTATCCAACAGGACCAAGTATATGAATCAAGGCTCCGACATGTTTTTGTATCACATCCTGGACGGCATCACAGATGAGTATTTTCCTATTTTAGACCGCATAGATCAGCGGGTTGATGAACTTGAGGATCAGCTGTACGAGCAGACCAGTAAGGAGATTACTGAGGAATTTATGGCCTTAAAAAGGACGATTCTTTCCATGCGCAGGGCTATTTTACCGCAAAAGAGGATGTTATCCGGCCTTAATGGTCAGTTAGTTTTTCAGATTTCCAAAGAAAGCGAACCGTATTATTTGGACTTGGTGGACCATATTGAGCGAATTATTGATTCCGTTGACGGATTTCGAGATTTGCTGGATGGTGCCCTTGAGACGTATTATTCTATCATTAGTGCCCGGACCAACGAGTCAATCCGTGTGCTTGCCGTTATATCGTTTATTTTTATGCCCCTGACCTTTGTCACCGGATTCTTTGGCATGAACGTGCCGTTACCCGAACAAGATAGTATCTGGTCCACCGTTGCTATCGCTGCCGGGTTGATGGGTGTGACAGGGTGGATGCTCTTCGTATTTAAAATGAAAAAGTGGATATAGGAACCCAAAGACGTTCTTGTTTAAATACCCGATTGTACTAATGACGCGCGAGATTTAAACTAGTTCGTCTTTTTTTATAGCATTAAAAATATCGCAATTAATTTTTAAGCGGCTGGGGGGATAACATGAAACTATACAAAGTTCTGGCAGTAGTGCTGAATTCGCGGGAAATGCGTGACGCCCATCGAATTTTAACCCTTTTTTCAAAACAACAGGGTAAAATCCGGGTGATGGCCCACGGGGTGACCAAACCAACCAGCCGTAAGCGGGGAGCTGTTCAACCCTTTTCGGTAACGGATTTTTTGTTAAGGCAGGGGCGTGACATGGACAGTATCAGTGAGTGCGAGGGACGGGAATTTTTCCCGGGTTTGTGGACGGATTTGGATAAGCTGCTGTATGCCGGTCACATTGCTGAGCTTGTGGATGCCTTAACGATGGACGGAAATCCCCATGAGTCCCTTTTTGTTAATATTATGAATACATTGCGGGAGCTGGATAAAACAGCCGATCCAGAATTGGTAGCACGGTGGTTCGAACTGCGTCTAATGGCTTTGCTAGGCTATTTACCGGACCTTACCGGTTGTGTCAACTGCGGTGGAGAGGTAAATGGTCTCAAGGTTAATTTCAGCGCCCAAGCTGGTGGCTTGGTTTGTGCAAGCTGTGCTTTTGGCGTGGAGAGTGTCTCATGTAATAGGGGCACGGTAGCAGTAATGGACACATTATTAAACTGGGACATAGATAAAATTAATCGATTGCGCGTGACACAGCCGGCCCGATCACAAATGTATTCCATCATGCGTGAATATTTACAGTGGCATATGGAAAAGCAATCCCGGTCAATGCAGTTTATGGACAAACTCAATAGTTTTAGTTCGGTGCATAAATAAGCCACCTAATAGGTTAAATTAATTTAAACATATTTTTCGCACTAACAAAGGAGGAACTATCCATGAACATTGACCTGGAGAAAATTGATTTAATTAGATCCAGAACCGGGGTTACATACCGGGAAGCCAAAAAGGCCCTTGAGGAGGCCGGCGGTGACGTGGTTGAGGCGTTAATTAAACTGGAGGAGAGTGACCGGTCTTTTTCCGAGACAGTGGACCAAGAAGAGTTTACCGAGAGAGTTCAAGGCCGGGCACAGGATATCATGGAACACATTAAGTCTATGCTGCAGCGGGGGCAGGATACCAGAATCAAGGTTAAGCAGGGTGATCGCATCGTATTTGAAATGCCTGCTACTATTGGTGCGGTGGGTGTGCTGGCGGCACTGGCCAGCAGTGAGCTGGCTGTGCTGGGGGCACTTGGCACGGCTACCGCGATGGCTAAAAATTACACTTTGGAGATAGATTGCCGGTCCAAAAAAAGAACAGGTCAGCCCGAACATTCCGACCACAGTGATACTTTTACATTTAAAAACCTTCCGGAGTAATAGGTAAATTATGGGTGTTGGTGTTTTACATTGCGGATCCTTCGTAAGGAGGGGTGATCCCTCTTTTTCTAAGTAGCGTTGGTATAAGCCGCGGTTAACTAATTTAATTGACTTTAATGACTAAATTTGATAAATTTATTTAGAAAATAATTTAACTTGGGCAATGAGGGAAAGATTAGCCATGGTGACGTTGTACAGAGAACCGGTGGGTGGTGCAAACCGGTGGCGTGCTTGGTGAAAGGGGTTCCCGAGCTGCAGGAGGAAAGCCGGTTGGTTAAGCCGGTGAGTAAAGCCTGCCCATAAAGAGAGGGCTGTCCTTACGGGTGGTCAATCAGGGTGGAACCGCGGGAAATGCCTCCCGTCCCTGGCTTTGTGCCGGGTCGGGGGGTTTTCATATTTTTTATACATACATGCCTGATTTATTTTAATGGGGGGTTGGTTACATTTGAATTTTCAGGAATTGATTTTGGCCCTGAATACGTTTTGGGCCAAGCAAAGATGCATTATTCAGCAGCCTTATGATGTTGAAAAGGGGGCCGGAACTATGAATCCCGCCACATTTTTGCGTGCTTTGGGTCCCGAGCCCTGGCGGGTGGCCTATGTTGAACCTTCTCGGCGGCCTACAGACGGCAGGTACGGTGAAAACCCCAATCGCTTGCAGCACTATTACCAGTACCAGGTAATTTTAAAACCTTCACCGGACGATGTGGTGGACATTTATCTAAACAGCTTGCAAGCTATCGGCATTGACCCGCACAAACATGACATCCGGTTTGTCGAGGACAACTGGGAATCGCCTACCCTGGGCGCTTGGGGACTGGGCTGGGAAGTTTGGCTGGACGGTATGGAAATCACTCAGTTCACTTATTTCCAACAGTGCGGTGGTATGGACTGCCGGCCGGTGAGCGCGGAGATTACTTACGGCTTGGAACGACTGGCCATGTATATACAGGAAAAGGATAACGTATATGATATCCAATGGGTAGATGGCATAAAGTATGGAGATGTGCACCACCGTGGCGAAGTAGAACACTCGCACTATAATTTTGAAGAGGCGGACACCGCTATGCTGTTTAAATTGTTCGATATGTATGAACGCGAGTCCGAACGGGTGGCGGCCAAGGGGCTGGTGCTGCCGGCTTATGATTATGTGTTAAAGTGTTCGCATAGCTTTAATTTACTAGATGCACGTGGTGCCATCAGTGTTACCGAAAGAACCGGCTTTATTCACCGGGTGCGTAACCTTGCCCGGGCATGTGCGCAGAAATATGTAGAACAACGCCGGGAAATGGGCTATCCCCTGTTAAGGAAGGAGGGTGCTTGATATGGCTAGAGATTTTTTGTTGGAAATCGGTGTAGAGGAACTGCCGGCCCGTTTTTTGGACCCGGCGCTTACCCAATTGCACAAACTCACCGGTCAAGTTTTACAGGATAACCGGCTGGGCCATGGGGAAATTACCACTTGTGGCACCCCCCGCCGGATTACTGTTTTTATCCGTGCTGTGGAGGAAAACCAGCAATCTTTAATGCAGGAGGTAAAAGGTCCGGCGGTGAAGGTGGCCTTTAATAGCGCCGGCGAGCCAACCCGGGCCGCCCTGGGTTTTGCTAAGAGTAATGGTGTAGGCGTGACGGAATTAGTGCGCAAATCGGTGGGTCCGGTGGAATATGTTTTTGCCATAAAGCAAGAAGCAGGCCACCCTGCTGCTGAAGTGCTGGAGGAGTTGATTCCTGCGCTTATCGGAGGGCTGCATTTCCCTAAGCCCATGCGTTGGGGTGATTTGGACATGCGTTTTGCTCGTCCTATCCGCTGGCTACTTTGTCTTTTTGGCAACGATGTACTGCCTATTAATTTGGCCGGTTTACAGGCCAATCGCTATACATATGGCCATCGTTTTTTGAGCGGCGGTCAACTGGTAGTAGGCGAGGCCGGCGAATACTTCGAGGTGATGCGCGGGGCGCATGTGCTTGTCGAGGTAAACGAGCGCAGGGATATTATCCGCCAACAAATCGTTGAGGTTGCAGCACGGGAGGGAGGGCAGGTGGAAATTGATACCGGCCTGCTGGATGAAGTTACTAACATAGTGGAATATCCTACTGCCCTATGTGGTAGTTTTGATAAAGATTATTTGCAAATGCCTGAGGAAGTATTAATTACACCCATGCGGGAGCACCAGCGTTATTTTCCGGTAAGAGATGCAGACGGCCGCTTGCTGTCACGGTTTGTTGCAGTGAGCAATAGTGGCAGTGATCAGGAGAGTATTAATATTATCCGGGCCGGTAATGAAAAGGTGCTGCGGGCTCGTCTTTCCGACGCTGCTTTCTTCTGGCAGGAGGATCTCAAAACAAAATTGGCGGACCGGGTGGAAGGATTAAAAAAAGTGGTCTTCCAGGAAAGCTTGGGCACGGTATATGAAAAAGTGCAGCGGGTTATCGCCTTGGCTGATCTTGTGGCCAACCGGTTAGGCGCAGGCTTGCAGGAAAAGGGGGACACTGCTCGGGCCGCATACCTGGCCAAATCAGATCTTTTAACTAACGTGGTTTACGAGTTCCCTGAATTGCAGGGGATTATGGGCCGGGAATACGCCCTGCGCCAAGATGAGTCGCCAGCTGTCTCTCGGGCAATCTATGAGCATTACCTGCCCCGTTTTGCGGGCGATGAGTTGCCCGAAACGTTACCAGGCCAAGTTTTAAGCATTGCTGATAAAACAGACACCATAGTAGGTTGCTACGGCTTGGGTATTATGCCAACCGGCTCTCAAGATCCTTACGCCCTGCGGCGCCAGGCCTTGGGTATATGCAACATTATCCTGGACGGTGAACTGGTGCTATCGTTGAAAGAGATAATTGCCCAGGCCTACAAAGGCTATGCCGGCCGGGTGCAAATGAAACTATCTTTGGAACAAGTAGCCGCTGAACTGGAGGAATTCTTCCGGCAGCGCTTGCGCGGTTTGTTTATAGACCGGGGACTGTCTTACGATACAGTGGATGCTGTGTTAGCTGCCGGCATTGATGATTTGTCGTGTACTTGGCTGCGGGGGCAAGCGCTGGAAAAATTTCGCTCCGACCCGGCCTTTGATGCTTTACTCACCGCTTTCACTAGGGCGCATAATTTGGCCAAAAAGGTGACCGGCGATTTGGTGGAACCGGCATTGTTTGATTCGGTAGCCGAACGGGAGCTTTACCAAGCATTTCAATCGGTATCCGTATCCGCCAGTGCCTCAATCAATAACCGGTCATATGGTGTGGCGCTGTCGTTGATTGCTGAACTTCAAAAGCCGGTAGACAGATTTTTCGGAGATGTGATGGTGATGGTAGAGGATGAACAGGTGAGGGATAACCGCTTGGCCCTTTTGAAAAAAATCGCCGATTTCATAAGCAGTATAGCAGACTTAAGTAAAATAGTAATTCCAAATAAGTAAAAATAATTTTTATCATAGCGTTGCTAATACTCCCTCGAATTTTAGCGGGATGCATATCCTCCAGGCACAAGTGCGGATTTAAACTCCTGGATAACAACTTCTCAAATTCAGTGAGGTTCACGTACCTGAAGAGTGGAACCCCCATTTTTGTATCAAGAATTTGTTTATTGGATATAAATGTGATAAAAAAACATTAATTGCAAGAGGAAAATGTAACTAAGTATATAATATATTTTATTAAACAGAGTGAAGATAAGTAGTATGGCATATTTGCTCTGCAAGGGGCGATGATATGGAACTTAGCAAAAGACAGGAAACTATTCTCGAAATAGTGAAAAGGGAAGGTCCTATCACTGGTGAACAAATCGCCGAGCGGCTGAGTCTCACCAGAGCCACATTGCGCCCGGACATGGCCATTTTAACTATGTCCGGCATTCTGGAGGCCCGCCCCCGGGTAGGCTATTTTTACAGCGGCAAAAAACCCGGGCAGGAGTTGGCTGAAAAGCTGCATCAAATAACGATTAACGATGTAAAATCGGTACCCGTGGTGGTTCCTGAACAGTGTACCGTATACGATGCTGTGGTCACAATGTTCATAGAAGATGTGGGCACCATGTTTGTTGTCCGGGAAGGGGGGCTGCTGGAAGGGGTACTTTCACGCAAGGATCTACTTAAAAACACCCTGGGCGGACAAGATATACACAAACTACCTGTAGGTGTAATTATGACTAGAATGCCCAATATTGTGTATGTAGAACTTGATACATCAGTTTGGGAAGCTGCTCGCAGGTTGATCACTCATGAGGTGGACGCTTTACCGGTAGTGCGCCGTGTTAAAGTAAAAGACGGTCATACGGATTTGGAGGTTGTGGGGCGATTTAGTAAAACCAACGTCACCAAATTGTTCGTTGAGTTGGGCGAAGGCGGTTACTAAGGAGGCGGTACTCATATCCGCGGATGTAAAACCAAGACCGGTTGTCTATATTATATCGGACTCCATAGGTGAAACGGCCGAGTTGGTGGTCAGGGCGGCGGCCAGCCAGTTTAACGGTGGCAATGTGGAGATCCGCCGGGTTCCCTATGTTAACGATACATTTGAAATTCCGGAAATTGTAGAGGAGGCAAGCCATTTTAATAGTTTAATCGCTTATACGCTGGTGCTGCCCGAACTTAGAGAGATAATTACTGCAGAGGCAAAAAAACACAACGTTTTAACAGTGGATATAATGAGCCCCATGTTGGATGCCCTGACTAAGCTGGAAGGCCACCAGCCCAAGTTAGAGCCGGGACTGGTGCGTAAGATGGACCGGGAATATTTTCGCAAAGTGGAAGCCATAGAATTTGCAGTAAAATACGACGATGGTAAAGACCCCAGAGGCATTATGCGAGCTGATCTGGTGGTTATCGGGGTAAGTCGCACTTCTAAGACACCTTTATGCATGTATTTGGCACATAAAAGTATCAAGGCGGCCAATGTGCCGCTGGTACCTGAAGTAGCTCCGCCCGAGGAGATTTTTAATCTGGCCCGGCACAAGGTGGTCGGCCTGACAATTCGTCCCAGCCAGCTCAATGAAATCAGGCGAGAGCGGCTAAAAGCATTGGGCCTCACTTCCAATGCCGATTACGTTAGCATGGAACGTATTTTAAAAGAACTGGAATTTGCCGAAAAGGTGATGAAAAAAGCTGGTTGTTCAATAATTGATGTAACTAACAAGGCTGTGGAAGAAACCGCCAGCCGAGTGTTGGAAATATATTATAAAGGGAGAAGGCATGGCGGGTAGAGTTGGTTTAAAAACCTGTTTGCAAAATTATTAGCTTTTTTTACTTAATTATTTTACCTAATAAGAGGGCCATCTGGCCCTCTTATTAGGTAAAAAGTATATGAGCGCAAGAAGTTTTAACTAGCTTTTCTTGCTATTATTAAATATTTGTAAACTAACAGGAAATTGGGAAAAAATATAGAAGTATAACAAATCTTATAATCAAAATGCGTAAGGATAGGCAGGTGATTCGGGTGCAACAGTTACGTCTTTTCTGGGCTGTAAATTTGTCGCTTGGGATAAAAAGGGAGCTGACTAATTTGCAAACTTTTTTGCGAACTGCCCCGGTAAACGTTAAATGGGTTGAGCCGCAAAACCTGCATTTGACTATAAAATTTTTAGGTGATGTTGACGATAGCCGGGTCAGTGAAATTACCATGGCTGTTAATGAAGTGGCTGCAGGTACGGGTAGTTTTGGACTGGAATTAAGTGGACTTGGCTTTTTCCCCGGTCCTCGCCGTCCCCGGGTTATCTGGGTGGGGGTACAGGGTGAGGTGCACAAGTTTCGCTTGCTGCACGGGCGGGTGGAGGAATGCCTGGTTGCACTGGGTTGGGCATTGGACAGCCAAAGCTTTGCGCCGCATTTAACTCTTGGCCGGTTGCGCACACTCCAGGGTGGCGAAATGTTGGTGAGCAAAGCAGCTAAGATTAACACTGATTGGAGTGTTAGCGGTATAACCGTATCCTGTATCGATTTAATGAAAAGCGAGCTTACCCCCAAGGGGCCTGTTTATCAGGTACTGGAGTCAATAAAATTAAGCGCATGATAAACAGATTACTCGCCCAAGAACTCTATGAATAACTTGGATAATATTCTGAAACAGCCATTACGGTCATAAATTAAATTCACTTGACATAAGTTTTATAAATTCTTAAACTGATACCGTTTATCAGGTGTGGCATAAGTGGTAGGTATACATTGGCAAAAGTTGCCAAGTTGATAGAGATATACCCTCCGGGTAAGAGTAAAGAAGCTAAGTTCTAGGGTAACAACTTCTAGGATTCAGACAAGGTTTTTGTGCCCAGAGGGTGAACCCCATCTGAATCAAGGATTTGTATAGAAAGAAGGGAGATTCTGTGCTTATTATTGCAATAAATGGAAGCCCCAATGCCGAAGGCAATACAGCCATGATGCTTCGTACGGCGCTGGAAGAAATAGAGGCTGCCGGGTGCGAGGGGTATTTTATGCAAGTGTCCGAAATACTAGCTAAGGTTAAAGTGCCCTATTGCATAGTTTGTTCGAATCCTTGCGAGGGAAAATGTTATCGCGGCACACCACTGGAGGAAGCCTATGATTTGCTGCGTCGCTGTGACGGTATTATTATGGGTAGCCCGGTATATTTCTGCACTGTATCAGCTCAGCTCAAAGCTTTTTGGGATAAAACCCGTTGTCTGCGCAAGGATAAGGCACTACTAAATGTGGTAGGTGGTGCACTGTCGGTGGCCGCAGCCCGTTTTGGTGGTCAGGAAACCACCCTGCGGGCTATGCAGGACATGATGTTTTGTCAAGGTATGACCGTGGTGGGGGATGGGTTTATTGATAACGATTCCGGACATCTGGGTGCTTGCGCCCAGCGATGGGCTAAAGACGACCAGGATGGGCTCAAGCGCACCCGAATTTTGGCTCGGCGGGTGCTGGAAGTGGCGCGGGCAACTGCTAGCCTGCGTGCTTACCGGACCTAGGGGAAATACAAGCAATGTACTATTTACCCCCGTTGGTCGTTTGATAGGCTGCCGGGGGTAAATTTATTTAATCCGATGTGGAGGGTGAAAACCTTACTCTGAGTCGATAATTTGTATATTAAGCCGGGGGCAAGTTGTAATTATTGGGTAAGAAAAGTATTTAGGGGGTGGGTATTGGGTGGAAATTCGTAAGCACACTGAGGCAATGGAAGAAAAAAATTTATCTTCGTTTGCCACACACAGCAATCGTTCAGTTGGCAGGCGCAGTCCTGAAGAGCCTTGTAGGATTAGAACAGCCTTCCAGCGCGACCGGGACAGAATAATTCATTCCAAAGCGTTTCGTCGCCTCAAACATAAAACCCAGGTATTTATTAGTCCCGAGGGTGACCATTACCGTACCAGGCTTACCCACACCCTGGAGGTATCCCAAATAGCTCGCACGGTGGCAAGAGCACTGTGTTTAAACGAGGATCTCACCGAGGCCATAGCACTTGCGCATGATCTGGGGCATACTCCTTTCGGACATGCCGGGGAAAGCGCTCTTAACGATATTATGCCGGGTGGTTTCAAACATAACCGGCAAAGCCTGCGGGTGGTGGAAGAATTGGAGGGGGGGATGGGGCTTAACCTGACTTGGGAAGTGTGTGATGGGATTTTAAATCACACCGGTCCGGTGCGCCCGTCTACTCTGGAGGGACAGGTAGTTAAAATAGCGGACCGGGTGGCGTATATTAACCATGATGTTGACGATGCCATCCGTGGTGGAATTATTCAAGCGCAGGATTTGCCAATCTTTTGTCTGGATATATTAGGAAGGGAGCACCGTGCCCGTATTAATACTATGGTGATGGATTTAATCATTACCAATTGGGATAAGCCTATTATAAATATGAGTAGTAAAGTACAGCAGGCAACGGATAAACTTAGGCAGTTTCTCTTTGAGCATGTCTATATAGATGCCGAGGCCAAAGAAGAAGAGGATAAGGCTCGGCATGTGTTGCAATATCTGTTTGGCCACTGGGTTAAGTATCCTCAGGACCTCCCTGCAGAACACCGTGTCAGATCGCTGATCGTGGGTGTGGAGCGGGCGGTATGTGACTACATAGCGGGCATGACCGATCGCTACGCGATTGCCCAGTTTAAACAACTGTTTATTCCCCGCTCCTTCGCGATTCCCGACAGCGGTTTTTATGCATTCGGCCTTGGGGTGAATAAAAAAAATGTCGAGTCCGGAAGGAAAATTTATGGAGATAGCGAATAAATGTTAAGCGGCCAATATGCTATGCATGTTGTTGTGATTAGAAGGTGTGTTGATGGGTGGGTTTATTCCTGAAGAGATTGTGGAGAATATTCGGCTGCGTACCGATATTGTTCAAATTATTTCCGATTATGTAACGTTGCAGAAAAAGGGCCGCAATTATGTAGGTTACTGTCCGTTCCACCGGGAATCCGACCCTTCATTTACAGTTACACCTGACAAACAAATTTTTTATTGTTTTGGTTGTAATGCCGGTGGCAATGTTTTTAGGTTTATTATGCTGCAGCACAATTTGTCCTTTCCCGAGGCGGTTAGAATGCTGGGGGAAAAGGTCGGGGTAGCGGTTCCCGATGGATACAGCCCCCAGGTGCGGGAGCGTTTGCGCCGGGAGGAAAGGGCATGGAAAATTAACGCCCTGGCCAGGGATTACTTTCAGTCGATACTATTGCAGCACCCCGAGGCGGCTGTGGCCAGGGAATATGTCACCGGTCGGGGCATTACTGCGGGTATAATTAAGGATTTTGGGCTTGGTTACGCGCCGGCATCATGGGACGCGCTGATTAAGTTTATGCAGGGCAAGGGCATTAACGTGCCTGACCTGTTGAAAGTAGGGCTGGTGGTAAGCGGTGACCGCAAGGCATATGACCGGTTTAGGTCACGCTTAATGTTTCCCATCTCAGATGCTCGGGGGCGGGTGGTTGGTTTTGGTGGGCGGGTGTTGGGTGAGGGTTCGCCTAAGTACTTAAACACCGCAGAGACGGATTTTTTTAGTAAAGGTAAAATATTGTATGGCCTTGACCGGGCTAGACAAGCCATTCGAGAAATGGGTTACGTTATAATTACCGAGGGCTATATGGACACTATAGCTATCCATCAATATGGTATGGCAAATACAGTGGCCTCGTTGGGTACCAGTATGACTAGGGAGCATGGGCTTTTGTTAATGAACTATACAAGGGAAGTGATTATTGCCTACGATGCTGACGCTGCGGGAGTAGCAGCTGCGGTGCGGGGATTGGATATACTACAGGAGTTGGGCTGCCGGGTGAGGGTGCTTTCCCTTCCCGAAGGCAATGATCCGGATGAATTTTTACGAGCTCGCGGCTTGGACCAATGGAAGCAGCAAGTAGAAAATGCAACACCATTTATTGAGTTTAAAATTCGTAGGGCCCTGGCTAAATATAAAAATGAGGCCATGTTCAGGGATGCTGTGTTGGAAGAGGTATTGCCCGCTCTGGCAAACATGTCCGGCGAACTGGAAAAGAATGAAGCTATTCGGTTGGTGGCCGCCAGGTTATTTACCAGTTACCATGTAGTGGCGGAACAGCTACAAAGATTTTCCAATAATAAGCCAAAAAAAGTAACTGAACCGGATAAAATTGCTAAAAATAAGCATAATATAAATATTAAAAGAATTAACGTTGATTTTGGCAAGAAAGCCGAGTATGGATTAATAAGACTGATACTGGAAGATAATAAATTTATAAATATAGTTGCCGATGCATTGCCGGGCAATTTTTTTCAGGATGATTTTTGTCGTGAGATTTACGCAAAGATATTAGACATATACAAGTTGTCCTATTCGTATACATTATCTGCCGTGTTTGATTACCTGGAAGAGGAGTATCAGAAAAAGTTGAGCGCTATGTTAATGGAACCGGTTCCCGGCGAAAGCCCCGAGCAACTTGTACAAGGTTATATAAACGCTATCAAAAGACGACAGTTGTTGGTGCACCGCCGGAAATTGCAGGACGCGCTGGCTGTCGCGGAAAAAGCTGGGGATTATGAGGAAACAACACGCATTTTGCGCGAGATAGGTTTTGCTGATCAAACCCTGAAGGGAGGGGAAATGCTGCAATGAGCAGGGAAAGCTCCAGGAATAAACAAATCACCAAAGACGTTAAGGAATTAATCGAAAAGGGCCAAAAACGAGGAGCATTGACTTACCAAGAGGTCATGGATAGCTTACAGGGCATAGAGCTTACCCCCGAGCAAATTGATGATGTATACGAGAAACTATCCGCTATGGGTATCGAAGTGGTTCCTGATGTTCATGATATTGAGACTATTAACGTTTCTTCCACTGAAGAAGAGGATAACGAAGCCGGTGAAGATGTGGAAGTTGATTTAACCGTCCCGGAGGGTGTTGGTATAGATGATCCCGTGCGCATGTACTTAAAGGAAATCGGCCGGGTGCCTTTGCTAACGCCTGAAAGGGAAGTAGAACTGGCCCAGCGAATGGAGGAGGGCGACGAAGAAGCTAAACGCTTGCTGGCCGAAGCCAACCTGCGCCTGGTGGTCAGCATTGCCAAGCGCTATGTTGGCCGGGGCATGCTATTTTTGGATCTGATCCAGGAAGGTAATTTAGGCCTGATTAAGGCCGTGGAAAAGTTTGATTTCCGGAAGGGCTTTAAATTCAGTACCTACGCCACCTGGTGGATCAGGCAGGCTATAACCAGGGCCATTGCAGATCAGGCTCGGACAATTCGTATCCCGGTGCACATGGTGGAAACCATCAATAAATTAATCAGGGTGAGCAGACAGTTGCTGCAGGAGTTGGGCCGTGAGCCGCTACCAGAGGAAATTGCCAAAGAAATGAGTATTTCCGAGGATAAGGTGCGTGAAATATTGAAAATTGCCCAGGAGCCTGTATCACTGGAAACCCCGATTGGTGAGGAGGAGGATTCTCACCTTGGTGATTTCATTGAAGACCACGATGCCCGGGCTCCGGCTGAAGAGGCTTCATTTACTTTACTCAGGGAACAGTTAGATGATGTACTGACAACGTTAACTGACCGGGAGCAAAAGGTACTGCGCCTGCGCTTTGGGCTGGATGACGGCCGGGCGCGGACCCTTGAAGAAGTAGGCCAGAGGTTTGGTGTAACCCGTGAGCGGATAAGGCAAATTGAAGCCAAGACCCTAAGAAAACTGCGTCATCCCAGTCGCAGTAAAAAACTTAAGGATTACTTGGATTAGTTAAATTTTGCTTGATACATCCTATTGACCGAGGGTTAGGATTATTGTATAATAACTGCTGTAGCGTTCCTCGATAGCTCAACGGTAGAGCATCCGGCTGTTAACCGGAGGGTTGCTGGTTCGAATCCAGCTCGGGGAGCCAATTCCACCGGGCCCATAGCTCAACGGTAGAGCATCCGGCTCATAACCGGCTGGTTCTAGGTTCGAATCCTAGTGGGCCCACCAGTAATTAGCAGTTTAATAGGCCCCATGGTCAAGTGGCCTAAGACACCGCCCTTTCACGGCGGTAACCCGGGTTCGAATCCCGGTGGGGTCACCACAAGGGCGATTAGCTCAGTTGGGAGAGCGCCTGCCTTACAAGCAGGATGTCGGCGGAACAATCCACCGTAAACGCGTCCAATGACTAACGCTCACGGGAGCATAGCTCAGCTGGGAGAGCGCCTGCCTTACAAGCAGGATGTCACAGGTTCAAGTCCTGTTGTTCCCACCAGGATTAATAACGATAGTGCTGGGTATAACTTGGGACTATCGTTTCAAATAAAAAATAAAATATATTTGGGAGCATAGCTCAGTTGGGAGAGCGCTTGCCTTACAAGCAAGATGTCACAGGTTCAAGTCCTGTTGTTCCCACCATTTTAAAACAAGAGAGTAGTGCCGGAGTCAATCTTCGGTGCTATTTCTTTTTGAGGCTGAATAAGCACCTGTGTAAATGGCAATAATCTCCATATAAAACAAAATGTGAGGTTATTAAAATGAGGCAATCAAAAAACATTCTTACATACAAGGAAATGGAATTGGTAGGCCTCTTAATGCAGGACTGCCAAAGCACGGGTGACATACAGTCGAAGCTGAAACGCCTTTTTGCGGGAACAATTGAACAGATGCTGGAAGCTGAAATGGAAGAGCATTTAGGATACGAAAAACATAGCATCGAAGGAAACAACACCGGGAATTCCCGCAACGGGTATAACCGCAAGACCGTCATCAGCGATTACGGCGAGAGTTAAATTGCCGTACCCCGCGACCGCAACGGAGAGTTTGAGTCTAAAATACTCGAAAAGAGGCGGACACGGACGGATGAAATCGAACATAAAATTATAGCGATGTATTCAAAGGGAATGAGCCAGTGTCTTACCATATTCTTTTTCAAATAATCGTTAACAATGTAATTGTTACGGGAGGAATCTCTGGCAAGCATGTCAATAATATTATCTAAGCATTTTGCATAATCGATAAACCAATAAAATCAAGGGTTCCAGGAGCGTAAAAAAGGACTTCACCCCTTGTTTTGCCGAATATTACAAGTACCACCCAATAACAAACGACAAAAACTAGAGGTGAAGTTACTTGTATATTCAACAACAATGCCTGTTTTCCTTCGAAGAAATAATGAAACTGCAACCGGAAACTCGGCTAGAAAAGATTTTTTACACCCTTGATCTTAAGCCTATCATTGATAACCTTGAAAAAAGCTCTTTAGGGCCTACCGGATACTCACTGACAGCGAAGTTACGAGCTCTGTTTGCAATGGTTATTGAAAGAATACCTAGTTTTACTGCATTGACCGAGCGAATAAGGCAAGATCCTATCTTCAGATTTGCATGCGGTTTTCCAGTAGCAAGTCAAGGCCCAAGCGTTTCTACTTTTAGCCGCCTATTTAAAGCAATATCCGAAAATGAATTGTTAGAACAGTATTTTCAACAGCTTGTAGGTCAATTTCGGGAACAAGGGGCCATAGACAGTGAATATGCAGCAATAGATGCAACCAAATTAGAATCCCGGGAAAGACCAAAACCTAAGAGAACTATAGCTCAAGATGGTACCCAACCGGATTGGGGTTCCAAAAGAGACAGTCACGGCAACCAAATAACCTGGTTTGGCTGGAAGGTACACCTGGCGGTTGACTGTATAAGTGAAATGCCGTTGGCTGTAAATCTAACTCCTGCCAGTAGAGCAGATAGCATGGAAGCATTACCTCTTGTAGAAAAAGTAACTGCACCGCTTAAAAAAGAAGACTATCCGAACTACTGGACCATGGATTCTGGCTACGACGTCAAGGAAATCTGCCAAACTCTTTACCACGATTACAATTCACAAGGCATAATACCGCTAAACCTGCGTGGTGCTAAATTGCCACCTGAAGGCCTTGATTTTCACGGCACTCCTATTTGCTCCGGTGGCTACCCCATGACCTTTTGGGGTAGCGATAAGAGTGGCTGTAATAAATTTAGTAATTAATAATGTAAAGCAATTATTTTAAACTTTTGATTAACAGTGTTTTCCAGATATAAAATACTGTCTTTAGGGTAGCATTAGATATGTATTAAATTAATTTCAATGGAGGTTGTAAAAATTATGACAGTAGGAACCCAAATTAAACAAACCTTAGCGGGCCTGAAAAGTACACAGGCCAGTTTGGAGACCTTTGCTATGCAAACCCAAAACCAGCAGGCCAAAGACCTTTATACCAATGCAGCCAAACAGGCTCAGGCCATTGTGGACAGTTTGGAGCCTAGAATTACTGAAATTGAGCAGCAAGAGCCCCAGTACAAAGGATTCTAATATAACGTTTTTTGTCTGGCCATCACACTCTGCTTGGTGATGGCCAGAGTATAACATTTGTTATTATGCCGGCCGGATCAGGTGATCCGGTTTTTCCATCCGTGTATATAAAACGGCATTACAAAGCAAAATAGTTTCGTAAGGAAAGGTGATTATGATGACCGTGAGCGGCCAGGTTAAGCAAACCATTGCGAGCTTGCAGGGTACAAAAGCTACTCTTGAAAGTTTCGCTGCCATTGAACAAAACACTCGGACCAAGCAAGAACTACATAAAAATATAGCGCGCATTGAAGGTGTCATTAAAGATATGGAAAAAAGACTGGGCGTACTTGAATTTGAGGAACCTCAGTATAAAGGTTTTTAAGTTAACAAGGGTCAATAATAGTTTAAAATCCTTATATTACTTTACAAGGGGTCGATCAGCATGATCGAATGGTTGGAAGTGTTGCTGCGCTCCATTGGGTTATTTGTCGTAACGCTGTTGTTAGTTCGTTTACTCGGCAAAAGACAAACGTCACGGCTGACTTTTTTTGATTTGTTTAACGTTATTGTCATTGGCGTAATTACTGCCGGCATATCTTTGAACCTTGTGGCAAATCTGGTGCATGGCCTGATAGCTTTGATGGTTTGGACTGTGCTACCGTTATTTCTCTACTTGCTGTCTATTAAATACAAGGCAGTGAGGGATATTGTCCAGGGCAAAGAAACGGTACTGATTAACCACGGTAAAGTACTGGAAGATAAATTAATGGAAGCCCGGTATACACCGGAAGATTTATTGAGCCAGTTAAGGAAGAAAAATGCTTTTAAAGTAGCCGACGTTGAATTTGCGGTGCTGGAGCCCACCGGCGAGGTCAGCGTGCTGCTCAAAAAGGACCGGCAGCCCGTTACCCCTAAAACCGCCGGCCTTAATGTGGGGCTGGAAAGCGTATCGCAAAGCGTTATTATGGATGGCGTTATCATTGATGAGCCCCTCACCGCCATGGGGTTGAACAGAAACTGGCTGCACACCGAGCTGGAGAAGGCGGGCGTGGCTCCGGAAAATGTATTTATAGGGCAGGTAGACTCTGCCGGCCAGTTATATCTTGATTTGTTTGACGACGCTATCCAGGTACCCAAGCCCAAAGCGAAAGAACTTGCTTGGGCAACCCTCAAAAAATGTCAGGCTGACTGTGAATTATACGCTCTGGGTACCAAGCAACCTGTGGCCAAGGTGATGTACGGTAAATCCGCGGCAGTGCTGGCGGGCGTTGTTAACGAATTGGAGCCGCTACTGAAAAGATAGTATTTAAAAATAGGGAGTGCGCTACTTTGTCAAATAAACAAAAAAAGAAACTAACTGCTATACAGCAGGAATACCAATCTTTTGCCAAGGCCAGGGAACCTGGACGGCCGGTGGTCAAAAATATCGTACGGGCATTTATAGCGGGCGGTATCATATGCATTATTGCTCAGGGGATTTCAGATTTTTTTCTGTGGAGCTTTGATTTTACAGAAAAAACAGTGGGCAATCCAACTGTGGCTGTAATGATTTTAATATCTGTAATATTAACTTCATTAGGCGTATATGATCATATCGCCCAGTGGGCCGGGGCAGGGACGGCGGTGCCTGTCACGGGTTTTGCCAACTCCATGGCTTCGGCGGCCATTGAACACCGCAGCGAGGGGTTTGTGCTGGGGGTGGGGGGGAAAATGTTCAAGCTGGCCGGTTCAGTGATTGTGTTTGGTGTTTTTGCCGCCTTTGTTATTGCCCTGATTAAAACAACATTAGCAATGCTGGGAGGATTTTAAATATGCTGCAAGGCCACCAAACCTGGGTATTCAATAATCAGCCCACCATCATTTCTACGGCCACCGTAGGGGGGCCCTTTGAAGCAGAGGGGCCTTTAGCAAATGATTTCGACCTTTTGCACGGCGATCTGTGGCTTGGACAGGACAGCTATGAAAAAGCACAAAAGAAAATGCTGGAGGAAGCCTGTTCAAGAGCTATTGAGAAAGGTGGGTTGCAAAAACAGGATATCCAGTTTTTCCTCGCCGGAGATTTGCTCAACCAAATTATTTCCAGCAGTTTTGCCGCCCGTACAATGGCCACACCTTTTTTGGGACTTTATGGTGCCTGTTCAAGCTCAATGGAAAGCCTGTCTTTGGGTGCCCTGATTGTTAACAGTAAAGCTGGCAATTATGTGCTTTGCGGTACCGTTAGTCATAATGCGGCGGTGGAAAAACAGTTTCGCTACCCCAATGAATACGGTGCCCAGAAACCTCCCACGGCTCAGTGGACTGCTACTGCGGCCGGGGTTGCCCTGCTGGCAGCCGAAGGGGAAGGCCCCAAAATTACTTGTGCAACCATTGGTAGAATAGTGGACATGGGTATAACTGATCCCTACAATATGGGTGGCGCGATGGCCCCGGCCGCAGTAGATACTATCACCGCTCATTTCAGGGATTTACGCATTGATTCGAGGGAGTACGACCTTATTGCCACGGGTGACCTGGGACGGGTGGGACATGAAATTGCCGGTGATTTACTCAAAAAACATAATATTGATATCCCCGCCGATATATTTACGGATTGCGGACTGTTAATCTATGGACCGGACCAGCAGTCGGAGGTGCTGGCCGGTGCTAGTGGCTGTGGGTGCTCAGCTGCCGTAACCTACGGTCATTTACTGAACAGGATGAAAAGACGGGAACTGCGCAAAATATTAATTGTAGCCACCGGTGCCCTTTTGTCTCCATTGTCATACCAGCAGAAAGAAAGTATTCCATGTATTGCGCATGCCGTTTCCATTGAATTGATCCAATAAAGGGGTGTTTTTATATGGAAACTTATTTTTGGGCCTTTGTAGTTGGCGGGCTTTTTTGTGTAATTGGGCAGTTGCTTATGGATGTTGGAAAACTTACTCCGGCCCATACCATCAGTAGTATGGTGGTAGCGGGCGCCGTTTTAGCCGGTTTTGGCCTTTACGAGCCGCTGATTGATTTTGCTGGGGCCGGGGCCACCGTGCCTATTACCAGTTTCGGTAACTCACTAGTGCATGGGGCGATGGCCGAGGCCGAGAAGACCGGGCTGGTGGGCATTATTACGGGCATTTTCGAAGTAACCAGTGCAGGGATATCGGCGGCTATTATTTTTGGTTTCATGGCGGCTTTGCTGGTGAAGCCTAAAGGTTAAACCTAGGGGGATAAGATGATTGGTAAATATTGCAGGGCTACCGCGCAAGATTGACTGGGAAAGCGAGTAGACAAAGAGTGATAAGAAGGGTGACATAATGAACAAACTAATTAAAGTTGTGATTTCATGTTTAATTATTTGCATTGTGGGCGGTTGTGCAACGGTTGACCCACCCCAAAGGAAACCCCAGCCGCAAACGGGCAAGGTGGAAGGACAAGCCCATATCAATATCAAGCTGGCGGAGCAAGTGGAGGAGGTTGCCAGAAGGGTGCAGGGTGTAGAAGAAAGTACGGCTCTGGTAATGAACAACCAAATAGCCGTGGCCGTTAAAGTTACCGGCTTTGACCGCTTGCATTTAAAAGCCGTTAGGCAAGAATTAAATAACCAAGTTAAAAATATGGCTTCAGAGTATGATGTTCACGTCACCACCGACAAAAAGCTTTTTGCACAACTGCAAATGCTTAAAGGGCAAATAAAAAAGACGCCGCAAGGTAATTTACCTGCGCAGATTATAGATAGCTATAATGTCATTATTGAAGATATGAATGGTTGAAACTGGCATATCCTGCCCAGCTGCCGCGCTGCCGGCATGGTGGCAGGTTCATTTGCTTAACCACTCGACCAGCGGCTTGAACAATATTTCTATATATTTGTTGGGGTTGGGAATCATTACGCCCAGCGTATGCGTTATGCTAAGAGCCATGCCGATAATCAGTAGCGCTGCAAAGGCGGTTAATTCCCGCCACATTTTTTTGCTTACCAAGCCCGGCACTTCCAGCAAGATGATGACTAAAAAAGCCATTATAATGGGAAAAACCATACTATCCCCCCACTTCATCGTTTGTTCATTGGTGATTTAGACATTTGTAATACTATTTTGATGACATTCTATTGGTTATCAAGCCGGTACGCCTTATTGTAACTTCACCCTTTATATTAATGTCGGCGCCGATAAATGCCTCGTCCCACTTATCTTCCAGCGCCGGCCAGGCATCCTTATATTTTCTATGGAAGGCCTCTCCAAAGCCAAATATGTCTACCCCGTAATCATATTTAGCCTTTTCAATAGCAGACCGGGCGTTGGCTTCCATGCTGAGGGCCGTATTTTTTTCAATGGCGGCAAAGATTTGCGGGTCGGTTAATTCCTCTTTGGATTGCTGCTCTAAAAGAGCTCCGTTTAAGCCCATTAGTACATCAAACCAAATGTTTTGGCCGTCGTAAAAGGGTTCCACTTGGGTGTTTCCCCGAGTAATATCAATAGATATTTTTTTATCCGGCTCAGTGGGTGAAGGCACGGTGATTTCACCACGGGTTATTTGGTTTTTAAGCCATAGCAGCCCTCTGGTCTCGTGATAGTCCAGCCAGCCCACCAGCCGGTCATCATTAAATACCGCTGTACCGGTGAGGGTGACTTCGGCATGGGTTGTGGTGGATTGTTGCTGGTCATTTTGGGCCTCCGGAATATTTTCGTACAGCTCCGGACCCTGGGGTATGCCGGACAGGGTTAATTCTATGCGGGGGAGTACTGGGTTTACACCCTTGCTGGCCAGCATCATGCTTAGGTCCTTATACATCACTGGTGGGCCAACCCCTTTCTGGATTATGCTCCCGATGGACTGAGCCGAGGTGGTTTCCAATTGGGAATGGCTGTTTAAAATATCCCGTGCCTGCCCCCTGGCCACCATGACCCAGATGGTTTGGTCCCGGACATCGGGTGAGCGGGAAAAGAAGTTTATGGCCTTGCGTATACCTTCTTTTGATATTTGCTCGCCTAAAACCAGTATCACGGCGTGGCTCCAATATATATGGCGGAAAACCTTGCTCTCCAGGTATCTGGTGGCGTCCTGTACTGTTTCACCCTCCTGTGAAACCACCCAGACATTGTTTTGCCCCACTTTCCCCCCAGTCTGTTGGCTGCCCTGGGAGCCGCCAAAGGCGTTGGGCCTGGCTATCTGTACTGTGAGTACGATATTGCCTTCCGGGGTACTGTCCACACCCGCGGCCAGCACTATGGCCAGTTCATTTAATTCTCTGCGGCTCCAGCATCCCCCCAGGGGGAATATGAGGCTTATTATCACCAGCAGGCAGATGGTTTTTTTTATCAAGGCCCGTTTCCTCCCTGTTTTCTAACTAGTGCGATGACCAGTAGGGTCAGTGGTATGCCAAATTCAAAAGTAAGCAGCGCGTATGGCGGCCATACGTAAGCAATGAAGTGTACTAATTCCAGTATATTTCTAGCCACTATTGAGGAGAGGGCCACAAGTATCACTCCCACGGGCAGTACCAGTGGGCGGTAGTCTTTAAGGGTCAGCCACTGGGCACAGCCCAGCACTATAACATAATAGAAAATTGAAATTTTTAGTAAACCTCCGGTTATCCAAATGGCCATGATTAGTGGCTCCGGCCGTTCAATGAACTGGGCTATATTAACCACCCGGGTGGTACTCAACACGGGATAAATCATATTGTCGATAATGGGGCCGAAGGTGGCCACACTAGCCACTACCAACAGCGTAAAAAACAGTCCCACCAGGAGTATGGTGATAACGGTGGTGTGTCGGGCTTGTCCTGGTTGAACTAAAAAGGGGATCAGCATGGCAAAGGTACTGATTTCACCCATCCAGGTCAGGGGGGCCATGGCACCCCGGAAGATATCCACCCAGTGAGCTTCAAAAACCGGTAGGAATCGTTCTAGTTTCATCTCCGGCAGAGCCAGCAAAAATACTAATAGTATTGATACTATTATTAGCGGCAAAAAAATCTGATTTACCCGGGCCAGAACTTCCAAACCTTTTTTAACTGTGTAGGCAGCCAGAGCTGTCCCTAAGATGTTAACAATCATCAAGGGTGTCTCCATCATAAAAGCGTCCACTATAAAATTACCATATTCTCTGATCATTACCGAGCAGATATTGATAAACCATAACAAATATAACAAGCTAAGCAATTTACCGGGCCACTTGCCCAGTATGTCCTCCGTGTATTCCACCAGCGTTTTCGTCGGAAATAAAGTGCCTAGTTTGGCTGTGATCCAGGCAATGGGCAGTGCCAGCAGTGTGGCCAGCAGCATGGCTAACCAAGCGTCTTGTCGGGCATGATTGGCGACAATGGTTGGAGCACTGATTAGTGTCGTGGCAATAATCATAGTGATATTTAGCATTAAAGCCTGCCCGCCGCTAATTCGGCCTTCTTCCAGCAACTACTTCACCACCTAGTTATTTTTTTGCTGTGGGGGCTTTGGTTGCATGCCCGTTGCCTCCCGCTGCGGGTTGTTCTGACCGATCAAATGCGGGCGTTTATGCATAGCCCACCAGGGTACCCGCACCGCCGAATCCTTTAAATCCCCTATGATAGTGGGACCCAGCGGAGCCAGATAGGGAACCCCAAAGGAACGTAAACTGGTCATGTACACCACCATAGCAATTATGCCTCCAATCATGCCGAACAGGCCGAATGAGGCGGCCAGGAACATCAGCGGAAACCTTAACAACCGAAATGTGATGCTGCCGCTGTAATAGACGGTGAAGGATGCCATAGCCGTTAAAGCCACTACGATAATGGTGGCCCCGGCCACCAGCCCGGCCTGGACCGCGGCCTGGCCGATGATCAGTGCGGCGACGATGCTTACGGCCTGGCCAACTTCCCGGGGCAGGCGGATGCCGGCCTCCCGGATAATTTCAAAGGCGAACTCCATTATAAATGCTTCCACAAACACCGGTAAGGGTACCGCCTCCCTTTGGGCCGCAAGACTTAATAGCAGGGGTGTCGGCAGCATTTCCTGGTGAAAAGAGGTAATAGCAATATAAAGTGAGGGCAGCGTCAAAGCGATCACCAGGCTGATAATTCGCAGCACCCGCACTCCGGACATGAATATTGCCGGTTCATAATAGTCTTCCGGAGTCTGGATGGCTTCAATGAATAAATAGGGCGCCACTAATACCATCGGTGTGCCGTCCACCATGATAGCCACCCGGCCCTCCAATAAATGGGCGGCTACTCGATCTGGCCGGTCGGTGTGAGAAATGGTGGGGAACATAGAATTAGGATTATCCCGGATCAGCTCTTGTATATATCCAGAATCCAGTACGGCGTCAATTTTAATGTCCGACAGTCTTTTCTTGGCCTCCTGCACCAGTCCCTCGTTGGCTATACCATTGATGTAAAGAATAGCTATATCAGTTTGCGTTACTTCCCCTAACTTAAGCACCTCAATTTTCAAATTGGGATTTTTTATTTTACGCCTGAGCATGGAAGTGTTGGTGCGCAATGTTTCCACAAATGATTCCCGCGGTCCCCGTATCACCGTTTCGGTTTTGGATTCTTCAATGGAACGGGCTGCCCAGCTCCGGCTGTCCACGATCAGTGCGTTGGGGTGCCCGTCCACCAGCAGCACGCAGTTCCCGGACAATACCGCACTGACGATATCCGGCAGCCTTTGGCTTTCCTGTAGTTGGTGCACGCAAAGCCCGCGCATTTTAATATAATGCCAGGCATTTTTCTTGGTGATGGTTGTCTCGTCGGTAGCCACAGGCACTTCCAGGGATAGGGCCCGTATAATTTGGTCACTGACTTGGCTTTTATCGATCAAACCGTCTATATAAATTAAAGCAAGTTTTATTTGCTCCCGCTGGGCAAATAAAAACTCCCGGAAAATTATGTCACTGCATTGGTGAAATATTCCCTTGAGGCTGCGCAGATTGTCTTCTATATTGCTGCTTAAATTTCGGCTTTGCGAAGCGTGGCCGGGGTCGATTTGACTTTGGTTGTTTTGATCTCCATTGGACTTTCCCGGCTTTGGGACCAGGGTATTTAACCGGCGGGGTCGTCGGAATTTACTTAATAGTGCTGCCATAGAACAACTCCTTGTATATAGGGTTGTTAGCCAACAGTGCTTGCTGATAGCTGTAACATTATTGTGTTCATTTGATGGTTAAATATGAATTGTTTTCATAAACTACCATTTGTTTATCTTGAATATAAAGCAACGCCTTGAAAATCAGTCTTTTAAGGATCCCAAGGCGCTGCTTATACATGGTTGAGATATTGTAATGCCCCATTTAACCCGGTAAGGCAAGCGATTAGACTGCCGAGTTGGATAATGTTACCACCATGTTGACTTCGCTTTGGGTGCCGGCCTGATCAAATAATGATCTCAAACCGGCCCATACTTCCTCATCTGTGCCCTGCAGTCTGCTGGAAATGGAACCCACCTGGGTTCGTAAATCATGTTGTCTTAAAGAATCAATGGAATTGTTGATAATCTGGCTGGCGTTGGTGATTTTTTGCGGGTAAAGAGACACTTCAGCGGTTAACATTGATTTTCCCTCCGTTAAGGTTATATTTTTCAAACACTATATGTAAAGCTATACCCAGCCAAACCACAAATTATTTGTTCTGGTATCATTTCCAAAACTTATTTTCAAGCCCATTTGCCATACTATAAAATGAACCAGGCATTTGCTTGAATTAGTAGGCTTTGTTAAATCTGAAGTTGTGATGGATAGCCAATAAAATGTATGCAAAACCGGGGAGGAGCAAATGCGCAAGCTGTTTTATTTAAGAGGTACAAGGCGCTTGGTATTAGTGTTAATAGTATTGGCGACTTGGTTATTCCTCGGTCACTTAGACTTTAAACAAGAGGTTCAACAAAAACCAATCCTAAATAATAAGCATCCTATTGCACAACAGCCCATTAACCAAGTTGAAGATAAACAAAAGCCCATCCCCTTCCCTCAAGATGCAAAACAAGGCTATACTGTATTTGAAAACGAACGGATAGTGGTTTGCCGCTTTGGTCAGGTGGCGGATATTGTGAACAAACAAACAGGGCAAAGAATAAGAGTTAAGCACGGTGGTGTGGTGCACGCTATTAATGGTAAGCCGGCTAGTGCGCCACCTCTGGTGGGGGACGCTATTGCAGAAGGTATTAAGCTGGTTAATGGCGATGAAATAACCATCATTGGAATTAAGCCTGCGTTTAAAGTGTTGTCTGTATACCCCAATCCCCGCACCGGCCGGGATAAAATTATTATTAATAAAGGAAACAATACATTGTATTTATACAAAGAAGGCGAGTTGTACAAAAGTTACCCTGTGGCCACCGGAAAAGATCCTCTATTTACCCCCGAGGGTGTTTTCAAAATAGCTAATAAAATTGAGGGCAACGGTCGGGAGTTAAAGCCGCAGCTAGGTGAGCGCTGGATGGGCCTGGCCGTGCCTTTTGAACAAGATAACCGGGCAGAAAAAGACGCTAGGGCACCGGTAGGTAGCAAATATGGCATTCATGGTACCAATGAGCCGGAGTCTATTGGTAAATATGCCTCGGGCGGGTGTATCAGGATGGACAACAGGCAGGTTGCGGAGCTCTTTAAGTTAGTTGAGATAAATACACCCGTAGAGATTAGACACCAGTAAAATATATTGATAAAAATCAGATTGGTCTGTTTTGTAGCTGTTTATTGTTGTCAATCAAGTACAAAGTCTAAACCAAAAGTGGTGCAGGCCTGGTCATGACAGCCTTGTTTTAATGACCGGCATCTGTTTAATATTTTGTGGGACAATCTGCTTGATGAAGACTTGCATACCGCGTGGTTCGCCAATAAGTTAAAGGAGTTCAGGCTAAGATTTGGCCCGGTTAAGTTTTGTAACTAAACTATAGCTATATAATGGGCTATAATAAGTAGGGAAATAATTGTTTTAAAAAGCTATAATTTGGTTTTATTGTGATATTGCTTGACAGGGGGACCAATAGCAATAATGGAATTATCAAAACGATTGGCAGCGGTAGCCCGGCATGTGCCGGCTGGTGCGACCGTGGCGGATATTGGTACGGATCATGCTTATTTACCTGTTTACCTGGTTCAGAAAGGTATATCTTCTCGGATAGTGGCCGGTGACATAAACCGTGGGCCTTTTGATGCGGCACGGCTTACCGTGCAGGCCAGCGGGTTGGAAAAGTGTATTGATTTGCGTATGGGGGACGGCCTTAACATATTAAAGCCCGGCGAGGTTAGTGTGTTAGTGGTGGCGGGTATGGGTGGCAAAACTGTTTGTGCTATTTTTGACCAAGGTCAGGCTGTTTTGCAGCTTGTGCGGCGTCTGGTCATTCAGCCTATGCGGGACATTCCTATGGTGCGCCGGTGGCTGGCGGGCCATGGCTGGCGGTTGGTGGATGAAGATATGGTCGCTGAAGACGGGCACTATTATGTAATTATAATGGCCGAACCAGGCCTGGAAATAATTGAGGACAGCTTTGCGTTGAAGGTGGGGCCGCGCTTGCTGGAAAAAAAGAATATTGTGCTGAGGGAGTTCCTGAACAGAAGGATAATGGAGATTAAATCAATATTGACGGAAATAACCCGTGCTAAAAGTCCGGCGGCGAATAACCGGGCCCAATTATTAAGACAAGAGGCCATTGAAATTGAGGAGGTGTTGGCCAAGTGGTAGACCATTCGAAAGTATTACTGGCCAAGGATTTGGTGGGCATAATGGAGCGGCTGGCTCCAGCGGGGTTGGCCGAAGAATGGGATAACAGCGGCTGGCAGGTAGGTGACCCAGACGCGAAATTACAAAAGGTGCTGTTGGCATTGGATGTGACCTGGGAGGTGGTGGAAGAGGCCGTGAAAAACGGTGCCCAGTTGATAATTAGCCATCATCCAATGCTGCTAAAGGGCATAAAATCGGTACGTCGGGATAACCCGGCGGGCAGTCTGGTCTTCCGGTTAATTCAGTCCGGCATCGGTGTTTATGCCGCTCATACCACTCTTGACTGTGCTGAGGGTGGGGTTAACGATGTACTGGCCCGGATACTGGGGTTGGAGCAAATCGAAGTGCTTCAGCCGCTGCATTATCAGCAATTGCTCAAGCTGGTGGTATTTGTGCCTGTTTCCCATGCCGGTGCAGTGCGGGAAGCCTTGGGCCGGTCAGGTGCAGGCTATATTGGCAATTACAGTCATTGCACTTATAACCTTAGGGGTATTGGTACATTTTATCCCTTGGAGGGCACAAATCCGTTTATCGGCACTACTGGCCGGCTGGAACAGGTGGAGGAGGTTCGTATAGAAACCATTATCAAAAAAGAGGAATCCGGCCGGGTGCTGCAAGCCATGTTTGAGGCACACCCTTATGAGGAAGTGGCCTATGATCTATATCCTTTGGTGAATAAGGGAGCGGTTTATGGTTTGGGACGGGTAGGCCGGCTGCCCCAGGCGGTTACGCTGGTTAAACTTGCCGGCATAGTACAAAAGGTGTTGCATGGGAGTTGCCTGCGTTATGGCGGAACTTCCCATACTATGGTGCAGCGGGTAGCTGTGTGTGGGGGGTCCGGGGGGGATTTGTGGACCATGGCCCAGAAAAAAGGTGCCGATGTGCTGGTTACCGGAGACGTACGCTACCATACCGCCCGGGATATGCTGGCGGCGAAAATGGGCTTTATTGACGCAGGTCATTTTGCCACCGAACGGGTGGTGCTGCCTGCGTTGCGCAAGAGACTAAACGCAGCTTTGGCACAAGCAGTGTATGTGGTGGATATCGAAATAGCCATTCGTGAAAAAGAACCTTGGGTTGGGATATTGTAATTTGTTTTGGTGCGTAGCCCTTTATTTGAGGTTATTATTTTGAGCTCACTTTTAATAATTTCATGCCTTTAGTTGTCGCCTGGGAGCGGTTTTTTACGCCTAGTTTTCTAAAGATATTCCTTAAATGTGTTTTTACAGTATCTATTGCAAGGTGCGTTGATGCTGATATTTCCTTATTAGTCATTCCTTTAATTAATTGATAAAGTATTTCTTGTTCACGAGGCGTAAGTTCAATAGTTTGGTCCATTGTTTCGACTTCCTGGTCAAGATTAGAAGGATTCGTTAATTTTATATAATCATCGACAATTTGTTTGAAAACAGCGGGATCAATAATTCTTTCACCACGGTATACTCGTTTAATGATGTCAATTAATTTATCCCGGGAAACATGTTTTAAAACATAACCGGCAGCTCCGGCTTCTAAAGCATGTTTTATGAATTCTGTATCTTCAAAAATAGTAAGAAATATAATTTTGGTTTCCGGTAGATCTTTTAGTATTTGCCTGGTAGCTTCAATACCTTTACATTTATCTAATTTAATATCCATTAATATAATATCCGGTTTTGTTAGTAGTGATAGTCGGTAAGCTTCTTCTGCGCAGCCGCAGTTATCTACTAAAACTATATCCTCACACGTACTTAATATATATATTAGTCCTTCTCTAATCAATGTATGATCATCCACAATCATAATCTTTATTTGCATCATATAACCTCCTGTTTAGGAAACGAAGCATTTTTTAGAAGTAGGACATATTTTTATGTAATTTGACTATATATTTAAATAATTCTTAAAATTCGACATGTTTCATACCGGTATCACTACTTGTACTTGTGTTCCCTTACCTGGTTCAGAATTAATTTTACTGGTACCATTTAAAAGAAGAGTTCTTTCCTTAATGCTGGCCAAGCCAAGATGGTTTCCAGTTTGGCATTGTTGTTGTGTAGAATCACTTAAACCTGAACCATTATCCATAATGGAAAGTTTAACTTCGCTTTCATCAGCGTAAAATTCAACCTGAACTTTTGTGGCCCCGGAATGCTTAATTACATTGGTAATTATTTCCTGATAGATACGATAAAGAGTGATCTCTATTTTAGAAGGAAACCTGACATTTTCTTTTCCAAGCATTAGTTGTATTTGCAAGTTATGCTGTTCCTGTATTTTTTTAGAGTATGATTTTATAGCCGGTACTAAACCGTAATTATCAAGTATAACTGGTCTCAAATCATAAATAATGTGCCTGGTATCCTCGATTTGTTCACCTAACACTGCAGTTATATCACTAATTTCTTTATACCATTCTTCAGGGTCTTTGTTACTGCTTCGGGTTATTCGCTGCAAGCGATACCAGATACCAATAAGTGATTGAATTATACCGTCGTGAAGGTCTAAAGCAAAACGTTTTTTCTCGTCCTCTTGGGCAGTAATTAATTTATTAACCAGCCTGTGTAATAATAATTCTTTTCTGCCGAGCACATCAATAAGTTTGGCGTTTTCCATAGTAATTGCAGTGACCCGGGCAATGGCGGAAATAATTTCTGTTTCTTCGTGGTTAAATCCAGTTAGAGCACAAGGCCTGTCTACTTGCATAATACCCAAAGTTTTATCTTTTTTGACAATAGGTGCCATGATCATCCAGCTGTAATTAAAATCTTTTATTATATCTAATGGAATATATTTGTTTATATTTTGGGGTGTAATAATAAAAGGACGTTTACTTGTAATAGCTATGTTCATAGCCGGAAAAATAGGGTAGTTTGTTAAGGCTTTTAATTTATCTTTCAACTTATTGTCATAACTTCCCACCGCAGCTATTGGCCGGATAATTTTTTCGTCTTTATCCAACATGTAAATGCAGGTTCGGGCGAAAAACAAATCCGCTGTTAACTGAGCAACTACATGAAGGACTTGTCTTGTATCCAAAGTTGAGCTAACGGTACTAATTACTTCCAGCCATGCCGCCAGTTTCCTAAACTCACGATCCTTATGCGTTTCAAAAATTGATTCTTGAATAATATCCGCCATATGACGGCCTAGTAACAAAGCTTTTATTAACATGTAATCCGCAGTCTCAGAGTCGGTATTAAAAATACCCACCTCCATTGTACCCACGGGATCACCGGCTTGCAGAATCACCGGAAGTGTTGTATAAGCTACCGGATTTAATGTTTCCAACAGTTTTTCTTGATTGATTTCTAATTGATTCAAATTTTTATCAAGAGTAGTCCAATATTGGTTTTTATTCTTGAGGGAAACCAACTTATTTTCCGCAAGCCACCACACAGGAGGGTTGCCTCTTCTTACCAGCACCAAAGCGGCTCGTTGGAACTCAAAAGAATGGACCGAAGTTTTTATTATCTGTTCCAGAGTTGTTTCTAACTTTTTGGTGGTCATAAAAGAGGGACTTACTTGACAAGCAAGGATTAACTCAGTTGTTAAGAGTTTAGGATGCGATTGCAAATTCCAGCCCCCTTTCTATTATTGTAATTTTACAACCGCCTAATTTACCTGTCAACTGTGGTAAACCCTTGGATTAGCCTAAAAAGATTAATCCTGCGGTCATAATATATTGAAAGAACAATATACTGTAAATTTTTAAATATACCCACCTAAATTAACCACATAGATTAATCCCTTTATCATTAAAGTTTAACCTTGCCTGTTAATCCTGTTATCATCCAAGTTTCACCTAGATTGTTAATCCACTTTTCATCCAAGTTTTACCTAGCTTCATGCTTTTAAGTGATTTTATTTAATTTTTATGTTCATTATAATTTTCTTAAATATTAAATATTTATTAATAATAAAAATATATAAAAAGGGGGGTAAAAATGAGGTACGCAGAGACAGGCTATAACTTAGAGATTGATTTGACGCGAGGAAATATTGAAAAAGTTGAAACTGACCCTAGAGACACCGAACTTTATTTGGGGGGGCTTGGGACGAACGCTAAGATAATATGGGATAGGGTCCCTCCCGAAACTGATGCCTTTGCTCCCGAAAATGTTTTAATTTTCAGCGCCGGTCTTTTATGTGGCACACCGGCTACCAGTGCTAACCGTACCATAGTTACTTCTATATCACCTCAGACCAAATTATTTCAATATTCAATGATGGGGGGATTTTGGGCCCCGGAATTGAAATTAGCCGGTTATGACAAGGTGATTATGCGCGGCAAGGCTCCTAATCTTGTTTATATATGGATAAACAATGACAAAGTAGAAATACGCGATGCCTCTCATTTGCAGGGTAAAGGGGCTGTTGAAACTCAAGAATTAATTAAGGCGGAATTAAATGAACCCAAAGCTCAGGTGGCCGCAATCGGCCTGGCGGGTGAAAACAGGGTCTTTTTTGCTTCCATTGAGCAGGCCAGAGCCAGTTGCAGCCGGGGTGGTTTAGGTGCCGTTATGGGCAGTAAAAATGTGAAAGCGATTGCAGTTCGCGGCACCAAGGACCTCTATATAGCCAAGCCGGCTGAGCTTATTGGCCTGATTAACGAAGTTTTAGAATATACCAAATGGCGAAATGAGCATCCAATACCAAATTATATGCCAATTTTAGCTAGTCTTGGGTCACCGCAAGAGATGAAACACGATGACGAAAAGTGGCACACAGAGAATTTTAGCTGGGGAAATTCTAGAACTCGCAGAAGAGGTTTTTGGAACCAGGATATTGCTGAAGACTGGAAAAAGACCATGGAAACTATGCAGGGACGGTTAATTAGCTGTTTTAACTGTCCGAATAAATGCGGGGCGACCCTTACTCCCCCAGGTCAGCCAACCTACATGATGAAGTGCTTTACGAAACTTACCTATACTATGGCCGCTTTTTCAGACCTGGCCTTTGGTCTGAGCATAGCGCAAAGGGCTACCGAGTATGGGATAGACGGCTATTCAGGTCCGCAGGTAATGGCCTTTGGATTTGAGCTTTTAGAAGCCGGTATATTAAGTGACGCTGATTTCGCCGGCATGCCGGAAGATAATGATGGTAAGTTTTACTGGCTGCTGGACAGAATCGTGCGGCGGGAAGGTATTGGGGATATCTTAGCCGATGGCACATACTGGGCAGCTGAAAGGATTGGCAAGGGCGCACAAGCGTTCGCCCATAACAATATTAGGAAACATGAGCAGTTGCCGCTCAAGCTGGGCACCATGGATCCTATTTATTACCTGCTGTATTGCTGCAATGAGAAGGCGACGGTTACCCAAATTGAAGGTAATTTCCCCCAGGCACCATTTAGGACGCAGGAGGAAAAAGATGCCTTTGTTAGCGATTGGTTCCAGTGCCCAAGTGAAAGAATTAAAGAAGTTGTCCAGAAGTGGAGTTTTAAAGGAGAATTTGCAGGCCCGTATTATCCTACTCCTGAAATGTGTTCTGAGATAGTTGACTGGCAGGAGAGGATGCACTATGTCGATGACTGTGTCGGTATTTGCGCCGGTATGTCGGCCTTCCCCTTGAAGCCTCCTTATCACCTCTTCAACTACCCGAAGATTATTTCGGCAGCTAGCGGGATTGAAATGGACACGGATGAATTGGTAAAAATAACCAAAAGAGTCCGAAATTTGGTTAGGGCTAATAATATAATCAGAGGCTTGCGGAGAGTAGACGAGGTTCCCCCAGAGGACCATTGGAACAAGAGATTTCCCGAGCTGGAAAAGGAGCTCTTGGATACCTATTACAAATATAAGGGTTGGAATAACGACGGTGTTCCGACCAAAGAGTTTTTACATGAATTAAATTTGGATTACGTTGCCGAAGACTTCGAAAAGAGGGGGATCTACTCGGAGACACCTTCCTATGAGCTCGCGGCACAAAAAGAAAAGGAGGTGTAGACGTGGGTAAGAAGATCGTTAAAATTATTAAAATTGATGCTAATAAATGCAATGGCTGCCGGGCATGCGAGGTGATATGCGCTGCTTTTCACGCTACGCCAAAATACAGCAGCGTAAACCCGGCGAGGTCGCGCATTCAGATGATGCGTGATCCAATGAGAGACATCTTTGTTCCCGTATACGCGGGTGAGTTGGCTAAGGCTGAATGTATGGGCAGAAACGTATATATTATGGACGGCAGGCAATACGATGAGTGTTCCTTCTGCAGGTCCGCATGTCCGTCCAGGGATTTATTCAAAGAGCCCGATTCCAAACTGCCTCTTAAATGCGATATGTGTGAAGACGACCCACCACAAGAAGAGCCCTTATGCGTTAAGTGGTGCCTGGAAGATGCCCTTACTTACGAGGAAAGAGAAGAGGAAGTAGAAGACGACGTGAAGTCGGACGAGATGGAGATGGGTATAAAAGCATTGGTAGACAAATATGGCTTAGATAATGTGGTGGACACTATGGCCCGTATGTCGGAGAAGGGCTAAAAAATAGCAAAAACAATAGGTGAAAGAAGGGGATTATGTGGATACTGAAACCCCCATCAAAGAAGTAATACAAGAGATAAAAGAGTACGGCGGCTACC
>JAENYS010000026.1 GCA_016841645.1 Desulfoscipio geothermicus | reverse complement strand
ATGGTACTTGGGTATCTGCCCCGGGAGAGTAGGTCGTTGCCGGATTTAAGTTTAAACACCCCCCTTGGTTTGTTTAGGGGGGTTGTTGTTTTTGTTGCATGCAGATATTATACAACTATAACGGTATGGATGATCTGATATGCAAAGCTGAGGTGCTTAATGATTAGTAATAAAACAAATCAAGATGAAACTAACCAAAAGTCTGTTCAACGTTCGAATAAAAATAATATAGATGATATTGATGAATACAATGATGATGGCTATGACAATTATTGTGATTATATAGATGATTCTTTTTTAGATGATAGTTATGGTGATAATAACGATATCTATGAAGACGATAATGGATATGTCTCATCTAGGCGACCCTGGCTGCTGCGTATAGTGGCTTTAGTCACAGGACTGGTGTTTTTAGGCCTTGTTATAGTCACTTCCTGGCCCGCTTGGCAAGCCCCCTTGGGGGGGGTGGTAGCGCGGTCGTTGCAGTTGCAGAAAGATATAGATATCCAGCGACTACAGGCTGCGGTGGTGCAGATAAATGTGGTGGCACGCAAGCAGAATACATTGGCATTGGTGGAACAAAAATCGGGTACCGGTTTTAACATTGATTCAAGTGGGATTATAGTTACCAACCATCATGTTATCAAAGATGCACTGAACATGGTCATCAGTTTTCCGAACGGTGAAATATATAAGGCTGTCAATTGGGCCAGCAAACCGGAATTTGACCTGGCTGTAATCACTTTGCAGGCGGACAAGCTGCCGGTCGTGCCGTTAAATATCGAAGAGCAACCGGTACTCGGTGATAATGTAAGGGTGGTGGGCAATCCGCTGGGTCTGAACAATATTGTGGCAGAGGGCCAAATGGAACAATACTTGATGGTTGGGGATAAGCCTTCTAGAGTATTTGGTATCAGCGCCCCTGTATACCCCGGCAATAGCGGCAGTCCTGTATTCGATTACAATGGCCGTGTGGTAGGGGTGGTGTTTGGTAATTTGCACAGGCAGGTAGACGGTGTGGATAAGGTTACAGGACTGGCCATTCCCATACAAGAGGTACTGGATTTACATAAATAAGTTCCGCCCATCGTAAGGACTTCACGAACTTTTACGTGAAGTCCTCGCTTTTTAACATGAACATTATATATACTAAAAGTAAAACGTTATACTGTACAGTATTTGGTACATATTATATAATGTTCAGGGGAGGGGATATCTTTGGGGAGTTGAAGCATTATAAAATCGGTGCCATAGCCCAATTGGCCGGGGTTAGCAGGAGAACCATAGACTATTACACCAAATTGGATTTACTAAAACCAATTCGCTCGGAGAATAATTACAGGTACTATACCAGGCATACTCTGGTAAGACTTAAAATCATCGCTGCTTTGAAAGCGCAGCGGTTTACTCTGGAAGAAATAAGGGAACAAATAACTATGCTGGAGCAAGATCAAAACGGGCATTCTGACAAGCAGATTAATATCGACTATATTCGTGAACAAATGAAACAACTGGAAGATCAGCTCACCCGTCTGCAACCCGCTGCGGCCGGTCTTGATTCAGGCCAGGCGGCAGTACTGTCAAAGCAGGTAATGGTAAGGGGAATGGCCGTTATGAATGCATTAATTATCTATGTTCACGAAATAACCCAACTTGTATAACAAAGCCCCGGCATATATACAGATGCTCAACTTTGAACGTCATGTTGGCGGTAAATTTAATTTAACGGAGGGATGCTAATGAATGCCTTAAAGGTCTCGTTATTAATGAGCGCACTTACCATTATACTGGTGTTGATGGGTAATGTCTTTTTTGGGCGATCCGGCGCTATGATGTTTTTCTTAATCGCGATGGCCATGAATTTTTTTAGCTACTTTTACAGCGACACAATTGCTATAAAAATGACACGCTCCTACCCGGTTTCCCAGGGCGAGGCACCCGAGCTTTATGACATAGTGGCAAGGTTATGCAAGCGGGCCGGTATTCCCATGCCTAAACTTTACGTTACGCCATCGGAGCAACCCAATGCCTTTGCCACTGGACGCAATCCTTCTCATGCGGCGGTTGCTGTTACCGAGGGCCTGATGCGCATGTTGAACCGGTCTGAAGTGGAGGGCGTGCTGGCCCACGAGCTGGCGCATGTTAAAAACAGAGATGTACTGTTAGGTACTATAGCGGCTGCTCTGGCCGGTGCGATTACGATGATGGCCAACGCTTTTCAGTGGGCGGCCATATTTGGAATGGGCCGGAGTGAGGATGATGAAGGCGGCGGCGGTTTAATCGGTGGGCTGGCGATGGCAATATTAGCCCCTATTGCGGCCTCAATTGTGCAGATGGCTATTTCCCGTTCTAGGGAATTTACGGCCGATGCCACAGGGGCCCGAATTGCCGGTTCACCGGATGGGTTGGCTAATGCTCTGTTGAAGTTGGAATCCGCATCGCTCCGTATTCCCATGCAGGCTAACCCGGCGACTTCCCACTTGTTCATTGTTAATCCATTCTCCGGGGCTAACCTGGCCAGATTGTTCAGCACCCACCCGTCCACCCAGGATAGGGTATCACGGCTGAAGAGCATGCGTTAATGTGTGAAATAGGTCGGTTAAGTTTAAAAGGTGCCAAAAACTAACTTTTAGTGTGTCTGAGTGCCGGCTTTCAATGAAAAACAGGCTGTATACCTTTTTTTGTTGGCGTATACATGATGGGGTTTTGTAATTAGCGTTTGCCAAGTTCACAAATCCCGTGAGTGGAAATACCGGTAGCCTTTTAGGGCTACCGGTTATCATCTATGTATAAAATTGGCGGTCACATTTACGGTCGGGCCTGGGAAATGATCCAAAATGGCGAGCGTGTAGTGCACGGTGCCATTAACCCTGAATAGAACATATAGGTTTACTATTTACGTCATGTTGGCGGCAAAAAATGCCGCCAACATGGTTTGTCAATTGTCAAGGTCTGACCCCTAAACCTTGAAAATTTTTCTTTTTAAACATTCCTGCATGACCAGCCCGGCCAGGAAGCCAACTCCCATGTTCCAAATGGAAAATCCGGCTGTGATCAACAATGTGTAATAGTCACTTTTTTCTTGGCCGACATCCCGGGCTGAAACAGCAAGTTCCAGCCCGGCAAAAAATAGGATTACGCCAAGTACACTTACAGGGAATATTTTAAAAATCAAGAGAACTGATTCGCTAAAGCAAAGCGCTACTAATATTAAAAGGCTGCCTAAAATAATAGTGGCGCCGCCGGTTTGGGCGCCAAACCTGACATGGCCCGCCATGCCTCCGGCCCCGTGACAAACCGGAATACCGCCAAAGATAGGTGAAATCAAATTTAAAATTCCCTGAGATATGGCCATCTTCTTTACCGTAACGGGGTGTTCGGGAAACAGCCGGTTATTCTCTGCCGTAACGGCGATGACTGCATTGCCTAGTGTCAAAGGGATCTGGGGAATGCCAAGGATAAGTGTACCCTTAATCATGTCGGTCCAGGTAATTTCTCCAACAGCAAACTGGGGGAACCGAAAGCTGAATTCAATACCGGCCAGTTCATGCACCAATCCGGGGTTTTTAAACAGGGCAGCTGCAACACCAAAAATTATTAAAGCAAACATGGCTGGAATTCGCCTACTAGTTAGAAGTAAAAAGGTCATAATTAAAGCAATGACTGCCACGTCAAAATCAGTTTTCATCATCCGGGTTCCTTCCATAATAAATGAAAGGCCGAGACCGAGCACAATCCCTCTGATTACCGGTTTTGAAGCAATTTTAGAGATAACGTTAAGCGCGCCGGTTGCCCCTACGATTAACCAGAATAACCCGGTAAAAAGTCCCGCCCCCCATACCATTCCCGAGCTTATGGCGGTTGATTGAGCGATAGCCGCACCACCGATTGCCTTCATTGGCTGAATCGGAATTGGAGTTTTATAATAAAACCCGGCAATAATTAATAGGACACCAAACGTAAACAGCACACCCAGGGGGTCCATTTTCATTACTGTAATATAACCTACTACAAATGGGATCAAAGTTCCCAGGTCGCCGAAGGCACCCGCCCATTCAGATTTATCAAAACGATTTTTCAAAAGCAGTTTAGGTTGAGCTTGAGTTTCTAAAGCAGACATAAATTTTCCACACCTTCACAATTACCTAAATGGCAGCTAGTAAGCTGTTAAAGCATCAACCAACTCAGTTATCTTGGAATTTAATTCACGGTCATCAGGACTTAAGCTTAAGAAACCAACTAACATGGAATCAACCCGTTGTTCTCCAATATTCCTTCTCCCCGGCTTCCCGTGAGAATCTCAATAAAATCCCGTGCTATTTTCTTTTGATTGGAATTTTTAGGTATTGAGACGGCAAATTCTATAGGTGCACCCAAAATTTCCGTTTTCAAGCCGGGGGTATTTCCCTCTATAACAACCTTAGCCCGGGCATAACAATCAGCCAGGCGGGGGTCACTTAAATTGATTTCCGCTGGAAAATTAATAAACTGGAGATTCATTTGTTTAGCCACAGACCGGTATTCAAATCCATAGTCAACTCTGCCTTCCATCAAGGCCATGGCCAGGTCGAGTGATTTGGTGTATAAGTTGTTGGCGCCGTTTACCAAATTCCTGTATAAACCCGGCCTGGCATAGTATTGTTCCGCAAGTTGCCAGAGCATTAATGTCCGGTAACCGCAAGGGTCAAGGCGGTAATTTGAGAGTGCGTATTTAATAGCAGGGTTACTTAGAAGCACATCCATCCAGTTTAGACTGTTAATTTTATCGCCGTCCGGAGAAAACTCATCAAAGGCCAGCACCATTTGGTCGGTTGCAAAAATAAAGCAATTATCAACAAACCTGGGGATTAAAATATCCTTAAACACCTGGTAGTCCGCCAGGGCAATCACATCTACAATTTTACCCTCCGCCACAGCATTGGCGCAAGCCCGGGAGCCGGCGTAATCCAATTCAACTTTTAAGCTAGGATATTTTTCCCATAGAATATGGATGCATTCTTTTATAGGTTTTCTCAGAGCGCCTGCATGCAGTATTTTCAGCGAGTTTGGGTCATTTTTCAATGGAGTGCCCCCCCTTTTTCGGTAAATGATTATACTCAGTTAAAAAATCTTCAATTTGCTGCTTTTGCTTCTCCAATTTTAGTACAGCCTCATGCAGGGCTTTAATTCCATCTTCGGTAATGGCATATTTTCTACGGGCCGGACCGGACTCGGAAGCCTCCCAACCGGATAAAACAAACCCTTCTCTTTCCAGACGCCGTAGGTTCCGGTAAATAGTGCCCGGCTCTGCAATTTCACCTTCATGCACAGCATTAAAGCTTTGGATAAGTTCATAACCATGGGTCGGCTTTTTTAAAATAAGCATAAGCAGCATGGGCTGAATCATTCTGTCCAGAGAAATTCCAGTGCCATTTTCATTTTTCCCCGTAGCCATTTTAACCCCCCGCTCACTTATCATTACCATTAGTCCAAAAGTATAAATTACCACGGACATTTTTCGATAAATTTTAACCTATGTGCACTTTACACTTAGTGTTATTTTGGATATAATATCATTAATACAATAGCAATACAATATTAGTGTATCATTGCTGCAGCACAAATTTTTAAATATCTCACTGGTAAATTGTTGTATAAATAAAACCTTATTTTTTGTCAAAAATATTATAATATTTAATGGAGGTGTATATTATGGCTAGTGCAAAAATTTTTGTTCGTGAGCGTCGCAAGGTAGGGGAAAAGGAGAAGAGGCCACGCTATTTCGTGGTGGCAGTGGCGGGTGTGGATTTGAAAATCAAGGCAAAGCATATAAGGAAGATGGAAATAGAGGAGATCGCCGGAGTCATCGGGGCGGATGTTATATACCTTCAGGCCGGTAAAGACGATGCAGAAGATGATCATGATGGCGACGATGATGAATAGAAAAGAAGGTTAAATAATGGCATTAATTCGTGAAAAGGATAGTAAAAGGCTGCATGTTAAAAGCAAGCTGATGGGCGAATCCCTGGTGGGCAAAACATTTTTACAAAGCCTGGAGTACAAAGAATCATTTAGAATCCTTCCCGACGTTAGTGTTCTTAAAATTGGCGGTCAGAGTATTACCGACATTGGGGCTAAAGTGGTCCTGCCCATTATTGATGAGATTATTGAAAACTCCGAACAGCACAAAATGATCATCTCGACCGGTGGAGGAACTCGCTCCAGGCACGTTTACGCCATCGCTATGGAACTGGGTATGCCAACTGGGATAATATCAAAGCTGGGCCAGAGCATATCCGAGCAAAACGCTCTGATGCTGAGCACACTTTTGATCCCTCACGGGGGGGTCAAGATCGGGCACGACGACATTCCAAAACTGGGGGCCTATTTTAGACAGGGTTGCATTCCGGTGATTCACGGCATGCCGCCGTATGGATACTGGGAGCATCCGCCGGAGGAAGGTCGCATTCCCAGCAATCGCACCGACGTCGGGGCATATTTACTTGCCGAGGTGATTGGGGCCAAGCAGTGTATTTTCGTTAAAGACGTTGACGGTTTGTATACGGACAATCCAAAGGTCGCCCCGGACGCTGAATTTATTCCAAAAATCGGCGCAAAAGAGTTGCTGGACAGGGACCAGGACGATCTGGTTATAGAAAGGGTTGTGCTGGAGCTGCTCACCCGTGCCCAGAATATGAAGCAACTGCAAGTCATTAATGGCACTAAGGCGGGCAATATTACCAGGGCATTAAATGGCGAGCACGTTGGAACCATTATTTACAAAGACGTATAATTAAGGCTGTTGAAATTGCATTTTTAAAAATTTAACATGTACTTAAGAAAAATCTCTCACTTTGGTGGGAGATTTTTCTTTGTCAAAAAGTATTTGGCTGTTAGTTTTCTAGTTGGTATTAAGTGTAAGATGTGGAACCTATTACAATAACCTGCCATATTATAAAACATCATTTTAGACAGGAGGGAATAATAAGTGACGTATACAGTCCAAGCGGGAGATACTGTGTTTATCATTGCCAAAAAATTTTCGATATCCTTCGATATCCTTAGACAATTTGCTTGCTGCAGACCCCCAGATTAAAAACCGGTCTTATATTCCCGGACCAAATAATTAATATTCCGATTCAGGGACAGACGTTGTCGCCGGCTTCTTACAGTGGAGGGAAAAATACACCGGGTATACCAGGACAAAAACCATTGAGTGTTGTTAACATTACTTGGGATGGCAAGAAGAATAAAAACTCAACTCTAATCCCCAAAAAAGACACTATAACAGTAGAGTTTGATAAAAGCTTTTCCCTTATTTATCTCAACAAAATATACCCATTTATGTAACCAGGGTTAGAGACACTGTTATTTTTTGAATGAGAGATAAAATAAGGCAAAAAGAGTTATGTAATCGACCTCAGGACGAAAAGCTTGTTATTAAAGATTAGCAGGAATTTACTCTCCATAGTCGAAAAGGGTATTTGTGAAAACACATCTAACCTCTCCGATCTAAACTTACCTAAAGCTCTAAAAGCCAGGTGGTTGGACTACAGGGTGTCCGGGAAACCAGTGTGCCTTCCATTGTGAAAAGGAGCGCTGAGCTTTCAGGCTATGCCAGGCCGGCTTTGCTTTGCGCAATTTTTGCCCGGCAATTATATTTTTTCCCGTATTTTCATTAAATCTAAATAAAATCTAAACAGCCGATAGAGTTAAAATATGGTAGCAAAAATAATCAATAATAAATATATATTAAGGTAGAGAGGAGGTTCGCTATGAAGCTCATAACTGTCGCCGGTCCGCCATCTTCAGGCAAGACATCAGTTATTATAAAACTCATTGAGTGCATGGGTTTACCCAAGGGCAGTGTAGGTGTGGTGAAATTTGACTGTCTCAATTCATTTGACAACCTGCGCTATAAAGAAGCGGACATTCCTATCCAGACAGGGTTCTCCGGGAAAATTTGTCCGGATCATTACTTTGTCAGCAATATTGATGATGCTGTCCAGTGGGGTATGAAATTAGGCTTTCAAATGCTCATCACCGAGAGCGCCGGTCTGTGCAACCGCTGTTCTCCTTATATTAACGGGATTTTTTCTATTTGCGTAATCGATAACCTTTCCGGAGCCAATACCCCGCGAAAAATAGGCCCCCTGCTGAAGTTAGCGGATGTTGTAGCAGTGACCAAAGGTGATATTGTTTCCCAGGCTGAACGGGAAGTATTTGCTTTCAATATTAAGCAGGTGAATGCGTCGGCCAAGGTGATTTTTGTCAACGGCATCACCGGCCAAGGATCCTTTATACTGTCCAAGTATTTACAGCAAGCCCGGGATATTCAAACCCTGCGAGATATGAAATTGCGTTTTACAACTCCCGCAGCAGTATGCTCCTATTGTACCGGAGAAACGAGAATCGGTGAGTCTCACCAAATGGGAATGATGAAAAAGATGGAGTTTAAGGAATTATGATTAGACAGGACTTTATAGCGCTTGCAACTGATCTAAGCATTGAGGATTTATTGCTTGAATACCCCATAGCATCAGACTTTTTGGCTAATTTGCGTTTAAACAGTATTCCGAAGCAATTGTCTCTGTCTCAGGCACTTGAGGAAGTTGATGAGGGCATTCTACAAGAATTCGGCTTGGATAAATTTGGGGTGTTGCGTAGTTTTTGTGAGTTTATGGAAACATTTACTCCGGCTGAAGTATCCCTCCATGCTCTGTCATCTCTCACCATCATTGGGGGCTTTAACAAATCCAGGGAACCGGAAAACATCAGCTTGACTATTTCCTGCGGAGAAATCATCAGTATTGTAGGACCTACCGGATCCGGCAAAAGCAGATTGTTAAACGATATTGAGTGCGTGGCCCAGGGAGATACCCCTACCGGCAGACGCATCCTGATTAATGGGGCTGAACTTGATGATCTGCAGCGTTTTGAGATGGACGGCAAGTTGGTGGCCCAGCTTTCACAAAATATGAATTTTGTCATGGATCTGACTGTCAGTGAATTTTTAGATATGCATGCCAAAAGCAGGCTGACAACTAGTGCAAAGCAAGTGGTGGAAAAATGCTTTTTGTGTGCCAATGAACTGGCAGGTGAAAAATTTATGCCGGACACAAAGATAACTCAACTTAGCGGCGGGCAATCAAGAGCTTTAATGATAGCCGATACGGCCTATATGAGCAACTCCCCCATTGTGCTTATTGATGAAATAGAAAATGCCGGCATTGATAGGCGGCAGGCCATTGAACTGTTGTCGAAAAGGGAAAAAATTATCTTTGTTTCCACTCATGACCCGCTGCTGGCACTCAGTGCCGATAAACGAATGGTTATCAAAAACGGCGGAATCATTAAGGTCTTAGATATCTCCGATACGGAAAAGCAAAGTCTCAAGGCCATTGAAGAGCTGGACAATACCCTGCAAAAGCTACGCAATCGCCTGCGTGACGGAGCACAAATCACAGTAGATCTGCTAAAATCATAATGAGGAGGATATTTATGGTGTGGCAAATTTATGATGCTCTGATTGAGGGAATCCCTGGGGATTTAATGGTGGATGAGCTTATTTGCGGGAACCACTATGCTTACGTTCGCAGCGGGGATGGTGCAGGCATTACCGGGCTTAGCCATTGCGAGACCAGAAAACCCATGTTTTCCAAAAACTTGCATGACGCAACCTTGCAGGACGTTGCCATTTGTATTAAGTCCTGGAATTTTGTCGAGGCCTCGGTAGGTCTGGCTGCTATTAATGCTTATTATAATCATCCCCGGGTGGCTAGGGCTAATGGCGTGATTTTTTCTGATAACCAGCGAGTAGAGGACAGAATATTTGATCCTTTTATTATGTCTCAAAATGATGTTCGTGGTAAAAAAGTTGCGGTGGTCGGGCATTTTCCACATTTGGAAAGTCTCTTTGAACCAATTAGTGACTTTTCTCTTATCGAATGGGACCCGGAAGAGGGGGATTACCCTATATCGGCCAGTGAATACATTATTCCTGAGTGTGACTATGTATATTTAAGCTATATCAGCGTTATTAACAAGACCCTGCCCAGAATCCTTGAACTATCCAAAAATGCCGGGCGAGTCACGATGGTCGGCCCCGGGACCCCGTTGGCGCCAGTTTTATTCGATTACGGGGTGGGAGACCTTTCCGGATTTATGATCAAAGACAACCTACGGGCTTTCAGAGTCGCGGCAGGTGCTGAGAGAGTAAGAATGTTTAGTACCGGGCAAAAAGTTTCCTTCAAAAAAGGTGACCGCAAAAGTGTTCTACATGAAGAAGTTCATGGTATATAGGAAGAGAGCCGGGCGATTATTTGACCCGGCTCTCTCCTATATGGGGTACCGTTTATCAATGTTGCTGCAATTATATCGGTCAAATTGTAGTTATCGGCAATGACACAAGCGTAGATTTTAAATACCAATATCACCGTTTTTTAGAGTAAACAATAAATTTTGCAGGAAGTTGCAGTTGTTCAGAGAATAATAATTTTGTAGGGTTATGTCATAAAAAATTCCAGAAAAGGAGTGACTGACAGATGAAGAACGTTGAAATGAAAGTGGATGCTAATATCCTAACGGTCAAAGTGGATTTGACGAAGGAGTTTGGACCGTCTTCGTCAGGCAAAACAATCATCATTGCATCTACTGAAGGGAATATAAGCGTTCCTGGTCACGAAGGATTAAAAATAGGATTAAACGTTTACAAGAAGAAATAAGGGGTCAAGTCGTTTTATATTTCTTATGATATTGATTTAGCAACTGATCCAGTCGCCGGCTAGCCAGAATTAACTTTTTTGTATTACAGGGTTCATTTTGTGATATAACGTATAACCTGCGGCGTTCATGCTCTATTTTAACCAGTAGTTTACCCCAGCTTTTTAAGTCCATATTAATCACCACGGACTATGTTAACATATTATGACATAAATGTAAATATGCCAACATAAGAATCATAAAAAAACTACTTTGACAGACTTTTCTTGATCTTAACCCCAATTTCCGCATACATTTCGAATTCTCTTTTGAAAACTATCGCACAGTGTTTTTACCGGTACGGATTATTCAAGGGGGTAAAATAATGTCTTTATTTGAAAAGTTTATGAACTTGGTGCATGAAAAAAGGAAGATCACAGAAACAATTTTTTTAAAAGATTTTACCAGCAATAATCCCCAGCTGAGATATTTGGAGAACTTATTTGCAAAATTAAAATCTGGCTACATAAAGGAACAGGTTAAACGAGATATCATTTTTTTAAAACAAGGAATAGAGGGTGAAAAATACGTTTATTATGAATTAAAAAAATCGTATCTGCCTATTTTATGTTTGTACGATATTAGGATAGAGCATGAAGAATATGTAGCCCAATTTGATTTTATATTGATTTCTCCAAAGAATATTTATGTTTTGGAGACTAGAACACTTAACGGTGATATTACAATAACATCTGATGGTAATTTTATTAAATTAATTAAATCAATATCCGGCAAGGTTGAAAGTAGAGAAAGTATATATAGTCCTATAGTCCAAAATGAACGACACGTTAATATACTTAGGGATTATCTTCAAAAGAACAATATATCCAGGCTGCCTATAATTTCGCTTTTCGTAATTGCCAACCCTAAGACAATAATTAATTTTGATAATTGCCCAACCAAAGTCAGTGATAAAATATTCAGGCATGATAGACTAAACATAATATTAAATGAAGCGATTGCAGATAAGCATAATAATAATTTTATACCGGAAAAAAATATGTATAAAATTGCACATTTCCTGCAAGATAATCATAAACCAACACAAGCGATAGATTTTATCAAAAAGTACAGAATAACCAATGAAGATTATGTTAGCGACCTCGATATACATATAAATATTTATGAAGAATTAAGAAAATACAGGCATGCAGTTTCCAGAGAAGAAAATATTAAAACTTTCATGGTTTTTTCAAATAATACGCTTGAAGAGTTAGTTGAAAAAAAGCCGCGGACAAGAGAGGAGTTGCTGCAAATTAAAGGGTTGGGTAAGAAAAAGGTTGATAAATATGGGGATAAAATTCTTTCTATTATTAATAGTTAGTTAGGAAAAATTGGGTAGAATTTTATGCATAATATTGGTTGTACAATTACCGGGTTTTTATTCGCGTCAGCTTTGTTAAATGTTTTTGTTCTATTATATCCGTTTAGACTAAACAATTCGTATGTAAAAACCTTTTCACTTCTATGCTTGGTTAATACTTTTTACTCTATTGGCTATGCTATGGAAATACACAGCACCGACTTGAATCAGATGCTCTTTTGGAATTTGGTTCAGTACATTGGCATACCGTTTTTACCTGCTTTTTGGATTATTTTAGCCTTGCAGTACAGTGATAAGGAATATTTGCTTAACCCTGCCGTAAAGTTGGGTATATTTATTATACCGGTTATTACTCTAATACTCCGTTATACAAGCAGCATAAATCATCTATACTATTCTAAAGTTCAATATGATACAAGTAATCTAATCCCTGTACTTTTTATTGAAAAAGGTCCTTGGTATTTGGTCTTTGGGATTTATATGTCCTTATGTGTAATCATGGCCAGTTATTTGTATTTTCAACAGTATAGAAAATCAATCGGGCACATTCGCCGTCAGTGTGTAACAATGTTTATTGCTTCTTTATTGCCCTGGTTTTCTTACTTTCCAAACTTGCTGAATATATCACCATTAGGTCTTGATTTAGGCCCGTTGACTTGCACAGTTTCTTATATTTTAATTATAGTAGCCATATTAAAATATCAGTTTCTAAATATAAAACCGTTGGCCAGAGATAAGGTTTTTACATGCACAAACGATGGTATTATTGTGCTGGATGCTAATTATAGTATTATTGACTTTAATCCTTCAGCTGCAGTTATTTTCCCTGTTTTAAAGGAGAATATTATAGGCAAAAATATTCAGGCCATATTTGGTGCAAATGATAAATTAATCCAGTCTATCGTTAATTCAGAAGAAATTCAATATAATAATGGCCAAGATTGTGGTAGTAATTACTATAGCGTTAAAACAGTGAAAATATTTGGTCCAAAAAACCGGGTACTCGGTTTTATTGTAAGTATAGCAAACATTACACAATATGTGGTCAGTATGGAAAAATTAAACTATTTGGCTTCAAGAGATGGACTAACAGGAATATACAATAGAAGACATTTTGTTGAAATTAGCTCCTGTGAGCTAATTCGATCAAAAAGATATAAACTTGCTATTTCTTTTATTTTGCTTGATCTTGATTTTTTTAAGGATATTAATGATCAATTCGGTCATCAGGCCGGTGACGCAGTTCTGCAAACAGTTGCCGACATTTGTAGCAATTCCATTCGTTCCATAGATATTCCAGCACGTTTTGGTGGCGAAGAATTCGTTATAGTTCTCCCGAGAACAAGATTAGAAGATTGTAAGATTATTGCCAATAGGATATTAAATAATATTGAGACAGCGGAAATATTTTATGAAGACAATTGCTTAAAATTAACTGCAAGTATAGGAATTACCGGAATTAATACCGTTACCAATGAAAGCTTGGATTATTTTATTAAAAACGCTGACCGAGCATTATATCAAGCAAAGACGGGTGGGCGAAATTGTGTTCGGTCAATTGAGCTTTAGTCATAGTTTTTTGCAGTTATTTTTCAGTGACCAGTATAAAACCGGTAGATGGTCAACCATGCCAAGATGTTATTTACTCGTTGCCCTTGGACTTACGCATACCTTGGGCCTTTAATACTTGGTCCATCTCCTCATCACTCAGCTGCAGGTTAAAAAACTCTTCATAGAAATGTTTTGCCTCGGCAGCTATATCAAGTTCAGGACACTTATCAGGATAGAGCAGCTTGGCTGTCCATAATAGAGCCAGCGGTGTTTCCAGAGAACCGGGATGGCCCCAGCGAGATATACCGATGGGCATTTGATATACCCGGTTATTTTTTACAGCGTTTAACGTAGCCCACTGCTCGTTGGTCATTATGTAGTTGACCACACCGTATTCATTAACCAGAATAATATCCGGATTCCACAGTAAAATTTGTTCAAGGCTGGCAAAATGTTTTTCTTCAAACAACTTTAACGGCTGATTGACTGAAACGTTGTTGGCGCCGGCTGCCTGTAGCCAGTCAGCCGGCAAAGTGTCTTTCATGTCCGTTCTGGTGGCCTCGTTCACTGAGTGATAAACCCTTACTCTTTGCGCGCTGGGAATAGGACTTACCTTTTTTTCTACCTGGTTAATACATACCTGGTAAAACTCGTTATATTTATGGGCTTCATCCTCTGCCCCTACCGCCTGTCCGATCATGGTAACGGCATACTGCTGCTCACGCATATTTTTATAATCAACTACCAGGTAAGGAATATTGGCTTTGTTGAGTTTGGCTACTTCACCCTCATTGTGAGCAGTCTCACCCTTAATAAAAACAATGTCCGGTTTGGCCTTAATCAGTTCCTCAATATTAATGGAACCGGAGGTAACAGGTATGTTGGCTTGTTTAATGCCCGGGTAAAGTGAGGTTAGTAAGACATCCCTTTTCAGACCGTCTACTACAGAAACCATCTGATCAGCTTTACCGAGCATGGCAACCACGTGGCCGGTGAAAGCATACAGGCAGGCTATCCTATCCACATGGCCAGGAATAACCACTTGGCGACCAATACAGTCTGTTACAGTTTTTGTTCCGGTTTGCTCTGAGGTATTTGATTGACTGCCATCAGTGTCGTCCTGACAACCAGTTAACCAAAATAACATAACTAAGATCATTATCAAACAAATAATTATATTATGTTTTGCCCTCATCTAACGGCTACCTCCCTTTTAAATGATTATTTAATGTGCCAACGGGAATAATTTGTTTTATTTCCCCCATTGGACTTATGTGCTGCGTAACCACTTTGGCATAGATATTATAAACCGCCTGTAGATTTTTCTCAGTTAGTATGCCATCCGGATGGCCGTTAGCAATAAACCTCCGGTTGCTCATCAGTGCCACTTGGGTATTTATTCCATTGTTGGCAAAATAAAAAGCGTGGTTAGGGAAATGAGTAGCCATTACGACGGATAGCCCCGTATCTCGAACCAGCTGTACAATAGTTTCCAGGACAATAAGTTCATGTTTGAAATCAAGGTGGGCGGTGGGCTCATCCATAATGATTACCGGCGTTTTCTGGGCTAGTGCCCTTGCAATCATTACTAGTTGGCCTTCGCCCCCGCTCAATTGAGTGTAAGGCCGTTCCCTATATGAACTGAGCCCTACCATAGCCAGCGCGCGTTCTGCTATAACTCTGTCCTCCTGAGTGGGGGAAGCAAAAATACCGGTGTGAGATGCCCTGCCCATTAACACAATGTCCATTACCGTGTAGGGAAAAGTTTTAGCGTGACTTTGCGGTACGTAGGCGATATGGTTGGCAATTTCCCATATGCGGTATTGGTTGATACTTTTGTCCTTTAACTTGATCTCACCCGAATTAAGCTTTAAAACGCCAAGTATGCAGTCCAACAATGTTGTTTTGCCGCACCCGTTGGGACCTATTATGCAATGTACCTCCCCCGGGCCGATACTAATTGATAGATGCTCAAATATTTTAGCGTTTTTATAGCTGAAGCCGGCATCAATAACTTCTAACAAATACACTGTTACCAGCCTCCTCCTTTGGTTTTTTTGAGCAGGTACACAAAAAAAGGTCCTCCTACCAGAGCAGTTAATATACCCAGGGGTATCTCGGAGCCAGTAATGACACGTCCCAGATTATCGACGATAATTAAAAAACAGCCGCCCAGGGCCATGCTGACCGGGATAAGTTTTTTGTTGTCATTGCCCACCAGCATCCGGCCGATATGTGGGATTACCAAGCCTATCCAACCAATAATACCACTTACACACACCGCTCCGGCAGTGGCCAGGGTGGCGCAACATATTACAATGCCCTTGGACAGCGCTGTGTTGATGCCCAATGCATGTGCTTCTTTGTCTCCCATAGAAAGCACATTGATTCTCCACCGTATGGCTACCAGCCCCGCCATACCGACTACCATAGGAATACCGGCGATGGCAATGTCATGAAAGCGCGCCGTAGCCAAGCTGCCCATTAACCAAAACACGATAGTGGGTAACTGATTGTAAGGATCGGCTACGTATTTAAGAAAGGAAATTAATGATGAAAAAATGGAAGACACAATTACTCCGCCCAGCACCAACATGACAGTGGGAGTAGTGTTGTATACACGGCCAATAAAATAACTTAACAAAACGGCCAGGCCACCAAAACAAAACGCGAATAGATATATGAAACTGGTTTGATTAAACAATATAATGGCCAATGCTGCTCCGAAGCCGGCCCCTGAACTGACACCCAGAATACCGGAGTTGACTAGCGGATTGCGAAACAGTCCCTGGAAAGCGGCACCGCTCACCGCCAGGGAACCACCCACCAGAGCCCCTAGTATCGCTCGGGGTAGCCGGATATCCCAAACTACTGTCTGGGATATCTCGGGAATACCGGTGGCGGACGAGGTTAGCTTAGACCATACTATTTGGGTAACGACATCTATCGACAACGGGAATCTGCCTATGAACAAGGATAAGAAGATTACAACTAACGGACTAATTAGTATTAGTAGGTATAATATTTTTTTACCCGTTATATTCACCCCTCACTTATCAACGAAAGCCGCACGTGGTTTTGGATAATATTATGATCTGCTCTTTTTGTAATACAGGTAGCCGGCCGCAAGGGCAACGCCGGCAGCAATTAGTCCGAGCACTTGCGAGGGTATTTGCTGCCTTTTGGACTCGTTGTTGGGATTCTGTAATGCTTTGTTTTCCTCTGTTGGGCTAACATTTTGAACATTTTTTTCAGATTCATCATCTGTTTTAATAGTATCATTATTCTCTTTCGGGCTTGAGGCTGCCCCTGAACCGGCTTCTTCTGTTTTCACAGCCGCTTGTTTTTCAGAGCCTTCGCTGCTGCTTGATGTTGAGCTTAAACTCTCCGGTTGGCTGGGGCTTACTGTTTTGCTAGTGCCGGAAGAATTGGTTTGGCCTGCCTCCTTTACTGGCTGTGCCTGATTGGCATTTGTTTGGGCAGTCTGGCCCGTTTCACTTTTACCGGGGGAAGGTGCTACACCGGCAGTAGTAAACGCTATGTTAATTTCCCGTCCTAGGGTAACACCGCTCTTTGAGGTCAAGCTAGAAGCGACCTTTATTGTATAACCTGTTCCAGGCTTTAAAGTCTGCTTGGGCTTGAGCACTACATCCCGTTTTTTTTCCGGCTCAACCTGGTCATCTGCCATGATCACCTGCATGGGTATTGAGGTTCCAGTGCTGTCATAGAGGGCAAAGCACTGCATATTATTGTCCTTAACTGTCATATTGATCACGTTTTTGCTAAAATGCAAGTTAATCTCTTCTGTAACTGGTACATCCTTTTGGCCGGCTTCCGGAGTGGAGGACAGGATAGTCAGAGGATTATCATGCCCTCCGCCTGAACTGTCGCCATTATCAGCATAAGCTGATGGTAATATTCCTATAAAGCTAAATACCAGTGCTAGGAATACAACCAGTAGTCGTGCTTTATTACTGATTGCCACCAAATCCCTCCTTTAATATTATAAATTATTGGCAACTGGAATCGCCGCATATGATGCCAGCACACTGCCACCTACAGATTTCAGTTGTACATCAGGGTTATTACTTTTGGAGTAGGCAAGCGTTACACTTTGCCCGGCAGTCACCTTATTGGTTAACACCAGCTTTACTTTACCAATGGTATTAGTAGAGCTCACTGCGGTAACGATGTTCTCAACTCCGTTTACTGTAACTGTAAACTGATCGCAAATCTGCCCCATTAATGCGTCATCCGCCGCGGGTACATCCATTTCATTGTCGAATTGCATACTGATATCTCCTTTATTGGTTACCTCGGCATTGGTTAATACCGGTACTGGTGTCGGTACTGCCAAGCTGTTATTAACGTCCTGCGGGGCAAAAGACTCCAGCACTCCGCCGTCCGTTGCGGTTACTTGCAGCGCTGCATCGCCCGGTTTAGTATATGCTACCTGCACCACCTGATCGCCGCTGGTTACTTTTGTGGCCGGCACCAGCTTTATTTTCTTAGTGTCCGTCACAGCTGTCGCTGCATTTATAGTCACAGGTGCTCCGTCCACGGTTACAGCAAAACCGGTGTGCTTGCCGACAGGATCGGCTATATCTTTGTTGAAAGATATGCTTACATCACCTTGCGTAGTAACATCAGCGCTCACAAAAACAGGGGAGGAGCCTGGCAAACTATTGGTTACACTTTGCGGGGCAAAAGACTCCAGCACTCCGCCGTCCGTTGCGGTTACTTGCAGCGCTGCATCGCCCGGTTTAGTATATGCTACCTGCACCACCTGATCGCCGCTGGTTACTTTTGTGGCCGGCACCAGCTTTATTTTCTTAGTGTCCGTCACAGCTGTCGCTGCATTTATAGTCACAGGTGCTCCGTCCACGGTTACAGCAAAACCGGTGTGCTTGCCGACAGGATCGGCTATATCTTTGTTGAAAGATATGCTTACATCACCTTGCGTAGTAACATCAGCGCTCACAAAAACAGGGGAGGAGCCTGGCAAACTATTGGTTACACTTTGCGGGGCAAAAGACTCCAGCACTCCGCCGTCCGTTGCGGTTACTTGCAGCGCTGCATCGCCCGGTTTAGTATATGCTACCTGCACCACCTGATCGCCGCTGGTTACTTTTGTGGCCGGCACCAGCTTTATTTTCTTAGTGTCCGTCACAGCTGTCGCTGCATTTATAGTCACAGGTGCTCCGTCCACGGTTACAGCAAAACCGGTGTGCTTGCCGACAGGATCGGCTATATCTTTGTTGAAAGATATGCTTACATCACCTTGTGTGGTCACTTGCGAATCTGTTAAAATTGGCGCCGCCGGTGTATCGTCTTCTCCATCATCGTTTCCGCCACCTCCGCCGCCACTGCCGGAAGTCTTAACCCGGAAATTGATCAATACTTCGTGACCCAAGGTATTGCCGTTGTTAGCCATTAAATTAGAGCTGATAATCAAATTATATGATTTGCCATGAGTCAGGTCATTTTGTGGAGCAACATAAATATGCCTTTTTTCGCTATCATTGTTGCTTATCCGGGAAACATTCAAGGGTACCTCGTTTCCGGAGGTGCTTTCCATTGTAATGCATGACTTATTGTTATCCCAGTAGTCCCTGACTACACCTCGGTCAAACACCAGTTTAATCTCAGGTCTAACCGGTACCTCATCACTGTTTCGAATAGAATCACCTGTATCGACCAGGTATGCCCCGGCCAAATTTAAGGAGGCATTTCCATCCCCACCACCGGTGCCATCACCGCTACCATCACCGCCGCTTCCGGAAGTCTCAATCCGGAAATTAGTCACTACTTCACGACCCAGGGTGTTACCATTATTAGCCATTAAATTAGAGCTGATAATCAAATTATATGATTTGCCATGAGTCAGGTCATTTTGTGGAGCAACATAAATATGCCTTTTTTCGCTATCATTGTTGCTTATCCGGGAAACATTCAAGGGTACCTCGTTTCCGGAGGTGCTTTCCATTGTAATGCATGACTTATTGTTATCCCAGTAGTCCCTGACTACACCCCGGTCAAACACCAGTTTAATCTCAGGTCTAACCGGTACCTCATTACTGTTTCGAATAGAATCACCTGTATCGACCAGGTAGGCCCCGACCAAATTTAAGGAGGCATTTCCATCCCCACCACCGGTGCCATCACTGCTGCCTTGGCTACCCGACCACGAATCAGTGGTAGATTCACCATCAATTGTAACTTTTACATTATTGGGGTTTTCTAACTTATTCGGCTTAATATTAATGGTTGAGCCTGCAGCCATTACTCTAGTAGTTTCAATTTTGCCTTTACCGGAAATTGTTACTGCTGCAGAAATGTTCAAAAACTTGACTGTTACGTCCTCAGCTATTTCTATTTCCGCACCTGTGGCGTTTTCGATCACATACAAATCAGCCACGTTGTCGCCAAAAATACTGACTTTGGCCTGCTTGGCCGCAACAGTTATTTCTTTAAAAGTGCCACTAAATGAAAACTGTGTTTGAACAGTTGCTTTCGATGAAATTGAAACATTTTCGAAACCTGGACCGTTGTTGCCAATCTCGTGGACCGTGGCGCCGGATTCCAAGGTTACATTGGTTAAGGTTCCGCCTTTAGCGGTTATGTTTACCCCGGGCTTATTTACAATAACCTCGGGAAGTGTACAGTTTTCCGTATTAATACTGTTACTGCCGCCGCCTTTAATAGTGGTGCTTTTATCCACAGTTACATTTTTCAGTGTGACTGTGCCGTCACCGATGCCTTCCGTAAGCAGCAGGTTTCCCGTGATGTTAGTGTTTTGTAAAATTACCCCGCTGGCACTGATAGTCAAGTTACCTTCAATGCTTTGTTCACCACTGGCCGGTCCGTATGTACCTGCTTTATCGATAATCATTTCAGATGACTGTTCAGTAGACTTGGTTGAAAAAGCAAGAGCCCGGTCAAGAGCTACTACGGCTTCAGCACGGGTGATGGGTTGTCCAAATCGGAAAGTCTGGTCCGTGTAGCCCTTAATAATTCCCTGCGCAGCTACGGCTCCTGCAGCTTCTCTTCCCCAGGCGGGAATTTCGTCCTTATCACGAAAAATATTGAGTGCATCTGTGCCCCCTGGTAATTCGGAACCAATTGCCCGGGCAATTATAGACGCAGCTTCCAGTCTGGTAATCTGCTTATTGGGCCTAAATGTACCATCTTGGTAACCGCTAATGTAACCGGCAGCTACCGATTTGGAAACTTCTCCGGCATACCAGCTTTGGGAGTTTATATCTGATAAATCTGGAGTAGCTGTAGCAGTAAAATTAAATGCCTTGTTTACAAAAGTAATAAACTCAGCCCTGGAAACAGGATTATCAGGTTTAAAACTACCGTCGGTATAGCCGTTTATATAACCATTATTGACCCAGTTAAGTACCTGATTCTCTGACCAGTGGCCTGAAATATCGGTTGGTTGGGCAAAACAAATACCGGCAAAGGAAATAAGCAAACATAATGACATTACCATAATTAACGCTGTTTTTCTCATTCATATCACTCCTCGTCTGTTTTATAAATAATAAATGCCGGTAAAAAACCCGGCATTTAAAATGTGTGTGTTAAACCTCCTTTCCATACCGGGAGGTCCAGGAGTTTCCCCCTGAGCCTATCGACTTTGGAACCGTGACATTTGTTTTAGGCTTCAAAAGTTCGGAGTTAATATTTAATTAAATAACTTTTTACTAAAACACTTAACCATTTTGGACTGCTAATTCATTTCCAAATAGAATAGGTCTGTCCTCGTAGTCTGTACCTCATGGTTACACCCATAAAACGTAGTTTGATAGCTTTACGTTGTTTGGCTGAGGCACCATATAAAAATAAAAAAGCTTTACCCAACTGCTACATAGGACAAAGCTTAATAGCATAATAAAGCTAAATCCTCCTTTCCGCATGGGAGGAATATCAGTTTTCCTATATTCTCAACCGGTTCTGGTCACTAAAACTAGGTAAGTCTACAGGTAAACCGGACTCGGAGAATGTTTTTAGTTATGTAAGTTACAATAAAATATTAAGGTATGTTCGAAGTAAAATCAAGGTATATCTAAACCCTAATTATTCAAATCTATAATCAATAATTCGTTTTTATCAAATTTCACGTTATATCATTAAATACGATGCTGCTGGAACATCCTTGATTTTTTTCGGGGGCCTATTTTGTCAAATGTCAAGGTCTGACCCCACTGATAGCAAAAATTTACTTATAAGCTTTTGTGAAGAAAATGCAGGAATTTATCTACCATGGTCGAAAATTAACCTAATATAAAACATTATCATCTCTCCGAGCCAAATTTACCTAAAGCACTTAGGCTAAGGTTGTTGGACGATAGGGTGCGCTGGGAAACCAGTGCGCCTTTCACTGTGAAAAGGAGAGCTGGGCTTGTAACTTCGCCGGGCCAGCTTTGTTTTTCGCAAAGTTGATCCGGTTTTTCATTAGATATTTGGAGCTCTGACGGCAGGCATGGTTAGTATAGCTGTGGAATATCTTTTTGATACCCGCATTGCCAATGAGATGAAAAGGGCAGCCTAAAAACGATATTAGAGTTATGGATATTGTGGAAATTCTAGAATTGAGCTTTGACTTGGATGAAAAATGAATCTTATTTGGGCGAAGATAATAAAGTTATTATAGCGGGGTGAAAACTTGTGGAAAATAAGGTTATGAATGTTATCGCGGAATACATTATTGAGATAGATGGTATAAAATACTTTACCGGAAACAGCAGTGCAGGGAAGGACCTAAACGCCACCGTTATGCTTGCCGAAGCTTGCCGGTTTTATAGGGAAGATGTGGAAGAAGAGTTGTATCTGGAAGATGTGGTGACTTGTTATAACTGTCGCTTTAGGAGGTGGGCTCATTCCGGATTCAGCTGTTATAAAGGTTTTCCAGTTAGTTAAGGATTATGCAAATTAATTGATTTTTTGGGGGGTTAAAAATTGATACGGGTTTTAGTATGTGCGGATGATACGGATACAATTGATAGTGATTGGGGTACCGGTGAACTGGTTTCCTTAATATCAGATACAATGGAAGAACGAGGCTGGGGTAAGAGTTTTGGAGTGACCCGGCACCAGCTGCTCATACATCCAGATATTCCGTATACCTCGCATAACAGCTCAATGTGCTTTGCCGCAGATTTAAATGAAGAAGATCTGGATGCCTTAACTAGTTACGCTGCCGAGTTTTTAGCCAGAGAAAGCGCGCCGGGATCTGACCCGGGCCTGTGCATAGCCGTAGCTGAGCGGGTTAAAAATACGGAACTACTCATTGCCTTTGGTCGCAAGGCCAAGGATACTGTGGTAACAAAACGGGAGGCCTGTAGCCTGGCGCAGCTATTGGGTGTGCACCTTTCCGAGCATGGCGGGACCGGGCAGGGGGTAATCGGGGCTCTTGCCGGGGTAGGGTTGCGTTTAAGCGGTAATGACGGGCGCATGAAAGGCAAACTAAAATTAAAAAGCATTGATGGTATAGCCACTGTTGAAAGTATTCTTGCACAGGCTAATATTGATCTGGTGAAAAGCTCGGAAGGATTTTTGCTGGCGAATAACGAATTGGTAAGGTTGGGCAATACGGTGAAACCGGTCCTTCAAGATGGGAAGTATGTACTGCTGGTGGCTCCCGTTGATGCCGGAGATAGCGGTGGTAGTACCTGGCAGACGCTTACCAAACAGCAATTGAAGGGATATTGAGGAGATAATAAACGGTTGCTCCGTGAGTAAGTGGCGGTACGCTCTGACATTCCCATTCCATTTCTAACAAAAATGAAGATCCGGTTGGCGAAAGGAAGCCGACCGGATCTTCGTTTCATAGGAAAACTACCCCGTTTATAAGTGTTGCCATCCAGCATAAAACAGGAACAACAATAATCGCGGGAAGATAATTAGCTATCTTAATCTTTGTAATGCCGATGATATTCAAACCCATTCAGACTTGGTTATCTGAACCTGTACCGGCAAAGACATTCACATTGGAAGTAAATGTGGAATCTTCAAAATGGTTATAGGTAATATAATATCCCTTTCCAAAAGAATTAAGGGGCTGTTGCAAAATCATAAATTTCGGATGGGTCAAGATCTATTCCTACAATATGCTGTGTGTATGACAATATATTGCACAATTCCTGAAGGTAAAAAGGAATATGTTGTTTAATTAATAAAAAGTTGTGATTTCGTGAACGAGAGGATGAATACTTTGGCTATTGCTAAAGATAAAATTTTTGAGCAATATGTAAAATATTATAACCTTACCGACACAATCGACCAAAATAGTTCCCAGTTAACTGAGGATAAAACATCACGTATTCATGAACTTGAAGCAGAAAATATAAGGTTAAGACTGGAAGTTAATAAAATGAAAAATACAGAAGAGGCTCTTCGCTTATCTGAAGAGAAATTTTATAAAGCTTTTCATCATAATCAAACGATGATGGCCTTTATAAGGTTAAAAGACGATGTATATATTGATGTGAATAGTAGCTATGCAGAGGTATTGGGTTATAGTCGGGAAGAGATGATAGGTAAAAGTGTTTTAGAACTGGGTGTCTGGGTAGACCTCAAAGAAAGGCAAGGTGTGCGGAAGCAACTTACAGAAAATGGTTATGTCAGGAATTGTGAGTTTAAATTTAGAAGTAAGTCAGGAGAGATTATTCATGTGGTTGCAACTACTAATTTATTAGATTTAGAGGGTGAAAGATGTATACTTACTTCTTTAATAGATGTCACTGAACAAAAGAGAGCGGAAGAAGCTTTGCGAAAATCAGAAGAAATATTCTATGCAACTTTTAATGCTAATCCACTTCCAATGTGTATTATATCAATAAAAAATGGAACATTTTTAGAAGTAAACAAAGCTTTATCTAAGAACAGTGGCTATGCCAGAGAAGAGATAATCGGTTGTAGTATAACTGATATAAATGGTTGGATGGATTTAAGTGAACGTGAAAAATTTAGAGAAGCAATTGATAAAGAAGGTTTTGTTAGAAATTACGAAACAAGTTTGCTTACAAAATCAGGGGAAATATTAACATCTTTAATATCAGGTGTATCCATAATATGGAACAATGAGAAATGTCATTTTTTAATACATAATGATATAACAGAACTCCGTCGCTACCAACATGAAATGGCACGTTTAGACCGTTTGAATTTGGTAGGCGAGATGTCTGCCGGAATAGGACATGAAATCAGGAATCCGATGACGACCGTAAGAGGTTTCCTGCAATTACTCAGTGTAAAAGACAGGTATGTCCAAGATAAGGAATATATGGATTTAATGATAGAGGAGCTGGACAGGGCTAATTCAATTATTACAGAGTTTTTATCACTGGCTAAAAATAAGGCGGTTGAATTGAAAAGGCAAAGTCTAAATCATAAGGTTAAGACTATCTTTCCTTTGCTCTTCGCTGATGCCATGAAACAGGATAAAATTATCAAAATGCAACTTGGTGATATTCCATACATAGTCATTGATAAAAATGAGATTAAACAACTTATCCTTAACCTTGTCCGTAACGGCCTTGAAGCAATGTCACCAGGAGGACTGCTGTCCATTAAAACATTCAAAGATGATGTCGGAGTAGTCCTTGCTGTGCAAGACCAGGGTACAGGGATTGCACCAGAAGTTCTTAAAAAAATAGGTACGCCTTTCCTTACTACTAAAGATGATGGCACTGGCTTAGGTTTGGCTGTGTGCTATAGCATTGCTCGGAGAAATAATGCTAAGATAGACATTGTAACTGGTTCCACTGGGACAACGTTTTATGTAAGATTTAATACTTAAATATCAATAACTCCGGTATGAACGAAACCCCGGAGACGATATTAACGAGCGTTACCGTTAATGTAATGAAATAAACTTAAAGAGGATGCCGGCTGCTTTGGCAGGGTAAAAATAATTGGGAGGTAAAGATAGAGTACAACCTGGATGATATGGATATTAAAGAACTGAAGGAAATTGCTGAGGAACTGGAGATTGATATGCCCAAAGATGTAAAAAAAGGACGTAATTGTTGCCGTATCGAGTTGTACAAAGAACAGACCTCAGAAAAGTAGATTGACCTGGAAGATGGTGAGGAAAAGGATAAACTTGGTGAAAATAAATCATAGCTAAATAAAAGGTTTCGATTGTTATTCAGGTATGGAAACACCGCCAAACTTACGTTTTTTTATTTGCGAGTAAAAAGATGGTAGACATGTTTGTTGTGTCTACCATCTTTTTACTACTTTAGAGGGTAGGTTTAATACATAAACTATGCGGCCACCAGGCTATCTAATGTATTTTTACCCTATGGCTTTGTACACATAAAGTGATTAAAATGGCATTTTCAAATCCAAAAGGAACCTCAAAGGAATGGATGTACACAAAATGACGATGGTAAAAGGATTGATAAGCGCAAGATTAATTAAAGTTTAGAATTATGATGTTGCTATAATGGATTTGCATTATTAGCCTTGTTCACACGACCAATGCAAAAAGCCCTTGCAAGATGTAAACCCGCAAAGGCTTGGTATATCTAAGTTTTGGTGCCGAAGGAGGGACTCGAACCCTCATGGGATTACCCGCACGATTTTGAGAAATATCTCTTTAGTTTTTTGCTATTGTTATTAAGGTTGGTTAATACCTTTTTGTTTAGTGATATCAAGCATTTGGCGGTCCGGGTTATACCTTTTAATACCGATTTATAACTAAATATTTTTGGCTTTACGTTTGCAAGAAACGTTAGCAATCCAGAAAACAACAAGGCTTATGCTTTGTTGTTTTTTTAATATAGATGTTCCTAGAGCTTCTTTGGGGGGGCAAACTATGAGTGAAAAATTAGAGTTTCGGGCACGAACCAAAAAACCACGTCGAGAGCTATCTTTACCGCAACTTACATTCCACCATGCTGACCATTGGATGAAAGTGCTGGGCATGGAAGTTTTCTCGGCGTGGTTGATGATTTATACTTGGTGTGACCGGGAAAAGTACCCGAAGGATGATGTCTGTCATCATAAAAATATGAGAAATATTGCGGAAGCGTTTGGATGTAAAGTTGATAAAGCTCAAAAGATATTAAAAACACTGTATGAATTTGGTTTAATTGATATAGTTCAAGAAAAAAACAAATACGGCAGTATGAAAAATGTGTACTACTGGTACGACATTCCAATATACGCAGATAGCATGTTTTGTGAATTGAAAAAGTGCCGTAGTTGGGAAGATAGAAATGCACATGGTCAGGAATTAGTCAAACTGAGGAAAATAAAGGAGAAAAACAACAACATCAAAAGCCGTACGGAAAAATCGTACGGCTTTGATTATAACCAGGAAAATAGCGGCTTTCAGGGTGAACCGTACGAAAAAACCGTACGGCAGCCGTACGGAAAAATCGTACATAATAATGTTTTAAATAATAATGTTGTTGTTGATGTTATTGAGGATGACCAGCAGGATAAAAAATCCCTACAGGAAGAACAGGATAAAGCTGTTGGTAACTCTGTTAAAAATTATGGTGCTGCTTTTGATTTGTCAAACAAAGAAAAGCTGCCGGACGTATGGGAAAAGATTGGGGAAGATGTCCAGGCGGTGGCCGGTGAAAATAAGAAAGACCCCATGGATGAAAAAGTAGCTGCCAATGAGACAATAACTGCAACTAAACTTCAGCAACAGGCTGAAAAAGTTTGCGGCGTGCGGATGTCGCTGGAGCTGCTAAATGGTCTGGTAACTGAGTTTGGTGAAGAAAAGGTTGATGAGAAAATCAGTATGCTCGGAAGCGTCCAGACTAGGAACGCACCGGGCCTTCTTATTGCTGCACTGCGGGATGATTATACATTTATGCCAGGGCGGCCGCAACAACAACAAAAAAGGGCCTCGCCCGGTGGCCAAGCAGTCCGGAAAAATACCCAAACCAGAACCAGGGTACCGGACACAGCGGAAGCTCAGGAACGGAAGAAGATGATCCAGGCGTTTTACTTGAGCTGAGATAATATTTCTCATAAGAAGCCTTGTGCGAAGAAATCAGGTCAAAAACTTCATGTAAGCTGCTTAAAACCTCCGGTTAACGGGGTTTTTTTACTTCGCATAAGAAATATTTAAAAAGGGGATGGAGATTTACCAGAAGCACCGGCGTTTAACAGTGCTCATTGATGCAGGGCATCCGGTTGGCCGTGGTTATTATAGCCTATAAATGTACCATTGTGTCTGTGGCGAGCAAGAATGCCTCAAAAAGGGTATTTATGCCATGCTTTTATTGCCCATGCACTTTGATGCAATTTTTGGTGTCTTTACGTGCGTCTGAGGGGTATTTGCTGGTTGATTGTGGTGTCGCTTTGGGCGGCCGACGTAATTAATCAGGGGGTTGATGGTTCGGATCCATGGCCATGCGCGGGCGATTTGCGGCCATAAGTATGTCCACTTGGTCACTGGCGCTCGGTGGCATGGATGGTTGCCCCGGTCATGCGCAGTATTGCTGGGAGAACGTAATTAATTGCGTGTAAATGGTTAATACTACCAATAAAGGAGTTGACC
>JAENYS010000025.1 GCA_016841645.1 Desulfoscipio geothermicus | reverse complement strand
GAGGTCTTTAGTAATACCCTTATAATGGAAAAGTGCTTTTATGCAACACTAGTGTGCTTAACTATTAATCTTATGTTCATTATTATTTAGCTGCTTCCTTTACTATAGCAAATGCCTCGTCCAAGCTATTGGCGGTATAAATTTTATTGATGATTTTATCCAATATAACTACGTCATTGATTTTCTTTACCTCTGCTTGTAGGCTAAGGGATGCATCTGTGAATTTAATATCAAGGTATTTACAGATAGCATCTACCATACCCTCGGCTTTACCTTCAGCTTTACCTTCAGCTTTACCCTCAGCTTTTGCACCAACTACCATGGAGATTTCATCTCTGACAGCTTTTTCTCTAAGTTCGTATAGTCTGCGCTCCTTCTTGTTCTTGAAGAAGATCTGCTCGATGGTCATAGCTTTACGAATTCCAGGGTTATCCATAGCAATTTCCTCCATTTCTTCTCCCTGAATATTATTGAGATAAAGTAGCCATTCCTCCAAATCGTTCTGGGGCTTGCGCCTTATCTTGGTAATTTTCTCTAGCTCCAGGAAATGAATTTCCAGATCATCGTTCAACAATTCTCCTGTTTCATCCTCCCTAATGTGGAAGGTGTAGTGGTATTTTTCCATACCTTCAAACCAGTTAAAGCTAAGGATGTTTATAGTAATAGTCTTCCTGAGATAAATAAAGTTCTGACCACTGGCCAATTGTCCGTGATATAGTCCTGCCCAATAAAAAACCGTGCGTTTATCAATATTGTATTTGTTTACTATCTGGACTTCTACATTCACTAATGCCCCTATGGCCGTTTTGGCCAGAATGTCAAGCCTGGCGGCTTTGTCCAATAAGTATTTAGGGTCTAGTTCTCTATCCTGCAACTCAATTGTGATCAGTTCCTGCCCCGGTAACGGCTTCAACACTGCGTTCAAAAAGCTAATTAGTGCTTCTTTGCCCTCTTCTGATCCGAATATTCTCTTAAAGGCATAATCATTTGTGCGGTTTATAGTTTTAAATTCCACCAAAACGCACCTCTTTCGCACTACTTGAATGCCTATATTATACCAGATTTTTAGTTACTTATCAGCCTTCGCAGCCAGTTCAAGTATGGCTCCCGGTGCTGTTCTGGCATAACGCCTGGTGGTCGATATATTCTCATGCCCCAAGACTTCCTGCACCTTATCTATGGCAATTCCTTTTTGCAACAACTGAGTACCTACTGTATGCCTGCAGCGGTGTGGGTAAAAATCAAGACCGGTTTGTCTTTTACATTTCAATGACCAGTAATCATACTGTCTGGCGGTTATTCCTATAAGCAGTTCATTACCCGGTCGGTCTTGTCTGAACTTGACCAATCTTCTGGCAACATCTGCATCCATTACCGGCACATACCGTTCTTTATTTCCTTTACCATGCCTGACCCTGATCACATACCCACCATTATCAATTCTGATTAGATCAACACACAATAATGCAGTTAGCTCACTCAAACGCATACCTGTTGCCAGCATGGTAAGAAAACCCAAAGCCACATTCTCTGGAATAGTAGTAAACCACTCCTTGAATATTTCAAGCTCTTTAGGCGTCATGAATCTTGGTAAGGTTTGTCCTTCTTTAACCCGCAGTCTTCGGGTATTAACAGGATTACCTATTATCTCTTCTTCTTCAATTAAAAAATCATAAAATACTTTCAAAACCGATATGGTTTTATTTACGGTTCTGGGCTTGAGACCCTCTTCTACAATATGGTTTCTAAATAACCTAACCTGTGAGGGATTTAGTTTAGAGAAATCCAGATTATTGTCTTCGATAAATTTTATAAATTTGCTCAAATTGTATATATAGTTTTTAATAGTAGATTTTGAGTTATTTTGCATTTTCAAATCTAGTAAATAATCTTTAACTAATTCTCTTAATTTGGATTTCATTTCCTATAGTTTCCTATTCAGGTTATAGCCAAAATCACTTGTCGTGTCCAATTAACCAACAAACCAACTAACTTTATAATCATTCTTACACCAATTGTTTAACTTTTTATCATTTTAACCTATACTAATAAATTTTTCAATAAAAGTAATAAATCTGTAAAATATTGGCTTATTGGAAAAAGAATTAGGGAAATTTATATTAATTTTATTGCTCCCTTGCCCTATGGTCAATGAGTCATCATTTCAAAAGTATTTAGCTTCCTATTAATCCGTTAATCATTTTCCAATCTGACATCTTTAAATCACTGCTGTACTTATATTCATCTTATGTTGATTTTTATTTAACTGCTTCCTTTACTATAGCAAATGCCTCGTCCAAGCTATTGGCGGTATAAATTTTATTGATGATTTTATCCAATATAACTACGTCATTGATTTTCTTTACCTCTGCTTGTAGGCTAAGGGATGCATCTGTGAATTTAATATCAAGGTATTTACAGATAGCATCTACCATACCCTCGGTTTTACCTTCAGCTTTACCCTCAGCTTTTGCACCAACTACCATGGAGATTTCATCTCTGACAGCTTTTTCTCGAAGTTCGTATAGTCTGCGTTCCTTCTTATTCTTGAAGAAGATCTGCTCAATGGTCATTGCTTTGCGAATTCCGGGGTTTCCCATAGCGATTTCCTCCATTTCTTCTCCCTGAATATTAATTGCTCAACCATTGAACATTTTAATTTATACTAATACTTTCGCCAATAAAAGTAAGATACTCTGTTAATATATTAGCTAAATGTCACAAGCAACCGGGTGTGCAGCCATAATTAGGCTTTACCTAAATTAATTGATTTAAATTAAGTATAATGCTAAAATAAGCCATAGGAGGTGGGAAAAACTGTATGCGCCCGGAAACCGCTGAGTGGCTTAAACAATCCGAATATGATTTAGATACGGCTGAAAGTATGTTTATTGCCGGTAGGTACCTTTATACAATTTTCATGTGCCATCTGGCCGTTGAAAAAGCATTAAAGTCCTTAATTATCGAGCAAACAGGTAAGCTACCACCCAAAATTCATAACCTTGTTCGACTAATGAAGCAAGGCAATATTAGATTAACTTATGATCAGGTAAAGTTTGTAACACGTTTAAGCTTAGCTGGAGTTGTTACACGTTACCCCGAGGATTTAAGTAGAGCAATTGATGAATACCCTCTCCCTGTTACACGAAATTACCTTAACAAATGCAAAGGATGTGGTTAAATGCATCAAACAACAAATCAAATAACGCATATTGTAAAGTCTTATTTATCAACCCTTATAGAAATGGGTATCCCTGTTGAAAGAGCATATTTGTTTGGCTCCCAGGCAAAAGGTACAGCTAAACCTGACAGTGACATAGATCTGATTGTGGTATCTTCCGCATTTACTAATATGCCCTTATGGAAACGATGGGAAATCCTTGGTGACGCCCTGGCTAAAATTATGGAACCAATAGAAGTACAGGCTTATACTCAAGAAGAAATTGATTTTGCCCAAAAGCGTAAAGCCAGTTTTATACATGAAGTACTTAACGAGCCACAGACTATTGAGTATCAATTTTAATAACTAGCTCTTTTATTTAATATCTCTGCCTTCAGCTCAGGATCTTTCTCGAAAGTAATGTTTCAAAATTTATTTTAACTTCTTTCCAAAGTATTTTTTAAATCCTCCAAAAAAATCTCATCAATTAGCAAATTATAAATAGCTTTGGTTTCCTCTACCCTATCAGCCTTCGCAGCCAGTTCAAGTATGGCTCCCGGTGCTGTTCTGGCATAACGTCTGGTGGTCGATATATTCTCGTGCCCCAAGACCTCCTGCACCTTATCTATGGCAATTCCTTTTTGCAACAACTGGGTACCTACAGTATGCCGGCAGCGGTGCGCTTGGAAATGCTACATCCGCATCCATGACCGGAACATACCGTTCTTTATTTCCTTTGCCATGCTTTACTCTAAGCATATATCCGCTACTTTCAAGCCTAATTAGGTCTCCGTGTCCAATTAACCAGCAAACCAACTAACTTTATAATCATTCTTACACCAATTGTTAAACTATTGATTATTTTAACCTATACTAGTAAATTTTTCAATAAAAGTAATAAATCTGTTAAAATATTAGCTTATTGGAAAAAGAATTGGGGGAATTTATATTAATTTTATTGCTTCCTTGCCCTATGGTTAATGAGTCATCATTTCAAAAGTACTTAGCTTCCTATTAATCCGTTAATCATTTTCCAATCTGACATCTTTAAATCACTGCTGTACTTATATTAATCTTATGTTCATTATTATTTAACTGTTTCCTTTACTATAGGTATTTCATATTCATGATTCATTGTATTTCACCAGCATATGTAACGAAAAACTCGTTACCTTTTTCGTGATAGGATATATTCTGCCTAAGCCCCAAACCGGACCTTTTTAGGTTAGACAATTTTAACAACTTTTTATATTATTAAGTTAAAAGGGAATACTAAAATTAAGAAACGGCGTTGGGTTCCTCATCTAACCGAGGGGCTTCAAGGTACCCCGGGTTGCCTGGTTACAACCCGGGGTACACTATTTAACCGCTAAGTTTATAATGGACACCACGAGGGTTAGTCCGAGGAGTAGGGCGATGCATACACACATTATTTTACTATTTCTACAGTAATGTGCCAATAGATAGTCTCTGTTCTACCGCACCCAAAACCTATACAATGCCCGGTGTTCTTTTATTTCATCCACTTTGGCCGCCAGTGCATAGAGGGCGTCCGGGGCGGTTCTGGCGTAGAGCCGGGTGGTGGAGATGTCGGCGTGCCCCAGTACGTCTTGTACTTTGTCTATGGATACCCCTTTTTGCAAAAGCTGCGTACCGGTGGTGTGGCGGCACCTGTGCGAGTGGAAATCAACCCCGGTTTCCAGGCGGCATTTGCGAGCCCACCACTTGAAGTTATGGCTGGTCACCCCGAATAAAGGCTCATCATCCCGGCGGTCCCCTACATAATCAATTAAATCATTAACTACCTGTGAATCAATCACCGGCACATACCGTTCTTTGTCGCCTTTGCCGTGGCGCACCCGGAAGACATAGCCACCGTTGTCCAGTACGATGATATCATTGGGGGTGACGGAGGAGACTTCGCTCACCCGCATACCGGTGGCCAGCATGGTGCGATAGCCAAGGGCCATGTGAGGGGGGATAGTGTTTAGCCATTGGTAAAATATTTCGAGTTCTTCCGGCGTCATGAAATGGGGCAGCGATTGGCCATCCTTAACTCGCAGGCGGCGGGTAATAATGGGGTTGCCCTGAATCTCCCTCTCGTCTACCAGAAAATCGTAGAAGCTTTTCAAGGCAGCCAGCACCGCGTTAATAGTGGCAGGTTTTAATCCCTGTTCCACCAGGTAATTGCGAAACTGCTTGACCTGTTTTAAAGTCAAAGCGGTAAAGTCCAGCGCATTGCTTTCTATAAAGGCCATGAATTTATCCAAATGATAGCCGTAATTGCTTAATGTATGTGCTGAGCTGCCTTTCATTTTTAATTCGATCAAATAATTTTTAACCTGTAAGCGCAGCATGAAAAAAACTCACTCTCGTACCGTTCTACTTTCTCCCCATATTTTCCTTTTATGCCTGCATCTCAGGCAATAGGTCAAGAAAACTCTCCAAATTATCTTTAAACTCCTTGAAAGTTGGAACTAATTCATTCACTAAAGGTTCCATTCCGGCCCATTCAAGTTCATACCCGTAAAAATTGCGAAAACGGTGTCTAAAAGCCAAGTATTGCTGAAGCTGTTCCGCCAAGTGGCTGTTAATTACGGCAGGTCTTTTAGAAGGGATATCCAACATCATTTGCTCCAATAGGTCACGGTGCCATCCCTCCGATTTAGGTACTACTTGATCAACTTCACGGGCTATACTTATGAAAATTTTCTCTATTCCGGAGTAATAGTCGTGCAATATTGATGCGTAAGCTCTAAGTTTGATGCTCTTTAAATTCTGTTCTTTGAGTTTAGTTAGCGTTTTTAACTCATCCTGCAGCTTTTCTAATTGCTGCAACTCTTTCCTAATGCGTGCTTCCAGCAAAATTAAGTTTGGCGTCATAGTTCCAACCCCTTTTGCAGTATATACTCACGCACTTCAGGGTCGATTCTCTCCAGTTCGATCAGGTCAAAATCAAATGGATGCAGTATATTCATCACTTCTGCGTATACTCGCCAGAAGTTTATTTCGCTGTCCAGGTTTGCTATGGCTATATCAATATCAGAGTGTTCCATGAACTTTTCTTTTTCCAGCAAGGAACCGAAAAGGAACACCCGGCACCGGTAACTTTGCTTTAAATGCTCCGCAGCCTTGTTGGCCAAGCTTATGGCTTTTTGGTAACGAGCTTGCAGTTCCTGCTCTTTTTTCTTTTTTTCCTCAAGCCACCCGGCACGATAGCCGGCCAATTGTTTTGGTGTTAACATATCTTCCACCTCAAATATATTATACCAAACTACCGCAGCCAAAACCACAGCAGGTGTCTGCACGACCAGCACGACCAGGGGTCAGACCTTGACAATTGACACTGAACTGCGTGTCAATTGTCAAGGTCTGACCCCTTTGGCTTTCTGACCCCTCGGTTGCCAATATACGGTTATTCGTCGTCTCCCCCCCGAAAAAAATACCTCCTTGCGAATTAATTAGTAAAATAACAAAGGAGGTATGACGTTTGAAAAGGATCCTGATCTTGATGATGACCGGGCTGTTGGTAATGGCCTTGACGGCCGGGGCGGCTTGGGCCAAGCCGGACAATGCAAAAAACGCAATGAAGGTGTACAAGACCCAGTACAAGGCTATGGTGAACGGTAAGGTTTCGGTTAAAGGCAGTCAGTTTAAGGACACTGCAAATCACTGGGGCAACGCTTCAATACAACGAATGACGAATTTGGGGTTGTTCACCGGTTACAATGACGGCACTTTTAAGCCCAACAACCAACTGAGCCAGACTGAAATGATCGTTCTGGTGATGAGATTAGTGGACAACGATAGTAATGATGATGAAGAAGATAGCGTAAGCGACAATGAAAAAATTGAGGAAGTCCCTGGCTGGGCTAGAAATTCGTTTAAAAAAGCAGTTAATTTAAAAATAATGAGCCTTAACCGGTTCCATTCCGCACAGCAGGCTTCCCGAGCTGAAACATGTGTGGCATTTGCCAAAGCGTTGGATTTAGATCCGATTGATATCGACGACGTCAATTTTTGTGATAAGTTACTGATTGATAAAGAGGATCTTGGATACATTCTGGCTATGTATAAAGAAGGTTATATCAAGGGTGCACCGGGTAATTACTTCTTGCCCCAAAACTGCATAACCAGAGCTGAAATGGCTGCCATCTTGGAAAGAATCCTGGCCGACCTTAAAGAAGACATTGACGATGAGGATGATGATCTGTTAGACGTTTACGAAGAAATTGGAGATGTGCCTGTAGATGACATCAACCTGGACGGCGACGAGGATGAAGTTGACGTTGAGGTAGTGGTTGATCTGGACGATTACGAGGATGAGTGGGACGATTTAGATGAAAGTGATATTGAAGACTGGTTGGAAGATCTGGTGAACGATATCCAGGATGAACTCTCCGAGGATACTATAGTTAGCGGTGAAATTATCAACAGTGATAACGATGACGTGCTGGTTAGCTTTAGCAAGGACGGGACCGGCGACCTTTCAGTAAGTTATTATGACAGAAAAGATGTTAACGACGTAGAGGATGAATTGAAAGGTGATGAATTTGATATAGCCGGCATCGAATTCGAGATTACGTCGATTAATTACAACAAATATGATAAGATCATAGTCTATTTAAATGCGCAGGAAGAAGTTACCTCCAGTCAATGGGATGACCTGGACAGCAGCGACATTGAGGATGGTGTGGAAAACATATGTGAAGATATTGCACAAGCATTTCAAGACGATGCCGACGCTGAGCCGGTAATGATTTACGTCTACTTGTATGATGAAGATTCATATTTGCTGGAAAGCTATCAATATGACGTAGAAGAAGAATCACTGGATTAGGTTAGCCAAAAGAGGGCCGGGCCTAATAATCGCCCCGTCCTCTTTTTTTCAAATAATTGAATATTTGTTTTGATTTTTATGTTATTTTAAATAATATGGTAATTCTTACTATATTTATAGAATTAATAAGTAAAATGTAAAATTATTAGTTATATATTTAATTCTTAAGACAAATGAATAAATATGTAAGAATAGGAGTTTTGTACTACAAATCTATATAAGGTATGATTACTTATACAACAAAATAGAGATGCTGCCGAATCCCGGTAAATCTAATGCGCCGGGAGCGGGGGAACCATACATTTGGGGTGAATTCCTGAAAGATTTCAGGTAGGGTATCTTTTACCGAACCCGTCAGCTAACCTCGTAGGCTTAAAAAGAAAGGAGAAATGCCTGTTTGCTTTTGCCTTCACCTTTTTTTCCCGACAAACTATTTGAGCAAAAGGAGAAGATGTATGATTAAGCACAAAAAAACAATTTCGTTGCTCCTATTTACCTTCATGATTACGGCGTCTTTACTCGTTTTGAGTGGGTTTAAAGCAGAAGCTTCCACCAGCTGTAACCAAAACTATTCCCGTATATTAAATTATCAATACAAATACGTAATTCCCAGTAGGAGCCATACAAATTACTATATAAAATACAATGGCAAACTTTACCCAATCCAGTGGCAAAAATCAGTACCCACAGTACCCATAACACCAACTACACCAACTACACCGGCAAAACCGGATACGTCTGCTCCGGATACATCTACAACTCCTACCTCCGGACTGACTGCTGAAGAACAGCAAATGGTTAATCTTGTCAATCAAGAGCGGGTAAAGGCAGGGTTACAACCGTTAGAAGTTGACATGCGGCTTGTTAAGGTAGCCCGTTTGAAATCACAAGACATGATTGATAATAATTATTTTAGTCACCAGTCGCCAACTTATGGTTCTCCATTTGATATGATGAAGTCACAGGGTATAACTTACGGTTACGCCGGTGAAAACATTGCCGGAAACCAATCCGTTCAGGCGGCCCATACATCACTGATGAATTCGTCCGGTCACAGGGCAAATATTTTGAATTCAAAATTTAAACACGTGGGCATCGGTATTGTAAACGGCGGGCCTTACGGGATGATGTTTACACAAGAGTTTACCGACTGATTATTAACGGGCCCGCCTTCGAAGCAGTCAAGACAATATGCAGCTGTACCTGGTAATTCAATCTTACAAGTCAATCGTATTTTAGAATATAAGGCTGTTGACTATCTCATGTCAACAGCCTTTATTTTTACGTAGATCGCCTGTTTATTTAAGTCCCAAACCGGACAAATATAGTAGTTCCGCCGGGGCCGGTCTCAATATTTAAAGTGGCATTGTTTCTTTCAACAATCCCATAACAAACCGAAAGTCCTAAACCCGTCCCATTGTCTTTAGTTGTAAAAAATGGGGTGCCTATCTTATCAAGCACTTCAGGTTTTATTCCCGAACCTTGATCTTTCACTGCTAAAACAACTTGATTACCATCTAAAAATGTTCTAATAGTTAATTTTTTACCGGGTGTCATTGCTTCAAATCCATTTCTTACGAGGTTTAAAATCAGTTGTATAATCTCTTTTTCGTCTAAAAGCAAGTCATAAATATCCGTAAATTCAACTTCGACAAACTTTTCATTATTAATAGCATCGGCTTGAATCAAAGGTAAAAGTTTTTGTAATATTCCATTAATGTTTTGCCGCTTTAAATCTACGGGTTTGTTTCTTGCCAGAGATAGGAACTCGGTAATTATTGAATTTGCCCTGTCCAGCTCATCAATCATGAGATCAAAGGTTTCTTTATATTGAATAAACAAATCCTTTTTTCTATACATTTGTAGAAAACCGCGCACAGTAGTCATTGGATTTCTAACTTCGTGCCCGATCCCTGCGGCCATTTGTCCGATAAGATTCAGCCGGTCCAAACGTGCTATTTCATCTTCCATCTTTTTGTAATCGGTTATATCATTTACTGTAACAAGTTTACATTTTTCGTTGTTTAGTTCAATTATCTCACATGATAGTAACACATTACGAAGATCACCTAGTTTTGTTTTAAACAGGACATTAAAATTATGTACATGCCCTTGCTCTGTTAATTGTTTTTTGAAAAGTGTAAATTTTTCAATATCATTATATAGGCATATATCTAAAGCTGTGCAACCGATTAATTCCTCGCGATTAAAGCCAAAAAAACGCTCATAACTCTTATTTACTTCAATGTGCTTATCATCCTTAAGCCTTACTATAACCATTGGAGTAGGATTGTTATAAAAAGCCTTGCAAAATCTTTCTTCAGATAAACGCAACGCTTTCTCAACCTGTTTAAGCTCCGTTATATCACTGATTACACTTAGTAGATACTTTTCGCCACCGATAAAAATAACATCTGAAGAAAAAAGAACAATTCTAATCTCCCCTGATTTATTACGATAGTTAATATTAAAGTTTTTAATATTTCCCTGCTTCAATATATAATTAATCATTTTAACACGATCATTTGGATTCTCGTACATGTTTAAATCCGTAGTTGTATGGTTTATAACTTCCTGGCGGGAATAACCGAAAAAGCTAAGAAAATTGTAATTTACATCTATTATACGTCCACTTTCAATTGTAGTGATCGCCATTGGGTTAGGACCGGCATTAAAGGCTGTGGATAATTTTTCTTCGGACAAGCGCAGCATCTTTTCCGCCCGCTTGCGCTCAGTTATGTCGAGAACGACCGCCTGCATTGTAGGTTTACCCTGAATTGTACAAGGAGCTGTCACCACTTCTATATCTATAACTTTTCCATCGGGTCTAACAATCTTTTCTTCTTTCAATGGTGCAATTTTTCTTTCATCCTGCACCTGCCGCCACTTTTCTGCAACAATACCCCTATAGTCGGGATGAATTAAATCGATCATTGTTATTCCAACAGCTTCACGGGTGCTTCCCAAACCGAATAGCTTTGCCCCTGCTTCGTTTATATATTCAAGCTTATCTTTGGTATGTAAAAGAATTGCATTTGGTGAATTTTCAACTAGTTGACGGTAACGTTCCTTGATCTCTCTCAATGATTCTTCAACTTGTTTCCGCTTGATAATTTCCTGTTGAAGTTGTTCATAAGCTGCTTTTAGCTCGATAGTTTGCTTATACACCAGTTCTTCATCCAAATCAAATCAATCCCTCCATTATTTATAGCTAAGAGGGTTATTCTAGATAAGTTTATTTTTTCCTTTGAATATATTGTCAAAATAAGATTAATCTGGACAAACTCAAGGTAGCACCTTTTTTTGTATATGCTTTGTTTACAAGCACTTTGTGAAAAATGCATTATTGTAGCAAGTATCGCAAAGTGTTAGAATATTATTGTAAATAAAAATGGTAACTGCGCGGACAAAAAGAGCTGCCCTTTAAGAGAGGTGTTGAAATGAATGCTTATGTAAAAACCAATACACTTATTTGGCTTCCGAGGTTATTAACAATAATATTTATCTTATTTATATCAATTTTTTCATTAGACGCATTATCAAGTAATGAAATGCTTTCTCAAAAACTAATCAACTTTTCAATACATCTAATACCGTCATTTGTTCTGATAGCTACTCTTATAATATCCTGGAATCGTCCTTTAATTGGCGGGCTTGTATTTATTATTCTAGGCATAGTTTTTACACTGTTTTTTAATACGTACAAGGAATTTATTAATTTCTTAATTATTTCATTTCCATTAATATTAACCGGTATATTGTTTCTTTTTTCTTATTACTTATTAAGAAATAGAAAATTTTAGATTTTATAAAGCATGGTGAAGCATTGACGACCAATTAGTGACGACGAGGTATACCTATGTTGCTGCTTATGGTCTTCACAGCTAGTGCCCTACGATGTTAATATGTTCATGCCCAAGCAGAGAAAGAAAGCAGCGAGCCGATATTAAATGCCCGCTGCCTTTCTATTTACAAACAATCGGATTATTATATTCATTTTTCATTATTTCCTTCTTTTATAATTACTACATTTCCTTCCTCATGGCGTTTATCCATTATGCGTCTTGCTTTTCGGTTTTTTACACTGTCAAAAATGATGGAAAAATCATAGTTTTCCGGGTACAGCTCGCTAGCGGCCACATATAGCTTGATGCGTTTGTGGTTTACAAGCTTTTTCTTACCTTTTATCTGGACACCGATTTCTCCCTTTTCATTTGAACGGGCGTAAACAATACCTATTTCCTTTAGAGGATAGACAAACACGCTGTCTCCAATGTTGAATATATCGCTGTGGGAAAGCGTTTCAGGCTTCTGCTCTATTTGCCTGACGATACGTGGCACCGCAACGATCCCGTCAGAAACGACAGCGTTTTGCGGCACCGTCAGCCAATGCCCTTCGACTTTGCTTCCATATGCGGTTTCGTGCGCGCGTCTTAGCATTTGCCGGGGCATGCCCAGCATTTCCGCAATATATAGCGCACAGCTTTCACCGGCCTCTCCGATTTCAAGACGATAGAGCGGCATGAGACTCTGCTTGTCAAATGCCATGCGCGCGTTTACAAGTTCAGGCTTATTTGCCGCGTATTCTTTTATCTCAGGATAATGTGTTGTCACGACAAATAGGCACCTTTTTGCGCAGAGCTCATCCAAAATCGCAATTGCAAGCCCCATCCCTTCGGTGGGGTCGGTTCCGGAGCCAAGTTCGTCGAGCAGGACAAGGGATTCTTCATTAGCCTGCTTTAAAATATCAATAATGTTCTTCATGTGCGATGAAAAGGTTGAGAGATTTTCCGCTATGCTCTGACCGTCGCCAATGTCGCACAGAACCAGATTATGCATGCAAAAGCTGCTGTTTTCGCCGGCTGGAACATGCAGCCCGCTCTGCACCATCAGGGAAAGAAGCCCTACGGTCTTTAACGCAACGGTTTTTCCCCCGGTATTCGGTCCGGTAATAACCACTCCTGCGGTTTTACAACCAACCATAAAGTTCAAAGGTACCGCAGAATCAGGGTTTAACAGCGGATGCCTTGCTTCGATTATACGGATCTCCCTGCAGGTGTTTATACCGACGGGCGATGCTTTCATGAAAATGCTTAGCTTTCCTTTGGCAAAAAGGAAATCAAGCGCTTCCATCGTCTCAATATTAAGCTTGATAGCCGGAAGGTTATCACTGATAAGCGCTGTTAGGGAGAATAGAATGCGCCTTACTTCGCTGTCTTCTTCGATTTGCAGGGCGTAAAGCTCCGACTGCAGCCTGCCCACGGATGAAGGCTCAATAAAGCAGGTCCCCCCGGTATTAGACATCTCGATAACAGTGCCTGCGATATCATTCTTGTGTTCGCGCTTTACCGGCAGAGTATAGCGGCCGTTTCTGACTGAGACAAAGCTCTCTGAGAAACAAGCTTTCTTTTTCCGTAAAAGCGCGTCAAGCTTTGCCTTGATTTGGTCGGTGGTGATACCTATTTGCCGTCGGATACCGTCAAGCTGAACAGACGCCTTGTCATCCACAATGCCGTTCCTTATGCATCGCTCAATTTCTTTATCTAGCTCACGCAGTTCGTCTATTGATCCGCCATACCACGCAATATTTGAATCTGTTGCCTCGGCTTTCCTAAGGTATGCTTTCATTCTCCGGCAGGATACAAGAAAAAACGATACATGCGCTATCTGTTCGGGCATCAGCATTGCGTCTATGGCAATAAGGTCAATGACCTTTTGGAGTTCCGCCATTGACGAAAGTGGTGGCGTCCCGATTTGTTCAATAATACGTTTTGCCTGTGTTGTTTCGCTCATCCACCGCCTTACTTCGGCCTCGTTTAACGATGGTTCGAGCGCAAGGCATCGGGTTTTGACAGTCTCGGACAGTGCGTTTTCTGCAAGCTTCCCAAGTATTTTGTCAAACTCAAGTGTTATATAATTATTCATTTGGACCTCCTTAAAAGAATGAAATGCCCGCGAAAACATACCACACCAATAAAAGTGCAGAATGCTCCCTGCGGGCAAAAATCTCAATATATAAAAACTGCGCGGCAAACACCTTACCACGCATCAATTATTTAAAGGATTGAAGCAGTCTGTTAGGTATGTCTTTCAAAAGGGCAACACTAAAAAAGGGGTTCACCCCAAAATGCCGCACCTTTTGCAACTATATTTAGTTGAGAACCACCATAACAGACAGAACCGACATCAATACTCCACCTTATAAAAATTTATATTCTTAGTGTAAGACTATTTTATTCTATTGTCAATAGAAAACAGGCAATCCACCACATAGTCCACATATACGGTGTCGCCCTTTACTTGATAAATAAGCAAATACAAAAAGTCAACAAAAACGCACACCCAAAACAACGGTAGAAAGTGGCTAAGCGGCTCCGTCGGCAAAACACCTTTGTTCTTAAAGGCTTCTGCGCTGGTCATGAAAACAGGTGGGTACTTATCACATGGCGCCGTTGTTGCTGTTTTCAGTCAACACCCTGACCGCCTTTTCTACTGCCAGCGCATGTTGATTGCTTAAACCACCAAATGACCTTTCAAATCTTTCCGTGGTAACAAAGCGCATTATTCGGAAGCCTGCTTTCTTCTAGCGCGCAAAGAACGCATTAAATCATCTACATTATCATAATGATAGGCCCTACCGGCTGCAATATCTTCATCAGCTTCTTTCTCGGCGGCCTGCCATTGGGGTGTCCAATACCAGGATTGGTTATCATCCAAAACGCCGGTTTCTTCCAAACGCCGGGCCAGTTCAAATTTTTCCGCAGCTGATAGGCTTTTAATTGTCTCAATTAGGCGCTCAATATTTGCGGCCATGACAATCACCTCAAGTTAATATTATCTAAAACCCACCGAGAAATCAACAAAAGCCGAGGATATTGAGAGGAGCTTTCATAGATATGTTCAATAAGTTTCCGCATCCTGGCGGAAAGGCGCGCGCGAAGTGCGCGTGGGGGCGCAGCTGCGGCCGAAGTCCCCGTGGCGGCAACGCCGTCCTTCTGTGCAGCAGCGGCCAACCCGGTAATGGCCGGCACCGGTACACGGCAACTGCCGAGCTACATCCGGGAGCGTGTGGTCAAGGAGCGGGACGTAGTACGACCAAAAAAAGAGCGCCTTAGCGCCCTAGCTTTGGTAGTTGCTTGTGTGCGCTGCGAGCTGCTGCCGCTGCTGCCAGCTCTGCCATAGCCGCAAAAGCGACGTGCTTGCAAAGAACCCCGCGCTTGACTGTATCTTCGCAACTGCACCGCGCGAAATGCCCCTTGCCCCGCTGCCCGATAACCACCATGTACCTTTTGCTGCCATGCGCCACATAGCCTTCAACCAGCCCCTCCTGCCGCACCTTGCACTGCCACTGCCAACCAGCCTGCAAACCCACCGGTGCTCTACCAAATCTACCATCATCAACCTTGCCTAATAGCCTTCTTAACATCTTTTCAACCTCCCATTTTCTTTGGCCACACCGCTGACGGTGCACCTGTCAAGGGCCGGGCGTTTTGTGCCCGGTCGGCAGAAAAAAATTTCGTTATTTGAAAATTTTTTCTGCGATTTACCCTTGATAGGTGCATGCGCAGGGACTGGGCCGCCGCGCGAGTAGACGCGCGGAGAAATAATTTCCGTTCGTAGGTGAAAGTGATTTTATTAAGGCTTCGCGCGGAACACAAGCTTTGGCCCAGTCCGGCGCAAGTCAGCGGTATAATGAGAAGAAACGGGAGTTGGTGACTGACTTGGGGGAACATTAAAGCCCCCCGGTCCCCATGAATGGGGGCGGGGGGTTGGGGGGGTGAAGGACCCCAGAGCTGGCCAGAGTGCCGGCAAAGCCAGGACCGGTTAGTTACGACCCCAGAGCGGCTTTGCCGGCACTCTGGCCGACATACACAAGACCACAGAGTAAAGACATGCACCTTTAATCAAGTCACACATTACCAGGGCCGACCTTACTCCATCAGGGGCCCCAGTTAGATAAAAAGGCAAGGTATGTAACAATCTTCTTTGTACGCTAAATTTAAAAATTCTCGGTAAAAAGAGCATCGGCCAGGATGTTCTTTTTACTTTTTTATTTGGTATATAACACCCACCCCCTTCCAAAATTATTTTTCTTTAGTAACCCCTTTGAAGGGCTTACTGTCTGACTTAGCGTCCATAAATCTACCTGTGCTACTATCGCGTTTTACCCAGGAACCTGACTTGGGGTTAAAGGCTTGGGTACGGTTAGTAACCGCTCCGTGTCTATGATTCTGCCCGGTATTTTTAGCTATTTTTATCACCTCCTCTTTTGGTTGGTTATTGATACCAACTAACTATATTATATAGCATAAAATATTTTTCTGGCAAGTTCAATTATCATATTTTCATTTATTGTTTTTTTGTATATAATAAGAAATAAAAGGGTGGTGATTATGGAACAAAGTATTATTGGCGCCAACCTCCGCCGATTGCGCGAAGCAAAGGGTTTAAGTCAAGCCCAGGTAGCCGAGCTTGCTGGGATTTCAAGGGCTGCTTATCGAAATATTGAGAACGGTAGCGCAGCCCCCAAAGTGACAACCTTACAAAATATTGCCAATGGCTTAGAAGTTAAACTTCAGGATTTATTAGTACCAGTTCGCCCATTAAATAAGGTCAGGTTTCGAGCATCAAAAAAAATGAATAGCCGCGACAGCATATTAACAGAAGTAGCGCGGTGGCTTGATGATTTCAATGACCTAGAAAATTTGTTGAATGATCGTGAAACTTATTTATTTGAAGATCTTGCACAGGAGCTGTCCACGAATAATGATGCTGATCGGGCTAAATTAACAGCTGAAAAAGCTAGAAGAAAATTGAAGCTCAGTCCTAAAGAGCCCATCCATGATATTGCCGGCTTACTAGAATCATCAGGAATAAAAGTATATCCTATTACTCTCGCCTCAGACGGTTTCTTCGGTTTATCCGTTGCCAAGGAAGACGGTGGCCCGGCTATCATCGTCAATGTATGGGAACGGATTTCAGTGGAGCGGTGGATTTTTAGCGCCGCTCATGAATTAGGCCATTTACTGCTCCATTTGGATAGTTTTGACATTAATGAAATTGCTGAAAATGAGGACCAGGAAGCTGAAGCCAATGTGTTTGCCTCCCACTTTCTGATGCCGGAAAAAGCTTTTAAATCAGAATGGGACGATACATACGGCTTGTCCTTTGTTGACAGAGTACTTAAAGTAAAGCTCATATTTCAGGTTAGCTACAAAACAGTACTATATCGCCTGTCTAAATATAAAGGCTTAGGCAATTGGGTATGGGGAAAATTCCAAAGTGGTTATAAGTTGAGAACTGGTAAAACATTGGGCATTAAGGATGAACCCGAAGCTTTGCACCCGGATAAATTTCTGCAAGCACCGGAAGTTTTACGCTCTCAGGAACCACACTCCATATCTTCCTCATTCTTTCTTGAGGATCGCCTATATAGACTCGTTCGCCGAGCAATAGAGAAAGATGAGATAACCATGAGTCGTGGCGCAGAAATACTTAGAAAAGACCTTAATGACATGAGAGACATAGTCTCTTCTTGGGTATAAAGCATGGGAAGAAAAAAGAGGCATTTTCTAATATTAGATGCTAATATTCTCATCGATTATTGTCAATGTGATAGGTCAATTATTAAATTAATTTGTTACTATGTTGGTGATATATATTTAGCTGCGAGTTCAGTTTCTCGCTGGATATAGCCAATCAAATCAGGTATTCGCAAGGCCTCGTAAACAACATTACTTTCCTGAACCGCCAGCATGCGCTCAGTTACCCCTTGTTTGGTAATATCCAAGCCCATCTTTTGAGCAATTATTTTGGGGCTTTCAATAGCCGGCATGTTGCGCACTGCCCGAGCGGCTTGGTCAATCAGGTCCTCGGTGGCATATTCAACCGAATAGCAGGTTTTATATTTTATCCGCTCCCACACAGGCCCCCCTCCATATCAAGGGCTGCCTGGTTGATTCTCATTAAAATGGTTTTGTGTTAAGAGGAAAAACCATTTACACGAAATATTTTATATTCCCTTCCCGGGCTATCCTGCCTATCTCAAGGTCCGCGCTAACCTCGTTGGGATCGTCTTCGTCAACGGGCGCAAACTGGTATAGCTCAATTACTTTTCCGTCGCCCTTCAGCCTGGCTTCCCGCTTGCGCAGTATTTCCTGATAATTTTGCCTGCCAAATTCGGTCATCTGCTCCATGTGTACATGGGCATGTATTTCGCGGGCACTGGTCAACAAGTCATGTACTTGCTGCGCCTCCGCAGCCCGGTCTATTTGGTTGAGTTTTTCATAAAAATAGCGGGCTACGCTTAAGGCGTTCATTAAACAGAACATTTCTTCCATCTCAAGTTCAATCTTCATACCTGCACCCCTTTATACTTTAAATTCATGCACCACTTTTCCGGATGCTGATTTATCCGTGTCTTCTGTAAAGGATAAAAATTCTTCCTCGTCTTTCGTATCATCCAAAGCAGTTGTATCAACCCGGGCCTTATTTTTGTTTCGGGCCGCAATTTCAAACAGGTTAAGCTGGACCGATGTAATTACCACGTCAACAGGCTCGTTGGGACGAAACTGACGCAATTCCAGCAGGTTTTCGTTGGTTAAATCAATATCATCCAGACTCACCCGGATGGATTGTGCAAAACCGCGGCCAGCACTTTGTTAATGATCTCAATTTTTTTAATCCTCGCCTGAAAATCCGCTTTACTCATATATTCTCACTCCTTGCACTAATTTCCTTTACATTGGTTATGCATTAACAATTTTTCATGTCGCATCATTTAGCTAGCTAATGTGCATCACAACCTTTGTATCATCACTTCTATCCGCTCCTTTACCCCGGGCTGTACATATAAACCGGCTTTCAGCCGGATAACCTGCCGGTCATCAAGCTAGGCTATATTATTCAGGCCGTCCTGAATGCTTTTGACGTAGTTGTCCAGATCACCCCGGGGGCCAGTCAAATAGACTTTTACCTGCAAGCTCACCGGCCCGTCGTAAGGATTTTTAAACACCTGTCTACCTGCCCAGCCAACGATTTCCTCATAGTCACGTGTTTTTTTCGGAGTGTAAATTTTTCCGTTTCTGTCCTCCCTGGGGCGTTGCTTGGGCACCGGATGGCCAGGGATTACAAATGCAACCATTTAGATCACTCCCGCATTTTTCATTTTTCTATAAACCTGCCGACATGCTCCCGGGGTTTTGGCCAGTTGGACAGCGACCTGGTGGAATTTTTGCTTTTTTACGGCTATAAGAACAGCCAACTGGCACAATTCGATATCAGTCCAAGAGTTTTTATTTCGGTTCTGCCGAGTGCTATTAAACTTTTTTACCCGCTCTGCAATAAGCGTTTCGGTATTTAGATTTGATAAAAGGTGTAAAATCGGGTGCCGTGGAATTTCGGGCAGGCCACCGCCTCGAGTCTGGATGTTCCAAAAAACGTGAAGGTTGTTTTCCAGTACCTCCCCGGTAGCTATATCTACTTTGACGAGGTTCTTAATATCCACCATGCTCCCTCCTTCGGCTCAATACAAGCCTAATTCTCATGCCCCAGTCTTAACGCCGCATTCCGGACACCTATATCTGTTCACCTTTAGACACCCTTTTCCAATTCCAAAATCCTTGTTTACCTGCTATTAAAACTGGTTTATCGAAAATAACAGGATCGCGCATAAGAATGCCGAATCTCCCATCTGTCCAGTCTCCAAATGCTCGTTCTTTGGGTGTATCATATTTGGTGCCAATAAGATCCCCAATCGGAAGGCAATCATAAATTTCAATTGTGCCCAAAATAGCACCCCTTGGTAGATGGTACAAACTGCTATATCCTACTTTTAGCAGCTCTTCATTGATAAAACTTAATTTTAAGGGGTATTTATCGTTGAGTCCCAAAAATGTCTTATTCATGCCCGCATGAATGGCTATTCTCCCTCGGATATGAGTACGCCTTGGACGGGTCTCAACAAGCTTTGCCCCAATGATAATAAGGGTAGCGTAGGGTTGATAAAAAGTAAGCGCTTTCATATACGTTTCTTGCATTGCGGTTGGGCCTCCTCTCATATCCATGTTTCAATAATTACCGGGTCGCCATCTGGCTACCTTTGTACATCTATTTTTCCCTTGCCCAATATTCCCGGATCCGGTCTACCAGCACCTCACCAGTGAACACGTTTACCTGCATGATGGGGTCTTTCATTCGCGCCTCCAGACTCAGCGTCTTGGGCCTGGGTGTAGCAGCCAGCCATCTAATCTCAGTATTCAGTCTCCGGCGCGGTTTCCTTGTCCGTGCCGGAGTACCCTGTATTTTCTCAGCTAACAAAATATCCACCCCTTTAATTCCTCTCCCACTTGACAAAACAGCCTATTCTCTTAAATCCACTTGACACGCCATGCTTGTCAAGCAAATTTACCCTTTCCGGCCAGTTTGTCAATCAACTCATATACAACGACTGGATCAACTTTTTTTTCTCGTTCGACTGGTTACTGGCTTCATCTGCAGGCGGATTAATCCAGTCTAGGTATGGCTTGTCCGGTCCCAAAAAAGTGGCGGCATGTTTGATATAGCGCTGTTGCGTGTTCTGCCTTTTGCATTCGTTGGCGTAGTTATAAGCTGCATTAACCAGGTCCCTAACCAGGCCTTCCATCGTCAGGCCTTCTGATAGACCTTCCCTGATGCGAGTTTTCCAGCATCTATAAGCGCGTTGTTTTTCCACTTTACGAGGATAAACAGTCCAAAATTTTTCAAAGAAGGTGTCATACATACATGTCTCTTTTTCTTTACCTTTCTTTAAAGTTTCTTTAATGTTTCTTTCGGTCCCCTCCGAGCCCGGGCCGGTTGGTGAATTACCAACCGGTAAAACGTCGTTAGTTGGTGTTCCACCAACTGCTTTTTCAGACAGGTTCCGTTTGAGAATCTGTTTGAATCTCTCCGGCCCGCCGGACCGGGCCTGTGGAATGAGCCAGCAGTCATAATCTTTGTTTAAGGCAATGCGTTCGCCGGTTATGGTTAATACGCCGGACTGGACAAGCTGGTCAAGTTCTTTTTTGATGTCGCTTTTATCGATGCCGATTACCTGAAAGTCGGATTGACGTAGAACGGCATACTTGCGGCCGCACCCGTAGCTCAAACGGATAACCAGCAGAATAATATTAAGCTGCCGTTTTTTAAAATCGGCTAATATGATCGCTTCGAATAATTCGTTTGATATACGGGTAAATTCATCAGGTTGCGGGTTGGCCATTTTGTCCCTTGTCCCCCTGATAACATCAAATTAAGAATGCGCACAGCCTAACCAAAAAATATCCTGCCGTCAAGGCCAGTATGGCATAGGCGGCTTTGTCTTCCCGTCGGCTTGGCGGCGATTCCAGCCGTCTCTGTACCCATGCAACCAGTTTGTTCAAGGTGTTCAAAGGTCTACTCCGTGCTTCCTCAATTCAGTGCGCCAAAAGTCCTTAACATCCTCCGTGCAATGAGCCATTGCATCTTCCCATGTTGGCCAGTGTCAGTTGTCGTTGTAAAACTTGTACTGATAAAACAAGCTCTGCGCATTATGAGGTTGCTCCGGCTGGTGTTTCGTTGCACACTCCGGACATGTCCCCGCCTTAGCAGGCAGCAAGCTAAACGGCGCCAAATGTTTGCCTTTAATTAACCCCATTAATCACAACCCCTTCAAAAAATCAGAAACTGCTGGCCCGGGCCATTTGACCCGACCATATTTCATGTAAAAACATGCTGGGCTGGATCTGCTTGCCCTGGTAGTTTTCGGTAGTAGATAAATATAACCGCTCCTCCGCCCTGGTCATACCCACATAACACAGCCGACGTTCTTCCTCGACTGATTCCGGCGCCAACTGCCCATCCACGTAAACGCATGACCGTTGGTGTGGCAATAACCCCTGGTTCATGCCCACCATGAATACTACCGGGAACTCCAGTCCCTTGGCCCGGTGCAAGGTCATTAACTGCACTTTATCAGCACCATTCTCCGCATCAGTGGACTTGGTCGCTGCCTGCTCCGCATAGAATAGAAAGTCACGCAATGAACTAAATCTCTGCGCGGCACCCGCCAGGGCGTTCAGGTTCTCTATTCGCGGATTATCAGCGCCGTCGTCTGATCCTTCTTCTCCGGCCAGCCATTGGTCATACTGCGTTACCTCGCGCACCTTCATAACCATCTGTGCCGGCAAAAGTTGCTCTTTTGCATGCATCAGCGTATCAATGCAGTATAAAAAGTCGCGCACTCCCCGGTAATTGAACTGTCCCGCTTCAGGGCAAAACTTCATGGCATCCAATATAGCCATGCCGTGTTTATGAGCAAATTCCTGGGCATGGTTGAAAAACACTTTTCCCAGGTACCGCTTGGGAATGTTCAGTACCCGCCGGATAGCTTCTACGTCGTTTGGGTCCTCCAGGATCCGAAGGTAAGCAATAATGTCCCGGACCTCTTTACGCTGATAGAACCCGGTTGTACCGTGAATGACATAGGGAACGCCAGAAGAAATCAAAGCATCCTCTAACGCCCTGGATTGGGCGTTTACCCTATAAAGCACAGCACAGTCCTTATGCTTACGCTCCCCAGCCTGAACCATTGCCTGTATTTCCCCGACCACCTGCTGGGCCTCACGGTCCTCATCGTCACTGCTAAGCATTACAGGGTCGTTCAATGCCTCCCGATTGGCCTGGCAGGTCTTATTCACCTGGTTTTGGTTGTGCTTAATGAGGGTGTTGCTAAATTCAACAATATTAGAAACTGATCAGTAGGTTTATCCTGGTTATTCTGCTTACTTTGGCACTCCTGGCACAGTGCTTTTCCGAAGTTTTTGGTACTGTAAGCGTGTACACCCTGGGTGATTGATTTATTGCAAACACTGCAAGCAAACTTTGTTTCGCCGCTGGCAGCACTATACCCGTTACCATTACTTCCCTTTTTGCTACTCCAATTGGCGGGTTTGTTCTGATCAATCCAGGCTGATACTTCCTGCCGGCTAATATCCGACCACTCTGCAACCTCGCGGCTCAGGTTCTCTGAGAACATAACCAGGATTTCTTGCTCGGTTTTACCTTTGCAGATTTTCTTGACCAGGTCGATTTGTTTTTTGCTTGGAGCCTCTAGCGCATCAAGGTCCTCCATATCTTGGGTGAATAGCCTGCTGGCACCAGTGGCCTTGAGCACTCCATCTACAAATGCTCGCTTGGCAGCCATCTTTAGGAATGTATTGTGCTGGTCCATAATATCGGGGTTTTGAATCTGGATTTCCTCGCCGGTTTCCTCGTCCTTGGATTTGCGCCAGCGGTATTTCTTCTCATAACTGTTAGCAGCGCCAACTCCGTAAGATACCTTCAGACCGCTTTCCCAGTGGGTAATATACATACCGACTTCGTAACTTATAAAGTTCCTGTCTAAATCCCGCTCTGAATTTAAAATTTCCAATTTACCTGGGGAAAGCCTGAATATCTGGCAAAGAAGTTCTGCGCCGGCCTTAAGTAATGTAGGCTTATCGGTACCCGGGACCCGGTCATGATCCACACCGGATACCATACACTCCCTAAATATACGGTCCAAGCCTTGACGCTGTAGTTTAACTAAATTAATAGCCCGTTCTATATCTGTCGGAGTGATATCTATATTAACGACCACTTGCCCGTGGTATACTGAATTAGCGTTTTTATTGAGCCGTTAAGACGGCTTTATTTTTTTGCCCGTAAGTTGCTCGTCCTTCGTCCATCATGGCCGGAGTGTTCCTTCGTGGCTATCATTGTTGCGCCTCTTTTTTTCTAAGCCAGTTTTCCTTCGCCTGCCTGCAGGCTTCCAGGGTGGGTTTTACACAAGAGAATAATTCTCCGTCTGTATGGCGATAGTCATACTGAACCGCCGTTTTGCGCATGATGCTACTTCTGAATTTTTCATACTGCTCCTGGCCGGCACCGAGGTTCTTTGGATTTAACACTACATTTCCCTCCTTTCCTGAATCCGGGACTGGCCACCCAGCTCGGCTTTGTTTTTAATATCCAAGTTTGTCGGAAAGCTGGTATGCTGCCCAATCGAGAGACTTCCTGATGTCTTCCCAATAATCACGGTCGTTGTTGAATTTCCGCTGCAGTTCCTCAGCCTTCATCATCTCCTTCTTGGCCTGCTGCATAAGCTCGACCGCCTTGTGGATCTTCTCGCCTGCTTCGCGCTCCATGCGTTCGGCCTTCTCCGTCATAGTGCAGCCCCAGTCGTTTTCAATATTTTGTTCTGCCAATTCAAAGGCTCCTGTAAAGGCTGCGGCCAGGTAGCTATTTTCTCCGAGTTCTGCGACCATCCCCTTGATTTTCTCCAGGGTATTGCGCTCCATTTCCTTTGTCGCTATCATCTATACACCTCCATATTCGGGCTTCTTTACTTTCCGTATGTTTTGTGGCGAAAAACTATGGCAATAACTAAAACCCCTGATAAATTTTCCGGTTTAGATTCCAGGTTGTGCCCGTGACTTTGCACAATCACTTGACAATTTGTCCACCTCCTTTTTAACCTGCTTGGCGTTAAAATCTGCCGCCAGTATCCGGGCCAACCGGTCCAGGTAAACATTGGGATCATCTCCGGTTGCACCGAGCACCTCCTGCTTGACAGTTCTAAATCCACTTTGGGCACGCCTAGCTGTGACTTTGTATAACACCACTTGCATGTGGTTACCTCGCACTCAAATCACTCCGGTCATCCAAACCGGAATCATTTTCTCTGCATTCTGCAAAGCTTGATGACATAAAAAGATCGTCCATACTCTGGCCCAAAACAACGGCTATTTTCTGTGCAATAGGCAGGGACATGCGCCTTACTCCAGTCTCCAGCTGACAGTAGTAACTCTCAGATATCCCAACCAATTCACTAATTCTTTTCTGGGAAAGTTTTTGTTCCAAGCGTACTTTTTTTAGATTAGTCAACATAATCATGGCACCCCCTACTTGGCAATTAGCCAACTAACTAAATTATAACAAAGTCCTTGGCAGTTTGCAATGTTATCAACATAATAAATTGACACTTTGCAAGGCACAAAAGAAAACACTTGTTTTTATGGCAAATAGCAAACTATAATAAGCATATAGTTTACATATTGCAATGTCGCGAATGATAGGAGGTGGAGCGTATGGAAAACGAGTTTGGTGCAAGATTGAGGAAATTGCGTGAAAAAAGAAAGATTACACAGTCAGAGCTGGCCAAACTATGTGATTTGGGTGAATCAACCATTTCATTTTATGAATCGGGTAAAAGGGAGCCCAGTTATAAAATTCTATTAAGTTTGGCAGAAAAGCTTAATACGACACCCAATTATCTACTAACGGGAAAGGATGAAAAAGATAATCTTTTTTGGTGGGAAAAAGATATTCCACCCACGGACATAGAACTGGAAAACTTCATAAGGAACCAGCCAAATTTACGTATTTTTGGAGATCCGTTGAGTGAGGACATAAAAGATGATGTTATGTTAGCATTACGGGCAGCATGGGAGGCTATAAAAAAAGAAAGAAATGCTTCAAAGCAGCTTAAAGGGAAGTGATTTAAGCTAATGTCCTTATACAAAGAAGCAAGAATGCTTGCCAAGAGCGGGAAAAAACTCTCAAGAATTGTCCGGGACTTGGGTATACAAGTTTTGTACGTTCCTTTTCAAAAGATCAAAGGATTGGCCTTATCACTAGGCAAAAATAAAATGATCATCATTGACGATGGCCTACCGGAAGCAGAACAAGAATTTGTCTGCGGACACGAGTTGGGCCATTTTTTATTACATGCATCGACCAATTTCCTTTTCATTTTACATAACACCTTCTATTACAGTAAACACGAGTACCAAGCTAATTACTTTTCTTGCGTTCTCCAATTGGGTGAGAGGGCTGAAGAATACGGCAGTCAAATCAGCGAGGCGGCTGCAACTAATAATCTGCAGCGATTAACCCAGTTGGTATGGGAACTGCAAGACAGAGAGGATGATATACCGTGAAAGCGGTTATTTACGCCCGATTCAGTAGCGATAACCAGCGCGAGGAAAGTATTACCGCCCAGGTACGGGCCTGCACGGAATACTGTAAAAGCAGGGGGTATAGCGTTACCAAAACATATACCGATGAAGCCCGTTCCGCCCTGACCGACGACCGCCCCCAATTTCAACAGATGATCCAGGATGCCCGGGATGGTCTGTTTGATGCCCTTATCATTCACAAGCTGGATCGGTTTGCCCGCAACCGCTACGATAGTGCTTTTTACAAGCGGGAACTGCGCAAAGCCGGAGTTAAGATTGAATCCGTACTGGAGCACCTGGACGATTCCCCGGAAAGCATCCTGCTGGAAAGTTTATTAGAAGGGCTGGCTGAATACTACAGCAAAAACCTGGGCCGGGAAGCTATGAAAGGCATGAAGGAAACCGCACTGCAAGCCAAGCACTGCGGCGGCATCCCGCCACTGGGTCTGGATGTCAACCCGGAGCGGCGTTATATTATCAATGAATACGAAGCAAAAGCGGTGCGCCTAATCTTTGAAATGTATGACAACGGTTTTGGTTACGATAAGGTTATAGACGAATTGAACACTTTTGGTTACCGCACAAAACGAGGCGGTCCGTTTGGTAAAAATTCTATCCACGAAATTCTAAAAAACGAAAAGTACATTGGTATTTACACCTTTAACAAACGCCAGGGCAGGACTATGGACGGACGTAAAAATAACCGGCGGCAAAAATCAAAGGATGAAATTATCCGCGTCCCTGGGGCCATCCCCCCCATTATTGATGAAGAATTGTTTAACCGGGTACAGGAACGAATGTTTAAACGTAAACAAAACCCGGAAAAGGCCAGGCAAAAGGCCAAAACTGTATTCCTACTTTCCGGCCAGGTGTTTTGCGGAGTATGCGGCACCGCCTACATAGGCAACACGGCCACCAATAACGGCACCCGTTACGGTTATTATGAATGCGGTGCCCGTGATCGGACCAGAACCTGCACCAACCGGCGCATTAGAAAAAACGTACTGGAAGGTATCGTCCTGGACGAAATCGACAAATCTATTTTTGCACAGGATGTACGACCTGCGTTAGTAAGTAAAATAATTGATTTTTATAGCCAGTTATTCAGCCAGTCAAGTAATGAAGCGAAACACTTGGAAAAAGAATTTAAAAGGGCACAGATGGCAATAAACAATCTGCTGCAGGTAATAGAACGGGGACAAGTATCGGAAGCGCTGTTGGAACAGCTATCCAGGCGGGAGCAGGAAGCGGCCATTTTGCAGCAGGAACTGGACAGAATGACAGCCAGGACAGCCATTACATTGACAAAAAAGGATGTTGAACGTTATCCTGATGATTTATATGAAAGGTTTAAGGATAAAGAAAACGAGGAGCTAATCAAGCCCCTCGTCCAGCAGTTCGTAAATAACGTGACTGTCTTTGAAGATGAGATCGAATAAGTTGTATTGAAAATATTTTTGGTTACTATTGGTGGAGGCGGGGGGAGTTGAACCCGCCGTCCGAAAGAAGAGCCACAAGACCTTCTACGAGCTAAAACCCGCGTTAGCCGTGGCTTTCAGCCTTTCCCCTAACAAAAACTTAATTTTAGGTCATTCGAACAATGATAAAATTCTTTTACAAAATTTCCTATATCCGAATGACTTAAATTATACCATAAAATCACTTAATTTAGTAATACTTTCTAAAAACCGGTTACAAAAGCCCTTTATCTCTAGTTCCAGCCAAAACGCAAAAGCACCAAGAAAAACATAATTATTTTTGAATATATATTTCTTAAGAGCAACACTTTACAAGCTATATAACAAGTTTTGTTTACCTTGGCATCCATATTATAATTGCTGCACCTGTCAATGCAATTAATGCACCAATCCAATCATAGCGGTCAGGTTTCTTTTTATCAACTCCCCAACCCCAAAATAGTGATAGGACGATGAATATACCCCCATACGCAGCATAAATCCTACCAAAATTCGGGTAATCCTGAAGCGTAGGAATAACTCCGTATAAAACAAGGATAATAGCCCCAACAATACCAACAATAAAATGCTTCTTCTCACGAAGCCACAACCAAACCAAATACCCCCCGCCGATTTCAGCTAAACCTGCTAAAACAAATAGTATTGCTGACTTTATTATCATTATGACCCAACTTCCTTTCCGTCCTCTTTCCGGGGAGCCCAAAGAATAACTGCTGTTCCGATTAAGGCAATAATTGTGCCAACCCAGTCATAAAAATCGGGGGTTCTATTATCAATCCACCATCCCCATAAAATTGACATGACAATAAATACTCCCCCGTATGCCGCGTAAATACGCCCAAAGTCCGGAAACTGCTGAAAGGTTGGAATAACCCCGTATAAAATCAAAACAATTCCACCCAGCACGCCCCACATAATACTAGCATTATAACGAAGCCAAACCCAAATAAAGTACCCCCCGGCTATTTCCGCCAGTCCTGCAAGAAAGAAAAGCAACGATGACCTTAAAACCATTATCTACCTCCAAGTTTTTTTATTAGTCGTAAGCGGTGTGCAATTTAAAGATGCAAGAAACAATAGAAACGCAATTTAGGATATTTCCTCTTTCTAATTATTTTCTTTTATTTCCAAAGCTTCTACAATCACCGATTGTACAGCAGTCTTACATCACGTTCCATTAGGATTTCTTGCCAGACATTTATTTCCATTATCCGCCCCGTATGTTCCTGAATGTCTTTTATATTACCACAACATCTTTGAATAGCAATATGATTTATAATGTCCTCTTTTGTTACACCCTTACAATAGCACACAGGCACGGAAGAATCGTTTGTTTTTTTAACCACACTTTAATCTTAATATCTGGTTTATAAAAAATCTGTCTACCATAATACACAACGTCACAATCTTTTGAAAGACATAGAGTAAAACTGTTTTCGCTAGCCTATAATGACCGAAAGCTGACAGTATTGCCTGTCCAAACCTT
>JAENYS010000024.1 GCA_016841645.1 Desulfoscipio geothermicus | reverse complement strand
TAATAAGCCCTTATAGGGCTAGAGCAAACCACCCGTTTTACGGGTGGTTATGATTGTTCAGGCAGTATGCTTTTTGGACATGCCGGAGGATAAATTTTTAAACACCAATAGGTGATTTAGATGTTTCATTTCCAGGCATGACAAGCATTTTTATAATAATATTTGGTTGTCAAAGAGTATAAAATAATGATATAATGTCTACCGTGCATGGAAATTTATCCACATGCCATGGACGAGAACAGTCTCCATTTGCCTAACGGAGGTGTAATAAGGTGGTGGGCAAGGAACCTCGGTTTTTTTTAGTGCAAGAGGATATTCTTCCCGAGGCTTTTTATAAAACAGTTCAGGCCAAGGAATTGTTAATGAATGGTGAGGCAGCTACTGTAAATGAAGCGGTGGAAAGGGTGCGGTTGAGCCGTAGTGCTTTTTATAAATATAAAGATAAAGTATATCCTTTTTCCCGCTGGAACCGGGACCAAACCGTTATTCTGGAAATGCTGTTGGAACATCATTCCGGTGTTTTATCTTTGGTGCTGAACAGCATTGCCGCAGTGGGAGGGAATATAGTCACAATAAACCAGAATATTCCTCAGCAGGGAATAGCAATTGCTACTATAACCATTGAGACAGCTAATTTAAAATGTGATGTGGAAAATATGCTCAGGTTACTGCGTAATACTTCGGGCGTTAAAGCAGCCAAGCTACTGGGCGCCTAAGTATAAAGTTATACATACCGGCGTTTAAATGTATACAATGTATTTTGATCAGATTACTTAAATAATGTTTTAATGTGTTAAGGATAGTGTAAATTAAAACGGTGAGGTATTACTGATCAATGTTCCGGTTGCTGTCGGGGCTTATAATACCACTGGAAAGGGGCTTTATTTATGTCGGGTGAAAATATAAAAATCGGCCTTTTAGGACTGGGTACGGTTGGCCGGGGGGTATACCGCATCATCACTGGCAACCCGGACAATATCAAGCGCAAGGTCGGGGCCGGAGTGGAAATAAAAAAAATATTGGAAAAGGATACCGCTAAGCTGCGTGAGCTAGGCATTGATCCGGGCAAGCAGACCATCAGAATTGAGGATATTATTAACGACCCTGAAATAAAAATTGTTGTGGAAGTGTTGGGGGGCATAGACCCCACCTTGGACTATGTTAGTCGGGCACTGTTGAGCGGCAAAAGTGTAGTTACTGCCAATAAGGATATGATTGCCGTACATGGCAAACATCTTTTCGACCTATCCGTGGCTAATCGTGCCGATCTGTTGTTTGAAGCCAGCGTAGCTGGTGGCATCCCCATCATTAGGCCTCTCAAACAGTGCCTTGCGGCCAACCGGATTATACAAGTTATTGGAATTATAAATGGAACAACAAATTATATGTTAACTAAAATGACTGAGGAAGGTTCCGATTTTGCCGATGTGCTGCGAGAAGCCCAGGCCAAAGGGTATGCTGAGTCCGATCCCACTGCGGATATTGAAGGCTACGATGCGGCCCGCAAGTTGGCTATTTTAGCTTCCATTGCTTTTAACTCGCGCATCGTTTTAGACGATGTATATGTTGAGGGCATTACAAAAATTACCGCAGCGGACATTGCATATGCCAGTGAGCTTAATTACATTGTTAAACTTCTCTCTATTGCAAAGGAAACCGTGGATGGCATAGAGGTACGAGTGCACCCTACCCTGATACCGCGTAACCACCCTTTGGCAACGGTGAACGATGTGTATAACGCTATTTATGTTACCGGTGATGCAGTGGGGGATACCATGTTTTACGGACGCGGGGCTGGTGAACTGCCGACTGCCAGCGCAGTAGTGTCCGATATCATGGATGCCGCCCGTAATTTGCTGCACAACGTGCCGGGGATTATCTCCTGTACTTGTTATGAAGATAAACTTGTGAAAGATATGGGGACTACGGAGGGTAAATATTACGTTCGCCTGAATGCGACCGATAAGCCCGGCGTGTTGGCCTCTATTGCCTACGCCTTGGGGGATAAGGAAGTTAGCCTGGCCTCGGTGCTGCAAAAGCACACAGACGGCAACAATGCGGAAATTGTGCTGGTTACCCATAAAGTACGTGAAAAAAACATGCAAGAGGCGTTGGAAATCATAAAGCAACTATCTTCGGTTAATGAGGTAGCCAATATTATCCGCGTGGAAGGTGAATAAACCTGTGATTAGAGTTCAAGTGCCGGCCACCACTGCCAATTTGGGCCCGGGCTTTGACTGTCTGGGCATGGCGCTGGAACTGTATAATATAGTGGAATTTAGTAAAATTCCACGTGGTCTGATCATCGAAGTGGAAGGCGAAGGTGCCGGGAATTTGGCCTGCAACGAGGGTAACCTGGTTTACCGGGCGGCCAGGCAGGTTTTTGATCGGGCAGGTTATATGCCTGCCGGGCTACGCATTCGGCTGATTAACGGCATACCGGTCGGCCGGGGGCTGGGGAGCAGTGCCTCCGCTGTTATCGGTGGTATCATTGCTGCCAAAATGTTGTGCGGCACCGATCTCAGTAAACGGGAAATATTGGCTCTGGCTTGTGCCATGGAGGGACACCCGGATAATATTGCTCCGGCACTGCTCGGTGGTTTGGTGATCTATGCCTCGGTGGATGATGAAATAACCTGGACTAAAGTAGATTTGCCGGCGGGACTCAAAACGGTGGTGGCCGTGCCTGATTTTACCATGAGCACCAGAGATACCAGAGAGACACTACCGCATATGGTAACCATGCGGGACGCCGTGTTTAACATTGGCCGGGCGGCACTATTAGTGGCCGCATTGCAAAAGGGAGATTTATCCGTGTTGGGCACAGCTATGGAAGATAAATTACACCAACCGTTCCGCTCAGGGATGATTCCCGGCTATAAAAAAGTTGTATCAGCAGCCAGGCTGGCCGGTGCCCGGGGCGTGGCATTAAGTGGTGCCGGGCCTGCTATAATCGCTTTGGCGGATAATAATCAAGAATTAATTGCAGAAGTAATGAAGGAAACCTTCCGGGAAAGCGGTGTTAATGCCCGTTCTTTAATTCTAGCGCCAAGCCCGGTGGGAGCAAGAGCACTGGAAGTAATATAAGGGGTGGATAATATGTTAATTGTACAAAAGTACGGTGGTACATCAGTAGGGGACGCCTCGTGCATTAAAAACGTGGCCCGGCGGGTGGTGGAACAGTACCGCAAGGGTGACCAAATGGTAGTTGTAGTTTCGGCTATGGGTGATACCACTGATGATTTGATAAATTTGTCCCGGCAAATAACTGATAACCCGTCGCCCCGCGAGATGGATGTGCTACTGTCAACCGGGGAGCGAATATCCAGTGCCCTGCTGGCTATGGCCATTAAAAGTCTGGGTGTGGAGGTTATTTCGCTAACCGGGCGGCAGGCCGGCATCAAGACAGATATGGTTTATAATAAAGCTCGTATAATTGACGTGGATAGTGTCCGCATGCGGGATGAACTGGCCAATTCTAAAATATTAATAGTGGCCGGTTTCCAAGGCTTGAACGAATATGGTGATATCACCACTCTAGGCCGGGGCGGCTCAGATACAACCGCCGTGGTTTTGGCTGCCGCATTGCAGGCCGATCTGTGCGAGATTTTTACCGATGTGGACGGCGTTTACACTACTGACCCCAGGGTCGTGGCTGAAGCCTGTAAGCTGGATACCATTACTTACGATGAAATGCTGGAACTGGCTCATCTGGGCGCGGCGGTGCTGCATCCACGATCCGTGGAATGTGCCAAACATTACGGTATACCGCTGCATGTTCGGAGCAGTTTTAACGATAACCCGGGCACCACTGTAAAGGAGGAGACGGACATGGAAAAAAGTATGGTTATTACCGGTGTTACATATACCAAAAACGTTGCTAAGCTGGCTGTTTTCGGGGTGCCCGACCAACCGGGCATTGCTTACACAATTTTTAAAAACCTGGCCGATAACAATATTAGTGTAGATATGATTGTGCAAAGCGCTATGCGCGATGGTATTAATGATATCTCCTTCACAGTGACCCAGGACGACTTGCATAAATCAATGGGAACTATCGAAAAAACCATTAAAGATATCGGTGCTCAGGGCTACACCCATAATGCAGACGTGGCAATGGTTTCTATAGTGGGAGCCGGGATGAACAGTAACCCGGGTGTAGCCGCCATGATGTTCGGAGCGCTGGCGGAAGAAGGCATTAACATCCATATGATCTCTACTTCAGACATTAAAATATCCTGTATTGTTAATAATAAAGACGCTGAGCAGGCGGTTAAAGCATTGCATAAAAAATTCGGCTTGGATAGGATAGGGCAAAACTAAGGCCGTCGCACCAGCTGTTGTCCTCAGAGAAACGTTTACCGGAGGTGGATTATGAAATATATAGTTGTTTTAGGTGACGGAATGGCTGATTACCCTCGTCCCGAGCTGGCTAATCTAACCCCGCTGCAGTATGCCAAAACCCCTCATATGGACAGTTTGGCCGCACGTGGGGAAACAGGGATGGTTAAAACCGTCCCGGACGGGTTTGCCCCGGGCAGTGATTTGGCAAACCTGTCGGTAATGGGTTATGCGCCTGAAAAGTATTACACCGGCCGCTCACCGCTGGAAGCGGTGAGTATGGGCATAGAGCTGGGCAATGAGGATATGGCATTTCGTTGTAATCTAGTGACACTGTCGGACGAGCCTGATTACTCTGATAAGCAGATGGTCGATTATAGTGCCGGTGAGATAACCAGTGAGGAAGCCCGGGAAATTATCGAAACCGTGCAATCGGAACTCGGCACAGGGAATAAACACTTTTATCCCGGTGTTAGCTATCGCCATCTGATGGTTTGGCAGCAGGGCCCCGAAGAAACCATTGTCACACCGCCCCATGATATTTCCAGCCGGGTGGTGAATGATTATCTACCCAGTGGTGCAGGCGCGGATACACTGCTGGAGATAATGCAACAAAGTTATGAACTGCTTAAAGATCACCCGGTGAACCGGTCCCGGGTAGAGCGGGGGCTGTCACCAGCCAATTCGGTGTGGCTGTGGGGCCAGGGTAAAAGACCGCGGCTGCCGCAGTTTAAGGATTTATATCACCTGGATGGGGCTGTTATTTCCGCTGTTGACCTAATCATGGGCATTGGCATTTGCGCCGGAATGCAGGTAGTTAAAGTGCCCGGGGTCACGGGCAATATCCATACTAATTTTAAGGGTAAAGCTGAGGCAGCCCTAACCGCACTGCATAACGGGGCGGATTTTGCCTACCTGCACATTGAGGCTCCCGACGAGGCCGGGCATCAGGGGAATACCGAACTCAAAGTGCGGGCTATTGAAGAAATAGACCGGCAGGTGCTAGCTTTGTTGATAGAAGGTTTAGCGGATTTTCCCGACTACCGGATAATGCTGCTGCCTGACCATCCAACTCCGCTAAGCATTCGCACCCATACCGCCGAACCGGTGCCTTATGCGCTGGGGGGCAGCAGCGCTGCAAAGGCTACAGGCCGAACCTACAGTGAGTCTTCTGCCGCCGCTACCGGAATAATGGTGCCGGACGGTCCTTCGTTAATGAGCAGGTTTCTTCGCTAAAGTTATTGTGCCGGGTGTATTAAAATATACACCCGGCACTTTTGCAGTCTCTGGATATCCTTATCGATGTCGGCGAACAAGGAAGGCTTCCAATGTGAAATTAGTCCCTTAGGTTTATTTTTCAGTGTTTCAAGTCGTGTTAGCTTGGTTTGTGAATAATGTTAATAATAATGACAGGGGGTATAATGTTGAAAAATAAAAATGAAGAAACATTATACCTAGCAATCTGCCGGCAGCTACGTGCCGATTGGCCTGCCATATTATTGATTTTAGCATCTTTAGTGGCCGGCGCACTGGTTTACCCGTATCTACCGGATCAGGTTCCATCGCACTGGAATATTCGTGGAGAGGTGGACAATTATTCCTCACGTCTCTGGGGTGCTTACGGCATACCGTTGTTAAATACGGGTATCTACCTGTTAATGCTGCTGTTACCGCTAATAGATCCACGGCGCGACAATTACGATAAGTTTTTTAAAACTTATCAGGTACTCAAGTTGATGATAATTTGTTTTCTTACCGGCATCTATGTGATTATAGTTTTAGCCGCAATAGGTTATAATGTTTCAGTGGACCGCTTGGTAATGCTAGGCGTTTCCTTACTTATTATAGTGATAGGCAATTTTATGGGCAAAATACGTCATAACTATTTTGTCGGTATTAAATTACCCTGGACCCTGGCCAATGAGGATGTTTGGCAAAAGACTCATCGCATGGCGGGCCCCCTGTGGGTGGTGGCGGGCTTTGCCGGGGTGGTAGGTGCGATCATCGGGGGGCAAACTGCTGCAGTATTATTGTTTGGCGGTCTTACCGTATCTGTGGTAGTGCCGGCAATTTATTCTTATCTACTGTATCGAAGAATTAATGATAATTAAATGTTGAGGTGTAACAATGGAAAGCTTTAGTAAAAAACGGCCTACTTTTGACCAGTTCAAAGTCTGGTTTATGGATGAAGTGCAGCAGTGTACAAAAAACAAGTACGATAATTCCTTTCTGCCTTGGTCCGGTTTGGGCAGCGAGCAAATCCGCGAGAAAATCATTGAGTCATTTATGCAATTGTTGGAAAACCGGTTTGGTTTCCGCCCCGTAATAGAAGAACGTCTCTGTGCTATGGATGGGGCTATAGAAAGCGTAGTGATAAGGATTTATCACGTTTTCTCGACGATGTTCTTGGTTGATCATATTAATAAAAAAATGTACGGGAATCGAGGTAAGGAGTTAAATTAACCCATTATGACACTATTTACCTCTTGTCCATTAAAGTGTAAGTTTAATATAATTAAACCCAACAACTTGGATAAGGAGGTAAAGTTACAGGTATATGTTTAGTTATTTAAAAATACTCAAGAAAAGTCTCGTTTGTTTATTATTGATACCGGTTTTCCTGTTATTCCCGACGTTTAGTATGGCGCAGATGCATACGGTAAATAAAGGTGACACTATTTATAAGATTAGTCAGTGGTATAATGTAAACCAATTCGCCTTGCGCTATAACAACAATTTATGGACTGATAATATTAATATTGGCCAACAGTTGAATATACCGGAGCGGTATACGGTCCAGAAATGGGACAGCCTCTACCTGATCGGTAATAAATTTGGCGCTGATGTAAGCAGTGTTAAGGGAATTAACCAATTAAATAGTAACACAATATACCCGGGACAGGTATTATACATACCTTGTAAATCCAACAATTCTACAAATCGGGCTTGGGGAGCAAGTGTCCAGTACAATAACTATACCGTAAGCCGTGGCGATGTACCCATAAACATGACTGATTTCGACCTGCTAGCTCGGATCATTACAGCCGAGTCCGATTCTGAATCTTATACTACCCAGGTGGCCGTTGGTGCCACTATATTAAATCGGGTGGACAGTTCACTGTTTCCCGGCTCAATACCGAGCGTGGTTTACCAGGTTGATCAAGCTGGAAAGTACCAGTTTGAGCCGGTACTGAACGGTTGGATTAACAACCCGGCCAGCGAGTCCGGTAAAAAGGCAGCCCGGGATGCGCTAAACGGTTGGGATCCCACCAACGGTGCTCTCTACTTTTTTGAGTCGTGGGTACCCAATAGATTCTTGCAGTCACGCCCGGTAAGCACGGTCATGGATGCATTTACCTTTGCATATTAATTAAATGTAAGCGTTCATTAAATTAAATTATGCAATGATCACACATCGAAACACTTGCAACTTTTAACCTGGCCGCTAGCCTTTGTTTGTATCCAGGTACTGTCAAACGCGGGGAAACCTTATAGCCATTTGGCTACAGTTTAGCAAAATGGCTATAAACTTAAAAAACAAAAAACCAGCGGGAAGCATTGTCCCTGCTGGTTTTTCCTTGGTGGGGCTAGCTGGTTTCGAACCAGCGACCTCTTGAATGTGAGTCAAGCGCTCTCCCGCTGAGCTATAACCCCAATTGCTGAAAATTAGTATATCACAATTTATGTACTTGTGCAATATGAGAAATAAAAAATAGGCTGACCCATATTCCTAGTAAGAAGGCTGTCCTGAGAGAAAAATATTTAAGCTGCTAGAAACTACTAGAGAGATTGTTTAACTCTGTATCTAAATAAGCACTAATTAACAGCTGGTACGAAAGCCCGGGGTAAAAAAGAAAGTGGAAGTACACTATTGCAGTAAACCTCGGGATAAGGTAGGCGGATTCCATAAAGGGAATATGAAGCCTACCCTTATATCTGTTTCGTAACAGTAGTCCTATCAAGGAAAAAACCATGACGCGTAAAGCTTTTAGCTGATTTTAAATTAATAAGTATGTGGCCCCTTTTACACTTTGGCTACTATTATGCCTGTTTCTGTTAAGTCGTAATCCCCAAGTCCTTGGACCTCCCTTTTAAACTCGTCGGATTGGAGAATGTCAATTACGTCACGGGTATGAGGTTTATTCAAATCTTCCTTTTTAATGACTAGTTCGTAGCGTTCCTTATGCAAGGGGAGGAAATCAACTCCCCGTACCTGCAGGCCAACCTTTTCGTTGCCCAGGCCAACATCGGCCTCTCCCCTGGCCACAGCGCTGGCCACGCCCAGATGAGATAACTCCTCTTTTTCGTATCCCTTGATTAACCGTCTATCCATTCCCAGGCATCGGAGTTGTTCGTCCAGCAGAACCCTGGTGCCGCAACCCTTTTCGCGGTTGATTAAACGCACATCCGGCCGGGTTAAATCTTTCCACTCCTTAATGTTCTTGGGATTACCGGCAGCCAGGTAAAATCCCTGCATGCGGGAGGCCAAGTGCACTATGATCGCGGGTACGCCGGGTAGAAGTCGGCGAACGAAAGGGATGTTATATATACCGGTATCTCCGTCCCACAGGTGGACGGCAGCCATATGTGCCTTGTCCTGGTATAAGGCTAGGAGACCGGTAAAGCTTCCCACGTAAAGGCGGAAGGCATGAATTCCATTTTGGTGCCGCTCAAGATGTCGGGTCAGAATATCCAGAAGTACGTCCTGGCCGCAGATTACCAGTCCTTGGTGGTAGTCTGCTGTTTCTTCCGGGTGGTAATTCTGCGGTTTTATAGATTGAGTACGGAAGGAAGATGTATCCTGATTTGCTAATTCAAAACTTTTGCCATGTTTTTTATAGGCTTCAACATCCTGCTGGTCAACCCGGATTTTACGGCCCACCCGGTAAGCTGGAAGTTCTCCCCGCTTAATTAATTCATAAACCGTGTTTTTGGTGATTTTTAAAATGTCTGCTACTTCTTGAGGTGTTAAAGAAGTTGCCTCCGCCTTCATGGTTTTCCCTCCTAATATCTTGACAATTATTATAACTTAATTTATTATCATTTAATAGTAATGTTTTGTAATGTTATATAATTTTTCACCTAAAAAGACAAGAGCATTATAATTAGTTTATCTATTAGTTGCTTATTTAATGTTAAGTTGTGCCTTGTTTTGTTGTGGCTATTTTTGTGATGTTGCTTTTTATTTAAATAAATAATCGAAAAGGGGGGAAAGTGTTTTACATAAATAATTTTAAAATGGAGTGAGGAAAAAAGATAGTGCTAATTTTACTTTAAAGGAGGAAACAATACAATGAAAAGATTTCTATGTTTGATAAGCCTTATGGTGTTTATTGTAATTGCCGTGCTTGGCTGCGGGACAAATCAGGAACAACCTAAGACTGCAGCAGAACCGGTGTCCCTGACTATATCTTTCGCCGCCAGCCTTCAGGATGCTGCTGAGGAACTTAAGGATATATATACCGGGGAAAATCAAAATGTTGCCATCACTTGTAACTTTGCCTCATCGGGTACTTTGCAGAAGCAAATTGAAGAAGGGGCTCCGGTGGATATGTTCTTTTCCGCCGGTCAAAAGCAAATGGATGCCTTGTCTGATAAGGGGCTTATTGTTGAGGATTCTAGAAAAGACCTGATAGGCAATGATATTGTCTTGATCGCCGGCAAAGACAGTTCCCTGACCGGCTTTGACGAACTTACCGGTGACAAAGTTGGCAAAATAAGCATAGGTGAACCGGAATCAGTTCCTGCAGGAAAATATGCTCAGGAGACTTTGATTAGCATGGAACTGTGGGATGCCCTCCAGCCCAAGATGGTATTGGCTAAGGATGTGCGTCAGGTTTTGACTTATGTAGAAACTGGAAACGTGGACGCAGGCCTGGTTTACAGCTCGGATGCGCTGGTGGGCGAGAATATAAAGGTGGTAACGGCGGCTCCGGAGGATTCACACAAATCCATTATCTATCCTTTGGCTATAATTAAGGACACCAAACATCAGACGGAAACAGAAGCGTTTATCGATTTTCTCTCCAGCCCGGAGGCAAGTCAAGTTTTTACTAAATACGGCTTTAAAACATTGGAGAAATAACAGTTAAAATGTTTTTACAACTAACCGACTGGTGCCCGGTGATACTTTCTATTAAGGTAGCCCTAATTGCCGTCACGATAGTTCTAATAATTGGCCTACCTTTGTCCAGGTTGCTTTCACGACTGGAGTTTCCCGGCAAAGATGTGGTGGAGGCGGTGATCACTCTGCCAATGGTGCTGCCCCCCTCGGTCATCGGCTATGGCCTGTTAATGATCATTGGTAAAAACGGCCTGCTGGGCAATACTCTGGCAGATCTGGGACTTACCGTAATTTTTACCTGGTGGGCAGCGGTGCTTGCCTCTACCGTTGTGTCCTTTCCCCTGATGTACCAAAGTGCCAAAGCGGCTTTTCTGAGCGTTAATGTTAATTATGAAAAGGCTGCCCGCACTCTCGGTGCCAGCGAAGTAAAGATTTTTTTCACTGTTACCCTTCCTTTGGCCTGGCCCGGCATACTGGCCGGGCTGGTACTTTCCTTTGCCCGTGCGATGGGTGAGTTTGGGGCTACTATGATGGTGGCGGGCAATATACCTGGCCAGACCCAGACCATTCCATTGGCTATTTATTTTGCCGTGGAATCCGGCGATAACGGCACAGCCCGGACATTGGTGGCCATAAATACCGTTTTTAGTTTCCTGGTTATTTATTGGGTCAATCGTTGGGCCAAGAAACAAAAATACTAATATGTGGTGATACAATGCTTAAAGCAAAGATTACCAAAAAATTATGGCATTTTACACTTGAAGTGGAAATGGAGTTGGACAACCATATCTTGGTGCTCTGGGGCCACTCCGGAGCCGGTAAAACAACATTTCTGCATTGTTTGGCCGGGCTTTGCAAGCAGTCATCCGGATTCATCCAACTGAATGAAAGGACCCTCTATTCCTCTGAAGAAAGGATCAACATACCTACCCGGTTGAGGAACGTAGGTTATCTTTTTCAGGATTACGCCCTGTTCCCTCATATGACCGTCAAACAAAACGTCATGTACGGTCTTAAAAACCATAGGCATCGCCACCAGATTGAGAACCCGGTTAACCCCCTGGAACTGTTAAACACCTTCGGGGTGGGCCATCTGTTGGATCGCTACCCCAGCCAGCTTTCCGGCGGCGAGAAACAGCGAGTGGCTCTGGCTAGAGCCCTGGCGGTACAACCGGGACTGTTGTTATTGGATGAGCCTTTCAGTGCTCTGGATAAAAATTCTAAAATTAAACTCAGACAGGAGATTAAGGATATACATGCACTCTGGCAAATCCCCTTCATCCTTGTTACTCATGATGAAGAGGACGCTGGTTTTCTGGGGGACCGAATATTGACCTTGAACGAGGGCGTGCCTGTTGCAGGTTCGGTAATGCATTTGTCTTCGAACATGCAAAGGATAGCGATATATTAAACTGAATTTGAAATTTATTGCAAGCTGGACTCAATTAAAACCAATGTCTGGCACGATCTAAGACACACCCACACCGACCATCTGATGGCTAGTAACGTAATTTATGAAAAGATTCACTTGAGCTAATTTTTGTAAAAAGTGAATTGTTATGATGATGCGTTGCCGGCAGTTTTGAAAGTGATAGATACTCCTTGCCCACCGGTCGCTGCCCCGAGTATTTCATTGTTTAAGGCCCTAAAATCAGGAGATATTTTTAAAGTATAGGTTGTATTTGGTTGGAGCGGGTTAACGGGCTGTACAAATATTTTTTGGCGCAGGGAAAAATCCTCCGATCTAGTTATGTTAATTGCAACTTTATTATTGTTTTGGGAGAGTGTGATACTTTTTTTATTGTTTTCCCACAAAGAGTTGTCTATAACGTTTTTGTCAAAATTTAGAGTAATTATTGGGTTTAGCGGCACCTGGGTTGCTCCCTGAAGATTAGTACCGTTTTGCAATGTTGCAGATAAGAACCTTAAAGGTTTTTCACCCGGCACACCAGGTTGTACTCCCGGCTCTTCTGAGACAGGAATCCTAATTACCTGGTCTGAATAGATTAAATTGGGGTTTGTAATTTGAGGATTGACAGCTAAAATAGATCTGACTGAAATTCCATGCTTTTGGGCTATTTTTGTTAGTGTATCATTACGACGAACCGTATATCTTACATAGTTTCTACCGCCGGAAGGTGTTGGCACAGTAATAACCTGGTCCGGAGTAATCTGATTCGGGTCTTTTATTTGTGCATTTGATTTCATTATCGAGTTGACCGTGGTACCGAATCGAACCGCAATTTCCGCCAGGGTATCCCCCTTTTTCACGGCATATTGCATTATTATCTTCCTTTCTAATAAAAATGCATCCAGGAAGTATTAATAACATAGTTCTATTTGTTTATAATATGGTTATGAGTTATGAAGGGTTACATTATCTGGTGGAATGCACACAAAAGACTTGGTGGTTATTTTTAAATTTTGGGCATAATAAATAAAAATGCACCGGTAGATCGTTTCCGATTACCGTTGCATAAAGGTGATTCATCCATGAATGTACAAACAACCGGTCCAAAGTATACCCGGCACCCCACTGGCCGGGATGTGGTTTTTGTATTTGGCGCCGGAGCCTCCTATGCTGATGGGGCCCCCCTGCAGGCGGACATATTACCTATCATCATGTCTGATGAGCTTTCGGATATACGAAAATCCAAAACCGGGCAAACCGTGACAGAATTTATAGCGGATAACTTTTCCTGGGATGAACAGGCTCAGATATATCCCACCCTGGAAACTGTTTTTGGCTTTTTGGATTACTTTATCAGCCAGGATGAGCATTTGAGTGCCCAATACTCTAATGCACGGATTCGCGCCATCAAAGAAGGACTTATAAAACTTATCCATTACGTTATCGGCGTGAAATCAAACGAGCAGGGAAAAACATATCGCTCCTTCTGGGAGTCCATAGGCCGGCATAACCCCAATATAGCTATTCTTACTTTAAACTATGATACCTTGCTGGAAGATGCCTTTGGTTCTTTTCATCCCGGTGCCGGTTACATAAATTACAGTATTCACTTAATGAATTACGACCTGACTGAAAAAGAACAGGCGATGGAGGGGTATCTTAACCCTGCCGCAATTAAAATAATGAAGGGTCACGGTAGTTTGAACTGGAAATATTGCCATTGCTGCAAGCAGGTTCTACTTACCCCCCGGGATACCAAGATTGATTTATATGATGATCATGCTGGTGAAGACCCTGGCAGCTCTGCTAAATATTATTGTCCCATAGACAAGTCGGAATTTGAAACACTGATTATACCACCGTCGCATATTAAGAAAATTTCCCACCCTGTTATATCACAAATACTCAGCGAAGCCATGCGGGAAATTCGTTCGTGCAAAAAAGTGGTATTTGTAGGCTATTCTTTTCCCGATGCTGATGTGCATTTTAAAGCCCTGTTTAAAAAAAGTTTATCTCATGGCCAGCAGGTTATAGTGGTTAACAACAGTAAATCCAAAACCTTAAAGTATAATTACCTGGCTTTAACCGATAATGTGCAATTTATAAAATTATCATTTGCTGATTTTCTAAACAGCGATTCTTTAGTAAAAGAAATATTAACGAGCACTGACGGTAGTGGGAATTTGGCTTACCGGTTTAGGTAAAACTAACATGCATATGCCGCGCTGCAAACGGTAATATATTTCCCCGTGAAAACCGGTGCTATATCAAACCGGTTTAACTGGGCGCACCAGTGCAGGTCTTCCTCCAAACCCAAGCGCAGCAATTTTTGTCCGTGCCGACCGGCAAACAGTCCGGACAGTGGGTCGTTATGATAAAAACGGGCCAATCCGTATGCCGTTATTGCCAGGTCGTCCATATTTATACTTGCTGTATGTTGCTCACTAGTTGCCTGACTGAGCTGCCGCATTATCTCCGCTAAAACAAACCCTGCTCCCAACGTATCTTCCAATGAAAAGCGTCCCGCTGTACCTGCACAAACAAGATTAATATCCAACCCTTCCCGCAAGGCGGCCTGAGCTACAGCCCGGGCATTAAGCAGTGATCCCGTGAGTACCTTATGGGCAGATTGAGCCCGGCGGATGGCTTTCGTACCATTGGTTGTTGTAAGGACTAAATCATCGCTAGTTTTCCATACATTGTTGTTGAAGCTGGGTCCTTTGCTGATTTCCGACATATGGTAAGCTGTATCAGGTCCGCCGATAAATTCCAGCGGTGAATTACCATGTGGAAAACCGGCAATTTTTTCTCCCCTCCGCTCACCAGCCAGCACAAAACTACGCTCATTGGCCAGCGCCAAGGCTATACCGGCATCCGCCACCGGGTATACCCTCCGGTATCCCGAGGCCAGTGCTGTTACAATGGTGCTGGTGGCCCGCAATACATCAAATACAACTGCTGTGGTTCCGTGCAAAGCAGCCGGGTTGACAGCGGTGGCAACGGGTATTAAGCTAACTTGCAAAACGCTTCATCCTTTCTTTTCCCATTACAATACTAATGTATCAAAATGTTAAATGGTATTCATTTGCCGTACCTCGGACATCTTAATTTATCTTATTCCTCTTAAGCATGTTTAGTTTATCTGTGTTATGCTTTATGAGAAAGTATGTAATTTGTAAATACAGGAATTCTATAAACTAAGCCTGTGGTAAGTAGGGGGTGGGTTTTTGCGCTTGCAGTTGCAAAAGCGGTACAAGCATTTCCGGCGCTACCGGGAGATAGCTAATGTGCTGGTTAAGCATGGTTTTGGTTACGTGCTGAATAGCCTGGGGCTGGCGGAATTCTCACCACCTAGGCATTTACCGGCGCAAGAAAATAATGCTTCCGAAGAAAGCAAGGCGATACGCCTGCGTATGGTGCTTGAGGAGTTGGGGCCAACCTTTATCAAACTAGGCCAACTGTTTTCCACCCGGTCTGACTTATTTGCCCCTGTATATGTTAAGGAACTGGAAAAATTGCAGGACAAAGTACCTTCGGTGCCTTTTGCGGATATTCGGGAACTTTTAGAACTGGAACTTGGCCAGTCGCTTTCCCAAATATTTAATCATTTCAATCCCACGGCGCTGGCCTCCGCGTCCATCGGCCAAGTACACGAGGCGCAGCTGGTCAACGGCTGCCGGGTAGCTGTAAAGGTACAGCGTCCGGGCATCCGGGCCAATATGGAAGTCGACATGGAAATACTGTATGACCTTGCCGGCTTGGCGGAAAGACATACTATCTGGGGTGAAATTTATAAATTTACCGAGATGGTGGATGAGTTTGAACATATACTCCAGGAAGAGCTTGATTTTATACTGGAAGGCAGGCATGCCGAAACGCTAGCCCGGAATTTTGCCGGTGAGCATCATGTGGCTACTCCTGCCGTATACTGGGATTACACAACTAAAAAGGTGCTCACCCTGGAGTTTCTGGAAGGCATAAAAATAACGGATAAAGACAAGCTGGTAGCAGAGGGCCACGATCCGGTGGAAATAGCACGCCTGATGGTGGAAACCATTTTAAAACAAATACTTATGGACGGTTTTTTCCACGCCGACCCGCACCCCGGTAATTTACTGGCACTTCCGGAAGGTCGATTGGCTTTTTTGGATTTTGGCATGATGGGATACCTGGAAAAAGAAATGCAGGGTAAAATTATTAAATTGGTATTTGGATTAATTAACAAGGATTCTGCGGAAATTTTAAGGGCGGTAATGAGTCTCGGCGTAGTACCTGCACATGTTAACATGAATCAACTGCGCAGGGATATTGAGCGGGTGCGAGAAAAATATTACGAGGTACCCCTTGGACAAGTCACTGTGGCTGAGTCAATGGGAGACATTATGAACTTGGCCTACCGTCACCGTATTAAGGTGCCCATTGAATTTAATATGGTGATGAAAACATTGATTATTACTGAAGGTATTGCCATCCAGCTGGATCCCCGGATCAGCATTGTACAGGTAGTTGAGCCGCTGGGGCAGAGATTGCTGTGGCACCGGTTTAGCCCGGAAAGTATAAGAAAGTTCTTTTGGGATAATATTAACGATTATCATATACTATTTACCCGCCTGCCCGGACAATTAAGTCAGATTATTGAACTGCTCACCAAAGGGGATATTAAAGTTAAAACCGAGAACCCCGATTTGGGACGGGCGCTGCTTAAACTAAACACTATGGTAAACCGCCTGGTATATAGTATTATTGTAGGGGCTATGGTGATTAGTTCTTCATGGTTGATTAAGGAGCGGATTACCTTCTGGGGAATCCCCTTGGCTGAAATAGGTTTTGTATTTGCCGGAGTATTGGGATTCTGGTTGCTGCTGATGATCATCAGGTCTAAATTTTATTGAAGGAAGGTACTGTTATGAGCAGGGTCAATTGTTTCATAGAGGACTGTCGCTTTAACAATAACATGAAATGTAACGCCCCCAAGGTATCTTTCAAACTTCGAAGCAATTATCCCAACAATCAGGTTGACCGGTCTTTGTGTGAGCACTATCGCCCAATTCCATAATAATAAACGGTATTGTGCCTGACATTATTGATGCAGAGATATAGCAAATCATCTCAAGTAATTTTCAATAAATTACCTAATGGAATCTTTAAAATTGTGATGTAAAAAATATAAATATAAAAGGAACAGGTCTTGGTGGCCTGTCCCTTTTTTTCATAAAGACAATGTTGTTGCCGGCTATTTTAGAATTTATTGATAACCAGCCCGGTAATCAGCTTGGGGTAAAAGAAAGTGGATTTTTGCGGCATTTTTTCACCGTTGGTGGCTACTTCGGTAACTTCTGCGATCAGCGTGGGATTCATTAAAAATGACATCTGGCATTGGCCCTGATCCACCGCTTGCACTGCCTCCTGGGCATCGCGGGTATATTTTATCACATCACCGGCGGCCACGGTCTGCATATCTATGCCCAGCCGGTTTTCCAGGATTAATTTTTGCAAAACCGATACATCTAACCTGCGCCAGGCAGCGGAGCGTTCAGCGGGCATTTTACGATTGATAATATCTTCATCCCGTAGTGTTAATGTATAATAAACATTTTCTCCCACATAGAGTCCGAAAACCTGCCGGTGCGCGGTGCCGCCGTTACCCTGAAATTCCGCTAAACTAGTCATTAATTCGGTAACTTGGCCGACGTCTGTGGCGGTGGTTTTTTCCACCACAAAATCTTCCTGTAAATTCGCCAGCAGTTGTTGCTTGTCCACTTTGCTTTCCACGACCAGCCTGTGGGTGGGTAATATAACCAGGCCGGGATCATACAAGTTAACCAAGGTCATCATGATATAACCGGCTGCGGGTTTGTCCGGGTTTTGCAGGGCATAATTTAGCGCGGTTTCGTAACGGTGGTGACCGTCGGCAATAAAGATACGCTGCTTTTGCATCAATTGCTGCACTTGCTCGACAAGCGCTTTATCTGTGATGACCCAAAGCCTGTGCCCGAGATCCTGCTCATCGGTAAAGTCAATGCTGCCGGGTGCATCTTGCACTGCATTAAGCAGTAGATGGTCAATTTGGCGCTCCGGGTCGCTGTACAACCCGAATATGGGGCTGAAATTAGCCCCGCAAGTCTTCATTAGAGCCAGCCGGTCGGCTTTATGCTTGGGCATTGTTTCCTCGTGTGGCAATACCACTCCATTTTCGTACGGTTCCAGTTTCACCCGGCATATTATTCCGGTGCGAACCATTGTTTTGCCATCAACATCAAACTGCTGCTGGTATAGGTAAAGAGCCGGTTCATCCTCTGGCTTTAAGATACCCTCGCTCTGCCACCGGCAGAAAAAATCTGCTGCTCGTGTGTAGCGGTTGTCCGTTTCATTATCGGAGGGTGTTATTTTGCCATATTCCAGGCGAATAACATTGTACGGGTTAAGTTGATAGTATCCTTCCTGGGCAGTGGCGTCGATTACGTCGTAGGGTGGTGTTACTAGATCCTTAATGTTGCCGGCTTTTTTTTCATCATACCGCAGGCCTTGTAGGGGAGTGATGGTGGCCATTTTTTTCCCTCCTGTACATTTTTTTCTGGTCCATCTGTAAGAGTCCCTTGTTTGATATTTTTCCATCATTTTAACAAATGCTTCGTTAAGGTTAATGCCCAGTGAGTTGGCGTAACAGATAATGATAAATAAAATATCCGCCAGTTCCATGTCCAGGTCGCCTTCCGGCTCTTCCGGTTTTTTGGGTTTTGTGCCGAACCGGTGATTGACTTCCCGGGCCAGTTCTCCGACTTCTTCGGTTAGACGGGCCAGCATGGCCAGCGGAGGCCAGTAACCTTCTTCAAATTGACCGATCCAACGATCAACTTCTCTTTGCATTTCCTGTATGTCCAACTTGCCAAGCACTCCCTATTTATTTTTAAAACATTCATATTTTACCACAGTTGATATTTAAAAAACAGGATAGCACTACAAAAAGGAATATTTACGGGATGAATATCGTATAAATTTACATGATATTCTTGTACAAAGGAGTGTATTAATTTGGCTAAGCCGCATTGGCTGGTGTTGGATAAAAAGATAATGCTGGGTATACTGACTGTAATAGTGCTGGTGCTGGGTTTTTACCGGATTGGCGGGGGTTACTATGCTAAAGTTCATGTGCCGCCGGAGGAACTTTTTGCCTCTGCTATGGAAAAAACCCTTAACGCAGGCTCATTTCGTTTTAGTATGCTCGTTAAAATAGGCGATAATGTAATCTCTGACATTAAAGGCGAGCGGATGGCCCCGGATAGTATCCATATTACCGGTACCATGCAGGATATGCCGGTGGAATTTATCCATACCGGCGAACAAACCTTTCTCAAGGGTTACTGGTCTGATAATTGGATTAGCCTGGAAGGCAATAAAATGGCTGAGTCCGAGCTTTTTGTCACTGAATTTAACCCGATGGGGAATTTCAATTTTAAAGATGTACCTTTTATTCAGGATTTAGAAGCAGAAAAAATCAATGGCGATAAATGTAGGGTGCTGGAATTTCAACCCATCGTGCAAAATGAGTTAATGGAATTAAGTTATGATGATTTTAAGTACCGGGTTTGGATACACCCTGGTGAAAAGGTTATTAAAAAAGCGCATATCGAGGCCACCGGTAAAAACGGTAAAAAGGATAAACTAGAGATAATTATGCAGATGTGGGATTTCGATAAACAGATCAAAGTAATGCCACCGGAAATATAACGTGAGACTACGGTATATTGACAATGTTTTCATAACTTTGTTATAATAGCCCAGATTTTGATATCAGGAGGAATTTATCTTGCATCCGGATATGGAAAAAATTTTATTTTCAAAGGTAGAAATAGATGAAAAGGTACATGAATTAGGTAACATCCTTTCCAGGGATTACGTAGGCAAAGAACTTTTAATGGTAGGTATTTTGAAAGGTGCTTCGGTGTTCCTGGCTGATTTAGTCAGGGCTATGGATATTGATGTGCGAATCGACTTTATTGCGGTGTCCAGTTACGGGACCTCCAGTAAATCAACGGGTGTGGTGCGCATATTAAAGGACCTGGATAAAAGTATTGAACTCCGGCATGTACTAATCGTTGAGGATATCGTTGATACCGGACTTACTTTGAACTATTTGCTGGAAATTTTAAAGGCCCGTAACCCGGCCAGCGTGCGTATCTGCACGCTGCTGGACAAGCCATCCCGGCGGGGAGTCAACGTGCCGGTGGACTACAACGGCTTTGCAATACCTGATGAATTTGTAGTGGGCTACGGACTTGATTATAATGAAAAGTACCGTCATTTACCTGAAATTTATGTATTAAAAAAGGAGATCTACCAATATAGCAAATAGTATTTTATAATAAATACGTTGATATATTGAGACGGCAGATGTATGTTGTGCAAATAGTTTGTGTATTGGAGGAAAGTTTAGATGTCTGCACCCGAACGGGAGATGGTCATAGTCCTTGATTTTGGTGGGCAATACAGCCAACTGATTGCCCGCCGCATTCGCGAGGGCCATGTTTTTTGTGAAATGCTGCCATTTAACACCCCGCTGGCTGAAATAGTGGCTAAAAAACCGCGGGGTATTATCTTTTCCGGCGGCCCTTCCAGCGTGTACCAACAAGGTGTTCCGCTGGTAGACAATGCGATATACGATTTAAACGTACCCATTTTGGGTATTTGTTACGGTATGCAGTTAATGGCGCTGCAACTGGGTGGTGAGGTAAACCGGGCCAGCCGGAAGGAGTATGGCAAAACCGAGCTTGAGGTGATACCCGGAGAAGGTTTGCTAAGTTGTATGGGTGTGCAAGACCAGTGCTGGATGAGCCATGGGGATCTGGTGGCGGCACCGCCGCCCGGTTTTAGTATCCTGGCCCGCACCGGGCAGGCTCCGGTGGCCGCAATGGCAGATAAAGAGCGCGGGCTATACGCGGTGCAGTTTCATCCCGAAGTGGTGCACACCCCCAGGGGGCTGGATATACTTCACTATTTCTTATATGATATTTGCGGCTGCAGTGGAAGCTGGACGATGGGTTCTTTTATTGAACATACCGTAACGGATATTAAGCAAGAGGTGGGCAGCCGGCGGGTGCTTTGCGCCTTAAGCGGCGGGGTGGACTCATCGGTCGCCGCCGTGCTGGTGCACCGGGCTATCGGAGATCAGCTGACCTGTGTATTTGTTAACCACGGGCTTTTGCGTAAAGGGGAAGCTGAGGCGGTACAGCATTTTTTTCGTGACAGCTTCAAAATAAATTTAATTTATGTGGATGCTTCGCAGCGGTTTTTAACTAAACTGCAGGGGGTTTCCGACCCGGAACGCAAACGCAAAATAATTGGCGAGGAGTTTATCAGGGTATTCGAGGAAGAAGCCGCCAAGCTAGGCGAGATAGATTTTCTGGTGCAGGGTACCTTGTACCCGGACGTGGTGGAAAGCGGTACGGCCACGGCGGCGGTGATCAAATCGCACCATAATGTGGGTGGCTTGCCCGAGGATATGCGTATGTCCCTGATTGAGCCGTTGCGCTGGCTGTTTAAAGACGAGGTGCGCGAGGTGGGTGAGGAACTGGGTATGCCTGCTGAAATAGTCTGGCGCCAGCCGTTCCCCGGGCCCGGTCTGGCCGTGCGTATACTGGGTGAGGTTAGCCCGGATAAAATAGCTTTGCTGCAGGAAGCCGACGCTATTGTGACCGGTGAAATCGCCCGGGCCGGATTAGACCGGGAAATTTGGCAGTACTTTGCCGTGCTGCCTAATTTGTACAGCGTCGGTGTAATGGGCGATGAGCGTACTTATGCCCATACGGTGGCTATCAGGGCAGTCTACTCTCATGACGGCATGACCGCCGACTGGGCAAGAATACCTTACGATGTGCTGGAGCGGATATCCAACCGTATTGTTAATGAGGTGAACGGTATCAACCGGGTGGTCTACGATATTACCTCCAAGCCCCCGGCCACCATTGAGTGGGAGTAGTAAGAAAATTTGACACACCTTGATTTGTAAGTGTTTAGGTGAATTTTAGCAAAACACAGGGGTCTTTGATTTCTATGTATTATTTGGGTAATCTAAGACTCTTGTTTTGTTTTATCAACTTGAATATTTATTTACGGAGTTGATAAAACATGCAAAAGAAAAATGGTAAGAAAAGAATGACCATGCTAAAACAAGTAGATTTAACTTTTATTGACTTGCAGAATCAATACCTTAAAAAATGCCAGGTTAATAATCTGTCTGAGTATACCATTCAGTTTTATGTTGTTAGCTGTAGAACCTTTGGTAAATTTATTGATCTCAATGAATTAAAGGTTGTTGAAATAACAAGGGAGTTAATAGATGACTATATTCTCCATCTAAAAAATACTGGCGTTAAGGATGTAACAATTAACACATATATTCATGGTATTTCTCCAATAATCAAACATGGTATGAAAACCGGAGTAATAGATAATTTTGAATTTAAGGAAATTAAAACCAATAAAGAAATTAAACAGGTCTATACAAATGAAGAATTATCTATTCTTCTAAAAAAACCAGACATGAGGTCTTTTGCAGAATACAGGAATTGGGTGATTATAAACTTTCTTTTAGGTACAGGTGTTAGATCATTGGAATTAAGAAATATCAAAGTAAAAGATATTGATTTAAATTCAAGCATGTTAATAGTTTGTAGAACAAAGACTCGGAAACAGCGATATATTCCAATAAGTAAACGTCTACACGGTATACTAATAGAATATTTAGACTTTAGGAAAAATGAAACACAAGATGATTATTTATTCTGCAATGAATTTGGAGAATACCTTCCTCAAACTACTCTCAAGAATGCAATATCTAAATATTGTATGAAACGTGGAATAAATAAATTTTCAATTCATTTATTCCGACATACATTTTGCAAATTATGGATATTAAATCAGGGGGATATTTTTACTTTGCAAAAAATACTTGGTCACAGTAGTCTAAAAATGGTTAATCACTACAGTAATCTATATGCTGATGATCTTAAAAAGAACTTTGAGAAATATTGTGCCTTAGATACTATTGCCAATAATGACAGGACTCGTATCAAAGCTAAAAAATAATAAATATGCCCTAAGGCTAATGAGATTGTCCAAAGCGATTAAATATACAAAGAAGAGCCAACAGGCTCTTCTCTTTATAATAAGAAATTTAACCTAAAGATATTACATCAACTAATATTAAAATATCAATATATACCATAGCAAAACCTTATATTATAAGAACTGGAGAAATTATTAAAATATAATCATCAATTAAATTGCCATAAAAAGGGGAAAAGTGGTCGAAATTGATTTTGCAGGATAATGAGACACTGTAGAGGTAACACAGAAAGCATATCTTGATTTTTCTGACAATGAAGTGGGTAAGAAGTATCAGCAACATAGTCTATTATCACATATGAATATATAAAACTATGAAGGTGCCTTTATAGGCACTTTTTTTGCCTGTTTTAATGGGTGTAATTTTGGGTAGGTACAAAAACCATTACCCCTGATATTGAAATGCCTTTATAGGGCATTTATGAAAGTTTAAATTGTAATTTCAGAATTATTTAAATCTGACGCATTTTTACTTAGCTCCAGTAATGGTCAATATTACTACTCTTGACCACTTGATTTAAAAAAAAATTAGAATATTATAGGGTGTTTTGTCAAATTCCCTATTTTGTCCGTTCTAAGTGGTAAAATGGAAAAAAATCTAGGGGGTATATGATATATGTTTATGAGAAAATATTTACTAGTTTTTATGTTTTTGCTATGTACTTTTTTTGCTGGAACTGCATATGCAGATACAGAGGTAAGCGGTATTATTAGTCAGGACACAACGTGGAACAAGGCCGGAAGTCCTTATATTGTTACAGGTAATATTTTAGTAGATGAAGGTGCAATGTTGTCGGTTACTGAAGGAGTTTATGTTTTATTTGATGGGGATTATTACTTGCAAGTACGGGGTAAATTTATATCAAAAGGGAAAGAAAATGAATGTGTTCAATTTAAATTCAAAAATGATACCGATAAATTGGGGCAGTGGAGTAGCATTGATTTAAAAAGTGACGATAATATTTTGGAGTATTGCGAAATTGAGAATGCAAGTCGTGGCATTTTTATTAATAATTCTTCCCGAAATGTAATAATAAACTGCAATATTTACAATAATCAGTATGGTATAATTATAAAAGATTCTGAATATAACCAGTTAACAAATTGTAATATATATAATAATTATTTTGAAGGAATATGGATGGGCGGCACTTATAATCAGATTAACCAATCTACTATATATAATAATAGTAATGGAATAATATTAGGTGGTTCAACTAGAGAATCCAGAAATGGAATGACAATTACTGGTTCTAATAATAAGATAAAAGATTGTCAAATTTATGAATGTAATGGATATGGAATATTTATTAATTGTTCTAATAATAATTATATTTCCGGATGCTCTAGTTATAATAATCATGATTCGGGAATAATGTTAAGTGGCTCTGATAATAATGAGATAAATAATTGCATATGTTATAATAATAGGATTGGTGTATATATTTCTGGAACTGATAATTTAATGAATCAATGTACTACACATGCAAATACATATGGAGTTTACCTTGGAGCATATTTGAGTGAGTCAACTTCAAATAATAATGTAAGCAATTGTGATATTTATAACAACCTAGATGGTGTATATGTTAGCAGTTATGCCAAACCTAATATTTCAAATGTTATAACATACTGCGATATACACAACAACCAAGAATATGGAATTGATATTGACTCTACTAATAATCAAATATTGCACTGTAATATATATGAAAATGTTAAATATGGCATGAAATCCCCATCGGGTATTGATACATATCAAATACCAAATAATTATTGGGGAACAACAGATAAAGCAGTAATTGAAGAAAAAATATATGACTTTTATGATGATTTTAATTTATCTAAAGTTATCTATAAACCATTTCTTACTTCTCCTTATAAGCAGGAAATAAAAGTTGCTTCCATAATACTAAACCCCGTGTCTTTGAATCTAACAACCCTTGACTCCCCTATTGAAATAATATCAACAGTAGAACCTGAAAATGCAACAAACAAAGAAATAATATGGGAGTCAAATGATGAATCTGTAGCATCAGTTGTTTATGGAAAAGTAACTCCTAAATCTCCTGGTGCAGCAATAATTACAGCAAGAGCAATGGATGGAAGTGGATGTTATGCAAATTGTGAGGTTGCTGTAAATTCAATTGACGAATGTTTCATTGCTACGGCTGCTTATGGATCAAAATTTAAACCTTCGGTAGTATTATTAAGAAACTTTAGAGACAAATTCTTGCTAACCAATGGATTAGGTAGATTATTTGTAGGTTTTTACTATAATAATTCGCCGCCTATAGCAAAGTTTATATCCAACAATGAAGTATTAAAATTTATTGTTAGAATATTACTGATACCTATTATTATAATGACCTATTATTTATTACATCCTCCATTGATTTTTTTAAGTGTAGTATTAATAACTTTTTATTTAATTTATGTTAGAAAAAGGAAAATGGCATAGTTTGGTATGTAACCTGCTAATACAGCAGGTTTTTTTCTATTCTTTCTAATCTCAACCAATCTACCCAACCCCCCCACCAATACCCTTATCTTACAACGCTTCCAGCACATCCCAACAAATCCTTATAAATCAAATCTTTTCAAGCGTTCTATATAATTTTCATTTAATTTAAATGGCCTGTAACAATTGAAATTTGAAAACAGGTACAAACTACCTTGCCGGGAAAATGGAATGCCTTTAAAGGGCAATTTTAAATGTCTAAATTGAAATATTACTAGGTAAGTCAAGTTACCGTGTCCCTCAAGGCCAAAAAATTAAAAAAATTGGAAGGTGTGTCTAATTTGACCCTTCTTAACTGACTATTATCTATTCCTATTTATTTAGCCAATTATTTTTGTGTTAAAATGTTAATATGGCAATAATTAATATTAATTAGGAGATGAATGATGATAGATAACGGTAAAAAATTAAATCTTAAATGGGTGTCAGAAGCAATAGGTGATGATTATAAGAACTGGAAACAAGGTGAAATTGTCCTTCTAAATACTCAAACAGGGACAGGTAAAACATGTTTTATTGTAAATACATTACTTGATTACATAGAAGATTATGAACAAATACTATTTGTATGTAATAGAACGAACCTAAAAAGACAATTCAAAAAGGAATTATTAGATAAGTACGGACTAGAGATTCCAGAATCATTAGATGAGTTAGATAAAATTACTACAATAAAAAATATAGTTATAACCAGTTATCATGCCATACAAGATTCAATATTAGACATAGATTATGATATAACTAAATTTAGAAATGATTTAGATAATTACAGTTATATTATTCTTGATGAATCACATTACATATTAGCGGATGGAAATTTTAATAATAAAACTCGGTTAGCATTTAACTTGTTAGTTAAGGATTATCACCGACATTCAGTAAAAATATTTATTTCTGCTACGATGGATGAAATTAGGGAACCAATTAATAATTATACAAAAAACATACTAGGTAAAAAACCAAAAATACATGATTACACAACTGGAATTGATTATAGCTACATTAAACCTTCATACTTTAAAAATCTAGAAAGTATTATTACAACTATTAAAAATGATACCACAGATGATAAATGGTTAGTATTTGTAAGCAGTATAGACGATGCAGAGAATATAAGAAATGAATTAGGCAAAGACAATTGCACAATTATAAAATCAGGCACTAAAAATGACGATTTATCAGAAATAATAAACAATAGTAAATTTGAATGTAAGGTATTGGTAGCAACTAAAACACTTGATAACGGAATCAGCATTAAAGATGATCAACTAAAAAATATAGTGATAATGGCCTGGGATAAGATAACCTTCATTCAAATGTTGGGCAGGAAAAGAATTAATATAGATAATGCTCAACAGGTTAATTTGTATATTATGACTAGATACAAAAAGAGTTTTTTGCAAAAAATATTCCGATACGATAAAAAAATGGAAAAAGTAGATTTGTTCAAAAAAAAGGAAAATGAATTTAATAGGAAATATGATAATGATTTAAGAAAATTAGGCAATTTAAATGAATTATTTTATAGAGGACAGAAGGATGGTAAATATAAATTAAATATAGTTGGTTACTACAGGTTGATTAAGGATAAAAAGTTTGCTGAATACATGATTGATAAATTTGAAGCAAAAGTAGGAGAACTAAAAAAAATCGAGGTTAAAACAACAACTTCAATAAATGGCGTGTTTTACATGACAAGAAATGAAGTAGATAAAGCCTTTACTGAGCCGGAATATTGCATATATTTAGTGATAATGAAAGATATTAACAGGAAAATCTCTGATTGTTATAAAATACTAAATCCAGTGGAATATTTAAATATTAAGGGAGATTGGCTATATGAAGAAATATCAGATAATAACTACGGTGTGATTGTTAAGTCAGCATCCCTACAATTTTATTTAAATGAATTGTTTATTAATCAACTAGAGAAGGTGTTCAGTTATGATGGTGCTAATTTTGAATGAAGAAAATTTATAATAAAAAAGTTAGAAAACAATTTATTAAATGAATAATTTACTTTACGGCTTAAAATATCCCAATAAGGTGTACCCTATTGGGATACTAATCAGAAAACGAATTTTCAAGGGCTTGAAGTGTCCCATATACATATCCCAAAATTAATGATATAATTATATAAAAGTTTGGGACACGGAGGGATTATAAATGATAATTGGCTATGTCAGAGTATCCACAGTAGAACAAAATGAAGCACGACAAATAAAACAATTAAAAGAAGCAGGATGTGAAAAGATATATCAGGAGAAAATTAGCGGAGCAACAATGGACAGACCACAATTAAAGAAGATGATTGATTCATTACAGGCCGGAGATATTATTGTTGTTAGCGATTTAACTAGGATTAGCAGATCAACAAAACATTTATTTGAGTTGGTAGAGATTATAAAGCATAAAGGAGCTTGCCTAAAATCTATAAGGGATACATGGCTTGATACTACGTCTGAAAATCCATATAGCATATTTCTTCTTACAGTGATGGCAGGGGTATCTCAGCTGGAGCGGGATTTGATTAAACAACGTCAAGCGGAAGGTGTAGCTCTTGCCAAAGAAGCAGGAAAATACAAGGGGCGGACAAAGAAATATATTGAATCACATCCTGGCATGAACCATGCGGCAGAATTATATAAAACAGGTAAATATACAGTTAAACAGATTTGTCAGATAACTAATGTAAGCAGAAGTGCTTTCTATAGGGCAATTGCAGAACAAAAAACATCCGCCATTTAAGCGGATTTTTATTTTGCCGATATTGATTATTTAAAAGAATTTATTTTTTTCATAGGGCATCCACTTAAATGTATTTCTCCCCTTGGGTTAGAACGTATTTAAACTAAAAGGGTGATTAAATGTCTAGTAAAGTTAAAATTATAACAGGTCTTCTGCTACTGTTTCATCACATATAGATAAGTAAATAAAATAACCAGTTATAAAGTTAACTAGTTATTTATGTCATTCAGGTTTTCCATTATAATAAGAATCATCAATTTGAACATTAGCAAGTACTACATTACAAAGGTTACGATATAATTGCCGTTGTTCTTGCTCGGATAGATTGCCCTCTTTTATGGATAACTTTATTACCTCATATGCCTGCTCTATACTTGGGTCAAATTTCTCTCTCTTAAAAAAATGTTGAAAGTTAGTTAGAAATATAGCAAAGATAACCCATTCGTACCATTGTAATTTTGAAAAACTAAAATAAGGGTTATTGGCATAGGCTGGCTGAAACACCTTGGACAGTGAATTTAATATTCCCCCTAACATAGCTCCCAAAATAGTTTCAGTGGGTCTTTTTATTAACATAATGTCTATTACTCTTTTTACAATCGAAGTAAGAATATCATTATTAAGCATGATTTTCACCTGTTTTTACATGTCCTGATTTTGAAATTAGTTCATAGACTTGCTCTACTACATCTTCATTAATAGTTATATCTTTTTTGCCATTACCTTTTAAGTATTGTATAATGCTTAATACATAAGCAATAATTTCTCTAGACTCAGCCTCATTTGTCCCGTATAGTCCCTTGCGTACTCTATACTGAAAGATTTTGTAGTTAAGATATGATATTGAAATTAAAAAAACTATTAATAAAATAAAGGTATTAGTAAATTCTAAAGCATTAACCAATCTTGATAAGGCCAATACAAATAAAATAAATAGCCCTGACATTAAAAATAATTCTACCATTGAAACAGCTTTATCCTTTGCTATCATGGATACAACTGTTTTTTCAGTTTCATTATCAACAATGTAAAAGTCCTCTTTTCTGTCTGAAGAATTTAAGGAATCCTCTAATACTTGAATATTTTTTTTACCTTTATAAGTTCTAGCAATTTCTTCAATTATTTCTTCCTCGTTAACTTCTTCGAATCCACAAAACCTTAATAATTTATCGTAAATCTTGGTACTGAAACTTTTCAAATTAAATTTCCCTCCTCTAGTATTATATAGCACCTTCTTTAAACTATATAATCATAAACACATATTGCCCTATGGATTTATTTGACATAATATGATAATTTCCTTTTAATTGCTTGAGAATTGGCAAATTTTTATTAAGATACCCCCAATAATTCCTACCCCCAAAACAGAGATAAATAAAAGAACTAAAGATAGTCATGTGATACCACAGGAGTAAAAAATAGGCAAAAGTAAAAAAATGCTAATTAATAACGAATTAAGAGTTGAGTTAGATAAGTGAATATTCTTGTGCGATGAAATCGCAGTTCCGGGAAAGTGGAAATCACGT
>JAENYS010000023.1 GCA_016841645.1 Desulfoscipio geothermicus | reverse complement strand
CACGAACGACGCCCGTTTTGCATCTCGTTTGCACTGTTTAGTTTTCAAGGACCGTTTTTATTTTCTTAAGATAGCGACGTTTTGTATTATATCATCTAGAAATATTAATGTCAATATTAAATTTATTTTTTATCAAACACTTACAAGTACTGATTTATAGTATCACTTACAATATAGAATAGTCAATTTTAAATTATATAAAGGGTCAATTTATGATTAAACAAGTATCTGCCAAGAAAGGCCTGGCAATATTAAAGGTATTATTAACCTGGCCGTAATGTAAATTTTTAAAGCGGGAAAGATTAATCTTCCCCGCTAACTACTTTAGCCACTGCCACAACATGATCACCTTCACCCAGTTTCATCAACATTACTCCCTGGGTAATACGACCAAACAAAGATATGTCATCGGCTTTAATACGGATCATTATACCATCCGCACTAATCATTAACACTTCATCATCATGTTTAACTATCTGCAATGATACAACAAGACCATTTCGATCAGTACATTTTATATTAATTATTCCTTTACCGCCTCGTGATTGTATTCTATACTCATTAATTTTGGTTCGTTTACCATATCCTTTACTGGTTACTACCAGTAATTCCGAATCCTCACGTACTAAATCCATAGACACAACTTTATCTTGATTATTTAAAGAAATTCCTTTTACACCTCTACTAACCCTACCTGTGGAACGCACATCTTCTTCAGAAAATCTTATAGCTAAACCATTTTGAGTACCAATAATAACTTCCACTGTGCCATCGGTAAATAAAGCATTGACTAATGCATCCCCGTCATCCAGGTTAAGAGCTTTTATACCGTCACGCTTGGTATGGCCATATTCACTAAGAGGTGTTTTCTTAATAATACCACGCCGTGTACCCATTAGCAGGTAGAAGTTATTATCAAATTCCCTAATGGGTATAACTGTAGTAATATATTCGTCTTTTTCTATATAAAGCAAATTAACAATAGCTGTACCCCGGGCATGGCGACTTGACTCGGGAATCTCGTACCCTTTTAACCTATACACTTTACCCTTATTTGTAAAAAATAAAAAGTAATGATGTGTTGTGGCTATAAATAAATGACGTAGAAAATCATCATCCTTGATACCCATAGCATTAATGCCACGCCCACCCCTTCGCTGACTGCGGTATGTATCCAGTGGCATTCTTTTTATATAACCTTGATTGGTAATGACGATTACCACGTCCTCTTCGGGAATTAGGTCATCATCTTCAAAATCAATGCCTTCACTGGAAATAATCGTACGACGTTTATCTCCATATTTATTTTTAATAGCTAATATTTCCTCTTTGATTATAGCTAAAACCATTTTTTCATCTGCTAATATAGAACGGTAATACTCTATCTTCTTAATCAACTCTTTATATTCAGCCTCTAACTTTTCCCTTTCCAGACCTGTTAAACGATGTAAGCGCATATCCAAGATTGCTTGAGCCTGGTTTTCGGAAAGATCAAATCTTTTTATTAATCCTGCCCGAGCTATTTCAACGCTTTTGGAACCACGGATAATTTTTATCACTTCATCCAGGTTTGCCAACGCTATACGTAATCCCTCTACAATGTGTGCCCTTTCCTCTGCTTTACGCAATTCATACTTCGTACGACGTACAATTATATCCTTCTGATGTTCAAGATAATGGTATAATATTTCTTTCAAGTTTAAAATTTTAGGTTCACCATTAACCAATGCCAACATAATGATACCAAAAGTGTCTTGCATTTGAGTATGCTTATAAAGTTGGTTTAAAATCACTTTAGGATTAGCATCCCGGCGTAATTCAATCACAATACGCATGCCGTGCCGGTCCGATTCATCTCTTAAATCAGATATACCATCAATTTTTTTATCTTTTACCAACTCGGCAATCTTTTCTATTAAACGTGCCTTGTTTACTTGGTAGGGTAATTCTGAAACAATTATGCTGGTTTTTTTACCGTTTTCCTCTATGTCAGCATTGGCTCTAACTTTTACTGTACCCCTGCCGGTTTTATATGCTGAACGTATACCCTCTCGGCCCATAATAGTAGCACCGGTCGGAAAATCTGGACCATTGATATATTTCATTAAGTCAGCGATATCCATTTGTGGATTATCTATAAGCATAACCAAACCATCAATAACCTCGGTCAGATTATGTGGTGGGATATTAGTGGCCATACCCACAGCAATACCGGCTGAACCGTTGACAAGTAAATTAGGAAAACGGGAGGGAAGAATAACCGGTTCCTTACCACTTTCATCGTAATTAGGCATAAAGTCAACTGTTTCTTTATCAATATCAGCCAACATTTCGGTGGTAATTTTAGATAAACGAGCTTCAGTATAACGCATAGCTGCAGCGGAGTCACCGTCCACTGATCCGAAGTTACCGTGTCCATCTATCAAGGGATAGCGAGAAGCAAAATCTTGGGCCAATCTTACCAAGGTATCATAAATAGCAGAGTCACCGTGGGGGTGATACTTAGCCATTACTTCACCCACTATATATGCTGACTTACGGTGTGGTTTATCAGGTGTTACACCAAGCGTATGCATAGCATAAAGAATTCGGCGGTGCACAGGTTTCAAGCCATCCCTTACATCAGGTAAGGCCCTGCCTACAATTACGCTCATCGCGTAATCTAGATAAGAATGTTTCATTTCTTCGTTAATATTAATGGGTATAACTTTTCCGGTCAAAACAGGCAATACATTTCACCTCAGAATTAAATAAAATCACATATTATTTAGTATAATTGCCTTATTTATCTATGGCAATACCGTGACAAAGACCTCGTTTTATTTTAAAAAAGCGGGAATTAATTCCCGCCATATTTATATAAACCAACTTATATATCGAGATTTTTTACTGCCCGGGCGTTTTCTTGAATAAATTCCCGGCGTGGTTCTACCTTATCACCCATAAGCATTGAAAAAATTTGATTGGCTTCAATGGCATCCTCTAATTGCACTTGCAATATAGTACGTGTATCAAAATTCATAGTAGTATCCCAAAGTTGATCCGGGTCCATTTCCCCTAAACCCTTATACCTTTGTAAAGATATTTTATCGTGACCAATTCTATTGAGAAGTTGTTCTAATTCTTTATCACTATAGACGTAAGTCTCTTTTTTATCTTTACGTACCCTGAACAGTGGTGGTTGTGCTATATAAGCATACCCATTTTCAATTAACTGCCGCATATAACGGTAAAAAAATGTAAGAAGCAGAGTACGAATATGGGCTCCGTCTACATCTGCATCGGTCATGATGATAATTTTGTGATAACGGGCTTTTTCAATATTGAAATCATCGCCAATTCCTGTGCCTAGTGCTGTAATTAAAGCCCTTATTTCTTCGTTCGATAATATTTTATCGATCCGGGATTTCTCTACATTTAAAATTTTACCGCGCAGTGGGAGTATAGCCTGGTAACGCCTGTCTCTGCCCTGCTTGGCAGAACCACCTGCAGAGTCCCCTTCCACAATAAACAACTCACTTGCAGATGGGTCCCGTTCTGAACAGTCAGCAAGTTTTCCTGGTAAGGTGGAACTTTCCAGGGCGGTTTTGCGCCTGGTCAATTCCCTTGCCTTGCGGGCGGCATCTCTGGCCCTTGAAGCATTGATTGATTTTTCCAGTATTTTACGGGATACAGAAGGGTTTTCTTCTAAGAATATACTGAGATTATCAGATACTATAGTATCCACTATACCACGCACTTCACTGTTACCTAGTTTGGTTTTAGTTTGTCCCTCAAACTGCGGTTCGGGTACCTTGACACTAATGATAGATGTCAAACCTTCGCGAATATCTTCACCCATTAAGCTTGTTATACCATTTTTTAAAAAATTGTACTTTTTGCCATAATCGTTAATAACTCGGGTTAGGGCTGTCCTAAAACCTGTTTCATGTGTGCCTCCGTCTATGGTGTGAATATTATTTACATAGGAAAATGAATTCTCCACATACCCTTCGGTATATTGAAAGGCTAATTCAACCATAATTTGATCTTTAACATCTTTAAAGTATACAGTTTTATGCTGAACAGTTTTATTTTTGTTTAAATACAATACAAAATCCTTAATTCCACCATTGTGCTGAAAAACAAGCTGTTGTTCTGTACGTTCATCATTATAAGTTATTTTTACTCCCTTAGAGAGAAAAGAAAGTTCTCTAAGACGCTGCACCAATGTCTCTTGACTAAATTCTAATTCCTCAAATATTTCCGAATCTGGTTTAAAGGTTATTTTGGTACCGGTATTTTTGGCTTTACCTATTGTCTTTAAGCCGGTCACAGGTACCCCTTTTTCAAAGCGCATTTGATATACAAACCCATCTCTATAAACTTCTGCCTCTAACCACTCCGATAAAGCGTTAACTACGGATACGCCTACCCCATGCAGACCACCGCTTACTTTGTAACCACCACCACCAAACTTACCACCGGCATGTAATACAGTTAGCACAACTTCTACAGCAGGCAAACCCATTTGAGGTTGAATATCCACTGGGATGCCACGGCCATTGTCCACCACTGTTACTGCATTATCACGGTGGATAATGATGTCAATTTTATCGCAATAACCCGCCAAGGCCTCATCAATACTATTATCTACTACTTCATAGACCAGGTGATGCAAACCCCTGGCGCTGGTACTGCCAATGTACATGCTCGGTCTGCGACGAACGGCTTCTAATCCTTCCAGCACTTGGATTTCTTCTGCGCCGTACTTGGCATTATTATCCAAACAAATATCCTCCATTTCTCTTTTTAAATTAATGAAATTTATAATGCTCGTTTTTTAAGTGTAGTGCAAGAAATTGGAGATAAATATATTTCGTTACCGGTGATAATGTAGGTTTTTTCTTTGCCTGGTTCTGATATATTAACAATAAAACCCTCATCTTGTGCCATATTTAAAAATTCACGGGTTATAGCAGAAGATTGTGATTTTATATCTAAAATAGCTACTATATCCTTTTTAGGGATAATAACATCTCTGCCCAGATGTAAAAACAATCAAATAACCTCCCTCAATATACCGTTATTAATTAAGTATACCCTATCGGCATACTTGCTAATTTTACCCATAGGTGTCGTTGTTGTAATAAAGGACTGGATATGGTTGCTGATTAGCTTTAACAGGTATTGCTGTCGCTGTTCGTCCAATTCCATAAGCACGTCATCCAATAATAAAATGGGGTATTCACCATTTTCATTATAAAATAAGTTAATTTGGGCAGTTTTAAGTGCTAAAACAATTGACCGTATCTGACCTTGGGAAGCATAATAACGAGCATCCTTATTATTAACTAAAAAAATTACATCGTCCCGATGCGGTCCAAAAGTAGTTTGCTTTTTATATATTTCTTCTCTTTGCCTGGTTTTTCCTTCAGACATAAATTCTAGAATAATCTGTTCAACATCTGTCTTATCAGTTATTTTTAATGTTGATAAATATTTCATTTCCAACTCTTCAAGGCCACCTGTAATACCTGCATATGTTTTCCGAACTAGCGGTATATATTTCTTTAAAAGTTTAATACGCCCTGCTAATACCTTGGCACCATATTGATAAAACGATTCATCCCAAATTTGAAATGAATCGTTATGTCTTTCCCCGGTACGTAATAGGTTGTTTCTTTGTTCCACCACCCGGCGATATTGTATTAAATTTCGCAAATAGAGGGGTTCAATAATACCAATATCATGATCTATAAAATCACGTTTTACCGATGGTGGGCCATTGATAATTTGAAGGTCATCCGGCTTAAACAAAACAATGCCAAAATGTCCTGGTAAAAATTTACGCTTTTCTTCGGAACCGTTTATAAATAATTTTTTCCCATTATCCTGGTTAATGTGTATTGATATATCCATATCAAAATTGTTTAATTGATAAATTGCTTTAATAGATGCATTTCTACTTTGCCAATTAATAACGTCACTGGCTTTTTTGCGAAATGAATAACCCAGTCCGCTAAAAAAAATAGCTTCCAGCAGATTAGTTTTTCCCTGGGCATTAAATCCGGTAATAAAGTTAATACCTGGATGTGGTTCCCAATGTAAAGTATTATAGTTACGAAATTTATTAATATTTATACTCTTTAAAATCAATCATAAGTCCTCCGTCTGAGAAACTACCAGAAATGAGCCCATGTTTTCCACTTCAACCAGGTCACCATCTTTTAGTTTACGAGACCTGCGGTTTTCAGGTACTCTATTAACCCGCACCATGTTATTTAAAATATAATATTTACTTTGTCCACCGGTTGAAGCAACACGGCACCATTTTAAAAACTGATCGAGTTTTATTTCGTTATTAATAAAAATTTTATTAACCACATTATCAACCCTGAGATACGGCCGGCACTAGGATGGAAAAGTATCTATCATCGCCAACAGGTTTAAATAGAGACGGGCTATCCTGACCGCTTAATTTTATAATAACTTCTTCGCTATTAATTGACTTTAAGACATCTATAAAAAATCGTACGTTAAAGCCAACATCCAAAGGATCTCCTGAGAAATTACCCTCTAACTCTTCTCTTATTCGGCCGGTTTCAGTATAAAAGTAAATCATCATCCCGTTGGGCTTAAAGTTTATATTAAAAACATTTCTCTTTGTATTAACCAATAAGGATGCCCTCTCAGCAGCGTCTAATAGTTTGCTTACCGATGTTCTTACTTCACAAATATAATTTTCGGGAACAACAATTCTATAATCAGGAAACTGACCGGCAATAAGGCGTGACATTAAACAGATATTATCAATAACAAAAAATACCTTATTTTCTGTAACATAAATATAAAGACTGTCATCTACTGATTCCAATATTTTAAATAGCTCATTAAGAGTTTTACCAGGTACGATAATATTTATTATTTCATCTGGTGGCATATCTAGGTGTACTTCGCATAAGGCTAACCTTCGTGTATCTGTGGCAACCATGGAAAGTATACCATTTTGATTAACTCGTATATTGACTCCAGTAAAAACAGGACGGTGTTCTTCGGTAGAAACAGCAAAAATAACATGTTTAATCATATTTTTAAACTTGTCTTGTTGTAGTATTAAACTGGGTTTATTAGGAAAAGAGGGAAATATAGGAAATTCGTCGGCCGGATAGCCGTTTAATACTACTTCTGAGTCACCATATATAAATGTTGTAGTATTACTGGATATATCGCACTTAATATTAATGTCTATATCCGGTAATCGATTAATTAAGCTTGTTACATATTTAGCTGGTATTGCAGTAGCCCCGCTAATGATAGTAGTTACGGGCATGGTACAGCGGATGCCGAATTCAAGGTCAGTAGAAGATAAAAAAAGCATATTATCCTTACTTTCAAAGTGCAGGCAGGAAAGTAACGGCATAGGACTGCGTTGGGCAACTGCTTTTTGAGTAATTTGAACAAGGGTATTTAATTTTTCCCTAGGAGCAATAAAATGCATAATAACCACCTTAATATAATAATATATAAATCAGTAATAATTATAGTAGTGAGTGTGAAATAGTGGATAAGTATTTATAAGCCAATAATGATGCTGATTAATTTGGTTAACAAGGTTGTTCATAATCAATCACATTAATTTTGTTTTATGTTATCAATTAATTCATTTATTGTACGGGAAAAATTAGTGTCGTTTGCTATCGCGGTGGCAATTTTGTCATGGGCGTGTAATACTGTTGTATGATCCTTTCCACCAAAATAATTACCTATTTTGGGTAAGGATTCCGTGGTTAATTCACGGCACAAGTACATGGCAATTTGTCGTGGGTAAGCGACAGCCCTGGTTCTTTTTTTTGATTTCATATCGTCAAGTTTAATATTAAAATAGCCGGCTACTTTTTGTTGAATTAGATCAACGGTAATATTTACCGGTTTTTTATCCGGCAATATATCTTTGAGTATTTCTGCAGCTTTGTCCTTATTTATTAATTCGTTATATAAAGAGCTGTAAGCAGTTACTCTTATCAAGGCACCTTCTAATTCTCTAATGTTGGATTGAATACGATCAGCTATAAATGTTATTACTTCGTCGGATACAGTGAGATTTTCAAGTTGGGCTTTTTTTTGTAATATAGCTATTCTTGTTTCATAATCTGGTGGTTGAATATCTGTAATTAAACCCCATTCAAAACGGGAGCGAAGTCTATCTTCCAGTGTAGGTATTTCTTTTGGGGGACGATCACTGGATATAACAATTTGTTTATTTGCTTCGTATAAGGTATTAAAAGTGTGAAAAAATTCTTCCTGTGTTGCTTCCTTACCGGCTAAAAATTGAATATCATCAATCAGTAGAATATCAATATTACGGTAGATATTTTTAAATTCAACTGTCTTTTCTTCTCGTATAGCTCTAATTAAGTTATTAGTAAATTTTTCTGATGTAACATAGGCAACAATATAATCATCATTATGGTTTTGTCTGGCATAGTGGCCTATTGCGTGCATTAAATGTGTTTTACCTAATCCAACACCACCATAAATAAATAAGGGATTATAACCCTTGGCTGGTGATTCAGCCACAGCAAAGCATGCGGCATGAGCAAACCTGTTATTGTTTCCTACTACATAGTTTTCAAAATTATATCTAGGATTAAGAATAGAATATTTTAAATTTCTTAATTCTTCAACAAGCCCACTACTGTGTTCATTAACTTGATGTATTTCATCTTCCAGAATAAATTGGACTGTAGTATTAGCATTAGTTATATCTGAGATAACTTCTCTAAATAAGAGTGCATAATTATTGTTGAGCCAATCCTTTGAAAATTGATCGGGTACTCCAACATAAAAAGTATTATTTTTTATTGAAATTGGTTGCATGGTATTTATCCATGTTGAGTAAGACTTGGGGGTCAATCTATTTTTTAGTTGATTTATGGTTTTTTTCCAAATAGAATTTACGTTATTAACAGTCAATGGTTGGTCCCCCTAAAGGTATTAAGATTTTTAATAATAATTTACACACAGACTTATTCACAGGATGTGGATAAGTCTGTGTGTCGCAAGGCTTGAGAAAATGATACCAAAACTTAATAATCTATTCAATAAAAATTAAGCTTAGGTTGTTTTTATATAAATAGTAATATATGTAATTTAATTTTATAGTTTTCACAATTTGCACAGGATGTTAATATAAGTGCTGTGCATTTCCATTATATACTGTAATGAGTAATACTGTAAAAGCATTGCTTGACTCAAAATAAGGGCATATTATATAATAATAGTATACATCTATTATTTTCCATATTTTTGGTAATTAACAAGCTTTTAAGGGGGTATACTTACTTAATGAAAAGAACATATCAGCCTAAGAAAAGACAAAGAAAAAAAGTCCATGGATTTTTAAAAAGAATGTCGACTAAAGCGGGACAGAATGTTATCAAGAGAAGAAGGCTAAAAGGGAGAAAAAAACTATCTGCGTAAGGTCGCTTGGTAAAGTGGCCTTTTCCTAATGTATAAGGATAATTAAATATGCGAAAGAAATACTTAATTAAAAAAAACAGTGATTATCGTAAAGTATATAATTGTGGGATTTCTTTAGCAAGCCGTTATATAGTTATTTTTGCTTTTAAAAATAACTTAAATATCAAAAGATTTGGTTTTTCAGTAAGTAAAAAGGTGGGTAAGGCTGTTAAAAGAAATTTTATACGTAGAAGGTTTAAAGAAATATGTAGGTTGAAAGAACAATGGTTTATTAATGGTTATGATTATATTTTTATTGCTCGTAAAGGAATAGATGTTATAAATTATGATTCTTTGATGAATAGTGTAAAAAAATTAGCAAACAGAATAAATAAGTTAATGGCAGGGAAATTAAAAATATGAAGAATATAATAATTTTTATTATACGTATGTACCAGAAATATATTTCCCCGCTTCAAGGTCCCAGGTGTAGGTTTTACCCTACCTGTTCGGAATATGCTATCCAAGCAATATTAAGGTATGGCGTATGTAAAGGTTCTATCAAAGCAATAATTAGAATATTAAAGTGCCATCCTTTTCATTCTGGAGGATATGACCCGGTTAAATGATTTTTAGGAGGAGTTGGTTTGGAATTATTTCAGTCTCTGGTTGGTGCTATGACTTCTTTAACACATTGGCTATATGGGTTTACGAATAGCATAGGTATGCCCAGTTATGGTTTAGCTATAATATTATTAACTTTAATGATAAAATTGATATTGTTTCCATTAAACCAAAAACAAATGTTATCAATGAAACGTATGCAAGAAATACAACCAAAAATTAAAGAAATTCAGGAAAAATATAAAAGTAAAGATCCCCAAAAAATGCAGCAAAAAATTATGGAAACATATAAAGAACATAATGTTAATCCGATGGCCGGATGCTTACCTGTGCTTGTGCAAATGCCTATATTGATTGCTTTGTATCGTTCTTTGCTGCATATACAATTTAAGAATTCTGAGCATGCGGGGTTTTTTTGGATTAACACTTTATCGGATAAGGACCCATTTTTTATTTTACCTGTAATGGCTGGTGTTACTACGTTTATGCAAACAAAGTTAACTGCATCAACCAATGATCAAACACAGCTTATGATGCTATATTTAATGCCGGTATTTATTGCATGGATAAGTATTACATTACCTTCTGGATTGGTTTTATATTGGGTAACGTTTAATATATTAGGTTTTGCACAACAGTTTTTTGTAAACAGGCAGGTTGCGCAAGCAAGGGAGGGAGCTCCTTCGAAGTGAGTTACGTTGAAAAAAACGGCAAAACAGTAGATGATGCAGTGGAAAGCGCATTGGCTGAATTAAATGTATCTCGGAATGAAGTAGAAATAGATATAATTGAGGAACCTAGTAAAGGTTTATTTGGATTTATAGGGGTTAAACCGGCCCGGGTTAGGGTTAAAGTGAAAGAAACAGTTGCAAGACAGGCCAGAGAATTTCTTGGTAAAATAATGAAAATAATGAAATTAGATGTAAATATTAATTTAGTTGAAAAGGAAGAAAAAGTACTTATTAATATAAACGGTCCTGACTTGGGTATATTAATAGGAAAACGAGGGGAAACTTTAGATGCAATACAGTATTTAGTGAGTTTGTCGGCTAATAAAAATGTAGAAAAAAGAAAAAGAATATTTATTGATATAGAAGGGTATCGCAAGCGTCGCGAAGATACTTTAAAAAAATTAGCCTATAAATTAGCAGATAAAGCGCGTCAGAGAGGTCGTAATGTTATATTGGAACCAATGAATTCAATGGAGAGAAGAATAATCCATACTGCGCTTCAGGGTCGGGATGATATATATACATTTAGCGAAGGAGAAGAACCCTATCGCAAAATAATTATAGCACCTAAAAAATAATTATGGATAAAACCCAGCACGGATAAACCGGCTGGGTTTTTTATAAACGGAGGTTTTTTAATGATTGGCGACACAATTGCCGCTATTTCAACTCCACAGGGTGAAGGCGGGATCGGTATTGTCAGAATAAGCGGACCGGAAGCTGTTGAAATAACGGATAAAATATTTAGAACGGCCAAAAATAAAAGCCGGCACCAGCAAAATTTTAAACTAGTCTATGGTTATATTCATGACCCTGGTAATGAGAGAATTATAGATGAAGTATTAGTTGGTATAATGCGAGCACCACATTCCTATACCAAAGAAGATGTGGTAGAGATAAATTGCCACGGTGGTGCACTGCCATTGCGCAAAACACTTGAAGTGGTTTTAAAAATGGGAGCTCGCATGGCAGAACCCGGTGAATTTACCAAGCGTGCTTTTTTAAATGGAAGGCTGGATTTGGTACAAGCCGAATCAATCATTGATATAATTAGAGCAAATACAGATGAAGCTATGAGCTTGGCTATTGGGCAGTTATCAGGTGGCCTCTCAAATAAGATAAATGAAATTAAACAGCAGTTATTGGAGATAACCGCTCTTATTGAGGCTAACATTGATTTTCCTGAAGAGGATATTGATGATTATAATTTAGAAGAAATACTTCAACGTGTTGGGCATATAGAGCACGATATAAATAAACTTTTGGAAAATGCTGAAGCAGGCAGAATATACCGTGAAGGCTTGAGTACTGTTATAATTGGTAAGCCAAATGTAGGTAAATCATCATTGTTAAATGTTTTATTAAAAGAAAATAGAGCTATTGTTACTGATATACCTGGAACGACAAGGGATTTAATTGAAGAAGTAATAAATATCGGTGGTGTGCCATTGAAAATTATTGACACTGCAGGTATTCGGGAGACTGAAGATATTATAGAAAAAATAGGCGTACAAAAGACCAAAGAGAGTATTCATGCTGCTGATTTTATAATATTAGTTTTTGACGCATACGATGGGTTAAATAAAATTGATGAGCAAATTATTGATATGGTAAAATTAAAAAAAGGTATTAAAGTACTAAATAAAGTTGATATTCAAGATCGAGAAAAATTATACATAACTCACAAATTAAAAAAAATATTACCGCATTGGCCTTTAGTTGATATTTCGGCTTTAAAGGAAAGAGGTATTAATAAACTCGAGAATGAAGTAGTTTCTATGGTGACTGGAGGCAAGGTTATTCCCCGGGATAGTATTATGATTAGTAACATAAGACATAAAAACCAGCTAGTAAAAGCTGTAAATTATTTAAAAGATGTAAAAAATGCTATTAGTCAAGGTATATCTATTGATTTAATTGCAATTGATATAAGGGGTGCTTGGGAAGCCGTGAGTGAAATTACTGGTACGGCTGTTTCTGAAAATATTGTAGATAAAATTTTTGCCGAGTTTTGTATCGGAAAGTGAGGAAAGTGAGGAAAGTTGATGGAATATTTGGCCGGTAATTATGATGTAGTGGTTATAGGGGCAGGACATGCCGGTTGCGAAGCTGCTCTTGCTGCAGCACGTATGGGCATGAAAACTCTAGTGCTTACTATTAATATGGATAATATTGCGATGATGCCGTGTAACCCGGCGATGGGTGGTCCGGCTAAAGGACAGCTGATCAGGGAAGTTGATGCTTTGGGTGGTGAAATAGGTATTAATACTGACCGGTCAGCCATACAAATAAGGATGCTTAATACGGCAAAGGGTCCGGCCGTGCAAGCACTCCGGGCACAAGCTGATAAAAATATTTATCATTTAAATATGAAATGGGTGTTGGAAAACCAAGAGAATTTAGATGTAAAACAAGCCATGGCTGATAAAATAATAGTTGATGGATGTTGTGTAACCGGAGTTTTAAGTCAGACCGGAGCTGTTTTTAAAGCACAATCGGTAATTATTGCTACCGGTACTTTTTTAAAGGCCCGTATTATTATAGGTGATTTAGCATATTCCAGTGGCCCTAGTGGAAATTTTCCATCTATTAGGTTGTCTGATAGTTTAAAAGATTTGGGATTCATTTTAGGGCGATTTAAAACAGGCACTCCGGCCAGAGTAGATAAGCGAAGCATAGATTTTAGTAAAATGAACGTTCAACCGGGAGATGAAAAATTATATAATTTATCATTTATATCAGATGTTAATTTTAGAGAACAAGTTCCTTGTTGGTTAACTTATAGTAATGAAGAAACTCATAAAATAATTAAAGAAAATTTACATCGTTCCCCTTTATATAGTGGTATTATCGAAGGAGTTGGTCCGCGTTATTGCCCGTCCATTGAAACTAAAGTGGTAAGGTTTTCAGATAAGCCTGCTCATCAAGTTTTTATTGAACCCGAGGGAAGAAAAACAAATGAAATGTATGTGCAGGGTATGTCCACTAGTTTACCGGAAGATGTACAATTGGCCATGTTAAGGACGATACCCGGGTTGGAAAAAGTGGAGATAATTCGTACCGGATATGCCATAGAATATGATTATATTGTACCCAGCCAGTTAAAACTTAATTTAGAAACAAAAGAAATACAAGGGCTTTTTACTGCCGGTCAAATTAATGGTACTTCCGGTTACGAGGAGGCAGCGGCACAGGGGATAATTGCAGGTATTAATGCTGCTAGATATGTAAAAAACAAGGAACCATTCATTATATCAAGAACTGAAGGTTATATAGGTGTGTTGATTGATGATCTTGTCACTAAAGGAGTTACAGAACCATACCGGTTATTAACTTCACGAGCTGAATATCGTTTAATGCTACGTCAAGATAATGCAGATTTAAGGCTTACGGAAAGAGGTTATCAAATTGGACTTGTAACTCCGGAACGTTATGAGCGATTTGTTTATAAAAAGGATTCAGTGGACGAAGAAATAAAGAGACTTAACCGTACTTTAGTGGTAGCTGGTCCTGAAATACAAGCCATTCTTGGTGAAAAAAATTCATCGCTTTATCAGGGTAGTATTGATTTGGCAAGTTTATTAAGGAGACCGGAAATAAATTATCATGACTTAGAAAAAATAACAATCAATCATCCAATACTGAAAGAAGAAATAAAAGAAGAAGTAGAAATTCAAATAAAATATGAAGGTTATATTAAAAAACAAGCTTCTCAAGTAAAGAAATTTGAAAAAATTGAACAAATGAGGGTGCCATCAGATATAGATTATTCTAAAATAAAAGGTTTGGCTGTGGAAGCGGTGCAGAAGTTAGAGGAGATTAGGCCATTGTCTATCGGACAAGCTTCTCGTATATCAGGTGTCAATCCGGCGGATATATCAGTTTTATTGATTTATTTAGAACAAAAGAGGCGGGATGGCATGAGTAAAAAAATCGCTAATATAGGGATAGATATTCAATGAACAGTATATTCAGGCAAACAATTCAGCAAGGTTGTAAATTATTAGATATAAAAGCAACCAAAAATGTAATAGATAAATTTGAAGTTTATTATCAAATGTTATATGAAAAAAATAAGGAATGTAATTTGACTGCTATTATAACTCCGGTAGAAGTTGCGGAAAAACATTTTATAGATTCATTAACCTTGCATAATGAGATTGGTTTATTATCTGCCTATAAAATTATTGATATAGGCAGTGGTGCTGGATTTCCGGGTCTGCCGTTAAAAATATATCAAGATGACCTTGATATGACTTTAGTTGATGCAGTGGGAAAAAAGGTTAGGTTTATAAACCAAGTTATAAAAGTATTAAATTTGGACGATGTCGTTGCGGTGCAAGCCAGGATTGAAGATTTTGCTTCAACTAATAGAGAAAAATACTTTGTAGCTATCAGCAGAGCAGTGGCTGAGTTAAGAGTATTAGTTGAATATGCTCTACCATTAATACAAATCGGTGGTTTTTTTGTCGCGACAAAAGGTCCAAATATTAAAGAAGAATTATTATTTGCTGATCAGGCTATTAGTATTCTTGGTGGTCAAATATTAAATATTCGCCATATAACTTTACCAATAAGTAATGAAGGTAGGTCTATTATTACAATTAAAAAAATTAAAAATACGCCGGATAAATATCCAAGAAGAGTAGGTATACCAAAAAAAAGACCGTTATAGTATTAAAATTAACAGGGATTTTGCTCCCTGTTTTTTTTATTGCCTGAAAGTGGGGAGGAAGTAAGGTTATTTATGAAGAATAAAAAATTATATAAAGATATAAGAAGCATCTAAGGGGTGCATATTGTGGGACAAATAATTTCTATTGCTAATCAAAAGGGGGGAGTGGGTAAAACCACCACGGCAGTTAACCTTTCCGGTTGGCTATCTATCTTGGGGTGCAGAGTAATGCTCGTCGATATTGATCCACAGGGAAACGCCACAAGCGGTATCGGTGTTGATAAGGACTCTCTGGATTACTCAATATATGATCTGATTTTAGGTAATACGGAAATAAATGTAGTGAAAAAAATAAACATATTGGAAAGACTTGATATAATACCGTCATCCATAGAATTGGCTGGTGCCGAAATTGAAATGGTCGGCATAAAAGACAGGGAATATTTATTAAGGAATATCTTAGAAATAGAAAAAAGTCAATATGATTATATAATTATTGACTGTCCACCTTCCCTTGGATTATTAACTATTAATGCTCTCGTAGCTGCTAATTCGATTATTGTTCCATTGCAATGTGAATATTATGCCTTGGAAGGTCTTGGACAATTAATGAACACAATAAAACTGGTGCAGCAGAGTTTAAACAAGGATTTAATAATTAAAGGAGTAGTACTGACTATGTTTGATGGTCGTACAAATTTATCCATACAAGTTGTTGACGAAGTGAAGAAATTTTTTAAAGACAAGGTATATAGAAGTATTATTCCTCGCAATGTTAGATTAAGTGAAGCGCCAAGTCATGGTAAACCGGTTATGTTATATGACCGGCGCTCAAAGGGTTCGGAACTTTACCGGGAATTAGCGTGTGAGGTGATGGGTGTTGACTAAAAAAAAAGGGTTGGGAAGGGGACTTTCAGCTTTAATACCTGTTGAAGAAGAGAATGTTAATAATGTTAATAATATTAATAATGTAATGAGAGAGGTATCGATAAATAAAATATATCCCAATCCAAATCAACCTAGGCAAAAAATTGATGAGGATAGTTTAAATGAACTAATTCATTCAATAAAAACCCATGGTCTTATTCAACCCATTGTTGTTCGCCCCGCAAAAGATGATTATTATGAAATTATTGCCGGTGAAAGACGTTGGTTGGCGTGTAATAAAATAGGTTTTAATATAGTACCTGTTATTATAAAAATATATAGCGATTTAGAAGCTTCTGCTGCTGCACTTATTGAAAATATTCAGAGAGAAGATTTAAATACTATAGATGAAGCTAATGCCTATAGAAAATTAATGGATAATTACGGGTTAACCCAAGAAGAATTATCTACAAAAGTTGGTAAAAGCCGTTCTTTTATTGGAAATATGGTTAGAATATTAGCTTTACCCGATGCGATTAAAGATATGCTGTTGGAGGGTTTAATAACCGCTGGACATGCACGTGCTTTATTACCTTTGCCTGATAATGAAACTCAAATTAAATTTGGACTTAAAATTATAAAACAGCAACTAAGTGTACGTAAAACTGAGGAACTTGTAAAAAAGTTAACTGAAAACGAGAAACAAAAAGAAAATATTAAACCTGTTTCACCAACCCCAGAATGGGAAAAACAACTTATCCAGGATTTAGGTAAAAAGGTAATAATAAAAGGAAACTCGAATGGCAGTGGTAAAATTATTATTAAATATAACAATAGTGATGAATTGCTAAGTTTAATTAATAGATTAAAAAATAAATAAAAATGTTTCACGTGAAACAAAAAAAGCCTGGAGTTACAAACAACTCCGGGCTTTTTTTTGCCAGCATTCTAAAGCTACTTTGGACAATCCTTTAACGATAACATCTGCCATTTTCATTACCAAATTAAGCCGTGTATTTTGCAGTACTAGATATTCCATAAACCCCCCTACATTAACAATACCTGTAATATAAATATGTCCAACGGGGGGTAAGGATTTGTTGACACCTGCGCCAGGTTGCAGTGAGCCTTCCCCTATAGTTATAAGTCCAACATTATCGATACTTCCCAGGCATGCATCTAAAGCAATGATAAAAGGATCTGAGTATTTTTGCTGAATAATGCCGAGACATTCTTGTAAATTGCCTGCATGCACCGGATAGTCAAGGTTTCCATATAAATCAAAAAAGTCATAATATTTACAATTTAATTTACTACCTACTAATGGCCCTAGACAATCGCCTGTCGAGCGGTCGGTACCTATACAAATAATAACTACCGGTCTGGGACGAAACACATTATATTTTTTTAATTTGTCCATTATAGCAATATAAAGTTTATCCGGAGCCAGCGGGTCTTCAATGTGCACTTTACTTTTTTTTGTATTATTAAATATTTGATTTGCTATAGCCATGTTATCACCTCTTAAATAAAACAAACAACTAATATATTTATTTCCTTGTTGACGTAAATTTATTCTTTTTAGTTAAAAGATAATTAATTATTGCATAAACTCAACTTATAAGGATGGAGGTGAATGTATTGTGCTGAATAAACAAATTACTATTATGAAAATTGTTGCTATATATATGGGAGCTGTAATTGGCGCGGGTTTTGCGTCCGGCCAGGAAATAATGCAATTTATAATTGTACATGGTCATGACGGCATTAAAGAAGTTTTATTGATAACTTTGTTATTTAGCTATCTTGGAGCTGTAATTCTGTATCTCTCTGTAAAATTTAAAACTGATAATTATTTAATTTTAATAAATTATCTAGTTGGTAAAAAAATAGCAAGATTGCTTGATATAATAAGTTTATTAATGCTGGCGGGTGGATTGAGTGTGATGCTATCCGGTAGTGGAGCAGTATTTAGTGAGCACTTTAATATGGCTGCCTGGTTTGGGATTTTAGTAATAGTCATAATTAATTGCCTGGTTTTACTAAAAGGAATACAAGGGGTTGTGTGGATAAATGCTTTTTTGGTGCCAATTAAAATAACCGCAATTTTAATAATATCATTATTACTAATAAAAACACAAAATGCCCCCGCTGAGATAAACATAACTATTGGACCAGCTGAAAATATATATAGGCATTGGATAATTTCCGGTTTGTTATATGTTTCCTATAATATGATATTAGTGATTGCAGTATTATCTACTATTGGAAAAGATATCAATATAAGAAAGGCCATAGTTGGTGGAGCGCTGGGGGGGCTGGGTTTGGGTATTACGGCCGGTGTAATGTTTTTAGCCGGACTAACCGTTTACCCAGAAATTACAGAATATAAAATACCTATGTTATATATGGCCGGGTTACTGGGTGCCGCTATAAAAAGTGTAATGGGGTTTTTAATTTGGGTGGCTATTCTGACTACAACCGTAGCTAATGCTCATGGCTTTGCTGCTCGGTTGGCTAAAACAAACAGCAACACTTATAAGAAAATTGGGATTGGAATTACTCTGTTAGCTATACCTCTAGCAAGATTTGACTTTGATAAGTTGGTTGGTTATATATATCCTATTTTTGGATATGTGGGTTTATTATTAATTATTATATTAATACTGGGACCACCATTAAAATTTATAAAGCTAATTATTTTAAAGAGGAGAAATGGAGGGGAGGGAATATATTGAACTGGTTGGACTGGGTATTAATTTTAATTATAATATTTTCTGCTATAAAAGGGTTGAGAATTGGACTTTTCGCCGGATTTGCCAGGGTTATAGGATTGATTTTGGGTATTACGGTGGCTTTTAAAGGTTACCGGATACTGGCCGCCTATCTTGACAGGCAGTGGGGATGGGGGGATAGTATTACAGAATTATTAGTAAATCATTTTTCTTCTTTATTAAATGATGTAACCAACAATGTTTATATTAATAAATTACAAGAAAATATCCCTCACTACAAAAATCAGCTAATATCGGAAGGTATTAATGATATTGCTCACCAAGTATCTATCACAGTATTGGAGTTTTTATCCTTTATTTTAATATTTATATTAGTGGCGCTGGTAGTGAAGATTGCTATGAGTTTTTTTTCAAGCGCAGTAGCATATACATTTCTGAGCCCATTAGATTATTTTGGTGGATTAATTTTGGGACTGGTACGTGGTGTAATTATAGTTCTGGTTATCGCGTTGCTTTTAGAACCTGTACTGGCCACCGTGGCTAATACGAGCCAAGAACAAGCTGGTTTTATAAGTTATGCTGTAAAGGGTTCATTATTAGTCCCATATGCTTTGCAGTTGCTAAATATATTAAATTTACATTTGTCTATATAGTAATCCTTAGTTGGTTGATTGGAGTTATGGATTTAAATATTTGAGCAGGTCATAATATATACATTAACTTCGTTAGGAGGATACTTATGACCGAAAAAAGTGAATTTGTATACAGTAAAAAAAATGTTTGGGAATATTTAAATAAAGAGGAAAAGGAAGCAGCGCTTCATATTGGGGAAAATTTTAAGCGATATATAAAACATGCCAAGACAGAGAGAGAAACTATAAATATTACCAGAGAGTTTGCGGAGAATAACGGCTATAAACCTATAGATAAAATAACGGGCCAGTTAAGACCTGGTGATCGTTTATATCAAGAAATAAAGGGAAAAGCACTGGTAATTGCTCTTATTGGAGAAATTCCCATTACTAATGGAATAAATATTATTGGTGCACATGTGGATAGTCCACGTTTAGACTTAAAAGTACATCCATTGTTTGAACAAAATGGTTTGGCATTATTTAAAACACATTATTATGGTGGCATTAAAAAATATCAATGGTTATCGTTGCCGCTAGCTTTACACGGGGTGGTTATAAGAGGTGATGGTTTAAAGATAAACATCTGCCTGGGTGAAGATGATAATGACCCGGTTTTTACAATTACTGATATATTGCCTCATCTTGCTAAGGAGCAGATGGATAAAAAAGTATTAGAGGCTTTTCCTGGTGAGAATTTAAATGCTCTGTGCGGTAGTTTGCCCATAGAGTTAAACGAAGTTAAGGAGAGAGTTAAGGAATCTATATTAGGCATATTAAACAGGCATTACGGTATTGTTGAGGAAGATTTGCTTAGCGCGGAATTAGAGTTGGTTCCAGCTATAGCGCCTAGAGACGTGGGGTTGGACCGATCAATGATTGGCGCTTATGGCCAGGACGACAGGGTTTGTGCATATGGTGTTTTAAAGGCTATTAATGAGCTTGAGAGACCTGTTAACACTGCTATCGCTATTTTTTCCGATAAAGAGGAAATTGGAAGTGTTGGTAATACCGGTATGTATTCTAATTTCTTTACTAATTTTATGGCGGAACTTTTGAACAAGAATGCCGGTCAATATAATGAATTGATGTTGCGCCGGACTATGAGATTGTCGCAAGCGTTATCGGCCGATGTTAATGCAGCGGTTGATCCCGGGTTTGAGGATGTTATGGAAAAAAATAATGCCGCTCGTCTGGGTTGTGGTTTAGTAATAACTAAATATACAGGTTCCGGTGGTAAAAAAGGAGCAAATGATGCCCATGCTGAGTATATGGCCCGGGTGAGAAAAATTTTTAATGATAATAAAGTAATTTGGCAAACGGGTGAGTTAGGCAAGGTTGATCAGGGAGGTGGCGGTACTATAGCCTATATGCTGGCTAATCTTGGTATGGATGTGGTTGATTGTGGTGTAGCCTTATTAGGAATGCATTCGCCTTATGAAGTTAGCCATAAAGCCGACATTTACATGATGTATAAAGGATATCAAGCTTTTTATAATTCATGAACAAAATTATTAAAGCTAGGTGGTAAGCTATGCTTGTTAAATATAATGTGGGAGATATAGTAAAAACTCGCAAACCGCATCCTTGCGGTGGAGACGAGTGGGAAGTAATGCGTACAGGAATAGACTTTCGCATTAGGTGCAATAAGTGCGGTCGGGTACTGATGTTACCACGTCCTAAGTTTGAAAAAAGTGTTAAAAAAATTATTTTTTCAAATAGTGAGCAGAAGGCTAATGATTAGTTTGCAACTTGCCCCATGTAATTATTTATGTTATAATTTTATAGCCAAAAATGGCAATAAATTATATTCTATGGACCTACCCTGCTCTACTGCAGAGGTGCGTTATCATTAATAGTGATTCTAGTACATGTCACAGAGACTGTAATTGATGATAATACCGATGTTACAGTGGGGCCTTATGTCCACAGGGAGGAGGTGAATATCGTGCGTCAGTATGAATTAGTATTTATTGTTAAGCCGGATCTGGATGAAGAAGCCACCGATACCTTAATAGGAAAGATTAAGGGTATCGTGGAAACTAATGGCGCCGAGGTAATTAAGCTTGAAAAGTGGGGCAAGCGCAGGTTGGCCTACGAGATCAAGGATTATCGCGAAGGGTTTTATGTAATTGTTAATTTTAAGGGTGATGCAGCAGTAGCTGATGAATTGGATCGTGTACTTAAGATTTCCGAAAATATACTGCGGCACATGATTGTTCGTGAGGATGAAAAATAAAAAATAATAGAGATTTAAGCACGCCAAGGCGGTGATTTAATTGCTAAATAAAGTTATTTTAATCGGTAGACTGACTCAAGACCCTGAACTGCGCTATACACCCAGCGGAGTGCAGGTTGCTACCTTTACATTGGCCCTGAACCGCCGGTACAATAACCGGCAGGGTGAAAAAGTGGAAGAAACTACTTTTATTGATATTGTAGTGTGGCAAAAGTTGGCCGAACTTTGTGCCAACTATCTGGGCAAAGGACGGTTGGTTGCAGTGGAAGGAAGATTGCAGTCACGCTCGTATGAGGATAAGCAGGGTGTACGCCGTAAAGTAGTCGAAGTAGTGGCAACCGACGTGCGTTTTTTGGATTCATCAAAAGATGAGCGGAGTCCGGTTACCGGTGGTAATAAGATCGCCGAAGGTGAACGTTTTGCTAGTGAAATTAGTTTTAACGAGGAGGATATTCCGTTTTAGGAGGGAAGTTATATGAGACGTGAACGTGGGCGTCGGGGCAAAAAGCGTATTTGTAGTTTTTGCGTCGACAAAATGGAAAGTGTGGATTATAAAGACGTGCCTCGTTTAAAAAAATATATTACTGAAAGGGGTAAAATCTTACCTCGCCGTATATCCGGCAACTGTGCTCGTCATCAGCGTATGCTGACTTTGGCCATTAAGAGGGCCAGAAATATAGCAATCTTACCATTTACCGCAGAATAATTTAATTTGCATTGATTACAGGGGAACAAAATAGTTCCCCTTACTTTATTTTTAACACCTGGAATGTTGATCAATAAATAACAGTATGGTACCTGCACTGCACTGAAGGAAAAATTATATGTGTGCAGAACTCTTATAAGTTGTAAAGATGAGTTGGATTAATAAATTTTGAGGTGGTTTTTTGCATTCAATGGACAAATATCCAGATGTAATAGAAATAATTATTGCGGCCACCGTTATGGCTTTATTAGGATTAGTGGGCCTTTATATTGCGCCATTATTTTTTTTAATTATGCTGTTTTTACCCTTGCCTCTTGTATATCTGATTTTAAAGAGAGATTTATTACATGGCCTACTAGCGGTTATGTTGACTATGTTTATTTTAATGGTTGCTTTTGAACATATTAAGTCAGTAGGTCTGTTAGTTTTGCAATTTGCTCCTTTGGGTATCTTAATTGGCTTAATGATAAAAAATAAGGTGGCTGTGAATAAGAGTATGGCAGTGCTCTTTTTTTGGGCACTTATAATAGCTGCGCTAAATTTGTTTTTTAGTTTTGTAGTCAATGGTGCAGGAATTTCTCAAGTGACTGAGGAATTTCGAGTTACTATGGAACAAATGTCTAAGTTTTATAATCAAAATGGCTTACTGAATGAAGCGGATAGGCAGGAATATTTAGCCCTGACGGAACAAATTGCTTATTTTGTGCAAACATTTTTGCCCGGCAGTATGGCAGTATGGAATATTATGATGACGATGGTAACATATTTTATTGCCAGGCACTGGATGAACAGGATGGGTTTCACTGTGCCCGATAATTTCTACTTCACCAAGTGGCAATTACCCTGGTATTCTATTTGGATAATAATTATTGGTCTGGCGCTAACCATAGTTGGTGATGAATTAACCTGGCAACTTATTGAAATAACAGGTAAAAACATACTTTATATTGCATCGTTTATTTTTTTTATATTGGGGATAGCAGTAATAATACATTATATACAACTATGGAGAATTTCCAAAATAGTGAAGTCTATTGTTATAGTAGTCTTATTGTTTTATTTGCCTATTACCGTGGTGATGGCACTGGTCGTTGGTATAATAGATTCTGTGGTTAATTTACGCCGTCAGCATATTGATTTAAGATAATGGTTACAAAGGAGACTGGTTATGCAAGTTATTCTATTGGAAGATATTAAAAAACTTGGTGAAAAGGGTCAAGTTATAAAAGTGGCTGAAGGTTATGGACGTAACTTTTTAATTCCCAAAGGCCTGGCAGTGGAGGCTTCCCAGGGGAAATTAAAGGATTTGGAAAAACAAAATCAGATACAGGCAGCTCATAGAAAACAAATGGAAGACGAGGCCAAGTTACTGGGTCAGCAATTGGAAGGTTTGAAATTAGTTATGAAAGCCAAGGTTGGCGAAGCCGGCAAACTGTTCGGTGCGATTAGTAATAAGGATATAGCGGAATGTTTGCAGAAAAAACATAGTTTTATGGTGGATAAGAAAAAAATCATATTAAAAGCTCCCATCAAAGCGTTGGGTGAATATTCTGTTACCATTAAACTGCACCCGTTGGTACAGGCTCAAATTAATGTAGAAGTAGTTTCTGAGTAAGGTTAAACACTGACAGTAAGGAGATTTGACAGCAATGAAAAGTATTTTTGAAAAAATCAAGGGTAAAAATGATTTAAGCGCTAAATTTAGGGAACAAGAACAGCTGCGGCGGCAGGTTAATTCCTTATTTAATCTGCTGACCGATTTGTACGGCTCAGATAAAATTGTACTAAGGGCCGGAAAATTGAATATATTGCAAATGATGCGCTCTGATTTTTTACCTGAGCAGGTACTGGCCTTACAGAAACTAGTTTTTGAGGATCCCACTTTAGAAACTGTACCGGAATTAGATCATATACCTGGTATACTGGAGGAAGTTGAAAATGAGATTGCCGATATAATAGCCCGGCGTACTTTGGAAGATGAGTTAGAAAAAAAGATTAATGAACGACTGCAGCAGCGTCACGAAGAATATGTAAGCGAAATAAAAATGCAAATTATCAAGGAGAATGCCGGCCCGGAAAATGCCCAAACATTGAAAAAGTTTGCTGTGTTGGAAAAACTCGAGCAAAAATATTTGATGCGCTCTGTGCTAGATGTGTTAAAACCTTCAAGTTTTAATGAAGTTGTGGGCCAGGAGCGCCCGGTACAGGCATTGCTTTCCAAATTAGCATCACCTTTTCCCCAACATATATTGCTTTACGGGCCTCCAGGAGTGGGTAAAACAACCGCTGCCAGATTGGCTCTTGCGGCGGCCCGAAGTTTTAAGTATAGTCCTTTTGAGCAGGATGCGTCTTTTGTTGAGGTGAATGGGACAACATTGCGCTGGGACCCTCGGGAGGTAACCAATCCGCTTTTAGGTTCTGTACATGATCCTATTTATCAAGGGGCAAGACGTGATTTGGCCGACAGTGGCGTGCCCGAACCCAAACCAGGCTTGGTAACGGACGCTCACGGTGGTGTGTTGTTTATTGACGAGATTGGAGAAATGGACGTTATTTTACAAAACAAACTATTAAAGGTGTTGGAAGATAAACGTGTATTTTTTGAATCCTCTTATTATGACCCTTCCGACAATAATGTTCCTAAATATATAAAGAAATTGTTTGAAGAGGGTGCTCCGGCGGATTTTATTCTGATTGGTGCGACTACCAGGGGCCCGGAGGAAATTAACCCGGCTATACGCAGCCGTTGCGCAGAAATATTTTTTGAACCTTTAACTCCGTCCGATATTCACAAAATAGTGCAGCAGGCAGCACAAAAGTTAAATGTAGCCATAGATTATAAAGTGGCTGATATTATAGCCGAATATACTATCGAAGGTCGCAAGGCGACAAACATATTGGCGGATGCCTTTGCACTGGCCTACAATAGATCGCCGGATCAGCAAAACCCTGCAATTACAGCAAATGATGTATACGAAGTGATTCAAGTAAGTCGTCTGACACCATATGTTATTAGGCGGGCTTCTGAAAAACAAGAGGTGGGCCGAATTTTTGGTCTTGGTGTGGCCGGGTTTGTTGGTTCCGCTCTGGAAATTGAAGCGGTAGCTTTTCCTGCCCGGCGCAAAGAAGGTGGTGCGATTCGTTTTAACGAAACAGCGGGCAGCATGACCAAGGATTCCGTATTTAACGCTGCGTCAGTGCTGCGTAAATTAACTGGTCGTGATATATATGATTATGATGTGCATGTTAACGTGGTAGGTGGCGGGCGTATTGATGGCCCTTCGGCCGGTGTAGCCATATCTCTGGCTATTTATAGCGCTCTGGAAAACCTGCCTGTTCCACAAAATATTGCCGTCACCGGAGAACTTTCCATACAAGGTATGATTAGGGCTGTTGGAGGGGTGCCGGAAAAAATTTATGGTGCCAAGCAATGTGGTATCGATACCGTATTTGTTCCGTTGGAAAATAAAAAAGATATACCTTTAGATGCCAGGGGGATTAAAGTTATTACGGTACAAACATTAGAAGAAGTAATTAATCAAATATTTCCTTTAGCTAATGAAATAACCAACTAACTGAGTACGATTAGGTGATGATGGCTATGTGGGAAAAAGTGCCCCCCCATGATATAGATGCTGAACAAGCCGTGTTGGGTGCGCTGTTTTTGGATAACAGTGCCATTGCAATAGTTACTCGCTTTCTCCATCCGGAAGATTTCTATATGGAAGCGCACAGGGTAATTTTTAAAACTATTCTTGAATTAGAGGAAAACGGTCAAGCCGCAGATCTGGTAACAGTAAGTGATCTGCTGCGCCGCAGGGGTGCGTTGGAAAAGGTGGGCGGTGCTACCTATGTAGCTACGCTCAGTAATATTTCTCCAACTACCGCCAATGTTGAACATTACGCTCACATTGTTGAGGAAAAAGCTCTTTTGCGCAATTTAATCAACCTGGCTACTCGCATTGCCGGTATGGGTTATGAAGGCAGTGAAGATGCGGAAAGGTTGATGGAAGAAGCCGAAAAAATGCTAATGGAGTTAGGCTCACGGCGTACGTCGGCTTTGTTTATTGAAATCAAGGACATACTGATGGACACCTTTAAACATCTGGAACACCTTTATAAAAACAAAGGTGAAATCAATGGGGTGCCAACAGGTTTTATAGATTTGGATCACCTTTGCCAGGGATTACAGCCAGGGGACCTGGTGATTGTAGCTGGACGCCCTTCTATGGGTAAAACCAGTTTTGGGATGTGTATTGCTTATAACGCTGCGGAAAAAATTGATAAACCGGTGGCCGTATTTAGTTTGGAAATGTCCAAAGAACAGTTGGTGCAACGAATGCTTTGCGCTGAAGCCATGGTTGACCAGCATAAAATGCGCACGGGTTTTATAGGCGATGAAGACTGGGGAAAACTTACCCAGAAGGCACGGGAAATAGCTAAGCTGCCTATATTCATTGATGATTCGGGCGTACTAACCGTGAGTCAACTTCGCTCAAAAGCCCGGCGCTTGCACATGGAAAAGGGATTAGGTTTAATAGTGATAGATTACTTGCAGCTAATGCAGGGAAGTGGTCGAACTGAAAACAGACAGCAAGAGATTGCCAATATATCCCGTTCATTAAAGGGGCTGGCTAAGGAACTTGGTGTGCCGATAATGGCACTGGCCCAATTAAGCCGCTCTGTGGAACAGCGTCAGGATAAAAGACCTGTTATGTCCGATTTGCGTGAAAGTGGCAGTCTTGAACAGGATGCTGATGTGGTAATGTTTATATATCGTGATGAATATTATAACCCGGACACTGAAAAAATAGGTATTGCCGATATAATTGTGGCAAAGCAAAGGAACGGTCCTACCGGAGTGGTGGAACTGGCTTTTATAAAGGAATATACCAAGTTTATGACCATGACCCGGCGTAATGAGGGAGAATAATAAGTATATTAAATAATAAGTTAATATTGACATAAAAATTATGATTTGATAATATCTTAGTGTTGTGCGTTAGTACACTTGAAGTAATACTCGTTATAATATTGCCTTGTAATCAATTAACTCAAACACAGCACATGTTTGGGTTATTTTTATGTTTATGTGTACAAAATATTTTAGAGGAATAACGGGGGGTACTAGTGGCGCAACATTATGATGTAGTTATTGTGGGTGCTGGTCCGGCTGGAATTTTCGCTGCTCTGGAGCTATCCGATAAAAACAAGGATTTGTAGGTATTAATGTTGGAAAAAGGTCGCGATATCAACCAGCGAAATTGTCCATCTCGGGGAAACGGTGAGAGTTGTTTTAATTGCAGCCCTTGTTCTACAGTTTGCGGTTGGGGTGGCGCTGGTGCTTTCAGTGATGGGAAACTTACACTTTCATCAGAAATAGGTGGTAGCCTGGATCAATACCTGGGCGAAGAAAAACTCAATGAAATGATTAAAGAAATCGACTAAGTTTATCTGCAATTCGGTGCACCCAGGCATGTTTATGGAGTGGAGCACCAGGATGAGATACATGAATTTCAGCGCCGGGCGACTAAGGCTAATTTAAAATTAATACCGGTAGTAATTCGTCATTTAGGTACCGGGCGATGTCAAGAAATTTTATGGAAGATGTATGAGTATCTAATTAATAAAGGTGTTGAAGTACGAACCGGGGTAGCGGTTCATCAAATCATTACCGAAGGGCTCAGAGTAAAGGGTGTTCGCACTGTTGATGGTGAGGAAATCACCGGTGATTATCTAATATTGGCATCGGGGCGCGAAGGTGCCGAATGGCTGTCCCGGGAGGCCAACCGGTTGGAATTGCCAACTGGAATTAATCCGGTTGATATTGAGGTGCGTGTGGAAGTACCGGATACTGTCATGGAGCCATTAACCAGAGTGTTTTATGAATCTAAATTGATATATTATTCCCAGACGTTTGATGACCGGGTACGTACATTTTGTATGAATCCGAGTGGCTAAGTTGTGATGGAGAATAACGATGGTTTGGTGACGGTGAACGGACATAGTCATGCTTTTAAAAAAACAGATAACACTAACTTTGCTATTTTAGTCAGCAAGACTTTCACTGAACCATTTCGGGAACCAATTACCTATGGTAAATATGTAGCCGGCCTGGCTAACTTGCTGGGCGGTGGCGTAATTGTACAGCGTTTAGGTGATTTATTGGAAGGACACCGGTCAACAGTTGATCGTATAAAAAAATGCCTGGTAGTGCCCACCTTAAAAGAGGCTACGCCTGGGGATCTTAGCCTGGTATTTCCTTATCGTAACCTGGTGGCCATTTTGGAGATGCTTAAAGCATTAGATGTTATTGCTCCAGGTGTGTTTTCTCGTCATACACTACTATACGGCGTGGAAGTAAAGTTTTATTCTTCCAGGTTGACTTTAAGTAATGTTCTTGAAACACGAATTAAAAATTTATTTGCTGTAGGCGACGGTGCCGGTGTAACAATGGGTTTAGCTCAGGCTTCAGTGGCGGGCGTGGTGGCTGCCAGGGAAATTCTTAGCAGAATATAAGGGGGATACCAAATGTCTACGGTAGTATTGGTTGGTGCGCAGTGGGGAGACGAGGGTAAAGGTAAAATTACTGATTTTCTAGCTTGGCAGGCTGAAATGGTGGTACGTTATCAGGGCGGGAATAATGCCGGGCATACCGTAGTGGCGAATGGTCAAACATATAAATTGCATTTAATTCCTTCGGGAATTTTATATGCAGATAAACAATGCTTAATAGGTAACGGGGTGGTTATTGATCCAGGGGTATTATTACAAGAATTAGATACTTTAACAGAACAAGGGGTTAATACCTCTAATCTGAGGATTAGTCCCCGGGCACATGTAATTTTTCCTTACCATCAGAGTATAGATATTGCCGAAGAGGAAAGTAAAGGTAATCTAAGAATAGGTACTACCTGCCGGGGCATTGGCCCGGCTTATACTGATAAGGCCTCCCGGGTGGGTATGCGCATGATAGAGCTGGTTGACCAGGATGAGTTAGCTGAAAACCTGCGTCATACAATAGAAGCCAAAAACAAGGTGCTATCCCGTCTTTACGGAGTTGAGGAATTTTTCGAGTATAACACGATGTTGGAACAGTATACCGGATATGCTGAACGCCTAAAGAAATATGTAGCGGATGTTTCCGTGTTGGTGAATAATGCTATCGATCGGGGTGCCAAAGTGCTATTTGAGGGTGCCCAGGGTACTCTATTGGATCTTGACCACGGTACCTACCCTTATGTTACTTCTAGTCACCCCATTGCAGCTGCAGCCTGCCTGGGTGCCGGTCTAGGGCCTACCAGAATTAATACTGTAGTGGGAGTGGCCAAGGCTTATATTACTCGTGTGGGTGAAGGGCCGTTTCCTACAGAGTTGCATAATAAGTTGGGTGAATTAATAAGGGAGCAGGGTTTCGAGTTTGGCACCACCACCGGACGTCCGCGCCGCTGTGGTTGGTATGACGCGGTTATTGCCCGCTATGCGGCCAGAGTTAATGGCCTTACGTACCTGGCCATTACTAAACTAGATGTTCTGTCCGGCCTTGAAACATTAAAAATATGCACGGGCTACCGATATAAAGGTGAGATTATTAATGATTTTCCAGCAAGCTTAAAGTTACTGGCTCAGTGCGAACCAGTGTATCATGAGTTCCCTGGTTGGCAGGAAGATATTTCAGCTGTGACTGATTATAATGATTTGCCTCAGGCAGCCAAGGATTATCTTAAATACCTTGAGGAATTATCCGGTGTGCCCGTGGCCATTGTTAGTGTAGGGGCGGAAAGGGATCAAACATTGGTATTAAAGAAGATATTTTAACTGGTGGAGTGAATTGACCGGCAGTGTTCAAAAGAAGTTATTGTAATACGTGGGGTCGATAAAGACCGACCCCACGTATTATCCAATTGCAAACTTGTTATATAACAAAAATCATTGACACCCTGGTTAATTTATTGTAATATATACAACTGTAAGACGTTAATGAGCCATTAGCTCAGTTGGTAGAGCACCTGACTTTTAATCAGGGTGTCCCGCGTTCGAGTCGCGGATGGCTCACCATACGGCCCCATGGTCAAGTGGCCTAAGACACCGCCCTTTCACGGCGGTAACCCGGGTT
>JAENYS010000047.1 GCA_016841645.1 Desulfoscipio geothermicus | reverse complement strand
TTAAACATTAAACCCTTGCAATTTTCCATCTGAATTTAACTATAAGCCCATATGTTCCGAATATTTCTTGGACCTATAATGATGGAAGATCATGATAACCGTACATTCCCCGAAATTATGGCATGGCAAAAAAAACCACCCCAATGGTTCCGGTGTTTTAGGAGTCTATTCTAACGCATTCACTTTACACTGCAGGTTTTAATTTCCATAGCTGTTTTCCTTCAAGCGTTTCTTGGATTTTCGCTTTATTTAGAGGACTTCCACTACATACCAGCTTTAAGTGGCTAATGAATCCACGTACACCAAGCTCTTTAACTTTATTAGCCAAAAGAACACTATTTAACGCTAACACATTAAATAATCGTCCTATTTTCATTAAATAATGGAATCCTTCCATTGCATTCCAAGTATAGGAATAACAATGCTCATACTCATATCCCTGATGCTTTTCGGCCAGAATATTGTTTTCTATTTTCCAACGGTAACGCCCCATCTTTGTACAACGCTCAAACACATTCTTTTCATTGAGTCGCTTTGAGGATAACCAGGCATACCGCGTATTTTTTTCTTCAATGGTTTTGGTGCTTCTGCTATGGTTTTCCCACCAGGTTTCCCGACAAATCACCACGTTCAGGATTTCCTTGTTGCGACTATTTTTTCCATATTCATACTCAATATCGTTGGCCCATGTATAAACCTGCTTGCGGTCACCCCACATCACTTCCAGCCTGTTCTCTGGGTCAATACGCATCAGGCCTGTTGCTTCGTGCCAAACATCCTTCAGGCAGTCTTCCTTCAATACAATCATGTAATCCCAGCCATTGGTCCGGCAGGCATGGATGATTGGGCCACACGCATATAAGCCATCTACCACTATCGCTATGCGGGTACGGGGGAAAATTTTCTTTAATTTCTTCGCCATCCGATGGAAAGCCTTTTGTTCACAATCCTGCTTGGTAACGCCTTCGATATAATCCTGATTTTTCAAAAATACACTCATTAATGGCAGTGTTATGCCGTTACCCAGAACCAGCACCGCTTCCAGAACATATACATAAAATTGCGGTATACGAGCCTCTCCACCTACGTGCCTTTTTAAGGATTGCTCATCCCATTGATAATCCCTGTAGAACTTCTGGGTCCCGTCAATGGCAATCAAGTAGTGCTTTCGGATTAGATAGTTCTGAAATTTCTTCCTGCGAATCAGATCCTTTAGCAGTTCTATCATGCACGCCTGTATTTCGGATACATTAATTTGTTCCAGTAGTCTGGCAAGCGTGTCTGCATGCGGCAGAGTCTGCAATTCGGGGAATATGCTATTTAGGTTCTCAAAAAATATTGGGTTGCTTAGTGTCCTATTGGCTTCCCGCCTTGAGCCGATCTGAAATACAAAAAGAAGTATCCCATAGGCCATTAGTACTGTCATCTTGTGTTCTACTTTTTTCGGTTCTCTCGGATCTTTGATCCGGCTTAGTTTCTTTAGTAGTCCCGGTAGCATCTGGCGGTAAACAATCGCCGTTTTTTGGGCTGTGTCCTGCCGCCTTGCTAATTCTTCATCCGATGTTTTATCGCCACTTTTACGGTTGGGTAAAGCCGGTTTCTTTTTCCGCTCTTTATATACTACTTTGGGCTTGCTCATTCGGGATCCACCACCTTGTATGGTTTGTCTCCTTTGAGACAAGCCTTAAAATCTCTTTGCAGCGGATACATGAATATGGCCTTTTTAGACAGAGCACGTTGTGTGTGCCTGTCCATCCGACCCCGCCCTTTGGTTTCGCCTAGGTATACCCAGTTGGCAGCCTTGTAGCAGGTTCCTTTGAAATGCGCAATGTCTACAAAGGTTTCCATTAACACCGGTGCATAGCAGTATTTCCACAGCCAGTCATCCTGGATTTGTTTGGCGGCCAACGATAACGACTTACTGGCCAGGTTCCGTATATGAACCCATGGGAATATTAAAAAACGACTGTTATTTACAATTAGATTAAGACGCGCTTTACGGTCGTCTATTGTCCAGCCGATCCATTTGTCCCGTTTTGACAGCGCCCAGGATGATGCTGAAAATTGTAGGCAGCCCAATTCGGTATCTCCGGATTTTATAAAGTATTGCAACCGTGAGCCGAATAATGATTTATATTTCAGCATGTGGTAATGATCAATGTATGCACGCCAACGGTTCATGTCTTTACCAGGTTGTACTATGCTCAGTTGGATGGGTTCAAAATCCCTAACCTCGCCATGTATTTCTCTAGATGTTGGTGCTATGTCTTCTAAATTAGGCGTCTTTGTGGTGTTGGCTTTTATTTTGATATTCCTTTTGGGGGGAAGCTGTATGACCCCTTCAGATTCCAGCTGCTCTAAAAATTTAACGCATTGAGGCCGTTTTGCTACGCCAGCAGGTGTTGTCCACCCGATAAATTCACATATGGTTTTGGCTAGTTCCACTCTGGGTAAGTTTGGATATGTATTTCTAGTCCATTTTATTAATTCGATCTCTTCAGGACTAAATGTCCTACCGGAAAAAACCCTGATAGTATCGCCCATGACTTGTTACACCTTCCTTTCCAAGTCTAGCATACCATCTGGGTTTTCGCGTGTCCAGTCCTATTTTGCGAAACTTTTTTTAAAAAGATCCTTATATCCCTTGCTATAGCTATATTGTAAATTCATGCTTCAGCTCTG
>JAENYS010000003.1 GCA_016841645.1 Desulfoscipio geothermicus | reverse complement strand
GTTGATTTCCATGTCCCGGACAGGTGATGGATTTTGCTCCGGAATACTCAATAAGGCACGGTGACTTTCGGGGCTCAATGCCCCGAAAGTTGCGTATTATTGAAGATGAGTAACATAACATCCAAAACACAGGTTCCGTAGGATATAATATATCTAAGAAAAGTAGTGAACCCAGCTGTTTGCAACGAAGAACTCATTACAATCATTCTCGCATGTGCTGTTAGAAAATTTTGGGGCATCTTATTGGTATGGGCTAGTTATACAGTGAACAAAAGGTATCTAATACAACGAATTAATAGGCTTTCTTGTATATCTAGTTGTTACACATAATAAACATTATTGAGCATTGAAGCCTACCTACATACATAGTAATTTGAATAAAGGAGGTCAAATTTGCAAATGGGTTTTTATTGGGTTGGTTTTATTTTTTGGTTGTTAATTGGAACCTCAATACTTTTATTAATATGGGGACTATTGGAAAAATCCTGGAGAATTTTACTAAGTAGCGGGATTGTCTTAATTCTACCATCACTATATTTCCTGGGCGCAGAAAATTGGTTAAGAATATTTGCATTGTCACCATTAATAATTTTTATACTTGCCGCCTATTACTGGAGTTCCCCCATTTAATTGAACACCAACTTAAGCGGCTTTAGTCTGGCTCTCGTAGAATTTTACAACAAGAAATTAACGGTTGACGCAAGAAACCTTACTATAAAAAAGTGAGATATTTTATTCTCACTAAGTTGGAGAGGGGACGAAAAAATGTTAAAACTTATAAATAGGTTATTATTTAATGGACTGGTTACTTTATTGACTATAGTGGCTACGACTAATATGAATGCTACAAGTTTGTTTATGATGTATGAGCCGGAACTTCCTAAAGGGAATTAGATGCATGGCCCCCAAAATCCGGAATATCCTATCGGTCTTCCGAACTCCCCCAAATGGGGTCTATACATAGATATATTACCATTTACCGGCAAGTAATCTCGTAAAAATTCCTCTCTACTCCCGTTTTTTTTCAAATAGTATACCGGTAAATTTCCGAACATTAATGAGCATAGCATAACCAACTTTGTTCTCGAATCCTCTGTACTCAATAATAAAATTCATCTGGCTAGAAATACCATCCGGTATTTCTTCGACCCGGTTGTTTACAATAAACATTTTATCATTTACATGGTAATACGCAAGGCCAGGCAACGTTTCTCTTTAAACGAACTGTTTATCTCATTGTTGTTTAAGATAACAGCGTTTCCACCTTCGCTAGTTTGTCCAGTTGAAAACCATCCAATCTTTCAACTATTTGGGCGCCCTCCGGTAAAGCACCCATCACAGACCGCTCCCAGGGCATGCCCAGCACCGGTTCCAATATGGCTATGGCACCCCGGTCGTCACGTGTGCGAATCAGCCTGCCGCACCCCTGTTTCAATTTTAAGCTCATTTCAGGGTAATCCACCATAGTCACCGGATCAAGTCCCTGTTCTTTCAACTCGCGCCTGCGGGCTTCGATTAGCGAGTCCCGCGGCGGAAAAGGCAACTGCCAGATCACCAGTAGAGACAGCGATTCACCGGGTACGTCAATCCCCTCCCAGAATCCGGAACCAACCAGTACCGAAGATATTTCTTCCCGAAATCTTCTTATTAGGTATCCACGCTCCGCGCTATCCTCCCAAAGAAATTCAAAGGGAAACCGGTACTCTTGAATCCCTGTTCTAATTCTCCGCACTTCGGACGGAGCATTGGTAAGCACCAACGCCCGGCCTTTCCAAAGCCGCAGCAAAGTTACCAAACGACCCAAGGCCAAAGGAAACCGGTTTTTTTGATTATGAGCGGGAAACCGCCTGGGCAAATATATCAAGACCTGTTTATCATACGCAAAGGAACTGCCCACAGATGAGCTGGACGGCCCGGACACTCCAATATTACGGGCAAAGTAACTGAAATCCCTTGCAACGCCCAGAGTTGCGGAAGAAAATACTACAGGCAGCCCCTTATCAAAGAGGTGTTTTTTCAATAGCTCACTGAGCTCCCGGGGCACAACCCAAAGGCTCCCGTCCGCCCGGTCAACCCAGACAATGGCATCTTTGCCTCCATTCCGGCCAAATCTACTTAGAGCCGCAACCGCCCGTTCCACCATGGCTTCATAGGTCTGCAACCGGGTATCGGAAAGGGATTGGATATAAAGCTCTTGCTCATTCTGCAGCTCGAGGTGCAAGGTTTCGAACGCACGCCGCATGGTGTCCGCTGCCTTAAGCAGTTCATCACTTATCCGAACGGTAAACCGATCGGTTCGTTCATCCTGAATGGTTGAGCGATGTAAAATCTCGAAGAAACGAGAAGTGGCCAAATCCAAGGCAACGACAGTTGATAACAAGGATGTCCTAGCCCCCTGGATCTGTTCAAGGGATAAGAGCATGCTGTTAATGTCTCCTTCGACAACCTGCCGGCCGGCTCTCATCGCTGCGGGAAGCATCACTTTATGGCCCTCATCAAAGATAACCGCCGAATAATCAGGCAAAATGGGCAACTTACCATCGGCAATTCTTTCTTCCCGAGTCCATAATTCGTCAAAGAAAATTCCGTGGTCACATACAATCAAATCCCGCGCCGCCCGGTAATGTTCCCTGACCTTAACAAGCTTGCAAAACCCCCGCGTCGAACATGTTTCACAGGACATGGTCTCATCCCAGGCCACTTTCGCCCAAACATGGTCAGATACGTGCGGCATCTCGGAGCGTTCACCACGACCGGTCTCCCCGGCCCAGCTAATTAAATTTCCAAGCGTTTTACCCGGCTGTCCAAAAAGCGGTTTATTAAGCCGGTTAACTTTTACATCGCAAACGTACTGTCGTGGGTCCTTGGCCATCCGGGCGTCTATATCCAGGCCGAGTAAACCCGACAGCCTTTCAATATCTCCATTTGGACCGGCGAGCTGTTCCTGAAGAACCGTCGAAGCGCAAGCGATCACGACAGGCTTTCCTTTATACCTGGCGTAGGCAACTGCTGCAAGCAGGTAGGCAAAAGTCTTCCCGGTGCCTAGCCCCGCCTCCGCAAAATGTACCTTTCCCCTGCACACGGCGTCAGCCAACTGAAAAGCTGTAAAGATTTGCTCCTCACGTATTTCATACCCGTGCAACGGCAGCACATCATAAAACACCTGGCCAATCCACTCGACAAGTTTGGACGAAAATTCGTCTTTGCCCCGATACGCAAAAGGTACCCGAGGTCTTAACGGAGGAGACATACTGATCACCGCTCTCGACACAAGTTACTTTTAAGTGTAACGTACTTAATCAAGAATTTGTTTATTATTTTATCATTATTACAAAAATCATAACTTAGCCTTACCAATAAATACAATAGCTCAAGGTACAAAAGTTTCTTTTCGAGCCTCAAAAAGCTGACGTCGCGTCAAAGGGGCGAGGTGTTGGCATAAAATTGTCAACGTCTCGCCCCTTTGACATATCATATCTATGTTTTTCAACTATTGCCTGGTAAACACCGTCACCTCATCCGTAATAATGTCACCAGCCGGCCTGTCGATTTGGTCAGCCATTTTTTTTACCTTAACCAGAGCATTAACGTAGGCTCTGGCGCTGGCTTCGATTACATCGGTGCTGATACCCCTGCCCACTACTAGGCCTCCGTCATCACAGCGCACCTTTACCGTAGCCTCGCCTAGAGCCTCCTTGCCCCGGCTGACAGACTGCAAAGTATAATCTTCCAAAGTCACCGGCTCACCCACCAGACGGTCAATGGCTCTGATAACAGCGTCCACCGGTCCGTTACCGCAAGCGGCATCTGTCATCGTGTCACCGTCCAGTTCCAAAGTAATTGTGGCGGTCGCACTGGAAGCCCCGGCAGTGGTTACTGAAATTTGCTTAATACTTATGTTGTTCTCTTCCGAAACACTGCCCCCCACAAAAGCATGTAAATCCTGGTCAAAAATCTCACCCTTTTGATCGGCCAGCTGCAAAAAACCTTGATACAGGGTTTCCAGGCGTTCCTGCTCCATATTATAGCCTAATTCCAACAACCTGTGCCTGAAGGCATGCCTCCCTGACCTGGCGCTTAGAACGATCCTGTTTTTCGGCACACCCACTACTTCCGGATTAATTATTTCATAAGTAGTTCTTTCTTTTAATACACCGTCCTGGTGAATACCGGAAGCGTGCATGAAAGCATTGGACCCAACTATGGCCTTATGAGCAGGCACCGGTACGCCGGTAATCCTGGACACCAGCCTGCTGGTGGCGGAAATTTCGCGGGTATTAACTCCTGTGTCGATTCCGTAGCGGCTGCGCTGGGTATAAATAGCCATAATTACTTCTTCCAAGGAGGTGTTGCCGGCCCGCTCCCCGATGCCGTTGATTGTGCCCTCCACCTGGCCTGCGCCGGCCATGATCCCGGCCAAAGAGTTGGCTGTAGCCATACCCAGGTCATTATGACAATGTATGCTAAGCACAGCTCTTCCAATATTACCGACATGATTCATTACATAAGTAACCATTTCAGCGTATTCCCATGGGGTGGCATATCCGACTGTATCCGGTATGTTGACCACTGTCGCCCCGGCTTCGATAACCTTCTCCAATACCTTGGCCAGGAAGGTAAGTTCACTGCGGAAAGCATCCTCCGCATAAAATTCAACGTCACCCACATACTTTTTTGCATGTTTTACTGCAGCCACCGAAGCTTCCAGCACCTGGTCGGGGGATAGCTTGAGCTTTTGCGCCATATGCACCGGAGATACCGCTATTCCGGTGTGAATCCTTGGGTACTCGGCCTCCCGCAGCGACTCGGCGCAGCTGTCTATATCATGCTCCACCGCCCGGGAAAGGCCGCATACAATCACACCCTTGAGTTCACGAGCTAATGTGCGCACCGATTCCAGATCTCCGGGCGAAGAAGCGGGAAAACCAGCCTCAATTACATCAACGCCAAGTTTTACCAACTGTTTTGCTACCTCAATTTTTTCATGAACATTAAGTGTTATTCCTAGTGACTGTTCTCCATCCCTGAGGGTGGTATCGAATACGTAGAGTTTGCGCATTTAAAATCTCCTCCTTGATTTAATTGGTATTTTGCATTAACGTTTGCAAGGTCACCAAGGTCAGGTTCCATAACACCACCACCCCCCTAAATAAAATTTAAAAACCCCTCGCCTCAACATATGAGACGAAGGGTTTGCCTCCGTGGTACCACTCAAATTAACGGCACTAAGCCGCTCTCTTAAAGGATACGGGATCTTAAGAATCCGATATCCCCTTCCTTTTAACGGCGGAAGAACCCGTCCGGACCTACTATCCTAAGGATTTCGACCGGCTACTCAAGGGAGAGTTCAGTAATATGCCTTTGACCGCCTCGCACCAACCGGCGGCTCTCTGAACCGGCAATACCACTTACTATTCCCTATCATTGTCATTTTGAAATATTATTATTGATTTTACCAGCTATGCACTTGGAAGTCAACAGGTTATACGGAAGCGTATGGGAGCAAGGGGACCGTCCCCTTGCTCCCTATATCTCCTCCCATAAGGGTATTTCTACGGTCACTTTGAATAAATCACCGTCAATTTCAATTTTAAACCTACCTCCCTGTATATTGGTTAGGCTTTGGGCAATGGAGAGACCCAGACCTGATCCCTCTGTCGTTCTGGATTCATCCCCCCGGACAAAACGTTCGGTTAGTTGCTCAGGCCGGAGATCGAGGGGGGTAGCGGAAATGTTTTTCACGATTAGTAAGCCATAGGACTCACTTTTAGCAACGTTAATATATACTCTGGTATGAGGTAGTGAATACTTTACCACATTAGACAACAGATTTTCAACTATACGCCACATATGTATTCCATCTGCCGTTATTGATACTTCTTCATCTGCAGCAATATGAACATCCAGTTCCGCTTTATTGATTTTTTCCTCATACTCACCGCACGCCTGCATAACCAGCTCATGCAAGTCGACTTTTTCCGTACTTACATTAAGATTACCGCTGGAAGCCTTGCTTGCTTCAATTAAATCCTCAATCAATTGCTTTAATCTGGCAGACTTTTCTTCCAAAATACCGATATATTGACCGGCTTTTTCATTGTTTAAATCTTCTTGCTTAAGTAAGTCAACATAATTAATAACCGAGGTTAGCGGCGTTTTTAAATCATGGGATACATTGGCAATAAGGTCGGTTTTCATTCGTTCCCCTTTAATGGCCTCGGCAACGGCTTTTTTCAATCCCCCTTGAATGCTTTGGATATCTTTCGCAAAAGCCGAAAAAGCAACAGATATTTTAGAGTTATCCAATGCATATTCTAAATTGCCCGCTGATATTTCTTTGGCAGCCTCCATAATCTGCGACAAGGACAAAAGTGCCTTGGCTGTAAAATAAATGGCGGCAACATTAAAGGGGATTACTAAAAAAACAAAAATAAAAAATCCCCCATCACCGGAAGCTGCAGTTATAGCAAATAAAATGCCGTTTACCAACCCATAACCCGAAAGCAGCAGCAATGTCCAAGCCTTAAATGTTTTTCCATTAAAACATAATTCAAAGATTTTATAAATCAATGTATTTCTAAAGATTTGCCCGCATTTTATCTGCCTGATCATGGATAGCACATAGGATAATCCTATCAATACATCTATACCAAAAATCAGGGCTATAACAATTGTTTCTACCTGACCGGGAGATGAATATGAAATATGCGCTACGACGGCTATTGAGATTATCGCGGCAAAAAACACCAATGTAGAATACACGTCGGTATATAGCCTGTCTATAAAAGAAAGATTTATTTCTCCCCCCGGCTCGCGACGTCCAGTGAATATAATTAGATAAGTAAAGGCTAAGACCGTTAAGATTATTGATGCTATTAATAAGATGGTTATATTATTTGCCAATGACTTAATTTCAAAATAACTCATAAAATCATCATAAAACACGTCGCCCGGCTTTAATGGTTCAATAACAGCAGCATAAATTTGATACGGCGTATCCGCCAACATCTGCGTTATACCAGTTCCAAATGGATGATTCGAATTATATGCCCACTGGTCATAATATACAACGGAAGGTTGCTTTTGTATTAAGGCCGGCGCGTTTTCAGCCTTAATGTTGGAGACTATCTCTCCTGTACTTGTATTTTTTAAGCAATAAGCAAAATTAACTGAACCGGAAAGCTTATTTTTAATAAGGGAATAACGCTGTAAATTACTCTTAATTACATCTTCTGCATCGCCCGACGATCTAATGTTTGCTTCACTTTTAAGCTTAACGTTGTATTCAACGGCATTACTAACCAGGGTACTAAATTCATTCTTAAACTTATAGGTATCAAAATAACTTTTACAATTTATTGTTTCATGATGATACAATAAAAACACGGCGCTTCCTACAGCACTCATTACGCAAAGCCATACAATAAGGAAAGCAGCAACCTTTGCTCCAGTTGAATATTTAATACTTCTCAATTTTGTATCCAATACCCCATACCACCTTTAAGTATTTTGGTTCTCTTGGATTAATTTCAATCTTTTCCCTGATACGCCTTATATGTACCGGAACAGTATTCTCCGCAGAGTATGAAGGTTCATTCCAAACATGCTCATATATTTGCCCTGTTGAAAATACATGGCCCATATTTTTCATGAGGAACAGCATAATACCAAATTCAGTTGCGGTCAGTTTGATATCTTCTCCATCTACGCGCAATTCCTTAGCTTCCGGGTCAAGTTCTAAACTGCCGGTTTTTAAAACACGGCTATCAGTCGCTAAGCCGCCCAGCGCGGTATAACGGCGCATTTGTGACTTGACTCTGGCCATTAGTTCCAGCGGGTTAAAGGGTTTTGTCACATAATCATCTGCTCCAAAGTTCAGCCCGGTAATTTTATCCGTGTCCTCTGATCTGGCAGATAATATTATGATAGGAACGTTTATCTCCTCACGAATCTTTATAGTTGTTAAAAGGCCATCCAGTTCCGGCATCATGATATCCAGCAGAACCAGATGAATTTTCTGTTCAGATAAAGCCTGTAAAGCCTGAATCCCGGTATATGCTTTTACAACCCCGTAATTTTCTTGCTTAAGATATATTTCCAAGGCATCAACTATCGCGATATCGTCATCACATACTAAAACATTGAGTTTATCCACTTCAATCACCCCATTATATTGTTTTGTTTTATTACACAAAATCACCTGCCTTTAAAATAATTCTGGCAGGTTATCTTTACAAAACACTCGATAAAAATCTTAAGACTTTCTTAAGATTTAAGAAAGCACACATAGGGAGCAAAAGAACCGTCCCCTTGCTCCCTATGTTATAATGAACGTATAAACCAATACATACCAACAGAGGTGTTATCATGAGTCGCGATGTTATCATTGAAGTTGTTATCACTGAGCCGCTGGGTACCACCTGCCGCAAGCTCATTTACGATGTCGGTTTAATAGCCGAAAAACTGGGTTTGGATATGAAAGTAACCAATAGTGACAACATCAATGAGGAATTAGGCGAACAAATTGTTCCGCCCTGTATTTTAATTGGTGATCTGGCGCTGGGCAAAGATCTCGACCGGGAAAAACTGGAGCAAATTATTAAGGATCAAAAAATCGCTAAAATGACTGAGTAGAAAATCAAACCCGGGTATGCTAATAAAAAACTAATCAACGCTAATAGGAGGTCCTTCATGCAAGCGCAGATAGATTGTTTTTACTGTTATTTCAAACAGATTGTCAATTGTATGGATATCGCGGGTATCGAAGAGGACAGACAGTACCGGATTCTTTTCGACCTTGTGGACGACATAAAAAAAATGGATAGGACCAGGACGCCTGCGGAAAACACAACAGAAATGTTATTAAAACTATACCGAAAAATCGACAACAGCGACCCATTTAAAGAAAGCAAAGAAAAATCAAACGCCCTTGCTCTGAAACTTTACCCGGCATTAAAGAACTACCTGCAAAAATCTACCAACAAGCTTTATGACGCTTTAAAGATATCCGTTGCCGGCAATATCATCGACCTGGGTATTCAGAAAAATTATGACCTTAATGCCAGCTTGCAATACAGTTTAAAAGAAGGTTTTTCCAGGAACGATTATCCAAGATTTATGGAGAAGCTAACTGCATCAGATAGCGTGCTCATTATCGGGGACAATGCCGGGGAAATTGTTTTTGACAGGTTGCTTGTAGAAGAATTAATTCATCTAGGTAAAAGAGTTACTTATCTGGTAAAGAATAGCCCCATATTAAATGATGCCACCATTGATGATGCCCGGCAGGCCGGTATGGACAAACTAGCCACGGTTATCACCACGGGTTCTAATTACCTCGGCACACCTCTTACCAAAATTTCCGGCGAGGTTAGAAAGCTCATGGAAAAATCAAGCCTGGTCATATCCAAGGGACAGGCTAATTTCGAAACGTTAGAGCATGAAGAACCGGCCAAAGACAGATTCTTCTTCTTGCTAAAAATTAAATGTTCATGTGTTGGCCAAGTGGCCAACGCAAAGCTAGGGGACATTGTGTTTTTTACCAGATAAAAAGCCGGATACTATTTAAAAAATTTTTGCGGACTCTTTATATGCTAGTGTGTTTAAAAAGCTCAAATGCTAATATTCGGCAGTTGAGCTTTTTCCTTGATTATTTTTAAAATATCAAAACTTGTTTAAAAAAAAAGTAATTTACTATATTAGCAAGGAATATTAGGTAATGTGTAGAAATTATAGAAATTAACCTTTAATGCTAACAGAAAGGGTGCTACTCCTTTGAATATAATACCTACCGGGATAAATGGCTTTGATAAACTTATTTACGGCGGAATTGTACGTGGGAATTCCGTTTTGATAGAAGGGGTTCCCGGTGCAGGTAAAACTACTTTCGGCATAGAGTTCGTCTATCGTGGCATTACTGAGTTTGATGAGCCGGGGGTAGTTGTTACCTGTGAAGAATTACCCGAGTCTTTATATCGTGACGCTCTTAACTTTGGCTGGGATCTCCATGCCCTTGAAGAGGCCAACAAACTGCGTATTCTATGTACATCTCCGGAAGTACTGAATGACCCGGAAGTTAACATCATTGAGGAGGTCGTTCGCGAGGTAGGTGCCAAGCGAATTCTGGTAGATGGTGTCAGCCATTTTCGCAATGTTTTTAGCGACCCTATCTTGCTGCGCAGGGCGGTCTACGGTTTTTGCAATGGCTTGCGCCGTTTAGGGCTAACATCTTTTTTAGTTAAAGAACGGGAAAGCGATGGACAAAGAGATTACGCCTTTGAAGAATATGTGGTGGATGCTGTTATTCGCCTGGAAAACAAAGAGACACCGGGGCTGCACCGTCTCCGTTTACTGGAAATCTGCAAAACACGGGGACAAGAGCATATACCCGGTAAACACACCTTTCGCATTACCGATACTGGGATCAAGGTTTTCGCATTTGGAGCAATAGATGTTAGCAATAAAATAAAAGAAGAAAATAATTTAGTGAATACCGGTGTACCCGGATTGGATGATTTATTGCGGGGTGGACTCCCCCAGGGCGCCAGCGTTGCTGTAGCCGGTAGTTCCGGAACCGGTAAAACCGTATTAAGCCTGCAGTACCTAATAAAAGGAGCACTGGATTACGGAGACAAGGGAATATTTTTGTCTTTTGAGGAAACCCCACCGCAGTTATTAGCCAACGCCCGGCATTTCAACTGGGACCTGGACGCTCTCCAGAAACAAGACTTGATCAAGGTTATATACCTATCCCTTTCAGAGATGGAAATTGACGAGACCATTATCAGACTGGGCGAGCAGGTCAAAACTTTTGGTGCCCGCCGCCTGGTAATAGACTCAATTTACGCTTTTCTTTCTCGCATTGAAAATATTGCCGTACTACATGAAAAAATTTATTATCTTGTCTCCCTGCTAAACAAGCTAAACTGTACCACCCTATTGATCAGCCCGGCCTGGGAAGTGGAAAGCGGCGGAAAATTGGAAGTAATTCATTCGGTGGTTCAGGGCACAGTACTGCTCAAGTCAATAATGTTACAAAACCGCCGGGTTAGACAGTTGGAAATTTATAAAATGCGGGGAGTTAACCATGCCATGGGCAACCATCTGCTTGAAATAAGCGCTTTAGGCGTACAAGCTTTCCCCAGGTTAGGAGGGTAGTAATTATGCATAAAGCCTATTTTGGAGTCGAAGGTTTGGATCGCAACTTGGAGCAAGGGCTATCGTATGGGTCCCAAATCATGGTAGAAGGCGATTCCGGTGTTGGCAAAACCGTACTAGCGGGGGAATTTATCAAAGAAGGGCTGCGCTGCGGCGATACTTGTGTCTATGTGGCTTGCGATGACCCCCCCGTGGCAATGCGTGAGCATCTGTTGAATTTTAAAGTAGGAACCCCTGCTTATGAAGAAACAGGCAGACTAGTTTTTATTGATGCTTACGAAGAAGAGGGGAGTACAGAAAAATACGTCCTTTCCGACCTTCGACACCTTGAGAAATACTTTGCTCTGGAATCGGAAGTACTGCGCAGCTGTAGCGGGCGCAGGGTAAGGTTAGTAGTAGACAGTTTAAGTACTCTTTTAACTAATTTAGAGATTACGGATGTTATAGACTTTCACCGGACCAGGCTCAAACAGCTTAAGAAAAAAGGAATACTAACTATGGATATATTTGTTAATGGGGTTTTAGAACCAAGGCTTGTTACTATAACCAGCCACCTTTATAATTTTATTCTTAAAATGAGCTTCAATGGTTCCAGATATAATCCTGTACGCCAGATGCAGATTGGAAAGGTAAAAAGCCAGCAATTTGTATCCTCCACACACATGTTTACCATTAGTCCAATTTATGGTATTTTGGTGGCTGCCGATACGGGGGTGTACGAATGAAAGACAGCGATATTACCATAAAACTGATGAATTATATGTTTATGAGTATGAGTAATGCAATGAATCAAGTGCCCTTCAGTGGTCGCCAATGGATGGAGCAGCTTGTGGCCGGATCAGTCCAATACTTCATCGACGAGTATTGGGATGATTCAAAGTTGAGTTCAAAGAAGCCTATAGAAATCTGCCGTACCTATGTCAATGTCATGGACGATGTGGGCTTTTTGTCTGCCAATGATTACCGGTTAGAGGAATCGGGGGATGACCTGCTGATGTCTGTTCAGACAAATAAGTGTGTTTACCGGGAGTGCTGCCAACGTAACGGAGAAGAAGGCTTGTCATTTAAAAATTGTATACGTTTAGACACTTTTAAGGCCATTTTACGCCATGTGCTTGGAGAAAATAATTATCTCGCTTCAGTTGATATGGCAGCGGATGGATTTTGCTACGGAAAGCTTATACCAAGCACCCAACCGAAGGAGGAAATCGTTACCCGGGAAGGACACATAATAAAGATGGCCGGGCAAAGAGCCTTTCTTCTCCGCCAAAAAACATATGCCTCCCTGATGGCCTCGATTAGGGATCATGCTCCTCAAATTTTAAAACACGTACTCTATGATGCCGGGTACCATTCGGGACTTAGCTTGGCCGATAAGGCCCGCATATCATATCTCGACCCGAAGGAACGTTTACAACTACTTCTGGAAGAGCTAACAAATCTGGGAGTAGGTAAACTAGAGTTGGTTACTGTCAGTCTGTCCCGTGCTAAAGTCAAGATACGGTGTTACGATTCCTTTTGGGCAGACACTGCAAATGAATATGGGCATCTTTATCGTACACCACAGGTTATATGTGATATGTTGCGGGGAATTCTAGCCGCATGTCTCAGTGTTATATTCGAAAAAGAAATCATCTGTGAAGAAATGATCTGCCAGTCAATGGGGGCCGATTACTGTGAGTTCCTCGCTTTGCCTCTTCCGCAGAAATCATCAGAGGGGAGGAAGCCTCATGACCCCGGAAATGAATAAAGGGCTGAACTCAATTACGCTAAGTGTACTCCGGATCGAGTTACTGGCCTTTTTTCAGGCTAACCCGCATACGCGGGATACAGCAGATGGTTTGGCCCTCCGCTTGAACCGCCCCCGACACGAGGTAGAGATGGCTCTTAATACCCTTAGCGCACTTGGTATTTTGGAAATCGGCGGCACAAAGAAGATAACAATTTACCGCCTGCGCAACGGGGACCTGATTAACAATTATTTTAAAGATGAGTATCCTAAAGTCCATTCTAAACCGCCTTTACGGTAGCTTGGAATGGATTTTGCCGAGTGGAGGTTTAAATTAGATGGTAGAAATAGCAGAGAGCTGGTCCGACCTAGTAATTGATCACTTAAATATAGGACTATTAATGATTGACCGGGAAGGCCGGATATGCCTTTTCAACCGGGCACTATCCAGGATGACCGGACTTAAAAAGAACGAGATTCTGGGCCGATCGCTGCGCAGCCCCAATATATTACTGCAAACTATCATTTCAGGTAGAGAATTTCAAGACCTGAGCCCCGGTGCTGTGCTTCCCGTCATGGGCTCTTATAACGGCGCAACAAGTACACATATCATCAGGAACAAAAGCGATGTGACGGTAGGTGCCATAGCAGTATTTATACCGGCGGGACGGCAGCAGGAATTAGAGGATGCAGTTATTAAAGCTGAAAAGCTGGCCATATTAGGACAAATGGCGGCAGAAATGGTGCACGAAATTCGCAACCCGCTTACAGTCATTGATGGTTTTATGAAATTATTGCAGCAAAACTTGAAGGGAACCCCCAAAGAAGAATATATTACCTTAATACTGGCTGAGTTAAAACATGTTAACAGACTGATATCAGATTTTTTACAGTTTTCCAAGCCGGGTTATTCCAAACGCACCCAGTGTTCTATTACTCAAATAATCACCGAAGTGGCTATGCTGGTGGAAAACGAAGCATCTCTCCGTAAGCTGGATATCGACTTGGACATAGCAAAGAATGTTCCGGACATTTTTGGAGACAGTGATCAACTAAAACAAGTCTTCTTAAATATCTTCAAAAATGCATTTGAGGCTCTTTCCTGCGGCGGAAAGATTTTTTTAGAAACTTCTTGGAATATGCAGGAAGAGTTAGTACAAGTTATAATCAGAGATACAGGAATGGGCATGGATGAACAAACCATGACGAGCATGTTTGACCCTTTTTTTACCACCAAGGAAAGTGGTACCGGGCTTGGTATGTTCATAATCAAAAAAATTATTGATAATCATGATGGCCGTATCGAGATCCAGAGTAAGCAGGCAAAAGGTACTATTGTGACTGTGTTTTTGCCGGCGATTTAAGACGGACTACTTGGAACATTTGGTCCTGCCTTGCCATCAGCGACCAAAAAAATTTCTACTATGCCAGGAGAAAAACCGTCCCCACTATATCCATGTCCTTCACCTTAAAAATCTTCTCCCTTCAACACCCGTTTTTTTCCAACCATGCCATGGTGTAACCATATTGCCTCTCCACACCCGAGGAGGAACCTGGTTTTGGAGCTTTAACGCAATCAAATCACAAAACTATGAAATTATTGTAGGCAAAACCGAGGGAACGTGTTATCTATTTTTTGTAGAATAGCTGCACAAACAGAGGAATTTATCTATACTCCCCCAGCGGTTCCGATACCCCGCCGGTCATCGCCCTGATACCGGAGAAGTCCTGGGAAACATTTGATAAATAAAAACAGGCGCATGGGCTGTTTTAACGTCTATACGCCTGTTTTTATAAAAAAGTATTAGTGTGTATAGTTTAGTCAAGCATAATATTATTTATTTTTTCTGCTTACCATATGATTCTACTATGTATCGCTTTTCAATTAAAACTATAAATGCTAGAATAAACAGGCAACTAAGCATTAATAAGTTTTAAACAAACAGCTAAAACATTAATCTAAGGATACTTATCTAATTGACTTCTTTCAGCGGGAGGACAAATATGCCAAAACGTACTGACATCAACAAAATTCTAATTATTGGTTCCGGCCCAATTATAATAGGACAAGCTTGTGAATTTGACTATTCTGGAACTCAGGCCTGTAAAGCCCTCAGAAAATTAGGTTATCAGATTGTTTTAGTCAATTCAAATCCAGCTACAATTATGACCGACACAGAGATCGCTGATGTAATCTATATTGAACCGCTAAATGTGAAAAGCCTGGCTAACATAATAGCTAAAGAACGGCCAGACGCGCTGCTGCCAAATTTAGGCGGTCAGTCGGGACTAAACTTGTGTTCTGAACTGGCCAAGACCGGTGTATTGGAGCAATATTCAGTCAAAGTTATCGGTGTCCAAATTGATGCCATTGAACGTGGTGAAGACCGCATCGCTTTCAAGGAAACAATGAACCGGTTGGGCATCGAAATGCCTCGCAGTAAACCGGCCTACAGTGTTGAGGAAGCAGAGAAAATCGCTCAAGTACTTGGATATCCGGTGGTTATCCGTCCGGCTTACACCATGGGGGGCACCGGCGGTGGCCTGGTCTATAATGTTGAAGAGCTAAGAACTGTTGCCAATCGTGGAATCAACGCTAGTTTGGTTGGACAAATCCTTGTTGAGGAATCCGTACTTGGTTGGGAAGAGTTAGAGCTGGAAGTTGTTAGGGACGCTAAAAATCAAATGCTGACAGTTTGTTTTATAGAAAACATTGATGCTATGGGTGTGCATACCGGTGATTCCTTCTGCGCGGCGCCCATGCTGACAATCAGCCCGGAGCTTCAACAACGATTGCAAAAATACGCCTATGATGTTGTTGAAGCGATAGAAGTAATTGGCGGAACCAATGTTCAGTTCGCTCATGATCCTAAGACCGACCGGGTTGTAATTATTGAAATTAATCCTCGAACATCCCGCTCCTCTGCATTAGCTTCCAAAGCCACCGGCTTTCCCATTGCTTTAATATCAACCATGTTGGCAGCCGGCTTAACCCTGGACGAAATCCCTTACTGGCGGGAAGGCACTTTGGATAAGTACACCCCTTCCGGTGATTATGTAGTCATAAAGTTTGCCCGCTGGGCCTTTGAAAAGTTTCCCGGTTCCCAGGATAAACTGGGGACACAAATGAGAGCCGTCGGTGAAGTTATGAGCATAGGCAAAAACTATAAAGAAGCCCTACAAAAGTCCATTCGCTCCTTGGAAACAGGCCGTTACGGGTTAGGCTTCGCCAAAAACTTCAACCAGTGCTCTCTGGATGAATTACTATCGCTAATGGCTGAGCCATCCAGCGAACGCCAGTTTATAATGTATGAGTCTTTACGCAAAGGCGCAAGCATTGATCAGCTTAACCGGTTGACTCATATAAAACCATGGTTTATTCAGCAAATGAAGGAACTTGTTATGCTGGAAGAAGAGATGCTAAAGTATAAGCATGAACACTTACCGGACGAACTGCTGATCCAGGCTAAAAAGGATGGTTTCGCGGACCGTTATTTAGCTATGCTGTTAAACCTGCCGGAAAAAGAAATTCGCCGGCGCAGAACCGCTCTGGGGGTAGTCGAAGGGTGGGAAGCCGTCCCGGTAAGCGGCGTCGAAAACGCGGCATACTATTTCTCAACCTACAATGCCCCTGATCAAACTACAGCCAGTAACCGGCAGAAAGTGATGATCCTAGGGGGAGGTCCGAACCGTATCGGCCAGGGAATTGAGTTTGATTACTGCTGCGTTCATGCAGCATTTGCCCTGCGGGATATGGGCTTTGAGACAGTTATTGTCAATTGCAACCCCGAAACGGTTTCCACCGATTACGACACATCCGACAAGCTTTACTTTGAACCGTTGACAGTGGAAGATGTATTGAGTATATACGAAAAGGAACAGCCTATAGGAGTAATTGTTCAGTTCGGCGGACAAACCCCATTGAACATTGCCGGTGAACTGGCCGAAGCCGGAGTAAAAATTTTTGGCACTTCACCTGATACCATAGACTTAGCGGAAGACCGCGACCGGTTCCGCCGGATCATGGAGAAACTTGATATTCCCATGCCGGATTCCGGTATGGCCGTGAATCTTGAAGAAGCCCTGGCCATTGCCAACCGAATCGGTTACCCTTTAATGGTACGCCCTTCTTATGTTTTGGGCGGCCGCGGAATGGAAGTTGTTTACGATGAGGGAATGCTCCGCGAGTACCTGGCTGCCGCAGTGGAGGTTACTCCGGAAAGACCGATTCTCATTGATAGATTTCTAAGTAACGCCATTGAATCGGAAGCCGATGCCATTGCCGACGGAACCGAAGCCTTTGTACCGACAGTAATGCAGCATATAGAACTGGCAGGCATTCACTCCGGAGACTCGGCCTGTGTAATTCCACCGGTAAGCATTCCGGCCAAACATATTAAAACCATTGTGGAATACACCCAAAAGATAGCCAAAGAACTGAACGTGGTCGGCCTGATGAATATGCAGTACGCCATTGCCGATGATAAGATTTATGTTCTGGAAGCCAACCCTAGGGCTTCACGGACCGTTCCCCTGGTGTCCAAAGTTTGTAACATCAAGATGGCCCGGATTGCCACTGAAATAATGTTGGCGGATAAAACCGGCAAAGAGTCCCCTGTCAAGACACTTGCTTCCAAAAGGATTACCCATTTTGGAGTAAAAGAGGCGGTTTTCCCCTTTAACATGTTCCAAGAAGTTGACCCGTTACTGGGACCGGAAATGCGCTCCACCGGGGAAGTGCTGGGCATTGCTGATTCCTTTGAATTAGCATATTATAAGGCCCAGGAAGCAACCCAATCTCCCCTTCCAACTTCGGGAACCGTTTTGATCAGTGTAACCGACCAGGATAAACCGTCTGCTCTGGAAACGGCTAAGGTATTTATTCATATGGGCTTTGGTATTAAAGCTACGGAGGGAACCCATAATTTTCTTAAGAAAAATGGAATCATATCGGAAGAAATTAAAAAATTAGCCCAAGGACGTCCCAATATAATCGATGGTATTAAAAATAAGGAGATCAACCTGGTTATCAACACCCCATCCGGAAAACACAGCCAGCATGACGACTCTTATATCCGCAAGACTGCCATTAAATATAAAGTACCCTATATTACCACCATGGCAGCAGCTCTGGCCAGCGCAAGAGGGATCGCAGCCTATAAAGAAAATATCGGGGCTAATTTAAAATCTTTACAAGAGTATCATTCGGATATTAGCTAAACAAAAAGCACCTCGGACAGAGGTGCTTTTTTAAAACCTAAAATTCAACTTACCATCTAACTAAATCACTTAGATGAGAAGACCCATTTTCTTGGCTTCGAAAGTCAGCATATCCCGGAAATTAGGATGGGCAACGCTGATTAATAACTTGGCCCTTTCCTGCATGGATTTGTCACGAAGTTTAACACAACCGTACTCAGTCACTATATGGTCCACGAGAGTCCTGGTGGTGGACACAATGGCACCAGGGCTCAAAGTGGGAACAATCTTGGAGATGGTATCATTCTTCGTGGTCGAGTTCAGAACGATAAACCCTTGGCCGTCCGGGTTCAAGGTGACGCCACGGGCAAAGTCCAGCTGGCCGCCAATACCTCCCCAAATTTTGGTGCCAATGGTTTCCGAGCAGCATTGTCCAAACAAGTCAACCTCAATAGTGCCGTTGATACTGACCGGCTTATAGTTTTGCGCGATAACGAAGGGATTGTTGGTATAATCCACCGGGTGGAATTCAATAGCCGGGTGATTAGCAATGTAATCGAAGCATGCCCTCTTGCCCTCAACGATGGTAGCGATAACCTTGCCCTTATGAATTGACTTTCTGCTCCCGTTCAGGCAGCCGCTTTCCATCATTTCATTAATGTAGTCAGTGACCAACTCGGTATGCATGCCCAGGTCTTTCCGGTGCAGCATATACTTGCAAACCGCAGCGGGAACACCGCCGATACCTACCTGCAGGGTGGCACCATCGGGAATACGCTCTGCGATCGGGGCCGCGATTTTTTCGTCCAATGCAGAGATGGTGGGCTGTTCTAATTCAAATATCGGCGAATTATCTTGAACAATGTGAGTCACCTGAGAAATGTGAACTTTGTTATATCCACCGGTCCAGGGCATATTGGGGTTTTCTTCCACAATAATCGTTTTGGCCACTTCAACACAAGCAGGTGAATAGTCGCAGCCTAAACCATAGCAAAAATAGCCGTGTTCGTCCATGGGAGTTACTGTCGCCATCCATACGTCACAGCCGCCTGTTCTAACCATGGAGGGCATATCACTAAAGTTAAAGGGCATATAAGTGGCGGTACCTTCGTGAACCATCTTTCTAATGGGGGTGGTGACAAAAAGAGATTCGATAAAAATATTCTCAGCAAAGGATGGATCTACGTATCTGTGCTTGCGCCTGGTCAAGAACTGCCTAACCCGCACACCATGCAACTCTTCCTTCCGATCGGCTAAAGCCTCCCATATCGCGGTGGGCTCATTAGCTTCCGAAGGGGTATAAATTAGGTCACCAGATTTAACTGACTTAGCTGCTATCTCCGGGGAAACCAGTTTCTGACGATACATTTCTTGTACGTTCATTTCCTCAACCTCCATTTTTATTGTGTATTTATATATTATTTATATAAGTGTATTCTAAACTCTTACCTCCTTTCCTTAATTTTAAAAAATATTCAGAAAGTATTTAATTATATATTATAGTAAAATACACTAAAAAAACAATGGCCATTTCACCAAAAATTGCTAAATGGTATGATTTTAGCGGCCAACGGTTAAAATACACCAGCTAACAGTTTTGTTAGACATTGTATAGTCCCAACACTGAAACGGCATTAAAAAAAAGCGCCTCAAACGAGGCGCTTTTCACTTTAACCAACTAGACAATAAGATTCATTTTCTTGGCTTCGAAAGTCAGCATCTCGCGGAAATTGGGATGGGCTATGCTGATCATTAACTTGGCCCTTTCCATCATGGATTTATCACGAAGTTTAACACAACCGTACTCAGTCACTACATGATCAACCAAGGTCCGAGTTGTAGACACAACGGCACCGGGAGTCAAAGTAGGAACAATCTTGGTTATAGTATCATTTTTTGTCGTAGAGCTCAGAACGATAAACCCTTGACCATCCGGGCACATTGTGCAGCCCCTGGCAAAATCGAGCTGGCCGCCAATTCCTCCATAAATTTTGGGGCCCATAGTTTCAGAGCAGCATTGCCCAAATAAGTCAACCTCAATAGTACCGTTGATACTGACCATTTTACTGTTTTGAGCAATAATGTAAGGATTATTAGTATAATCCACCGGATGGAATTCAATAGCAGGATGATTAGCAATATAATCGAAACATTTCTTGGTGCCTTCGACGATAGTAGCGATAACCTTGCCCTTATGAATTGTCTTTTTGCTGCCGTTCATGCAACCGCTTTCCATCATTTCGCCAATGTAGTCGGTGACCAGCTCAGTATGCATACCAAGATCTTTTCTGTGGGTCATGTACTTGCATACCGCAGCGGGAATACCGCCTATACCTACTTGAAGTGTGGAACCGTCTGTAATACGCTCAGCTATAGGGGCAGCGATCTTTTCATCCATGGCAGATATCGTGGGTTGTTCTAGTTCAAATAACGGAGCATTGCTCTCACAAACGACATCTACCTGGGAAATGTGAATTTTGTTATAACCACCGGTCCAGGGTATATTGGGGTTAACTTCCACAATAATTTTCTTGGCAACTTCAATTGCGGCAGGCGTATAGTCACAGCCCAAGCCAAAACAAAAATATCCGCGTTCGTCCATTGGAGTAGCAGCAAGCATCAGTACATCACAACCACTCTGCCTGACCATAGCGGGCATGTCGCTGAAGTTCCAAGGCATATAGGTAGCATGACCAGCGTGAATCTGTTTTCTGATCGGCCCGGTAACAAACATAGATTCTACAAAAATATGCTTAGAAAAAGATGGATCTAAATATTTGTGACCGCGCCTGGTCAAGAATTGCCTGACTCTTACACCTTCCAACTCATCCGCCCGGTTAGCTATAGCCTCCCAGAGATCAGCAGGTTCATTAGAAGCTGATGGTGTGTAAATCAAGTCGCCCGATTTAATTAACTTAGCTGCTTCTTCCTGGGTACGAAACTTCTCTTTATACATTTGTTGTGCGTCCAAACTCATATCCTCCCTTTTAGTTATTTATATATTGTTTAAATAAGCGTGTTGTAAAACCACTTGCCCCCTTCCCCGATTTAAAACAAAATTCAGAAATAGTATTAAATTGTTTATTATCGTAAAAAAATGTTGCAAAACCTCGACCATTTGAATTAACAATCCACGAATGGTATGCTATTAACCCTAAACGGCAAAATACAACCCTTAACGGTTTCATTAACCAGAAGAACGCAAAAAAAAGACATCTATTGAACTACGGGTTGGTGCACTAATGCACCAACACAATCAACATTGGACCAACAGGTGCATTGGATTACGTTTTTTGCAAATGATACAATTGTCATCTTCTTACCTTAATTTGTTTTACCGCCTGCTCCAGCCCGCTTATCGACAACTCAAACATGGGAAACAATTTGCGGACCATCGTAATGGAACGCGCCCGGTAGTTCATTTGTTCATCCCATCCCCCGGCAGGTATAGGATTAAGCCAAACATTATGGTCAAAATGCTTGGCAAAACGCTCCAGCCAGACCAACCCCGGTTCATTATTCATGTTATCATGGTCGATAGCTCCGTTTACCGCCACCAATTCACTCTCGGCCATGCTTGCGTCACCGATAATAATTAAGCGGTAATTAGAATCAAACTTATGCAAAAAATCATATGTTGTAATAGCATCTTCCTCACTACAATTCGGCTTCTCATAAATATAATCATAAATACAATTATGGAAATAATAAATCTTTAGTTCCTTTAAATGACTCGAGCGTTTAAATGCCGTAAATAGCCGGCTGCAAAGGTTGATATGCATATCCATTGAGCCGCCGGAGTCCATCAAAAGCAATATTTTCAAGTTGTTTTTACGCGGGCGGTCCCAAACTAGCTCCAACCGGCCGGCATTACGACAGGTTTTATCAATAGTGCCGTTTATATCCAAATCATTCTTTAGGCCTTCATGTTGATTGGTTAGCTGGCGTAAGACTCGTAAAGCTGCTTCGAATTTCCTTACGCCTAGAATAAGATCACCACGATATCCCCGGTAGTTCCTCCGGGCTGCTACTTGTATCGCAGTAAAATTGCCGGGTGCGCCGCCAATGCGCACTCCTTTCGGGTTAGAACCACCACGCCGCCACCCGGCGTTTTTAGCCGCAGCATTGCCATCCTGGCGAAAGTTCGCGTTTACGCGCTGCTTTTTTTCAGTTGGTTTTGTTTCCTGGGGCAGTGTCTGAAACTCCTGAGCTTTTACCTGAGGTGGCAACCCATTATACAACCAATCTAAAGCCTCGCTAACCAAATCAGCCTGCGTTTCAATGCCGCTAAAGTAATTTTGGAAGGCAAGGTCATAATTATCAAATTGAATTTCACTCTTGACTAAGATTGAACGGGCCACCAGGTAAAACTCGCTAAGATTGGAAATCCCCATTCCCTTGTTCAGAGCTTCCATCAAGGTCAGCCACTCGTTTACTGAAACAGGCACACCCACATTTCTCAGCTCATAAAAGAATTTAATAAACACGGGCAGCAGCACCTCCATCAGGTTTGATATTAAATCCGCTACATATATATTTATAATTCGACTATATTTGCATAATCCTCTAAAGTTGAGCTTAAATAAAAAAATATTTTGCTAACCTATATTTTAGCAAAATTTGCAGTCAGAATATTTATGTCTATAATCAATTACATTTCCTAAACGGTCAAATTCCAGATAACAGCAGTCAAAAAGCATTTCCTTCAACTTTCCACGCGCCCTTTGAACCCTCGACTTCGCCCCGGACACCGATAAACCCATCCTTTCCCCCAGTTCCTTCTGAGTCATATTATGGAATTCCGTTAATATCAGTGCCTGTTTATATTTTTCGGGTAAATATTGAATCATGGTTTTTAAACATTGTGCAATTTCTTCATTTGCAGTTTTTTCATCCTGAGTCTCACTTATAATTGTATCCGGTAATTCTACGGTATAAGATTTATATTTTTGCGTTCTATAAAAATCAGCGATAGCATTCTTAGTAATTGTATAAACCCATGCATGGATCTTGTCGGTTTCATTTAAACTACTAAGGTTGTTATTAATCTTATAAAACACATTTTGCAGAATATCCTCGACATCCTGGTCGTTATCAACTCGTCTTTTAATAAAACCCCTCAAAGGCATACTAAACTTTTCCCATATTTTCTCAACACACATAATCATAGAAACATCACCCCCTCCGGAGCTTCGGTTCTTGCATTTGTACATTTGGGGGTCAGACCTTCACATTTGACAACCACCATTTGACAAAACACAACAAAACGCTCAAAGCTCAACTTCGTCTCCTTCGTTCTTTACGCTTTTTTACAATTTAATTTACTTTTTTATTGTTAAAAGGCTCCATTTCGTTTTCAATGCGCAAACAAGCACCGTAATTACGCTGCGTCTGCCGGTTTTCCAGGTTGTCGGCTATTTGTGCAAACAAACCACTGGTTATAGCTGCCAACTGTTGGGTAAATATCTTTTTATTTAAGGAATAAAATACCCAGCGACCATCTTTATCATCTAATACTACTTTGCTTTTCTTTAAAATTCTGAGATGGTGGGAAACGGCCGGTTGGGACATGGCCAGTTCTTCCATGATTTCGCAGACACACATATCCTGTTTGGACAACATCATAATAATTTTCAGCCTGGTTTCATCCGCTAAAACTTTGAAAAAATCCAACGCATTTTTCATTGTTTTTCCTCCAGAATATACTGTTCGGAGCAGCGACTATATTCGGATAAGCACTTTTACCGTTTAGCATCCATTAGTTTCTGCTTTTCTTGAACCCAATTGGAAGGCTCAATTTTGCAAATCCAACCTTCCCCGTAAGGGTCCCGGCTGATTTGCAGTAAATATGTCATATAAAAATTTTCTTATATAATAATTCCCTACAATATTCGTGTCAACAGCCTTTTTGTCGAAAATTTAAAAAGGTCACCCGACTGGTCGAATGTATTTACATTTTACCCAGTCAGGGTGTATAGTATATATGCATAATCGATTATGCAAATTTATTCATTTGAGGTAACCATCTATGGAAAATATAGTAGAAAGATTAAAGGCGCTATCGGACGAGACCCGCTTGCGAATTATCAACTTGCTTTACGGAGGTGAGTTATGTGTCTGTGACATTATGGAGGTGCTTGCTATTTCCCAGGCCAAGGCCTCGCGTCATTTGGGGGTATTGCGCCGGGCAGGGCTGGTCACAGACCGCAAGAGTGCGCAGTGGGTTTATTACACCCTTGCTCCGATTGAAAATAACAAATTTCTTGAAAGCATAGTTTTTGATCACCTCAGACAAACTGATTTTTACACGAACGATTTAAAGAATCTCGAAGACTGGCTGGCTGTTAAAAATAGTAGTAGCTGTCATAAATACTCAAACGGGCCGGGGTGCTGCAAAGATAGCCATATCCGGGACCGGCGGCCGGCAGCCTTGCAAAGGCATTACGCAGGCCGGTAGCCGCGTTAGCGTTAGTGACCGTACTTAAATCAAGGGGGCGTTTTTATTGTCAATCTTCGCCTGGTTAAACGATCAGCTGCTAAGGATGGAATGGCTTTCCGACCTTGTGACCTTACTGGTTACCAACGGATTCGGCCTGGATGTAAATACCCGCGTAGGCGGGAGCATTCATTTTTACATCTATGATGTGATCAAGATATTCTTCCTACTCTCGGTATTAATATTTACTATTTCATATATCCAAAGTTTCTTTTCGCCTGAAAAAACAAGAAAAACTCTGACCCGCTTTACCGGCATTAAGGCCAATACAATGGGGGCGCTTTTAGGTACGGTCACACCGTTTTGCTCCTGCTCCTCCATTCCCTTATTTATCGGATTTACCAACGCAGGTCTGCCCATTGGAATTACCTTTTCTTTTTTAATATCTTCACCTTTGGTAGACCTGGCGTCAGTGATCTTAGTAGCCAGCATTTTTAACTGGAAAATTGCTTTCGCTTATGTAGTTATCGGTATTATCCTGGCCGTTATCGGCGGGACCATCATTAATAATGCCAAAATGGAAAAGTATGTTGAGCCGTTTGTTTTTAACAATACTTTAATTGATGTCGAGCCGGAAGAAATGACCGCTCGGGATCGATTAGCTTATGCCGGTGGGCAAGTTCAGGACATTATTAAAAAAGTGTGGCTGTTCATTTTAATCGGTGTCGGTATAGGTGCCGCCATCCATAACTGGATACCGGAGTCAATTATAAATGCCCTGCTTGGTCAGGATAAATGGTACTCTGTGCCGCTGGTGACCTTAATCGGTGTGCCGATGTATGCGGATATTTTCGGAACATTACCGATTGCTGAAGCTCTGGTGGGCAAGGGAGTAGGACTTGGCACAGTTTTATCCCTAATGATGGCAGTAACTGCGCTTTCCCTCCCGTCACTGATTTTGTTGAAGCAAGTGGTAAAAATGAGGTTGTTGACGGTATTTATAGGACTTGTCACCGTGGGCATTATTATCATTGGCTACACCTTTAATGCTTTCGCTTACCTGTTGATATAGAGCGTTAACAACAATGGCAAGTATGATTAAATACAATATAAATGGAGGTTGGGAAAGAAATGGAAAAAGTCAGTGTCACAATATTCGGAACTAACGCGCCTATGCCTGCATCCAGTTGCTGAGGGCCACCCACTGAGGACGCATGTTGCGGCTCTTCGAAAACCATGCAAGAAGAAGCTGAAGCTTTAAAAGACGCACTTGTGCAAGATTTTGGCGAAACAATCAGCTTTACGTATGTCGACGTGCAAAGCAGCGAGATGAATAATTACCCTGAGATTGTGGAAATCATGGACCGGGTAAAGCTTCCCCTGATTGTCCTTAACGGACAGCCTCGCTTCCACGGTGGGATTTCCAAAGAAATGATTGCAGAAGCGGTGAGTGATCTAGTAAAATGATAAACTTATAGGATATAAGTTTATTGTCTTTTAACCGTATCGAGGAGGAGGTGATATTATATGGATATAAAGGTATTGGGAACAGGCTGCGCCAAGTGCAATGAGCTATATAAAAGAGTCACGGAAATAAACGGCGAGCTGAACCTGGAGGCTGATGTCAAAAAAGTGGAGGATTTAAGGGACATTCTCGCCGCAGGGGTGATGAACACCCCTGCCCTAGTGGTTAACGGCAAGGTTAAAGCATCCGGCAAGGTGCCCGATAAAAAGGCTCTGAAGAAGTACATCGAGGAAGAGCTATAATTTTTCGCCCCTGCTCCCAACAAGCAGGGGCTTTGCTTTAGATTAAATAATGGAACAGAAGAAATTCTCAACTGAACCACTTCTTTTTAAAATATCAAATTGAAGAAAAATCCGGCCAATATAGCCACAGACATTATGGTAATCACAAATGCAATGATCAACTTGCGGCGGAAAATGGAGCCTAGGATAATTAATTCCGGAATGCTTGCTCCGGCACCGCCGATAATCAGAGCCATTACCGCCCCGATACTCATACCTTTGCCTATGAGCACGGCACTGATGGGAATGATGGTTTCCGCTCTGATATACATGGGTACGCCGATCAGCGCGGCAACCGGTATGGCCAGGGAATTGCCGGGGCCGGCCAATTTCATGATCAGCGAATCCGGCACAAAGCCATAAATAAAAGAACCAATGGCTGCGCCCAGCATTAAGTAGAGAAAAACCTGTCGAAACAATGACCAGGCTGCCCCACCGGCCCGCTTAAATTTAATTTTTAAAGTGTCCGGTTCCGGTTCAGCAGTTAAGTCCAGTTCCTGCATCCCTCCGGCTGCACCACAGCCCTGTTGGATATACACCTTTTTATACTGGCCGGCAAGTCCCAATTTTTCCCACAGCATTCCCATAAAAACAGCGGCTATAAAAGTGATAGCGGCATAAATAGCGGTAACTTTTAACCCTAGTAAACTCAAAAACAAACCTATGATCACCGGGTTTAAAAGCGGTGAAGCAATTAAAAAAGACATGGTGGCTCCGAAGGGAGCACGAGCGTTTAACAGTCCCACCAGGACAGGTATGGTAGAGCAGCTTCAAAAGGGAGTAAGTGCTCCCAATGCAGTCCCGATAATATTGCCAATGAATTTTTTCTGCCTGCTTATTACTTTCTGGATAGTTTCGGGTGGTATAAATTCTTGCAGCAACCCCACAAGAAAGGAGATGCCGATAAACAATAAAATCAGTTCCCCGGCGATAACCAGGAAAAACCTTCCGGCCTCGGCTAAATTATTTAGCTCAAACATACGGATACCTCCTCCAATTAAACCTGGTCAAGGCTATTGCCGTCAAAAAACATGCACAAAAAGGAGTAATGCTCTAGAGGCCACTTCTAACTATTCATATCAAATATCGACATCCTGCCTCCCCCCCGAGCATATTTGCCTTTCAACATATTCTCCTGTTTATGCGCGGAATCTACCAGGATTTCCAAAACAGATTTAATGTTCCCAACCCTAGAAGTATCGAGTTCTTTCAGCATTTCATATACAAAATCTGAATACTTCCTAACAATTTCTGAGGCTGTTTCCGCCCCCTTGGCGGTTGGATTTACATAGCACACACGTCCATCGATTGAAGATATCTCACGTGCAACATAACCTTTGTTTTCTAAACGATCAATGATTTTGCTGGCGCCACTTTTAGTAAAATTTAAGGCATTTCCCATTTCTTGTACGGTAATGTTTTCCGATTCTTTTATTTTTTTAAGCGCCATGTATTCAACCAAAGATAAATCCCCACAGCACTCACCATTAATACCATGAGCTCCAAAATGCCAGGATAATTCTTGTATTAAGTTATAAATATCGATAAAATTTTTATCCATTAGATTAATACTCCTATATTAAAATTAGTTTCTATTGTCAACCATTATACGGGCGATAGTTTCCAATGTCAACTATCACATTATATGTTATGAAAGTTTTTACGAGTATGTATTTTATAAGACCAATTCGGTTTAATAAAAATACTTGACGTACCATTTTTTTGGGCCTACTATACACTAGGTATATGTATTTTAAGATATCTAAAAAGAGGTAATGTGTTATAAAATATGAGACCGAAGAATACTGGAACTGCTTAATTAAGATGAGTCTATCTCGCTTTTTTATTTTTGACCATAATTAGATTGTCGTCCAAGAAACAGTTACATTTTTTTAAAACCGGTCCACCATCCACGTCCTGGCTGGATCTGTAAAATGCCAACCCGGCACTAGTTACCGAGAGCAATTATGGTGACCTAAATTTTCCGCTAACCGGTCGTGGCATTTGTGATTACTATAACAAGAATTTGCTATACTAGCCTGGTATTTCTTTAATTTGTAATTTATATTGAAGGGGGTTAAATAAATATGGGCGGTTGTTGTGATCCTGATGCACCAAAAATTTATAAGCTAAACGTAGGCGGCGATATGATAGGGTTAGCTGGAGTAGAGCAAGCTTTTCTTGACATAATGGAACTTGACATAAAGGGTGATGAGGCTGCTGAAAAATTGTTGGAAATAGTGGGAAGAAGAAATTATATTCCTGAAAGTGCTGAAAATCAATACAAAAGAGCTCTATACGCAGAATATAGAAATTATGTAGCTAAATCAAAAGAATAAAAAATGTATCGACTGCGGATATGAATGGCATCATGATAATTAGTTCTCAAGAAAGCATTTCAGATGCTTTCTTTTTTTTTTCAATACTAGAACCACTGTCAGTGAACCCTATATTCTGCAATCTCACAATTCTTTTGCAATTTTACGGGCAATTTCCAGTGAATTGCCTGTTGCAGAAAAATAATACATTGTAAAACCCATATCAACTCCTCCCATAGTTTTCATTTATAAAAGATCTAACTGTTATAATTATGCTGGATGGTATAGTTCACTTTTTATCTGTATAATAGATTGTTTTGGGTCAAAGATCGCTCCACTATTTTCCGACATCTTAAGTGGATCTTCTGCTGCAAAGTATTTAATGACATATTCGAATGCCATTTTATACTTTTCTTTATCCTCGGCTATCATATAAGGAAACATTATTACCCTCCTAACCATTGGACCTAAAGGCCTTCAATTCGGGCTCTAGCTTTTTAAGCCCAGCTTAAAAATGGGCTTCAGTAATCAATTGGCTGGCTCTCCTCTGGTCAAATTAACAATCCCTATCTTGTAGCCGCGGGCAACCTCCTTACCAGCAGTCCCCCGGCACCGATTTCCACATCATCGGGGTGAGCCCCGAAAGCCATGATGTCGACTTTTTCCAAACTGTCCTTCATATCTTTGCCTTCAATTTGAGATACGTCTTACTTCATCATTTCCGTACGCATAATTTTATCCAAGTGGGAAAGAGTGCTGCATTCCAGCATCCGGCAGTGACGCCAGAACGTTATGACACTCCTGGTCCCTGGCCATACCTTTTTAGACAGCGTATTGAGCCAGATGATATCCTTCACCCGTTTTTTCATGTCCATCAGCCTAGTGGCCGCCATTTCAGCATTAAGAGTTTTGGTATCGCTAAGAATAATAACAAAGGTGTCTTTAGTTATCAGTTCTTTGTATTCTTCATTAATAACCCGGAGAGCTTCGTTAAAATCTGTTCCCTTACCCCAGTCATCGCTTAGATTAATAATATCAGTCATAGTTTGTTCAAAGGGCTGCGGATTCAAGAATTCTTTGGTAATAAGCTTAACCTTCTCCGAAAATATGAAGCTTTCAATTTCTTCTGTGACACTCACCAGTCCATGCATGAACTGCAGCATAAAGCTGGCGTATTTGGCCATTGAGCCTGAAACGTCACAAATTAGGAGAAGCCTAGGTTTATTAATTTTCTTCGTCTGAAATTTAAGGTTAAACATGGTCCCGCCATAGCGAATATTTTGCCGTATGGTGCGCCGCAGATCCATCCGCTGCCTCTTTTTACTGCGTTGGTAACGCCGCGAAATCCTTGTTGCCAACCGGCGCGACAGCTTCGCAATTATTGCAGAGGCTGTAGGCATGTCTGTTTCTGCAATATTCTGGATGTCTTCATAAAGAAGCTGTTCTTCGTCCCGCAGCTTCTCTGAAACTTCCCGAAGAATTTCATCGGTTTCCTCGTTCCCGGTGTATTCGACTTCCGGAGGGCCTTCATCCTCCAAACAGTATTTCCAATAATTCAAAGAGCTTTTAATCATTGTGTTGATAAGCTCTTCCGGATTATTCACAGGATTACCCTGAAACTGTTTTCGCAGAAAACGCTGGATTTTCTCCTTCTTGTCCTCCGGCAATTTGGAATATATTTTTTTTTCTTCTTCGGTTAATGGCACATTTACTTCTTTATGCTCGTCCCCTGCACCGTCCAGTTCATATTTAATCTCTTTTTCAGCAACAGCAACCTCCCGTGCTTCTTGTTCTCTAATCTGCTTATATTTTTCGGACCTTTCAACCTTTAATTCGGGCGGCACAAAAAAAGATCGAAAAGCCTTCTGGACAATTACCCGGTCATCGGGAGATTTGGCTAAGGTTGCCAAAAATGCGGCTTCCGCCTGTCTGGGGTCCAACGCATCCACAGCGAGCAGCGCCCTCAAAGCATCTACAGTTTCCGCAGAACTAACTCTCACCCCAAGGTGGCGGAGAATGTGGAAAAACCGGGTCATGTTATTTTCAATAAGGTTTTCGGTGTCCAACGAGGTTACCCCCTCTCACCGGTTTTTTGAGCTGTGCTATCGTTGACGACCATTTCGAACAGGTCCTGGATACCCATATTCCGGTGAAAATTATCCAAATCATCTTTATTCTTCAGGACGGTGCTCAAAGTAAGGTTAATAATCTCCGGCGACAGCCGGTCCGCATCAAGAGCAACCACAGCTCTTGCCCAGTCGAGGGTTTCTGCAATTGACGGTTTCTTTCTAAGTTCAAGCTGCTCTCTGATGTGGCCGACAGCCTTGGCTACTTCGTGGGATAACCTTTTGCAAAGCTCAGGGATTTTAGCTGTGATTATACGCAGTTCTTTTTCCGGAGGGGGATAATCCAGATAAAGATAAACGCAGCGGCGCTTAAGACCGTCCGACAATTCGCGTTCACTATTACTGGTCAGGACAACGATGGGAATCTGCCGAGCAGCAATTGTACCCCATTCAGGTATGGAAATTTGGAAATCTGAAAGCACTTCGAATAAGAAAGCTTCAAACTCTTGATCAACCTTGTCAATCTCGTCAATGAGTAAAACCGGTTTTTGTTTCGCTTTAATCGCTTTTAATAACGGCCTCTCCAACAAGTATTCTTCAGAAAATAGACTGTCTTCTACCTCCCGGTACTGGCCCCCCTGGTTGCCTTTGCTTATCTGAATTTTTATTAGTTGTTTCTGATAATTCCATTCATATAGGGCTTTGTTTTCGTCTAAGCCTTCGTAACACTGCAGCCTAATCAGTTCAGTAGCAAACACGTTGGCCAGCACTTTGGCTAATTCAGTTTTCCCAACACCAGGAGGTCCCTCTACCAACAGAGGTTTATGCAGTTTTAAGGCCAGATAAGCAGTAACCAGCGTTTCCTTGTCCACTATATAGCCTTGCTCCTCAAAAGATGATTTAAGCTGTTCCAAGGTTATATCCATTTAAGTTTACCTCCGGATTTGTCAATAATGGCTTGTTAATCTGCCGCCTGTTAAAACCAGGTTTTGAGCTTGTCTCCATTAGTGATAGTTGTCGCCTGTTTATCTAAGTAAATACATTTATATTTTTTAAGTCCCTATAAATTGCAGCATTAAATGCCCACCATATTTTGGAAAATCTTGCTATTTCATTTGGTGTTTTATAGCCGAATATCCTTCTTGGATAATTGTTCATCTAGCGTTCAATTCTTTTGACATCCACCTGGCTTATGTTGCCTATGTCAGTTACTTAGGCGCATAAACCGCCTGATTAGTTTGTTTAAGTTTTCGTTGGTGCCGCGTTCCCAGGCGCTATATGGATGCGCATAATACATCCGGCTTAATAACTGCCCCCTCTAATCCTTTAAACTCCAAAAATTCGCCACCATTACCTACTGTAATGGTCTTGATAGTATCATAAAATTTGTCCCCAAATTTTTCTCTAAACCGGCTATAACTTTGACTACCGATTCTTTAGTCTTATCTGGTATGATTTCTTTTCTTGATTACCGTTCACTTAATACAAGCAGACCAGCACCGCTTCCGCCTTAACTGCATCTGGCGAGTAATTATCCGTGGCTTGAATATGCAACTTTTGTCCCGGTATCGGAGAGCACCGCACCGCCCATCACATGACCATAAAGATAAATGCTATACCCTTGCTGCGTTGACCGGCGGATCTGACCTGCGACAAGCTGCGTCCGGCTGGGCATAACCAATTTAGGGCAATTTTCGATATTATTGCCGGCCTGATAGACCAGCACATCCTGGGGCCCTGAACCAACATCAACCACCAGGGTATCTTTTTGCTCTGTCACTTTTGACGCCCCCTTGCTTTAATTTGACTTAATCTAAAAAGTATAAAACAGTTTATATTATATTATTAGAACATGGTGTTTGATAATTATGGAAGGATGCGTCTTAATTCTACTATGATAATAAACTAATCAAACTTTCTGTCATATAGTAACGCTGCAATTAATACAACAAATATCGATCCTGCATTATGAACCAATGCACCCGTTGTAGGGGTCAACCACCCCATAAATGACATTAAAATGGCCACGAAATTTATAAATAGAGACAGGGAGATACTGAGTTTTATGGTGCGCACTGTCGCATTGGAAAGCCGTTTTAGATACCGAATTTTGGAAATATCATCGCTCATAAGGGCAATTTCTGCGGCATCCACAGCAATATCGCTGCCCATGGCTCCCATCGCTACACCTACAGATGCCGTCTTGAGGGCAGGAGCGTCATTAACGCCGTCTCCTATCATACAGACAGACTTACCCTCCTGTTGCAATTGTACAATGTTCTGCACCTTCTCCTCTGGCAGTAATTCTGCCCACACAGAGGTAATGCCTACTTGTTTTGCAAAATAATCAGCCGTCCTGCGGTTGTCACCGGTAAGCAGTACAGTCTGTGTACCCATCTTATCCAACTCAGCGACCATCCCATTCGCCGTAGAGCGCAGTACATCGGAGAGACCAACCGCACCCACGCAAAGCCCGCCTGCAGCTGCCAGAATCAAAGCTTTACCTTGATTGCGCAAAGTATCCAGAGTATCACTAACCTGTTGCTGGATGTCAATTCCATTTTCTTTTAAATATTTCTCACTGCCGCAGCACAGATTTCGGTCAGAAACATTGGCATAAATTCCTTTACCAGCTTCCATACGAAATCCCTCGGTATCTTTCAAAACAAGATTTTTTTCCTTGGCATATGCGACGATCGCTTTTCCTAATGGATGTTCGCTACGGGATTCTGCCGAAGCTATCAAAGTAAGTAGCTCATTTTCATCCAGTTCTTTTGAGAAAGAGATCGTGTCACTAACCTCAAGTTTTCCAAACGTAAGGGTCCCGGTCTTATCAAAGGCTATGGTATCCACCTTGCCCATCTTTTCGAGAGCTTCGCCGGATTTGATGACAATCCCATGTTTGGTAGCCTGTCCAATAGCAGCCATAATAGCGGTAGGAGTAGCCAGAACCAAAGCACAAGGGCAAAACACTACCAGTACAGTAACACCACGAACTATGTCCTGCGTAACGAAAAACGTTACAACAGCAATTAACAATGCTACCGGCACAAGCCAGGTTGCCCATTTATCTGCTATACGTTGTATTGGCGCTTGCTTGTCTTCTGCATTCTGAACCATACGAATTAGCTTCTGTAGTGAGCTGTCCGCACCAACATTCGTTGCTTCCATATCAATTGCTCCAAAACGGTTGATGGTCCCACAGAAAACACTGTCACCAACTTCCTTGTCCACAGGCAGTGACTCACCAGTCATGATAGCCTGGTCAACCGATGTATTTCCACTGATGATTTTTCCATCAACAGGAATGGTTTCTCCGGGAAAAATTCGCAGAATATCACCCACTTTGATTTCTTCTGCGTTTATAATTTCTTCATTTCCGTTATTAATTCTGCGACCTTGCTGCGGAGCAAGACTGATGAGTTCCTTTAGCCCCTTTTTAGAGCGTTCGGCGGTTTTTTCCTCCAGAATCGCACCAATCGCCATAATAAATGCGACTTCACCAGATGCAAAAATGTCTCCAATGGCAATGGCTGCAATCATAGCTATGGAAATCAAGAGTGCGGAAGATATCTTGCTCATACCTTTGTTGTAGATAACTCTCCATAATGCCAGATATAAAAGTGGTATCCCACAAATGATAACCGAAACCCAAGCCGGGTCAACTGGAACTTCAATTTTCATTAGCATTAGGATCAGACTTGCGACCAAAAACGCGCCGCCTACAATAGTCATAGGTACTCCGGCTAAAAAATCATTAAATCTTTTCATCATATAAAAATCCTCCTATCCTGTTGCATTGCCACTTAAACAATGATACAATTGGTTTGCTATTGAACACGTTGTTCGATATAATTATATGACTATTAAAATCAAATTCTCAATAATCAAAACGGTCAGCCTGTAAGTTACTGAACATATCATTCCATTTGTACAGGGGGAATTGTATTGGACAGAAGGCAACAGAAAACTAGAGACGCTATCTTCAAGGCATTCAGCAAATTGCTTGAACAAAAGCGGTATGGGAATATAACAGTGCAGGAAATCATCGATGAAGCGAACATTGGTCGAAGCACTTTTTATGCTCATTTTGAAACAAAGGACGAGCTACTGAAAGCATTGTGTACCGACATCTTCAGCCATGTATTTTCGGATGAGCTCATAGCAGAAAAGACCCATGACTTTTCGGGTGGAAACAGCGACCTTGAAGCGAAGCTTACACATCTTCTCAATCATTTGAGGGACAGTAAAAAGAACATTGTGGGTATTTTATCCTGCGAAAGTGGCGAGCTCTTTATGAGGTATTTTAAAGAATACCTTACAGAGGTGTTCTCAAAATATCTAAATGAGATAAAAGCGAATGCCCCTGCTGATTTCGTGTTAAACCATCTCGTAGGTAGTTTTGCAGAGACAGTAAATTGGTGGATTGGTAAAAATATGAAATACACACCTGAAGAAACAGCTAGGTATTATATTGAGGTTAGCTGTACCAATAGAATTACAAATAAATATGCTCGAAAAAAACACATATATGTACACAGCCACGAAGGTTATCAGGGCATATAAAAAGCCATCGTAGCCGCCAAAGAACAAACCCACCCACCGCAGCAACAACCATCTGTAAATAAGACCATATTTCCCTCTCAGTGTTTTCCCCCGCTCTCGATAAAGGTTTGGATCTATATAAAAAGACGCTAGTGATTATGGATTAAAATCTCACCAAAATCACAAAGCGTCTTTAGCAGTTTAGTACAAAAGGATTTATACGACATTGGCACCTGGGAGTGGCTCATAATTCCCAGGTGCTTTTTTGGTGCCAATCTCGCATAAATCCCTACTCTTTCTGCGTAAAAGTGTACCCCCGGAGGTCGTTTTTTTGTTGCTTCAGCTTGTTTGTGGGAACATGAACCCCCAAATAAAAAAGGGGCCGAAGCAAGCCCCAAAACCTTATATATCAAGCTACTTCCGCTCTATCAACGCAACTGTCTCGACGTGAGCTTTATAACTGAATAATTGTTCCAACCGATCAGTCGAAACTAGGCAGTACGCTGCCATTCTTCTTTTCTGAGGTTCTAGTTCTTCTGCCAGGTTAGTTCTAAAGATCTGTATCAAGTGTATCAAGTGTTCATCAGACAAGTTATATAGGTATTTTAAGATCTGGATTCGAAGCAACATCTCCGGCTCTTTAGCGGGACTGCCAAAATCCCTGCAATACCCATCCGCTAACAGTTCATTGACAAAGCTGATTGATATTGCGGAATTTATACGTTTGAGTATGTGATAATCCGGGATCATTTGGTACAATACGTTGTAGAAACTGCCTTGTTTACCGGTAGTTTCTACTAACATAAAAAGCATCCCCCCTCGTGTATTTGGTGTTGGAATTAAATTATACTATGGGGGGTATGCTTTTTTGTGTTTTATCGGACTTTTTCAGTGGCCTCGAACCGTCTCCGTGTGTTCTTTTAGCCTAATTTCATCGACTTATATTGCCGGGTAACTTCCACAACCGCTTCTTCGGTCGGAATTCTTTCGCCGCTAGATCCCGAAGCATAGCCTGCCGCACTGGAATGAGTAATTGAATACTGGGCAGTTTCAACATCCGCAAAAGGTCCGCCATGAGTCAAGACCAGAACCTCCGGATTGACACTTCCGGCAGCTTCGATCATTGCTTGAACATCTGCCACTGCTTCATCCAGCGAGATGACTTGAGACTCTCCCGACATTCCACCGGTCGTTACCCCAATCATGGCCCCGATAACATCCGCTCCTGCCTCGGCCATGGCATGCGCCTCCTCAGGCGACATAGCCCAGGCCACCGTGAAAATATCCTTGGTTCTGGCCCGGCGGATCAATTCAACTTCACAGGAAAAACCCAATCCAGCACGCTCCAGTTGATCGGCAAAATATTTTCCGTACAGCCCGACAAACGGCTCATTGGTTACACCCGAAAAGCCGGCCTTCATTACAGTATCCAAGAAGTCATCCAGATCCAAAGCCGGATCATGGGCTCCAATTCCCGCAATGCAGGGCGTATTTTTAACAACGGGCAGGATCTCCCGGGCCATATTCAGTAAATGCTCATTGGCATTGCTGTAGGGCATCCAGGCCAGCAGGGAAGGCAAACCGCGCATGCGATAAATGGCGGTGGAGTAAACTCCAATAAGATCAGCTCCGCCCTTTTCAGCGCATTTGGCGGTTAAACCGGTTCCCGCACCGAACATTAGCACAGGGTGGCCGGCTTCTTTTTGTTCGTACAGTCTGCCCAAAATTTGTTCACGAGAGTATTTTTGCGTCATCGCTGCCCTCCCGGTTAAACCGACTGTACATAGGGCAGATGGCTGCGTGAATTCTTTTTCCAATTGCCGTCCAGCATATCCTTTAGAATACCGGCCATCAGATCCGCAAAATCCGGCTCATTCATATGCTTGTCAACCACCATCAACTCTATATTGGATTTGCTTAAATCCAGAAAATCTTTCATGCCCTGAATGAAGCGCTGGCTTCTTAAGGACCATTCCGGTTTATCGGGATCAGCGACCCAGGTCGGTCCTGCCTCGGGGCCCGCCCATCCGAGATCTTTATTCGGAGTCCTCAGATCACATGCTCCCCAGCCCCGCATCGGCACACAAATGGCCGTGGGACCCTGAGATTCGTTTAATTTTTTGGCCATGTTCTCGGCAATTTTATAGACTTCATCGGGAAGAATACCGACACAGGTTACCGCCGGATTATGCTCATACAGGGAACGCCCCGGTAAGTGGGTTTGCTGCATGTAGTGCTCCGGCACCGTATCTTTGGGGCCAAAGTTAATCAAATCCAGTCCTCCAGGAGCAACCACTTGCGGTATTCCTTTACGCCCGGCAGCGGTCAACCGGTCCGGACCGGCACTGAGAACCCCGCCCAGCATTTCATCAGCGATTTCATGGGTAGTTATGTCTAAAATTCCTTTAATAAAACCGTCCTCAATCAACTGTTCCATCGACAGGCCGCCTGACCCGATCGCGTGGTTGATCATTACCTCGTAGCCATGATCTTCCATAATTTTTGAAGCTCTTAGTACACAGGGGGTCGTCACGCCAAACATCATGCAGCCAATCATGGGTTTATCCTGCGAGGTGTCTATGGGTGGGGATTGAGCCATGCCGACAATCGCGCCGGCAGCATTGGTTAAGATTCGCTTGGTCAAAGAATTTATTCCTGCTTCGGCAATGGGGTACATCATGCAAATGTCTTTGGTGCCGACATAAGGCCGGACATCCCCGGAGGTCATGGTGGTGACCATAAGCTTGGGAATGCCAATCGGCATGCTCTGCATAACCGCGGTTGCTATGCTCGCCCCCATGGATCCGCCGCACGCAATAATACCATCTACTACCCCCTGATCTACCAAGCAGCCAACATTTTTGATTGCCGCTTCGGTAACCCAGGCGGAAGCTTGATGGCGATCTACCTTGTAAAGATCCTCCGCAGTTTTGCCTATTCCTTTTAGAATTTCACTTAATCCAATATCCGCCCAGCCAACTTCCTTACCGACACTCAGCTCCAGGATGGTGGGCTGAGCGCCGGCCGCTGCCACCTGTTGAGCGATATATTTGATTTCTTCTCCTTTGGTATCAAGAATTCCCGCAACCAGAATTTTCGCCTTCAATGCATCCGCCTCCCTTTCTTTACAACTGTTTTATTTTTTCAGGGATTGATTCTTGAAGTCTTTGACTGCTTCTGTAAGTGGTACTTCAATGGGAATCCGTTCAATACTTGAAGCGCCCAGGAATCCTACCGAATCGGTATGTTCATAGATATAAGCAGTGTCCTGCGGTGAGGATATAGGCCCGCCATGCGCAAAGATTATAACATTGGGATTCGACTTGCGAGCTGCTGCAGACATACGGTTAACTAATGCAGCCGCATCTTCCAGAGTAACTTTTTCCGAGAATTTTGAACCGATGGCACCGCCGGTGGTCAGCCCCATATGGCAAATCATGACGTCCATGCCCGCCTTGCCAACCATTTCCGCTTCTGATTCGTTGAAAGCATAGGCAATCGTGAACATGCCCAGCTCTGCTGCCAGCTTGAGAGTAGCAATTTCCTTATCGTAACCCATGCCGGTATCTTCCAATTCCTGGCGGAAGCGTCCATCAATCAGACCGACTGTTGGGAAATTCATCACAGCTGAGAATCCCAAATCAATCAAGTGCTTGAGGTACGGTTTCATTTCTCGAGTCGGGTCGGAGCCGCAGATCCCGGCAATCATGGGTGCCTCCTGAATTTGCGGAAAAACCCGGTGAGCCAGATCAATCACGATCTGATTGGCATTGCCATAGGGCATTAATCCGGCCAGGGAGCCATTCCCGTCCATGCGGTAAAGACCGGAGTTATATACACCTACGAGGTCCGCACCGCCCTTCTCTGCAAATTTACCGGATATACCCGTGCCCGCGCCCGCAATAACAACCGGCTTGCCTGCATCAACACTTTTTTTGATTCTGTCCAATACCTGCTCGCGAGTATACTGTTTAGCCATTTTAATATTCCTCCCCTTTAGTATATTTAAATTAGGGCTTAGCCCTTTAAATCAAAAATGCTGCCTTGGGATTCAGAATAAATCCCCCAGGCCTCTAGTGCCAACCCGAGTTCTTTATACTGCCGTCCCGCTTCTTCCAGACTCATACCGGCCAAGACCGCATCGATTGCCTGGCGGAATGCCTTGGCGCCTGAAGCCGGGCCCATGGGATGGCCGTGGATTGCCCCGCCGGCTGCAATGATTACATCATTACCGAACTTCTTGATAATGTCTTCCACATGACCCTGGGTGGTTCCGCCGCCCGGCATGGGGAAAGCCGGTTTAATATTATGAAGCGGAGAAAGCATCTGGTAGCCCATGCCAATAAAAGTATCCATCATGATGGGGAATTTTCCGTAGGGGGTCAGGCCGATGATCATATCCAGGCCTGCCAGACGCGGCAGTTTGGCGCCAATCAAGTTCGCGCCCATGCCTGACCAGAAAGATTCATAAACCGCGCCGGTAAAATCAGAATGAGCCAGGATCGGTACGTTGATATTGGGATCTTCGGCCAGCATCCGGGAAGCATCCAAACCGATGGTAAAGTAATTCACCATCAAGCAATTAGCTCCATTTTCAATGGCACGATAGGCATTATCCTTCAGTTTGTCGGTTCGGTCGGTGATGTTAAAAGCATAAAGGGTTTTTTCACCTTTTTCTTCATCAGCCCGCTGTAAAGCCGCCATAACTGCTTTCACCCGGTCCAGCAGCCGGCAGTGGGGCGCATCAGCTACGAGCTCATCGTCCTTGATAATGTCAACACCGCCTCTGGCTGACTCATAAGCCAGTTCGGCAGTGGTAGCTGCATCCAAACCGGTGCAGGGTTTGATCATGTTGTTAAGCAGGGGGCGATCATGGACTCCCAAAAGGTCCCTTACGCCCTGTACGCCAAATTTAGGGCCCTGGAATTCAGCCAGGAATTTCTTGGGGAATTCCAAATCAATCAATTTTACTTTTCCGGAACTGGAGATGTTGCCAATCGCCGAACTCAGCATCATGGCAAACTGGGGTCCAAAATTAGCCCAGGGGAAAGCAATACGAATGATGAAATGTCTTTCAGTTACATCTGCAGGGATTTCGATCTGATAGGAGGGAGTTTCATAAACCCCGACTACACGGCCGATACAACGCTCACGTACTGCAGGGGTTTCAGCCGGGACCTTCAGCCAGGTTCCGGTCGTCTGTTCAACCGCAAGTGCCGCCGCAAATTTCATCATGTGGGCATTGGCTTTGGTTGCACAATAATAAGTCGCAATAACAAAACGATCTTCATCCAATGCTTCCGGGAATTGGCAAATGATTGGATCGATATACATGTCTATTCCCCCAATTTCTTTAGAATTTTGGTATCCTGTCTTAATTGTAAACAGGCGGAAAATAGAAGACCATATTGAAAATATTTTCGATATTACAACTTTTTATTCACCCAATTTCATAACAAGCTAATGACAACCGTCACCGTCTGAGGTATGAAACCCCCCGCCTAAACAAGTTAGCAAAAAACAAGCGGGAAAACCTTAAGCCGGAAGTACCTAAGGTACATCGACTGAAGCGGCTTCCCGTTTAAATTAGCTATGAACCTTTGGCAAGGTCCACAGCTGTTATTATATCTATGTCACATAAAAATTATAATAAAACCGCCTCAGCCAGTTTGCTGTCGACGATCAGGACATTGACCAGACCTCCTTTTAAAGCTGCGGCAAGGCTTTTAGCCTTCTTAACCCCTGATACAACAACGATTTTACAGGGGATCTCCTTATAGGTTTCGATATCAATCGCCAGGGTACGTTCCCTGATATCACTGTCGCATTCCTCACCGTGGCTGTCAAAAAAGCGTAAAATAATATCCCCGTAAACCCCTTTGTCCTGCAAACCTGCCAGTTCCTCAGGCTTAAGGTATTCGAGACGCGAAAGCGGAGAGTCCAGCTCCGGGTAAAAAGATCCCATACCACTGACTGATATGGTCAATTGCTCGAACAACGAAAAAATGCGCCGGACATTGGCGTCCTGTTTGATGGTCTGCAGGTCTTCCCTGCTGTCGAAAAGCCCCACTGAGGACAACGAATAATAATTTCCTCCAAACGCCATGCTCATGCGAGAAACCAGATTGTGCACATCGAGTTCATAATCGCAGCAGGAAAGGCTGCCATGCAAGGTAACAAAGCTAGTATCCGTCCGCTGGCAGGGATTCAGATAATGAACCAGGTAATACATGGTACCGCCCCAGGCAATGCCCAGTTTATCCTGGGAAGTGATTTTCCTTTGTAAATAACGCGCCCCCTCCAGCGCTACCCGCTTTTTGTCTTTTTCCGAATCACCGGAAGCAGGGGTGATGATTACTTCCTTTAAGCCGAACTTTTCCAACATCCGGAATTCCAGATCCAGGCACAATTTATACGGCTCGCGAATCACAAACTCAACGATCCGCTCTTTTTGGGCTCGCTGAATCAACCTTGAAACGGTGGATTCTGAAACATTCAGCAACAAGGCTACCTCTTTCAAGGTCTTGTTTTGCTCGAAATAATAACTGGCCGCCTTTAATGCGATCCAGGTTGATTGTTTGTATACTTCTCCCTTCATAGATTAATCACTCCTTGTAATACAATTATAAAACTGCTCAAAGCTATTAATCTACAAGCCATCAGATGAATCTTTAAATTTTTATAGCTTATGAAAAACAGGCACCATTCGGTCAAAGGTGGCGTAGTATTTTACCCCTGCGCGCCGTGCCATTTCTACCGCATCATCAAAACGATAGGTAATATATTCAGGTGAATGTGCATCAGAGCCAAAGGTGACAAATTCACCACCTAATTGCACATAACGACGCAGCCAGTCCTCCCCCGGCACCGCCAGTTCGCCCAGCTTGCGGTAAGTGGCAGTGTTTACTTCAATGCACTTGCCCAGTGGGATAATATATCGGAACAAGGCATCAATTTCATCCGGGGCATAGTGGTAAAACATTCGGCAATCCTTTTCCGAATGGGCTCCCTTGGACGGGAAATCAATATGTCCCACACTACTGAAAAGGTCCGGATTTAACTGCTTGAGGCTGCTCAAAATGGAACTGATATAATCGCGAAACACCTGGGGCATGGTTTTACCTTCATAGAAGGCAGGATCAAACGGATCAATGTTATTGATCGAATGGGCACTGGCCAGAACAAAATCACATTGCACAGACCGCAGTTCATCTTCAAGTTCGGGAAAATACTCCGCTGCCAGCGCAATGCCTGCTTCAAGCCCAAACTTTATTTTGACACTGGATGAGGTTAACTGAGCGAAGCGCTCTTTATATTCTTTCAGGTCAACATGCCAGGCGTCGCCTCTGTAAAAATGTATTTCCAAATGTTCAGTAAAACAGATCTCATTCAGGCCCAACACTTCGGCTTGTTTGATCTGCTGAAAAGGACTGGTTGAACTATCGGCTGAGATAGAAGAATGCAGATGATAATCACAACGCATTATTGGAATACCTCCTTGAAGAAAGCTTTCCTGCCCATTCAAAGAACTGTTGACTTTAGTCATTCTAGTCTTAACTAAAATGCTAAATAAATTTATTCCCATAAACAATATTGAAAAAACTTGCATTAACCGGGAACGGAAAAAGCCGTTACTAATATCAATGATGCAAAAAAAAGTTGGATTGAAACTTGTTTAGAACTAGGTAGGAATATACCGGAACCGACAACCGATGATTTTTCTGGTCAATTAAGGCTAAGAATGCCAAAGTCTCTACACAAGGCCTTATCTGAAAAGGCCAAAGCTGAGAATGTAAGTTTAAATCAGCTTATACTTTATCAATTAGCTCGAGGTGTAGGGTATCCAATGAAATAAAGGACGTAACACATGTGAAACAAACTACATCTCTAGACTCGTCACGGCCACTCAGAAAAAAGTTCAAAGCCGGATCTTTTTAGTGTAGGAAGATCCGGCTTTGAACTCAAAATTTTGGCTTAGCGTACGAAATTCGCGTTTTGTTGGCTGTACCCCAGAAAGAAATTATCTTAGCAAATCAAATTTCGTGTCTTGACAAGCAGTGACATTATAAATGGCCAGGCCGCCATGTGGTCCCGGACTATCGCCGACTACCTGGACCGTTCCATCGGCGGCTGAAACAATACCACCAAACAGGTGAATATCGGCGGCAAATGATTTAACTCGCTGGATGTGATAAACGGTAAAAGCTACGTTTACATTCGCACTGTATTTGGCAGTTTCGGCTACACGGTGATCTATGACAGTTCCAATGGTAAGATTAAAATTTATTGACAGTGGACCAAAGGCAGGCCTTTGGATAAAGCCGGGCCTGCCCGCCACTGCTTTTCACCGGCTTAAAGAAAACAATCCTTCAGGGAGGAAGTGATAGTTTTGACTTTTCAAACTAAATTTGAAATTGTATTGTATTTAAAAAGTCTACGGTATTCCCAGGGTGTAAAGGGCTTATAGCCACATACCTTGCATATTTCATCCAGGTGCTCATATCTGGTTGCCTCACGCTGTCCATAAAAATGGTATTCTTTAGGGTTTACCTTTCAACTTCTGACTGCAGATCGGCACGGGTGGCCCTGACGTAAACCATGGTAGTGTTCAAGCTGTCGTGTCCCATGATTTGAGCAAGCCGGTGCGGCGGATTTTTTTCAGACATCAAACCAATGAAAGGGCACGCTGGTCTTTACCGTTTAAGGATAGGAACATTTCGGGTTCTCTTCCGGATTGACCACAGGAGAAAGTCATCTATATTGAAGCTATCGGGTCTCGCGGAGATGTTTATAAATGTATAAAGGAGCGAGCACCCCCAGGAGTTGCTCTCGAAGCTTATGTAATGGGTAGTTTACCTAAATGGTACTGCATATTTTTGGTATAATCTGTCTTAGAGTAAAGAAACCAGCTGATTATCTGGTAATATTTGTCTTAGCGTATATTTTCGTTAAAATGTGCGGTACCCTACATAATTTACACTATACTAGCACCGCAATTTATTTATGGTGTATCTAAAAACATTTAAATGAGACCCAAAAGTTACTCTATATAACAAGTGAGTAACCTTTGGGTCTGGTTTAGACATTTTAGCTTAGCATATATTTACAAACAATCTCTTTATTTTACCAGAACCAGCAAATAACGCTTTATAGAAATTCTTAAACTTTTTGAAAACCAACAACTAACTATATTTTCATATGTTAATCCCCTACTCCACCGTTACACTTTTCGCCAAATTTCTGGGCTGGTCAACATCGCAGTCCCGGGCCACGGCCATATGGTAGGCCAACAACTGCAGCGGGATTACTGCCAGCACCGGAGCAAGTACTTGGTGGGTACGGGGAATATACATGACATGGTCAGCTTCCTTGGCCACTTCTTCAAGACCACGCATGGCCACAGCCAGCACTGAGGCATCTCTGGCCTTGACCTCTTTTATATTGCTAAGCATTTTTTCGAATAGTGTCTCTTGAGTGTTCAGAGCAATAACGAGTACATCCTCGACAATAAGCGCCAGGGTGCCGTGTTTAAGCTCGCCGGCGGCATAGGCCTCGGCATGGATGTACGATATTTCCTTAAGTTTTAATGATCCTTCCAAAGCCACGGCGTGATCAAGGCCCCTGCCAATAAAGAAAACGTTTGAACATTTGCTGTATTGCCGGACAAATGATTCAATGTCTTTACCGTTTTCTAATATAGCGCTTACTTTGTCGGGTAACTTGCGTAGACCGGTAACAATTTGGTTCATTACTCCCGGTGTTAATGTACCCCGTCGCTGGGCCAGGTACAGCCCAATGAGATACATTGATACCAGCTGGGTAGTGTAAGCCTTAGTGGAAGCCACGGCAATTTCCGGGCCGGCCCAGGTGTATAGCACATCATCGGACTCCCGGGCTACGGAGCTATCTACCACATTGGTAACCGCAAGCACCCGGGCTCCTTTGTGCTTGGCTTCCCGCAGCGCCGCCAGCGTGTCGGCGGTTTCGCCACTTTGGCTGACCACAATCACCAAGGAATGCCGGTCCAGCAGCGGGTTACGGTAGCGAAATTCCGAAGCAATATCTACTTCAACTGGAATACGGGCCAGAGATTCAATGATGTGTTTACCCACCATACCGGCATGATAGGCCGTACCACAGGCTGTAATAAAAATTTTATTGATTTCCAAAAGCTGTTCTTCCGGAATGTTTATTTCCTTTAGCGTAACACCATTGCCATCAGTAGCAATACGCCCGCTCAGGGTATCTTTGAGCGCCCGTGGCTGTTCGTGAATTTCCTTGAGCATAAAGTGGGCGTAGCCGTCCTTTTCAGCTTGTTTTGCCTCCCATTTGACAGTGAATACTTGCTTATCAACCGGTTGCCCGGTCCGGTCCAGTACCTGCACCCGATCCCGGGTAAGCACGGCTATTTCCCCGTCCTCAAGTATATACGTCTGCCGGGTGTGGGCCAGCAGAGCCGGTATATCGGAGGCCAAAAAGTTTTCCCCGTCACCCAGACCCACCACCAGCGGGCTGTCGTGGCGGGCGGCCACCAGTTGATTAGGTTCGTCCAGAGATAACACGACCATAGCGTATGAGCCATCCAATTTCTTTAGCACCCGCTGCATAGTTTCCACCAGATCACCCATATAAAATTCTTCAAACAAGTGCGGCAGCACCTCGGTATCCGTTTCCGAACGAAATACATGCCCCTGGGAAATTAGCCACTCCCGCAGGGTAAGATAGTTTTCTATGATACCATTGTGTACCACTGCAAACCGCCCGGAGCAGTCCAGGTGAGGGTGTGAGTTGGCATCGCTGGGCCGTCCGTGGGTAGCCCAGCGGGTGTGCCCGATGCCGACGTTGGACGTGGGCAAGCAATCACTTATTTGCGTCTGCAGTTCAATAATTTTGCCTTTTTTCTTTTGCAATTCTATGGCGTTATCCTGAATTACAGCTATACCTGCTGAATCATAACCGCGGTACTCCAGCTTCTGTAATCCATCCAGCAATATAGATGCCGCCTGACGGCTGCCAATATATCCTACAATGCCGCACATGTATTTACCTCCGTTTTACCCGTTTATTCTTAAATTAACTGTTTATCAGGACATGAGAATAATTAAAAAAAAACAGCCGTCAAAAGAACATACTTTCCTGACGGCTTTGTCGGTATTTATGCCTTTGCCCGGTCACCCGGCACCTTTGTCCCCGCAGTTGCCTGCAAGTTTTGTAGTACCTTTGACGGTCGTGACCAAACCGGGGAGCACCCGCCGAAATTTCGATAACTCCCTCCTCGTCAACCCGGACGAACCGGGTTCTGGCGCTTGCTACTATTTTATTCAATGAAACATTTACACGCACCCTAGCTATAGTAGTTTAATAAATCACCACCCACATGACAAATCAATGTTAAAGCCCTTTTACTACATTAACCAATTCATCCACAACGTCGCGCAGTTGCTCCATATCCCGGCCTTCCGCCATTACCCGCACCAGCGACTCGGTGCCCGAGGGGCGCACCAGTATCCGGCCCTGACCGGCCAGGCGCTTTTCCATTTCCGCAATGTTCCGCTCCAACACCGGGCTGGTCATTACCTGATGTTTATCCGCCACTTGAACATTTTTCAATATTTGGGGTAAGCGTTCCATTTGCCCGGCCAGCTCGGCCAGGCTGCGCCCGGTGGATTTCACCACCGCCAGCAATTGAAGCGCTGTAAGCAGCCCGTCACCCGTGGTGCTGTGTTCCAAAAATAATATATGCCCTGATTGTTCACCGCCGAAAACTGCCCCGCTATGCAGCAGTTCCTCCAGCACGTAACGATCCCCCACATTGGTCTGCAGTACCTCAATGTCTGCTTCCCGCATGGCCAGGTGCAAACCAAGATTGCTCATTACCGTAACTACAACGGTGTTATTAGGCAGGCGGTTTTGTGCTTTTAAGTGTCGGGAGCAAATCACCATAATCTGGTCGCCATCCACCAGATTGCCCCGGTGATCCACGGCAATCAAACGGTCGGCGTCCCCATCGTGGGCCAAGCCCAAATCCGCACCATACTGCACCACCGCATCCCGAAGATTTTCCGGCTGGGTAGAGCCGCACCCGGCGTTGATATTCACCCCGTCAGGAGTGTTAAAAATAGATATTACCTCGGCACCCAATTCTTCCAAGACCCGGGGGGCCACCCGGTATGCAGCGCCGTTGGCACAGTCCACTACTATTTTAAGACCGTTAAAATCGCCGGGAATGGTTCCTTTAAGGAACGCAATATAACGGTCATCGGCATCCGCCACCCTTTGCATCCGCCCCACGCCGGCCCCTACCGGCGAGGGTAATTCGACATCGCTACCCAGCAGTAGTTTCTCAATTTGATCTTCTTTATCGTCGGTCAGTTTATAGCCACTGGGACCGAAGAATTTAATGCCATTATCCTCCACAGGGTTGTGCGAGGCTGATATCACCACGCCCCCGGCAACGTTAAGTTCCTTGGTCAAAAATGCTATGGCAGGTGTAGGGATAACCCCCACTGATAACACATCCACCCCGGTGGAGCAGATACCGGCGGACAAGGCGGCTTCCAGCATATCTCCGGATACCCGGGTGTCCCGGCCTACCACCAGCCGCTCCGGCCCGTGGTCTTTCGCCAGCACATATGCACCGGCCCGGCCCAGCTTATAAGCAAGCTCAGGGGTGAGATCCTTATTGGCAATGCCGCGCACCCCATCTGTACCAAATAACCGTGTCATTAATACAACTACCTCCTGAAGCGGTAAAACATTAATTTAAAGACCTTAGCTTGTTTGTATAATATCGATGTACTCAAGTTACCAGATATTTATCATTTAACAAGCAATAATAAATAATTATAACTTTTACGTTGCCAATGTGTCAATTTAGGGAAAAATGAATACAAAATATTTACTTTTCTTGCTTTATAATATGCCTAACAGCCGCTGCCGTTCAATAGTATCTTATAACAAACAAGAGGGCATTTTTTACTGTTCATTTGTATTTTCGCTATTCTCTTCCCCAGCTTCTTCTGCCGGAACCGGAAGTGGTTCTTCTTCCAACGGCTCAATGCTCACTGTAATATGCACACGATCAGGCTGTACCGATGTGGCTCCGTCAGGCAATACAAGCACAACTTCTCGTTCCACATCTTCAGTAACGCCGGAGATATCTACTTTTAATGAGTATACAGCGGCAAGATTGTCAATTACTTGCTGTGGCGCGGTCACCTGTACATAAGCAGGCTCCACCAATATCTGGCCTACCTGATATCCTTCTGCCGGTTTACCGGTAAGATTGATATTCACCGGTAAGTCTCCTGAAGGCAGTGATGTTACCGGCACGGTCACCAAAACCCGGCCGGGGCTTGCTGTAATGCCTTTAACACCGGTTTGCACAGCCACATTCCTTACCAAGGTGTCTTGAGCTTCGGATACATCCACCGACACACCTAATTTATTTATTTCTGCCAACAGTTTACTTGGCCCGTACAGGGTTACTACCGACGGTTTTAATACTGGCTCTCCCCTCAGATAGCTTTGCGCAACTTCCCCCTTTATGTTAAGCGTAACCGGCACATTTTTTTGTGTTATTCTATCCACTAGAACTTCTACCACCTGAGGTATAACTTGCAGCACCTCAACGCCCGGTGGCGCAGTAACCAGTACGGGCAGTTGCTGATTACCCTCCGTAATACCTAAAAGATTGACCTTCGCGTTAAAATCGCCCACTCCCAAGGCAGCACCAATATTTCTGGGGCTTTTTACCCTAATGTTCACTTTTTCCGGCAACCCATTGGCCACATAACCTTCCGATTGTCCCTGCACCACCAGGGGGATCTGGTAGGTACGGCTGATTATCGGATTTTGCTCGTTGGTCACATATACCCAAAGCAGCACAGCCATAAAAAAAGCCAATATTTTAATGGAATTATCACGCCAGCGGAACGTCATGAGGATATCACCTCCTCTGCCAGAATAAGGATAGAGCACTGCGTGTGGTGTTAGGCTTTAAAAACTTAACCAGCAGTTCATGTAATTCCGCTTCATTTAAACGCCGGTAAAGGACTCCTTCCAAGGCCAAAGACACATTGCCCGTCTCTTCGGATACCACCACCGCCAGAGCATCCGATTGCTCCGTCAAACCCACGGCGGCCCGGTGTCTGGTGCCCAGCTCCCTGTTTAAATTCCTGCTTTCAGATAACGGCAACACGCAGGCCGCGGCAATTAGCCTGTCTCCCCTAATAATAGCAGCTCCGTCATGCAGCGGTGACTTGTTAATAAAAATATTCATCAGCAGTTCAGCTGATACAATACCGTCAACCTTGACGCCGGTGTCTATAAATTCTTGTAGGCCTGTAACACGTTCCAACACAATTAGCGCTCCAATCCGGGCATCGGACATATTTTGGGCAGCCCGAACCACCTCATTAATTAAGGCGCTCCGGTCGTCCTCGGCCATCTGGGTCAGTGGGCGAACAAAGAAATCACCGCCGCCCAGTTTTTCCAGGGCTCGGCGCAGTTCCGGTTGAAACACGATGGGTAGCGCCACCACTAAGGCCGTCATAGCCTGCCTGAGCAGCCAATGCACGGTATTTAAATTAAGCAGACTGCTCACCGCAGTGGCTATCAGCAGCACCGCCAAACCTTTGATTAACTGTACTGCCCGGGTGCCCCGGATAAGCATAATCAGCCGGTACAAAACAAAGGCCACAATTAAAATATCGATAATGCTAAAAATATTGAATAGGTCTAAATTCAAATTTAGGTTCTCTTTTAGCCCCCTGAGGTATTCCATGCTCTTGCCCCCGTATTAATCCACTTGCATAAATATTTTAACACATGGCCTATGATAATAACGCATATATAATTTTATTTATCTATTCCACGTTTTAGTGTTCTTATGTTTTTCAGATTCTCCGCTGCCAGCATTGCTGCCCGGTATACATTTTGCACCGGCACGCTGTGCTCCCGTGCCCTGGCCAAGCAGTCTTCAAACTCCGGGGCATATCTCAATGGCTGCCCCCCCGGTTCATTTAGGGCTATTTTGACCTGGACCACACCGTAGTTAGTTTGCACAGCAACAAGCTCCCGGTGCAAACACGTGCGTTGCTCGCTCCTAAAGCGCACACCCAAGGTAGATGTTTCTGAAAAAATTACTTGCAATAAAGCATCCTGCCTATCTTCCCTGGCCAAGACTGAAAGCAAGACCCCGGGACGCCCCTTCTTCATGATTATGGATTTCAAATAAGCATCCAATGCCCCGGCCTCTAATAGCCTAGCCACAAGGTAGGGGAAAAACTCCGGGTTCATATCATCAATTGCGGTTTCCATCAATAGCACTTTTTCGTATGTTTTTCGCGCTGGTTCACCGTCCAAGACCGGTTCACCAATAACTACACTAACCAGTGCTTTAAAACTTATACTTGCTAAGCAATCGCCTATCAACTCTCCCCCGCAGCCCGCTGCCAGCACAGTAAACTCAGGCATTTGTCTGTCAGGTTCAGCCAGGCATTTAATCAATGCAGCCCCTTCGGGGGTGATAACGGCTTCCTGACATGGCGAAGGACAAGCGATAAAACCATTGAGTATTTTCATTACATTTAAATACCCGGGTCGCCTGCCTCCTGCAGCGCCCAGCGGCAGCGGCGAAACAAATAACTTCTTTGCCTGAAGTGATTCCAAAGCCAATAACACGCCCAGCAGTTCCACTATTTGCCTGTCTGAAAGATAAAATGGTGTTGCTAACCCGGCGCTATAGTAACCAATAAGCAACCCTATTACCTGAGAAAACTTATCCGCTGTACCGGCGTCCAACCCTCGAGCCCTGATATTTTCGGAAAGCCCAACAGCAGGGTAATTTTGACCGGTGGTAGGCGGTAAATGCAATCCGGTATACAACACTCCGTTATCATCGCGACCTGTAAAGGAGCTCAACTGACCCTGCATTAGTTTTAATGCCGATAACCGGTTATTGATCAATTTCATATCGGCACCCGCCTCGATTAATGCGGCTAAGGCAGCCCCGGGACTAAAACCATATTTACAGTTAAAATGAGCATAAGCCATTATAAACCCTCCCGCTAGAGCAATTTTCACCCATGTATATCAGCAACTTCAGCCACACCAACCAACCGGCTAATGTGCGGATAAAAGGTTAAAAAAAAGCAATGCACACCACTACCTTTAAATGGGCAGAGGTATGATTGCAGTATTTATTTAACCCGTAATACTTCATTTATACTGCCGCTTCGAAAACCTTGCAGATCCAAAGTAACATATTGAAAACCTAGCTTCCGTATATAGCTTTGCACCCTTGATAATATATGCGAACTCAAAAGGTCGGCCATTTTATCAACAGGGATTTCTATCCGGGCCAAATTGTCATGGTGCCGCAACCGGACCTCAAGGAAGCCGGCTTCCTTTAAGAACTTTTCGCCAAACTCAATCTGTCGCAATTTAGTAAAGGTAATCGGATTGCCGTAGGGAATACGTGAGCACAGGCAGGGCGAAGAGGGCTTGTTCCAGGTGGACATCCCCAAATCCCTGGATAGCTGTCTGATTTCTTGCTTGGTTAACCCGGCGGCTTGCAGGGGACTAAGCACATGTAATTCCCGTACCGCCTGCATACCGGGGCGATAATCAAGCAAATCGTCGGCATTGGAGCCTTCGGCGACTGTGGCCAGTCCTTTTTGCTCCGCTAGGGCCATTAGTTTTTTCAAAATAGTATGTTTGCAGATGTAGCAACGGTTGGGCGGATTGGCACAGAAATCAACGTCGTCCAGCAATCCGTCATCCCAAATGACCTCCAGCCGGCAGTTAAAACAGGTGGCCAGTTCTCGCACCGCTGTCAAATCGCTTTCCTCGTGGAAAGGGGCTTGAAAGTTGACCGCCAGCACGTTTTCCGGTCCAAGGGCGTCAATTGCCGCACCAAGGAGAAAAGCGCTGTCCACACCGCCGGAAACAGCCACCAGTAAACTTTTGTACGCCCGCAAACTATCCTTTAACTGCCGGTATTTTTGCTTTTCCAGCAAGTTGTATTCCCCTCATTATCAGCATTTACCACGTATAAACCCGGTAATTATTTTGTTGGTATCCAGTTCATCTTTGTTTTCCAACCGCAGTAATCCATAAGCAATACTATCCACCAGTGCCTCACAACTGGCTTCGATAATATTGGGACTCACCCCCACCGTACCCCAAGAACAATGACCATCTCCGGATTCCACCAGCACCCGCACCACAGCCCCCGTGCCGTCTTTTTCATCCAGTACACGTACCTTGTAGTCGTTGAGTTGGAAACCGGAGATTTCCGGGTAGAACCCTTCCAAGGCCTTGCGCAGTGCGTTATCCAGGGCATTTACAGGGCCGTTGCCCTCAGCGGCGGTATGCACCACTTCACCATTGACATTTATTTTAATAATAGCCTCGGAATAAACAGTCCCATCACGCACTTCAATTAACACTTTAAGACTTTCCAGGGCGAACGTTTCCTGATAACCATAGAAGGCCTTACGCACGCGCAGTTCGAAGGAACCCTCCGCACCTTCGAATTGGTAGCCCTGGTTTTCCAGTTCCTTTAACTCGTCGAGCAGCTTGCGATTATCCTCTTTATCCAAACCGAGGCCCAGGTCAAACTCCTGGTATTTATATACTAGGTTGCTTAATCCGCTCAGCTCGGAAACCAGCACCCGGCGCCGGTTGCCCACCTTTTCGGGTTCAATATGCTCATAGGTTTGGGGGTTTTTCAACAACGCGTTAACATGCACCCCGGCTTTGTGGGCAAAGGCACTGCCCCCCACATAAGGCTGGTTGTTCATCGGGTGCATGTTTGCCAGCTCGCTGACAAACCTGGATAATTCGGTTAGCTCCGCCAGGCTTTCCTCCGGTAAGCTGGGCACCTGGCATTTAAAGGCCAGGTTGGGTATGATGGAGCAAAGGTTGGCATTGCCGCAACGCTCGCCATAACCGTTAATGGTGCCCTGCACCTGGATGACCCCGGCCTGCACAGCGGCTATTGAGTTAGCCACAGCCAGCTCGCCATCGTTGTGACAATGCACCCCAAGGGGCACATCTATAACCTGAGTAACTGCGGATACCATTTCAAAAATCTCATTGGGCAGGTGGCCGCCATTGGTATCGCAAAGAATAATCCGGGCGGCGCCCCCTCTTTGGGCCGCCTGCAATGTGGCCAGGGCATATTCCCGGTTGGCGACAAAGCCGTCAAAAAAGTGCTCGGCATCATAAAAAACTTCCATACCTTGCTTTTTCAAATAATCCACTGAATCTTCAATCATGTTAATATTATCTTCCAGGGTGGTTTGCAATGCATGCAGGACATGGAAATCCCATGTCTTTCCAAATATAGTTGCCACCGGTACTTTGGAACGGACAATTTGCAGCAAATTTTCATCCTGGTCGGCGGCCACACCGGATTTTCTAGTGCTGCCAAAAGCACAGATGCGAGCGTTTTTCAGTTGGTGCTCCCTGATCAGTTCAAAAAAACGTAAATCTTTTGGATTAGAACCAGGCCAGCCCCCTTCTATATAATGGAAGCCCAGTTCATCCAGCCTTAGAGCTATTTTAACTTTATCCTTGGCAGATAAGGAAATACCCTCTCCCTGGGTTCCGTCCCGCAAGGTTGTGTCATATATTTCCACTCTTGGCAATTCTATCTCCGTTCCTTTCATCTAAGAAAATTTTGTTTCCCATTAACACAGGGCGGGAAGCAAGACTTTTCCCGCCCCAATGGCAGAGTTTCGATGCAAAAATTACAATAACACTATATATTGATAAAAGTAAGTTTAAGAAAGTTAAAGCCTGACCCCGATCAGCTCGGCCATCTCACCGGTACCCACCTGTCTCATTCCCGGCTGCATGATATCGGAGGTACGATAGCCTTCCTCCAGCACGCTGGACACGGCCTGTTCCACCAGGGCAGCGGCTTCGGGCAGGTCAAAGGAGTAGCGCAGCATCATGGCCAAAGAAAGAATAGTGGCGATGGGGTTGGCCAGGTTTTGTCCCGCAATATCCGGGGCCGAGCCGTGGATTGGTTCGTATAGCCCAACCTTACCGCCCAGGCTGGCCGAGGGCAGCATGCCGATGGAACCGGTCAATTGCGAGGCCTGATCACTGAGAATGTCGCCAAACATATTCTCGGTGAGCATTACGTCAAATTGTTTGGGGTAGCGCACCAGCTGCATAGCGCAGTTATCCACCAGAATATGGTTCAGCTCCACATCGGGGTATTCCCCGGCCAGCCCGGACACTACCTCCCGCCATAAGCGCGAGCTTTCCAGCACATTGGCTTTATCCACCGAAGTAAGTTTGCCGCTTCTTTTGCGGGCCAAGTCAAAGGCCACCCGGGCCACCCGTTCGATTTCCCCGGTGCTGTATTCCAAAATGTCCACCGCTTTCACACTGCCGTCAGGCAGCGTTTCCCGGTGTTTTGGGCCGAAATATATACCGCCGGTGAGTTCCCGCACTACCATAATATCCAGGCCGTCCACCACTTCCCGCTTCAGGGTACTGGCATCAGCCAGGGCTGAGAAAATCAGCGAGGGCCGCAGGTTGGCAAAGGCCCCGAGTTGTTTGCGAAGGGGCAACAGCGCGCCTATTTCGGGGCGCTTCTCTACCGGCAGAGTATCCCACTTGGGTCCACCCACCGCCCCCAGCAGCACAGCATCCCCGTCCAGGCAAAGCTTAAGGGTTTCTTCCGGAAACGGGTTTCCTGTCTCATCGTAGGCGCAGCCCCCAAAGAGCGCCTCCCTGGTGATAAACCGCGTACCGGTACGCTCCTGTACCGCCTGCAGCACATGCACGGCACCGGCAACCACTTCCGGTCCGATACCGTCACCGGGCAATAGTGTGATAGTATACAATTAAATCACTCCTTGTTCTGCCCCTGTAATCTCTTGGATACGTAGTCGATCAGTCCCCCGGCATCAATGATTTGCTGCATAAATTCGGGCACCGAGGTAGCTTGGTAGGTTTCATTTTTAGTTAGATTTTTAACTATCCCCTGAGCCGCATCAACCGCCACTTCATCGCCTTCCTCAATAGCCACCGCGGCTTCAGAGCACTCGAAAATAGGCAACCCGATGTTAAAGGCGTTGCGGTAAAAAATCCGGGCATAGGACTTGGCAATCACACAGCTTACTCCGGCGGCCTTGATAGCTATTGGGGCATGTTCCCGGGAACTGCCGCAGCCAAAGTTCTTACCGGCCACAATAATGTCACCGGGCTGCATCTTAGTGGGGAATTCCGGGTCGGCATCCTCCATGCAATGTTTAGCCAATTCGGCAGGTTCCGAGGTATTAAGATAGCGAGCTGGAATAATCGCATCAGTATCGACGTCCGCGCCAAATTTCCACACTTTTCCTCGTAGCGTCATATTATTCCACCTCCCACGGAGCAGCGATGCGGCCCAGCACTGCCGAAGCGGCAGCCACTGCCGGGTTGCACAAGTAGACTTCACTTTCAGGATGCCCCATCCGGCCGACAAAATTGCGATTGGTAGTGGCCAGGGCCCGTTCTCCTTTGGCCAAAATACCCATGTGCCCGCCCAGGCAAGGCCCGCAGGTAGGCGTGCTCACGGCGGCGCCGGCATTGATAAACTGCTCCACCAGTCCCTCACGCAACGCCTGCAGATAAATGTCCTGGGTACCGGGAATCACCAGCAAGCGCAGGTTATCGCTTACCCGGTGACCTTTCAGCACCTCGGCAGCCAGCTGTAAATCCGATAGACGACCGTTGGTGCACGATCCGATAACCACTTGGTCAATAGTTACATTAGCGGCCTCGCTTACCGGACGCGTATTTTCAGGCAAATGCGGAAAAGCAATCTGTGGCTCCAGTTTGCTCACGTCAATCTCAATCACTTGGGCGTAGCGGGCGTCCCGATCGCTTTGATAGAATGTATACGGTCGCTTGGCCCGGTTTTCTACATAGCTCCGGGTTATCTCATCCGGAGGGACGATCCCGTTTTTAGCCCCGGCTTCTATGGCCATATTAGCCATCGTCATTCGCCCGTCTATGCCTAAACCTTCAATAGCCTGGCCGGTAAATTCCATGGCCATGTAAAGTGCCCCGTCGACACCGATTTGGCCGATGGCATAAAGTATCAAGTCCTTGCCGCCCACCCAGCGAGGCAGGTTACCATTATAAACAAATTTAATGCTTTCAGGCACCTTGAGCCAGGTTTCCCCCAGCGCCATGGCCGCTGCTAAATCGGTGCTGCCCACTCCGGTGGAAAATGCCCCCAGACCACCGTAGGTACAAGTATGACTGTCGGCGCCGATGACTAGATCGCCCGGGCCCACCAGACCCTGCTCAGGTAACAGGCAGTGTTCAACACCCATACGGCCCACTTCGTAATAATTAATGAGATTATGCTTGTGAGCAAATTCCCTTAATTGTTTGGCCTGTTCAGCAGATTGAATGTCTTTGTTGGGCACAAAATGATCGGGCACCAGCACTACCCGCTCCCGGTCCCAAACCGTTTCTACGCCTATTCTGTCAAACTCACGGATAGCCACGGGGGCGGTAATATCATTACCCAGGACCAGGTCAACTTTAACATTAATCAGCTGCCCGGGCTCCACCCGTTCCATCCCGGCGTGGGCGGCCAGTATCTTTTCAGTGATGGTCATTGCCATCATTTGTCACCCCTATTTTTCTCGTAAATCATTTTATTAACCGCGTCAATGTAAGCCCGGGCACTAGCCTCCAGTACGTCGGTGCTGATACCCCGGCCCATGTACTGTTTATCCTGGTTATCCTCGGCTATGCGCAGGGTCACCTCACCTAAGGCGTCCTTACCGGACGTGATCGCGTTAATGCTCCAGCTAGCGAGGCTGCAGCTATAGCCCGTAATTTTATCCACCGCCTTGCAGATGGCGTCTACCGGGCCATTGCCGCAGGCCGCTTCCTCAAAGATGTCCTCACCCTTGGCCAGGCCCACTGTGGCGGTAGGCACCACGGTAGTGCCGCTGCTGTTGTGCAGGTAGGACATTTCATAGGCAGCCGGAACCTTGTTAATCTCATCTTCCACAATAGCCTCAATATCCTGGTTGGTAATATCCTTCTTGCGATCGGCTAGATCCTTGAAACGTTTAAAGGCCTTGTTGCGCTCTTCATCATTTAACTCAAAACCCAGCTCCACCAGCCGGTTACTAAAAGCATGCCGCCCGCTTAGCTTGCCTAACACCAGGTTGGTGTGAAGGCCTACCATAGCAGGGTTCATAATCTCATAGGTGGTGCGCTCCTTGAGCACCCCGTCCTGGTGAATGCCCGATTCATGGGCAAAGGCGTTCCTGCCCACCACCGCCTTGTTGGGCTGCACCTCCATGCCGGTGAGCTTGCTCACCAGTCGGCTGGTGCGGATGATTTCCCCGGCCTTGATGCCGGTATCCATTCCGTAACGGTCCCGCCTGGTATGCAAAGCCATGGCAACTTCCTCAATGGAAGCATTGCCGGCCCGTTCACCGATCCCGTTAATGGCCCCTTCTATTTGCCGGGCTCCGGCCAATACCGCTGCCAGGGAATTGGCCACGGCCATTCCCAGATCATCATGGCAATGCACACTAAAGGTGGCCTTTTCAGCGCCCCCGGTACGGGTCATAACGCTGCGAATAAACTCGGCATATTCATCTGGAGTGGCATAACCCACTGTGTCCGGTAGATTGATAGTGGTAGCCCCTGCATCAATAGCCGCCTCCACAACCCGGCACAAAAAATCTACATCGCTGCGGGAAGCGTCCTCGGCGGAAAATTCTACGTCGGCGGTGTAACTTTTAGCCCGTTTCACACCGGCCACCGCAGATTCGATGACCTGCCCCCTGGTCATGCGCAGCTTATGCTGCAGGTGAATGTCCGAGGTGGCGATAAAAGTGTGAATACGCGGCTGTTCGGCCTCTTTAACGGCTTCCCAGGTCCGATCAATGTCCTCGAAATTAGTGCGGGATAATCCAGCCACGGTTACTCCCCGCACCTCCCGGGCAATGTTCCTTACCGCTTCAAAATCGCCCTGGGAACTGATGGGAAAACCTGCCTCAATAATGTCCACACCCAGCCGGGCAAGTTGTCTGGCAATCTCCAACTTTTCGCTGGCATTTAAACTCACCCCGGGAGATTGTTCCCCGTCCCGCAGGGTAGTATCAAAAATATATACCCGGTTGTTCATGTGGATCCCTCCATTTTAACAATCAATAGCATCACTGATCGATTTACCGGCCAGCACCATGGGGCTAACCCGTTCCTCAGCGCTAACCAGACAATTAATCAAAACCGGCCCCGGCTCAGCTAGAGCCTGAGAAAGCAGTGTATCCACTTCTTCCTTGCTGCGCATGGTATAACCTTTAATGCCGTAGGCCTGGGCCAGGATGGCAAAGTCCGGGTTAAACTTTAAATCTATTGCCGTATACCGGCCTTCGTAATATACCTTTTGCAGCTGGCGCACCATGCCCAACACAGAATTGTTGAAAATAATGATCTTTACGGGCAGTTGCTGTTCCACAATGGTGCCCAGCTCCTGCATGGTCATCTGGAACCCGCCGTCACCCACCACTAAAATCACCTGCTCACCGGACAGGCCTATTTGGGCACCCATGGCCGCAGGCAGCCCGAACCCCATGGCACCCAAACCGCCGGACGAAATAAAACCGCCGGCCCGTCTAAACCGGTAATATTGGGCCACCCACATCTGATGCTGGCCCACATCGGTGGCCACCACGGCCTGGCCCCCGGTAATCTCGTCGAGCTTCTCCACCACATATTGAGGTTTAAGCGCACCTTCCACCTCGTAGCGCAGTGGATATTCCTGCTTCCAGGTACACACCTGCTCCAGCCACGAGGGGTCAGTTCTTTTTTCCAGGCGAGGCAGCAGTTCCTGCAATACTTGTTTTACATCGCCCACAATAGGTACGTGTACCGGTACATTCTTGCCTATTTCCGCTGGATCAACATCCACATGAATAACCCCGGCCTGGGGCGCAAACTCGCTAATTTTGCCGGTCACCCGGTCGTCAAAACGGGCCCCCAGGGCAATGAGCAAATCGCAGTTGGTTACTGCGAGATTAGCCGCCCGGGTGCCATGCAAGCCCAACATACCGAGAAACAACGGGTGGTCACCGGGAAAGCTGCTCAACCCCTGCAGGGTGTTGGTAACCGGAGCGTTAATGGTTTCAGCCAAAGCTAGTAGCTCGGCGCTGGACCGGCTGCTGGTGATACCGCCCCCGGCGTAAATTACCGGTCTTTCGGACTGGGCAATCAGCTTAGCAGCCTCGGATATCTGATTGGGATGCCCGCGAAAAGTAGGCTTGTAGCCGCGCAAATGCACTGTTTCCGGATAATAAAATTTAATCTTAGTTTCGGCCATATCCTTCGGCAGATCAATCAGCACCGGGCCTGGCCGCCCAGTGGATGCAATATAAAACGCGTTTTTAATCATCCTGGGTAACTGGGCAGCGTCTTTAATCAGGTAATTATGTTTAGTTATCGGAATAGTAATGCCGGTGGTATCCACTTCCTGAAAGGCATCGGTACCCACCATGCCGGTGGAAACCTGGCCGGTGATAATAACCAGCGGTATTGAATCCATATACGCGTTGGCTATCCCGGTGACCAGGTTAGTGGCACCTGGTCCCGAGGTGGCTACCACCACGCCCACTCGCCCGGTGGCCCGGGCATAGCCGTCCGCCGCGTGCACCGCACCCTGCTCGTGCCGCACCAACACATGCTTGATGGCTGAATCATGCAGAGCATCGTACACTGGTAAAATAGTCCCACCGGGGTAGCCGAAAACCAATTCTACTTGTTCTTTTTCCAGGCACTGCACCAGGGCTTGGGCAGCCGTTATTTCCATGGCTAATCCCCCTCAAGCATATAATTTTAAAGGTATGATCGTAACTCTCTATCTCCTGCTCTTTTTTAACCAAGGCATCAACGCCCGGATCTCTGAGCCTACCTCTTCAATGAGGCTTTCTTTTTCCTGCTTGCGAATGGCGTTCATAAACGGTTTGTTGACCTGGTTCTCCAGCAAAAATTCCTTGGCAAACGCGCCGGTTTGAATCTCAGACAGCACAGCCCGCATTTCATCCCGGGTTTCCTCGGTGATAATGCGCGGTCCCACCATATAGTCGCCGTACTCGGCGGTGTTGCTGACCGAGTAACGCATTAAGCTCAGCCCGCCCTCGTTAATCAGGTCGACGATTAATTTCATTTCGTGCAGGCACTCAAAGTAAGCCATCTCAGGAGCGTAGCCGGCTTCCACCAGCGTGTCAAAGCCGGCTTTAATCAGCTCTGTGACCCCGCCGCACAGCACGGCCTGCTCGCCAAACAAATCGGTTTCAGTCTCTTCAGCAAAGGTGGTTTCAAATACCCCGGCTCTGGTGCAGCCGATGCCCTTGGCGTAGGCCATGGCGATATCCCGGGCCTTACCGGTGTAATCCTGTTGCACCGCAACCAGTCCCGGTACGCCCGCGCCTTCTGTGTACATCTGGCGCACCATGTGGCCGGGACTCTTGGGGGCTACCATGATTATATCCACATTGGCCGGCGGTACAATTTGGCCAAAGTGAATATTAAAGCCGTGGGAAAACATCAAGGCTTTGCCTTCAGTCATATAAGGCGCAATTTCCTCAGCATATACCTTAGCCTGGAGTTCATCGGGCAGCAGGATTTGGATCAAATCAGCAAGACCCGCCGCCTCGGGCACCGTCATCACCGTCATGCCGGCCTCTTCCGCCTTCTCCCAGCTGTCGTCGATGCCCTTGGCCAGGCCCACCACTACATCCAAACCGCTGTCCTTCAAGTTCTGGGCCTGGGCATGCCCCTGGCTGCCGTAACCCATCACAGCAATCTTTTTACCTTTGAGCACCGCTAAATCTGCATCTTGATCATGAAATACCTGTACCATAATTATTAATTCTCCTCCTTAGTACCAATATCTTGGTAGCCTGTATTATTTTTTGTACCTCTAACCATGGCAATTTTGCCTGTGCGCACTAGTTCCTTAATGCCGTAAGGGCGCAGCGTTTCTTCCAGGGCATTTATTTTACCGTGATTGCCCGTGCATTCCAGGGTTAAGGTCTTGCGGCCCAAATCCACGATCCGAGCGCGGAATACATCGCAGATTTGAATCACTTCCACTCGCTGGCTATGGTCCGCATTTACTTTTATTAACACCAGTTCCCGGTCAACATATTCATCGGCAGTAATATCACTTATTTTAATAACATCCACCAGCTTGTGCAATTGTTTGGTGACCTGTTCCAGCACCCTGTCGTCGCCATCAACCACAATGGTCATCCGGGACACTTCGGGATCTTCAGTGCGTCCCACCGCCAGACTGTCAATATTATAGCCGCGCCGGCTGAATAGGCCGGCCACCCGGGCCAGCACGCCCGGGCTATTTTCCACCAGCACCGCTAGGGTATGCAGCATATCTACCCCTCCTATCCCAGCATTTTATGAATGGGTTCACCGGGAGCAACCATGGGATATACATTTTCCTCCCGCTCAATCGGAATATCAAGCACCACCGGTTTGTTCACCGCTAGGGTTTCCTCCAAGGCAGAACGCAATTCCGATTTTTTGCTCACCCGCATGCCTACAGCGCCATATGCCTCGGCTAGTTTGACAAAGTCGGGATTATCCAGCTCGGTGTAAGAATAACGGCGATTATAAAACAGCTCTTGCCATTGTCTAACCATACCCAAAAAACCGTTATTCAAAATGGCTATTTTTACCGGCAAATTATAGTTCACGGCCGTGGCCAACTCCTGGATATTCATTTGGATACTGCCGTCTCCGGCAATATCGATCACCGTTTCATCCGGACAGGCCACCTGCACGCCAATGGCCGCAGGGAACCCGAATCCCATGGTGCCCAGCCCGCCCGATGAAATGAAAGTTCGCGGCCGGGTAAAGGTGTAATACTGGGCGGTAAACATCTGGTGCTGGCCCACTTCAGTAGTAATCCGGGCATTACTTTTGGTAACATTACAAATCTCCCGAACGACCTCCTGGGGTTTAAGCTGTCCGTTTGCCTCAAAATCCAAGGGATGTTCCTTTTTCCAAACCCCGATTTTATCCCGCCACCGGCTGGCCACTCTGGGCTTAAGCCGGTCAATAATTTGACGCAGGGCAAGCCGGACTTCTCCAACTACTGGTATATCCACGCCCATATTTTTACCTATTTCCGCCGGATCTATGTCAATATGCATGATGGTGGCGCCGGGAGCAAATTCTTCAAGCTTGCTGGTCACCCGGTCATCAAAGCGCACCCCAATGCCAATTAACAAATCGCATTCACTTACCGCATAATTGGCATACTTGCTGCCGTGCATGCCCAGCATACCCACCGACAGCGGGTGATTACCGGGAAAGCCGCCCAAACCCATCATCGTAGTGGCTACCGGCATAAGCAGCATTTCGGTCAACTCCAGCAACTCGCCGTGCGCCCCGCCGCTTACCACGCCGCCGCCGGCATAAATAACGGGCCGCTCGGATTCTTCAATTGCCCTGACGGCCCTGGCTACTTGTTCAGGATTTGGCTCATGATTAAATCGATAACCCGGCAACTGCACCGGTCCGGGATCTAGATGTTCCGCCATACCTGTGGACACGTCCTTAGGCATGTCGATGAGTACCGGACCGGGACGACCGCTGGTGGCGATATGTAAAGCCTCCCGTACCGTCCTGGCTATATCTTTTGTGTCTTTAACCAAAAAATTGTGTTTGGTAATTGGTAAAGTTATTCCGGTAATATCGGCCTCCTGAAAAGAGTCCCGGCCCAACAAAGTGGTCGGCACCTGCCCGGTAATGGCCAGCATGGGAATCGAATCCATGTAGGCATTAGCAATACCGGTAACTAAATTGGTCGCCCCGGGTCCCGATGTGGCCAGACACACTCCAGGTTTACCGGAGGCCCGGGCATAGCCGTCGGCGGCATGGGCAGCGCCCTGTTCGTGCCGAGTTAGTATATGTCGCAGCTCAGAGTCATAAAGCACATCATAAATCGGTAGAACCACCCCGCCCGGGTAGCCGAAAATCGTATCCACCCCCTCGGCCAGGAGACTATCGACCAGGATTTGTGCCCCGGTTTTTTGCATACCCTCTCACCCTCCGGTAAAATTATTTAGTAGCCGGCCTGTTATACTTTTTTACAGGCCGGCATTAGCTAAGCGTTAACTGTGCAGGATCTGCTATCTTAAGCATAATGTTCATTTATTAAATAGCCGGCATACTGTCTTATAACTTCTTTAAAACCGCCCCGTGATCAGCCGAAGTAACCAGCTGGGCATAACGGGCCAGGTAACCTTTTGTCACTTTGGGCTCCGGTTTCACCCACCGGGCAAGCCGGGCAGCCAACTCTTCGTCGCTTATCAGCACATCCAGCCTAGAATCGGGTATATTAATCTCAATCAGGTCGCCGTCTTGCAATGCCGCAATGGGGCCGCCCTCAGCGGCTTCAGGAGCAACGTGACCGATAGAGGCCCCCCGAGTAGCACCGGAAAAGCGTCCATCTGTAATCAAAGCCACATCTTTATCCAGGCCCAGGCCGGCTACGGTAGCGGTTGGAGTAAGCATTTCCGGCATACCCGGCCCCCCCTTGGGCCCTTCATACCTGATCACGATTACATCGCCCTTTTTAATTTGATTATTGATCAGCGCCTGATAAGCCTCATCCTCGGAGTTGAATACCCTGGCCGGCCCGCGGTGCTTGAGCATTTCCGGATCTACCCCGGCTTTCTTCACCACTGCCCCGTTGGGGGCCAGGTTGCCGCGCAGCACGGCAATACCGCCGCCGGTGCTGTACGGATCTTCCACACTGCGGATGACCTCGCCGCGCTTGATGACAGCACTCGCTACATTTTCGCCCAGCGTTTTTCCGGTAACAGTTATTGCGCTGCCATCGGCCAATCCATGGGCAACCAGTTCGTTAAGCACCGCCGATACGCCGCCGGCTTCATCCAAATCCAGCATAAAGTGGGGACCCATGGGGCTCAGCTTGCACAGGTTGGGGGTTTTTTCACTGACCTGATTAAACAGGTCCAGATTTATTTCCACCCCGGCTTCGTGGGCAACGGCGGGCAGATGCAGCACCGTGTTGGTGGAGCAGCCTAAAGCCATATCCAGGGCCAGACCGTTAGCAAATGCCTTGGCGTTCATAATATCGGAAGGGCGCAGGTTTTCGCGCACCAAATCCACCACTCGCATGCCGCTCAACTTAGCCAGGCGCCGGCGAGCCGCAGAAACTGCGGGAAACGAGCCGTTGCCGGGCAGGGCCATGCCAATGGCCTCGGTCAGGCAGTTCATGGAATTGGCAGTAAACATACCGGCGCAGGAGCCGCAGCCCGGGCAAACCGATTCTTCAATTTCCGTCAGCTCCGCCTCGGTCATATTACCGGCCCTTACCTTGCCAACCGCCTCGAATATATTGCTCAGAGACATATCCCGCCCCTGGTAGCGGCCGGGCAGCATGGGGCCGCCGCTGACGATAATCGTGGGGATATCCACCCGCGCCGCGGCCATCAACATGCCTGGTATTACCTTGTCACAGGCCGTAATCAGCACCATACCGTCAAAGGGATGGGCCATACTCATCACTTCGACCGAATCGGCAATAATGTCCCGGCTGGCCAGGGAATATTTCATACCCGCATGATTCATGGCAATACCGTCACAAACCGCAATCGAGGGAAACTCTATCGGGGTACCGCCACTCATCCGGACACCGGCCTTGACCGCCTCGGTGATTTCGCGCAGGTGCATGTGTCCGGGCACTATTTCGTTAAATGAGTTGACCACGCCAATGATGGGCCGTTCCAGTTCCTGCTCGGTCAGACCAAGCGCCTTGAACAGGGAACGATGGGGGGCTTTTTCCAACCCTTTTTTCATAGCATCACTGCGCATTTTTATTCCTCCTATTAGAACAACTAATTTGCTTACAACTTCTACTCAAATATTACTGGTCCATCCACTTTGGTTAATTCCCGGAAATCATTTAGCAAACCCCAAAATACTTCGCCGGGCTTACCGGTACCGATGGTTCTGCCATCCACCCGCACACAAGGAATTAACTCGGCCGCCGAACCTGTAAGGAAGCATTCATCGGCGTTGTAGATATCATGCCGGGTAAATACCTTCTCCTCAACTACAATACCCTTATCCCGGGCCACTTCCATTACGGTATTACGGGTAACCCCCTCCAGCAGTCCAACATAGACAGGAGGAGTAATCAGCTTGCCCTTTTTAACCAGGAAAAGATTATCACCGGTAGCCTCAGCCACATAACCCTCCTGGTTAAGCATAATAGCTTCAGACACACCTGCTAAATTAGCCTCAATTTTGGCGTAAATGTTATTCATGTAATTGAGCGACTTAACCCTGGGATTGCAAGCCTCGGAAAGATTGCGACGAGTGGCCACGGTAACCATCTCAAGGCCCTGTTCATACAATTCATCAGGATAAAGCTGAATAGACGAAGCAATGCAGAAAACAGTCGCCCGGGGGCATTTGCGGGGGTCCAGGCCCAGATCACCCTTGCCCCTGGTCACCACAAGGCGAATGTAAGCATCCCGCAAACTGTTGCGACGCAAAGTCTCCAGCACCACTTCCTGCATTTCCTCAATGCTGATGGGAATCTCCAAGATCAGGGTGCGAGCCGATTCATACAGCCTTTCCAAATGGTCGGACAGTTTAAAAACCCTGTTGTTATAAGCGCGGATACCCTCGAATACACCGTCACCATATAGTAACCCGTGATCAAATACAGAAACAACCGCTTCTTCCTCAGGTACGTATTTACCATCCAAATAAATTATCATGCCCATAACATCACACTCCTGTTATGATTCAGTAAACATAACACCACTTACACAAAACAATCGGCTAAAATCAACCGTTGTTTTGGAAAAAGATTCAACCGACCTCTGCCGGTTTAATCTGCGGAGATTGTTTTCACCCCCCATGCTAACTTTTAAAAACTATAAAATAAATAAGACCCCGCTGATATTTTCCAAGAGTGGAACCTATCCGCTTGGGTCTTTTATCCCCACGGTGTAACCTCCGAAGATTAAACCCCGGCGGCCTGTACCGCTTGGTCCAGTCCCTCCATCGGAGGCGGAACCCTAGGTACACTTCCCTCCATTAAAATCGACCGCTAAATTCGACCGCATAGCTAACCATTTGCCAACATAAAAACAAAAACCTCTCGCCCCTGATGAAATAACACCAGGGACGAGAGGCGTTAATTGCTCCCGCGGTACCACCCTGCTTGCTTCCGCGCAAAAGCGAAAACCTCTTGAGTGTGTCAGCGACACAGTGACAATAACGGGCCACTTGTTCCCGGCTCTGCCTACCGGGCGATACCTTTCGACAAAGCAGTTCCGGGGCGATGTCTTAACCTGTTCCGGCGCTGGCTTTCAGCACCCCAGCTCTCTGTGGCGCGGCTTGCAGGTATTGCTCCCCTTCATAACCTTTAATATAAAGACTTACATATCAGTATACAGTAAACTATAATTAAGGTCAACAGTTTTTACCTTTATTTCATCATATATTGCATAACAACTGTTACCACGCCCAGTATGGCCCCCAGCAGCGCGCCCAACCAGGTGATCGCCACCAACTCCCGGCGCATAATGCCCAGCAGCATTTTTTCCACCTGCAGCTCATCAAGCTCCTCCACCCGCTGTCGCACCATGCTTCTGATATCAACAAAACGCAACAGCCCCGGAACCTGTCTTTGCACCAGGTAGCGATACAGCCTGGTTGCAATTCCACTCGAATCGGTTACACAACCTTCGGGCAAACAATCCAATACACGGCTAAGCGGCAACTGCCGGGCAGCGGCCATTTCCCGTCGAACCAATGCATCCACATTCCGGGCCAGCGCATCCCGCTCCCAAAAGTTCTCTACCAGGCGCTCTAAAAATTCGGTAAGTTTGGTGGACTGAACAGGGATGACCTGATTAATTATCTCTCGCCAGGTCCGGTTACGGTTTTTATCCAGAACTTCCTTGGTCACACCGGCCAAAGCAGAAGCTACACCGGGATCGCGAAGCTTATCCATTGCCCAGGCCGCAATCTCGGCAGCCTTTTCCCGTTTACCGGCCTCATCCAGGCCCGAGGTAATATCACTAATACTTTTTTCCAACGCTTCACTCACCAGTAAATGCAGGCGCTCTATAATTTCAGCCCGGTTTTTTTCATCAGCAAAAAATTGCGTTATTTCCGTACCCAAACGCTGCACCAGCATATCAGTGCCATTCCCCATAAGCTGAAATAGCCCATTGACAAAACGCTTAACAGTCGAGCTATCGAAAAACCCCTCGATCCGGCCTTTTATAGCTTGCCGGGCAGCCGGTGAATTGACATATTGCTGAATGGTCTCAATAATACGGGGAGCCTGGTCATTAATAAATTGATGGATGCCCTCCTGCACAGCCCCGGGCAAGTAATATCCAACCGGTTGGGGGCTGTTGAGAAAATTTCCTATTTGCGTAGCCAGCCGGCGCTGCAGTTCCTGCTGGACGGCCGGCTGCTGCAGTATTGATGCGGGCAGTTGCTCCAGGGTGTCTGCAATACCGTCTGAGCCACCCGCATCAACCATTGCTGCTACAGTTTGGTCAAGCAGGTAATCTGCAGCTTCCTGTACGAGGCAATTCACCGCACGGCGTGATGATTCACCCCGGGCCAACTTTACTGCCAGGTCTGAAAACAGTTCGGTTAACTCCGGCAAAAATGACGATTCCCCCCCGGGGTTACCCAACATTTCCCCGACATTAATACCGCTATTCCGAACCTTGGCCATACCATTGGCCAAATAACGCCGCATTTGTTCCTCCGCCTCGGGCTGCAGCAAATGCTGCACCACCTTTTCCTCGGTAAGCAGCGTACCACCCACCGCTTCACCGATGGCAGCGGCCAGGCGTCCTTTACCTTGAGGGATAACACCCGGGGTGAAGGGCACACGCAGGCCCAGCAACCTCTTTTCATACAGAGGCCGGAACAACATACGAATGGCAATCCAGTTGGTAGTATAACCTATAATAGCCCCCGCCAGCACCAACAGGGCCATTTGCTGCCAGTTCATAATCAAACCTTCCTTAACATTGTAAAATATGCTTATTACCTACCCAGCCTCTGCCGGGCCGCTTGGATGGCTTTTTGCACCGCCTCGGGGGCAGGACCGCCGGTTACACTGCGTGCCGCCACACAGCGAGCCACAGCAATAGCCTCGTAAACATCCTCGTTAATGGACGATGAAAAACCGCGCAATTCCTCTAGGCTTAATTCGTCCAGGGATTTGTTATGTTCCAGGCAATAGGCCACCGCCCTCCCCACAATTTCATGGGCCTCACGGAAAGGCACACCCCGCTGGACCAGGTAATCCGCCAGGTCGGTGGCATTAGTAAAGCCGCCTCGGGCCGCCTGTGCCATGTTTTCTTTTCTAACCCGCATGGTAGCCACCAGGGGCCGGAAAATCAGCAGGCACTTTTTCACCGTATCCGCCGCATCAAACAGCGCCTCCTTATCCTCCTGCATGTCCTTGTTGTAAGCCAGCGGAAGCCCTTTGAGCACCGTCAAGAGGGCAGTCAGATCCCCAAATACCCGGCCACTCTTACCCCGGATTAATTCAGCGACATCCGGGTTTTTTTTCTGGGGCATCATACTACTGCCCGTACTATAAGCATCATCCAATTCTATAAATCCAAATTCCGCAGAGGACCAGAGAACTATTTCCTCACAAAAACGGCTCAAGTGCATCATTATAAGGGACGCGGCGGCAGCAAACTCTACGGCAAAATCCCGGTCGCTCACCGCATCCAAGCTGTTCTCCGTAACAGCATCAAAGCCCAATTCCCGGGCCACGTACTCCCGGTCCAGAGGGAAAGTAGTACCGGCCAGCGCACCGGCACCCAAGGGCAGCACATTAACCCGCCGGCGGCAATCCACCAGGCGGTCCATATCCCTGCTGAACATCTGGCAATAGGCCAGCAGATGATGAGCCAAAGAAATGGGCTGAGCCCTTTGCAAATGCGTGTAACCGGGCATTACCGTATCCAGGTGTTTTTCCGATATATCCAGCAGCACACTGATAAGCTCGGACAGCAGCTGTCCGACCCCGTCTATCTCATCTCGCAGGTACATGCGTACATCCAGCGCCACCTGGTCATTACGGCTGCGTGCAGTGTGCAGTTTTTTACCAACATCACCAATGCTTTCTATTAATAATTGTTCCACGTTCATATGAATATCCTCGGCGGCAACGGAAAACTCAACCCGGCCCGCTTCAATACCGGCTAGTATACCGGTCAGACCGCCAACAATGGCATCTGCTTCCAGGTGACTGATAATGCCTACCCGCGCGAGCATTTTGGCATGAGCAATACTGCCGGAAATATCGTATTTATAAAGGCGGCTATCAAAGGAAATGGAAGAATGAAAATCGTCCACCATCCGGTCTGTCTCCTTTTGAAAACGCCCACTCCACAATTTGGTCATTAAATCCACCTTCTTCTAATAAGTGTTGACAGCGAAGCGGTTTTAATACCACAGCTGCTTCATTTTGCCAAGAAATATGCTAAAATATTATAACATGGCTGTACCAAAGTTGGAAAAATGTCTAAAAAAAATATTATATACCCGGCATATCTTGTTTCTTCTGCCAAAGTACTTTATTCTAAACTATCATATCATTAGTTATCAATTTGCTCGCTGCAAAGCACTATCTACAAAATATTAGGCGCTTTTTTAAAAAAATGTTATACTATATAACTCATCAAGCACTATATATGTTAAAATAAAAATCAATTAAACAGTTTGTTAACAAAGGAGACGAACATTTTATGGAAAGAGAACTGACGCTGGAATTGGTGCGCGTTACTGAAATGGCCGCCTTAGCCTCCGCCCAGTGGATGGGCCGCGGGCGCAAAAACGAGGCCGACGAAGCCGCCACCAACGCTATGCGCACCATGTTCGATTCAGTATGCGTTAACGGTACCGTAGTTATCGGCGAAGGGGAAATGGACGAAGCTCCTATGCTATATATCGGCGAGAAGGTAGGCAACTCTGAGACACCTGAAGTGGATGTGGCGGTAGACCCGCTGGAGGGCACCAACATTCTGGCCAAGGGGATGACCAACGCCCTGTCTGTGATTGCCATTGCCGATAAAGGCAATCTGCTGCACGCTCCGGATATGTACATGGATAAACTGGCCGTAGGCCCGCGGGCTGCCGGCCTAATCAACCTGGACGATCCTATTGAAAAAACCCTGGAAATTGTAGCCAAAGCACATAATAAGCGAATCGTGGACTGCACGGTAATGATCTTGGATCGCCCCCGGCACCATAATTTGATTCAAGGAGTGCGGAACGCGGGAGCCAGAGTACGCCTCATCGGAGACGGTGATGTTGCCGCGGCACTTGCCACCGCCTTTGAAGACACAGGCATTGATATTTGCGCGGGCATCGGCGGTGCTCCGGAGGGCGTAATTGCTGCAGCGGCACTAAAAGCCCTGGGCGGGGATATGCAGGCTCGCCTGGTGCCCGAGGATGACAGCGAATACCAGCGTTGCCTGAGCATGGGCATTGAAGATCCCCACCGTATTTTAACTATGGACGACCTGGTACACGGAGATGACGCTATTTTCGCGGCTACCGGCGTCACCGACGGCGAGCTGCTTAAAGGAGTGCGTTTTAAGGGCGGTGAACAGGCTGAAACATACTCACTGGTACTGCGGGCCAAGAGCCGCACAATACGCTTTATCAATACGGAACATAACTTAAAATATAAGCCGCATTACTCATTAATTAAAGAAAAATAGTGGGACAATACATTAGAAAAGCAGTAAGCGGGGCGCTTTAATCGGCCCCGCTCTTTGTTATTTCCATACCCCGGTACATCTTCAATTCCGTTAAGTGCCCCCGCTGCATTCTATAGACACCCCAAACCTCACGTTAGTTTCCGAATAGTCACACTAACCTGGACATACACAATAAAAATGGCTATAATTGGTGGAAGACTGGCGAAAGGCACTTGATAAGGGCCACCAGACGAAAAATATTCGGTGAAAGGACCTGGTAGAAAAATGAGTTTTTTAGATATAGCGAGAATAAGATACTCTGTAAGGAAATATGAGACAAGGCCGGTAGAAGAAGACAAGCTGGAAAGAATCCTTGAAGCCGGCAGGATTGCACCAACAGCGGTAAATTACCAACCGCAGCGTCTAATCGTAGTGCGTGAAAAGGCCGGACTGGACAAAGTGCAAAAAGCAGCCAATATCTACGGCGCACCATTGGCCATTATCGTATGCTCGGACTACAACGTGGCTTGGAAAAGACCGCATGACAACAAAAACTTCGCCGATATTGATGCCAGCATAGTTACTGACCACATGATGCTGCAGGCTACCGAACTGGGCCTGGGAACGGTATGGGTAGGTCATTTCAAACCGGACGTACTCAAAGAGGAATTCAACATCCCCGACCACGTTGAGCCCGTAAATATTTTAGTCGTCGGTTATGCCGCCGGGGAAAGCGCTCCGACGGATAGGCACACAGACCGCAAACCGCTAAAAGACATGGTATTCTTTGAAGCCTTCCGGTAATAACCAATTTTCCCAGCATTAGGCCAACCAATACTAGGCTGTAACGAATAGAAAGGGGTGGTAATATGAGTTTATTAAAAAGGATCACAATCGACCCGGAGGTATGTCACGGTAAGGCATGTATTGCCGGCTCCAGAATCCCCGTGTCTGTTGTTTTAGATAATCTGGCTACAGGATATAAGTATGAAGAAATATTAAAGAGTTATCCTTCTCTTAGCCCAGACTGATATTGAAACCTCTCTTGCTTATGCCGCCCTTCCGGCAAAAGAACGTCATATCGCACTTTAGATAGGATTGATATGAACTTTAAAATTGATGAGAACTTCAAAGTACAATTGTAGGCGCAATTATAAAACCTGTAAATCCGCCAGGACCTGTTCGACATGCCCTTTGAATTTAACTTTCGGATACATTTTTTGCAGGATGCCATGGCTGTCAATAATAAAGGTGGTGCGTTCCACCCCAAAAGTTTTTTTGCCGTACACATTCTTTTCTTTCCAGACACCAAAAGCATTAATCAGCTCCAAATCAGGATCACTGGCAGATATAAAGAAAAGCCGTTTTCTATCGTCAAAAAAACCGGAAGCGATTTCATCAATGGCCCCCGACCATGAATCCGGACGCCCATCTTTTACAGAAAACGCATCCGTAGTTACGGCCATACAAAGAACGCGATGGTATTCCGGGCGTTGTATTTCCGCTTTACTAATCCCTTGGGAAGTAATTGCTCCATAGAGTTCAGGGTTATTTGCTCCTGCATCCGGTAATATTTTGACAGATTCTAACTTATGTAATATTTCAACTGGATTTGTTGCTGTAACGGCTTGTTGCAAGTCGCCATAAGCTGCTATTCCAGCCATTTCAGTGCCATGTCCGTTGTTATCACTTGCTCCCCACCCTGGATCATATGAGTGTCGATCGTAATCTTCTATTAGTTGATCAAGTAACGGATGACCATTATTCACTCCTGTATCTAAAATACATACTGATACGTTGTTATCTGGTATGACCTGCAACCGAGCAAGCAAATCTTCTATCCATTCCCGCTGCTCCCGATTGGCTTGTTCAACAAAAAAACGAGCTGTTTCCGGTGCTCTTCTAAATTCAGCAATATGAGGACTCCTCTGAACCCGGTTGGCGCGGGCAATGGCCTGCATCAAAGTGTGCGCTTTCAGCGGCTTGTCGATGTAAAGCGTGGAGAGGCTGGGCACATCAAAGCCAGTTAGCCACATGGCGCAGACGATGGCAATGCGAAAGGGGTGCACCTCTTTTTTAAAAGCTGATTCTACATCAATCCGCCCGCCGTCACCTATTTCAAAGCCGGTTTTAATTAACTTGCGGTGCGGCTTAATATCCAGGCCCCACCGGCGAAACTTATCCACCTCGCCCTGATCTTCACTGACGATCACAGCCATTTGCGTTTCTTTCATCCAGGCCAGCTGGCGCAGCCGATACACCTCGTCCTGCTCGTCGGCTGAGTTAGGCAAATCCGCCTCTAATTCTTTAATGCAGACTTTCCAGTAGACCTTAATTAATTCATACATCCGCACGCAGGTGATTTTATCGATGCAGACCAGCATAGCCTTACCGGTTTCCCAAGCTGTTGAATAGTGTTTTACAAAGTCACGCGCTATCTGCTTCAGCCGCTTTTCTGCCGTGATGATATGATATTCCCGTTTAAGTTCCTTCTCCAGGCGCTGCTGGACATCGACATCGAGTGTCTCCAGTTCTTCCAACTTTTCAGCGATCACAATTGTCTTGGCCCACATCTTTATTAAACTTTTGGATCAACGTAAATATGTATGCTTTATGCTCGCTGAGCAGTTTTTCCAGGTGGCCGCCACTTGAGGCCCGGCAGGGGTCGCGGTCATTGTCCGCCAAACCGCACCCGGCAAAAGTCTTGTAGATTTGGGTATCAAGGTCTTCACGGTCTGTGCAGATGACAAAGGTAAAATTGCCGCCCAATTTGCGGTGCACCTTGCGGGTGAAAAAAACCATCGAATAGCTCTTCCCCGAGCCCTGGATGTGCCAGAACACCCCCAATTTACTCTGCCGCTCTTGCCGCTCCTCCACTGCCTTAATCGCCCGGTTGGCGCCCAGATACTGGTGGTTCCTGGCTAGAATCTTTACCACTTTACCCGGGAATCGTCAAATACAATGAAGTTCTCGAATAAATCCATAAAATTGCGTTTATCGCAGATCCCTTTAAGCAGAGTCTCCATATTCACCGCTCCGGCCTCATCTTCTTCAAGGCGCTTCCACTCATGGAAGTGTTCAAAGCGGCTGGAAACCGAGCCGATTTTGGCATCTACTCCATTGGCCAGCACAATAAAGGCATTGTGGTGGAACAAGTGCGGAACAGTATCCTTATAGTCGGCTAAATTTTTTTCGTAAGCGGCCCGAATATCCTTGCTTACATTTTTGAATTCCATAAATAACAGCGGAATGCCGTTCACAAACCCCACAATATCAGCCCGCCGGCGATAAAGCTCGCCCTTTACATTGCGGTAAGTAACCTGCACCCCGTCCTTTAGCAAAGTGTATTTCTCGCGGTTAGTGGCCAGCATGTGTAGAACAAGTAAATCACCGAATGGCAATCGTTGCCACCCACGAGGCACACCATCGTTTATTTTGATATGTTCATGACCAGGAAAACGGAGGTGTACAAACCATTCTTTGTAAAGCAGCCGCGCTGCCTGCTCCAAGAGTGCAATTCGCCGTTGATTGTTATGAATAAGAACATCATATAGTAAAAGGGTTTTACCAATAAGCTTTTGCACTGACTTTTCTGGTATAATCTCAAATTTAAAAGTTCTTAGATTTGCTAAACTGATATAAGGTTGTGCTGCACCTAATTTAAGGTTAAGTAACCTTCCTTGGAACTTTGGACTTTTTACCAAATAAAAAAAGTATGTAGGGTCAATTTTTTCTGGGTCAGGACGTAGTAACGCAACATTTTTAATGCTAAATTCACGGTCATCTATAACCCTTGCCAGGTCTCCGATGGAATTTCCAATATTTGCAAGTAAAATATCGTCCTTTTGTGGTTTAACACGTAGTTTGCATAGTTCGTGATCCTGCTCTGTAATGTAGTCACAGTGTTCAAAATCAATTTTTCCTTGCCGTTACTTCTTCCATGGCTATGTCGAAAGCAGCATTCTTTACTTCATCAAAGCCTTATGGTAAGTTTTCTTACCTTTACGTATTTTGATACTGTTTTTCAATTGTTCTAAAGTAATTTTATCATCGATAGATTCAACTTTAGTATCGTTAATATTTACCCCACCCTGTTGCACCAGACGTCTTGCTTCGCTCTTAGAAGCCGATAAATCACACGCCACCAGCAAATCGATAATACTGATCGCACCATTGGTCAGCTGCTCGTTTACAATTTCAGTGGTTGGCATGTTAGCATCATCCGTACCGGCTGCGAAAAGAGCGTGAGAAGTATTCTTGGCCTTTTGGGCTTCTTCTTCGCCATGCACCAACTTAGTCAGTTCATACGCCAGAATTTCCTTGGCTTCGTTTAGCTGACTGCCTTCCCATTGGTCCATGGCGTCAATTTGTTCCAGCGGCAAGAAGGTTAGCATACGAATGCACTTAAGAACATCAGCGTCACCAATATTACGCCAATACTGGAAGAATTCAAAAGGTGCGGTTTTGTTGGGGTCAAGCCAAACAGCACCCTTGGCGGTTTTACCCATCTTTTTACCTTCGGAGTTCAACAATAGGGTAATGGTCATGGCATAGGCATCTTTGCCTAACTTACGCCGGATCAGCTCCGTACCACCCAACATATTTGACCACTGGTCATCGCCGCCAAACTGCATATTGCATCCGTAATTTTTATACAGATAATAGAAATCGTAGGACTGCATAATCATATAATTTAATTCTAAGAAGGACAGACCTTTTTCCATTCTCTGCTTGTAACATTCTGCACGCAGCATTTGATTTACAGAAAAATAGACTCCAACATCACGAAGTAATTCAATATAATTCAGCTTTGAGAGCCATTCTGCATTATTTACCATAATAGCCTTATCTTCACCAAACTCGATGAAGCGTTCCATCTGCTTTTTAAAGCAATCAATATTGTGCTGGATTGTTTCAGATGTCATCATTGTACGCATATCTGTCCGGCCGGATGGATCACCAATTAAACCTGTTCCGCCGCCGAGCAGAACAATCGGTTTGTTGCCTGCCATCTGCAAACGTTTCATCAGGCTTAGGGCCATAAAATGACCGACATGCAAGGAATCCGCAGTTGGATCAAAGCCAATATAAAAGATTGCCTTACCGCTATTAACAAGTTCTTTAATTTCTTCTTCGTCGGTAACCTGGGCAATCAAGCCACGAGCCACCAGGTCTTCATAAATTAACATTATCACAACTCCTTTGGCCTTTTCTTTTATAATAAAAAACGCCCCTGCTCCAATTGGAACAGAGGGCAATAATTGCGGTACCACCTCTGGCTCGGGAATTCCTCACGGAAATCCCCCTCAACGAGTGCAAACACACTCACACGCTGTACCGGGCGCACCCGTCAAACCCTACTAGCAATTCAGGCAGCGGCTCCAGGATGTATTCGCATCAGCGCATCTGCAGCCTCTCACCAACCGGATGCTCTCTGAATGATGTAAACTGACCTACTTCTTCCCTTCATTGCTTTTGCTTAATTCAATATTATTAATTTTAGTTGAGAAAGCCGTAAAAGTAAAGTCACTCCTTTTATGGTTTAATCAGACCCAATGCTTATTCCACTTTTACTGCCGTCCCTGACGCTGTTACCATAAGCATGTTGCCTTGCCCCAACACTTCGTAATCAATATCTACGCCGATTACTGCATTTGCTCCCACCATTTCAGCCCTTTTTTCCAGTTCCCTTAACGCATCTTCACGGGCTTTTATTAATTCACCCTCGTATGAACCAGATCTGCCACCAAATATATTAGTTAAACTTGCAGCAATATCTTTTACAAAATTTATACCTGTAATTACTTCGCCAAAAATAATCCCTTTGTATTCAGTTATTTTTTTGCCTTCAATATTAGGTGTTGTAGTAATAATCATTTTATCCTCCCTGTGGAATAATAACACGAACCACTTTTATTTAATAATATTACTGAGCACTTCGAATATCAGACACAGTTATCCTCTTTTTATAACTATTTTTCCCAAGCATTCGCTAGATATCCATTATTACCACTAACGACCGGTATATAAAAGTTGTCGGTTGATTTTTTCAAGAGAGATAATAGTATCGCGATATTGGAATAAGTACCATTGGGGAACCGAGCAATGAATCACCATCCGGCGTAAAGATATAAATAAACCTGTGCTTCTATACTTGGGTATCGGTGGCCCCGGTGCAGGCGGTTTCCTAACTACCGCATGAACCTAAACCGCTGGGAACGAGGATATTTCGTTTTTCGGAGCGTCCAGCCAGCTGAATGTACCGGCGGAGTTGCTGGACTTCAGTCGTCTATTAAGTATATCACAATCCCTCTCATATAACTGACCTCTGAGGCGTTGCTGGCAGTGCTGCTTGATTTTAAGCTGCTCGTCTTACAGAGGAAGGGTTATCAGGCATTAAGCTCCTTTACATGCCCGGGTTATTTTCTTAAAGTATTACTGATTGATTAGTGAACAAGATACAAGGAAGCAGCATGTCCCATTAAAATATTGCCCTAACGATAGGCCAAGCTATATAATGCAAATGTAATGGTTTTTAGCTTATTATCATTATATAAATAAGCTGCGTTTCTTGCTATAGACCTCAAAGTTTGTATGCGCTAAGGAAAGCAGATGCGGAAATTATTATGACTGAGTTTTCCAAAGGAGGCCCCATGCAAAACATGTCTCTCGGCCTGAAAGAGGCCTTGCGTTTGACCCTGGAGATCATCAAGCCGCTGGCTGCTGAAAATGTTTCCCTGGTGGACAGTGTCGGCCGTATCGCGGCCTCAAATCTTAATGCCCTGGTGGATTCCCCGGCCATTGATACCTCACGCAAAGACGGCTATGCAGTGATAAGCCGGGAGGTCGCCGAAGCCACTGCCGAAAACCCTGTCCGGCTGCGACTTTTAGGTTCCATGGCCGCAGGCGGGGATAATGATTTTCAAGTCACACCGGGAACCACGGTGCGGGTATTGACCGGGGCTCGTATCCCGGCCGGCGCCGACAGTGTGGTGTCTGAAGAATTTGTGCAGCAGCTGGACAGTGAGATGCTGGTAGAAACCTTTACCGGACCCGGCAGGAATATCCGGCGGCGCGGCAGTGACGTGGCCTTGCGGGAACCTATTCTCCAGGCCAATCGGCTGATAACGCCTGCCGTAGCCGGCCTCCTGGCCGCGGCAGGATACAGTACAATCCCTGTCTTTAGAAATCCCGTGGTCGGGATTATCGGCACCGGTGACGAAATCGTCGAGCCGGGTAAACCCTTGCCGGAGGGCGGGGTATACGCCAGCAATATCATGACCCTGGCCGGCTTCTGCAAAAAATATAATATGCAGGCCCGGCTGACCATTGCCAAAGATGATTATACTGATCTCTACAACGCCCTAAAGCTAATGTCCAGCGAAACAGACGCCGTGCTCACCAGCGGCGGGGCCTGGACGGGTGAACGTGACCTGATGGCGCAGGTTCTCGGCGAACTTGGCTGGCAAGGGGTATTTCACCGGATTCGTATTGGACCCGGCAAGGCAGTCGGCTTCGGCCTGCTGGATAAAAAACCGGTCTTCATTCTGGCCGGCGGGCCGTCCTCTAATTTGATGGGCTACCTGCAGATTGCTTTGCCCGGCCTGCTCGCTCTTTCCGGTCATGCCAACCCGGGCTTGCCTTGGATTAAGGCCAGGCTGGCCTTTGATCTCAAGGGTGAGCCCGACTGGACTGATTTTTTCTACGGCACGATTGAATATGCCGGTGACGGGCTGCCTGAGTTTTACCCAATGAAAAAACACGCCCCGGTGACCTCCATCGCCAAGGCCACAGCAGTGGCCTCACTAACTGAAGAACAGGATTCTCTTTTGGCAGGTGAGATAATCAATGTTCAATTCCTGAGGTAAGCATATGCCTGATTTAAGAATGAAATAAGACACATTATATAAAACCCCGCCGTTCTTAGCATAAGATACCGGCGTGGGTTTTAGCTCATTTTGAGGGAGTGTGAATAAATCCGTGTAGATGGCTTGATTCCGATATAAACTGGTTAAGCTAGTAATGGCTTTGTTTTCCAGCACCGAGTTGACGTCCAGTACCATATTAACAATAAGGTATTGGGGGGAAAAGCTGATGGAATGGTATTCTTTAGGGTATTGGATAGCATATTGATCAATCAGCTTTTCTAGGATTCTTTGCTTGTTAAAGCGAAAACTCGCGAGTGGGATTAATTTCAAAAATTTCTGATAGTCTATATACCATCCACCCATTAGGTATCTCACCCAGCTCGCTGTCCACCATTTTGCCACCGTTTGATTTATAGGATTGTCCGTCCTCACCAGAAAATTCAAAATCCACAAACCAGCTCTTGAAGATTGCCTGGGCCATTTCCTCAAGAGTTTGGTTAATCTTATTGTTGAGTTCGATTTTGTCATCCAATATGCACTCCGTATACACCAGCTGGTCATCGTGGTAACACCTTCCTCCACACGTGCATAGCATACGTTAAAATAAAATTGATTATATCTTAATATAAATTGCAATAATATCAGTATAAGTAAAAATAAAATTTTATTGTTGCATATATTATTATATAGTTATGTAAAAGCAGTACGAGAGAGGTATGTTTTACAATGAGAATGCCAGCAAAAGTTATATCCATGATTTTTGACTATATCATGGCGCATGTTAATGAGAACAGTACCCGTATTGTTGATAGTTTTAAAATTATGTCTCAAGGATTATTCTTTAACGGGCATGATAGTAATGATTATCTAGCTGACGAGCAATATGAAAAGTTTAATACGAAAGGAACATGGGTTTTTATGGACATTTCAAAAGAATCAAAAACAATTATTACAGATGTTTTTAATCAATTTAGTGATCCCGATAAGGATCCAAGCTTTCACAAAACAGTGATTAACGTAAAGTTAATGCAATTTGAAGGAGAAGCATTGATGTCAAGGTCTCAAGCGAGACGGCTTTTAGTTAGAGTGGATCATTTTAAAGAAGCCATCCTCGACTTCGAAGACGTTGTTATTATTGGGCAAGCTTTTGCCGACGAGATTTTTAGAGTATTTCAAAATGCACATCCTGAAATAATGCTTATTCCAATTAATACGAATTCGGATGTAGAAAGAATGATACAACACGTAAAAAAAGAGACTAAATTACAAACACACTTTGCCTCACATCAACATGAGTAAAACCGGTATAACTACCCAAACCGGGAAAGCCTATCTTATCTTCTTCACTATCAGGCCAAATTGAATTCCTTTACAAATTTGCCGGTAACCGGTTGGTTGATAGCTTCTTCCGCAAAGTCCAGAAATTCATTATCGTCCGGAGCCGCTTGCCGGTTCCCGACGAGTCCGGGGCTGGCCTTAATTGGAGCCGGGGATACCGGTGGATCAAACAGAGATAGCTGGACTGCTTTAATCAGCACGTTAACGGGTTCGTTGGGGCGAAACCGGCGCAGCTCCAGCAGGTTTTCGTTAGTCAGTTCGATATCGTCAAGGCTTATCCTGATGGATTGGTCCCAACCGTCGGCTAGTACTTTGTTGACGATTTCTATTTTTTAATCAGAGCTTAAAAATCTGCTTCGTTCATACATGCTCACTCTTTCCATAATTTTCTGTCACTTGCTATTGCTATCATAGCATTGCCAGAACAAAATAAACTGCACGCAAACCGTCCTCTTTTAACCGCCATAACCTACACATCCAACACCTCCGGCCGGCACATCTTCAACATTTTGAATACAACGGCCAACACTTCCGCCTAAAGTTGCGCACACCTGGCAGCCGCCAATACCTTCATTGTGGGACCACATAAGCAAAAGCAGAGTGCTCAACCTTCAACTCTACACAAAAGCGCTGGGAATTATAGACGGGAAATCTCATAGCCTCCCTATTATTTACGGAATAATTTGAGGGCTTAATTGTTAATATTACTAATAATTAATTGACATAACCATTACGGCAGTTTATAATTGTTATAATGATGACAAAGGAGCCCTAAACACCTTGAATAAAAAGGAAAAATTAATCGAATTTGATACATTGTTTCAAGAGTTGATTAAAGACAATACCTGCCAGCTAAAAGAAATCTTAAATGGCCTGGTAACGCAAACGCAATTTTTTTTACTAAAACTTATTGCGACACATGATCATTGCAAAGCAGCAGATATTGCCCATATTTTAGATATTTCTCCGTCTGCTGCTACTACTATCATTGACCGACTTTATAAAAATGGCTGGGTTGAAAGGGATAGATCTAATCAGGATAGGCGTATCGTGTGGCTTAAATTAACTGATAATGGAATAAATTTACTGTCTGACATTAATACCATGAGGTTTCAATTATTAGTGAGACAGTTTGATAATATAACTGAAGAAGAAGTAGAAGAAGCATGTAAAGTATTCAAAAAAATATTAGCCAGGGTTTAAAATTAGTTACTTGAAAAGAGGTTTAGCAAATGGGCGTTATTGAAGGTATATTAAATTTCATCTTAATTTACTTGATAGTAACTGGAATATTCAATTTTTTCGTTTTAACACGGGCAAGGAAAGCAGCTGAAAAAGCAAATAAAGAGCATTTAGAATTAAAACCGGAAGTTAAAGAAGAGATTGAGATGGTTCGGGATAATATTTGTGGACGTTCCTTGCCAAAATCAGAAGCATATGTCCTGGCTAAGAATGAAATAAAACATTATTTTTGCAGTTGGGATTGCAGAGAAAAATTTATTGCCGGCAATCAAATGTAATAAAATCACATCGTTTTTTCACTATGGTTGTTGAACCAGAAAGACTCTGCTTCTCCGCCGACCATCGCGTTTGCGGAGTTTTTTTTTATCATTGCAACAATTCGCACTTAACGGACGTCTTAAACAATGATTGACTGTTTGTAAAAATGACAAAAGATTGGGAGAGATAAATGTTGCAATCTTTAAAACAAAAGTTAGTGAACATATCATGGAAGAAGTTCTTGGCCGGGACACTAACTCTCGTCCTTATTGGAGCGGTGGTTTCGGCCATCATCATCAAAAACAATAAACCTACAGGAATACCGGTAAAAGTAGCCCGAGCGGAAGTACAACACATTCAGGACAATGTTTTCGCCACCGGACGGGTAAGACTGGTGGAAAAACAAGAGTTTTACAGCTACGAAGAAACAACGGTGAAAAAAATAAATGTCAACCCTGGTGAAATAGTACATAAGGATCAGGTGCTTGGGCTGCTGGATGCCGGTGATTTAGAGGACAAGCTAAGCAACGCCAAATCAAACTACGCGATACAACAATCCAATCTGGAAAACGCGCTTAATCCCCGGCCGGAAGAGATAGCTCAGCTCATGGCCGACTATAGTAAAGCCGGGGCCGACTATCAAAACGCCAAAAAAAATTACGAGAGAGCTAAACAACTGTATGATCAAGATGCTGTAAGTGTCCAGGAGCTGGAAACAGCCGAACTTGAGCTGATAGCAAAGGAAACGGTGTACAAAAACGCCGGTGCCAGGCTGAAAATCAAGGAATCAGGTCCCACGGGCCCGGAGCTGACATCTCTTAACGCACAGGTAGAGCAGGCCCGCATTCAGGTGGAACTGGCCGAACGGCAGTTAGCAAGAACTATCCTTACGGCAGATATGGACGGCGTTGTAATTGCCGTGGAAGTAGCCGAAGGGGACCATATTAATCCCGGCACCAGGCTTATTACTATCGGCAACACAGATAAGGTGGAAGTTACGGCTGGGGTGAACGAAGCGGATAGCGGCAGGCTAAAGGCCGGGCAGCAAGTTAAAGTTAATGCCGCAGCGCTGCCGGACCGTGAATATGACGGGGTACTGCATAGCGTTTCCCCCGGCGCTCTGGTTCAAAACAGTAATCAAGGCAGCCAGATCGAAGTGCCGGTGGTTGTAAGAATAACCGGCGACTGCGAGGACCTTCGCACAGGCTATACTGTAGATTTGACCATTACCACGGTGGACATGAAAAATGCTCTAGTGGTGCCATATGAAGCTGTAGTTGAAAAAAACGGTAAACACAAGGTTTACGTGGTAAAAAACGATATCGCCAGGGAGAAAACAGTCGAAACCGGCCTAAATACCGAACTTTACACTGAAATTAAATCCGGACTCAAAAAAGGCGATACCGTAGTTGTAAGCCCCGATAAATCTCTAATAGATGGTGCCAAGGTTTCAGCATTAAAAAATGTGCCTGCAGCCGGAGGGAATACATAATGATTCAAGTGTCTAATTTGACTAAAATATACAACACAGGGGCGCATCCGGTAACAGCATTGAAAGACGTGAATCTCGAAGTCAAGGCCGGCGAGTTTTTATCTATAATGGGGCCGTCCGGTTCCGGCAAATCAACCTTTATGAACATCCTGGGCTGTCTGGATACCCCGACCTCCGGCTCATATAAACTGGACGGCATTGAAGTAAACACCCTGGATGACAACGCCATGGCCAAGGTGCGCAACCGGAAAATAGGCTTTGTTTTTCAAAACTTTAACCTGCTGCCCCGAATGACTGTCCTGCGAAACGTGGAAGTGCCCATGCTGTATGCCGGGGTAAATGCCCGGGAAAGGATGAGAAGGGCTTCCTTAGCACTGGAACGAGTGGGGTTGGCCAATCGAGTCAACCACCGCCCCAACCAGATATCCGGTGGTCAGGTGCAGAGGGTAGCCATAGCCCGGGCACTGGTTAACGAACCGGCTGTATTACTGGCCGACGAGCCTACGGGCAACCTGGATACCCGCTCCGGGGAAGAGATTATGTCTATTTTTCAGGAATTAAACCGGGACGGAGCAACCATAGTGCTGGTTACCCACGAGCGGGACATTGCCTTGCATACCTCAAGGATTATCCATTTTCGGGATGGCAAGCTAATGGCCGATGAAAAGGTGGAAAACCCTCTGGATGCTGTAGAACAGATAACAAATCTGGGGCTATCCGACTCTGATACCGGGAGGGGGAAAACTCAGTGAATCTGTTGGAGAGTGTTCGGGTTGCCCTTGAGGGTATCAGGTCTAATAAACTACGCTCTTTTTTAACAACCCTGGGCATAATCATCGGCATTGCCGCGGTGATAGCGGTAGTTGCCATCGGTCAGGGAGGTCGGGCTATGCTGATGGCGGAGATGGAAAAGGTAGGTACCAACATCTTTGCCATCTATGTTGACAGGCGTAGCGGAGAGCAGCCCACCGGCAGAATGTTTGAACTTAGCGACGTGCAGGTGCTCAAGGACAAGGTGCCGGGAATAAGCTACCTTTCCGCTAACAGCACCACCATGGACGACGTCAGGGGCTCCAAGGACAAGATGTATTCCCAGGTCTGGGGAGTTTCTTCGGACTATGAGTATATCAGAAAGCTAAATATGAAAAACGGTCATTTTTTTAACCGGGAGGACGATTCTTTGGGCCGGAGGGTTGCTGTGCTCGATGAGGCGCTTGCGGATGAAATTTTTGGCCGTTCCGAACCCGTGGGGCATATGGTGCATATCGGCAGCACACCATTTTTGGTGGTGGGCGTGGTGGCCAAGGGCGACTCCATGTTGGGCTTTTCGGAAGAAGCCAGGGTATTTATTCCCAGCCGGTCCTGGCATAACATGTTCGGCACATATGTAAACAGCCTGGAAGGCAGCGCTGTTTCCAGGGAAAAGGTGCAGGAAATCATGGACCAGTCTGTAAAGGTACTGGAACGAAGGCATCGCAGTTCCGCCCAGTACATCAGTTACAGCATGGAGCAGCAGATGCAGTCGGCCAACCAAATAACCGGCATCATGACCTTGATTATCGGTGCCATTGCCGGGATATCACTTTTAGTTGGAGGCATCGGGGTTATGAACATCATGCTGGTTTCCGTCACCGAGCGCACCAGGGAAATAGGCATCCGTAAGGCACTGGGGGCCAGGCGTAGGGACATCTTGACCCAGTTTCTCATCGAATCGGTGGTACTCTGCTTGCTTGGGGGCACAATCGGCATGATGCTTGGTGTCGGTGGAGCCTTTCTGATCGCCAAGTTGGCCAAATGGCCACCTCTAGTATCATGGTGGACTATGTTGATAGCATTCTTCTTCTCCGCCACCATCGGAATAATTTTCGGCATGCTCCCCGCCAACAAAGCGGCCAAGATGAACCCCATCGAAGCATTGCGGAGAGATTAATAAGCTAAAAAAAAATCATAAAAGCCATTCATAATTGCGCTGTTGTAAATAATGAAAACAGGCGGGTGTCATTTTCATTTTGATTCATTTGATCTATACTGTTATTTGTTGTTAGATCATTTACTTGTGAATTATTATTGGTTGACTGATGTTATTTTGTTTTTATTGTCTGCATTAACTGGTAATGTTAAATATATTATCATAAGAGTCAGAGACATTTATTACCTTTAATAATACCTTATTTTTAAGTAATCAGCTGAATATTCTAAAAAAAAATATTTAGAAACCAGTGGCACGAATTAATAAAAAAACGGGGCGTTAACCGGCCCCGTTCGGTTTTATTTCCGCAATCCCGCTTTTCTTTCCATAAACGCACGTACTTTCAGCGGTAGTCCAAACAGGTTGATAAACCCGGCGGCGTCCGCTTGTGTATATACTTCGTCCCGGCCAAAGGTGGCCAACTCTTCATTATAAAGGGAGTACGGCGAGGTGGTTCCAGCCGGTGTGCAGTTACCCTTGTAAAGCTTCATACGCACCGTACCGGTAACCGTGCGCTGAGTTACGTTCACAAAGGCGTCCAACGCCTCCCGCAGTGGAGAAAACCACATCCCGTCATATGCCAGCTCGGCATAGCGAGAGGCCACTATTTCCTTATAATGCAGGGTGGCCCGGTCAATAGTAAGCAACTCCAGCTCACGGTGGGCCAAAAAGAGTATGGTGCCTCCCGGCGTTTCATAGACACCACGGGACTTCATGCCCACCAGCCGGTTTTCCACCATATCCACAATGCCGATGCCATTGGCTCCGCCCAATTCATTCAATTTCATAACCAGTTCATCGGGAGGCAGCTCACGGTCATTAACTTTTTTAGGAATACCCTGTTCAAAATATATTTCCACGTAAGTAGGCTCGTCCGGAGCCTTTTCGGGCGGCACGGTAAGCAGCAGCACATCGCCGGGCGGTTCCTGGCCCGGATCCTCCAGAGCGCCGCCCTCATGGGAAAGGTGCCAGAGATTGCGGTCCATGCTATAGGGCCGGGATTTGGTTACAGGCACAGGGATACCCCGGGCTTCGGCGTAATCAATGGCATCGTCCCGGGAGCGGATGTCCCACTCCCGCCAGGGAGCAATTATTTTTAATTCAGGCTTTAATGCCTTGACGGCCAGCTCAAAACGCACCTGGTCATTTCCTTTGCCGGTGGCGCCGTGGGCTACCGCTTCGGCCCCCTCCTGCTCGGCGATTTCCACCAATTTTTTGCCGATCAGCGGCCTGGCCATAGAAGTGCCCAGCAGATATTTGCCTTCATAAATAGCCCCGGCCTTCAAGGTGGGATATATATAGTCAGTGACAAATTCTCGCTTCACGTCCTCGATATACAGCTTACCGGCACCGCTCTTTAAAGCTTTTTCATGCAGCGGCTCGAGTTCCTCTCCCTGGCCAAGATCCGCGGCCATGGCAATAACTTCGTAGCCATAGTTTTCCTTCAACCAGGGTATGATAATGGAAGTATCCAGCCCTCCAGAATACGCCAGAACCACTTTTTTCATATCGCCAACTCCCTTCTTAGTTACAACAACGGTATTGCTGTAGCCCCTGACTCTATTTCGCCATAAGCAAAGCCATAACGGCCTTTTGGGCATGCAGACGGTTTTCGGCCTCATCAAACACCACTGCATGGGGACCGTCGATTATTTCAGCGGTCATCTCTTCACCCCGGTGAGCGGGCAAACAATGCAGGAATATATAATCCGGTGCCGCCATGGCTGCCAGCCGATCATTGATCTGATAAGAAGCAAACACCTTCATCCTGGCCTGCTGCTCACTCTCCTGGCCCATACTGGCCCATACATCGGTGACCAATATATCGGCCTCGGATACAGCCTCCTCCGGGTTGGTAGTTATTGTAATAGATGCGCCCGTTTCCAGAGCATCCTGCCGGGCCGCCGCCACGATCTCTTCCCGAGGCAGGTAACCTTCCGGCGAAGCCACACTGATATGCAGGCCTGTTTTAGCACAACCATATAGAAGCGAGTGGCAGAAGTTGTTACCATCGCCCACATAGGCCAGTTTCAGCCCGGCCAGCCGGCCCTTGTGCTCTTGCACTGTCAGCAAATCCGCTAGTACCTGGCAAGGATGCAGCAGGTCGGTAAGGCCGTTAATCACGGGCACGGGCGCATATTTGGCCAACTCCTCCACATCGCTCTGGGCGTAGGTGCGAATCATGATACCGTCAAGATAGCGTCCCAGCACCCGTCCGGTATCGGCAATGCTCTCCCCCCGCCCCAGCTGTATGTCCTTAGAGCTTAAGAAAAGAGCATGGCCGCCCAGTTGGTACATACCTACTTCGAAACTAACTCTGGTGCGAGTGGAAGACTTTTGAAAAATCATACCCAACGTCTGCCCTTGCAGCAGTGCATGGGGTTCGCCTCGTTTTTGCATTTGTTTAAGTTGTGCGGCAAAATCAAGTATCAGAGCAATTTGCTGCGGGGTAAAATCGTGCAGAGAGAGCATATCCCTCCCCTTTAATGTCTCCTTAAGAGAGTTCATTTATATCACCGCTTTTCCAATAAAATAACATCATCAATACTTTTAGATATAACTTTTATATCCATATTATCATCATGCCTTTTACAATTTTGCATATCTGTAAGTAATATTCACCTGTACTCTCAAGCTACGCATTACAAGGCAAATGCTATCCCATGTCTTTACTAATTATAATCCAGATATTTTTTAGGCTGACTGCTCCTGCAATACTACATCTAAAACCTCCACGGCTTTGTCTACGTCCGTAGTGGTAATAATTAGCGGTGGCACAAAACGCAACACTGTATTATTCGCGCAGTTAATCAAAAGCCCCCGCTCACGACAGCGGTTTACAATGTCTCCACCCGGCACGGTCAACTCCATTCCCAGCATCAGCCCTAAACCGCGCACTTCCTTGATAAAACTGTATTTACTGACGAGTCGATGCAGTTTTTCTTTAAAATACGCCCCAACCTGATTGCAGTTTTCCAATATACCGCTCATAATAGTAGTCTGCATGGCAGCTAAACCAGCAGCGCAGGCCAGCGGGTTACCCCCAAAAGTGGCAGCGTGATCACCCGGCGCAAAGGCCGCAGCAACCTGCTCTTTGGCCAGCATAGCTCCAATGGGAAAGCCACCGCCCAACGCCTTGGCCAGGGTGAATATATCAGGTTCCACACCATAATGTTGATAAGCCAAAAATTTACCGGTACGCCCCAAGCCGCACTGCACCTCATCCAAAACCAGCAGCAGCCCGTTTTTATTACATAGCTCCCGCACACCAAACAAGTATTCTTTAGTGGTCGGCCGAACACCGCTCTCACCCTGCACAGGCTCCAGCATTATGGCACAGGTATGGGGACCAACAGCCCGGGCCAGCGCATCCAGGTCGTTAAAAGGAACGTACTTAAAACCCTGCGGCAACGGTTCAAAACCTTTCTGGTATTTGGGTTGCCCGGTAGCTGTAATAGCGGCCAGGGTACGGCCGTGGAACGAATTTCCAGCGGTGATAATCTCGTACCGGTCGGGACCGTGTTGTTTTTTGGCCCATTTGCGGGCCAGTTTAATAGCTCCCTCATTGGCCTCAGCCCCGCTATTGCAAAAGAATACCCGGTCGGCACAACTATTTTCAACTAAAATCTCCGCCAGCCGCGCCTGGGGCTCGATATAATACAGATTGCTGACGTGCATCAGCTGAGCAGCCTGTTCCTGCACCGCCTGTACAACAGCCGGGTGGCAGTGTCCCAGTGAATTAACCGCAATACCGGCTACAAAATCAAGGTATTCCCGGCCCTCAGCGTCCCACAGCCGCGCCCCCTCGCCCCGTACCGGAACCATGGCAATGCGCCCGTATGTATGCATAACATACTTATCACTTAATTGCATAATTTCATTAGTGTTCACCTATTTCGCCCTTCTTTCTGTCAGTGCCCAGAATAAGCATGAGGACGGTTTTCTTGCTTCCCAAAGCTTCACCCTACTTGCCATGTCCGAGAACAGCAGCAATAATTATTGCTTATTGAGGCACTGCCGAAGACATTTTTCATTTTCCTGCGATCGTTTAACTTTCACTTTCAACACCAAGCACCGGCTAAAATGTTAATTGGTTACCATGGTACCCACACCCTGATCGGTAAATATCTCCAGCAGCACCGAATGCGGTACCCGACCATCTAAAATATGGGTGGTGCCCACCCCACCACGCAGTGCGGATATGCAGCATTCCACTTTGGGGATCATTCCCCCATCTATAATGCCATTCTCCACCAGTTGGGGCACATCCTGCCTGGTTACCGTGGAAATCAGCGATGCTTTATCGTTGCGATCGGCTAATATACCTTCTACATCGGTGAGAATGATCAGTTTATCGGCATTAAGGGCTACCGCCAGTGCTCCTGCAGCGTTATCTGCATTCACATTATAACTATCGCCGCCCTCACCTACGGCCACAGGTGCTACCACGGGAATATAGCCTTCCCGTATTACCGTGGCCACAATACCGGGGTTTACCTGATGCACCTCACCCACCAGGCCAATGTCAACCATTTCCTCAATGCCATCGGGCCTGCGCACGCAGCCCATTTTTTTATCTGCCACCAGCAGGTTGCCATCCTTACCGGAGAGGCCCACCGCATGACCGCCAATATCGTTAATCATACCAACTATATCTTTGTTGACTTTACCCACCAGTACCATCTGGGCAATTTCCATGGTTTCAGCATCTGTAACTCTAAGGCCGCCCACAAAACTGCTTTCCTTGCCCAATCTTTTTAACATGCCGGTGATTTCCGGCCCCCCACCGTGAACAATAACGGGATGCATTCCCACATATTTCATTAATACTGCATCTGTTAGTACCGCTTTTTTTAACTCACAATTAACCATGGCATGGCCGCCATATTTAATGACCACTGTTTTACCGTAAAACTTTTTTATGTAAGGCAGGGCTTCCACCAAGATACCCGCCTTTTCCATAGGGCTCGGCACCCCCACACCTCCTTTCTTAGGGGTCAGGCTTAAACTTTCCTAAACTAATAAAAACATAATAGCATCAGCCGGGCTATTTAATTTGATTATTTAAAAGTCCCTTCGTAAATTCAAACGAGATCCACTTCAGAATTTCTGCGTTGGCTCGGCTTATTTGCGATGCCCACCCCACTTATTCCCTTAATGGCTCCGCTCATCTAAGCCCTTCGTCGCCTTGCACCCCACATTTGCATAATTACTACGTACGATAGCTGCCGTTAATACGTACGTAATCATACGTCATATCACAACCCCAAGCAGTGGCACAACTATCGCCGTTATGTAAATCAATAGTAAACGTCACCTGATCACCGGCCAGCTCCTCGGCAGCCTGCTCCTCGCTGAAAGGCAGCCCCCCGCCGTTCTTGGCCACCTGCATATCACCCACGTAAATATCCACGGCATCCGGTTCGAAACTAGCTCCAGAATACCCGGCGGCACAGATTATTCTACCCCAGTTGGCGTCCTTGCCAAATACGGCCGCCTTGACCAGGCTGGAGGAGGCCACCGCCCGGGCCACCAGACGGGCATCACGCTGAGTGGCAGCGCCCTGGACTCGCACCTCCATCAGCCGGGTAGCCCCCTCACCGTCTGAAGCTATAGCCACAGCCAGCTTGCGGCAAACTGCTTCCAATGCCGTGGTAAAAACTGCATAGTCCAAATTCTCACCGTTTATTACCCGGTTACCCGACGCACCGTTAGCCAGTGCCACCACCATATCGTTAGTGCTGGTATCGCCGTCCACGGTGATCATATTGAATGTGCGCTCCACCGCTGCGGTCAGCGCTTTATGCAACCAAACTGAATCAATAGCGGCATCGGTCGTAATAAAGCATAACATTGTTGCCATATTGGGATGAATCATCCCTGAGCCTTTAGCCATGCCACCAATAGTGATTCTGACTCCACCCAGCTCCACCGTCACTGCCGCTTCCTTGGCCACAATATCAGTGGTCATTATGGCGGTCACAGCATCATGACCACCATCTTCGCTTAGTTCCGCTACTGCCCGCCGGACACCGGACAGTACCCTGTCCATGGGCAAGGGCTGACCGATTACACCGGTGGATGCAACCAAAACCTGCTCCACGGGTAAGTGTAAAAGTCTCGCAGCCTCGCCGACCGTAGCCCGGGCATCATCAAGCCCCCGGGGACCGACACAAGCATTGGCATTGCCACTGTTGGCCACCACGGCCCTGGCTTTACCATCTTTTATATGCTCCATGGTTAATAGCACGGGTGCCGCTTTCACTATATTTGTGGTAAAAACCCCGGCGGCAGATGCCTCCCGATCCGAATATACCAGGGCCACATCTTTTCTTTCATACTTTATACCCGCCACCGCCCCGGCTGCAGTAAAGCCCTGGGGTGCCGTCACCCCGCCGGGAATTTCTACGTACGCTGTTTGCGACATACTTGCTTTCCTCCAAACCACCTGTTTTAACTACACCGCATATTTATCATGTTCATTAATCTCATATAACAATACCTAAACATATAGGACCATTTTGTTACTATAGATTCAATGTCCAGCATGACCATATTGATAGCACGAGCGAAAACTTTAGGCTTACGGGTATAGCCCCGGCCTATCCAGTCCCATAGTTTCCGGCAAATCGTACATCAGGTTCATATTTTGCACCGCCTGCCCCGCTGCTCCCTTAATCAAGTTATCAATAGCCGAAATTACAATGACCCGCCCGGTGCGCGGGTCCACTACAGGCACCACGTCACAGTGATTGGAGCCGGCAACCGCTTTGGTCTGGGGCAACATTCCCGGGGGCAGCAAGCGCACAAAATATTCGCTATGGTAATATTCCTCATAAATGGAACGCACCTGTTCAGAGGTCATCTCTTGGTTTAGTTTGGCATAAACTGTACTTAAAATACCCCTGTTCATGGGTGTAAGATGTGGGGTAAATGATATCACCATCGACTCACCCGCCAGATTGCCTAGTTCCTGCTCAATTTCAGGAGTATGGCGGTGCATACCCACATTATAAGCACGGAAATTTTCATTTACCTCGGCAAAATGAGCACCCAGGGACAAGCCCCGGCCGGCACCTGAAACCCCCGATTTACAATCCGCCACCACCGTATCGGTATCTACCAAACCGTAGGCCAAAAGTGGTGCCAACCCCAGTATTACGCTGGTTGGGTAACAACCTGGATTTCCCACCAGGGAGGCAGACCTGATTTTATTACGGTGTATTTCGGGCAGGCCGTATACCGCCTGTTCCAGCAACTCCGGCGCGGTGTGTTCCACTTTATACCACTGCTCATATACCTCCCGGCGATTAATGCGGAAGTCCGCACCCAGATCAATAAACTTTTTCCCCTGCCTTAATGCTTCCTGAGCCACCGGTATGGCATGCCCGTGCGGCAAGGCCACAAATATGATATCGGATTCGCTAACTATTGCCGGCAAATCCAGCTCCCGACATTCCTGTTTCACATATTTGTATAAATGCGGATAAACATCGTAGAATAACTTACCCTCGTAACTCTGGGTGGTTAGCGCCACCAATTGGACCTGCGGGTGTGATACCAGTATACGTACTAGCTCCGCCCCGGCGTAACCCGTGGCACCGATTATACCAACTTTAATTTTCATTGCAAATAACCTCCAGATTACAACATAATAATTATACATATAGATGAATAATAATACAACAGTTTTTTCTGCACATCTTGGTGTCTGTTTTCATAAATTACCTGTAACGAACAAAATTTATTATATCAAGGAGGTGCACCGGCTAATATGCCAAACAATAACCAAACTCCTTTTACCCATCCCTTGGTCACCCTGATTCTGCTAATGGCCGCTAACACCCCTGATCCAGCCGGAAGGCTGAACAACCTGGGTCAGGCGATTAATTCTATGCGTGAAGCATTGACTAGTATTAATTCGGGAATGGAGTCCTTTCACAGCCAGGTAGTACCGCTTTTCATGCACCCATCGGAAAATGAAACCAAGCAGAGTAAGTAGTTATAGTTATGTACATGTTTATTCAAGGGAACGAATGGATGCCTGGACACTATAATAATACCGTGTCCAGGCAATTATGTCCCTAGTAAAAGTTTTGCAGTTAAAGATATAACTCCAGGACATACCCTGTCAATCCGGCAAATTATTGAACTTGACCGGACAAGCCATCCGTTGTTTTTGCATATTATTCAGTAATCCGGCACAGAGTAATTATCTCTCTTAGCCAAGTCAAGTCCCTTACACTACACCCGCTTTCCCGTACAACACACTACGGTCAAAGTAGCTTTTTGTCCGGTCTTGTCCGGAAGTACGTTTAAATAACATACATAAGCGTTTTACCCCCGGGGGTGGACTAAATTGCAGACGCTCCTACCCTACCACCGCCAGGTTTATATAACGCATTTCTTCCCCATAGCTGCTAAATCTTCTCTCTTATATACACAATTCTTGTAATTACATGCCGATTCCTGCCGGTTATGTGTATAACGTTGTGTTAGTATGAGAATAGGGTTATGATAACATTTATAAAAATCCGAAGTAGGTGAAATAATGAATAACAATTACCAAAAGGAACTCGCAATTGCCATCCGGGCTGCACGGGAAGCCGGCCGGCTTATCAGAGATAAAATATATCGACACCAGATTACCGAAACCAAGTCCTGCCTGTCAGACCTGGTCACCGAGGTAGACCGGCAGGCGGAAGCCTGCATCGTGAAGCTAATCAAGCAACATTTCCCGGGACACGCTGTGGTAGGCGAAGAACAGGAAGGTAACTGCGCAGGAGAACCCGGTGGGGCCATGACCTGGTATGTAGACCCGCTGGACGGCACCACTAATTTTGTATTCGGGGTGCCCTTCTGCGCGGTTTCCATCGCCCTGGCCGACCACGGCATACCGGTGCTGGGAGTAGTGCACGACCCCTTGCGAGAAGAAACCTTCACCGCTGTGCAGGACGGCGGTGCCCAATTAAACGGCTCCCCCATCAGAGCGGATAATACCATTGCTACCCTGGACCGCAGCCTTTTGGTGACGGGCTATCCGGGCAACATCGCCAAGCGCCCCCGCATGCACCTGATAAACTACAAGCAAGTGATCGACCGCTGCAATAACCTGCGTGCCCTGGGCTCAGCCGCCCTGGAGCTGGCTTACGTGGCCGGCGGCAGGCTAACGGGCTTTTGGGAGGTTTCCCTGCGGCCCTGGGATGTAGCCGCGGGTATGGTACTGGTGAAAGAGGCGGGCGGAGCGGTGAGCGACCCGGCCGGACAACCGCTGCAACTTACCGAGTACGTGGATATTACAGCATCCAACGGTTTAATTCATCAAGAACTGCTGGAGTGTCTGGAATGGCCGGGTGATATGGGAGCGATGATTTGATGATTGTCCATGACTAATGAACATCCCGCTGCCCAAACAACCGTCAGACGTAGTGAAATATACAGAAAACGCTATAATACTTGACGACGACTATATGTATCGGTTTTGCACGTTGGGATTATGGGAGCGTTATGGCTATATCCCCTGGCATTGAAGCAATGCACCACCAAAGAAGGAACACACTGGGGTCAGACCTTGACATTTGACACTTAACTACGTGTCAAATGTCAAGGTCTGACCCCATTCTTCTCCCATTTTTTAGCACCTATAGCATTCAAACCATACCCATAACCGGCCAGAAAAATTGTTAAGGAAGAAATTCAAGAGGATTGAATTAAGAAAGCCTAAAGAATAAAATAACTGATCGGGCGGTAGTTCGTGGAACGGTGCTTGGAGAATTGAGCGTGGGACAACGGAAATAGATTTATGCTAAGGAGGGGTACGACTTTTGAATGTAAAAATTTGAAAATAATTTTCGTTTCGATCCACGCATCTGCAAAAGGTGCACGCCCTCGCTTACAACCGCATCGTCCACAAGCAGCACTTGCTATTTAGATGTTGAGGAAGCCTTTTTTGTGCTGCTTTTTGCGGGAGCGCTTTTTTTGGACGTGGTTTGGCTCGACCGAATATTCTTAATCCTTTCTTCCTCTTTGCGCCGGTATTCTTCTTCCTTGCGCTTTCGTTCAGACTCAATTTGCTCTGCTAGAAGGCGTGCCTCGGCATGAATTATGCTCTGTAAACCGGCATTACAAAGAATCAAATATTGGTCAAAGGCCAAAGGATATTGGAACCTCTTAATGCCATACTCATCGGAAAACTTTACTGTGATTATTTTTTCTGCCTGGTCTGTTATACTACCAATCCCGAATTGGTGATGCCTGACTTGCTCATGTACCAGATTCATCTAATTTTTGCCCCCACTCTTTATTTATTGGTTAAACTCTTGATGCGATATATTCCTATCGTTTATCTTGTATATACCTGTGTTACCTTTATAGTTTTGGTTTTGCTTTTGATTCCGCCCAAGGGCGTTCACCATAGTAATATTTTTGGGAGATATGCTCCTGCTTTTCTTCAGGCAGCGAACGCAAGCGCGCGAATACTTTTTCAAGGCTGTCTTTTTTGTGATAGAATGAACAGTCTTTACCGCGACAAGCCGAAACATCCAGCCATTTGCATTGGCCGTTTTCAAGAAGCCCGTCACAATCGGGTAGTTTCAACAATTCAAGATTTGAGTATCGTGTATATGTCATTTTTTTGCCTCACTCTATCCCTAAATACTTTTTAGATACTGACCTCATAGCTATCACCGCACCCGGCGGCCTGTTCGGGTTTACCACTGCATATGATGTTTCCGCCGTCAGCAAGCCTATGTATAACATAATCATGAAATAGAAAGGGAGCACGCCCATTATGCTGACTGCCCCTCATCTGCTACTATTAGGCTATTCTCTTTCCTATGTCTAATTTTAACACTTTAAATTTTTTTTCGTAAGCGTTTTTTAACAAAAAAGATAACTATTATATATACGGTAATACGATTTATAAAAAGGAGTATATAGTTATTTCAGTATATTAATGAAAGGGTAGGGTGATGGGAAACGGCGGTTACTGCTACATGGTGGCCAAACCACCATGTCGATTCACAGCTATATTAACAGCTATCAGCGCGTCATACACCGTATCAATCAGGTGCACACAGCCGTCACCCCGGCCTAAAACTAAGGCAAGTTGTTTTTTAACTGGATTTTTAGCGTCATAACCCGCCAGCTGCTGCAGATAAGGCAAAAAAACATTAGCTTCCAGGCAAACGGCATGTGGTGCGCGAAGTAATCCACCAGCACCCCTGGTGATTACCAGGTTACTCTCTATGTCAAACTCAACGCTGATTTCGTGAAAAGAATCACTATATGTAGCGACTACGCAGAAACCCCCACCCGGCAGTGCAAAAACAGACTGCGAGGCAAACCGGTTGAACAAAATACTGGTGCGCATGTAGCCAGAGTAATCCCACTGTTCACTAGCTGTATCCAGGTTGCTGTAATAGCGGCAGGCATTGAGATATATCACATCCCAATATTCGCGGTAAGCTGCAGCTGAAGCGAAACCGCGTTCTTTAAACAAAAAAGGTTCCGATAGAATAACGCAGCTCACCGTTTCATTAAATAGTGTGCGCGGAATAGGACCCAGGTGAGCCACTGCCTCAGTAATGGCCGACCCGCTGTTAAAATAAGCCTCTACGCCGTACAGCCCGGGAACGTTCGTAATTGTCACAGGTAGCGAATAGGTTTCCCAGGTGGCTTCCATAATTTTAAAGCTACTTGGGTCCACCCGCAACCGAGCACCAACTTCACAATCGGTATCGCAATAAATCGTTTCTGCGATAATCTGCCTTTTTGGCTGTTGTCCTGGGTCTATTACAACAGCTGCATTACCTGGCTTGGTTGGGCTTAGGCGCGTAGAGGCATGCCAGTGGCGTTGAAAAATATTAATCATTGTTTCACCCCTTTACTCATTATACCGAAAAATGATCGTTTTGTTATTCCTTGGTAGTAAAATATTAATGTTTAATAATCTACAAAAATGAACAAGCACAACGCCTTAGCGAAGTGCTTGGGTTAGAAGCTTCCTTACTCACTTTTGGTTGTAATGGGAGGCTGCTGCAGCAATATATCATCATCCCTATCTCAAGGACAACCTTACCACAACCTCTTGCCAGGCAAAACGTTATATAACCAATCATCGACTGATTAATATAGCAATGATTATAAGTTAGTGAATAGGATACCGCTAATTTCCCCATTGTTCCCGTGCTGCGGTCTTGTCCTTATTTTACAAGTTTACTTTACTTACCATTGCCAATTAAATCAATTATCAGTGCCACCAAACCTCCGGCGATAAGCGGCCCTACGGGCACCCCCCGAAAGAAAGCAACGCCGATAATAGTACCCACCATGAGCCCTACTATCACTTGAGGCTGAATAGTTAGAAAGCCAACCCCACGTCCTCCCAAATAGGCCACAAAAATACCTGTTGCTATAGCCACCAGCCCGGAAGGACTTGCTATAGTTTTGTATAACTCTGACCAGCCAATCCCACCACTGGCAATGGGGATTAAGATAGCCAGGGTAATTATACCGATACCAACATTAAGAGCGTTTTTTTCCAGTATGGGGAACAACGCCTCGCCGTGTAGCAGGCGCAGCGCCAGCAGCACCCCTGCAGCAGCAGCCACCACGTAATTATGCCCTACAATACCCAGTAATATTATGATCAAGAGAAGAACACCAACTTGTCCGAAAGCTGACACTTGTTGACCTCCTATATTAATACGGCTACCTCATCCCGATCTAATGAGCTGCGAATGTCGTTCATGACCTGTCTGAAAGAGTGGTCTTCGCCGGCGGCCCGCTCGATCTGGCGCAGTACATCAATTTCCCTGCGGATAGTGGAGAATATATCCCCCTCATGCAAATTGCAGCGTTTCTGCAATTCCTCAAAGGTTGCGTTATTATACCAGGCTTCAGCCAGCGGACCGGACAGAGGTGACCATACACATAGGTTTTCAGGAACACCCGCTTCCAGCAGCTCATTTATTAACAGTGATACATTGTCCATGTTATATATACCGGGTACAACAACTTCGTCACGTCCGGGCTCGTAGTCAATACCAGCTAAAATAGCGGCAGCTTCAGCTGGTTCGGCTTCTCGCAGTATTCCGGAAAACACCAGCTCGGTTACTAGTATTTCCTGCACGTGCACGTGTAGTGCAAAAAGCCCCCGGGGTAATAGTGTTTTACCATTGATAAATCCTAGCTTTTCCAGCAAATTACACATACGGCGAAATTCCTGGTGATAATCCACGGCAAATTTTTTCAGCTGCCGGTTACGCCGCACCAATTCCTTCTTACGCTCTACAAGAGCGGTAATTTCATCATGGGCGTCACGACAGTCATGATGCAAACATCCCTTGCCGGGTTGAGCCAGGATGGACTTAATCTCAGCTATCCGCCCCGACACCTCCGGTTTATGACTGCGCTTGCGGTTGCGCAGGCGGTTGAGTTCTTTTTTAAGTTTTTCCCGCAGCATGGGGCAGAATGGCCCATCCTTATCTGCACAAAAGTTTTTGCGCAAAATATAGATTTTTTCCTCCACCGTTTCCAGCTCCCCGGCCAGACCGGCAATCTCACGGTTGTTCTGGTATACCGCCAGGTTCTGGGAAAGATAACGTTCTATTTCAGGCTCGGTTTTCCAGTGCAGCAAGCTAAGCGCGGTATTAGGGGAAATAACCAACCTGCCTCGTACCGGCTCAACCTTGTCTTCGTCAAAAAAACCGGTTTGCTCGGGGAATTTTTCATCTATATTGACGAAAACATGCCCCACCTTATCAAAGCCGCGTCTACCGGCCCGGCCGGCCATCTGAAAAAATTCCCGGTTCAGTAAACCGCGGTGATTGCGCCCATCCCACTTGCGGGTGGCATCGAATACTGTACTGGCCGCGGGGAAATTAATGCCTACAGCAAAGGTTTCCGTGCAAAATAGAACAAAAATCAACCTGGACTCGTAAAGAGTTTCCACCAGTTCTTTCAAAGCAGGTGACAGTCCGGCATGGTGGTAGCCAATACCCTGTAATAGCAAACGTCGCAAGTGCTTGCGACGTCCCCCGAACAACCCCGGGGAACTGTGCTCGGCCTTTTCAATTAGCTCACCCACCCGGTTCTTTTCTACGGGTAACAAAAAGTCCCACTCCCGGCTTAACTCCTCGGCCAAAAGTTCCGTACGACCTCTGCTGAACACAAAGTAAAGGGTGGGCAGGTGATCCTGGATCGACTCTATCACGCCCACACAGGTGGCGTTATTAACCAGAGCCATATTTAATCCCCCTTCTCTCCGTTACCATACATATACCGGCGACGACTGCCCACTTGGCGCAGTGCCTCAATTTCATCAAGCGCCTCATCTTCACCCAATACCTCATTGTCCGGGGTTATCCAATTGATTTCCAACGGGACAGCCCGCCGGTATTCCTCCACCACCAGTACCTTGCTACCCCGTACTTCTTCAATCCATTGGGCTATTTCATGAATGTTGGGCACAGTGGCCGAAAGACCTAGTATGCGCACATGAGGTGGCGCGAAAATAATACTTTCTTCCCAAGCAGTGCCCCTTTCCACATCATCAAGGTAATGAACTTCGTCAAATATCACATGAGATATATTATCCATCCACTCCGGATTGGCAAAGCACCAGTTGCGAAAAATTTCCGTTGTCATCACCAAAAGCTGCGCCCGCTCGTTAAGCGATACATCACCGGTAATCAGACCCACCCGGTAATGACCGTACTGGCGGGCAAAATCACGGTATTTTTGATTAGAAAGGGCTTTAATAGGAGAAGTATACACCACCTCCCGGCCTTGTTCTAAAATACTATCTACCAACCGCTCAGCAATCAACGTTTTACCGGTGCCGGTGGGTGCCGCCACCAGCACCGAGTGACCATCTAGCAGGGCAGTAATGGATTTTTGCTGGTATTCGTCCAATATAATAGGCCCGGAGGACCGAACCTCCTCAGTTTTGCTCCGCTTGGGACGTCTTAATTTGTGCCACACCGGCCGTTCAGGGATTTGACCGGATGTATCACCCCATCCCCCCTGAATATCTGGCAAACGGGCGAGTAAATCTTCCACATCGCCCCTGCGCAGTAGGTTCGCGCCTTTCTCCGAACGTCCCGCACTGCGCAGGTGCCCCTCCCGAATCAACCGCTTGATCTGGTCCTGGGTTATGGTTAGTATTCTAGCAGCATCGCCTATTTTTATTTTCTCGGCCCGGCGCAGCATCCTTTCCATATTTGGAGAACGGTGTAAAATATCAACTGGGATACGCCAGTAGCGCACAACGCCTTCCATTTGAAAGCCCTGTACATGTCCCAATTCCAACAAGCCGGCGACATCGCCTGGATGCACACCCAGCAAGCGTCCCGCTTCCCGAGCAGTGTAAGAGTTATCAAGGAGGTAGGCTACCGGCACCGTCGGTCCTCCCCTTGCCGGCAAATCCAACCCGGTAAGTTCATTGAGCTCACGGGCAATTTTGCCGGGATCCGCCTTAATAGGAGCACAAAACAACTCCCGCCGGTCCAATTTAAGTTCCACACAACCGGCCTGCAAAGCCTCCTGCCGGGCTAATTTACGCTCCCGGGGGGCAAAATCCTCCAGGGTAAAGAATGAACGTCCGCCCATCTTCTGTTTGAGTGTGTAGTGAACATAAGCCAGTATCTCCCGGCGTCGCAACTCCTCAGCACCCTCGGACCGTGTATCCACAGTAACACGCCCGTCGGATAAAATAACAAAAGGAGGCTCCTCACGCCCTTTTTTTATTTGAGCCACCAGTTTCTTATGGCGTTTGAACATACGGACAAATTCCTTACGGCTAATAGGTTCACAATGGGACAAGTACCGCCCCACCTCATCCCAGGCCGCATCGCTGTCCGGGTGAGCATAACGCCCGCCGGGCAAGATAATCAAATGAGCCACTGCCTCGAGTTGCAATTTTTCGCCCAGAAATTGGCTAATTTCTTCCTCTGTAAGGGTTTCATGTTCCCCAAACAATTCGTCAACTTTTTGGCGCTGACGCCGCACCCGCCGGCTGTGAGCCCGGGCTTCTTCAGCCCGGCGAGCTATTTCAGCCTGTCCGGCCTGTGTATCCCGTAATGTATAGGTATGGTCGGGCTGCATAATCACATCGGGCATACCTCCGGGCAGTCTGGGCGGCAGTTCCACCTGCAGCTTTTCCGATAATTGCTCCCTGGTACGGGGAACCCCGTCACTAAGCAGATCCATGATCATTTCTTGAGTCTGAACCAGTAACCTTCCTTTCAAAACAGGCATGTTGGAGGCAATTATTTTAGCGGCCAACCGTTTTTCTCTTCCGGCAAGCGTCACGGCAACAGTCTTATCATCATTGGGGTGACTCAATACAACCTGTTCCGGAGGGCCGCCTTGGGGACCGGTCACCGTCACTTCACCCCGGACAGCCAGTGATTGCAATGCACCTGACAGTTCATCAAGACCGCTTCCGGCCTTGCACCATAAATCGGTTAGACTTACATGGCCGCTCGCGGGTATATGGTCAAGTAATATTTTTTTTAGTTCCTCTGTTCTGGCGTTTGCCAATATAACAACTCTCCTGATAACACATTTTTTTATCCTTATGCATGAAAACCGTTATATAATATTATAGACTTCAATATCTATTGTTAATTGCTACATTCCAGATATAGCCCCGGTAACCACGGGTATTTTTTTTCCGCACTGCAAGCATATCCCGCCCGACATCTTTGCAACCCGTGTTTGATACCCCTCCCGATCGATAAGTACCGTACCGCAACCCGGGCAGATTGTGCTGGAGGACTTTACCTGGGGGGCATTACCAACATACACATAACAAAGTTTTTGCCTGGCCAGGTCTCTGGCCAACCTTAATGTCTCCCCGGGGGTAGGCGGTAACTCCAACTTGTAATTGGGAAAATAACGGAAAAGTGCAGAGGTATTTCCGGATCCACACCGGCCAGCCAGTCCACCAAACGGTTGATTTCCTCCGGGCTATCGTTTAAGCCTGTTACCAAAAGGTTGGTAATTTCTATATGACAGTGCCCGTAAGCCAACTCCACAGTGCGCAAAACAGGCTCAAGCCGCCCTGCACAAGTCGAATTATAGAAGTCATCGGTGAAAGCCTTAACATCTATGTTCATTGCATCTATATAAGGAAGCAGTTCCCGCAGCGGCATTTCGTTGACATAACCATTGGTTACCAGCACATTTACAAGACCGGCGTCACGGGCCAGCTTGGCGGTATCATACACATATTCATACCACATAAACGGCTCCGAGTAGGTATATGCCAGCCCCACACAGGGATAACCGCGCTCTTTTTGCTTTAAGGCCAACTTCACCACCTGCTCCGGGTTTAGGCGAGTGGTAGATGGAGTTCCCTGGGCAATTTGCCAGTTCTGGCAGAAACCGCAGCGCAAATTACAGCCTACCGTGCCCAGGGACATAATCAGATGACCCGGGTAAAAATGATAAAGCGGTTTTTTTTCAATAGGATCAAGAGCATAGGAGGAGCACTCAGCGTAATTGGTGGCATAAAGAATGCCACTCTCATTTTCGCGCACCCGGCAAAATCCTCGTTTCCCAGGGACGATATTGCAAAGCCTGGGACACACCTTGCAATTCACCTGATCCCCGGGACCCTTGGTATAAAACATAACCTCGTGCAGCACCCGACCAACTCCTTGCCATAGATAATGCACTATCTACCTTGTCCTACCGGTACCTTACTACTTCAAAACGCTCCAAGCGGACTTTTTCTCCCGGGCCAATGCCCGCTTTTTGTCTGGCGATAGCCACCTGCTCCTCTACGTTATCTACGCCCTCTAAATCAGGCAGCAGCAACCCCCGCCTGCTACCCGAGGAAACAATGACTCCATATTTATGGGGATCTAGTTCTTCCATATCCCGCACGGGCTCGGGATCAGCTAAAATATCCACCGAAATATCCAGTTCCGGCAATTCCTCTCGTTCCACCGGGTGAAAGCGAGGATCCCGGGTCGCTGCGCTGATAGCGTTTTCGGTAATTTCTTCAGCTATATTATTATATGTGGAAGCGATAGTTCCAATACAACCCCTTAGGTGGCCATGCTTTTTTAATGATACAAACACCCCCGCCCGGCGCTTGGAAAATGCGTCCGGCACCCCCTGGGGTTCATATAATTTGTCCTTTTGACTACTGTAATAGTGCTCCAGCACCTTACGGGCAAGCTGTACGGGATAACTTTCAGCCGCTCGTTTTTTACTTGTGCGGGCCAATGCCATACGCTGTAATTTTTCCTGAAACCGGCGATTATCGTCCTGAGCACCGGGCACTAGCGCGGCCACCAGGTAACCGACCCCGAATGGCCCTTCATAAGACAGCACCTCACTCTTTATATCCACCCCGTCCAGTGCTCCCAGCATCATAATGATAGACCTCAGTCCACACTCACCGGCCTGTTCCACCAGGTCGGCATCTAGTCCACAAATCCCATCAACATCCGCCGCACCCACCAACTTCACTAATTGATAATCAAATTCCTTACCGGATGGATGGTAACCATTCGGTGCGTCCGGGGTCAAACGGTGGGAAAGATCAGAACTGGCCAGCACAACCACTTTTTTATCTAATTTCGAAGCAGCATCCCGCACAGCCACCCCAAAAGAATACAACTGGTGAAAGGGCAGCAACCCCATGGAAACATGCACCAGAGGGATATTTACACCCGCTTCCCGAATGAAATACAGCGGTGCCGTTATACCATAGTCCAACTCAGTGGATACACCAAAGCGGGCAGCCAGAGTGACGTCTATACCGGCTACCGTGATATTTTTCAAACCGGCTATTTCCTCTATTTTATGCGCCAATTCCAAATCATTGGACAATGTAAAGCGCACACCTGCAGCGTTGAACCGGCCAAGATCTCCTTTAAGTTCTTTCACGGTGTTGATACCAATACCATCGCTAAATACAGTGCCATGTGGAGTAATCATCACCAGGGTATCCGCACTACTTTCATTTACCAGCCGGCCCAATTCCAACATAGCTTTTTTAGTGTTGGCCACATCAATATCCCGACCCAGTCCCACCTCAGGCACCATAACGGGCGGATGGGGACAAATACCACATAATACAATAGACACAAGCGTACCCGCATTACGGCCAAGCCGCTACGGGTAATCAGCTCCTTTCTTTCAAATCTAGATATTCTTATTGTGCATTAAGCCAGGCCACTATATACAAAATAACCACCCAGCACAGCTAAAAATACCCCGCAAACAGCTATAACTCCGCGATAGAATTGTTGATTTAAAAACCGGCGCCCGCCGGCAATCGCGCCCGAAACCAACCCGTACCAAATAAAATCGGCCAACAGGTGCCCGCTCATAAACACTAGCAGACCGGTCATGCCCCAGGTCATTGAGGTAGTAATATAGGCCAACCCTACCGTAGCCCACCAAAGGCTCCAGTAGGGGTTAGACAAACTTACTAAAATGCCTGCCACTACCGGATGCAAGCTAACAGCTTCCCCATCATCAGGTGTCAGCTGCAATGAAACCCTGCCCCGCCGGGCATCACGGCACATGGTCCAGCCCATGTAAATTAAAAAAGCTCCTCCCACCAAAGCAATAATACTTTGCACTTGTTCCGCCAATAATAACCCCACTGCTCCCCAAACCAACAATAGCACCAGCAAAATTTCCAATAAGGCATGTCCCACCATTAAAAGAGGCCCGGCTATAAAACCACGCCTAACGGATTCTCCAATGGTTACTGTAAGCAACGGTCCCGGCATGGCTGCGCCGGAAAAACCAACCAGCAACGCCGTCACAAAAATAGTTCCTAAATCCATAACCTGGCTCCTTTAGAGTAAATCTGTTATTAATAACCATGTTAGTTTTATACACCATTGAACATTTCAAAAAAAATTTGATCAAAAATGCATTATACTTAATTTTCGCCAATTAGCAGGCAAAACCTGCCGGGCTGGCCCCGATATTTTGTAATTTAATAACAGCAAGCTTTGACATAATAAGAACAAGCTGATCCACAAACAGCTTGTTCTTATAAACCCTCATATCTTTTACGGAGCTCCATAATTTTTCCCTTCATTTTGCATAAAAGTCTCCAATGCCTTTTCCTTGTCAACCGAACCACTGGTAGGTGTAGCATGTTCAGAAAAGTATTTGACCATGCCGGAGTATATTACATAAGCCAGTTTCCCCTGATAATCAACATCGCACATTAATTTTTCTTCTTTGGGGTTACTGATAAAACCAATCTCCACAATTACTGCAGGCATTTTAGCATTACGAGTGGTATAATAATCCACTGCTTTAGCTTGGCGACCGGTATTCCTGAGCAATCTGACCAATTCTGACTGAATGCTTGTGGCCAATTTCTGTCCCTCTTCCGAGCCCGGTTGATAAAAAGTTTGGGCTCCGTGCTCCTTTGGGCCGCTCTTAAAACTATTGACATGCATACTAATAAAAGCATCTGCTTTGTGTTCGTTAGCAAGGGCCACTCGCCTGGATAAATCCTGTCTTTTTCGAGTAATAAGGCTACTACCATCCGCATTGCTAAGATCCATATCCGACTCTCTGGTCATAAAAACAATAGCACCGGCTTGACCTAAAACTGTGGCCAGTTTGTGAGAAACCTCCAAGGTTAGATCTTCTTCAATTACTCCGTTTGCCCCTTTAGAACCGGGGTCAATTCCACCATGCCCCGGGTCTATAACAATAACCTTATTAGCTACCGACCATGATAAAGCTGCCACACGGCGGTTTTCCAGGTTGTCATAGATTGCGCAAACAGTAATATAACCTATAACTATAATTAAGGCTAGTATAAATAAACAACGAAATCTGACCCTGACTACCCGCAACATTTATCCATCCCTCCCGCACTTAACAGGGTATACTTTTCCCCCGTTTAACAGTATGCAGGTGGTAAATTAGATATGAAGGAAAAAGCTATCGCGCTATCATAAATGCACAATACGACCTAAGATCAACTAAATAAGTTATCTACAAACTACCAAAAGCCTAATTTTAACAAAAAAAGACCACCTATTATATGGTGGTCCAGTTTTTAATGCTAAGTTTTTATTAAATTTAGCGCTTGGAGTATTGCGGGGCGCGCCGGGCCTTTTTAAGACCGTATTTGCGCCTCTCCTTCATGCGTGGGTCACGGGTTAAAAATCCCGCTTTTTTAAGCACAGGTCTTAAGTTCGGGTCTGCCTCAATCAATGCGCGAGCAATACCTAATTTAACAGCACCAGCTTGACCGCTGACACCACCGCCCAGCACTTTAGCCATGACGTCGAAGCGACTTCCCGCACCGGTTAACTCCAATGGCTGGCGAGCTACAATCTGGAGCGTCTTCCTGCCAAAATAATCCTCTACGCTTTTATTGTTTATTGTCATCTTGCCTTCACCGGGGCGAAGAAAAACCCTGGCTACCGCATCTTTCCTGCGTCCGGTACCGTAAAACTGAACTAGAGCCACTCATGCTCCTCCTTCCGACCGTTACATTTCCCAAATTTCCGGCTTCTGGGCCTCATGGGGATGCTCACTACCGCGATATACCCTTAATTTGGTGGCCATATCCCTGCCCAGGCTGTTATGGGGTAACATCCCGGTAATTGCCTTGTAAACAGCCAATTCGGGTTTGTTTTGCATCAGTTTATCGTAACTGGTAGCTTTTAATCCACCAGGATAGCCTGAGTGCCGGTAATACATCTTTTGGCGCAATTTATTACCGGTAAGAATAACCTTATCGGCATTAATAATCACTACGTGGTCACCGGTATTAACATGAGGCGTAAAAATTGGTTTATGCTTCCCTCTTAATAGCCTGGCGGCTTCAGATGCCAGACGTCCCAGGACCTTGCCCTCACCGTCAATGATGTACCACTTGCGCTGTACATCGGCGGGTTTGGCCATATATGTCGTCCTCATACTATCATTACCTCCCGTGTGTTGAAAAGAAACCTTATTGGCTAACCGGGGGCTCTTCGATTGCCATTAGGTCACACATATAGATATTTTAATACATAGTATTTCCAGTGTCAAGGCAAATAAAGTTCGGCACTAATATTCTACATATTCAAGGCATAAGCCACGAGGTGGCATTGTCGGCCCGGCTAGTGCCCTCCGGCGGAATTCAAGTACCGATTTAATTGATTCCGGGTCACTTTTGCCCATACCTACCTGCAAAAGTGTACCTGCCATGATGCGCACCATGTTATATAAGAAGCCGTCTCCTTTAAATATAAAGAGCACCAGGGACCCCTTACGTCTAAACTCCGCCCGATACAGCGTACGCACAGTAGTTTTTACAGTAGCTCCCGCCGCCTGAAAACATTTAAAGTCATGTATGCCCTTCAAATATGCACAGGCCGTTGACATAGCTTCATCATCCAGTGGTACAGGTAGAAAGCTGCTATACAAGCGATTAAATGGCGAGGGAACTCGATTATTCCATATTGAATAAATGTACGTTTTAGCCCTGGCAGACTTACGGGCATGAAAATCTGCCCCTACCTCACGGGCATCCGTCACCACAACATCAGCAGGTAATATACCATTCATGGCCAAAGGAATACGTTCTACCGGTATGGGCCACCCCGTCGCATCAAAGTTAACTACCTGTCCCCGGGCATGTACCCCTGCATCGGTTCGTCCCGCTCCAATTACCTGCACCCGATGCCCCGCCAACCGGCCGAGACAATGCTCCATTACTTCTTGTATAGTTACTAGTCCGGTGCCCCTCTGTTCTTGAAACCCGTGATAATTTGTACCGTCATAGGTTACGGTTAACTTAATATTACGCAAGGAATCACCTCGCGAAAAAGATAATAATATATTTCAACCATACATCAAAATATTATCATAGCAACCACCGTCACTAAAATAGCCAAGCTCACCAGCAAAACTGCATAATCCGCTGATTCAAATCTCAATACACGCATTCGAGAGCGGATGGCACCTACCTGGTAACACCGGATTTCCATAGCTTGGGCTAACTCGTCGGCCCGGCTAAAAATATTCGTAAGCAGTGGCACCATAAAAGGAACCAGTCTATTAACTCGTTCCTTGATACTACCACTGGTAAAATCGGCCCCTCTGGAACGCTGAGCTAATAGCAATAGCCTGGCCTCGTCGAAAAGAGTAGGAACAAAACGTAGCGCCAGATTAATTATCATGGCCAATTCCTGTACAGGTATCCGCAAACGGCGTAGTGGTGACAACAGCCATTCCAGCGCCATAGTCAGCTGCAGGGGAGTGGTGCTAAAGGTAAGCACCGCTGCCAACAATAGCAGCACACTGATACGCCATAATAACCATCCACTATGCACAATTCCTTCATGGGATATCGTAACAATCCCGACGGCAATAAGTGGTTCACCAGGTGTAAAAAAAACTTGTAATATAAAACTAATAAGTAATAGCACCCATAAAGGCTTTAAACTATGCCAGTACACACGGGGCTTTATTCCCGACAATATCACAGCCAGCAGCGTCCATGCAGATACAAGAGCCAAAGATAGAAGGTTAAAAGTCATTAGTACAGCGGGAACTTCCAATGCGATACATATTAATTTAGCACGGGGATCCAGGCGGTGTACCATTGAACAAGCCGGCAGATATTGCCCAATAGAAATATTATCCATCATTGTACCCCCCGGGCTCAACTCCGGTGGTCTTTATAAGCCCGTGCAACAATCGCGCGGCATCTTCTATGGTCAGCGGTATAGTGGGCAGTTTTATGCCCGATTCAATTAACCGCTCCGCCATTTCCACAGCAAATGGTGCTTTTAGGCCGGCTTTATGCAGTATTCGGGTTTGGCTAAGCACTTCACCGGTTTTACCAACACTTAAGAGTTCTCCCTGGTGAAGCACAGCCACACGGTCGGCAAAAACCGCCGCATCTTCCAGGTGATGGGTAATTAATATTACGGTAATGCCTTGTTGCGATTGAATTTCCTTAATACTGGCCAATATTAATTGCCTTGCCGCCGGTTCAAGGCCGGCCCCTGGCTCATCCATAATCAGTACTTGGGGGCGCATTGCCAGCACCCCGCAGATGGCAACCCGTCGAAGCATACCACCACTAAGTGTCCTGGGGTCTTCAGCCTGAATTTCTTCCGGTAGCCCTACTAGGGCGAGTGTTTCCTTTACCCGCTTATTTACGGTCAAACTGTCACATCCCATATTACGAGGACCGAAGGCAATATCCTCAAATACAGTTGGGCTAAATATTTGTCTTTCCGGAAATTGAAATACCAATCCTACTTGGCGCCACAATTGCCGGCGATATTCTTTATCGGTAATATCGCGGCCAAACACCCGAACACTGCCCGCGGTAGGCAGCAAAAGACCGTTGAAGTGCAGTACAAGGGTGGATTTACCACTACCGGCTGCGCCGGCTAGAGCTATAAACTCACCGTCATAAACAGTTAGTTCTATACCCCGCAAAGCCACAGTTTCAAGCGGCATGCCGGGGAAATACACATGGGTCAGTCCCTCTACTTCAATACACTGCATAAATAATCGATCATATCCTCCATTGTAACAATGCCGTTAGGCAATTCAAGGCCTTGCTCTGACAAGCGGTAAGCGAGATCGCCGGCACTGGTCGATGTTAACCCAAGCTTATGCAACAACTTAACCCGGCTAAACACCGCTTCGGGTTCATCATCAACCAGTACCCCCCCTTTGCCCAACACCCAGACCCGATCTGCGTCAGCAGCTTCATCCATGTGATGGGTTATCAGGATCACCGCAGTACCGGAGTCTGAGAGATGACGCAATACTTGTAAAACCTCTTGTCTTCCCATAGGGTCGAGCATAGAAGTGGGTTCATCCAACACTACGCATGAAGGGCATAAGGCCAGCAAACCGGCAATGGCCAACCGCTGTTTCTCCCCCCCGGAGAGCATATGAGGCGGACGCCTACGCAATTGACTCAAGCCTACCGCGTTCATTGCATCTTCCACTCGCCGGCGTACTTCCGCCGGCGGCAGGCATAAATTTTCCGGACCAAAGGCCACGTCCTCTTCCACCACGGCAGCCACCAATTGATTATCCGGGTTTTGTAAAACTAATCCCACACGTCGACGTATTTCCTTACGAGTCTCTGCTGTACCGGTATCCATACCGTCCACAAGCACCCGCCCGGCAGAAGGTAACAATAAACCCGAAATTAGTCGGGCTAAAGTGGATTTACCCGACCCGTTGGGCCCAATCACAGAAATGAACTCAGCTTTGCCAACATGTAGACAGATATCCTGCAACACAGGAAACTTGCTACCCGGGTAGGCATATGATACACTTTGCAGTTCAATAAGCAAGTTGCTTTGACCGGGCATAGATAATAACTCCTTGCATATAAATGCCAAGAGGAAACCGCTATTGCGATTTCCCGGTCAGCAAATCTATTAAATCATTTCTAAAAGCGCCAGCTGTGCGGCATCACCACGCCGGTAACCCAGCTTGACTATGCGGGTATAACCGCCCTGGCGTTCAGTGTATTTAGGTCCATAGGTATCAAACAGTTTACGTACTACTCTTTCCTCGTATATATATTCCAGTGCTTGGCGACGGGCAGCAAGATCTCCCCGCTTGGCCAGAGTAACCATCTTTTCAGCAATTCTTTTAACTTCTTTGGCTCGGGTCTCGGTGGTGGTAATACGTTCATCACGGAACAGAGCAGTCACCAGGTTACGCAACATCGCTTTTCTATGCCCGGTGTTGCGACCCAATTTAGCATAAGCCACCTTTATCCCTCCTTAATCATCTTCATGGCGCAATTTCAAATCCAACTCGGATAGTTTGTTCATAACCTCTTCCAAGGATTTTTTGCCCAAGTTACGTACCTTCATCATATCTTCCTCGTTGCGCTGAACTAACTCCTCTACAGTGTTAATTCCCGCCCGTTTGAGACAGTTATATGAACGTACACTTAAATCCAGTTCCTCGATGGGCATTTCCAGTATCTTATCCTTTTGTTCCTCTTCCTTCTCGACCATTATTTCAACCTCGTCCGCAGACTCGGTTAAACCAATGAACAGCCGCAGGTGCTCGCTCAATATCTTTGCACTGAGGCTTACAGCTTCATCGGCTCTAATACTGCCGTCAGTCCAAATTTCCATCGTAAGCTTGTCGTAATCTGTGCGCTGGCCAACCCTGGTATTTTCCACATTATAGTTAACCTTGCGCACTGGAGTAAATATGGAATCTACCGGAATAACTCCAATAACATGATCACCTTTTTTATTGCGCTCCGCTGATACATAGCCACGGCCTTTGGAAACAGTCATTTCAACAAATAACCGCCCCCCTTCAGCCACAGTACCAATTTGCATTTCCGGGTTCAATATTTCCACGTCCGGGTCGACTAAAATATCCCCAGCCCTTACTATACCTTCTTCTTGGGTCTCAATACGTATAACCCTTTCCTCATCAGTATACATTTTCAGGCAAAGAGATTTGAGGTTCAGGATTATGTCGGTCACATCTTCTTTTACACCTGAAATGGTGGAAAATTCGTGCAGCACTCCCTCAATTTTAACCGAGGTTATCGCCGCACCTGGTAGTGAAGATAGTAAAATACGACGGAGCGAATTGCCCAGGGTAATTCCGTAGCCCCTTTCCAGCGGCTCCACTACGAACTTTCCATAATGCTTTTCATCGTTGGTTTCTATACATTCGATTCTAGGCTTCTCAATTTCCAACATAGCTGAGATTCAAACCCCTCCTTAGGACGGAATGGGATTTCCCCCTGAATAAACCCCTTACTACTTGGAGTATAGCTCTACAATCAGGGTTTCTTGTACGGGGGCATCTATCTGTTCCCGAGAGGGAAGAGCTACCACCCGGCCTTTTATTTGCTCGGCGTCGTATTCCAGCCATGCCGGGGCTGTGTTGTCTGCAGCACGATCAATTAATTCCTTAACCCGCGGCGATTCCTTGCTTCTTTCACGAACAGATATTTCATCCCCCACCCGCACAAGAAATGAAGGAATATTGGTCTTCCGGCCATTTACAACAAAATGCCCGTGCCGCACTAATTGGCGAGCCTCATTACGTGAAGCTGCCAAACCCAGGCGGTAAACTACATTATCCAGACGACGTTCCAGTAATCGTAACAGGTTTTCACCTGTCACGCCAGGCTGCCTGGCTGCCTTAAAATAATAATTTCTAAACTGTTTTTCTAAAATACCGTAAAAACGACGAGCTTTTTGCTTTTCCCTTAACTGCAGACCGTACTCCGAAACCTTTTTACGACCCTGACCATGCTGACCGGGAGCATAACTACGGCGGTCAATACCACATTTACCGGTATAGCAGCGGTCACCCTTAAGATACAGCTTTTGACCTTCGCGACGGCACAGCTTGCACTGCGGACCCGTATATCTTGCCATAAGTTGCTTACTACACCTCCTCTTATACTCTCCGGCGCTTGGGCGGCCGGCATCCGTTATGTGGAACAGGTGTAACGTCTTTAATTACACTAACCTCCAGACCAACGGCCTGTAGGGAACGAATGGCGGCCTCACGACCTGCGCCAGGTCCTTTCACTGTTACTTCCAGCTCTTTCATGCCATGCTCCATGGCTTCTTTAGCAGCTTTTTCAGCAGCCATTTGAGCAGCATAGGGAGTGCTTTTCCGTGACCCTTTAAAACCAACCCCACCGGCGCTCGCCCAGGAGATGGCATTGCCTTTCGTATCAGTTATAGTAACTAAAGTATTATTGAACGTGGACTTGATATGCGCCACACCACGATCAATATTTTTGCGTTCCCGTCTTCTGGTTCTGGTAGCTCTGCGAGCCATTTATTTCACCCCCCTACTTTTTCCTGCGTACGCCAACCGTACGCTTAGGTCCCTTACGGGTCCTAGCGTTGTTTTTGGTATTTTGTCCGCGTACAGGCAGCCCACGGCGGTGACGGAGTCCCCTATAACAGCCAATCTCGATAAGCCGCTTGATATTCAAGGCTATTTCCCTGCGCAGGTCACCCTCTACATGATAGTTCTTTTCTATTGCATCTCTTAATTTGTTAACTTCATCCTCAGTCAAGTCCCTAATACGTGTATCAGGGCTAACTCCTGTTTGTTCCAGTATTCTCTGCGAGGTGGGCTTACCAATACCGTAAATATAGGTAAGGCCAATTTCTACTCTTTTATCCCGCGGTAAATCTACACCCGCGATACGTGCCATTCCTTTTAAACACCTCCAGCTTACCCTTGCCTTTGTTTATGCTTGGGATTTTCACATATTACCATTATCTTACCTTTTCGACGTATTATTTTGCACTTTTCACATATTGTTTTCACAGAAGGCCTGACTTTCATTGTTCAACCTCCTCGGGGCCTTACTTATAGTACATAACTATTTGTAGCGGTAGACAATGCGACCTCGGTTCAAATCATATGGCGATAATTCCACCATAACCCGATCCCCTGCTAAAATACGAATGAAGTTCATCCTAATTTTCCCACTTACATGGGCCAGTACCTTATGCCCGTTTTTAAGTTCCACCCGGAACATAGCATTCGGCAATGGCTCAATTACGGTACCTTCCACTTCTATAACATCCTTACCTGACATTAGATAACAAACCAACCTCCTTTGAAGCAAGTTCTTAATTCAGATGTAAATTCTTTTACTCCATCTGAATTTTAGAACTGCAAATGCATGATTTAATTGGCGTTTGACTCCCTCCTGAAGTGGCGGGGGACTTACGCCAAGTTAATCAGGTTAAAATGGCAGCTCTTCCGTGTTGCCTACCAAGCATTCTATCGCTCTGCGTATTTCGACATTACTAATACGCTCATCCGATTTCAACTTATTAGCAATCTCCCCGGCGATTTTCTTATGCAAAATGAGATGTTTTATGTTTTTTTTCTTGGGATTTTCCAATCGTCTAGCCGTTCCATCAACAGCAAGTACGTAATTATCATCAATAACTTTAACTACCAGGTAAAACTTGCCGCTATCCCGTCCGGCTTTAGGTTCCACTAGTTGTCCCGGGGTTATCCTAAGCCGCACTATCGATCAACCTCCCGACCAACCAGGGTACAAAATCCACCGTCTCTTGCACTAAAGTACTAACTTGCCCATCGTGATACTACACTTAATATAAAACGCATAACACTATGGCAATGTCAAAATCACCGGCTCACTTTCAGTAATAACAATGGTATGCTCAAAATGAGCCGATGGCTGACCGTCCCTTGTTACCACCGTCCATTTATCCAGAAGAGTTTGCACATGATAACTACCCATGTTTACCATCGGTTCTATTGCTAATGTCATGCCAGCTTTAAGACGTGGCCCTCGTCCGGGCCTACCAAAGTTAGGTACCTGGGGTTCTTCATGCATTTTAGTACCGATGCCATGCCCCACGTAATCTTTAACCACCGAATAACCGTTTTTTTCAACATAATCCTGTACTGCATGAGATATATCGGAGAGTCTGTTACCTCTCCTTGCTACGCTAATGGCTTCCGCCAGCGATGCACGGGTTACATCCAGTAACCTTTGCAACTCATCTGAAATATCGCCCACGGCAAAGGTTCGGGCATGATCACCAAAATACCCATTTATTTCCGCACCAATATCAATACTAATAATATCTCCATTATTTAACTTTCTTAAACTAGGGAAGCCGTGTACTACTTGCTCATTAACCGATGCACATATAGTATACGGAAACCCGTAAAGACCTTTAAAAGCCGGCTTAGCTCCTTGGGAAAGGATATACTCCTCAGCCATCCGGTCTAATTCCGCAGTGGTTATCCCGGGTTTTATCACCTCGGCCAGCTTGTTAAGAGCTCCCGCCACCACTTTACCGGCCTCCCGCATGTAAGACAATTCCCGTTCGGATTTACAGATAATCATACAAACACCCCGGTTACTTGATAAATCCCTGATAGCTTCGCATTAATAATTGCGACTCAATCTGCTTCATGGTATCCAAAGCTACGCCAACTACAATTAATAATGCTGTACCACCAAAATAGATATTCGGTATACGGGTGGCTAACAATACAAAATTAGGCAAAATAGCAATTAAGGCCAAAAACACTGCCCCGGCTAGTGTAATGCGGCTCATTACCCGGGAAATATACTCCGCCGTTGGCCGCCCCGGTCTTATGCCCGGTATGAAACCACCGTACTTTTTGATATTGTCGGCCATATCCACCGGGTTCATGATTACTGCAGTGTAAAAATAGGTAAAACCAATGATCAGTAAAGCATACATCAACGTGTGTGCTGCAGTATTCCAGCTGAAAAATTTTATATAAAATTCAGCAATGGCGGAACCCTGAAACCAACGGGCTATTTGCTCGGGAAACATTAGCAGCGATGAAGCAAAAATTACAGGTATCACACCAGCTTGATTTACTTTAAGCGGGAGGTGGGTTGTTTGCCCGCCGTAAACACGGCGTCCCACTACTCGCTTGGCATATTGCACAGGTATACGCCTCTGCCCTTCTTGGACTGCCACTACGGCAGCGATAACCAATGCACCGATAACCAACAGGATAAGCAAACTTAGTACATTAATGGTACCCGCTTGAAACTGCAGGTAAAGGTTCTGGATACCGGACGGCAGGCGACTTACTATACCGGCAAATATCAGCAGTGAAATACCGTTACCGATACCCCGCTCGGTAATCTGCTCGCCAATCCACATCAGTAATGTCGTACCCGCCGTAAGAGTAAAGACGATGACAGCATAGCTAAAAATGCCCGGGCTATGCAAAACACCATAATTGCCCATCATTACGCTCATGCCGACAGCCTGCAAAAAAGCCAATATCACCGTAAAATAGCGAGTATACTGTGAAATTTTCTTGCGCCCCTCCTCGCCTTCCTTTGCCAGCCTCTCCAAATGTGGGATAACCACAGTAAGTAGCTGCATAATAATCGAGGCGTTAATGTAGGGGATAATGCTCATAGCAAATACGGAAAAACTTTTAAAGGCGCCACCGGATATAACGTCAAAAAAACCCAATACTATACCGGCTGTGCTAATCAGCTCGCGAAACGCGTCTACGTCCACTCCGGGAACAGGTATATGCGCCCCAACGCGAAAAATAAATATCATAGATAAAGTAAACAATAACTTGGTGCGCAGCTCACTGACTTTGAATGCACCCTTTAAGCCATCCAGCAGTGTGGCCACTTTAAATCACCTCAGCCTTGCCGCCTGCAGCCTCAATTTTTTCCAAAGCTGATTTGCTAAATGCATGGGCTTTAATGGTAAGTGGTTTTTCCAGGTTGCCTTCACCCAAAATCTTTACACCATCCCGTATTTTCCTGATCACTCTAGCTTCCAGCAAAATTTCCGGGGTCACCTCAGTACCGTTATCAAAACGGTTTAATTTATCCAGGTTTACCGTAATGATCTCCTTTTTAAAAGGTGCATTAGTGAATCCCCGCTTGGGCATACGGCGTTGCAGGGGCATTTGACCGCCCTCAAATCCAGGTCTCACTCCGCCGCCACTACGGGCTTTTTGACCTTTATGCCCGCGACCGGCGGTTTTACCCAATCCGGATCCAATACCCTGGCCTTTACGGGTAGGTTTACGCCGTGATCCGGGAGTAGGTTTTAATTCATGCAGGTTCATGGTGCACCTCCTTTACACTTCCTCCACTTTAAGTAAATGGGATACTTTATCGATTGCGCCCCTCACTTGGGGTGTATCTTCTTGGATAACAAAGCGATTTGTTTTTTTAAGACCCAGGGCGCGCACAGTTTTTCTTTGGGTCTCCGGCCTGCCAATAACGCTCCTGACCAGGGTAATCTTCAACTTGGCCACAAAATACCCCCCTAACCCAGCAGTTCTTCCACTGATTTATTGCGCATACGGGCTACTTGCTCCGGCGTTTTCAACATTTTAATTGCCTCCAAAGTGGCACGTACCACATTATTGGCATTGTTGGACCCCAAAGACTTGGTCAAAACATCCTTCACACCGGCCAACTCCATGATAGCCCTGACCGGACCGCCTGCAATAACGCCTGTACCTGGTGCGGCAGGTTTTAGTAATACTCTGCCTGCGCCAAACCGTCCAATTACTTCATGCGGAATAGTAGCCTCCGCAAAAGGCACATTAACCAGTCTCTTCTTGGCATCTTCAACAGCCTTGCGTATAGCTTCAGGCACTTCACTGGCTTTGCCTAAACCGGCACCTACCGCGCCTTTACCGTCTCCGACAACTACCAGGGCCGAAAAGCTGAACCGCCTGCCGCCCTTGACCACTTTAGCCACACGATTAATAAACACTACTTTTTCGGAAAACTCGGACTTGGGTGGTTCAAATCTTGACACCGTTTCCCCTCCTTTATTGCCGATACATCTTAAAACTCAAGACCGCCCTCTCTGGCCCCATCTGCTAGAGCCTTAACCCGTCCGTGATAAACATAACCGGCCCGGTCAAACACTACTTGTTTGATACCCATTTCCAAGGCCCTAGTGGCAATAAGCTTACCGACTGCCGCTGCCGCCTTCCGGTCACCTCCGGACATAGCTCCTTTTATTTCGGGCGAAAGGGATGACGCGGTCACCAGAGTTTCACCACGATCATCGTTGATTATTTGGGCATATATGTTATTAAGGCTGCGGTACACATTCAGCCTAGGACGCTGCTCAGTACCATTGACCCTGTTACGCACACGCAGTTGACGTTTCTTGCGCAGCGTATTACGGTCGGGTTTATTAATCATGCCACTTCACTCCTTCCCCCGTTAACGTTTAGCCCCGGCTTTGCCCACTTTACGGCGGATATGTTCGCCCTCATACTTAATACCTTTTCCCTTGTAAGGCTCGGGTTCCCTTACCGACCGAATATTAGCCGCTATGGCACCTACCAATTGCTTATCAATTCCTTTAACCGATATTTTGGTAGGAGCAGGCACTTCAATTTCTATCCCCGGCGGAGGTATAATTTCCACCGGGTGCGAGTAACCCACAGTCAATACTAGTTTATTACCCTGCATGGCAGCCCGGTAACCCACACCTACCAACTCCAAATTCTTCTGAAAACCGCTAGCAACGCCCTGCACCATATTGTTTAACAAGGTACGGGTGAGACCGTGTAAAGACCTGTGTAACTTATTATCCGAAGGTCTCTCCACTACAATAGTGCGGTCATCTAAGAACTTAATTTGCATGTCCTTGTGAAAATCTTTTTCCAGCTTCCCTTTTGGACCCTCGACCCGCACGTTGTTCCCATCCAACGTAGCCGTGACCTTGTCAGGAAGCGGTACCGGTTTTTTGCCGATTCTGCTCATGCCTTACACCTCCTATGCCCTGTTCTACCAGATGTAACAGATTACCTCGCCACCAAGGCCTTCCTTACGGGCTTTTTTGTCGGTCATAATCCCCCGGGAAGTGGATATTATGGCAATGCCCAACCCACCTAGCACCTTGGGAATGGAATCCTTGCGGGCATATACCCGCAATCCGGGTTTGGATATGCGCTTGAGACCGGTAATCACCCGATCCTTACCTGCGCTGTACTTTAGATAAACACGTATAATACCCTGTTTGCCATCCTCAATGTACTCATAATCCCTGATAAAACCTTCTTGCTTAAGAATATCTGCAATAGATCGCTTCATTTTGGAAGCGGGTGCTTCAATTTTATCGTGAAAAACCATATTGCCGTTTCGAATACGTGTTAGAAAATCGGCAACAGGATCAGTCATCACCATCTAAGGAGTACCTCCTTCCTTTTACCAACTGGCCTTCCTCAGCCCGGGTATCTCACCTTTGTATGCTAACTCCCGGAAGCAAACCCGACAGATCCCGAACTTACGCATGTAAGCATGAGGCCGGCCACATATATTACATCTGTTGTGCGCCCGCACCGTGAATTTGGGAGGGCGCTTGGACCTGGCTACCATCGACTTTTTAGCCATACATTTCCCTCCTTTATTTCAAACCAAAATCATCTTCTATCAGGCAGCTTTAAACGGCATTCCGAGTAGACGAAGCAATTCTCGTGCTTCTTCGTCAGTTCGGGCAGTAGTCACAAAGATTATATCCATGCCCCTGACCTTATCTATTTTATCGTAGTCGATTTCCGGGAAAATAAGCTGTTCCCGAACGCCCATGCTATAGTTACCCCGTCCATCAAATGACTTCGGGGATATCCCACGGAAATCGCGCACCCGAGGCAGTGCAATATTAAATAGCCTGTCGACAAAATCGTACATACGATCGCCCCGCAGTGTAACCTTACAGCCAACGTTCATCCCGGCCCGCAATTTAAACGCGGCAATGGATTTTTTGGCTTTCGTAACCACCGGACGCTGACCTGATATAATCATCAAATCATTCACAGCAGCATCAATAGCCTTACTATTCTGGATGGCTTCACCCACCCCCATGTTAATAACTACCTTTTCCAACATGGGGACTTGCATTGGATTTTTATAGTCAAACCGTTCCATCATGGACTTAACCACTTCATCCCTGAATTTATCTTTGAGCCTAGGCACACCTATACCCTCCTTCCGCCGGGTTAGCTGAGCACTTCCCCGCATTTCTTGCACTGGCGTACTTTTTTTCCATCTTCCAGTATTTTTTTCCCCACCCGAGTGGGCCTATTACATTTACTGCAATACAACATTACATTGGAACTGTGGATAGGGGCTTCCTTCTCCATAATACCACCTTGCGGCAAGCTACGGCTAGGTTTGGTGTGACGCTTTACCTTGTTTACCCCTTCCACTACCACGCGACTCTTAACTGGTTGCACTTCCAGTACTTTACCTTTTTTACCGGCGTTTTTACCGCGAATCACCAATACTGTATCGCCTTTATGCACATGCACTTTAGGCTTGGTCATACCCGTTACACCTCCTGTAGCGGCATCTCTACAATACTTCCGGGGCCAGGGAGACAATTTTCATGTAATCGTGCTCTCTTAGTTCCCGGGCCACGGGCCCGAAAATACGGGTGCCACGCGGAGTTCCGTCTTCTTTTATAATTACCGCGGCGTTTTCATCAAATTTAATATAAGATCCATCGCGACGTCGCACTTCTTTTTTGGTCCGAACAATAACAGCCTGAACCACGTCACCTTTCTTAACAACGCCGCCTGGTGTGGCTTCCTTGACGGATGCAACAACCACATCACCTACGCTGGCATATCGGCGCAGCGAACCGCCCATCACGCGGATACACATCAGCTTACGGGCACCGGTATTATCTGCCGCTCTAAGCATTGATTGTACTTGAATCACCGAATTAGCCTCCTTTGCGCAATAACCCCGGCGGGCTACCGTCGGCTATAACTGCTCTGTCTTACGCAATATTTCTACCACACGCCAACGTTTATCCTTGGACAATGGCCTTGTTTCCATTATTTTAACCTTGTCGCCTATATTGCATATATTTTCTTCATCATGTACTTTATATTTTTTCGTTTGCCTTATTGTCCGGGTATAGAGCGGGTGTCTAACTAGTGTTTCCACAGCTACCACTGCTGTTTTATCCATTTTATTGCTTACAACTACACCTGTTTTAGATTTGCGCAAATTGCGCTCAATCAACATGGCTACCCCCTTCCTGCACCGGGATAATATGTTTTTAATTTAAGCCCGCTTAATACCTATTTCTCTTTCCCGAATGACAGTTTTGACGCGGGCAATATTTCTGCGAACTTCCTTGATACGCATTACGTTATCCAGTTGTCCGGTAGCCAGTTGAAAGCGTAACCGGAACAACTCATCCTTGGTATCGTTCATTTTCTTTTGTAGTTCCTCAACGGTCATATCACGCAGTTCCTTAGCTTTCACTTGCCTCACCTACTTCCCCACGTCTTACAAACTTGGTTTTGACGGGTAGCTTATGCGAGGCCAAACGCATGGCCTCTCGGGCAACCTCTTCGCTAACGCCGGCTAATTCAAACATTATCCGGCCAGGCTTCACTACCGCCACCCACCATTCGGGGGCGCCTTTGCCGCTGCCCATTCGCGTTTCAGCCGGCTTTTTGGTTACCGGTTTATCGGGAAAAATTTTAATCCATACTTTGCCACCGCGCTTAATATAACGGGTCATAGCGATACGGGCGGCCTCGATTTGCCGGTTGGTAATCCAGCCAGGTTCCAGCGCTTTTAAACCATAATCCCCGAAATGGACTTCATTGCCCCCCTTGGATTTACCCGAGGGTATCGCTCCGCGACGCTGCTTGCGGTATTTTACCCTTTTTGGCATGAGCATAAAGCCTATTCGCCTCCTTTACCGGCAGCGGTTCTTCTAACTTCCGGCAAAACTTCTCCTTTATATATCCAAACCTTAACACCGATTTTACCATAAGTTGTATTTGCTTCAGCAAAACCATAGTCAATATCAGCCCGTAATGTGTGCAGGGGAACTTTGCCTTCACTGTACCATTCGGTTCGAGCAATTTCTGCTCCGGCTAAACGACCGCTGCATGAAATTTTAATTCCCTTTGCCCCCATCTTCATGGCCCTACCTACACTTTGTTTCATGGCCCGGCGAAAAGCAATTCTTCTTTCCAACTGGGAGGCCACACTCTCAGACAGCAACTGGGCATCAATTTCAGGTACTTTAACTTCCACTATATTAATATTTACATGTTTTCCGGTCATCTGTTCCAGTTGTTTGCGTAAATTCTCCACCTCGGCACCGCCACGCCCGATTACAATACCCGGCTTAGCTGTATGGATGGATAATTTTATCTTATTAGCCGCCCGTTCTATCTGAATACGAGCGATACCGGCAGCATACAATTTCTTTTTCACAAATTTGCGAATGTTGAAATCCTCCAGTAGAAGGGTGGAGAAATTTTTCTTGTCCGCATACCATTTGCCTTCCCAGTCTCTAATAATGCCTATGCGCAAACCTACGGGATTTACCTTCTGCCCCACACTAACCCTCCTTTTTTTCTTTTACTACCACGGTAATGTGGCTGGTACGGTGACGCAACACATCCGCACGGCCCATGGCCCGGGGCTGCCACCGTTTCAAGGTGGGTCCTTGATCAACATAACAAGCGTCCACATACAGGTTATCCTTATTCATTTCATAATTATGCTCGGCGTTGGCAGCGGCTGATTTAACCACCTTGGCCACTGGTACGGAAGCCCGTTTGGGCGTAAATTTCAATATAGCCAGCGCCTCTTGCACATCTTTACCCCTGATAATGTCAATAACCTGACGCACTTTACGTGGGGAGATGCGAATATATTTCGCAACCGCTTTTGCTTCTTGCATGGTTGTTTTACCCCCTTTACACGTTTACTTCAAGGACGTCGACCTTTCAGTATGAGAACCGTGTCCCCTGAAAAGCCTCGTGGGGGCGAACTCGCCTAATTTATGCCCGACCATATCCTCGGTAACATATACGGGAACATGCTTCCTGCCATCATGTACCGCAAGAGTGTGCCCGATCATATCCGGGAAAATGGTGGAACGGCGGGACCATGTCTTAATGACCCTCTTATCGCCCTTATCATTCATCTCATGGATTTTATTAAGGAGCTTTTCGTCACAATACGGGCCTTTTTTCAAAGAGCGACCCATCGGCTAGCCTCCTTCCTCACCTATACATATACTTATTTTCTACCACCACGACGCTTAACAATTAAGCGATCACTAGGTTTTTTCTTCCGAGTGCGCGCACCCAGTGCCGGTTTACCCCAGGGAGTAACCGGATTTCTACCAATTGGTGAGCGGCCCTCACCACCACCATGCGGGTGATCCACCGGGTTCATCACCACGCCACGTACTGTCGGGCGCTTGCCCAACCAGCGAGAACGACCGGCCTTACCAACAGATATATTCTCGTGATCCACATTGCCAACCTGGCCAATAGTAGCCCGGCAATCTTGCAATATTAAACGCATTTCACCAGAAGGCATACGTACGTGTGCATATTTGCCCTCTTTGGCCATTAACTGCGCTGCCGTGCCGGCAGAACGAACCAACTGCCCCCCACCCTTGGGATGCAACTCAAGATTATGAATCATCGTACCTACTGGAATATTACGCAAAGCCAATGCATTACCTACTTTAATATCGGCTTCGGGACCCGATTCAACCTTCTGGCCCACCTTCAAGCCCACCGGAGCAAGAATATAACGTTTTTCACCGTCGGCGTAATGCAGCAGGGCAATACGTGCCGAGCGGTTGGGGTCGTACTCAATAGTGGCTACCTTTGCCGGTATACCGTCCTTATCCCGCTTAAAGTCAATTAAACGGTATATCCTTTTATGCCCTCCGCCACGATGACGAACAGTTATTTTGCCGCTGGCATTTCTGCCGCCTTTGCTCTTTAGCGGTTCCAGCAGGGACTTTTCCGGTTCGGTGGCAGTTATCTCCTCAAAGGTAGAAACAGTAACAAACCTTCGACCCGGCGATGTAGGTTTAAATTTTTTAATCCCCACCTGGTTTCCCTCCTTATCGCACCTTCACGCCCTTGGCAGGGCAACGTAGGTATCATTTCACTAAACACCCTCAAAGAGCTGTATTTTTTGGCCTTCTTTAAGAGTGACAATTGCTTTTTTGCGGTCCGGTGTTTTACCCCAGCGGTTGCGGACCCGCTTCAACTTACCCTTTACCCGCATAGTACGTACCTTGTCAACTTTAACATTAAACAACTCTTCCACAGCTTGGCGGATTTCAATCTTATTGGAGCCCATATTCACGATAAATGTGTACTTATTTTCTTCCACCAAGCCCATGCTTTTTTCACTGATTACCGGCTTTTTTATTATATCTCGAGGATTTTTCATTAAACGAACACCTCCTCAACCCTGGCCACCGCCTCTTTGGTAATGACCAGCGTTTTATGTGCCAGCAAGTCATATACATTTAGCCCTGGAACGCTTAATTGCTTAATGCCCGGTATGTTACGAGCCGATTTATAAACCGAATCATCTCTTTGCGCTGTTACTACTAAAGCTTTGTTATCGACTTTAAGATTATTAAGTATTTTAACCATATCCTTGGTTTTAGGCACATCGAGTTTTAGCTCTTCCAATACTACGATAGTGCCGCCCTCAACTTTGGACGACAATGCAGATTTCATAGCTAACCTGCGTACCTTTTTAGGAATCCGGTAACCATATTTGCGCGGGTGTGGCCCGAATACAATGCCGCCGCCACGCCAGATGGGTGAACGGATAGAACCGTGCCGTGCCCGGCCCGTACCTTTCTGACGATACGGTTTGCGACCACCGCCGCTGACCTCGGCCCTCGTTTTGGTATCGTGGGTGCCCTGCCGCCTACCGGCCAACTGCATGGTTACAACATCATGCAGAGCTTGCTGGTGAACCGCAATACCGAAAATGTCTTCTTTTAAGTCAATTTCTCCGACCTGGTCACCGTTTATATTATACATGGCAACTCTGGGCATGAATGACTTCCTCCTTTCGCTGCGCCGCCGTTACCTGGCTTTAACGGATTGTTTGACCATGACCAGACCGCCGCGCGGGCCCGGAATGGCTCCCTTAACAGCCAGCAGTTTTTGCCCGGCGTCCGCCCGGACAACCTCTAAATTCTGTATGGTCACCCGCTCAGCGCCGTAGTGCCCCGGCAATTTTCTGCCTTTGAACACCCGGGCCGGGCCTTTGGCCCCCAGCGAACCGGGCCGCCGGTGATACTTGGAACCATGTGCCATGGGGCCACGGTGGAATCCATGGCGCTTGATAGCACCTGAGAAACCGCGTCCTTTTGTAGTACCCACAACGTCCACTTTTTCACCGGGTGCAAAAATATCCGCATTGATTTCCTGCCCTACTTCATAAGCATCAATGTCATCAACACGTATTTCCCGCAAGTAACGCTTGGGCTTTATACCGGCCTTTTCAAAATGGCCTTTCATTGGCTTGTTAAACAAATTTTCTCGTTTATCACCAAACCCTAATTGAATAGCATTATAGCCGTCATTAGCAATGGTTTTCTTTTGGGCTATAAGACAGGGCCCGGCTTCAATAACCGTTACCGGCACGGCGATACCTTCATCTGTAAATACCTGGGTCATGCCAACCTTCTTACCCAATATTGCTTTGGGCATTTCTCCATGCACCTCCCGAGCCTGCTCGAAGTACTGTGCTTCCTAGGCTTTTCGATGCCGTCAGCGGTTCAACGTACCGAGCATCGTTTTGCACACGACTACACGCGCTGAACTTGACCTTCGAGACTGCTATCTGTTAATTTTCTTATGGTTTTTATAGTTTAATTTCAATATCCACACCGGCGGGCAGGTCAAGACGCATCAACGCATCCACCGTTTTAGGTGTGGGTTCCATGATATCAATCAGCCGCTTATGAGTTCTCATTTCAAATTGTTCCCGTGAGTCTTTATTGACGTGCGGAGAACGCAAAATCGTATAGATATTTTTTTCCGTGGGTAAAGGCACAGGGCCCGCCACATTGGCTCCGGTCCGCCGGGCAGTGTCCACTATTTTCTGGGCCGATTGGTCCAGCATATGATGATCATAAGCCTTAAGCCGGATACGGATCTTTTGACTTTTCATGCACTGACCTCCTTTCGCCTAAAAGAAGAGCGTCAACAATTACTCGTTAATACCGGTAACCACACCGGCACCCACAGTGCGACCACCTTCACGAATGGCGAAGCGCAATCCTTCTTCCATAGCGATGGGAGTGATAAGCTCGATATTCATTCTAATGTTGTCGCCGGGCATGACCATTTCCACACCCTCCGGCAGCTGAGCCACACCGGTCACGTCTGTGGTACGAAAATAAAACTGCGGGCGGTAACCGTTGAAAAACGGAGTATGCCTGCCGCCTTCTTCTTTGGTCAGCACGTATACTTCTGCGTTAAATTTGGTATGGGGACTGATGCTCCCGGGTTTGGCCAGCACCTGGCCGCGCTCAATCTCTTTACGATCTACACCGCGCAGCAGGCAGCCTACGTTATCTCCCGCTTCGCCACGGTCCAGTATCTTGCGGAACATTTCTACGCCGGTGACAACGGTCTTGCGCGGTTTATCCATCAAACCTACAATTTCTACGTCTTCGCCTACTTTTATAGCTCCCCGCTCTATACGTCCGGTGGCCACGGTACCACGACCGGTGATGGTGAATACGTCTTCTACCGGCATCAAAAACGGTTTGTCAATGTCTCGCTCCGGGTTGGGAATGTAGGAGTCTACCGCATCCATCAGTTCCCAAATGCTCTTGCACCATTCGCATTCCCGTTTGCCACAGCCGCATTCCAACGCTTTTAATGCTGATCCGGTGATTACGGGTATGTCGTCGCCGGGAAATTCGTATTGACTTAATAGGTCGCGCACTTCCATGTCTACCAGTTCCAGCAGTTCTGCATCGTCTACCTGGTCGGCTTTGTTTAGGTATACTACGATGTAGGGCACGCCCACCTGGCGGGATAGCAGGATATGCTCACGAGTTTGGGGCATGGGGCCGTCAGCTGCCGATACTACCAGTATTGATCCGTCCATCTGGGCCGCACCGGTGATCATGTTCTTGACGTAGTCGGCGTGACCGGGGCAATCTACGTGCGCATAGTGACGACTGACTGTCTCGTATTCTACGTGTGCGGTATTAATGGTAATCCCGCGCTCCCTTTCTTCCGGGGCGTTATCAATTTCGTCGTATTTCTTTACTGAAGCTCCGCCTACTGTGGATAACACGGTTGTGATGGCCGCTGTCAGCGTGGTTTTGCCGTGGTCTACGTGACCGATGGTGCCAATGTTTACGTGCGGTTTAGTCCGCTCAAATTTCGCCTTTGCCATGGTTGGTTTTAATTCCTCCTTGCTTTATCCTTAAAATCTATTGGATATGATGTTTTCCGCAATATTTTGCGGCACTTCCTCATAATGACTAAACTGCATGGTATAAGTACCACGCCCCTGGGTTCTTGAGCGCAGCTCAGTGGCGTAACCGAACATTTCCGAAAGCGGTACAACACCATGAATGACCTGGTTTACTCCTCGGGGTTCCATTTCCTCAATACGCCCCCGGCGAGCATTTATATCACCAATCACATCACCCATATATTCATCCATGACCACAACTTCAACCTTCATAACCGGTTCCAGTAATACTGCGCCGGCATTTTTAGCCGCGTTTTGTAGAGCCATACTGCCCGCTATTTTAAAGGCCATCTCAGAAGAGTCGACATCATGATAGGATCCGTCCAGCAAAGTTGCCCGCAAGTCCACCAGCGGATAAGATGCCAAAACTCCATTGGACATAGCTGCCGAAATACCGTTTGATACTGCCGATATATATTCCTTGGGAATGACCCCGCCAACAATTTTGTTGATAAATTCAAGACCGGTACCCGGCTCGGCCGGTTCAATCTCAATTACCACGTGGCCATATTGACCATGCCCACCGGACTGGCGAATGAATTTACCTTCAGCCTTAGATTTTTTGCGGATAGTCTCTTTATAGGCTACCTGGGGTTTACCCACAGTTGCTTGCACTTTAAACTCGCGCAACAAGCGATCTGTGATAATCTCCAAGTGCAGTTCACCCATACCCCTGATAATGGTTTGTCCAGTTTCAGCATCAATGTTAACCTTAAAGGTAGGGTCTTCTTCACCCAGTTTTTGCAGAGCTATGCCCATTTTATCCTGATCTGCCTTGGTATTGGGTTCAATGGCCACCGAAATGACCGGATCAGGAAACTCCATAGACTCCAAAAGTATCGCATGATTTTCGTCACACAGGGTGTCCCCGGTAGAGGTATCCCTCAGTCCTACTGCTGCCACAATTTCTCCTGAGTAAACATCTTTGACTTCTTCCCGGTGATTGGCATGCATCCGTAGAATACGTCCAATACGCTCCCGTTTACCCTTAGTTGAATTATAAACATACGAGCCACTAGCTATGTGTCCGGAATATACCCTAAAGTAAGTCAGTTTACCCACATAAGGATCTGTTATAATCTTAAAAGCAAGTGCTGAAAAAGGCGCATCATCTTCGGCTACCCGCGTGTCTTCATTAGCGGTATCCGGGCGTATACCGCTAATAGCGGGAATATCCAGCGGAGATGGCAGGTAGTCCACGATGGCATCCAATAGAGGCTGAACACCTTTATTTTTAAACGAAGACCCGCAAAGCACCGGTACCACCTTTACCGCTAATGTGGCTTTGCGTAAAGCATCCTTGATCTCTTCGCTAGAAGGCTGCTCACCTTCAATATATTTAAGCATCAACTCTTCGTCGAATTCTGCTACCGCTTCCAGCAGCTTTTCCCTATATTCGTTAACCAAATCCCGCATATCTTCAGGTACATCTGTTTCTTCCTTAGAAGTACCTAGATCATCAACATATCTAATAGCCCTATTACAGACCAAGTCAACAATACCGATAAAATTTTCCTCCACGCCAATGGGTAATTGCAAAGCAACCGGGTTAGTACCCAATCTATTGCGCATCATTGCCATAGCGTTAAAAAAATCTGCGCCTACACGATCCATCTTATTGATATAAGCAATCCGGGGCACCTCGTATTTATCGGCCTGCCGCCATACTGTTTCAGACTGAGGCTCTACACCACCCACTGAACAAAAAACAGCAACCGCCCCATCCAGCACTCGCAGAGACCTTTCCACCTCTACGGTAAAGTCCACGTGCCCGGGCGTATCTATAATATTTATACAATGATCTTGCCATTGACACGACGTTGCAGCGGAGGTAATCGTGATACCTCTTTCCTGCTCCTGAATCATCCAGTCCATTGTTGCCGCGCCGTCATGGACTTCACCCAATTTGTGCACTTTACCTGTATAAAAAAGAATGCGCTCGGTGGTGGTGGTCTTTCCGGCGTCTATATGTGCCATAATGCCAATGTTTCGAGTTCTTTCAAGTGAAATTTGCCTCGCCATTAAGACCCCCCCCTTTTCATTACCACCTGTAATGAGCAAAAGCTTTGTTAGCCTCTGCCATTTTATGGGTATCTTCTCTCCGTTTCACAGAGGCCCCTGCGTTGTTGGATGCATCGATTAATTCATCCGCCAATCGCTCCCGCATGGTTCTACCGGAACGCTCCCTGGAATATCTCGTTATCCAACGAATAGCAAGTGTTTGCCGTCGTTCCGGCCTAACTTCAATGGGCACCTGGTAGTTAGCACCACCTACCCGCCGGGCCTTTACTTCTAGAATAGGCATTACATTTTTCATAGCCTGCTCAAATACCTCAATAGGATCCTTGCCGGTTTTTTCACGGATAATATCAAAAGCACCATAGCAGATACTTTCCGCCACACCTTTTTTACCATCGAGCATGACTTGATTTATTAACTTGGTAAGTACCTTGCTGCTGTAAACCGGATCAGGCATAATGTCCCTTTTTGGTGCAGCACCTCTTCTCGGCATTTGTTTCCCCCCTTGCATATTAAGATATAAGAAGCTTAGAAATAATCTTATTTTTTGGGTCGTTTGGCACCATACTTGGATCTGCTTCTATTCCGGCTTTGTACCCCGGCACAGTCCAATGCACCCCTAATAATATGGTACCTTACACCCGGTAGGTCCTTAACCCTACCGCCGCGCACCAGCACCACTGAGTGCTCCTGCAAGTTATGGCCGATACCGGGAATATAGGAGGTTACTTCAATCCCATTGGTAAGTCTTACCCTTGCCACCTTGCGCAGCGCGGAATTAGGCTTTTTAGGGGTAGTTGTATATACCCTGGTACAAACACCCCTTTTCTGTGGGCATTCCTTAAGTGCCGGTGAATCAGATTTTTTGGTTAAATCCTCTCTGCCTTTTCTGATCAGCTGGTGGATTGTCGGCATATTAATTACACCTCCTTTATAATTATTAATCTAAGGCAAATATAAAAATTAATCTTCTTCTATAATAGCTACCGCAGCACACTCAACTTTAATTCCACATGCCTTGCCCAGATTCTTCATGGAATCCACCCGTATAAAAGGTACTTTTTTTTCCTCACAACTCCTAATAACGGGCTCGGCGATATGCTTATCAGCATCATCTGCCACATATACCACTTTGGCTAGGTTGTTTTTCAATGCCTTAACTGTTTGCTTGCTACCTACTGATTTCTCCTTAGCCGCCTGCAACCGCTTATAAGGCATAATCACCCACCCCCAAAATAACACACTTAAGCATAATATCATTACTAATACTCAAAGTCAATAAATTTCACCAATACCAGAGATAAGGAGTCTAATTCAATTTATCAGATGACGAGCCGGGCACTCGCCTGGTGCCCGGCTTGTTAGCCCCCGGTACCTTGAAACCAGTTATACCTCGGTCATAAGATCTACTGATTTCTTTAGGTCGGCAACTTCCTCAAACGGATTAATTTCAACATTCCGATAGCGGCTCATACCGGTACCGGCAGGAACTAGCTTACCTATAATAACATTCTCTTTTAGTCCCAACAGAGGATCCATTTTTCCTTTAATGGCTGCCTCGGTAAGCACCCTGGTGGTTTCCTGGAAAGATGCTGCAGATAAAAATGAATCCGTGGCCAGTGACGCTTTAGTGATGCCCAGCAGCACCGGTTTTTCCTGAGCCGGCTCACCGCCCTCAAGCTCAACCAGCCTGTTTTCTTCTTCAAAATCAAATATATCTATTAATCCTCCAGGCAACAGCGATGTATCGCCTTGATCCTCGACTCGAACCTTGCGCAGCATTTGGCGGATCATAACTTCAATATGTTTATCATTAATATCCACGCCCTGCAGACGATATACCCGCTGCACTTCATGAAGCAAATATATTTGCACTCCAGTAGTACCCTTGATTTTAAGCAAATCATGAGGGTTCACCGAACCTTCGGTTAATTCATCCCCGGCATCCACCCGGTCTCCATTGTGCACTTTCATCCGGGCGCCGTAAGGAATCGCATAGGTATTTTTGCTGCCGTCATCACTGGTAATGTCTATTTCCCGCCGGCCTTTGACTTCTCTTAATTCAGCCACACCGCCCTCTTCGGCAATAATGGCTTGACCTTTGGGCTTACGAGCCTCAAAAAGTTCTTCCACCCTGGGTAAACCTTGAGTAATATCATCCCCGGCCACACCACCGGTGTGGAATGTGCGCATGGTTAACTGGGTGCCTGGCTCGCCAATGGATTGTGCAGCAATAATACCCACCGCCTCGCCAATATCCACCATACGCCCGGTGGCTAAGTTGCGACCGTAACAGTTGATACAAACTCCATACCTGCTTTTACAGGTAAGTACCGAGCGGATCTTTACTCTCTTGATGCCGGCCAAAACAATGCTTTCAGCATCATCGTATTCTATCACCTTACCTGCCGGAACCAAAACTTCACCCGTTTCGGGATGTATGATGTCATCCAGAGCTATCCTTCCGGCAATGCGATCCTCCAGCTTTTCTATTACTTCAGTACCGTCTTTGATTTCGGATACACTGATGCCCTCTTCGGTGCCACAATCGACCTCTCGCACGATGACATCTTGTGCCACATCCACCAATCGGCGAGTTAAATAGCCCGAGTCCGCTGTGCGCAGAGCAGTATCAGCCAAACCTTTACGAGCACCGTGAGTAGAAATAAAATATTCCAAAACCGTCAGGCCTTCGCGAAAGTTAGCTTTAATAGGCAGGTCAATAATCCGACCAGAAGGATCTGCCATCAAGCCCCTCATGCCGGCCAGCTGGCGAATTTGCTGAATATTACCCCGAGCACCAGAGTTGGCCATCATATATACCGGGTTAAATTTATCCAAGGAATCTATTAAGGCATCGGTAACCCTTCTAGTAGCATCGTTCCAAATGCCAATAACCTTACGATAACGTTCCTCCTCCGTGATCAAACCCCTGCGGTACTGGACCTCTACTTTCCCCACTTGTTTTTCTGCATCGTCCAGTATTTCTTTCTTTTCAGAAGGAATAATTATATCTGCATTACTTATGGTTACTCCCGCCTTGGTGGCAAACTTAAACCCCAGACTCTTAATTCCATCCAAAAACTCGCCTGTAGCAGAAAAACCAAGCTTACGGTAAGATTCATCCACAATTTTACCCAGTGTCTTTTTATCGGCCACTCTATTGAAATATCCTAGTTTTCTTGGGATAACCAGATTAAAGATGACCCGACCCACGGTTGTTTCCTTTAGCTCACCATTTAACCTGATCTTAACCTTGGCGTGGAGACTTACAACGCCGTTTTCATAGGCCATCATGGCTTCTTCTGTACTGCAAAACACTTTACCTTCACCAAGATCGCCGGACTTTTCCATAGTTAAATAATAGCTGCCCAGCACCATGTCCTGAGTGGGAATGGCCACAGGATGGCCGTCCTTGGGGTTCAATATATTATGAGCTGAAAGCATTAATAATCTGGCCTCGGCCTGTGCTTCCGCGGACAAAGGCAAGTGCACCGCCATCTGATCTCCATCGAAGTCGGCGTTATAGGCAGTACATACCATGGGATGAATTTGAATGGCCCGCCCTTCCACCAGCTTAGGTTCAAAAGCCTGAATGCCCAAACGGTGTAATGTAGGTGCGCGGTTTAACATTACCGGGTGGTCCTTTATAACCTCTTCCAGAACATCCCACACTTCAGGACGCACACGCTCCACCATGCGTTTGGCACTTTTTATATTATGTGCATGACCGTCATTAACCAGTTTTTTCATCACAAAGGGTTTAAAAAGCTCCAACGCCATTTCTTTGGGCAAACCGCACTGGTGCAATTGTAGCTTAGGGCCTACTACAATCACGGAACGCCCGGAATAATCCACCCGTTTACCCAGCAAATTTTGGCGAAACCGGCCTTGTTTTCCCTTTAACATATCGCTTAATGATTTTAACGGACGGTTCCCCGGACCGGTCACCGGACGACCCCGCCGACCGTTATCGATAAGAGCGTCAACTGCTTCTTGTAGCATACGCTTTTCATTGCGCACAATAATATCAGGAGCACCCAGATCCAGCAACCTCTTTAGACGGTTATTGCGATTTATCACCCGGCGGTAAAGGTCATTTAGATCCGAAGTAGCGAACCGGCCACCGTCCAGTTGCACCATGGGGCGTAGTTCGGGTGGAATTACAGGTACTACGTCTAAAATCATCCATTCCGGACGATTTCCACTTTTGCGAAATGCTTCCACCACTTCCAGCCTGCGCACTGCACGAATTTTGCGCTGTCCCGAGACCTCACGCAACTCCAGGCGCAGCTCCCGGTTCATTTCTTCCAGATTAATCTCTTCCAGCAGCTGTTTAACCGCCTCAGCTCCCATAAGCGCAATAAAATTATTACCGTACTTTTCCCGATATTCCCGGTATTCGGTTTCGGTGAGTAATTGTTTTTTAAGCAAGGGCGTTTCCATGGGATCGATTACTACATAAGAAACAAAATATAATACCTTTTCCAATGCCCGTGGTGACATATCCAGCAATAGTCCCATTCGACTGGGTATACCTTTAAAATACCAGATATGAGAAACCGGGGCGGCCAGTTCAATATGACCCATTCTCTCCCGGCGCACCTTGGAACGCGTTACCTCAACGCCACAACGATCACAAATTACACCCTTATAACGAACACGTTTATATTTACCACAATGACATTCCCAGTCGCGAGTAGGACCAAAAATGCGTTCACAAAACAACCCGTCCCGCTCAGGTTTTAATGTACGGTAATTGATGGTCTCGGGCTTTTTGACCTCACCGCTTGACCAGTTCCGGATTTGTTCCGGAGAAGCCAGGCCTATGCGAATTCGATCGAAGTTATTCAAGTCCAGCAAGGACCTCTCTCCCTTCGAATTTTCTTTCTGCATTAGAAATTTTCCCCATGAGGATCTAAATCGTCTATAAATCCCCCGTCAAAATCATCTTCCTCATCAAGATCATCCAATTCACCGTCTTTTTTAATAAGAGATTCCTCATCTAGCTCGTCGATATCCCCGCCCGATTCCCCGTCTTCTTCACCTTCAGTTCCATCATAATCTTCATCCCGCCGACGTCCCCGATCCTCATGCAATTCAAGGCCCAAATCCTTAGCTGTTTCAGCGATATCGTCTTCCGTTTCCTTGATTTCAATTTCCCGGTCATCCTCTGAAAGCACCTTCACATCCAAGGACAAGCTTTGCAGCTCCTTAATGAGGACCTTGAAAGATTCGGGCACGCCGGGTTCGGGCACATTTTCGCCCTTAACAATAGCTTCATAAGTTTTTACCCGCCCAACTACATCGTCAGATTTAACGGTAAGTATTTCTTGCAAAGTATATGCCGCACCATAAGCCTCCAAAGCCCAGACTTCCATTTCACCAAAACGCTGGCCACCGAACTGTGCCTTACCACCCAATGGCTGTTGAGTTACCAATGAATATGGCCCGGTAGAACGAGCATGAATTTTGTCATCCACCAGGTGGGCAAGTTTAAGCATGTAAACATAGCCCACGGTAATTGGATTATCGAATGGTTCGCCGGTACGACCATCATACAATGTTATTTTACCATTTTTGGGCAAACCTGCTCTTTCCAAACTGCCTACAATATCTTTTTCCAACGCGCCGTTAAATACCGGTGTGGCAACGTGAATACCTAATTCACGGGCCGCCCATCCCAGGTGTGTCTCCAACACCTGACCGATATTCATACGGGAAGGTACCCCCAGAGGGTTAAGCACAATTTCTATGGGAGTGCCATCCGGTAAAAACGGCATATCCTCCTCAGGTAATATCCGGGCCACAACACCCTTATTACCGTGGCGCCCGGCCATTTTATCACCCTCGGATATTTTGCGTTTCTGGGCAATGTAAACGCGTACCAGCTGATTAACCCCAGGTGGCAGCTCATCACCGTTATCTCGGGTGAATACCTTAACATCCACTATTTTGCCGGCCTCACCGTGAGGCACACGCAGTGATGTATCCCGCACTTCGCGGGCCTTTTCTCCAAAAATAGCCCGAAGCAAGCGTTCTTCCGCAGTAAGCTCGGTTTCCCCCTTGGGTGTAACCTTACCCACCAGTATATCCCCGGGTCGCACCTCGGCACCAACCCGGATAATACCACGGTCATCCAAATCCTTCAATATTTCTTCCCCCACATTGGGGATATCACGAGTGATTTCCTCAGGACCAAGCTTGGTGTCCCGGGCATCGCATTCATATTCTTCTATGTGTATAGAGGTAAAATAATCCTGTTTAACCGTCTTTTCACTGAGCAATATAGCGTCTTCGTAGTTATAGCCTTCCCAGGGCATAAAAGCCACCAATATATTACGTCCCAAGGCCAGCTCACCATAGTCGGTAGACGGGCCGTCAGCAATAACCTGACCGGCCACAACCCTTTCACCCGTATTAACGATGGGACGCATGTTAATACAGGTTCCCTGATTAGACCTGGTATATTTTAATAATTTATATTTTTCCAGCCTGTCATCATCGGTTCGGATAACTATTTCAGTGGCCGTAACTCTTTCCACCACACCACTGTTATCCGCCAACTTAACCACACCGGAATCCCGGGCCGCCGTATACTCAATACCGGTGCCAACCAAAGGAGCATCAGTTCTAAGTAAAGGCACGGCTTGCCGCTGCATGTTGGCACCCATTAATGCCCGGTTGGCATCATCATGTTCCAAAAACGGTATTAACGCGGTGGCCACACTAACCACTTGCTTGGGTGAAACGTCCATGTAATCTGCTTGTTCTGAAGGTGCCACCAATATTTCACTGCCATGACGAGCGTTGACACGTTCCTCCGCAAAATAAGAATCCTCGTTAAGCGGGGCATTGGCCTGTGCAATAATTAGATCTTCTTCCTCATCCGCAGTAATATATACTATTTCATCAGTTACACGCCTGTTTTTTTTATCAACCTTACGATAAGGTGTTTCAATAAAGCCAAAGTTATTAATGCGCGCGTAACAAGACAAAGAACCAATTAAACCAATGTTAGGGCCCTCCGGAGTCTCAATTGGGCACATCCGTCCATAGTGGGAGTGATGTACATCCCGCACTTCGAAACCGGCCCGCTCCCTACTCAAGCCACCGGGCCCAAGAGCTGATAAACGCCGCTTGTGGGTTAATTCAGCTAAAGGGTTGGTCTGATCCATAAATTGACTGAGCTGGCTTGAGCCAAAAAATTCTTTTATAGCCGCTACCACAGGACGAATGTTTATTAAAACTTGCGGGGTAATGACGTCCACATCCTGAATGGTCATACGTTCCCGCACCACACGCTCCATCCGGGACAAACCAATGCGAAACTGATTCTGCAATAGCTCGCCTACCGAACGCAAGCGCCGATTGCCCAGATGGTCAATATCATCTACTTGCCCCTCACCTTCCATAAGGCACAGCAGGTAATTCACCGTTTCAATAATATCTTGAGCGGTCAACTCCCGAATAAATTCCCTAATTTTCGGAACATTAGTTTTTAAATAAGGATCATATTCAGTTTCCTGATTATCGCTTTCAGGATAACGGTACAACACCCCATGCTTTAGTTTTTTCTGAAGCTTATAACGACCCACAACCGCTAAGTCATAACGTTTAGGATCAAAAAAAAGTGTTTCCAACAGTGATCGAGCGCTATCCACCGTTGGTGGCTCACCGGGACGCAAACGCTTGTAAATCTCTACCAGCGCGTCCTCCGTAGAATCAGTATTATCTCGCGCCAAGGTTTCCTGGATATGTATGTTTTCATTAAACAAATCTGTGATCATGATATTGGATCCATAACCCAACGCTCTAATCAATACTGTTGCGGGAATTTTTCTGGTGCGATCAATACGCACGAACAGCTGGTCATTTACATCAGTCTCAAATTCCAGCCAGGCGCCACGATTGGGTATAATAGTTGCACCAAAGAGCTTTTTGCCGCTTGGGTCGTGTGTTTCCGCAAAATAAACACCGGGTGAACGCACCAACTGGCTAACAATAACTCGCTCAGCCCCGTTGATAATAAAGGTACCTTTATCGGTCATGAGCGGGAAATCACCCATAAAAACTTCCTGTTCTTTGACCTCACCGGTTTCCTTGTTAATCAGGCGTACCTTCACCCGGAGCGGAGCGGCATAGGTAACATCTCGTTCCTTACATTGCTCAACTCCATACTTTGGTTTTCCAAGACTGTAATCCAAAAACTCCAGCACTAAATTACCGGTAAAATCCTGAATTGGAGAAATATCATGAAATACCTCCCTTAGCCCCGTGCCAAGAAACCATACATACGAGTTGCGCTGCACTTCAATGAGATTAGGCAGCTTCAAAACTTCCTGGAACTTCCCAAAATTCCACCTGGTTCTAGTACCCAGTTGCTCAGGATACATCTACAGCACCACACCCCCAAAAATAAGGCATTAATATTAACACAGACAACGAAAAGCAAGGTCTTGTCCTTTTCACAATCCCTCGCTTACTAACAAAATAAAAAAAACTATCTAAAATATTATTTCCAACATTTTTATTGTGAATACATTAACCAAGCATGCATAAAAAATATATTGACTTGTTAAAAACCCAATCGGAATAATTTGGTATTATTACCAAACCCTTTCACAATGCGCATTTTTGAATTATAACATATCAATTTATAACTGTCAAGAGAAAAAACCGCACCCCGGATGGGAAGCGGTTATAAGCTAGGTTATTAACAAAATCTACTTTATTTCTACGGTTGCACCAGCATCAACAAGCTTGGCCTTAAGCGCTTCAGCATCTTCCTTGCTAATCTTTTCTTTAACTGCTTTAGGGGCTCCATCTACCAGTTCCTTGGACTCCTTCAGACCCAAACCGGTGACCTCACGCACCACTTTAATAACATTAACTTTCTTATCCCCGGCAGCCGATAAAATTACGTCAAATTCAGTTTGCACTTCTTCCTCGGCCGGAGCAGCACCACCAGCTGCGGGAGCAACCATAGCAGCAACCGGGGCAGCAGCACTTACACCAAATTCATCTTCAAAAGCCTTGACCAATTCGGCCAATTCCAACACGGTTAAGCCTTTTACGGCTTCAAGTATTTCTGCAACTTTGGACATTAATATAAACCTCCCTAAATTTTAATTTCTTTTAATAATTCCGGGTTATATTTTCTCAAACTTAACCTGCTGCTTCGCCGGCTTTTTTTTCACGCACGGCGTCAAGCACATAAACAAAATTCCTCAGCAGACCCTGCAATACCCCTGCAAAACCATACATGGGAGCCTGCATCCCACCAAGTACTTGTGCCAGCAACACCTCTCGAGAAGGTAAATTTGCCAATGCCTTAACTTGATCGGCGCTAATAATCTGTCCTTCCAAAACAGCTGCTTTTACTTCCAGCTGTTTAAACTCTTTAATAAAATCAAACAAGACTTTGGCCGGAGCCACCGGATCATTTGGTCCAAAAGCCAGAGCAGTAGGGCCTTCCAGATAGGGTTTTGCACCATCCAGGTCTAATTGCTCGGCCGCAATTTTAATTATCGTATTTTTGGCTACCTTTAACTCGCTTCCAGACTCACGCATTCTCCGACGCAACTTAGTTATAGCATCTACATTAATACCTTTATAATCAGCCATTATGATAATTTGCGAGGAATCAATCTTTTCTTTGAGCATTTGCAACATTTGTTCTTTTTCCTGCTTACTAATAGACAATATGTACACCTCCTTTTCTAGTAACTAAAAAAGCCCCGGCGCAGACATACATGCCAGAGGCCCGTTTAAGCAAACGCTTAAAAGGTTTAACCCTCCCGGCCTCGGCTGGCGGCGCTCGGCCATTAAGCCCTTTTTGGGCACCTGCTGTCTGCGGCTAGGTATCACTATGCAGTTTAACCTTATCAGGCAGTTATTTTTTGAGCACTAACCTTAACACCGGGCCCCATGGTGGTAGTCAACGTAATACCTTTGATATACTGACCTTTGGCTGCCGTTGGTTTAACTCGGATAAGTTGTTCAACCAGCGCTTTAAAGTTTTCAGTTAATTTTTCGGCATCAAAAGAAGCTTTACCTATAGGAGCGTGAATATTCCCGGCTTTATCCACCCGGTATTCAATTTTACCTGCTTTTACTTCTCGAACAGCCTGAGTAACATCAAAAGTAACCGTACCTGTTTTGGGATTGGGCATTAATCCCCGGGGTCCAAGAACACGACCCAGTTTACCCACCGTACCCATCATATCCGGTGTGGCAATAGCAACTTCAAACCCCAGCCAGCCTTCCTTTTGAATCTTTTCAACCATATCCTCCGCACCTACAAAATCCGCTCCCGCAGCTTCAGCCTCTTTGGCTTTATCACCTTTGGCAAACACCAGCACACTACGAGTTTTACCAGTACCATGAGGCAATACCATGGCACCGCGAACCTGTTGGTCGGCATGTCTTGGATCTACATTAAGTTTTACGGCAACTTCCACTGTTTCATCAAATTTGGCTTTGGCAAGGCTCTTTAATAGCTCAATGGCTTCCATAGGATCATATAGTTTTGCACGATCAATCTGTTTGGTCGCATCTTGATACCTTTTTCCTCTTTTTGACATATATAGACCTCCCTGTGGTATAACGGATTAATCCTCCCACATTGTTTAACCGGCTACCTCTATGCCCATGCTGCGTGCAGTCCCCTCAATCATGCGCATAGCCGCATCAACACTGGTAGCGTTTAAGTCCTGCATCTTTAACTCGGCAATTTCTTGCACCTGAGCACTGGTTACCTTGCCGACTTTTTTCTTGTTAGGTTCACCCGAAGCAGTCTCCAACCCGGCTGCCTTTTTCAACAGCACAGCTGCCGGCGGGGTTTTAGTGACAAACGTAAAACTCCTATCCTCATAAACAGTTATTTCCACAGGGACAATCATCCCCGCCTGCTTCGCAGTACGTTCATTATAATCTTTAACAAATTGCATAATGTTAACCCCATGTTGGCCCAATGCTGGTCCTACCGGAGGAGCGGGAGTTGCTTTACCCGCCGTCACCTGCAATTTGATAATTGCCGCCACCCGTTTAGCCATATGTCACACCTCCTATCACTGCTTAATTTAATTTTTCAACTTGATTATAATCAAGCTCCACCGGGGTTTCCCGGCCAAACATGGATATCAATACCCTTAACTTGCTTTTATCCAGCAGTATTTCTTCAATAACCCCGCCAAAATTTTCAAAAGGCCCGGAGATAACTCGCACCTGCTCACCGGCGTTAAAGTCAACCTTGGTACGCATCTCTTCCATGCCCATTGTCCTGATAATTTGACGGGCCTCCGCTTCATCCAGCGGAATAGGTTTAGCCCCGCTACCCACAAAGCCGGTTACCCCGGGAGTGTTACGCACCACATACCATGAATCATCGGTCATTATCATTTCCACCAGTACATATCCGGGGAAAATTTTCCGTTTGGTAACCTTTTTTTTGCCGTCTTTGATCTCAACCTCGTCTTCCATGGGAACCAAAATACGGAATATCTTATCTTCCATATTCATGGATTCAATGCGCTTTTCCAGGTTCGCCTTAACCTTGTTTTCGTAACCTGAATAGGTATGTATGACAAACCAGCGCTTACTCATAAACATAAGGGACCCGGCGTGAACGCAGGCCCCTCACCCCCTTGATTATTTTATCAGCATACCCATGGCCGATCCGAGAATTATATCAAATACCCAGATTAGCACTGCCACAAACACAACCGAAACCAAAACCACCGAAGTATAAATCATGGTTTCTTTGCGAGTTGGCCAGTGCACTTTTTTAAGTTCGTTCATTACTCCACGGAAAAAAGATTTAGTTTGTTCAATCCGTTTGGGCTTATTGGAAGTAGCATTTTTTTTAGCCACTTCTTTGCGGTTATCTTTTTTAACCAATTCTTTCCCAACGCCTGTGCCTTTATCTTTTTTCGTAGAACCATCTTGTTTTTTGGCAACGGCCACTTATGCCACATCCTTAAATATACTTATCTGGTCTCTTTATGCATGGTATGGGTATGACAAAACTTGCAATACTTCTTCATCTCAATACGGTTAGGGTCATTTTTCTTATTCTTAGTTGTGGTATAATTTCTTTGCTTACACTCTGTGCAGGCCAACGTTACAGCTACCCTCACCGGACCCACCTCCCTAAAACTAAAAAAGGCATTCTGTCCTTTTTTTAAAAATTACCTTACAAACTTTATCACAATTCAAATGTGGTGTCAAGATAAGGGTGGAAATCGGCGCGACCTATTAACCACCCTTAACACATAATAATTACTCGTTAATACCGGTAACCACACCGGCACCCACAGTGCGACCACCTTCACGAATGGCGAAGCGCAATCCTTCTTCCATAGCGATGGGAGTGATAAGCTCGATATTCATTCTAATGTTGTCGCCGGGCATGACCATTTCCACACCCTCCGGCAGCTGAGCCACACCGGTCACGTCTGTGGTACGAAAATAAAACTGCGGGCGGTAACCGTTGAAAAACGGAGTATGCCTGCCGCCTTCTTCTTTGGTCAGCACGTATACTTCTGCGTTAAATTTGGTATGGGGACTGATGCTCCCGGGTTTGGCCAGCACCTGGCCGCGCTCAATCTCTTTACGATCTACACCGCGCAGCAGGCAGCCTACGTTATCTCCCGCTTCGCCACGGTCCAGTATCTTGCGGAACATTTCTACGCCGGTGACAACGGTCTTGCGCGGTTTATCCATCAAACCTACAATTTCTACGTCTTCGCCTACTTTTATAGCTCCCCGCTCTATACGTCCGGTGGCCACGGTACCACGACCGGTGATGGTGAATACGTCTTCTACCGGCATCAAAAACGGTTTGTCAATGTCTCGCTCCGGGTTGGGAATGTAGGAGTCTACCGCATCCATCAGTTCCCAAATGCTCTTGCACCATTCGCATTCCCGTTTGCCACAGCCGCATTCCAACGCTTTTAATGCTGATCCGGTGATTACGGGTATGTCGTCGCCGGGAAATTCGTATTGACTTAATAGGTCGCGCACTTCCATGTCTACCAGTTCCAGCAGTTCTGCATCGTCTACCTGGTCGGCTTTGTTTAGGTATACTACGATGTAGGGCACGCCCACCTGGCGGGATAGCAGGATATGCTCACGAGTTTGGGGCATGGGGCCGTCAGCTGCCGATACTACCAGTATTGATCCGTCCATCTGGGCCGCACCGGTGATCATGTTCTTGACGTAGTCGGCGTGACCGGGGCAATCTACGTGCGCATAGTGACGACTGACTGTCTCGTATTCTACGTGTGCGGTATTAATGGTAATCCCGCGCTCCCTTTCTTCCGGGGCGTTATCAATTTCGTCGTATTTCTTTACTGAAGCTCCGCCTACTGTGGATAACACGGTTGTGATGGCCGCTGTCAGCGTGGTTTTGCCGTGGTCTACGTGACCGATGGTGCCAATGTTTACGTGCGGTTTAGTCCGCTCAAATTTCGCCTTTGCCATGGTTGGTTTTAATTCCTCCTTGCTTTATCCTAAATTATAGTTTGTGGCATATTCGCCAATCAGCATTAATTACGCATGAACTATGCTTAAATGCCTAAAGCTAGGCCAAATTAAAAACATACAAGGTCATTATATAATCCCACAAAATCCAAACGAAATTTTACCTGTATCGCTATGTATGAAGAACATTTATTTATTATTGCCAATTTTACCATTTTTATTAACCGACACCAAAACAACAACATTTTTATTCGATAGTTATCAAATAAATCCTTCTTCAGCCATAAAAAATTATCAAATGATGAAATGCAAAAAACCAGCTTTTGCTGGTTTATTGGTAGCGGCGCAGGGATTTGAACCCCGGACACTGCGGGTATGAACCGCATGCTCTAACCATCTGAGCTACGCCGCCGTATATTAAGCTGGAGCCACTAACCGGATTTGAACCGGTGACCTCATCCTTACCAAGGATGCGCTCTACCTCCTGAGCTATAGTGGCATTTGGTTGCGGGGGGGGGATTTGAACCCCCGACCTTCGGGTTATGAGCCCGACGAGCTGCCAGCTGCTCCACCCCGCGTCAACATTTATTACTATACCACATTATTAAACACTTTTCAAATATCAGTTGTTGTAAGTTTGTTTAGGTTTTGGTGGAGAGGGCAGGATTCGAACCTGCGAAGGCGTCGCCGGCAGATTTACAGTCTGCTCCCTTTGGCCACTCGGGAACCTCTCCTCTGTTACGTTCAGCAAATCTATTAAACCAAACAATACTGGAGCCGGCGATGGGACTCGAACCCGCAACCTGCTGATTACAAGTCAGCTGCTCTACCAATTGAGCTACGCCGGCACTAGCGACAAAATTTATTATAATCGATGGAGGTATCTTTGTCAACAGATTGATGTAATTAAAATAAAATAATGTAATACAACAGAAAAGCCGGCTGCCCCGACGAGCAATCCGGCTTTCGTGACCTTAAAAAATTATTAAGCTTCCCGTTTTTCCAAGTAACGCTCCAGCTTGCGTTTTACTCTTTGTAAAGCATTGTCAATAGATTTAACATGTCTTTTAAGATCTTCGGCAATTTCCTGGTAAGATTTGCCTTCCAGGTAAGACATCAACACTTTCCACTCCAATGAACTCAGTATCTCGCCCATCTTTTCTTCTATGTCATCGAATTCTTCCCGGCTGATAATTAGCTCTTCAGGGTCGGATATTTTGGAACCTGATATAACATCCAGCAAGGTACGATCAGAGTCCTCGTCATAAATGGGTTTATTCAAAGAAACATACGAATTTAGTGGAATATGTTTTTGCCTGGTTGCAGTTTTAATAGCTGTTATGATCTGTCGTGTAATACATAGTTCTGCAAAAGCACGAAAAGACGACAACTTGTCCATCCGAAAATCACGAATAGCCTTATATAGACCGATCATACCCTCCTGGATAATATCCTCACGGTCTGCACCGATCAAAAAATAAGAACGGGCTTTGGCTCGAACAAAATTTTTATATTTGTTGATTAAATACTCAAGAGCTGCATCGTCACCCTCACGAGCAAACTCCACAACGTCTTCATCAATCATCAATTGAAAATCGCTGGAAGCATCCATTTGGGCGTGTATATTCAACAATATCCCTCCCGCCGTAATCTCCCCAACGAAACATACAAAGAAAAAAACAACCCACACCGCTTCTTAAGACAATTAAAATCCAGGCACTATTAGTCCCAGATAGCCATGGGGCATAAAAACGATATAAATATTATAATCAACTAGCTAGTACACACATTTACAGATTTTATTATAACCATACCCGAAGGGCTCGTCAAGAAAAAAAGATTCTTTCTATGTATACCCTATTCTTTTTTTCTTCTCCACTGCTCAAATATTTGGCGAATATGCCCCGCTAAACGGTTTTCCAAATAACTATCGGTATAATCTTTACGCATCAAATGCCGCCGATTTTCTTTCCCTATCTCACGCATCCTGGTCATAAGCTCTTTTGGCGTCATACGGTAAGCACCACGCCCAAAAATAACCCTTTGTTCCTCCCAATCGGAAGTAACCACCCGGATATTCCCATCCTTTGGAATATCGCCAACCAACCTTTCAATCAAAGAGTCAGCAGTTTCTTCTTCCCGAGTATAAAAAATTTGCACCCCATTTACTTCTATATACCTCTCCACATCACCCTTGACACTATGTGCGTCAAAAACCAACACAACCCTGTCGCCGCTAAACCCGGCATAATTAACTAAAATGTCCACTAACTTGTCCCGAGCATGTTCCAGGTTTTCGTTCGCCAATTTGGCCAATTCCGGCCAAGCATGGATAACATTATAACCATCCACTACTATGTATTCATTCATTTTATCCCCTACTTCTCTGGCGTACCGCATCAAATAACACCAGAGCAGCCGCAACTGAGGCGTTAAGTGAATTAACCCGGCCCGCCATAGGGAGCTTAACTAACATATCGCACTTTTCACGTACCAGCCGTCCCAGCCCTTTATCCTCCCCACCTATTACTATGGCCAGCGGACCTGTCAAGGGAGCATCCCAAACCAATTGCGGGGCATCGGGATGCGCACCCACCACCCAAATACCCCGTTCTTTGAGTAATTCAATGGTTCGGGCTATATTACCCACCCGGGCTACGGGCAAAAACTCCACTGCTCCGGCCGAGGACTTAACCACCACAGAAGTAACCGCTGCAGCCCGGCGCCTGGGTATAATCACTCCGTGTGCTCCCGCCGCATCAGCAGATCGAATGACGGCCCCTAAATTATGAGGATCCGTAACCTCATCCAGCAGCACTAATAAAGGATCAGCGTCCTTTACAGCAGCTAGTATATCTTCAAGCTCTACATATGCATAAGGTGCCGCCTGAGCAATTACACCCTGATGCACCGTACCAGGTGCCAAACGATCTAAAAATTGCTTATCCACATTTTGCACGGGCACCTGTTTTTCCCTGGCCAAATTGATAATATCTGCGGTGGCGGCTGATTTCATACCCCTGGCCAGGTATATTTTATTTATGGCCCGGCCGGCCCGTAACGCTTCACATACCGGATTGCGCCCAATAACAATTTGTTCCATAAATTCCCCCACCCAGCAACTATAGTTTCAGAAACTTATCGCGCACTTTAGCCTGTTCGCCACAGCACATTGCACCTTCCGGGCAAGGTCCTGATAGACAACCGGGACCGGCATTCCTAAACAATTCGGGGGACTCCCTCCGTACCAGGCGCAGCATTTCGGTGGCTAGTGTGCGGATTTCCCACTGTGCCCGGTTACAGCAGCGCAGGGCAAAAAAATGCAACAATTCCCGGGCGTTCATTGTAACCACCAGCTTAGTTTCAGCTGCATTGGGCAGAATAAACCGGGCATCCTCCCGAGCTGCATCACCATAGCAAGCCAGTTTTTCCAGCCACCCGTCATACCATTGCTGTATTATTGCCATTTGCCCGGCATATTCCTGGACATCTGCGGCACCCAAGGCGGCAATACGCGGTGGAATTATATAATTAAACACACCATCTGATTTGGCCACACCGTCCTCACTTACATATCGCTGGGACTTTACACTGAAGCTCGCAATTCGATGCCTGGTTATCTGTGCCAAGAGACTCCGGGACACTCCCTCCACCCCAAAAGTAAAACTAGCATGTTCCACGGGCGATAGGTGCCCCATATCTGCTAATTTGCGTACGAAATGGGATTGATCCCGCTCGGTAATACCCTTTTGCAGTTCTCCTATATCAGCGGATGAATAACAAAGCTTTGCCGCTAAAGCCACCAACTGCTCAGGACTATGGGTATACTGCAGTAATTCTACCCGTAACTCAGTTCTCCCCATAACATTGTTCCCCCAAAGACTATTTATATAATCCTATCCTGCTACGACCAAATTCAACTTTCAACACCCGTCAACAATTCCTGCTTGATAACTTCCCGAGCTAAACTTAATATTTCCTCCAGCCTGGACCAATCTCGTTGTAGATACAGGTAACCCACCAGGCTTTCAAAACCGGTGCTATGCCGGTATTCAATTACGCTGTCCCCCCTCGGCGCATGGGCGGGTTTGGCGTTACGCCCGCGTCGAGCCACTGCTTCCTCGGTTTTATTGAGGTGTCCATCCAAGGCGCGGAAAACCCTAGCCTGAGTAGAGGCCCGCACATGCTTCACTGCCTCCCGGTGTAATTTATTAACATTAGTTATCCCCTGGTTTACCAGATATTCTCGCACCGCCAGTTCGTATACCGCATCCCCAATATAAGCCAAAGCCAAAGAGGGCACTTCCCGGGGGTCAATGTTTAAGACCTTTTCTCCAAACATAATTACCCCTGTCTTTTCCAGCGCACACCATCAGGGGTATCCTCGAGCGCAATGCCCAACTCCTTTAACCGGTCACGCAGGCGATCAGCAGTAGGCCAGTCTTTATTTTGACGTGCTGTTTGCCTGATCTCAATAATTAAATCAATTAAATCCTCCACCAGTCTTTCCTTTTCCATATCTTTGTCTTCCCGCAAAATATTGCCGCCGGCACTAGTTTTAAATATTCCCAGTACGCAGTTAAACCGAACGAACATCTGCCGGGCTTTCTGCAAGGAAGCTATTTTTTCCGCCAAGCCGGGGAAATCGTTCTTTTGCAAGTAACTGTTCACTTCCCGGGCAAGATTAAACATCATGCCAATGGCCAGAGCGGTATTAAAATCGTCATCCATGGCCTTTTCAAATTCGAGGAGTATTTCTTCCAAACGAGAGTCCAGAGCAAGATCAGGCCTCGCCTCGTCACCTGATTCCCGGCCCTCCAAGGCCTCGTCAAGTAAACGCAGGCTGGTTTTTATACGCTCCAGTCCCTTTTGGGCAGCGGCAAGTTTTTCATAATCAAAATCAAGGGGGCTTCGATAATGTGTCCCCAATAGGTAAAAGCGCACTACTTCGGGTGCAAACTTACTTAAAATATCACGCACCAGAAAAAAATTGCCTAAGGACTTGCTCATTTTTTCCCGGTTTATGGTAATAAATCCATTATGCATCCAGTACCGGGCAAAAGGCTGGCCGGTGGCCGCTTCTGCCTGAGCAATCTCATTTTCATGGTGGGGGAAAATTAAGTCAAACCCACCACCATGTATATCAAAGTTAATACCCAAATATTTGAGCGCCATGGCGGAACATTCAATATGCCAGCCAGGCCTGCCCTCACCCCAAGGGCTATCCCAGGCGGGTTCACCAGGCTTTGTGGATTTCCATAATGCGAAATCCATAGGATCGTTTTTTCGTGCATCAACCTCCACCCTAGCACCGGCTTGCATATCCTCCAGAGTTCGACCGGACAATTTACCGTAACCGGCATACTTTCGCACATTATAATAAACGTCTCCATCTACCATGTAAGCAAAGTCCTTGTCAACCAATGTTCCAACTAACTCGATAATCTCCGTAATATGACCTGACACTTTAGGGTGAATGTCCGCCCGCAATACATTTAACGCATCGGCATCCTTAAAATATTCACCGATATAGCGGTCGGCCAGAGCCAGTGGATCATCCCCTTCTTCCCGAGCCCTGTTAATTATCTTATCATCAATATCTGTAAAGTTTTGGGCATATAATACATTAAATCCTCGATATTTAAAGTACCGGCGTACCGTATCAAAAAACACGATAGGCCGGGCGTTACCCAGATGGATATAATTATAAGTGGTTGGGCCGCAAACATATATGGCCACTTTGCCCGGCTGCCGTGGAATAAACTCTTCCTTTTTTCTGGTCAAGGTATTATATATACGCATAATCCAATAATTCCCGTTCCTTTCTCCACTAAACTGGTATTCATCATTTATCGACTGATAATACCGTTTACAGTACTTTAAACGCTTGCTAATTTTTGCGTATTTTTGCATGTATGTCTAAAATGCCCCACCTATAACAAAGTTCCAGTTTGCCTTGGTGCAAATCCAGTTTCGCTAACGATAGTTCAAACCTGAAACTGTATGTCTTTTCGACACCTAATTATAGCACTGCGCAGCATTTACAAGCAACTTCTTGCACTAATCTACCAGCCAAAAGAGCCTGTCAATAAGTTAAAGCCGTATCCCACAAATTGTTTAAGGATACGGCTTAATATTTACTCACCATAATATGTTCGTTCAAAACTAAGCACATTTGTATTATAAACACACGCCACCGCCTGGGCAGCAATACCTTCACCACGTCCGGCAAAGCCTAATTTTTCCGTAGTTGTAGCCTTTATACTAACCAACTCCGTGGCCACACCCATTTCTCGGGCCATATTCATCCTCATTTGCTCTATATAAGGGGATAGCTTGGGAGCCTGAGCAATAACCACGGCATCCACATTACCCAAACTCCAGAAGCGGTTGCTAAGAAGATTAATAACCCTATTCAATAGCACGAGACTAGAAATACCATGGTATTGCCGGTCAGTATCGGGGAAATGCATGCCAATATCACCAAGCCCTGCAGCACCCAGCAAAGCGTCCATCACAGCATGCACCAACACATCAGCATCAGAATGGCCTTGTAGTCCCATATTATAAGGCACTTCCACCCCGCCCAAAATCAATGGCCGTCCTTCCACTAGTTGGTGCACATCATATCCAATACCCACCCTCATTTAGCAACCTCCTATGGGGTCAGGCTTATACATCAACGTCTTGACTAGCGCCAAATCCTCAGGGGTAGTAATTTTAATATTTGAATAATCGCCCCGCACCAGTTTAACGGGATGTCCCAATCTTTCCACTAAGGAAGCGTCATCAGTACCCGCAAAGCCTTCCAGTGCAGCTGCACGGTGTGCTTCCACCAGCAGTTGATACTTAAATACCTGGGGCGTTTGCACCTGCCAAAGTTTATCCCGAGGCGGGGTTTCCTTCACCAGATCTTGTTCACCTGCCACTTTAATAGTATCTTTGACAGGTACCGCCAGGGTAGCAGCTCCCCATTGCCGGGCCTGACGAATTGTTTCCCGAATTGTTTCAGGCCTGATTAAGGGACGAGCACCATCATGCACTACTACGAACTCGGTAGTGGCAGGCAAAACCTGTAAGCCAAGCATAACGGAATCCCCTCGACTAGCGCCACCCGGAATGATTTTTATATGAGCATTTTGCATATACTTGCTCAGTAACAACTGAAAACTTTCTTCTTCACCTGGTGTCACCACAAGAATAATGCCATCCACCGGTACAATCTGCAAAGCCTGTAACACGTGAACCACCACCGGCTGCCCCGCAAGGTCAAGCAATTGTTTATTCACCCCAATGCCCATGCGAGTACTACGACCAGCCGCAGCCACTAGTGCATAAATGCTATACAAGCATTTTCACCTCTTCATAATTATGGGCTTCATGCTTGGCATCACCTCGCCGTTCCGATTTAAGCTTGGCAAATATCATGCGCCCGGCTGCTGTTTGCAATACACTAGTCACCAATACAGTAATGGTTTGGTGCATAAACGATTTGCCTCCATCCACCACAATCATAGTGCCGTCGTCCAGATAAGCTACACCCTGCCCGGACTCCTTACCCTCTTTAACTACCTGCACTACCATTTCCTCGCCTGGCAGCACAACCGGCTTGACAGCGTTAGCCAGTTCATTTATATTTAATACCTTTACGCCATGCAGTTCCGCAACCTTATTTAAGTTAAAATCATTAGTCATTATTTTAGCTCCCAGTTTCTGGGCTAGCTTAACCAGTTTTGTGTCTACCTCAAGAGACTCGTCAATACCTTTGATGTTATCATATATCATCACTTTAACTATTGTACCCTTGCGTAAATTATTTAAAATATCCAACCCACGTCGTCCCCTGTTACGCTTAAGCAAATCTGACGAATCTGCTATATGACGTAATTCCTCCAACACAAAGCTTGGCACCACCAAGGTCCCTTCAATGAAACCGCTAGATGATAAATCGGCAATCCTACCATCAATAATTACGCTGGTGTCAAGAATCTTTTGCATATCGGTTTGTTTCGCCTCTGAGGCAGCTTTATCCTTACTTCCACCAAAGCGAGGTATGTTACTCAAGAAACTCATTATTTCTTCACGCTTTTTAACACTTATCGTCATCCCCAAGTAACCAAGCAACAAAGTTATTGCAATTAAAATTATTTTACCAGGAAAACCCATAAACGCAAAAACAGAACCTAATAGATTAGCTATAATAAGTCCAATAATAAGTCCAACTGAACCCATAACCAAATCTTGCACCGGCGTTTTACTTAACATTTGTTCCAACAAAGCCGTCAGCCACAATGAAAACCGGATCAGCCACGGTGTTAATAAAACACCCAATACCAGACCGATCAGTGCACCCAGACCTATAATGCCGAATTTCATAGCATCATTAAGTGGCAACAAGCCTAGACCCGATAGGTACCATCCCAAATAACCACCGCCGGCGGAAAACAATACCACCATGAGTATAAATACCAACTTTTTGACCATCCCTATATCACCTCCCCATTGGTTAATTATTATATGCATGGGTATTATATTCTATTATGTATGATTTAAAGGTTTGTTTCAACCATTTGGATATTTATTCCGGTTATAAAAATACGTCAGTTTCCTGACGTATTTTTATGCAAATACTCCCTCAACCATGGATTTTGTCTTATCCTCACCCAACTCAGTCGCCAGCACCAATTCACTGATCAGTATTTGCCTGGCGTTTTCAAGCATTTTTCGTTCACCTGAAGAAAGGCCCTTTTCCTTATCTCTTTTAACCAGGTTTCTTACAACCTCCGCAACCTCATATATATTACCGCTTTTTATTTTTTCCAGGTTAGCCCGATAACGTCTGTTCCAGTTGTCCGACATACTAGTGGATTGTTCACGTAAAATGTGAAAAACCCGCTGCACCCCATCATTGTCAATAACCTGGCGCAACCCCACCTCTTCACAGTTGGAAATGGGTATCATTACCTTCATATCACCAACCGGCAACCTGAGAATATAGTACTGTCTTGTTTCCCCAAGGACTTCCTTCTCCTCAATGGCTTCGATAATCCCGGCACCGTGCATAGGATAAACAACTTTATCACCAATTTTAAACAAATTCCCGGACCTCCTTACCATATTCATAAAATAATATACCACAAAAATAAGATATTGTCAAGGAAATCTATTATTTTAGCACAGAGCCAACATTGTGTCAATAATATTTTTTAAAGTTCATCGATTTGACAGGATAAGCCGCTCACCGTTATAATTATTGCAAGATTAAAATAATGAAGGAGTGAAACCGTTTGCTCAAAGATATAGTTTATGACGAATTTCAACATACGGTTTCTGAAATACTGCTCTGCAATCGGAGCATTTTGGACCTGCTGGCCAAATCGCAAGAAACCAACGCCAAAATGAACCGGACCATTATTAAGTCGGTAACCAGCTGCGGATGCTTAAAAATTAACGCAGCGAAAAAGAAAATTCCACCCGAAACATCACTAGAAGAATTAAAAAGTTTATTAGAATCGCATTTGGAAGGCGAGTTATGTGATAGCTGCAGGGAAACTGTGGAATTAGAGATGGGACGCGCCCTCTTTTACCTAGCGGCTCTTTGTAATTTACTTGACTTAAACATGTATGATATTTTAATCAAGGAACATAAAAAACTAAAAGCTCTGGGATTATATAACTTAGCCTAAACTAAATTTTATGCAAAAACAGCTATCCCACATTTTTTAATGAGATTGAAGGCATGACATCGAGTCACCCCTTCAACAATTATATTATTTACACGTAACGTTCCTGAGTAAGCTGATCCCGATACCTCAGCAGCCCTTCCTTTATTGAACGTGCCCTAACCTCGCCAATTCCCTCCACGGCATCCAATTCCTCAATGGTGGCTCCAAGCACCTTTCGCAACGAGCCAAATTCCCGCACCAAATTTTCCACTACCTGCAAGGGCAACCGGGGGATTTTTTCTAAAATTCGATAGCCACGCGGCACCACGCTCTGGTCCAGAATGCTGGCGCTGCCCGAATGTCCCAATGCACGAGCCACCAGCGAAAGGTCCAATAAATCTTCAGCAGGCCAACTGCCAATCATTTCCAGGGCACTTTCCGGTGATTTTTCCCCGCTTAAAGTGGCGTAATCTTGAATGATTAAACGTCCCTCATCCTCCACATTGGCTACCAACTCTTCAAGCTGCATAGTTATTAAGCGTCCCTCTGTACCTAGTTCACTTATATACCGTTTAATTTCTTTATCCACCCGCAAAACCATTTCTGTTCTTTGAATGGCTTTGGCTACATCGAAAAGTGTTACAGCCTCTTCAAATTCCAACACACTTAAATTAGCCACAACCCGATTTAATACATGACGGTATTTCTCCATAGTCTGCAAAGCCTGATTAGCTTTGGTAATGATATCTCCCGATTCTCGAAGCACATATTTTATACTACCCTTATAAATAGTAATAATGCTGCGCCGCTGGGAGATAGAAATGACCAGAGCGCCTGTTTGTTTAGCCACCCGTTCAGCCGTACGGTGTCGAATACCCGTTTCACTGGATGGGATACTTAGATTGGGGATCAATTGGGTGTTTGCCGCAATAATTTTTTTAACATCTTTGCTAATTATGATAGCCCCGTCCATTTTAGCCAACTCATAAAGACTAGCCGGGGTAAAGTTGGCATTAATAGCAAACCCGTCTTCCGCTAGTTCCATAATCTCGGGACTATCACTAATAACCAGCAACCCCCCGGTTTTAGCCCGTAAAATATTTTCCATGCCATCCCGCAGCGGCGTACCCGGCGCAACCATCCTCAGAACCTTAAGTAAATTGTCTTCCAATTTTCTCCCCCTTAAAAGCCCTGGTTTATGTAAAATTCTACTTACATTAAAACACTAGATCAAATGCTTCAGTTAGTGTAGCCACTTCTTTTGTCTCCAGTTCACTTATATCACGCAAGCCCTTTTGCCTGGGAACAATGCAACAACCAAAACCCAACTGAGCAGCTTCACTAATTCTTTTATCCAGCGCGGTAACCGGCCTGATTTCACCTGTCAGCCCCAGTTCACCAATGACTACCACGCGCCCGTCAATTGCGCGTTCCCGAAAACTAGAAGCCAGCGCCATGGCAATACCCAAATCGGCTGCCGGTTCATCTATACGCACACCACCCACCACATTAACGTAAGCATCACAGTTACCTAGCATCAACCCCAAACGCTTTTCCAGCACTGCCATTATTAAAGCAACCCGGTTATGGTCCACACCGGCAGTCATGCGCCTAGGCGTACCAAAAGAAGTAGGACATACCAAAGACTGAATCTCCACCAGCAGAGGACGGGTACCCTCCATCGTTGGCACAACTACTGTTCCAGCCACATTCCTGAAGGCATGATCCATTAAAAAAAAGGACGATGGATTGGCTACCTCTTGTAAACCGATACCGGACATCTCAAAAACACCAATTTCATTGGTAGAACCAAAGCGGTTTTTAACCCCACGCAGTATTCTAAATGTTTGGTGGCGCTCACCTTCAAAGTACAAAACCACATCCACCATGTGTTCCATAACCCGGGGACCGGCGATCATACCCTCTTTGGTCACATGTCCCACGACAAAAACAGACACTGATTGTTTTTTAGCCAATTGCATCAGCCGTGCGGTACATCCTCGTACCTGGCTAACACTGCCGGAGGCGGATGTAATATCGGGAATGTACATAGTCTGAATGGAATCGACCACTACCAGTAATGGATTTACCTTCGCAACTTGCTCTTCCACAGCTTCTAAATTGGTTTGGGGATATACAAAAAGTTCGGCATTGTTTACCCCAAGCCGGTCTGCCCTCAGCTTAATCTGGTGAGGAGATTCTTCTCCCGACACATAAAGCACCCTATGTCCAGCGGAACCAATAGCACCGGCTACTTGAAGAAGCAAAGTAGATTTGCCAATACCCGGGTCGCCACCCAATAAAATTAGCGAACCCGGCACTACACCGCCACCCAGCACACGATCAAATTCAGTCATACCTGTAGACCGGCGATCACTATCTTCCGGCGGGACCTCAATAAGTAGCCTTGGCTCTACCTGGCGCTCCACCGTCCGGTGGTTCCGAGGTGACACAACAACCTCCTCAACGTAGGTGTTCCATGCACCGCAACCGGAGCAGCGACCCATCCAACGAGCAGTAAAATGCCCACACTCTTGGCAATAGTAACCAGGTTTTTTATTAGACACAACAATTCTCCCAAGTTAAATTATCTAATTATTATACCATAATATAGCCGTCATTGTAAGGGAAAATGGTCATGCTTGTAAGGGAAAATGGTCTGGTCATTATAGATGTTTAAATTAAAAGGGGTAAAAGATATTCAATATTCCTTTACCCCTCTGCCAATGTTTGTTTGCTATATTGCAACGACAACTAAATTTTTCTAACCACCAATCCACCGTCAACTTCTTTGCTGTGTGCCCGAAGGGTATCAATAAGGACACGATCACCGCGACTAAAGACACCCCGCAGCATTTCCTCGGATAGCCGGTCTTCAATTTCCTTCTGGATGGCCCGGCGCAACGGCCTGGCACCATATTCCTCGTCAAATCCCTCTCGGGCCAGATATTCACCAGCCGCCCCGGTAACTTCAATTTCTATCTCGTTTTCAGCTAACCGTTTAGCCACTTCTTTTACCATTAGGCCAACAATTTCTGCAATGTGCACTTGGCTCAACGCATGAAATACAATTACATCATCAATACGGTTTAAAAATTCCGGTCTAAATGAACGACGCAAGTCATCCATTATTTTCTTCTTCATATTTTCATAACTTGTGCTTGTCCTTTCATCTGTTTTAAAGCCCAATGTGGTTTCCCGCTTGATCAGGCTTACACCCACATTTGATGTCATTATGATTACAGCGTTACGAAAATCTACCATACGCCCCTTGGCATCGGTAAGGCGCCCGTCCTCAAGCACCTGAAGTAGGATATTAAATACATCCGGGTGTGCCTTTTCAATCTCATCCAGTAGCACCACGGAATAGGGCTTGCGACGCACCGCCTCGGTAAGTTGCCCGCCCTCGTCGTAACCCACATATCCTGGAGGCGCACCTACCAACCGGCTTACCGCAAACTTTTCCATATACTCGCTCATGTCTATACGTACCATAGCGTCCTCATCACCAAACATAGCCTCGGCCAGCGCCCGGGCCAATTCAGTTTTACCTACACCTGAGGGTCCCAGGAAAATAAAAGAGCCAATCGGTCGTTTAGGATCCTTAAGCCCGGCTCGGACTCGGCGGATAGCTCTGGACACCGCCATAACAGCCTCGTCCTGGCCAATCACCCGCCGGTGCAGTATTTCTTCCATATGCAACAGCCGGTCGGATTCTTCCTCCGCCAGTTTTCTTACCGGTACACCGGTCCAACTGGCCACAATTTGGGCTATATCCTCCGCAGTCACTTCCAACTCCCTACCACCCTTTTGCTGCTGCCAAATGCTACGTTTACCATCCAATTCCTGTTTTAATTTGCTTTCTTCATCCCGCAATTGAGCCGCTTTTTCAAATTCCTGGCTGTTTACGGCAGCTTCCTTTTCCTTGCGTGTTCCCTCAATGCGTTGCTCCAAATCTTTTACATCCGGCGGCGTAGTAAGCGCATGCAAGCGCACCCTTGAGCCCGCCTCATCCATTAAATCAATAGCCTTATCGGGCATGAAACGATCTGTAATATATCTGTCGCTTAGCCGGGCCGCTGCCTGTAAAGCTTCATCAGTGATACGTACCCGGTGGTGCGCTTCATATTTATCCCGCAGCCCCGTTAATATCCGTACAGTTTCTTCAACACTGGGTTCCTCCACCTCAATCGGCTGGAAACGTCGTTCCAGGGCAGAATCTCGTTCAATATTTTTGCGATATTCATCCAATGTAGTAGCACCAATACACTGCAGCTCTCCTCTTGCCAGGGCCGGCTTTAATATATTAGCTGCATCAATGGCCCCCTCTGCCGCCCCGGCACCAATAATCGTATGCAGTTCATCAATGAATACAATAACATTCTTTTCCTGGATAATTTCTTCCACCACTTTTTTCAGCCGTTCCTCAAACTCTCCCCGGTACTTGGTACCGGCTACCAGAGAGGCCAAGTCCAGGGTGACCAAGCGCCTTTGCAGTAAAATCTCAGGCACATTTCCAACCACAATACGTTGGGCCAAACCCTCAACAACAGCCGTTTTGCCCACTCCCGGGTCACCAACAAGCACAGGGTTGTTTTTAGTACGACGGCTTAAAATCTGTACCACTCGCTCAATTTCCTTATCCCGGCCAACCACAGGATCTAATTTATCCTCACGGGCCATAGCGGTTAAATCCCGGCCGAACTGATCCAGGGTGACGGTCTTAGTGCCACAACTCCCCCCGGCACAACCCGGTTGAGGCTGCTGCCCCTGGGGACCCCCTCCCCCGGCGCCACCCAGCAAATGTGCAACCACTTGGCTCACCTTGTCCTGGTTAACACCCAAGGCAGCCAACACCTGAGCACCCACACCTTCCCCTTCCTGTATTAAACCGAGCAGAAGGTGCTCTGTACACACGTAATTGGTGCCCATGCGCCTGGCCTCCTCAACGGAAAGCTCCAGCACTTTTTTTACCCGGGGAGTGAGAGCCATTTCTCTAGGCAATTCTTTGCCTTTGCCCATTGACTGTTCTACCATAGCCCGCACTATGTCGGACTGCACACCCAAGGAGGTCAGAGTCTTAGCCGCTATCCCTTCACCCTCGCCGATCAGCCCTAGTAATATATGCTCCGTACCCACATAGGGGTGTTTAAATCGTTTGGCCTCTTCCTGGGCCAATATAAGCACTCTCTGCGACCTCTGAGTAAACCTGCCAAATAGCACATCTATCAACCTCCCTGATTTAGCATATTACGAATAGTCTGAGCTCTTAAAATATCCAGCTGCAAAGAATTTAAGCTATTCTCTCGCTGATTCATCAGATACGCCTGTCGTGTCATAACCATTAATTCCGTCAATTGTTCTGCCGTTGGGCCGGTGATCAGCTGCAAATCAACCCCCATCCGTACATCAGATAACCTGCGCATAGCCTCTTCTGAAGATATCATATGCGCGTATTTCAGTAGACCATAGGAACGCCCCACTTTATCTTTAAGCTGATCTTTGCGCTGCTGCAATAATGCTTTTCGAGCCTCCCGCTCCTGTGTCAGCACCTGACCGGTAACTGAGTTTAAACTATTAATAATTTCCTCCTCCGCATGTCCCATGGTAACTTGATTACTGAGCTGAAACAAATTGCCTAACGCCTCAGTGCCCTCTCCGTATAGTCCCCGCACCGCAAATCCCAGCTTGGAAATCATTGCCAATACTGCACCTACTTGATCAACCAGCACTAAACCTGGTAGATGCAGCATCACCGAGGCCCTCATGCCCGTACCGACGTTAGTGGGACAGGCAGTTAGGTAGCCGAACTTTTCGGAAAAGGCATAATCCATCGTATTTTCCAAACCATCATCAATTTGATTTACCAAAGCCCAGGCCTTCTCCAACTGCAGTCCCGGCAGCAAGCACTGAATACGCAAATGATCCTCTTCATTGATCATAATGCTGATTACTTCATCATCCCGCAAAGCTAGAGCCTTTTTCCCATGTTCCCCTAAAAGATTTGGACTAATTAAGTGTTTCTCAACTAGTATCTGCCTCTCCACGGGGCTCAATTCAGACATGCGAGTTGTTTCCAGGTCGCCAACTTGGCTTTTAATAACTTGGTTCTCCAGGGCCAATTGCACCGCATATATAACCTGTTCAGCCTTTTCCTGATCCAGTAGATGAGGGAAAGCATATCCTTTTAGATTGCGGGCTACCCTAACCCGGCTGCTAATTAGTATATCCCCATCAGGTCCGTCCCCTTCCATCCAGCCACTTTTAGCACTGTTCACCGTTTCCTTAATACCCATTTTACTCACCCCCGGACAGCTGCTGTTCCAATTGCCGGATTTTATCGCGCAACTGAGCCGCCTGTTCAAATTCTTCCCGCGACACGGCTTGCTTAAGACATTCTTTAAACTCTTTTATTTTCTTAATTACCTTTGCCCGCCCGCCAGTGCGCTCGGGCACCTTGCCCGCATGGCTGCTGGACCCGTGAATTTTTCGCATTAAAGGACCCAGGCGGTCCTCAAAATGCCGGTAGCAGTCACCACATCCCAATAACCCCTTTTGAGTAAATAAACTTTCCGTAGTACCACATGAAGGACAACTTGTTTCTTGCCGTGTTTTAGTGGCATATTGTTGGGCAGACGGTGACTGGCTCAATAAACCGGCCAGAATATTAGGCAGATTAATTTGTGGCATAAAACCAAATCCCCCGGCCTGCACCTGACCGGCACAAACTTCGCACAAATGAGTATTGGTTTTATGACCATTTACAATCTCTGTATAATGCACGGTGGCAGGTCTTTCATGACATCTTTCACAGAGCATCAACAACCCCCCAGTATATTATTTATAGTTTTTAAATATGACCATTAATATAGATTTAAGAATGTTTGCCCGCAGTTGATCCCGAGCCGGCAGACCAATGCGCAATACATTTCGAGCAAGACACGCATTCACAATAGCGGCCTCCCGTAAGGTAATAATTTCCTCCTCCAACAACCGGGATAGAATGGAACTTGCACCACGCTCGGAGATACGCTCGCCTACAAGATTTACTACTTCGCTTACCATATCTAGTTCGCCGGCATTCAGCGGTACCTTAACTATACGCACAAACCCCCCGCCACCTCGACGACTTTCTACCACATAACCTTTTTCAATGTTAAACCTGGTAGACAAAACGTAATTTATTTGCGAGGGTGCACAATCGAATCTTTCCGCCAGCTCATTGCGCTGTATTTCTACTATTTTTTCACCACTCTGTTGAATCAATTTATTTAAATATTGCTCAATAATGTTAGACAAGCTGGACATTTCAGCAACTGACCTCCTACAATAAGATATACCTCCGCAATCGCACCCCATTTCAATACCATGACCCCTTTTGATTTTGACTTTAACTTACCTTAACTATAGTATATCACCAACCTATAACTATTTTTCAACAACCAAAAAGGACCGGGAAAGAAACTAGTATTAAAATATCTTCGTTTTTCTTAATATATTTTATTCTTTCTAAAATTATTGTCTTACACATATGCCAATTAATACCCTCTGCAACTTAATAATATACAGCTCACTTTAATGCAAACATTGTCAAACGTTACCTGCTGTTATAAAATAATTAATAAAATTGCAATTAAATCCTTCTCAGCGAGTACATTTTATTAAAACTTAAATTAAAGAACTGCATAACAAGCCCATGAGTTACTTGCTCGTGGGCTTACTGTCTAAAAAGTAGTCATAGAGAGTAAACACATGACCAATACAAAGCGACTAGTTATAATAGCCTTGTTTATCGCCCAGGCAACCGCATTAAATATCATGGAAGGTTTTATAACACTGCCCATTGCCGTTCCGGGTGTAAAACTGGGGCTGGCCAATATAATTACCTTACTCGCTTTATTAATCCTGGGATGGAGAGACGCATTTTTAATTGTCACCTTGCGATGCCTACTGGCTGCACTGTATGGTGGCAACCCTATAGGCTTTTTATTCAGCATCGGTGGTGGTTTGTTAAGCACATTAATCATGGTTTTAATGTGGAAGTGTTTTAGCAAGCACATCAGCATCGTGACCATCAGCCTGGTGGGAGCAGCCTGGCATAACATAGGGCAACTATTCGTTGCCGGCTTATTAGTAAAAGATTTTCGCATTTATGTCTACCTGCCGGTTTTATTGGTGTCGGCGCTAATAACAGGATATATTGTCGGTGTGGTTGCCACACAAACCTATAATATATTTCTTAAGAAAAACAGGCATTTTAACAGTTAATATAAGTATCCTCGATCTTGCCTTTGATTATCTTGTGACGATGCCCCTTTCATCCCACCCCACAAGGGGGTGAGTTTTCAGGGGCGTGTCTCTATAAATAAAAAGATACAGCAGAGCTTGTACTCCGCTGTATCTTTTTATTGGCTCCCCGAGCTGGATTCGAACCAGCAACCCTCCGGTTAACAGCCGGATGCTCTACCGTTGAGCTATCGAGGAATAACTGGTGGAGATGACCGGACTCGAACCGGTGACCCCCTGCTTGCAAGGCAGGTGCTCTCCCAACTGAGCTACACCCCCGTTATATTTTAAGCAATTCTTAATTCCTTACTATACAGTTCAAAGGCAATATGGATTGGTGGGCCTGGGTGGACTCGAACCACCGACCTCACGCTTATCAGGCGTGCGCTCTAACCGGCTGAGCTACAAGCCCCGACTGGAATAGTTATTTAATTACCGCCTCGGTTTTAAATATTATCATAAAGCACGAAATATGTCAACAAACAAATTATACCGATTTAACACTAATTCTCACGCGGCTTCATTAACGGGAATAAGATAACGTCCCTTATGGATGCCGCATCCGTTAAAAGCATAACCAGCCGGTCAATGCCAATACCCAGCCCCCCCGCTGGTGGCATACCATATTCCAAGGCATTAACATAGTCTTCATCCATCATATGTGCTTCGTCATCACCAGCTTGCCTTTTTTCAAGCTGATTTAAGAATCTCTCCTTTTGATCAATCGGATCATTTAGCTCGGAAAAAGCATTGGCCATCTCTCGCCCGTAAATAAATAGCTCAAACCGGTAAGTAAGATCAGACCTGTCCTCCTTTTTCTTAGCAAGCGGCGATATATCCAGTGGATAATCGTAGATAAAAGTGGGTTGGATTAAATTTTGCTCCACCATTTCCTCAAACACTTTATTTAAAATGGTACCCCAAGACTCACCCCGCTCCACCTCAACAGGCAAATGCCGTACAGCCTCAAAAGCTTCATCATCAGTGCCCAGCGTTTCAAAATCCACCCCACTGTATCTTTTTACCGCTTCCAACATAGTAACCCGAGCCCAGGGCTTAGCCAAGCTGATATCTACATCGCCATAGTGCACAACGTTGGTACCCAGCACCTGCTCTGTCACAGTACAAATTAGATCCTCGGTCAAATTCATCATGTCATAATAGTCAGCATAGGCTTGATAAAGTTCCAACGTTGTAAACTCGGGGTTATGTTTGGTACTAATCCCTTCATTGCGGAAATTGCGATTAATTTCATATACTCGGTCAAAACCGCCCACCAGCAACCTCTTTAAGTAAAGCTCCGGAGCAATCCGCATAAATAAGTTCATATCCAACGTGTTATGATAGGTTATAAAAGGACGAGCCACCGCTCCGCCGGCGATAGGATGCATCATAGGCGTTTCCACTTCCAAAAAACCCCGCTTATCTAAATACCCACGAATAGCCTGTATAACCTGACTGCGTTTAACAAAAGACTCCTTAACGTCGGGATTGACAATCAAATCCACATAACGCTGCCGGTAGCGCAACTCCACATCCCGTAAACCATGCCATTTTTCAGGTAAGGGACGCAAAGACTTGCTTAATAGCTGCAGGGTTTCTACCGCCACGGTGATTTCACCCATGTGTGTCTTAAATACCTTGCCAAACACGCCTATGATATCACCAATATCCAACTTGGTATACAATTCATAGGCCTGCTCGCCAATGTCGTTTAGCCGGGCATAAATTTGTATCTGGCCTGTACTGTCCTGTATATTAGCAAAACCGGCCTTGCCATGCCCCCTTTTGGCCATAAGCCGTCCCGCCAAAGAAACCTGCCGGTTTTCATAGCCTTCAAAGTCATCCAATATTTCCCTGGTCATATGGGTGCGCTCGTATTTACCCCCGTATGGTTTTATGCCCTGCTGCTTGAATTCGGCTAGTTTGGCTAGCCGTACTCTCATCAAATCGCTAATATCCTCGGTTTCCGCCCGGGATGCATTAACATCTTGTTTTAAAAATGGCTTCCTGGTCATTTAATGTATTACCTCCGATGTACTCGAACTACTTGATAATATCTACTATTTGATACTTTAAGGCACCTGCCGGCACGATAACTTCCACGGTTTCACCCTTTGATTTACCCAATATAGATCTGCCCACCGGAGATTCATTGGATATTTTGTTTTCCTCAGGGTCAGCTTCCGCAGAACCAACGATAGTGCACTTAAATTCATCATCAAATTCAATATCACGTAATAGTACTGTTGAACCAATGGATACTACCTCGGTACCTAAGTTTTCATCATCAATAATTTTGGCATTACGGAGCATTTTTTCTAGCATGAGGATACGTCCCTCTATGAAGGCCTGTTCGTTTTTTGCGTCTTCATACTCCGAATTTTCGCTAATATCGCCAAATTCTATAGCTTGTTTTATACGAAGAGCTACCTCCCGACGGCTCACCGATTTTAATTGCTCCAATTCTACCTCTAATTTTTTAAGGCCTTCTATAGTAAGTATAACTTCCTTATCGCTCATTTAATTTCTTCTCCTATCTTAAGGTTTATCAAACTATATATGTTTTTCCCTTTTAGTGATTCAAAAAAACAAAGATATATAAAGCAGCGATTTGGATAAATCCTTCTAGCTATTATTAAAGCACTGCAAAAAACACTTTTTGCAGTGCCCCAATGTTCCGCTGTTCATCCATAATATTATATGTATGTCATAATTTTTTGTCAAGGCTTGTTAAGACATATTAATAGTGAACACTATGCTTAACTATTTAGCATAACACAGCAAATTAGCCCGGGCTTGCTCTTTAATCCGGTCTATTTCCTGATGACTGACCGCCTTTTCAAAACTACGAAAACCGGCCAGCCGAAAACCATGTTTACGAGCAAGCGCCGATATTTGTTCCACTTGCTCCAGGCTTAATTCCCGACCTAGGCTATAGTTCTCGTAACGACCTTCCATGGCAAGAATCATAGTTTCCGCCATGCAAGCATAGGACGTCCCTGCAGGAAAACCAAAATTAAAGTTAAAATTTACATTACCAGGTACCTTAACTACGCCGCCCTCAATAACCAGTACATCCCGGCGTTTTTCAACAACCTGCTTGGAAACATTGCGTGGACGACTGACATCGCATACCACGGCACCGGGCATTAAGTCCTCAGGAGCAATAATGGTATCCACCGCGCTGGTAACAGTAATCACTATCTGGGCGTTTTTTAAGGCCTGCTTGATATCTGAAGTAATCTGAGCCGCAACACCCGTTTCGTACATAATCTTGCGGGTTAGTTCCTCCAGCCTGTTTTTCTGCCGTGCCACTAGTGTTAAGGATCGCACATCACGAGCTAGCATACGGGCACAAACTTGCCCAATGGAACCCGTGGCCCCCACCACAACGGCATGGCACTTCTTTAGGTCATGACCCATCAAGCAGGCAGCCTCCCTGACACCATCCACAGCAGTAGCTACAGTATAGCTGTTACCGGTCGTTACAGCGATTTCTAAGTTTTTAGCCACCGTGATGCCTGCATCACCCACCACGGAGGTAAAAGCACCCAATCCTAGTATTTTAGCCCCCATTTTTTGAGCCAGTTTGCCGGTTTGAATAATTTTTCTTATAACATATTCCTCAGGAAGTTCCAGCATTAGACGGGCTGTAATAGGACAAGCCACAAACCAGCCTTCGGTCTGAGCATGATCCGAATAGACACCGGTAATTTTAGACACTTTTAAAGGCGGCGAGTATTTAAATAACCCCTCGAGCAGGCGGGGCGGCAACTTGCCGAGCAATCCAAACTTGCGGCCAATATCACTTATATCCAGAGGGTGAATCATGAACGCGAAATTATTCATTAGACCTTCCTCCTTTAATGGCCCGCTTTAATAGCTCTAATAACCGCTACCAGCTCCGCCGGGTCGACATACTTGTCTTCCTTAATAGGAGATTCACCTATTACTAGCCCCACAACTTTTTTATCCAGCACAGCCCGAATAATTTTTATTCTTTTATCGGAGCCAATAACTACTATTTGGTCATAGGAATGTGCCAGGGCTATGAGCTCCATAATAGCGTCAAAAAGTTCTATGCCACTTTTTTGCCTAACAAAATCCCAGCGCTCTTTTTCAGTCATTAAAAGTGCATAATCTACGCCCTCGGCCTGTAGCAAATTAAATATTTCATCACGATTGGAAATGGGAAAACCGACTACAGCCACACTTTTTCCCTTACGCACTTCTCCCATGTTTTCCAGGCGTGATACCAGGGTGCGATCAATGCCCAGCCGTGCGGCCACATCGGTCTGGGATAACCCCATGGACCGAAGCTGTAAAATTTCAGTTATAAAATTATCTATTTTATGCCTGCTGATCACTTTATCGCTAATACGTATCAAGTCCATAACCCTACCCCAGGCTTACAATATATGGTAATAACTATTAATCATAGTTTGTGCACAATCTTGTGTACAATTATATTCTAGCAGGACTTGTCTTATAAGTCAAAAATGTTTAAATTAAAAAATTTTTTAAAGGCTCGTTCCACCTGTTAGTAAATATTGGCATCCGAATCACCGAATATTCCAGGCATCTTTTGCAGACCAGGCGTTATTTATATCTTTTATGGTAAATATCAAAATAAACCGGTTAGGACACCGGTTTATTTAAAGCTTATCCGCTTCGTCCAACGGGGTTTCGTTATCTTGCCCTGTTTTCAACAAGTCCCAAAACTCTTCTGTATAGAATTTATAACTGCAGCCATGATTAATCCGTGCCCGGAGACCGGCCGCACCACGCAGACCCTTGGTATACCAGGCCAAATGCTTGCGCATCTCCCGGTTAGCCACATCTTCCCCCTTGGTTTCCACCAGAAGTTTATAATGCCGTATAGCAGTTTCTTTCCGCATTTGTAGCGTGGGCATGGGAAGCAACTCACCTGTGGTTAAATAACGCGTGGTGCGGCTAAAAATCCAGGGATTGCCTGCAGCTGCCCGGCCAATCATAACAGCATGGCAGCCTGTTTCCCGTAACAAACGCCGTGCATCCTGAGGAGTACGCACATCCCCATTACCTATTACCGGCACAGTTACGGCTTCTCGTACCTGCTGGATAATTCGCCAGTCAGCCTCACCACTGTAGAACTGTTCACGGGTACGGCCATGCACTGTTACCGCCGATGCCCCGGCCTGTACAACCATGCGAGCTAATTTTACCGCATTGATCGATGTATCGTCCCAACCCTTGCGCATCTTTACCGTTACCGGACAATCCACCCGGTCTACCACCGCCCCTACAATACGCATCGCTAGCTCCGTATTTCGCATAAGTGCGGCACCCTCGCCGTTTTTAACTATTTTGGGTGTAGGACAGCCCATGTTGATGTCGATAATATCCGCCCCCCGGGCGGCCACAATCTCAGCAGCACGGACCATGTACTCCACATGGCTGCCAAATATCTGCACGCAAATGGGTCCCGTTTCACCGCTTAAGTCCAATAGAATATTGGTTTTTGGATTACCGTAAATAAGGGCCTGATCACTAATCATTTCAGTGCATATCAGGCCGCAGCCATGTTCTGCGGCCAGTATCCTAAAGGCCCGATCTGTCACCCCCGCCATGGGAGCCGCCACCACCGGATTGGCGATTGCCACATGGCCTATTTTAAAAGCATTCGTACTTTGGTCGTTAGACATTAGTAGTCTGCTGCACAAATTCCTTCATCCTTATATGGCTCGTCATTTCAAAAAAGCAGCCAGGCTAATTTTATTTTAGATACTACCCTGATATTAAAATTTGTTACTTCCAATAATGCCACGCAAACAAATGAAGATGCTGTTTAAGCACCGGGTACTTTTTGGTTACGCTCATAAATAATGCGCAGGCCATTTAAAGTTAAATACTTGTCCACCCGGTTAATACTAGATGTTTCTCCGGCAATCAACTCAGCCAGACCGCCGGTAGCCACAACCAAGGGGTCACCATCAATTTCCATTTTCATCCGGCGGACAATTTCGTTAACTTGTCCAACAAAACCGTAAACTATACCCGACTGCATGCTGTTCACGGTGTTTTTGCCTATTATTGAGGGAGGTTTAACCAGTTCCACCCGGGGCAGTTTGGCAGCCCGGGCAAATAGTGCCTCGGTGGATATGCTAATTCCGGGGGCAATAGCCCCGCCTAAGTATTCTCCTTTATCCGATATTACACAAAACGTAGTGGCAGTACCGAAATCTACAATAATCAAGGGACCACCGTACTGCTCATAACCTGCTACAGCATTGACAATACGGTCGGCTCCTACTTCTCGCGGGTTTTCATATTTAATAGACATACCGGTTTTTGTACCCGGACCCACCGTATGGGGGGTTAATCCAAAGTATTTTTGGCAGGTCCGCTCAAGTGTCGGGTTTATCGTCGGTACCACTGAAGATAATAACGTGGCCTTGATATCAGCCATAGACACTGTGGACGTTTCAAATAATTCTCTCAATAAAATACCATACTCATCGGAAGTGCAGTTCCGGGCGGTAGACAGACGCCAGTGTTCCACCAACTCATGCCCCTTGAAAACACCCAGTACAATATTAGTGTTACCTACATCAAATACCAGTATCACCGGCTGTTCCCCCTCTTTTCCTTTTTGACACTCTTTATGAACTATGCCAATTTTAACAAAACCAGTGTCCGCACGCAATAAAGTAGCGCCACGAAAAATTGCAGCACTACTTTACTCAATTAGACTTAATTACCCATCCGTCCTATACTAACCCGGAACAGGTGGTTATTAACATGAGTTTAAATTTTTTGATTTATGTCAAATCAATTCCCTGCCATCTTTCTTGTTTAACCACGCCGGCTGTATATTATTAACTTCTCCGCCCAATTCCTCAATTTTGGCAAGAAGATAAGAACGCTGCTTTACCCTTCTTTCTGCAGCGGCCTTCAATTCTTCTATTAAATAGTACTGTATAGCCTGATAATCCAGCCGATAATTGATTATATTGACATTTAAATTATTATAATTCTCAACTAATAAAGAACAAATACTATATTTCCACTGTGTAAACATTGGGTCATTATTTAATATAAAGGCACAAAGACCTCCTAAATCCCTTTCCGGGGGATGATAACATACTTTTTCAAAATCCAAACCATAAAAATTTTCACCTGTGAATATAAAATTGCGTAGGTTTAAGTCAAATTTACACAGACAATTGTTATCTGCATAACTTATAGTACCATGCAATTGATATAACCACCGGGCAAGATGCTTAACCCAATTCTGCCGGTTAATATTTGTATTGGTCAACAGGTCTGTTAAAAGAATTCCGTCAATATATTCCATAATAATTATATTATTATCATTCCAAATAATTTGCGGTACTAAAAGCCCCCGGTTTCTAAGACTGTTAATAATAAAAGCCTCATTCCCTGCCTTTGGCTTTACATATTTCTTAACTATATATTTCAACCTTACATTATCCTGGTTAATAGCCTCAACCAGGAAGACATCATTTCGGAAGCTTTTTTTTGGTTGATAGTCTAAGATCTTAACATTTAAATTGTTTTCCAGTTTAAACTTCCATTCCATTGTTTCTCTTCCTTATTGTGATAGAAATTCCTTCGCCTCCGTCATAGCTATCAAGTTGAGCTAAAACTTTTGCCAACGTGTTTTTGATGTGCGCTTGCCACAGATAATCCACTGCCAATTCCTGTCCGCCAACCTTAATAATAACCTCATTTCCAGCAAAGCATTCTGCATCTGTGGCTTTGCCATGTAGTATTCGAGATGCCAAGCTACGGCAGTTGCCACCGCAGGCATGACATTGCTCCACTTCATGGATAAATGGTAAACAACTAGCCATTTTATCCTCAACTAAATCAACTAGTCTCTTAGCGTCTGAAAGGGCATTGATAACCGGGATGTCCCGGTAATTTAATATTCTATTTGATATACGTCCGGATATGGCAAATACCATATCGCTTAAGCCTCCCTCAATCTCAGCTTCATCCCCGGCACATAGAATTTTAGGGATTAGTGTATTAGATATTCCTTCTATAACCACATAATCATGGTCATAAAAGGTTAATATTTCTTCTATGCTTAGCTGCCGGGGAATGAGCACATCTGTTTCTGCCAATCCCCTGGCCACTACCATTTCCGCACCGGCCTGCCTGTGCCGCCAGGTATTAGTGCCCGGGGTATCAATGGCAAAACCTTGAAAATGAATATTTTTAATTGACCCAACCCGGTAACCTCTCCGAATTAGTTCTCTGATGATACCTTCCACGGTCGTGGTTTTGCCGGATTGGGAAACCCCGAAAACAGAAAATACCTTCAAATAAGTCACTCCTTTTTAGTTTGCAATGGTATCAACTTGATTTTTCCGACCTGTTATTGTGATCATTAATCGATTTGGTGCACAGAACGAAGTTTGACCGGGCTTGCTCAGCCAACCTGTTTTTACGCAAATTTGATTTGGGCAGTCGGCTTCCTTAACCCTGGCTTGTCCGTCTTTTATTTCCACTATATTGTAATGCCCGTCCTGACTTGTAATCTTTATTTGCTTAGTTGTTACGGTAGATAAGTCTATTTGTTGGATTGATTCGCCATCCCGGCTTATCTCCAAGACCATATTATCCCCCGCATACCACTGGTTTATTAAATAGCTAGCTACAATACTAATAAGTATTAGCATTAATAGACCCAGGGTGATATATTTATTAATGTTTATCATTTGTATCACCTAACAATAGACAGAGTTAGTACGGCCAGCGTTAAACTTAAAGATAATATGATTATTAAGTAATCTAATAAATCATATTTCAAAACACGCAGGTACGTTCTCCGGGGATAAACCCTGAATCCCCTGGCCTCCATGGAAATAGCCAGTTGATTAGCTTTGAGCAACACATTGCTCACTAAAGGTGAAAAGATGTAGGTAAAAACTTTTATTTTTTTACCCCAGGCTACCTTTTGTATGTCAACGCCCCGCAATTGCATAGCAATCAAGGTATCCTTAGCCTCCTGAACAAAGACAGGCAAAAAGCGCAGCGCTATTAAAACCATAAAGGCTATTTCATATGGAATTTTTAATTGTACCAGAGCTAACACATAATCCCTGGAGTTGTTGGTGGCAATAATCATTGCCGAACCGAACAATATAAGCATTCTTAGTAAAACGCAGCCAGTAGAGCTTACCCCCCCGGTGGTAAGGATCTGCACATCCCCAAGGGCTATGAGTACCTGGCCGTGGCCGGTGAAGACACTCTGCACAAGCAGAAGCACTAATAATAAAGGCAGTAACCGGCGAAACTTATAAATTAGGCTTATATATTGAACCTGAAATATTCGCAGCAAGAGCATTGTAATAATCAATACAACAAGCAATGGCTCAGGGGTATTAAAAAAAACAGCTAATGTTGCCGGACAAAACACAATAACTATTTTAGCCCTTGGGTCAAGGTTAATCATTTTTACTGCTCTAACAATCATATTCTTTTATCCGTCCATTTTCGAGGCTGAGTATGCGTGAGGCATATCTTTTAATGAAGTTGTTGTCATGACTAATCATGAATACACCCCGTTCTGATGCCACGATTTTTTCCAGCCATTCCCCCAATAAATGTTTATCCTCATTTATTGCTTGATTTTACATCACTAATTTGTATCTGGCTAATAGCTCCTTATCCTGCAGTATAGAGGCAGGTCCATCGTTAACCAACATACCATCTTCAAGCAGCAACACCCGATCGGCAATAGTTACTGCTTCCAGATCATGTTCCACAATGATAATGGTCTTGCCCCTCCGGCGTAGTTCCAATAAAATTTCAACAACATTTTCTTTAACTACGGCATCTAACTGGACCAACACTTCGTCCAGCACCAATATCGCCGGATCCATGGCTAAAACCGCCGCCATAGCTACCAAATGTTTTTGGCCACCGGATAAATTATTGGTATTTTCGTAGCGTAAATGGTTAATACCCACCATATCAAAGACGGCATCCACCCGCTGCCTGATTTGGTCCGAGGGCAAGCACAAATTTTCCGGAGCAAAGGCTATTTCATCTTCTACAGTAGGTGAAAACAACTGAGTATCGGCATCCTGGAAAACTATGCCAACCTCCAGGGCCAGCCGGGCAATTTTACATTCTGCAGTATCCTGGCCATTAATAAGCACCTGCCCGCTCATTTCACCACCAAGGTAGTGGGGGATTATACCCCCTAAACACAGGCAGAGAGTGCTTTTACCAGAACCACTTAAACCCATAACCGCCAAGATCTGACCTTGCTTCACCGTGAAATTTAAATCTTTAAGAATTTTTTTTCCACCCTTTTGATAGCAATAACTCAGGTTATTAACTACAACTGCGGCCATTAATTAACCTCCAATTCAGTTACATATTTTACAGCCCGCAAGCCGAATTGATCTCCTAAAATAATTACGCGGAACGGCCCCGTACCGCCTTCACTTTTGCTTCCCAAAGCCTTTCCATCTTGGGCATAAACTAACAGCACATGGTCATTGGACACGATTTCTTCGCTATCAAATATCACGGTGTAACTGTCCAGACCACTGGCAGTAAACTTACTAGAATCCGTTAATACAACATTATCAAGACCGGTTAGAATTTCCCGCACCGGAGTACCGGTAAAGACGTGGGTTTGGGTTCCCTCGCTGGATGAGCGGATGGTTACCTGTTTCTCAACCACCGGCATTTCCTTAATCTGTTCCATGGTAAGTGTTTTCACCGGTTGGCCTTCACTAATTATAGTTAAGCTCACACTTTCCCGGCTATTTGGCGTGTATAGACAGGCCAATACCCCAGCTAACACCAGTAATAAGCCAATAAACCAATAAACCAACTTATTGTTGATTTTCACTTACTTACTACCTCCCCTAACACCAATGGAACAATAACTCTTTGTCCCAAAGTAAACACCTGCTTTAAGCTGTTTTAGAACCAAACCCGGTTTTTTTCAACTGCTGCAATACTTTATAGGCAATAATGCCGCCCAATCCTCCGGATAACGCCGCCACCGTCAGAGTAAGCATTAAAGGCACCAAGGGCAAGCGAAAATACAATATATTCACCAGGGCAGCGCCACAAATATTTGCCAGCACACCGGCAAAAAAAGAACAGGGCAAACAGCAAATCCTGTGCCTGGTTAACCACAGCATCAAGTCAATAGCCACACCTGGTAAAGTATAACTAAGCAGGGTCAACGCTCCGTGGGAACCAAAAACACCGGTACCAAACACCATTAATGCCTGAACAAGACCGATTAAAGTAGCAGCCCCGCATTTGCCTGTCAAGCCGGCACCCAGCACCAGCCACATCATATAAAATCCACCGGCCACAACTCCGCCGGGAATTAGTAATGGGCCCGTGATAATGTGAGTAATGGGCACAATAATAGGTTTGGTGGCAATACCCAGAGCGGAGAGCATAGCCACGATGATTAAATCAAATACAGAAAAATTAGCGATAAACTTTTGCCAAAACATTTTTTCACCACCTTTTATGCTAAAGTGGTTGATATATTATTAAGGTTTTGCTTTCTCCAACGCATTTTCAACTGCTTCCATAAGACCGATGCTGGTATAAGTAGCACCGGACACAGCATCCACTTCAGTAGATTGACTTCTTATAATCCCGTCCGTTATCTTAATAAAAGCTTCTTCATAATAGCCGCTGGTTTCGTAATGTTCTATAACATCAATTTTATTTATCCGGCCATCAACAACTTCCACCTGCACCTTCAGACCGGGGGCAAAACCAACTCCGGTGCCATAGTAGATCCCGTTTTGATAAACATTCCGGGGCATTATACCCATACCGGCAGTATCAGTAGCACCCAGAGCACCGTTAAAACCAATGCCGATATAAATGCCCCAAAATATTGTAAAAGCTCCCAGTACATAGGGATAAGTATTCAGCCGCCTTTTAACAAAGGTCAGCTCATAAGAAGGTAACCCTCCGGTGCAACTGCCCCCAACGCATCTCAGGCAATGAATACATTCCGGTGAATCGATTAACTCCCGGTCGCCAAGTTTTATATTTACAGGACAGTTTAAAGAGCAACTCCGGCAATTGTGGCAAGTTATTATTGTTCCGTTCCTTTTTAATTGCACAAGACCGGTGCCAACCAATATGCCCTGTAAAGCCCCCAAAGGGCATAGATAACGACAGAAAAACCGCTTGATAAATAAAGCCCCGGCGATAACCAGCAACAAAACCAGAAAGGCAAAGGGTATCTCCTTATAAGTACCCGGTAAACCGGCCAAATTGGCAAAGGCAACCCAAGGGTCAAAGCCGGTTAATATACATGACCCTATAAATATTTTAGAAACAAGAATAAAAAATAGCACAAAATACTTGAGGTAGCGCAGCCGGGCATCAATCCCCGGAGGTGGTTCGTAGTTTTTCCCCAGGATTCTACGGCCCGCCAGGCTAATAAAATCGTTTAATGCGCCAAAGGGGCATAGCCAACCGCAAAAGAAACGAGTGCCCAGCAGTGCCAGCACTATGATAGCTGAAGCTAACAGAAATGCCGGTGCGGTATAATTTAATACATAACTTTTATCCGTTACCCAATCATACATCATGTTTAATCCCCCAAAGGGGATTAAACTGTGCAAGCTGAATAACTTAAAGTTTATTAGGCCATTAATATACAGCCTGTAAAGGACAAATGAAAGACAGACCACCAAAAATATTGCCAACTGGACCGCCAGGCGTAAATTCTCCAGGTTGTTTTGTTTTTTAGACAACTAACTACACCCCGGTTAACTTAATTCATTTATTTCCAATAGGTCTGCCAACTGCATCAAATCATCAGCTCCCTGGTAAAAGGCTGTAATTTTTTCATCCTGATAAACCAGAATACATTTGCTTAAATCTTGACCGGAAATCTGAATGGATCGTCCTGCGGTGTTCACTAGTTTAAACTGCTTTTCCCGGGGGGTAATTACACCCACACCCTCCAGCACTTTTTCCAACATCATGCCCTTATGGACACCCAGCTCAGATAAACCGGTTATCTTTTGCATTTCCAGGGGAAAAATAACGGCATCCGTTGTAGTGGAAAAATAAGCCATAAGCTTAACATTCATTCCCAACTTGAAGTTCGGCGCAATATTCATCGGCGCGCCCTCCCCGGATACCTTGATGTAATAGCGTTGTCTAACCATGTTAATCACCTCATCCTTAGCCAAACCGTCGGATGACACCATGGTAAAGAAACCTTCGGGATTGACATAGTCGAATTTAGTTAATATCTTGCCAATTTCTATGGCCCTATCCTTACTGCCATAATACTCATACATATATGGCTCAATATCCCTGGTTAATGGGTCAAAAATTTTAACGGATTTAATATCCTTGTCGGGGATATCAGTATATAAATCGATATTGGAAACCATTCTTACCCAATAAACACCTAACTCATCGGGAACCACCACACGCACGGGCTTATCTACTTTAGTAATTTCCCGATCGTTAAATCGATAGGACAAAATGACCTTGCGTTTGTCCAATAACTCCTTGGACATGAGAGCGTAATAACCATCTCGACCGGTGACACCAATCCCTTGATAATCAGCCAATTGAACACCAAGCTTCTTTAGCACTTCACTTAGTAATGGTCCCTCCACCACCATGTCTTCTTTGTTACCGAGGGAGTTAATCAACACAGCTGGTTCTTTAACGGTGGGGTATTTTTTTAGCTCGTCCATGGTCAGCCGGATGAATCCCTCGGTTCCCCAATGGATAGTGAAGCTGTTTTCATCCTGGGCAATTAACTTATCCACCACAGCCGGCACTGCGGCCATCCGTTGACCATCATTTAAGAAATTGAAGGCACCAATAGCTGAATTTACACCGTTGATCGCTGCCTGGCTGCTAATAGTGGCCCCGGTGATTTGCACAATATCCCTGGGGCTTTCCGGATCAAGCACCACCATATTTAAGTATTCGCTCAGACTTTTTCCCTTAAACCGGTCCGTGAACCACTCTTCAGAAAGATACTGGGCATATTCAAGGTCTTCCACATGCTCGAGCACTTTGATACCTGTTACTTGATTGGTCCGCCCATCCACCGCCACTGCAATGGTCATCGGCCCGTTATAACCCGAAGATTTTACAATAAATCCATAGCCGATTTGCTTTTGCCCGTCGTCCTGGATTTGATATATCTTTTGTACCGCCGGGAAATTCTCCTCAATATAACTCTGTTTAGCTTCGTCGGTTATTTCCTGTACTTTTACTTTTTCATCGTAAAGATCCACCAGGATATCGGTTTCACTATCTCCTCCGGCGTAAAAACGAGTAAAAATTAAGGTTAATACTACCAACGCTATACATACAGCCAGGTTAAGCCTTTTTTTATTCAAATATACCCACTCCTCTAATTAATCTACTTTGATGGTTTTCACCTTGGCTACCCAGTTTTGCTTATTAATATCTCCCGGTTCTTTCTGCCCCATCACTAAGCGGAATGGATATCGTGCCGGATCATAGACCTGGCCGTTTTCTTCCCAGGCAATTATCATTTTATATTTCTTTTCGGGATTTGTTTCATCTATATAATCTTCCCGTTTAACATCAGCAATGGTATATGTAATGGAATAGCCATCCTCCGAGGTAATTACCACCTGTTGGGCAGTATCCTTTACCCCGGCCTTGCTTAACAGCTGCCACAACGATACACCCTTAAAGGAGAAATATTGTTTAGTGCCCCAATTATTAAGAGCAAAATACTCATCCTCAATAATATCTATCTGCATACCTTGGATTTCTTGCAAAGTTAGCTGTGTAGTTTTAGCTACCCCACTACCTTCAATGGTGAGCACATTTTCCTCAGCCAACGGATCTGCTTCTTTTACCGGTTCCTGGTCATTATTCTGTCCGTCACAACCAGCTAATAGTATCGCAATCATTAATACCAGCACTACCGTCATAGCTAATTGTTTATTCATTTTAATCAATTGACCACTTCCCTTCCAACGGTTTTTTAGCAGGCTTAAACAACTCAAAAAATATATTGGTTTATTTATTGATACTTGCTTAACATTATCTAGCAACGGGATAATAACCACCGTCTCCAGTGAATGTAAAATTTTTACTCAAGGTATCCGAATAGAGAATTTGCTTATTCGGGCGGACAAACACAACTTCAGTATTTTCCAGTCTGTTAACCATGTCGAATCCCTTTTCCGGACCCATTACAAACAGCGTCGTAGATAAAATATCGGCATCCATTGCACTATCGCCGACAATGGTTACTTGAATTGCATCCCTGGCCTGCCTGCCGGTGGTAGGGTCCAGGATGTGATGATAACGCACCCCCCCCTGGGTAAAATATCTTTGATAGTCACCGGATGTCACCACCGCCGCATCCTGAACCGAGATTATGGCAATCAGCCCGTCACTACGGGGGTCTTGTATCCCAACACGCCAAAGTGATCCATCCGGCTTGGTGCCCAGGGCAAAAACATTTCCACCGGCATTAATAATGGCATGCTTAATACCCAGTTTTCTCAGGACTAACACCGCCTGGTCAGTGGCATAGCCCTTGGCCACACCACCTAAATCCAAGACCATCCCGGACTTGGGTAAAAATACCGTACCCTGCTCATTATCAATTTTGATCTTTGCGTAATCCACCAGAGTTAAAGCTTCATTTATTTCTTCCTGCTCCGGCACATGCCGGTTAATGCCAAAACCCCACAGGTCCATTACCGGGCCGATGGAAACATCGAAGGCTCCTCCGGAAAGTTCTGAGAAATAATTTGAGCGTTCAAGGATGGCCAATGTATCATCGCTAACCCGAACGGGACCGATGCCGGCATTCTCGTTAATTTTGATAACATCACTTAATAAAGGAGTTGTTTTGTTTTGATCGTTAAATCTGTCAGTTAAATCATCAACCATTTCGAAGGCGGTAAAGGCTTCATCCAAGGCATTTTCCCCCTGGTGTTCATCTTCACAAAAAATAGTAATATGCACCAGGGTATCCATAATAAATCTTTCTCCGCTAAATTCTTGTAGCTCAGCAGGTTTTCGCTCACAGCCTGTACAATAGAGCACTAATAATAAAGCTAAAATAATACCGTATATTAAATGACCACGCAGCAAACCTATTATCCCCCCAAAAAATGAAAAGCATGGTTTCCCCGTAGGATAAAACCATGCCGTTTATAGCATTAGGTAAATTCCTTTCCAAACGGGAGGCATAATCGTTTCCTTTTACACCCATCGGTTAGTTCCCATAGCTATACTACCTTAGGTAAACTAACTCGGAATCAAACTATTCAATTATAAAAAATTTTACTAACTATGTACTATAAAGTCAATAATCATCCCTTCTGTTACCCACTTAAATTTTAAACGGCTATAATTTTTAGCATCATATAGGGGAAAGGGGAAGCTTATTGCTTCCCCCGTTACTCTTGCATCAAAGTTTGACTACTACTATTATCTGGTGATCGTAATCTCCTTGGTCAGGTTTTCGTAATGCACTTGCGCCCCCAGATTCTCACTCACGAAGCGCAAGGGGATGAACGTTCTGTCGGATACAATTTCCGGTGTGCAGTCTATTGTTGACTGGATACCATCAACCAGAACATTTGGTAAACCTATGTTCTGGGTAATCACTTTACCGGCGTCCGTAATCTTAACCTGACGAGCAGTCGGTATCCATTCCACACTGGCTCCAAGCGCCTCGCTGATGAAGCGAACTGGAACCATGGTTCTGCTAGCCCTAATATCAATATAGGGTTTTACGTCCATGGTATACGGCGTACCATTTATACTGGCAGCCAGTTGCCCAATTGTGAGTTTGATGACCTTCACATCCGGGATCTCCGGTACTTCTTCAACTACAGTACTAAAGATAGCAAACTTGGTCAAGTGATTAACATGCGTAACAGCATACCAATTACCGTTTTCCTGTACCACCGTGGTTTCCAGAGCTACCCATTCCCCGGCCGGCTCGTCGTAATAATGCAGTACAGGCTGTTCTTCACCGGCAATCTTGGATGAATCAAAGGCAATCTTGATGGCAATAGTGTTGTCACCAAAGTCGCTTTGACCTGTGGTGGTGATCTCGTAGACATCGCTGCCCAGCTTTACCCGCATGTCTTCGGAAACCAAATTGTCAGCTTTATCCGGCTTTAATATGCCGACAGTAAAGGTGGCGTTTTTTGTCAGGGCGCCGGCAGGAATTTCCACGGTCAATTGCTCAAAGCTTATGGTTCCCCCGGTTGCGGCTGTGATGAACTTGCTGCCTTTGGTAGTAGAGAGCCCCCCTCCACCACCGGATCCACCGCTAGTTTTACTCAGTGCCTTGACTGTAACCTCAAATGTTTTTTCCATACTTACTTGACCCACTGTGATAGTAGCTGTTAGGGTGACCGTCACATCCTTTTGACCGGCTGCCGGCCTTGTTACTTTACCATCAAAAGTAACTGCATTTGTGTTGCTTGATGCCCAAGTGATAGTCGCTTCTCCTTGCTTCAGCGGCAGCGTTAAATCTGCTGTTACGGTACTTACATCTCCCAGGGTTAAATCCGCTTGGGCTGCACGTACTGCATTTGCATCTGCAATCCAATCTTCATCCCGTTCTTCTTCTCCTATTGTTACCGACTCAATGTTGTCCCCTAATTTAGTCTCTTGTGGAGCTTCATCAAGTTTAACCCCTTCTGCCTTGATTACAGCTTTTTGTATATTCTGTCCACCTGTTACCATTACCGGAGCATTTATCTCTACATTGGTTACTAATCCTTGAAGTACCAGATTGGCTTGGTCATTCACCTCAAATGTCTCTACCGAACCTCCGCTGCTTACGGTGATATTCAGTCCCTCACCCCCCTGGGTGATGGTAATACTGCCTGCTTTTCCTTTAATGTTGATTACGCCGTCTTTAACCTGCACATCCAGATTATTCCCATCGGCCTCTTCGTTCCAGGTTCCTTTAGCTACTGCTTCAATAATCACTTTACCGCCAATTTTAGCCTGGTTGGTAACCGTCGCGTTAGGCGTATTCACGGTCAGGTTGCCGGTAATAGCCGGGTTGGCGGTACCGCTAATGCTAATCGAACCCGTGTCTTCAGTATGAACCAAAACATTTCCGGTTAAGGTATAACCGGCAAAATTTAAGTTAATCAACCGTGTTGCTTTGATGTCGGCTTCAATATCAGCGGTAAAGTTTATTGTGTTAATAATTGAATTGTTTAGAGCTATATTCAACTGATCCTTGTTACCTATGTTTGCCACCGTAACCTCTTCCAAGGCGCCCATAGCGGCGGTCAATTCCGCCAGCGCGGTGTCTACTGCGTCCTGCCTGGCGTCGTCATCCGACATTATTGATTCCGCTGCCGACAGGGCAATAGCAAATGGCCTCCAGCTCTCCGGCGTGTAATCTGCTTCTTCCAACTCAATGGCATTTGCTATTGCCGTAGCCAGTTTGCTCTTGTCTATTTTGTCCGTTCCCAAGGTTACGGTTACTGTTACATCTTTGTCAGTTATTGTGATTGTACCAGTCTCTGCTTTGTAGCCGGTCTTGCTTATTGTGTAGCTGTATTCTCCGGCTTCCAGTTTGTAGGTGCCGTCTAATTCGGCGGCTATTTCGTTGTCTTGGCTGTCTTTTAATATTATACCGGCGTCCTCAGGCGTTACTGCAAATGTTAGTTTGTAAGTGGGAAGTTGGGTTACCACGGTTATGGTTCCAGTTGCTACGTTGGTGCCTTCACCCACTACCACTGTTAATGTGCCGGTGGCGACTGCGGGTACTTTAAAGTCGATGCTGTAGCTGCCGCCGGTGTCCGACTTTTTGCTGTCAAAAAATACTATATTTTGGAGTTCGTCTACTACTTTTATGGGTACCCAGGCGTTGGGGGCTATATTACCAAATGCCGTTATTGTATCGCCTGCCTGGGCTGTGGTTTTGCTTAATCCCATGCTTATTGTTGCTGCTTCTGCTTCTAAGGTTACGGTTACTGTTTCATCTTTGTCAGTTATTGTGATTGTACCAGTTTCTGCTTTGTAGCCGGTCTTGCTTATTGTGTAGCTGTATTCTCCGGCTTCCAGTTTGTAGGTGCCGTCTAATTCGGCGGCTATTTCGTTGTCTTGGCTGTCTTTTAATATTATACCGGCGTCCTCAGGCGTTACTGCAAATGTTAGTTTGTAAGTGGGAAGTTGGGTTACCACGGTTATGGTTCCAGTTGCTACGTTGGTGCCTTCACCCACTACCACTGTTAATGTGCCGGTGGCGACTGCGGGTACTTTAAAGTCGATGCTGTAGCTGCCGCCGGTGTCCGACTTTTTGCTGTCAAAAAATACTATATTTTGGAGTTCGTCTACTACTTTTATGGGTACCCAGGCGTTGGGGGCTATATTACCAAATGCCGTTATTGTATCGCCTGCCTGGGCTGTGGTTTTGCTTAATCCCATGCTTATTGTTGCTTCTAAATCTCCGGAACCAGTGCCTGCCACTGTGATTAAGTCCTCATCATTGAAGCCTGGGACATTCAGTGCCAAGGCTGGCCATGGATTGATCATCCAAATCAAACCAAATAGCGCTGCCAACATTACTAAGCAGGTTATAAACTTTTTGGCACCAAGTTTCAAAACAAATTTCATAGCTTACATTTCCTTTCTTCACTTCCTGTTACACATTAAAACTGTGCATTTGTAACTACTGTCCTCAAAAGATTTTCCTGACAGTCTCAAATTGGCAAATATAATCATCCCTTTTAACTAAGGGAAAAGAACCGGCCGGCTAAAAAGGAAGCCAGCCGGATACTCCGTGAAAATGAAGGCTCCGTTTAATTATGGAAGAATCGCTTGTTTCCTAGCTAACCTATCGACCTAGTTACTTTGGAATCTCCTTATGATCTAAGGATTCGGAGCAATCTTTTTAAGGAAAAGCTAATAAAATTAGTTAATAAGTATATACTGTTATCTGGTTATCGTTATCTCCTTGGTCTGATCTTCGTAATTCTCTTGCGCCCCCAGGTTTTCACTTACAAATCGCAGAGGGAGGAATGTTCTTTCGGATACTATTTCCGGTGCACAGTCTATTGTTGACTGAGTACCGTCTACCAGGACGTTCCGAGTACCAATAGTCAAAATGAGCGTCTTTCCGGCATCCGTAATCTTGACCTGACGAACGTCCGGGATCCATTCCACATCGGCTCCAAGCGCCTCGCTAATAAATCGAATTGGTACCAGGGTTCTGCCTGCCTTAGTGTCGATATAGGGCTTAACATCCAGGGAATACGGTGTGCCATTTACGCTGGCCGCCGGTTGCCCGATAGTGAGCTTGACAACGTTTACGTCCGGCACCTCTTCAACCGTGGTACTTATGACGGCAAATTTGGTAAGGTGATTAACATGCGTAATGGCATACCACTTGCCGTTTTCCTGTACCACTGTGGTTTCCAGGACCATCCACTTTCCGGCAGACTCATCGTAGTAATGCATCACCGGCTGTTCTTCCGCAGCTATCTTTGATGAGTCATAGCTGATTTTAATGGTAATGGTCTGATCACCAAAGACTTTGCTTCCCGTGGTGGTAATCTCATAGACATCGCTGCCGAGCTTTAATCGCATGCCTTCGGGGACAACCTCGTTTTCTTCGTTTGACGTTAACTTACCGGCACTAACCGTAGCGTCTTCAGGCAAAGCACCGGCGAGGATTTCCACGGTAAGCTGTTCACAGCTTACCGTTCCCCCGGTTATGGCCGTGATGGACTTACTGACTTCAGTTTCCGGTGGAGTATTAGGGGTGTCATTTTCTCTGGAGCCACCGCCACCGCCTGAGCTAGCTTTTTCTGTCATAACGTTCGTACTTGGCCCGGTTGTGCTCCAGTTGCCGGCAGCATCTTTTGCTTCTACTTTGAAAGTATAGTCAGTACCGGCATTGAGCCCGGTAACATTGTATGTCCTGATTGAAGAGCTAACGGTTTCGATAATGTTACTATCCTTGTATATCCTGTATCCTGTTACTCCAACATTATCAGATGCGGCGCCCCATTTCAGGTTCAGCCCGGTCCGGGTCACGTCACTTGCGTTTAATGTGCTGCCTGACGGCCATGTCGGGGCTATTGTGTCGGTAGGCGCTTCCGTTCCCACGTTCAGGTTTTTGGAAATGACATTGTTGCCTTCACCAACTACAACCGTTAAAGTGCCGGAAGCACTTGCGGGTACTTTGAAATCAATGCTGTAATTACCACCGGCGTCAGCCTTTTTAGTATCAAAAAATACTATATTCTGCGCTTCGTCTACTACTTTTATGGGCACCCAAGCGTTTGGAGACGTTTGACCCGTTGCCGTTACAATTTCATCAATTAAGGCCGTACTTTTATTTAATTCCATGCTTATTCCATTGGCTGCAGCAATAGCCGGAACACACATCAGCAACAGCAATGCTATTTGCAAAAATACAACTAGCCTGCGATTCATTTTGGTCACTCCTAAAACTTTTTTTCATTTTGGTATTGTTCAATAAGACTGAACAATCTACTATTGTTGGGTCATAATTGCTGGTGACCGGTATTGAGGTTACAGTTGGGCAAAACTCTATCACCAAGAATAAACAAGTTTTGCCCAACTCGCCTCGAACAACTTCCTAAAAAAGGTTTTGGTTTAAAGCATTACTGCAGAATCACAGGGTTTTGTTCTGTTGAATTAGTCAGCTCGTCAACAATGTACGCTTTAATTACATCACCTGACTGAACATTGAAACCGGCCTGCGCTGACTCCACTACATCAAAATCAGCCCTGGTGGCATTGAGTCCAAGCTGACTGCCGTTTCTCAAATGAGTAAAGACAACGGTTTCCTTATCATTATTGGAAACCACCGGTTCAATATTAATTGCGAAGTATTTGAACCCTGTTACGCCATCATTTATCGTCATGGTGCTGATACCGTCCGGAGTAGTCCCAACGGTGAAGGCTCCATCGGATACGGGATCAATCTTGTAGACTGGTTTTGTTGCGTTTACTAACTCTATACTTACAATCTGTGAAATAGATGTTGCCTCGGTGACAGCCGGTCCAACGAGCCGGAGCGGCCAGTTGCTATCGGTATCGGGTATGGTCTGTCCATTCAGCGAATTGGCGATAATATAGTTACTATTCCTAATAATATCAGCGCTATCGATAATTACCGAATGGCCGTCGGCCGCAGTAATCACAACCTGGTACCCGGCCGCAGCCAGTTCATCATTAAAGGCATTATCAGAATGTTGATCAGCGTCATCGACGAATCCAGCAAGGAACCATAGAGGCATGCCTTCCCAGACCTGTCCTTCAGAATCGGTGTAGGTTGCCTTGTGGTCGGCGCCGAACTGACAAGCAAGAGCCTGTTCGAAATAGGTTTTGTTTACGTCGTAGTCTAAACCACCGATATCCAGACCATCAAGATCAAGTGTCCAATCGCCTTCAGGCACAGAGTATATATTTATTTCCGTAATGTTCTTTGATGATAAGCCGGCACAAGAAGGGTATTGAACACCACCGCTGTAATAGTAGTGCCAGTAGTTTGACGCAAGTGTCTCGTGCATATCCCATTGGCCGTAAACGTTGTCACCACCAGGAGTAAAGAATAAACGCATACCATCTGCATAGTCGGGTACGTATTCTCCATCACCCCACCAAGCCAGAATGGCATCTCCCTGGCGTTCTTGCACCGCGGGGTCGGTATATATGGAGGAATAGGGAAGTATGGTTTCGTAACCATCTTCTGCAATTAATACTATTTCTGTACCTGCACCCATGCCGCCCACAAGATCACAAAGATCCTGGATCAGGGTACCCTTCACGGCATTAGCTATCTTGTAATCGCCGGGATATGTCTCATCTGCATCCCATACATCATCCGGGTTGTTTGTGATTCCTTCGTAGCGGTATACCGTTGTCCCGTCTCCAATCACGTCAAACCCGCTTTCCCTTTCCATCCACATATAATCGACCGTCATCTCGTTAAGGATGGTCGTTCCATCTTCAGCATACTTGACGATACGGACTTCAGGTACGACTTCCGGTGTATCAGTCTCAAAAGATGTTAGTTCAATCTCCACGATATTTCCAACGCTGGTACCGCTAAGGGATCCATCATCTCCAACAACACCGGCGCCGACCAAACGCAGTGGCCATGAATCGGTGAGTGGCGCACCGTTGCATTGATTCGCAATGATATAGTCGTTGCTCGAGGCTACATCCGTGCCGGCAAAATCCTTGGTATAGCCGTCTCCGGCTTTCACCAGGACTGTGTAACCGGCCATTGCCTGATTTTCGTTGTAATTGTGTGGCTGCCGGTCGTCTACCCAGCCCGTCAGGAACCAAAGAGGTATACCTGACCAGACATTACCGTCAATGTCAGTCCATTCTTGCAAGTGTCCCGAATTTGTGCATGCCAGACCGGCCTCAAACTCAGCCTGCGAAATAACATCACTGATCTTGCCGGTCAGAGTAAGGTTCCAACTGCCGGGCTCAGCCGCCGGCGTCTGCAGCTCGGGTATTTCTATCTTTACAATGTTACCGACGCTGGAACCGCTCAGGGATCCATCATCTTCGGTAACACCGTCACCAACCAGGCGCAGTGGCCCCGAGTCGGTAAGTGATGCACCGTTGCATTCATTGGCAACTATATATTCATCACTTAGGGCTACATCCATGCCGGCAAAGGTTCTGGAAAAACCATCTCCAGCAACTACTTTTACAGAATAACCTTCATCAGCCAGGTCATCATCGAAAGTCCAGTGGCTGCTTGTCTCAAGGTCGTCCACCGCACCCAAGAGCACCCACAGGGGCACGCCGGACCAGATATTGCCATCAATATCAGTCCATTCCTTGTAATGGCCTGAACTCGTGCAGGCCAGTCCTTCTTCAAACTCCTCTTGGGTGATGGTATCCCCTATATCCCCGATCATCTCCAAGGTCCATCCTTCGGATGGTTCAGGAAGATCTGACAGCTCAATTCGAACAATGTTGCCTACCTGTTGTCCGCCAAAAACAGCTGAACCTTTCAAATGGAGTGGCCAGCATCCTTTCCCGTCTTCGGTCTGGAGCGGAAGCGGTTCTCCGTTAAGTGTATTAGCGATGATATATCCATCATTGTGAGCGATGGCGGCACTATCAAGAGTTGCCTTCCATCCATCACCGGCTACAACATTAACTTCATAGTTCTGATCGGCGAGGTCGTCATTAAAGTTGAAGTGGTAAGAACCAACATCGGGGTCGTCATCAACCATGGCTACTAGCAGCCATAGCGGCACGCCTCCCCACTCATTACCTTCGTCGTCGGTCCAGAACACCTGATGACCTGATGACTGGCAAGCAAGGCCGTCCTCAAAGTAGTCTTTGGTAACGGTTGCATCCTTTACACCCGATAGCTGGAGAGTCCAGGTCGACGGCGTGGTGGTATCTGTATCCACAACGGTTTTCACCGCAGCAGTAGCCACTGCCTTAACAGCATCAAGATCGGTCTCGTCAGTAATACCGGCAGCATAATAGAACTCAACCCTGTCACCGTCAACGAGTTCAATAAGATTCAATGCACCTTCAGGATTGTTGTAGCCGTCTTTAAAGACATCGTTGACATAAGCATACCACTGACTACCACCTTTTACATAAGGGTAGTTCCCTATATTGTCTAGAAGAAGAGCACCCGAATTCGCGTAATTCTTGTCGGTAACGTCATAAGTAAATCCGCCAGCGGTTGCGGCCGTCTGAAGAGCCCCCAGCGGTGTATCTTCGTCAACAGTGTATTCCGTCTCCGAGTTGTATGCAGTCACGGTAAAGGTGTCGCCAGCTGCCAAAGCAACTGTTCCCTCGTAGAGAACGTCCATTGTCGACGCCTCGGCCACCGTGATGTAATCGGTTTTTACTTCGTCGTCGCTGCCGGCTGCATTGGTCACAGTGAGCTTGACACTGTATGTGCCGGCTGTACTGTACTCATAGGTTGGGTTCTGCTCAGTGTTATCTACTACGCCATCGTTATCAAAGTCCCAGGCGTAGGTTAGTGGTGCTGTGCCGGTCGATTCGTCGGTAAAGCTGACGGTCAGCGGCGCTGTGCCACTGGTTGTATCAGCGGTGAAAGCCGCCACAGGTGCAACCGGATCGTCACCTGAATCTACCGTATAATTAAACTCAACAACATCGCTATTTGCCTTGCCAGGGCCGATTACAACAGCCTTAATAGTGGTGTCCTTTGTGATTTCGATCGGATGGTTGATTTCGTCCAATTCGTCTGACCGGGATGACCACCAGCGGTTAGCAACCCAGTTATACATTGGACTTTCCACCGTCGGCTCACTGCCATCCAAGGTGTAATGCACCTTATCAGTATCGTTATTAGTAGCGCTTAGCTCCACAAGGGTTCCTTCAGACACTTCTCCGCTATCTACACTAGCCGTTGGAGCAGCCCATTTATCCGGTTCGGTGGTAAGTACTTCCACCTTGGCAACATATTTGGCAAATAACGCATTTGTCTGCTCAGTTAATGCCCTATGTCCAAAGATAAGGTGTAATGCATCTCTGTTTCTCATACCGTCAAAATTAGTGCTTTCAGAAGCACTTATTAGGGCAAGGATAGGCTCTACCAGTTCCGCATCATCAGAGGAACCCGGAATATACGCGAAGTATTCATGATTATCTTTAAAATGCGGGAAAAGGTATCGTTGCTCATTTAATAACTCCTGCACAGTAAAAGTTACACTAAAGCCATCATGGCTGGTAAATTTTATCTGCTTCGCGGTATCCTTTATCCCTGAATCGTCAAGTAGTTCTATTAACTTAACCCCTTCAGCCACATACCATTTCTTAGTCGGCCAAGTGTTATTCGTACTATACAAGTGACGATATTGTTCCATTCCCTGGAGATGAGATAGGGTGTACTGCTTGGGGGTTTCTACCCCATCCCCTATAATTTCCAGTTCAACCCTTTCAATTTTCTGCGTAACACTCGCATCCGAGTAACCTTTAGCCTTGATAACTATGTTATAATTCTTAATTGTATCGAATACATTTGCACTTAAATTAATCTTACCTGAAGTATCTTTTGAATATTTCTCCTCATCTAATTCAACATTATCAACGTACACCGCACTGATTACTGTTCTCCAATTAGGATCATCTTCAAAGGTTATTTCTATCGGGTTATCCACCGTATTGTCAGTAGTATCAGCGGTTAGTTCCGGAGGGGTAGCCGCATCTTCAGCCTGAGCGGCTGTAGGTGCCTGCAGACCTAATACACCAGCAAGCAAAAACACGCTCAGGACGATTGGTAAAAGCCTGTACCACCATTCAGCCTTCTTATTACCTTTCAATCGGTTTCACTCCTTTATCTTATCTTTCGTTAACTGATTGTCCATCGATTATAAATCGCTATTACCACCTCCCAGCCAAAACTAAATCCCCGTTGGCCGCAAGGAAGCCGGCTAGCTCTTGGTGTATAATATAGGCTCCTTTCCACAACGGGAGGCCCGCCCGTTTCCAAGCAAACCCTGCCGGCCGGTGACCTTGGGATGTATCCTTTAGGTCACCAGGCTCGGAGCAATATAGTTTTAGTGTGAGCACCTCCCTTATAAGGTACTTATTACCGGGTTATCAAGACCTGACCGCTGCCCAAATCATATTCCACTACAGCTCCCAGGGTCTCGCTTACAAACCGCAAGGGTACGAAAGTACGACCGGGCGGAAGCGTCGTCGGAGCACAGTCAACTGTCTGCTTCACACCGTTAACTTGAACATCTATGGCACCCAGGGTAAGGACAATCCCTTTTCCCCCATCGGTAATGGTTATCCGCTTGGTTTCAGGATCCCAATTCACTCCCGCCCCCAAGGCCTCACTGACAAACCGCACCGGCACCAGCGTGCGGGCGGTTCTGGTATCAATGTAAGGTGCCGACTCCAAAGTGTAGGAGCCGCCGTCAACACGGGCTTCCATCCGGCCAACGGTTAACTCAATGACATTTCCCGCCAGCTTATCCGGTGCTTCATTATCCTCGGGAGTACCTTCATTGTCCGTGGGCTCCGAACCGGCAACCAAGTAATTAAAGGTAACAACATCGCTATCCGGCTTGCCGGGACCGATGGTAATTGCCTTAATGGTTGTATTTTTGTTAATGGGTCCAATAGGGTGATTGATGGTACCCAAAACGTCGGCCCTGGCCGCCCACCACCGGCTGGCAATCCAGTTATATATCGGACTGTTCATGGTCGGGGTGCTTCCGTCCGTGGTGTAATAAATCTTGTCATCATCATTGTGATTGTTGCTCAAAGCCACCCTGGTTCCCGCAGGCACCGTACCGCTGCCCGGATTGGCCTGCGGAGCATCCCATTTCTCCGGCTCGGCGTTTAACACCTCGATCTTATTTAGATATTTAAGAAATAAATTTCCTGTCTGCTCAGTAACCGCCCGCTGGCCAAGCATCAGCAGCAAAGAATTTAAATCGTTCATATACTCGGGATTATCACTGCCTTCAACGCTGATCAGGCCAATGATCGGCTCCACCTCCACCTTACCCGACGGATTGCCGGGAACATGCCCGTCACCGTCGCCACCACTGGTTTTGAAATTGGGGAACCGGTAACGCTTATCCTCAAACAATTCCTTAACCGTAAGCGTCACAGTATAGCCATCGACAGAGGTAAATCTGATCTGCTTAGCCTCCTCTTTGATACCTGCTCGGGTAAGCAAGTCACGCAGCAAAACTCCTTTTCCCACATACCATTTCTTAGTGGGCCAAGTGTTAATCGCACTGTATACATACCGGTATTGTTTCATTTCCTCAAGTTCATCCAAGGTAAACGTTACCGGATTCGTCACCCCGTCCCCCGTGATTTCCAGTGAGTCCGACGCAGCCAGAACCGCCGAAGGTAACACCAAGCTAAACGTACCGAACAGCAACAGCATACCAAGAATGGTAATAACAAAACTGTTAAACCATTTCTTCTTATTATTTCGCACCGAGAAAACTCCCCTTTCTTACAATAGCCGCCAGTTACATTACACGATGTGCCTAGTACCAACAGACAAAAGTATTACTATTTTGTCAGCATGAACAACTGCCCAGTTTCAGGGTCTTTGTAAACCGTCCCCATCCTTTCGTAAAGTTCACCTTCACCCCGGGTTTTGATCAGATCATCACGAATGCCCGGGGTATCGCTCACCTCGCGCCCTTGTTCCAGGTTAATCCTCTGTCCAAGGCCCAAATCGACATTCCAGTTAATGGCCAGGGCAAGCATCAGCCCGCAGGCAAAGACCAGCATGGCGTCCACAATGTTGATCACGCCCTCCAGAGGATTAACATCTTCATTCTTCCAACGTCTTCTGCTCCTCAATCCGCCTTCCACGGGCAAACACCTCCATTAAGCTCTCCATCAAGACCTCGAGGGAACTCAGGTTATCCTCATACCACCTTTTACGCTGCCGCGAGATGGCATAAGCAAGCCCCCCGGCGGCTAATCCGGTTACCGTAGCGTCAAAGGCAGTCAGCAGCGAATCGGCGAGGGTTTTGGTATCACCCTCGCCAAGAGCAATCAATCCAGGCCCCAGAGGAATCAGCGTAGCCATCAATCCCAACATAGGTCCCAGGCGAGTCACCAGATCAGTTCTGTTGGTTATCCGTACATAACGCAATTCTTCGCTGGCCAACAGTTGGCGGGCCATGGCCTGCAGCGAGGCAGCAGGTAAATTTCTATGTTCGATCAGCTCACCAAGAGCCGCTTTATGCCGGCGAAACATGCGGCTAAGCTCAATCTGGACCATAATTTCTCCGATATCCTTCTGCTGAAAGGAACTTATTAACTCCCGTACGTTAACCTTCATTCTCCGCCGTACGGCGATAGCTTCTACCAGCACACCGCCCAGCTCAAACACCGATAAAGCCAATAGAAACAACAAGATGGTAATGGTAGGTATCAGCAAACCGGACGAAATAGTATGCATTGTTTCTTTTAAGGGTATTAAATAAATTTCCGTCACCTTGCCTCATCGCTCCTTTACATATTCTGCGTATCTTTTACCAGCTCCCGAAAGCAAGAAAAACAGAAACGTCCCAGCAGCATAAACATCCATAAGGTTTTGCGTCTCCTGCAACGGCAGAGGTACGGTATCGGCCGGAATCTGGGATACTTCCCATACCTGGCTGCTCGACTGCTCCATGGCAGCGTCGGTAGTTAAATCGATGGCGAAGTTCTCCCTCTTTGCCAGGTATTGCCCTCTGCCTTCCGGCACCGGCGGCTCGGAGGGAGTCTCCGGCAACCTTTCTAAAGCGGTTAAATCAACATCGGGCTCAACCTCTTCCTTCGGTTCCTCCGGTCCCTCCGGTTCGACTTCCAACACCGGAGGCTCCACAGGGGTCTCCGGCGTCTGCTCTTCTTGAGAACCAACGATAATCAACTCATCCTGAATACTTTCACTCTCATCGGGGCCGTTTATGATACAGGTAGCTGTATGGTTACCGACCACCGTCTTTACGGTGATGATGGCCGTGCCCGGACCGACCACTGTTACCAGTCCGTGGTTATCCACCGTAGCTACACTGGTATCACTGGAATGCCAGGTCACGTCCTGGTCAGTAGCATTGAAGGGGGCCACGGTCGCCTCTAACTGGAATGTACTACCGACTGGACGATCGATTGTGTTCCTGTCGAGGTTTACCTCAGTGGGAGGTCCGCCCGGCACTTTCGTCGGATCAACCGCCTTGCCCGTTAGATCAGCCGTAAATGTAAAGGTGACTACATCACTGTCCTCCTTACCGGGACCAATGGTTTTCATCTTGATAACAGTGTCCTCTTCGACCACGATAGATTGATTGATGCCGTCCACATCATCTCTCTGATTCTCCCAACGACTGGCACTCCAGTTGAACATCGGGCTGTTCACCGTCGGTGTACTGCCATCCGTGGTGTAATATATCTTATCTGCGTCGTTAAGTTTATTTTCCAATTTGACCTCGGTCCCCACAGGCACAACCGTCCCACTGGGTATATTCGCCTTCGGATTATCCCATTTTTCCGGAGCGGTAGTGAGAACCTCAATTCTGCTTACGTACTTAAGGAATAAATTGTTTGTCTGCTCCGTTACTGCACGCTGTCCCATCACCAGCAGCAGTGCATCCCTGTCGTTCATATTATCTGGATTGTCACTGCCCTCGGCGCTTACCAAGGCAAGGATTGGCTCAACCTCCACACTACCTTCCGGTGAACCGGGAATACTCCCGTCACTGGGATGATTGTCCTTTAAGCCCGGAAAATAGTAACGATGGTCTTTTAACAGTTCCTTTACCGTAAGGGTCACATCGTAACCATCGTTCGATATGAACTTAATTATTGTGGCTTCCTCTTTGATCCCCGCCAAAGCAAGCAGCTCTCTTAGATTAACACCTTTTGCCATGTACCACCTCTTGCTCGGCCAGGTGTTTATCGTGCTGTACACATGCTCGTATTGCTTCATGGCCTCCAGATCAGTCAGGTTCAACGTAACCGGCTTAGTTACCCCGTCTCCGATAAATTCCAGTACATCCGACGTTTCGGCAAAGACAACCGTCGGCGCCATTAAGTTAAACAAGCATACAAAGAGCAGCACACCTAAAAGGGTAGTTAAAAAAATGCAAAGAATTTTTCTGTTGCTAACTCGCATCGCCCACACACCTTTTTTGCTAACCATCTAATTTATCAACCACGCATAATTATCGGTTATACATAATATAAAACCGGTGTGTTATCTGGTGATTGAAATCCCCCTGGTCTCCGCTTCGTAGTCCACTTTCGCCCCTAATGTCTCGCTTATAAACCTGAGCGGGATGAAAGTGCGTCCGGGCGGCAATATTGTCGGGGTACAACCGATGGTTTGCTTTACGTCGTTTACCAAAACGTCACTGGAGCCAAGGGTGAGAATAATTTTCTTGTCACCGTCCTTAATACAAACCTGGGAAGTTTCCGTCAGCCAGCTCACTTCCGCGTCCAGGACTTCACTGACAAACCGGACCGGCACAAGTGTGCGCCCTGCCAAAGTGTCAACATAAGGAGCCGTGTCCAAGGGGTACACTATGCCATTCACGGTAGCCGACATATCTCCAATAGTGAGGCTGATGAATTGCACCTCTTTCACAGAGACCATTACGGCAAACTTAGTAAAGTGCTCTACCCGTACACTGATACTATTACCGGATACCTCACCGCAAATGTTGACCCATTCCTTATTGTTTTCATCGTAGTAATAAGCAGACGGGGTTTCGCCGGTGGGAATAACATCCGAGCCGAAACTGAGTTTGATTGTTATAGCCTCATTAAAGCTGTAACCGGTCTTACCGTCCACGCTGAACTCGTACACACTACCGAGCAATTTGAAGCCTATTGGCGCATCAGGCGGTGTGGTCACCCGCTCTATTTTTACTTCCACCGGACTGGTACCCGCCAGCGCGCCGCCCGGTATTTCAATATAAGCTTCCTCCCCAAGACCTACCGTACCACCTCTGCCGGGTTCAATCGTTTCCGTTACGGTGGTGGGAAGGGTAACCATTACGGCAAACTTGGCAGTGTTATCTACCTGCACAGTTATGGTATTATTAGACACTTCGCCGCCGATGTTGACCCATTTCTTCCCGGTCTCACCGTAGTAATGAATGGACGGAGTGTCATCAGAACCAACCTTTTCGGGATCGAAACCGAGATTGATAGTAACGGGTTTATTAAAGCTATAGCCGGTATTCCCATCCACGCTGAACTCGTACACACCGTCAAGCATCTTAAAGCCTAAAGGCGCCGCGGAAGGTATGGTCACCCGATCTATTTTCACTTCCACCGGGCTGGTGCCCTTAAGCGCACCAGCCGGTATTTCAATAAAGGCTTCTTCCCCTAGGCTCACTGTGCCGCCTTCGTTAGGATTTACTTTTGCCGTTTGGGTGGTAGGAACTGCGACCATCAAGGCAAACTTGGTAAAGTGTTCAACCTGCACAATGATGGTGTTACCGGAAATCTCACCGCCGATATTGATCCATTTCTTCTCAGTCTCATCGTAGTAATGGACAGCCGGGGTTTCTCCGGCAGGAACCTCATCCGGGTCGAAACTGAATTTGATGTCTACAGCTTTGTTATAGTCGTAACTGGTCTTGTCGTCCACGGTGAACTCGTATACTTCGCCTAGTAGCTTGAAGCCTATAGGTGCCGCGGGAGGTGTGGCCACCTGCACTATTTCCACTTCCACCGAGCTGGTCCCCGCCAACGCACCGGCCGGTATTTCAATAACTACCTCCTCCCCAAGGCTTACTGTGCCGTCTTTGCCTGGTGTAATCAAGTCGGTAGCACTGTTTGTGGCTCCCGTAACCTTGTAGGTAAAAGTGGCTACTTCGCTATTCGACTTGCCGGGACCAATGGTGATAGCCTTGATGGTGGTATCCTTGGTCAGCTCGATGGGGTGATTAATCTCGGCGACGGTTTCCTCGCCCCGTGACGACCACCATCGTTTTGCAATCCAGTTATATATCGAACTATCCAGGGTTGGTGTACTACCGTCGGTGGTGTAATGGATTTTATCTTGATCCATATTTTTATTGGTAAGACGCACCTGGGTTCCGGCCGGTACCGTGCCGCCACTCGGATCGGCTTGTGGCTTATCCCATTTTCCAGGTGCATTGGTTATTACTTCAATTTTATCTATATATTTAACAAATAATGGGCCAGTTTGCTCGGTAACGGCACGCTGCCCAAGCATTAGCAACAGGGCATTGGCATCGTTCATATAGGACGGGTTATCCGTACCCTCAGCACTGACCAGAGCGAGAATGGGTTCGACCTCTACCGCTCCCGATGAAGAGCCGGGAATATGCCCGTCAGCGTCACCGCCGCCACTCTTGAAATTGGGAAAACGATAACGCTCATCTCTTAATAACTCCTGAACCGTAAGGGATATATAGTAGCCATCGCTGGAACAGAATCTTATCTGCCGAGCGCTTGCTTTTATCCCTGCCGAATCGAGCAACTCCCTTAAACTAACCCCTTCCCCTACATACCATCTCTTTGAGGGCCAGGTGTTAATGCAACTGTACACATTCTGGTATTGCCGCATTTCTTCCAGTTGAGACTGGGTAAACTCCTTGGGAGTCGTCACCCCGTCTCCGGTGATTTCTAACACAACATCTTCGTTGCCAGGTGCTTGCCCGCTGCCCGTATCGATCTTCTGCGTCACACCGGAATCCGAATACCCGGTGGCAATGATGACTATCGTGTAGTCACCGGCTGCGTCAAATGCGTCGGCATCAATAGTGATTACACCTTCGCCAACGCTATATTTGCCGGTGATAGAGGTTCCGTTGACGGTCACGTCGTTAATAGCGTTGCGCCATGTCGCATCATCGATAAAGGTTAGCTCGATCGGCTGCCCCACGATTTTGTTCGTTGTATCAGCTGTCGGTATCGGAGGTGAGATCGCTCCCGTTTCATCTACCACCAGAGTAAATTCATGGCTATCTGTCTTTACCGGATCTGCACTGTCGGTTAAGGTTACAGTAAAGATGAAAGTACCGCTCTCAGACGGTGTTCCTTCTAACACTGCACCATTTAAACTCATACCTTCCGGCAGTGATCCTTTAGTGATAGCAAAACTGTACGGTTCTACTCCACCTATTGCCATAAAGGTATGGCCGACGTATGCTTTGTTTTGGTTTGCCTTGGCCGGGTTATCCGTGTTGATAGTAAGCGGTACGTAGTACTCGAAGGTGACGACATCGCTGTCCGACCGGCCGGGGCCGATAACCACTGCTTTAATGGTTGTGTTCTCTGTAATTTCAATCGGGTGGTTGATTTCATCCAAAACGTCTGATCGTGATGACCGCCACCGACTGGCAATCCAGTTATACATCGGACTATCTATGGTCGGAGTGCTGCCGTCCAGGGTGTAATGAACCTTATCCTCGTCGTCAAAAGAACTTTGCAGCTTCACCTTGGTCCCTACAGGCACCTCTCCAGGCTCCGGAACCGCCGAGGGATTATCCCATATGAGTACGGGATCTGTAAGCACCTCGATATTCGTTAGATATTTAGCAAATCTAGCGTTGGTTTGCTGGGTTACCGACCGCTGTCCGTATAGCAGAAGATTTGCGTCTCCGCGGCTAAAATTATCTTCTGCACCTTCTCCTACAACATCTTCAATATTATGAGCGGAAAAACTTCTGTGAGCAATGATTGGTTCTACCGGCACCGCGCCCGAGGGGTCACCTAAGAGATGCCCGGGGAGGCCGGTGTTCATGAAATTAGGGAAACGATACCGGAATTCATAGACGAACTCATGCACCGTAAAGGTGGCTTTGAAACCGTCTTTGGAGGTAAATCTAATCTGCGTGGCCTCTGCATTAAGTCCACCGACTGCTTCAAACAGATCGGTTAGTTTGACGCCCTGCCCCCTGTACCAGCTCTTGGTAGGCCAGGTGTTAATGGTACTGTACCACTCATCATGTTGTGGTAATGCACCCTCACCTACACCCCGGAGTTGGTCCTGGGTAAATGTCACAGGCTCGGGGTTATTCAGCCCTGACCCCGATATGGTAATATCACCCCCCGCAGCAAAGGCGGTTGTGGGTGCCAGCAGGCCAAATGCGCCAGTCAAGAAAAATAGTCCGGCTAATAACAAAACGCTGATCTTGCTGGACATTCTGTGTACATGCACCTTGTTCATCACTTTCCTTTTCATTGTAAAATCGTTGGGTTGTGATCAACCGCATTGGTCAGATCATCAACCATATAGGCCTTGACCATATCGCCAGGCTGCACGTTGAAGCCGGCCTGAGCGGTGTCCACCACGTCAAAGTCCGCTTTGGTTGCGTTGATTCCCAGTTGGAAGCCGTCTCTTAAGTGAGAAAAGACTACTGTTTCAACCCCAGCATGCGCTTTTACCGGACCCACCTGCACGCCAAAATACTTCATCCCGGAAACACCGCTATTTATGGACATGGCCTTGATGCCATCGTTGGCGGACTCGATTTGATAAGCAGGGTCAGCCACCGGAGTGACCATGTATACGGGGTTACCGGTAACCGGCTGCTTAACTATTTCATAGCTATCAATAACGTTTCCGCCGGCATCTTTTGCGGTTAGGGTAAGGGTATCACCATCGATATTAATTATTTGATAATTGCTAACATAGGCTAGTTGTTTAGCAATGTAGTCATAATCCGGTCCGGGTCCATAATGCTTTGTCCCCGCATTGCCCATTATGTAAACAATGCCCTCTCCGTCCGCCTGTATGGCACCATCCAACAATGGCTTAGTCCGCATATAGACATGCTGGTGCCCAACTAAAACCATATCGGCCCCGCATTGTTCCAAAAACGGGACCCAATTATTCTGCAAATGTTCCGCCCGCCAGTCGTAAACAACCGGGTAGGGTGGGTGATGGAAGACCACTAATTTCCACCGCTGTTCGCTGTCTTTAAAATCATTTTGCAACCAGTTAATAAGCTTGTCATAATCGCCAATTCCGGGAGCACCCATAAAATTGCTATTCAGTACGGTTATATGACAGTTTCCGTAGTCAAAGGAGTAGAATTTTTCTTCGTATCCCTCCGGCCCGTTTCGGGGCAAGGCAAAAGCACTCCAGAACAGCTCCGTATTGTCGTGGTTCCCCGCTGCCGGCATTAACGGAATCTGGTTAAAAACAGGCGAGGCAACGGTGAAAAACTGCTGCCATTCCTCGATGCTGCTCCCATTATCGACCAAATCCCCGCCCAGTAGTCCGAATTTTAGACCGGGATGATCCTTATATACCTTCTCAAGCATTTCTCCCCAAGAGTCAAAACCTTCCTGAACATCACCCATGTAAAGGAAAGAAAAATTATCACCGGCCGCAGCGGAGGTGAAGGTAACCGGTGCACTCCAGGACCCTTCTTTACCAATGCGGTAGACGTAACCCGTACCGGGGGTCAATCCCCGGATGGTCGCTTCAAAGTGATAATGCCCATCGTCAGAACCGGTTTTGGCAGCAATCACTTCCCAAGCACTATCAAAGCTGCCGTTAAAACCGGCAGCGGGCTGGTACTGTACCCGGTCCTGATTCATATCCTCTGCCTTCCAGGTGATAGTCTGTGTAGTCCGGGGGTCTTCCGCCCACGTGAGGATAATATGCTCGGATAGGCTGCTATCAAGGCTACCGGTGCTTGGCTCTGCTAAAGAAGTATTTATAATTGGAGAAAAGGCAATTAGTAACACCAAAAATGTCAAGCAGATAATAATTTTTCTTGCAATTGGTTTAATGCCCGGTATAAAACTCATTTTATTTCTCCCTTTTAATATGTATTGTTTCATCGTCCGTTCGTTACATATTGATTATCCGGTTAATTATAAAGTTTTACCCTATTGGATAGCCGAAAACTTCAAATATTTATTCTAGCGTCACCCCCCAGATCAAATTTCATGGCGGCCCTAAGCAATAATACCGTTTCGGTTATGAACGCCCCAGGTTCGTTTAAACCCCCAACCAAAGACAGGGCACGAACAGCTCATCGTCCGAAGAACGTACTGTTCCCGCCCATACTCCGTAATAAAAAACTAAAAGCAGTTTTCCTCCCACGGAAAACTGCTCATATCACTTGCGGACCATCAAATAGAAATCTGATCATACAAGGTATGATTTCCTTTCCAACAAGGGAGGCACAAACGTTTCCGTTTTTACCCTGCGGTTAACTGCCATCGCAATTGCTTTAGGCCGGTTAACTCGGAAATCATTACTATTTAGTTAGACATTATCCTACCTGTTTTGTTACCTGTTGTCAATATATTTTTCCACTTTCATGCCGGTCATAACACAAAACACTGCAGGTATATAAACTCAGATAACCAAGCCCATCTTTCCACTGTAATTTACCCCGTAGATGTTCGGGACGACGGAGCCATTGATTTACATGCAAGTTACCGCGTGTGCTATTAAGCATATCAATTTTGCTGTTCTTTTAATACCGGAAGGCGCACCCCCACCATACGCACAAGTGCGCCGGCGGCTAGTGCTTTAATCAAGTCAAGTCCAATAAAAGGGACGAAGAATAGCATTATAATTTGCAGCACATCGAAAGGCTTACCCACATAATAATTGAGTATGACATACAGATATGGCAACCCGATTGCATAAATCGTAAGCACTCCCACCAGCATGGCCAGAGAAAGACGCACAGGCCCGGCATCCCGCCGGCTCCGGAGAATTAAACCGCTCACCAAAGCAGCAATTATAAAACCAAGCAAAAAGCCAAAGGTAGGTGATAATACATAAGCCGGCCCCCCAAAGGGCGGTTTTTCAAATACCGGTAACCCCAACACACCCATCAACACATAAATTCCCATACTAAGCGCTCCCAACCTGGCCCCCAACAACCCGCCGGCCAGCAGTGCCACAAAAGGCAGCAAACTGAAGGGCACAATCATGCCACCAAGAAAACGAAACAGCAACGCGGAAACTACGGCTAACGAGGCAAACATAGCCACCAGTACCATATCTCGCGGTGTTAGTTTACTCATATACATCAGTCCTTTCTTTCCCAAACTTATTTGGTTAACCAAATAAGTTTATTTGGTTAACCATTAAGCGACAAAAAAATACCACCCGTATAAACAGCGCAGTAAAATTTAAACCTTACGCAACGACACCTCCCCCGCCACCAAACGCCGCACTGTACCATCCTTTATTTTAACCAGTAGTGCCCCGGTTTCGTCCACGTCCAAGGCGTGACCGGTATAACTGTCTTTAATGTTATGTACGGTAACCGGGCAATCCAAGGTAACACATAGCTCCCGCCACTTATTCAGTATAGGAACGAATCCCTCATTTAGCCAGCGCAGGTACCAAATCTCAAAAGATTGCAATATAGCCCGTAATAAAGGTACCCGGGGTATATGACGCCCGGCTGCTATTTTTAAAGAAGTAGCAATCTCAAATAGCTCGGGAGGGAATTGACTGCTATCAATGTTTACATTTAAACCAATACCCGCAACCATAAAATTAACCCGGTCCATTTCAGCATTTAGTTCGACCAGAATGCCGCATAATTTTTTACCATCCACCAGCAAGTCATTGGGCCACTTGATACCCACCGCAACCCCGGTATGTTCACGAATCGCCAGCGCCACCGCTACCGCCGCTACCATGGTTATCTGCGGGGTATCCACCAGATCGACCTGCGGGCGCAACACGGCGGAAAACCACAACCCCCTGGCCCGGGGAGCAAACCATGACCGGTCCATCCGTCCCTTGCCGCCACTCTGACTTTCGGCCACCACTACCGTACCTTCCGGGCAGCCCGCCCGGGCCAACTTTTTGGCCTCATCGTTAGTAGTCGGCACATCGGCAAAATATTCAATACGGCTACCTATCACCGCAGTACCCAAGCCAACAGTAACCTCATCGGGGTATGGAACATCAGGTACACTAAGTAAGCGGTACCCCAGATTAGCCCTGGCCTCTATGTCATATCCTTCTTCCCGCAAACCCCGTATATGTTTCCACACTGCCGTACGAGACACACCCAGCTCACGGCATAGGCTTTCACCTGAGACCCAGTTATCGCTTTGTTTTAAAATATGCACTATACTGCTCTTCATATGCCGACACTCCGTTGAGTTAACCAAAATTTCAAATGCCAAATTTTATTTCAGCTAAATAAATTATATTTGCCGCAAATTGCATTGTCAATCACAAATCCACAAATGGTTTACCATTAAACTGTGGGATGCATTGGTTTAAGCTCTCCCACATCAAGACTAATATCAAGCGCCGTGGCGGAATGAGTCAAAGCCCCTACCGAGATAATGTCCACTCCTGTAGCTGCTACAGCAACAATGGTTTGTGCATTTATCCCACCAGATGCTTCTACAAGTGTACGGCCGTTAACCAGTCGCACCGCCTCAGCCATGGTATGTAGCTCCATATTATCCAGCATAATAATATCTGCACCTGCTTCCAATGCCTCCTGCACCCCGTTTAAATCCTCGGTTTCCACCTCTATTTTTGCGGTATGAGGCACCTGGGAACGGGCATTTGCCACAGCCTGTTTAATATTACCAACCACTCTGATGTGATTATCCTTAATCAATACAGCATCAAACAACCCCAGGCGATGGTTATGCCCACCACCCACCCGGACAGCGTATTTTTCCAGCTGACGCAGTCCCGGAGTAGTTTTACGGGTATCCACGATACGCACCGGGTAATCCCGTACTATTTCCACCAGATCCGCCGTGGCAGTGGCTATCCCGGAAAGGCGCTGTAAAAAATTAAGGGCAAGCCGTTCCCCGGTAAGCACGGTCCGAGCCCACCCGTTTAATTGCACCAGCACATCACCGGGACTGATACGAGCCCCTTCAGTCACCCGGGGCAAGAATTGCAAATCAGGATCAAGGTGCCTAAACACCGCCCGGGCTACGGGCAAGCCGGCCACAACCCCGTGCTGCTTGGCTTTGATATAGCCAGCCGCAACAATATTATCAGGTACTGTACTTTCCGTGGTCAAATCGCCTGAACCGATATCCTCGTTCAGGGCACAGTCAATGAGCTCATTTAGTAAACGTTTGTTTATCATCATTTAAGTTCCCACCTCTGTATGCACAACCAATACCACCGGGTAAAATATCTCTTAATCATTACTTAATACAATCACTATACCTAGTATATGTATTAAAACAATTGCCAAGACTGCTGATTACTTGCGTAAAATAACATGTTTTTTCCAACTATTGCGGGACTCAGGGTAATCCTGGCGGAAATGGCCGCCCCTACTTTCGGTGCGCATTAGAGCCGATTCCGCCACCAAGCGGCACACCAGTAAACGGTTGTTCATCTCAGCTGCAAGCAGATCCCGGGCCGCGGTATTTTCCAATCGAGAATACCCATCGATGAAACCAAGCACCTTTTCCAAGCCTTCCCGGTTGCGCAGCGGGCCGACATACCTGCTCATCAGAGCCTGCAGTTCTTGCTGCAACGACTGGTAATCCACCGGTTCCACGAGGCCGGGCAATTCCGATGCAAAATCAGGCCACGGGCTCATATTCTCCCGCCAAAGACCGGCAGTGCGCTCCACGATGCGGCCACCGTAGACCAGGCCGTCTAACAATGAATTACTGGCCAAACGATTGGCCCCGTGCACCCCCTGACAGGCTACTTCGCCGCACGCGTATAGCCGCTCTACACTGGTTTCACCAAAATAATTGGTTTTTACACCACCCATCATATAATGAGCGGCAGGAGCCACCGGAACCAAGTCGCGGGTAATATCTAGACCGTAACTCAGGCAAGTGCGGTTAATATTAGGAAACCGGCGCAACACAAGGTCAGTGTCCAGGTGACTTAAGTCCAGGAATATACCTTCGGAACCTTTATGAATTTCCTGTAAAATGGCCCGTACCACAATATCCCGGGGTGCCAGCTCCGCAAGATCATGATAACCGGGCATAAACCGCTCTCCCCGCCCGTTGCGCAGATAGGCGCCCTCGCCCCGTACTGCTTCGGATATCAAAAACCGCGGCGCACCCGGCAAGTTTAACACGGTAGGATGAAATTGGAGAAACTCCATGTCCATCACTTCGGCACCCGCCCGGTAGGCCATAGCAATGCCATCCCCGGTAGCCACCCCGGGGTTGGTGCTATGTTCATAAAGCTGACCCAAACCACCGGTGGCCAAAACAACAGCCCGGCTCCGGAAAACTTTTAAGCGGCAAGTCTCACAATCATAAGCAAGCACACCATAACAAACATTATCATTAACTAAAAGATCTACTGCAATGTGCCGTTCAAGCACCTGAATATTTTGCTCGGCAAGAGCCTGCTCGTTCAACACTCGCTGAATTTCAGCCCCGGTGGCGTCACCACTGGCGTGCAGTATACGCCGGCAGCTATGAGCACCTTCCCGGGTTAGCGCCAGACGGTCACCTTCCACATCAAAGCGGGCTCCCATATCCATCAATTGTAAAACCCGGCGTGGCCCTTCATTGACCAGAATGCGCACCGCTCCTTGGTCACACAGCCCGGCACCCGCCCGCAGCGTGTCCTGATAATGAAATTCCGGGGAATCATCAGAGTTCATGACTGCAGCTATACCGCCCTGGGCCTTATCGGTGTTGCTGTCCAATATACTTTGCTTGGTCAGCACGGTAACCCCGGCACCCAGTCGGCCAGCCAAAAGAGCGGTAAAAAACCCGGCAATACCACTACCCACAATTACATAATCCGTGTTATATATAGGTAGATCCCGGGTGCTAAAATTCATAATATAATGGTTAGCCACTGGTAACCCCCCCGTCTTATTATACCGCCAGCATTCTTTCCAGGCTCTTTAGAGCCCGCTCCCTGATCTCCGCAGTAACAGTCACCCGGGGTTCCAAGGTTTGTAGAGAGTGAAGCACTTTCTCCAATGTAATAGATTTCATATCTCGGCAAACAAGTTTATCAGAAGCGAGATAAAAGCTTTTATTTGGACACTGCTTATTAAACTGGTGCAATATACCCATTTCAGTAGCCACAATATATTCCTCGTTCCGGCTTTCCCGGGCAAACCGCAGCATACCGGTCGTGCTGGCCACATAATCGGCAAGCTCCAACACCTCGGGGCGGCACTCGGGATGCACCAGCACAAGAGCCCGCGGGTGTTCCGACTTGACTTTTAACAACTCGCCGGCGGTCAATTGATCATGAATAGGGCAGCAACCTTCCCAGGTGTGCATCGCCCGCCCTGACTGCTTAGCCACATAACAGCCAAGGTTCTTATCCGGCACAAAAATAATAGGCCGGTCGGTAGGCAATGAGGCCACTACTTGCACAGCATTGGCCGAAGTACAGGCAATATCACATTCCGCCTTAACTGCCGCAGATGTATTAACATAGCATACCACCTGAGCACCGGGCAATTCAAATTTTTTGGCTCGCAACGCCTCCGCCGTAACTGTGTTCGCCATGAGGCATCCGGCATTTATCTCGGGTAATAGCACCGTTTTTTGCGGTGATAGTATGGCCGCGCTTTCAGCCATAAAGTGTACCCCACAAAAGACAATAACACCCGCATCGGTGGCAGCAGCCCGGCGAGACAGCTCCAGGGAATCGCCCACCAAATCGGCAACCTCCTGTATTTCGGGCGGCTGGTATACGTGACTCAATATAATCGCGTTGCGTTGTTGTTTAAGCTGCATTATTTCTGCTATTACTTGTGTAGGATCAGCGACATTAGGCACTTAACCACTCCTTCATAACGCGAATTTAGCCACCAGAGGATAACGTCCCCAATATTGTAATACATAAATTCCGTTGTATCTCAACAAAATTTCCCACCGGCAGCCACCAATGCAAAACAAATCATAAAAATAACAAGCAGGTCAAGCTTCCTCGCCGTGTCTTTCCTCTATTACGCGAACAACCTTATTATGCTCGTCCACCAGTATAGCTATGGGCTTAAAATTACGCGCTTCATCACGATCCATAACCGCATAGGTTAAGATAATCACAGTATCGCCGGGCTGAACCAATCTGGCAGCCGCCCCGTTCAGGCAAATCACACCGGAGTCCCGAGTACCAGGTATAACATAGGTTTCCAGACGAGCACCATTGTTATTGTTTACTACTTGCACCTTTTCATTGGGCGATATATCGGCAGCCTCCATCAAAGCCTCATCAATAGTAATGCTACCCACATAGTTTAAATTGGCCTGAGTAACTACAGCACGGTGAATTTTGGATTTAAACATATTTAGAAACATCTGTCATACCTCCACAACCATATTATCAATAAGCCTGGTTTTGCCAAAACGTACCGCCAAAGCAGCAATACATTTGCCGTTCAATGTATCCAGCAGTTCCAAATCGGGCACAGATAATATTTCTACGTAATCGACCTTGGCACCGGGAGTGGATGAAATCATTTCCTCTATACCCCGGCGCAGTTTTGGGACATTTCTTTCACCATCAGCCACAGCATCACGAAAGGCGCACAAACTATGGTAAAGCACCGGCGCGGTCTGGCGTTGTTCTTCGTCTAAATAAACATTACGAGAACTCATGGCCAGGCCATCTGCTTCCCGCACAATGGGCAAGGTAACAATTTCCAACCCCATGTTCAAATCACGCACCATCTTTTCTACGACCATGGCCTGTTGGGCGTCTTTTTGGCCAAAGAAGGCTTGGTCCGGCCGGACAATGTTAAACAGCTTGGCCACCACAGTGGTTACCCCGCGAAAATGACCGGGCCGGGATGACCCGCAAAGTTTACCTGTTATTCCGGTTACCTCAACAAAAGAGCTGTATCCCGCCGGGTACATTTCATCATTACCGGGGGCAAAAACTGCGTCCGCACCCACTGACCGGGCCATGGCGCAGTCCCGGTCAAAGTCCCGGGGGTATTCGCCCAGGTCTTCTTTGGGGCCAAACTGGAGCGGATTAACATACAGGGAAACCACCACTACATCGCACTTTTTTTTAGCTTCCCGCATCAGATTCAAATGTCCTTCATGGAAATATCCCATGGTAGGAACTAAACCCACGGTTTTACCCGCAACCCGAGCTTTGTTTGTAAACTCTCTTATTTCCCCTATCGTACGACAGACCTGCATAGGCACAACTCCTTATGATAAAGTATCTTCAGTTACACAAAAACCCTCCGGACAAGTCCGAAGGGCATAATATCCCTTGTGCAACCCGTCTCGGTCCTTCCCGGCTCCAAGCGGAGATATGTTAATGAATTTAACAAACAAACCACCCACCAAACCAACCATCTCAACAAATGGTGCGGTTCTAAGCAGATACCGCCCAAATCTTAATTAATTTTAACATACGAATAATGTCGTAGCAATATTTTTATAATTATTACATAGTAAAATTTTGTTTGATTAATGAAATTAACAATGATAAATTTAAAGCATGAAATTGATTAAAATCAGAAGTACTTGCAACTATGCAATAACAATTAGTAATATAATTGAATACAGCGGCCGGCCAACCACTACATTTCAAAAACGTTGTATATACCTGGATAACGGAAGGATCGCTGCAATTACCAGGGCAGGAGACCCTCCCTATAAATTCACTCAACCTACCCGCAAAACTATCTCTTTGGATTTAGGTCATTTAACAATATTACCGCCACTAATAGACTGCCATGTACACCTGGCCCTGGACGGCCAGGATTTTTCGATTGCCCGCCAACGCTGGGACCAACCCGTTGAACTTGACACACAAATCGGCACTCAACTATGGGATACCATTCGTCACGGCATATTGGCCGTGCGGGACGGAGGAGACCGTCAAGGCATCGCCCTGCACTACCGAAAACTTATCGAAAGCGGTACTATAACCGGTCCTGTAATCCGAGCATCGGGCCATGCATTGCGTAAGCCTCAAAAATATGGGTCTTTTCTTGGCCCGGGAATCCCCGCTGAAATGCTGGACAGTGCAATAGAAAATCTAGCCCGGCACAGAGTAAATCAAGTCAAAGTACTTGTCTCGGGCTTGGTAAGCCTTAAGGAATACTCTCAGGTCGGGCCGTTACAGTATACCGCGAATGAGCTGAAAGCCATTGTAGAGAGAGCCCACAGCCAAGGGCTCACCGTAATGGCCCACGCCAGCTCGAATGAAGCCGTGGCCATGGCCGCACAGGCCGGTGTAAACACAATAGAGCACGGTTATTTTTTAAGCCGGGATACCCTTGGGTTAATGGCTGAAAAGGGCGTGGCTTGGATTCCCACGGTCATACCTATGACCGCCCAATTAGATGATAAGTCTCACAAACATAGCATCAGTTATCCAGGCCGGCCGGATAAACACGTTATTACACAAGCCGGGGGGAAAAAGGATAACTATGTTATTGCCAAAACTGTCGACCGGCAGCTGTCAATGATCAGCGAAGCCCACGCGCTGGGCGTTACCCTGGGAGTGGGCACAGATGCCGGCTCATCCGGTGTCCGGCATGGTTATGGCTACTTGCAAGAGCTAGCCCTTTACCGGCAGGCCGGGCTAACACCCGGGGAAATAATACGCTGCGCTACAATTAACAGCGCTCGCCTACTGAACTTGGACTGGGGCTGTATCGCTCCGGGCCGCCCCGCCGCTATGATTGCCGTATCCGGAGACCCCCTCGCGAATATTAGTAATTTACAGAATATCGCTTACGTATTTAAGCCTCCGGAATAGTGGAAGCATGCTTCGTAGAAAATGCTATAATACTTTTATATTGCATTGCACTTGGAGAGGATTGTTAATATGGATAAAATACTATTTCTAGCGGAAAAACCTTCTGTGGGGAGAGACCTGGCGCGAGTTTTAAATTGCCTAAAAAAAGGTAACGGGTATCTGGAAGGCGATAAATATATCGTTACCTGGGCATTGGGCCATCTGGTAACCCTGGCCGACCCCGAGGCCTATGATCAACAATTCAGCGCTTGGCGGCTGGAGGATCTGCCTATCCTACCCTCCTACTTAAAGCTGGTAGTAATTAAGCAGAGCGGCAAGCAGTTTAATGCCGTTACCACACAAATGAAAAGAAAAGATGTCCGGGAGATTGTGATAGCCACCGATGCCGGCCGTGAGGGTGAGCTGGTAGCCAGGTGGATTATAGAAAAAGCTCGGGTAAAGAAACCCATTAAGCGGCTCTGGATTTCTTCCGTTACCGACAAAGCTATCAAAGAAGGAGTAAGAAATTTAAGAAACGGCAAAGATTATGAAAGTCTTTATGCCTCGGCCGTTGCCCGGGCCGAGGCCGACTGGCTGGTAGGCATCAATGCCACCCGAGCTTTGACTTGCAAGCATAACGCCCAGCTTTCCTGCGGTAGGGTTCAAACCCCAGCCCTAGCAATTATTGCCGAAAGGGGAGAGGAAATTCAAAACTTCAAGCCCCGGACATTTTACGGCATCACAGCCAAAGCAGAAAAATTAAATCTAGTCTGGCAAGATAGCCAAACCAAAAACACCAGAATCTTTGACCTGGATAAATGCAAACGAATACTATCATCCGTACAAAATAAAAACGCTATAATTTCAGCGGTCGACAAAACCTACAAAAAAAGTTTTGCACCCCGGCTGTATGACTTAACGGAGCTCCAAAGGGACGCTAATAAGCTTTTCGGTTATTCGGCCAAGGAAACACTATCGATTATGCAGCGGCTGTACGAGCAGCACAAGGTACTGACTTATCCAAGAACCGATTCCCGGTTTATCACCACGGATATTGTCGACACTTTAAAAGACCGGCTTAATGCCTGCAGCGTGCCGCCATATGCCAAACTGGCGGCAAAAGTACTGCGGAGCCCCATAAAGGCCAACAAGTCCTTTGTGGATAACAGCAAAGTAACCGACCACCATGCCATTATACCGACAGAACAGACGGTTTTCTTAAACAATTTAAGCGATATGGAACTAAGAATATACGATCTGGTGGTGAAAAGGTTTTTAGCTGTTTTGTATCCCCCCTTTGAATACGAACAGACCACCATCAGGGCAAGTATCGGTAACGAGCTTTTTATCGCCAGGGGTAAGGTAGTGATCGCCCAAGGTTGGAAAGAGGTGTACAATAATCATTTTGACGAGGAAGAGGAATCTGAAGACAATATTGCCGAACAAGTATTACCGTCTTTAAATAAAGGCGATGTTATAAAGATATCGGCCGTATCCCAGACCCGTGGGAAAACCAAACCTCCGGAGCCGTTTAACGAAGCCGGCCTACTTTCCGCCATGGAAAATCCGACCAAATATATGGCCGGGGAAAATAAAAGTTTAATTCAAACCATCGGCAAAACCGGCGGGTTGGGAACCGTAGCCACCAGGGCCGATATTATTGAGAAACTCTTTAATAATTTTTTAATTGAAAAAAAAGGGAAAAGCATATTCATAACCTCAAAAGGCAAACAATTGCTTGATTTAGTCCCCGGGGATTTGAAAACACCCGCCTTAACTGCACAATGGGAACAAAAGCTGGAAGCCATTGCCAAAGGAAAGCTAGATAAAAACAATTTTATCGGGGAAATGAAGCATTATGCCAATGTGGTTGTTAATGATATAAAAAATAGCGCAAGCAAATTCAAATATGATAACCTGACCGGCGAAAAATGCCCAAATTGTGGAAAACGCCTCTTGGAGGTAAACGGTAAAAAGGGGAAAATGCTGGTTTGCCAGGACAGGGAGTGCGGTTATAGAAAAGGGGTCGGCAAAACAACCAATGCCCGGTGCCCCAACTGTCACAAAAAGCTAACCCTGCACGGCGAGGGAGAAGGACAAATATTTGTCTGCAAGTGCGGCTACCGGGAAAAGCTCGCCGCTTTTAACGAAAGAAGGGGAAAAGATAAGCAGGACGCCTCCAAAAGAGATGTACAAAAATACCTGCAACAGCAAAAGAATTCGAATGACGGGCTGACCAATCCCGCTCTGGCAGAAGCCCTGGCTAAATTAAAACTTAAATAAAACGTGCATTCAGCAAAGCAACTACCTCTTCCCCCACGTCAATGAGGAAAGAGGTTTTTTTATATCCCTTGCCTATTGTCCACCGTGAAAGCAGGTTAGTGGCCAATTCCCGCTAACGAACCTTAGTAGCCTTAATCAATTGCCTGCCGCCTACTTCTTCCCAAGGTGCTGTGGAGCAATTGGCAGCCGCCAGCCAGGTTTTATATTGCTCAAAAGTCCATGTCCCCCCGGAAGGTGTATTAACCAGCATATTTACCGCGAATAACGCGGGCATAACGCCTGTACCCCGGATCATATCATTAATGACAATTTGGCCTCCCGGTTCCAGTTCATGCGCTGCGTCTTGAAATAATTTCCTGTTCTCCTGCTCACCGTAAATATGACATACATTACCAAGGTATACAAGGTCATAGGGTCCTGGCGGCAGCCCTTTAGTAAAATCCCCTTTGACCATTTTAATGGGTAAATTTGTATCCAACTCCGGCTGCATCATATCTATAACTTCAGGCAGGTCCAGTATGGTCACTACGGCCCCACTACCGGCAAAGGCAAAAGCATTAGTTAACGGACCGCCGCCGACATCAAGAACCCTGGGGTTTGCGGGCAAGTCTTTTAAGCAATACTCAACAATTTGTGGTGCCGTCTTCCGGGCAATATGGCTCATGGCATTTATAAAGTGCATTGTGTGTTTGGATACATCCTTTTTAGAAACCGGTTTCCCGCTTCTTATTACTCTGGGCAATTGCATCCATGCATTCATAATGTTGTAGGTATGCATGAATGAAAAACCTGTATATTGTTCATGACCGGAATTAAAAAAGATGTTGTCCGCTTCTTCGGAAAGCTTAATTTTATCACCATCATATACCAGATACTTTAAGCTAATCAAAGCTTCAACAACCGTCCACAAAGCCCTGGGATCGCTATTCGTTTTAGCGGCCAATTCTTCCAGGGAACAGGTATTATGCTTTATTTCTTCAAACAATCCTGTTTGTACACCCGCGCTAGCAATCAAAAATTCCTGTGGCAGTTGAAAGGATTCAATGTTTGGCATTCAAGTCACCTCACTCAAGTTTCAATATGTAAACAACTAAAGCTCTTTATTCTTTAGATATATGTAAATTCTACAACGAGGTGTGTTCTTAATACAATAGTAATCCCACAATACTTTAACCATAAGCCACCGGTGACAATGACAAGCACTAAATTAGCGCGGCTTCAATGGAAACACAACCGGTCATAATAAATTAGCTCCGGCTTTGAGGGATATACTAACATTGTTTGAATACCTTAATCACTTCGGGGGGATATTTTTGTTTACACCCAAGCGGGTCTTTTTTGAACAAGCAGCTTTGGATTACCCTTTGGGTAAACAGTTGCATGAAAGATTCAAGTCCGATGGCATTCCTATTTCCATGATTGGCAGCCACAACCGGGTAACAGGCATACCCGGCAAAACGCCCCGGGAATCTTATCTGGAAGCCAAACGGACCCTGGCGGTGGGGGTACGCCGCACGTTACAGTTTTCACCGTGCAAGCCATCAGCCCACTACCAGCTGCCATTGAGCACTAGCTGCACAGGCCGGTGCCAATATTGTTACCTGAATACAACGCTGGGCAAAAAACCATATGTAAGGGTATATGTAAATATTGATGAAATAATGCAACAAGCAGAAAAATACATAAAAAAAAGGACTCCCGAGATCACTCTGTTTGAAGGGGCAGCCACTTCCGATCCCATTCCCGTGGAACCGTATACCGGCTCGCTGGCCCGTGCTATAGAGTTTTTCGGCCAACAGCCCCTGGCCCGGTTTCGTTTCGTCACCAAGTTTACCGACGTGGACACACTGCTGAATACCCGGCACAACGGGCATACACGCTTTCGCTTCAGCATCAACACCGATCACATTATTAAATCCTACGAACAGGGCACCCCGATGGCCCATGCCCGATTGGATGCCGCAAGGCGAGTAGCAAAAGCAGGCTACCCTCTGGGTTTTTTAATCGCCCCCATTTTCATTTACCCGGGCTGGCAGTACGATTATACCCAGTTAATCCGCTCCCTGGCAGGGGAATTACTGCCTGCGGCCGGTATGGACATTACATTTGAATTAATCTCCCACAGATTCACACTATCGGCTAAAAAACGCATCCTGGAAGTATTTCCAAACACCTCCCTACCCATGGAGGAAGATGAGCGTAAGTTCAAGTTCGGGCAGTTTGGTTACGGTAAATACGTTTATCCAAAGGAGACGCTTCAGGAGATGGAGGAACTGTTTCGCCGGGTGCTTTATGAGCATTTTCCCGGTGCAAAAGTAGAATACCTAGTATAATTAGTAGCTACTCAAAAGTAAAAATACAAGAAAAGACCTTTCTATTGGGTCTAACTGTGTTTTGTTGATGCTACCCCATTGGGTATATTGAGATATTTTATAATAGACCGCGATTACATGAGACCAATGGCTACCTTACACCGGAGGAATATTACTCTGCCGCAATGGCAGCTTAAATAATTGAAAATATGGCGGTCTCCAGAGGGATGGGGTAAATTCTCTCTAGCCTCAACAACTAGCCGCCGCTTGCGGTCGAAAATCCTTGACTCCATGTGCTAGACTGAATAGACCCGACCGTAGGAAATTATTATTTGGCGTATATCCGTCGGCCGGTGCCCTTTTATTAGCACATGGAGTCAAGAACGGCGGTTGCTTATAGCAGACTATGACATCACTGTTAGCAATAAACTTTTTTGGTTCAATGAAATATTAAGATATGTTATAAAAAAGGGAGTAATACTTGTGTTTAGTGTGTCTATTTAACGGGGGACGCCGCATATCATACAATTTGTTAACTTGATCAATAAAAAAATATATTGACTTCTTTTAACCCCAATAAAATCAAGGGTTCCCACGATAATCCTTTATGAGCTTAACACAATTGTAATTGTGTTAAGTTAAATATACTTTCGTTAAAATGTTGGCGGTACCCCTAATATTGCAGCAATAACAGATAAGCCCTCTGTAATTGCCGGTAACGATATGCCGCCGGATGTCACTGAGGCAGCCAACCCAGCTGCAGTCGCAGCAAAAGTAAAAAAGGGCAGCCAAAAAACGCCTCCCTTTCCCCGACCGCCAGTTAGTCCTTAATATCAGGATCCTTCTTTTTTTCCTTGCTTGCCACCCACTTCTGAAACTTCCTCTGAAACCGATTACCCCTGGTCACTTCCATTAGATGCCAATACTGGTAAGCTATAAAAAGGCCCAGGGGGATGCCCAGCAGGGCAAAAAGTAAAGAGAAGGTTAGCGATAAACCCTTTGCATAGGCCATGGTAAAAGCAATTATCAAAGTGATTAACAGTATATGGTAATGGTAGCGTTACTTTATAAAAAAACCCCGATAAATAATACCGGAGTCTTGTTATTCATACTTCAGTTTTAATTCTCTCTGTAATCCACATGCGGATTACAGTTTGATACGGTAACCCTTTTTGTGTCTGGCTATATGATCGATATTTCTGTCATCCCAATCGAATTTATTAATTTTCAATTACATCACCTATTTAAAATATAGTTCCCTGTATTTACAATGTCAATACATTATATTATCAGCATCTGAAATTATTTGACGATTGCCCCTGGTTCAAGCTTTGCTGGTACTGCTCCCAGTTGCCAAGAAGAACAACACGAAAGTTCCTAATACAGCTAGGGTGCCGGAACTTATACCATTTCAATCTTTTTATTGCTTGTTTTTACATACTTCGCTATACTAATCTCAATCAATATGTTCCGATACTAACCATTTTAGGTACTTTAATTGAGAGGTGTGCTATGAAGCGAAACTGGGAATTGGATGAGCTAATAGAGCACTTCAATAACAGAATGTCCTTGGACATCCCTTTTGGTACATGCCCAAAGATATTCTCCATATGGAATTGGCTTTAACAAAGCACTGATTTACCTTTTAGGGGGAAATCCTGTGTTTTATGTCTTAGATGAGGTTTATAACGGGCAAATATGGTCTCCAGAAGTCCATGTATTTGTATCAAGATTTTTCCCAAGTTATAGACCTGGTGGTAAAAATGACGGGAAACAGTCGGTTGATTATTTACATGAACGGGAGTGGCGAGTTCCAAAAGATTTAACATTCAGATACAATCAAGTAGAATTCGTCATTGTAAATAAATATGAGAATATTGACGAAATTCCATCAGATATCCGCGCAACCATTGGACTGAACAAGTTTTTAGTGATGGAAGCTTATGCCCAAATAGAAACACTTTGGCCTGTTCATAGAATGCCGGAAATGAAGAAGAGTCTGAAGCCAAAGACATGAAAGTTAAGAAACAGGCACCATGGAGTACCTTTCAGGGTCTTTTTAATTGAACGTGCCTTTGATGACCCTGTTCAGGAGTATAACCGTGCAGTTGGTCCCCCTCCAGGACGCCGGCAGCGATCCTGAACCTGGTGCCCGGGCTGATCAATCTCACCCGGGTATATTAGCTCAGAGGGAGAGAAGCCCGGGGGGAGGTTTGGAGGGGGGAACGCCCTACATTTCAGATTTTCAAAATTTTTTTTGCGCCCTTGGCGGGTGACCGGAGGGCTTACAATCCGATCGGCGAGGCGACCGGCAGCCTGGCCAGATATGCCCGACGGTCACCTCACCCGGATATAAGCGAAAAACTTCCACTCGAAGGTGAAATATCATGATATTTAATCGAACACCCGCAAAGAAAAAGGCCAAGGAATTGGCCAAGTATCTAAGAACGGAAAGACCGGATTATGCTTACCTCAAAAGAGTTTTTCAACATCTAAGGGATGAATTAGAGATAGAAGTCTCCAAAGCATCAAAGCGGCTGCCATATGTGCCTACCGAAGATGAGATAAAACGATATTACCATGTAGTATGGCAAGCAAAAAACTGAAACCGTAGACAGTGCAAATGATAGATTTCCCTTCCGGATAGAATTTGCTGGGGCGGCATCCTTTAATCACATCGCTTGCCCATGCGTAGTCGGGGCGGGAGTTCACTTCCTGTTCGTGCTCGATGAAATCATTTGCGATAGTGATGCCAACTTTGGAAAATCCTAGCTCCAGCGCTTTCATCTTGATTTGCTTGGTCAGTTCCTTTTTGTCCATCAGCAAGTACCCTTTCTCATTTTTAGTTTAGTTTTTCCAATACACTGCTATACAGTTCAACTTTGCCTGAAGGCGTACCGAACCTTGTTCCATTGGCTTTCGGCTTTAACGGTATTAAAAAGTTTAAATATATTAAATATTTTCAATAACCTCAAGCATTTTTCTGAGTTGTTTCATGTTGTCGCTACCGACCTTTTCCTTAACATATTTTTGTGCTTCTTTCCATAACAAGTAACCACTTTCAAGCTTTTCGCGTCCTGAATCAGTTAATGATACTTGGCTATCTCTACTTTCATTAGTTGACAAATCAATAATATAGCCTCTTTCCTTGAGTCTTTTCAAGTTCCTTGTGATAGTAGACCTATCTAGTTTTGCATAGTCAGCTAATTCCCCTTTGCTGCATGTTTCTAGCAAATTAATATCGTTTAGTAATGAAAACTGACTCCCTGTTAAGGTAACCGATTTGCCCATGTTCAAACGATTAATGTAAAAGCTATACGTTAATAGTCTGCAACATAAACTACATCTTACCTCTTTCTTTGGCAATGCGGACTAATAGCTCCGTTTTATTCTCATGCGGAACGTAGATTTCCGGTCTGCGGGACATAGTTAGCGCACCGCTGGGGCAGGAGGCGGCGCAAACACCGCAGCCAAGACAAAGTTCCTTATTAAACTCAGGCACCTCAGCCCCGCTCCCGTCATCACGCATGGTAATGACTTTAATCTGACAGCTATTGGCACAAGTACCGCACCCAACGCAACTATCCCGATCTAAAGCCGGCATAAAATTACTGGGCTGAGCAGGCAATTGATTTTTCCCTATGGAAGGATGCAGAGCTACGCAGCAGCAGCCGCAGCAATGGCAGATAACAGTCGGCTGGGTAAGTATGTTATCAACCGTATGAACCAGCCCCAGCTTGGTCGTTTGGTCCAAAACCCGCAGCAACTCGTCAACTGTGGCTGGCCTGGCCATACCCCGGCTCACCAGCCATTGCGCAGAGCTACCCAGGGTAGTGCACACATCCTCTATGGGACCGCCGGCTTCGCAGGACTTACCCAGGTGGCTGGCCCTGTGACGGCACGCGCACATGGACAGCGCGCCGCCACCGGAATTGCGGATGACTTGGGAGGCCCGCTCGTAGTCTAAAACCTCTGTGTCCACCATAGCCGGGATCAGGCTTTCATATACCATCGACCTGATCAATTTGGTATTGCCACCAAAGAACTCTTCCCATACGCCGGGCGTTTCAAGATATAAGGTAAATAGTTCGGCCAGTTCCTTCATGTCTATCTCTTCTCGCACCCGCATGAAGGTAAATTCAAAAAAACCTATCATCATCGGGGCCAGCATATAATAAGTACCGTCCTGCAAAGAGAGATCCAACACCAGCCCTTTGGGGGCCATACTTTCCAGTATTGGCAGTAATTCCTTTTCTTCAAGGCCAGTGATGCTGGCGATCTTGTCCAGCTTCATCGGTACCATCGGAAATTTACTGCCTACCATAGCCTCGCTCTCGGTATAAAGCCGGTGGAGTATTTTCATCAGGGTCTCGTTAACGGGTGCTCCCACCGGATTACTATTCAAACGCTCGGCCAGTATCCTGTAAATCTGTTCTTTATTGTCCACTCCTAGATGTCCCATGTATGTCCCCTCCTAAATAAATTTTTACGACATCATCCACTCACTAGTTTGAACTTAAATTAATTAGTTATAAGCTATCACTTTCTTTCTCCTAATATATGTATATACACATATTAGATTAAAATTTTCTCCTTTAATTACCTTCCTTAATATGTGATAAACTCAGCAGATCTGCCAGAAGATTTGTTATCCTTTCTTCTCCCAGTTCACTGATTAAACTTTCTTGTACCCCCTGCCACAGGGGCAGCGCTTCTCGTATAACAGAGACTCCTAAATCAGTTAAGCTTATTCTTTGCTGTCGCCGGTCTTCACCCTCTTCTACAGTTACCAGCCCTTTTTTTTGAAGAACTACGATATTCCGGCTCAAAGTAGAACGTTCCATACCCAGCGGTTGGGATAGTTCCCCAATCGTGGCGTTTTGATTGCCCGCAACCGCCATCAGCAGGGAAAATTGGGTTCCCTTTAGGCCAAGTGGTTCAAACGCCTCATCGTAAAACCGCCTTAACAGACGGGCTGTCCTGCGCAGGTTGAAACCCACGCAGGCATTGCCTGTTCTTATTGATAATTCCTTTAAATTTTCTTGGTCTAAATTGCTGAACTCCATATAAGCACTACCTCGTTATTTAATGCCTTAAATATAAGTATATACACACACATTAATCCATGTCAAGAATAGGCACTGCAAATAAAGTGTAATTAAAAAACTTACCATAAAGGGGTACCGCCAACATTTCCGACAAAACCCCCGTTAAGAAGTAACATGTAGAAAAAATACGATTTTACCCACGCTAAGACCCAAATTACCAATTCTTTTTTGTAATATTGGTACACTCATTGGCGTTAGATTTGGACCCTAGTGAACAAAAATGGGCAGTACTCATTATAATAACTTCCCATTATATAAAGCGCCCAGTATCCTGTAGCCCCAGCCCCGTAAGCATACGCATACTTTGCTTATACAAGTATCATGTTTTCCAAATCTATAACCACTTTAGATTTAATTAAATAATCCATTCATAAGATTCCGGCAATATCAAGCCCATAATCCATATCACCAATTTAAATTTTGAATTGGGTCAATTTTTTTAAACCCAGCTGAATTCCGTCAATATATTTCTCATAAACATATTCTGTTCCACCAACACCACGTATTTTTCTTATGACATCTAAAGGTTCAGGACCCAACCCCAATTCCACTGCAATCTCGGCAGCAATAATTGTAGATGCAGAGCCAGTGTCTACTAAGAAATTATCAAAACTGAGCGATCTACCCTTGTGAATAAGTACAACGTCAATAAACGGTAACCCATACTTTAATTTTAGATTCATATTTCGGCCCGCACTCCAATCCATTTCTGCTCAATAATATCAAGCTCAGGACGGGACGTGTGAACAACGTAAAGCTCTCTTTCCCTGTGCTTTCGATGTAATTGCAGATAATGCAACAATGCTTTATTATTATCTTCCTGGAAGTTATCAACTACAGTCATTTGAGCTATAAGCCTTCTATCTCCTTCTGTATGGGCTTCAATAGCTTCAATGATTACCCATTGATTGTGATATGCTTTTTTACTTTTTCCCATATCATTTTAAAGACCTCCTCAAAGTTTATTGGGCATTTATATTAAGTGGTCTTAATGTGTAGGAATCTGGTACATTTCTAACGTTAAAGTAGTAATCTCCTATAAAATTAATGTGTTCCCATCCTAATGGGGATATATGTCTCAAAAGATTATCATCAAAATTCTTTTTAAATTTCAGGTATTCTACTTTACGGCGCATATCTTCACTGGATATATAGTCAAGAATGAAAATTGTTTTTTCAATACGGCCTTGTAAGACATCTTCAAGCTTTGGGTAATTACTAGGCTTTGAGATTGTGTAAAGTTTTAGATCGGATAAATCCCTTATCCTGGGAGCAAATCTAAAACCAAGCAAATGAGTTAAGCATCTTTACCAGACCTATGTTGGTTCCCATGGCCATTAAGGTAGCTATCACTATTTGTTTTTCTTCACTCTTTGGTGGATTTCTCGTCGAGGCATGAATAAAATGCCTGTCATAGCCTGTCCAGTTTGATACTTCTATTAAAAGTTCGGGCAGCTTGATTCTTGGCATAAGACTGTATAGCTCTTTACTCAATTCAGTTGCCTCGTCCGGAACATCCTTCTCCAATTTATCTACATGAATATTCCCGTTTTCCAGGCTTACACCAGATAACTTCCCTACGTTTTTTGATACCCAATTCAGTCTTCTGTTTAAACTCTCAATCCGTTCTAGCACATACTCTTCATCCGACAAGCTAACTGCCAGTTTTGATTCGGAAAACTTTGTTATTTCCCATTCGTTTTTCGATATTAAATAGTCATCAAAGTCTTTATAATTACGGCTCCCGACGACTGATACATCTCCTGAACGTATACGGTTCCGCAACTCTGTAAGGGCAGCCATTCCATAGTAATGGCGATTGATTGAGCCATCTTTTGCAAAAACGTATTTATTCCATCGGTTTGGTATAAAAGCCAAAGGAGCTTCGTCGGGAACTACTTTTTTGTTATTCTGGTTCATTTCACTAATTGTATTTATAGCGTCTATCAAAGGTTTAAACGAACTATTACTTGATCGGAATTCGATAAACTTTAACAACTCCGGTGTATACTTGCGCAGGTAATTATATCTGTTGTCTAAAAGGTCAAGATAATCATAATCAATGGGCCTGGCCAACTTATCGGCTTCTTCACTTGATGATACAAGCTCATTCCATGGCATCACATAAGATTCTATGGTATTGTACGGGTCCAGTCCTTCAGTTCGGGCTTTTACTAATGCCTTTACTAGGCTTACATAATGAACAACTTTTTCATTCAATGACTTATCGTTTTGCTTTTGAAGTTCCTCCTGCTTCTTACGCCCCTTTGATAGAAATTCATTAATAAGGCGGTCATTAATTTCAATGGCACGGTCTACTAGGACCTGAGACAGATCATAAAGGTACAGGGCCACGATATTTGCTTCATACGAAAGGGATCTTAATCATCCCCTATGGTTCCTATAGTCTAATTTTTATCCTTACGGTCCTGCGTGACTATTATTTGTGCCAGATGGCTGTAGTAAAAAGGGTCATTAAAAATGAACTTGAACACTAAAAGGGGTTTTTAATATGATATTTACTTGCGAAGCCCGGTTTGGTCGGAGGACCGAACGATGGCATGGAACCATTGTGGGTTTTAAAAAATATGAAAGCCATTACGAAATTAGAATTAATAGCCGTTCCAGTATTACAGTAGTCTTCGGGAAAACTACCCTGGGTGGATTTGCTTGTATGCCGGACTTTGGTGCGGGTTGCCATTTGGCAGATTTAAAAGATCGCTTCTGAAACACTGAGCAATTAACTAAAGTACTTGGCAAAGTTGATGGTATTACTGTGAGCACGGCGTTATGTACTTTGTCCGATCAAATTAAATTTTAGTTATATTGTTTTGGGATTTTTATTATTGTAATGAGATGGTTTTAATCTGTTGCCGTGGCTATGGGCAGTGTGGAGAACGTAAAGCGTTATCTACATTGCCCAACGTTTATGTTTAGTGAGTGTATGGAAGATGGTGGTTTTAGTCGTCTTTCTTCTTTTCCCGAATTAATGTGTTAATCCCGTGTATGAGGTTAGGCCGTATTTAACTGGAAATTAGTTCGGCAGTTAATTTTAAGAAATTCCCGGCAGTTTATCGTGAGAAACAACACCGTATTCCAAAAAGCAGGCAGTGGCTTGATGAATGTTTCATGAACCGCATTACCAGAAAGGTTAATCTAGACGCCACAGTTTCCATTGATTCTGTTTATTATGATGTGTTCCAAGATGGAGGGTTCCGCCGATGTTTAAATCTTTTTACGGACTTACTTTTAATCCCTTTGATAAGTCGCTTCCCGAAAGTTATGCTTTTGGGTCCAAAGATTTTAAGCAGATGCTTTCCCGGCTGGATTATCTTAAAAATACCCGCGGTATCGGTCTTTTTACCGCCCCTCCCGGTATGGGCAAAACCTTTGCTTTGCGCTGTTTTGCTAAAAATCTAAATCCCAACCTGTTTAGGCTTTCTTATATTTGCCTTTCTACAGTCAGTGTTTCTGAGTTTTATCATCAATTCGCCTTTGAATTGGGTTTGGATTACAGTACTAAGAAAAGCGTAATGTTTAGAAATATCCAGGAGCAACTTTTTCATCTGCTTAAGGAGAAGCGCAAAACATTCGTTCAAAAATGAAGTTTTCAACACCGTCTATTACCACTTTAATCCTACGACCTATACTCATGGGATTCCTCCAATGTTAGATAATTAAAACAGGTGCAGTAAGTTCCTTAAATATTAATGAACACCATTACCTGTCCCGCCCATTTTTAAGGCGCAGGTCGTTTACTTCCATTCCGGCCGACCTTTGGGAACATTTGAAACCAAGGGAAAGCACATTATGCCAGTTCGCCGTTCCAAGGTTTAATCATTTATTTCCGGCCTCCTTTGTGGTAGTTTCTGAAACTCCCACCCAAAAACGCTTATTATTTAATTCCCAAACCTTTTCTGTCCATTTTTCCCCGGTCGGGGTCTTTGCCTGGGCCTGAGCCAGCTTCCATAACTGAACATCCAGCATATCCGCGTTATGTAATAAGATCGCCTCCCGTGTTGAAGGCTCCACAGGGCTGCCCCATTCCAGCTTTCCATGATGTGAAGCAATTAAATGAAGCAATAGGTTTAACCTCTCCGTAGAAAGATCAGGGCAATTAACCGCATGGCTATTAATCAACATCATTCCCTGCGAAATGTGTCCTAAGAGCTGACCGGCATCGGTCATGGTTATTACGCAGCCCGACCAGTCATAATCAAATATCTTCCCAATATCGTGAAGAATGGCCCCTGTTATTAACAAATTAATATCTGTTTCCTCGGTGGCCAAACGCAAGCATTGTTCAACTACACCACAAGTGTGCTCAAGGAGGCCACCCAGGTAAGCGCCATGATGATATAAGGCAGCCGGTGCTTCTTGAAATTGTTTATAGTGTTTACTAAACACAGAGCTTAGGATTTGTACAAGCCCCAAGTCCATGATTTTGGCCATTACTTCCCTTAGTTGGCCCCATAGCTTTTCTAAATCATGAGGGCATACGGGCAAGAAATTCTTTGGGTTATATTCGCCTTGGTTTGCCTGGCGCCACTCGCTTATGTTGAGCTGGTTATCACCCCGGTATTGATTTATTGTTGCGGTAACATGGATCACGCTGTTGACTTGCGGTACCGGGCCAGAGTGATCCCAAACCCGGGCTACTATATCCGTTTCCCCGTCTGTTATTAACATATCCAAATAATCTTTTTGAGGTGTTTGGTTGGTCTGTCTTATGTTACACTTTTTGACCGCCAGATGGCCACTAAGTTGTTGACCAGTTGAATAATTAGATAGTTTCAATTTCCAACCTCTTTTTATTATTTTAGTAGTCCCTGTTGTCTGTTTTAAATTAGCATTAGTAAATTCTTGCTGGTAAAAATATACTATGTTAAAATACTTACTTCACTTCATATGGATTATTAGAAGTTGTTTGTTGTTTTTAACCTTTAAATTAAATTTATACTTGCCAAGATCGAATTGTATAGATTAGGTAGAACCATAATGCAACTTTCTATGACAATTAGGACAAAGAGCGATCGTATTTTCAACAGTATCCTCTCCATTTTCGGATAGAGGTATCTTATGATGAATCTCTAAATATGGAGTACCATCTGACTTTCTTATAAAAGGAGCTTTATTTTTGCATAACTCACAAATTCCCTTAGAACGATTTAGAACTTCAATAACAACATATGGATTTCGACTATATGTATAAGTTAAAACCTCTATTCTTTCTGCCTTTCGATTAGATTGTAATATCCTTTTTTTGAGTTTATTTACTGAAATTGTTTTTGCATCTTCTAATTGCTTCTGAAATGTTTCATCAAAGGCTTCTTTAGCAAGGATTTCTATTGATGGATACTGCCAAAAAGTGGTTAGCAGTTCTTTATTATTTATAAAATCCTCCCTTATAAAGTTCCAATATTTCGTCGTTTTAATAATATCTGATGCATTATAATAACTATTCCAAATTTCATCATTATTATTTATAAAGTCTAAATTTTTAATATTTTGTGTGTGCAACCAATATAATTTTATTTTCAAATTCTTTGTCGATTTAACTTCATGTTGATCAAACATATCTTCTTTTAAATAGCTATCACTAGTGTTGCATAAAAGCACTTTTCCATTATAAGGGTATTACTAAAGACC